>JAXMHM010000013.1:0-193042 GCA_046346755.1 Opitutaceae bacterium | reverse complement strand
AAAATACCGTCGACCCCTTTCACGCTGACAATGTCCTCGAGGCGGTTCAACGCCCCCTCGGTCTCGATCTGACAGAGGATGGCCGTCTCCCGGTTTTGGTGGGCCACATACTCCGCCGCCGGAAAATTCCCATACCGCCCATCCACCCCACCTCCGTTCCACCCCCGTTGACCGGTGGTTTCGCCGTTGACCGGGCTTGGATTGTTGAAGCGCGCCCAGCGTACGATCTCCCGGGCCTCCTCCGGCGTGTCCACCATCGAACAAATGATGCCGCCCACACCCGACTCGAGCACCTGCATGACCGACTTGTAGTCCGCGGCACGCATGCGCGCCAGGGTCGTCATCGGATACGCACGGGCCACCATGTTGAGGACCGCGAGGCGATCGACCGGAATATCGAAATGCTCCAAATCAAACCAGAGGGTGTCGAACAATCCCGTGCCACAGACAAAGTCGACATGCCGCGGCGTCGCGTGATTTCCCAAGCTATAGAACGTTTCCACTTTACCTGCGCGCATGTTCGCGAGGAACCGATTGGGACATGGGGCTTGCATCAAGGAGAGAGGTGCCTCCGGAGGCTTCCGCCTGCAAACCCCTGCCACTGGTCTCCCTTGGAAGCCACCTGCATCCACTCGCCTTGATGGTGTTTCTCACTCCCCCTCTTGAGCATGAGCTGGAGTACCCCGCAGCTGGACTATGATTTGGTGGTGGTGGGCGGAACGCCGGGAGGCATCGCCTGCGCCGTTCGCGCTGCACGTGAAGGCCTGCGCGTGCTCCTGACCCACTATCATGGCCACGTGGGAGGCCTCTGGAGCAGCGGTCTGGGCGCGATTGATACACAGTACGCAGGCCGGCGGGCGCCCCTCTACACGGAGTTTTGCGACAGGCTCCTCGCCTTCTACCGGGAGCGCTATGGTCGCGATTCCCAGCAGTACCGCGCCGTCTTTACCAAAACCCACGCGCGCTATTCGACCACCGGACCCAAGGGAGATACCGAGACGCACGGCACCCACGAAGCTTCCGGTGTCTTGCCCGACCACTACTACGGCAAATTCAACTTTGAGCCGCACGCCGCAGAGAAGGTTCTCAACGACATGGTCGCCGCCGAGGGCAACCTCACGCTTTGGCTGAAGTGCGTGCCGGTGACCGTGACGCAGGCGGATCGCCTCGTGCAGGCGGTGGAGTTCGACTTCGGTGGCGGACTCCCGCGACGCCGCGTCACGGCGCGGTGTTTCGCCGATTGCACCTACGAGGGCGACCTCTTTGCCCTGGCCGGTGCCCCGTACCGCGTGGGACGCGAGAGTCGCGCCGAATTCGGGGAGCCGCACGCCGGGCGGATCTTCACGGCCCTGCATTTTGCCACCAAGGACGAAGTGGGATTTCCCCGCGACGCCGTCGAAGGCCGACTCAACCTCGAACCTTATGAGGCAATCTCCCAGCAGATCTACGCGGGCAGCACGGGCGAGGGGGACCGCAAGGTGCAGGCCTACACCTACCGCCTCTGCCTCTCCAACGATCCCAACAATCGCGTGATGCCCGAAAAGCCGGCGACCTACGATCGCGAGGTCTTTTTGCGCATGCGCAACCGCTGGAGTCTCGGCTCAGCGATTCCGAACGGAAAGCTCAAGTGGAACACCTCGAATCTGCCCGGCGGCAACTGGGACTATCCCGAGGCGGACTGGCCGCGTCGCCACGAGATCCTCCGGGCTCACCGGGATCACGCCCTCGGTTTTCTCTGGTTCCTCCAACATGACGACGCCGTGCCGGAATCGTTGCGGCTCCGCGCCCGTGACTACGGTCTGGCCAAGGATGAGTTCACGGACAACGGCCACGTCCCCTGGGAAATCTACGTGCGCGAAGCCCGCCGACTGCGGGGACGTGCCATCTTCACCGAGCTCGATGGCACCCTCGCGCCGGGCCTCCACCGCGCCCCGATCCACGCGGACAGCGTCGGCATCACCGAGTGGGGCATGGACTCCCACTCCGTCAGCATGGAGATGGTCGCCGGAAGCCGGCGTGAAGGCAAAATTCTGCTCACGGAGCTCACGCGTCCCGGCCAGGTACCGTGGCGCTGCCTGCTGCCACCCGACCACGACAATCTGCTCGTTCCCGTCTGCCTATCCGCCACACACGTCGGATGGGGCACGATCCGCCTCGAACCCACCTGGATGCACCTGGCCGAGTCCGCCGCTTTCGCCGCCTCGCTTGCCCGAAAGGAAGGCATCCCTCCGGCACGCCTCGCGGTTTCCCGGCTGCAACGCCATCTGGTCGAGCGGGGGGTGATGCTCTCGTTCTTCAACGACTTTGACATGGCCACGCCCCAGCCGTGGGTGGCCGCCCTCCAGTTCTTCGGAACCCGCGGGTTCTTTGCCAGCTATGATGCACGGCCACTCGATCCCCTTGATTCCGTGACCGTGGAACTCTGGCTCGGGATTTTTGCCGATTTGCTCGCGGGACGTCCCCCGCCGCCCGAACCCGTACGCTGGGCCGAGCGCTATCCACCGGCCCACGCAGGCGTGCCGATCTCGTCCGAGGCGCTGCAGCAACAAATCTCCGAAATCTGGCGTGCATGCCATTTGCCCGAAGCAGGCTGGACGGAAACCTGGACGGCCTGCGCGCCCGCCGACGGCCGCTGGACGCGCGCCGACGTCTGTCGTCTGTTCTTCGAGTTGCTCGGAAGTCGCGGCGCGTGATCGTCCACCGGGAACTGCGCCGCCAAGCCTGCCTTGCTCTTCGCCGGGACCTCCGCAGGCAAGTCCCCCCTGGTTGCTGGCGGGGACCACTGGCGAACGTTTGTCTGTTCCGAATACCCTCAGCATAGCACCCCAGTCACCCCCATCACCTCGATGCGCCCCCTTCGAATTTCCGGCCTCTTGTTCGGGCTTTGCACGCTCGCGTCTCCGCTATGGCCGGCCTCGCCGACCTCCCCCTCCGCCGCCGTTCCACCGCCGCCCGAATTTTTCCCGGTGTGGGACAACCCCGCGGACGACGGGGTGCTCTACTACCACATTCCGCAACTCCTCGTGACCCGATCCGGCGTCCTCCTCGCCTGCGCCGAGGCACGGCATTCGCACGGCGACGGTGTCCAGGTCGACATCGTCCTGCGACGAAGCCTCGACAGAGGACGCACGTGGTCAACGAGCCACGTGCTCGAACGGGCCCAAGCCCGCGAAAACTACGTCCTGCCCGTGCTGATTCAGGATCGGAGGAGTGGCACGATCTTCTTCCACTGCGCGCTGCGGGATGAGGGAATCGACGATCTCACCACGGAGAACTTCTATCGGACCAGCGAGGACGACGGGGCCACGTGGAGCCCCCGCGTCGGCATCACCCCGCAGCTCGTCGGAGCCGACCGGGCGCTCCAGGACGCCATTCGCACTGGAACAGCCGGACCCGAGTTCGCCGGGGAAGATGCCGCGCTCTACGGTCGAGGTCTCTTCTTCGCCGGACCCGGTCGTCCGGTGCAGCTATCGGGTTCACATCCCACCCATCCGCACCGGCTGGCAATCCCGATGCTGGTCATCAAGGACCGCAACTTTGCTCAGCGCAATCGCCGTGGATACGGCAACGCCCTGCTCGCCAGCGACGACGGCGGCAAGCATTGGACCGTGGCCGGCATCACTCCGATCGGCGACCTTGCCGCCAGCGAGCCCAGTTTGCTGGAACTGCCGGATGGACGGCTGCTCCTGAATACACGCGAAACGCCGGGCCGGGCATTTCTCGCCGCCCCCGCCGGACGTACCCGCAGCGTCAGCTCCAATGGCGGCCAGTCCTGGTCGCGCCCCGTGCCAGATTCCTCGGGGATTCCAGCCTATCATGAGACCCATTCGGGACTCTTTCGGCTGTCCGACCCGCGCACGGATCGCGCTGGCGTGTCACGGGTCCTCTTCAGTTTTCCCGCCGGTCCGAAGCGCAACGGCGGCACCGTGCTGCTGAGCTACGACGACCATCAGAGCTGGCCGGTGAGCAAGCGACTGGTTGATGGAGCATTCGGATACAGCAACATGGACCTGCTTCCCGACGGCACCGTGGTGCTGATCTACGAGAACGGCAGCGGCACCTCCGCCTCCACCCCCAGCCGCATCACCCTGGTCCGGTTCACCCTCGAATGGCTGACGGACGCCCGTGATTCACTGTCGACCGGCCCATCGAGCCCGGCACCGAGCCGCAGCGCCGGATCCCGCTGACGCTCCGTCCGGCAACCGCTCAAGCCCGCGCTCAGTCTTCACTGTTCACCTCCCGCTGAGCTCACCCGAGGAAACGTATCACGCCGTGGACAGCTTCATCGCCACACAGAATCCTGATTTCGAACCCTGAGAGCCGTTGGACGTCTCTCCGGATCAGCACGCCCCGCCTCTCAACCGTCAAACCACCGTTCATGCTTCCCCACCTCCCTCCCTGCCTCCGCCCCGGAGTGCTTGCTTGGTTCGGCTCGTTACTCATCGCGTCCTGGCTCCGCGCCGCCACGCCGGAGACATCCGTGGTCTGGAACGGGGGCGAGGACGGCATCGCCATCTACACGATCCCAGGCCTGCTCGTGACAAAGCAGGGCGTGGTCATCGCCTACGCCGAAGCACGCAACCACCGGGGTGACGGCGGCAAGGTGGATGTGGTCATCCGGCGCAGCCTCGACGGAGGTCGCACGTGGCAAAAGAATGTCTTCATGGAGCGCGCGCAGGGGATCGAGAATTACGTTCTGGCCACGCTGGTCCAGGACCGCGTCAGCGGACGTGTTTTTTTCTTCACCGCCTTGCGGGACGAGGGACTCGCCGACCGCACCACGACCAACCATTACCGTTTCAGCGATGACGATGGCGCCACCTGGTCGGCTCCGCAGGACATCACTTCGCTGCTGTATGCCGCCGACGAAAAAGTCCAGCAGGCACTCCGCGCCGGACGTGCTTCGGACGCATTCAAGGGTGACGATCCCGAGCTTTTCGGCCGCAAACTGATCTTCTTCGGTCCGGGCCGTTCGATCCAGCTTTCCGCACACCACGCGACGCACCCCCATCGCCTGGTCGTCCCTTTGTTCTACATCAAGGATCGCATCATCACCCCGCGAGCCAAACGGGGCTACGGCAACGCCGTCCTGGTGAGCGACGACGGCGGACGTTCCTGGTTTGTGCCGGGGACGGTTCCACTGGGCGACTACGGATCGAGCGAGATCAGCATCGTGGAGCTGGCCGACGGCCGGATCCTGATGAACGCACGTTGCGCACCCCCGGAGTCGTCCGGCATGGCCGTCGCCGGTCGCACGGTGTCCACCAGCTCCGACGGCGGGACCACGTGGACACGTCCGCAACTCGACCCATCGGGAATCCCGCCCTATATCGAAACCAGCTCGGGACTGCTGCGCGTGTCGCACCCCTCGACCGACCCGGAACGCAGGTCGCGCATTCTCTTCAGTTTCCCGCACAGCCTGCCACCCGCCGATTCGGCGGGCCTGCGCAGCCTCAGTCAGGCCCGCTCCAATGGAACGATTCTCCTCAGCTTCGACGAAGGACGGAGCTGGCCGGTCCGGAAGCGGATTGTGCCCGGATCCTTTGGGTACAGCAACATGGACCTGCTTCCGGACCAGTCCGTCTTGATCGTGTACGAGAACGCCACGGGTACGGTCGTCAAAGCGACGCGATTCACGCTCGATTGGCTCACCCAACCGGAAGCTCCCGAACCAGGATCATAGCATCCCGGTTCGTCTCACCCTTCCCCCCTTCACGCACCGCAATCACGCCCTCCCCCACGAATCAGCCATGCGACCGAGCCGCCTTCTCATCCTATTGTCACTCGTCCCGACCCTGTTCGGCGCATCACCCGCGGAGATCGAAGCCGAAATCCGAAAGATTGATACCGCTCGCGTGCAGGCCCTCCTCGCCGCTGATCTTTCCGTCCTGCGCACGCTCTTCGACCCTCGCTGCGTCTACACGCATGGCAGCGGTCGCGTGCAATCCGGGGCGGACTACCTGCAGCTACTGGAACGCGGCGACCTCCGCTATGCGGCGATGCGGTATGAGTTGCCGCCATCCGTCGTGCTCCACGGGGAGACCACTGCGGTGGTCCACGGGCGCGTGCAACTGACAGGGCAGGCGAAATCCGGGCCCGCCAATCCGCGGGTGATGGCCGCGACTGCGACCTATGTGAAGGGCGAGTCGGGCTGGAAGCTGGCCTCCTTTCAAAACACGCCCGCCTCACCCGCCCCGCGGTTCTCCGTCCTCTCGCAGCAGGTCGCGGTGAAGGAGGTGTGCGCCTGGCCGAAACTGACACGGCTGCGCGATGGCACGATTGTCGCCGCGGTCTACAATCAGCCCTCCCACGGTCAGCTCCCGGGCGATGTCGCCTGCTGGGCCAGCACCGACGGTGGACTCACCTGGACGCATCGCGGCGATGCCACCCGCCACGAGGGCAACAGCGCCTGGTTCAATCATGCGCTCGGGCTCGCCGGCAACGGAGACCTGCTGGTCGCGACCAGCGGCTGGGATTACCACACGGACAAAGGGGGGAAACACAACCTACCGCTCGTCCCGATCGTCACCCGATCCGCCGATGGCGGACGTTCTTGGAAGCAGGTCGGACAGTTTCCCGCGGCCCCAGAGTCCGGCAAGGCATTCGTGCCTTTCGGCAACATCGAGCGGGGTGACGACGGCATTCTCCGCGTTGCCGCCTACAGCTACGCACGAGGCTTGCCTCCACCGCGGAGCGACACCGGATACGTGATTGCCAGTGCCGACGACGGCGCAACGTGGACGGTCTCCGCCGTCATCGGAAAACCTGAAGTCAATGAAACCGACCTGTTCTACGCCGGCGGCAACCGTTGGCTCGCCGCCGCCCGCAACCTTGGCGTAGCCAGCGGCGGCCGCGGGCACGGCATGGACTTGTACGTTTCCGAGGACAATGCCGTCACCTGGAGACGACACAGCCAGCTCTCCCTGCCGAACGAGCACCCCGGCGATTTGCTCAAACTCTCGGACGGCCGGATTCTTCTCACCTTCGGCGACCGCCGCGGTCCGGACTTCGGCGTCAATGCCATGATCAGTAGCGACGGAGGGCTCACCTGGAGTCCGGAATTTCGCATCGCCGGGGGACTGACTAGCCGTGACTCCGGCTATCCGTCGAGCGTCCAGTGTGCCGACGGCACCCTGGTCACCGCATACTATGCCCGCGGATCTCGGGAGTATGCTGGATACCAGATGAGCGTGGTGCGCTGGGAACTGGAGGAGTAACGCATGAACCGGCTTTTCCTCCTGCGGCACCTGGGCGTCTGCTTGGCCTGGCTGCTCGGAAGCCTGACACTGCTGATCGCCTCCCTCCGGGCCGCTCCCGATGCCGCACCGGTGGGCGGCGCCGGCCGACCGATCACCGTGCTCATCCTCGCCGGCCAGTCCGATATTCTCAACTGGCACGCCGATGCCAGCCTGCTGCCCAGCGACCCCCTCGATGCGTCCATCCGGTTCTACTTCCACACCGGTGCGCCACCGCTCCATCCCCGCATGCCTCGGAACTTCTTCAACGCCACGTCAGGTGACACCTGGACCACGCTCCGGCCCCAGACCCAGGATCCCTATCACAAGTACTTCCGCACCTTCTTCGGTCCCGAAATGACCCTCTGCCGGCGCCTCGCCCGTCGTGGAACCGAACCGCTCGCCCTCATCAAGGTCGGATACTTTGGCACCAATCTGGCCGAGGACTGGCACCCGCAGGCCACCAGCGGGAACCAACTCTACGCGCTGTTTCACCGGCAGGTCAGCCTGGCACTGCGACGACTGAAGGAGGAAGGCTGGGATGCGCGCGTCGCCGGCTTCTTTTGGATGCAAGGAGGCAGCGACGGAGCGCGCGCGGAGTTCGCAGCCCGCTATGGGGAGAACCTCGCCCTGCTCGTCGCCCGGATGCGCGCTGACTTCGCCACGGCGCAGACGCCCTTCATCCTCGCCCGCACCGGTCCGGTGGCCAACGCCCCGCACCGCGAGGCCGTGCGCCAGGGCCAGGTCCACTTCGGATCGACAGATCCCCGGGCTGCCTGGATCGACACCGACGATCTGCCCCTCGACACCGACGGAGTCCATCTCATCGCCCCCGGCATCATCACCCTCGGCGAGCGCATGGCCGACGCATGGCTGAAGCTGACGATTTCACCGCCGCGCTGAGTCGTCCGTGGGTTTCAACCAAGCGAAGCCCGCGGCTGGGTTTGCCAAAGAGAACGCAATCGACAGACGAGCGAACCCCTTTGGAGGTGAGGTTTCGTGATCCAGACTATTCTGGGTTTCACTCTGTGCTCGCTGCGTCTCTGTGGTTAAGCGCCTGTTACCTGACGGTAGGAGAGTCACGATGTGGTCGTCATCCCACCACGGACGCGCACCAGACTTCACCGTACTCCCGGTACGGCAGGAGCATTCAGTCGCCTCCACCGCTGCAGGGCTTCCACCAGGTAGTAGTCAGCGAACACCATCTCGCAGACGATGCCCTGCTGTTTGCGCAGGGATTTGCAGGCCTGACCGAGGAGTCCGCGGGGAGGATGTGCCACGGGTCCGGTCTCCACGAGGCACTGCTTCAGCATGGGCACAACGAGCCGTTCAGCTGCAGCGCACCACCGTTGCCGGTCCGGACCGGCACCCATCTCCGCCAGGATGAGCATACCGACCGCCGCGATCGCCTGGGCGGAGGTGTCCCTTGGCACCGCGGGCCGGGCCGGATCGTCCAGGTCGTGAAACACCAGGCCATCCTCCGGCAACCGCGAAAGGAAATAGTCCGCCATGGTTTCCGATACCGCTTGAAACTCCGGATGGCGCAAGAGCTGGGCCATCCGTGCAAATCCGTGCACCCCCCAGGCCTGTCCGCGCGCCCAGCAGGAATCGACCGTGGCTGCCATCACCGCCTCCCGCCTGAGGGTCCGGCCGGTGGCCGGATCGAGTCGCAACACCTGACAGGATGATCCGTTGGCCCGGACGTGTTCGCGCGCAATCGTGGCCGCCGTATTTTTCGCAATCGCGGCCAGTTCCTCCTGTCCGGTCAGCTCTGCGGCCCAATTCAGCAGGGGCAGGTTCATCACCGTATCGATGATGGCGAACCCGGCCTCCGGACCGTCGATCGGGCCATGCGCGGGAATATAGCGCCCATCGCCACGGTAGCGGGCCGCGAGCCGTTTTGCCGCCGCCAGCGCCGCGGGCAGTCGCGCCGCCTCCCCCGTCAGCTCATGCTCCAAAACGCAGGACGTGAGAAAAACAAACCCGAGGTCGTGGTCATCTGTCTCCGCATGCCGCGCCGCCACCTGGCAGGTGGTCCGGTGCGCGTGGCCCTTCAATCGCTCGCTGCCTGTCTCGGCTTGCAGGCGCCAGAGCAGCCCGGGCCAGAATCCCTCCGTCCATCCTCCGTTGACCTTCCACGGTCCGGTCGGGGTCTCCAGGTAGTCGGGAATGTCCGCGCCAAAGAAATCCGCTGCCCGCTCGACGCGCCGGCCATAAGCGTGGAGCAGCTCGTGCACAGCCGGAACGGTCAGTTCCGTTTTCAAGGTCAGAGTCCTGCCGCGCGCAGCAGTTCGTCCACCGCCACCGGGGTACGTCGGAGGTGCGACTCCACCGCGGCCAGCACCACTGCCAGATTGCGCGCCGCCTCGATCCCTCCGATTTCGGGCTCGGTCCCGGATTGAATGCACTGGGCGAACTCGATCACTTCCCCGGCCAGCATGGCCGAACGGACCCCCTCAATCCCTTCAGCCGGGGGCGGAAGGCTGCGAAGCACTGCGCCCGCGGCCGAATGCAGCACCAGGCCGCCGTCCGCCTGGAACCCAGCCGTCGCCTGCTCCCCCGTCAACCGAATCCAGCGCGTCGAGGGTATCACGTAACTGCTGCTCAGATACCCCACCGCCCCTGAGGAAAAGCCCAGGAGCATCGACGTCGTGTCGGGATCGACCGGACCGCCTCCGAGCTTGCCCAGCCAGCCCGAAACCCTGCTCACCGGGCCCAGGAGGTGCTGGTAGTTGTCGACATAGTGGATGCCCAGCTGGATCAGCGGGCCACCGGGACACGCCGCGGGTTGCGCGCGCCAGTCGGCCGGAGACACCGTCAACCCGGTGGGGGACGACGTATTGCCTTCAATCAGACGCGGAGCACCGAGATCGCCCGCATCGACCCACCGTTTCAGCGTACGCAGCGCGGGATGCCTCCGGCTCTGGTGGCCCACGGCCAGGATCCGCCGCGTTTCCCGCGCCACCTGAATCATCTCCGCCGCCTCGGTCAGCGATGGGGCAATCGGTTTGGTGACCAATACGTGCCGGCCCGCCCGCAGGGCGGCGATGGCCAGGTCACGATGCGTGTCGTTCGGTGTCATGATCACGATCCCATCCAGTGCGTCATCGTGGATCATCCCGTCGTACGTGGCATACGCCCGCAGCCCGTAGGTGGCGGCAAACGCCTCACGCGCCGACTCCGAACGGGCATGACACGCCGCCAGCCGCACCTCGCGGCAGTTCACCAGCGAGGCGGCAACTTTCGCGCCCCAGCCCAGCCCAACCATGCCCAAGCGGGGAGCCACGCGAAATCAGAAGGTCCGACTGACGCTGAACTTGGACTGCCGGGGAGGTCCCCCGCGCATGAACTGCTGCGCAGTGGCGCCCGCCACATACCATTCATCGCTCAGATTCTCGACATTGAGCTGGAAGCGCCAGGCGTTCCACCGGAACGAACCGAAAAGCCCGATCAGGTCGTATCCGGGCAGCCGGTAGTTGTTCCCGGCGTCGCCAAATCGGGAGTCGTTGATGTGCTCGTACGTCGCACCGAGATTGAGTCCCTTCAGCCGTCCGTTGAGGAAGGTGTACTTGCCGACCGCCTTGTAGGTCCCTCCCTGCGGCACCCCTCGTACGGCTAGACCGCTCTGCGTCTTGGCGTCGATCCACTGGTACGCCAGCATCAGCGTGACGCTATCGACAGGTTGAAAGGCCACATCCAGCTCATAGCCCTTGGAAAGGCTCGAGGGCACCTGGGTGAAATCAAAGGAGCCGTCGGGATTGATGATCTTCAGGAAGGAGTTCTCCTGCTCCATGTTGAAATAGGAGCCGGTCATGACCAGGCGGTTGCGGTACATGTCCACCTTCAGCCCCACCTCGTCATTGTCCCCGATCAGGGGGCGCAGGCGCTCACCCGACTGGTTGACGCCACCCTGCGGCTGAAACGTCTCGGAGTGCAGATAGAACAGGGAAAGCCCTTCGCGAGGTTTACCCACAATCCCATAGGTCGGCGTCCAATGGTTCGCCTTGTCCGCGGGCAAACGGACGTTGAGTCGGTTGTCGAAGACCCGGGTTGTGCCGGAATCGTAACGCATCGCCCCGAGCAGAATGAGTCGGTCATCGAAAATCGCCACATTGTCCTGCAGCGCAAAGTTGTGCCGGTAGGCATTGGTGGTGGTCCATTCGTTGGCAAGGGTCTGCGGCCGGCCGTCGAGGACCTGCGTGGGGGGAAGGCTGGTCTTCGTGAAGACACTGGGTTTGGGCGCGATCCAGTTCTCGCGGAAGCGGTGCTGGGCGGATTCCCCATCGCTCTGCCCGGCATACAGGAGGAGCGTGTGTTTGGTGGGGCCGACCACGACCGTGCCCGTGAGGTCGAAGTTGAGGGAGTAGCTGTCGGACACACCATCGCGCAGGTCCCGCCGGAGGATGTTCTCCCGAATATCATCGTAGCCCGCCGCCGCCGCCTGCGCCCAGGTGGCATTGTTGGTGGTCATGTCGGCGGTGCCCACCTTGAGGGCTGCGCCATTCTTGAAGAAGATGCTACCGGAGGAGATGTAGGTGCGTCGTTGATCCTCGCCCTCGTTGTACCGGCCGAGGAGGCGCGCGTTCCACCGTTGCTGAAACAGGTCGAAGGAGTGCGTCGCACCGACCTCAAAGGCCTGGGCCTCCACCGAATCCACCGCGTCGTCGTCGTAGTAATTGCCCACATACGCATCGCGGGGGAGGTAACCGAAGGGCATGGCGCGCTGACTGTCGGTCCAGAGATCCTGCTGGTTGAAGATCCAATCCTGGCTGTCCCTGGCCCGAACCCAAACGGTCGTGCTCGAAGTCAGGCGCCAGTCGAGCATCGCGATGAAGGTCTGTTTCTTGTAGGTCCCGTGCTGGTGATTGGTCCCGTCCTGATACGCCGCGAGGACCCGGTACAGCACCGTCTTCTCAGCATTGATCGGCCCGGTGGAATCCACGTAGCCCCGGTAGAATCCTTCGGAGTTGGCAAAATGAGTGTACTCGGCGCCCACTTCGGTCCGGCGGTGATCGAGCGGCCGCTTCGAAACGCGATTGATCACACCCCCAAACCCGTGGGAGCCGTAGAGGGCGCCCGCCGGGCCCTTGATGACCTCCAGACGCTCGGCCTCAATCGGGTCGGGCAACGAGATCCCGTGGATACCCGTCACATTGTCCCCGATCGCATCCCGGAAGCCCACCGCCCCGGTTTGAATGCCACGGATGCTGACCGAGCCGCTGTACTCGCCCTCCACCTTGGAGATTCCGCTGACGAAACGCAGAGCGTCGGCGAAATTCGTCGGATTGATGTCCTTGAGAAACTCCTGATTCAGAGAAATCACGGACTGGGGGGTGTTCGCCACGGGTGCATTGACCCGGGTGCCTCCCAGCGCATTGGTGGTTCCATATCCCCGGGTGCCCTGGTCGGTGATCACCTCAAAGGGTTGCAGGACAACCGTCTCGTCGGGGTGCGCGGGCGGCGTGGCCGGTGGCGGAGTGGCCTGAGCCGCCAGTCGTCCGGAAGGAAACAGGGCAAGCACCGCCACCACGGTGGCAACCGCGGCGGGATATCGACAGGGTGAGGAGGATAAACGGAGGTTCATGGGGTGGTGGTTTGAACTCGCTGCGCGGTCGGAGCAGGAGTCGGCCGGGGATGCAACCGCGCTTTGAAACCGATCATCCGTTGCCGCCGCCACTCCTCAAAAGGATTGATCAGGTCTCCACCGGGAACCACCGGCAGGCGCATTCCCCTTTTCCCTGAGGAGACCGGTGGATTTCTCCCCGAAGCATCAAAGAATCCACTCCCGACTTGACTCCTCCTACAGTTGTAGGAAAGGTCTTTCCTACAACTGTAGGACTTATGCCTCCGAAGATTTCCAGCGCAGAGTGGGAAGTGATGAATCAGGTCTGGGAGCGTCATCCCACGACCTCCGCCGAGGTCCTGGGGTCGCTGCCTCCGGGCAATGCGTGGAAGCAGAAGACGGTGAACACCTTTCTCACGCGGCTCGTCCAGAAGGGCGTGCTGTCGGTCGCCAAGCAGGCGAATGTGAATGTCTACGCACCCCGGCTGCGCCGCGAGGACTGCATCGCGAGCGAGAGCGAGACCTTTCTCCAGCGGGTCTTTCAAGGCGCCGCCGGCCCGCTGCTGTTGCACTTCTGCGATCGCGTCGAGCTGAGCGATGAGGAAATCCGGGAGCTGCAAAAGCGGCTGCGCCAGAAGAAGGGACGTCCATGACCGGGCTGGAGCAGGCCTTCCTGGAGTGCCTGGCGCTGTCCTGGCGCGTCGCCTGGCTCATCCAGCTGCTCCTCGTCCTGCGACTCCCTCTGCTCCGGCTCGCCGGTCCGCGGTGGTGCTTCGCCCTGTGGCTGCTGGTCGCAGGCGCGCTGGTCGTCCCGATCCGCGCTCCCGTTTCGATTTTCCGCCCGGGACTGGATCGGTTTTTCTCGCTGCCCGTCCCGACCGCGGAACCGGCTGCTCCCTCGCGGTCGAGCACTTCGAGCGCCGCGCCCCTCGCCCCGTCGGTCGAAGCACCCGCGCGGGTGGCATCGCCAGCTGATGAGTCCAGCGCCGTTGTTTCCCTTCCGGCGGTTGACGGAAACCCCTCGCAGAACGCGTGGGTCTCCGGGTTGGCTCTCTTTTGGCTGGTCGGAGCAATTGGGCTGGTCGGCTTGCGACTGATGGCGGCGGCTCGCCTGCAGCGTCGCCTGATGCGTTCGGGGACGGCGCCCGCGGATCCAGCCCTCGCCGCCGCGGTTAAGTCCGGTTGTGAGGAACTGGGGCTGCGCACCATGCCCGCCCTCGTGATCACTCCGCTGGTCACCAGCCCGGCGCTGTGCGGAATCCTGCGCCCTCGCCTTCTTTTCCCGGTCGGATTTGCCGCGCAACACTCGCCGGAGGAGCTGCGCTGGGTGATCCTCCATGAACTCGCGCACCTGCGCCGGCGCGACCTCCTGAGTCAGTCCCTGTTCCACCTGGCCTGTGCCCTCCATTGGTTCAATCCCCTGGTGTGGGTCGCCGCCCGCCTGGCCCGCCAGGACGGAGAAATGGCCTGCGACGACTTTGTCCTCCGTCACGCCCGTCCCACCGATCCCGCCGCCTACGGCCGCGCCCTCCTCTCGGTCCTCGGCGCCCTCCGCGCCCCGAGCCGCCTGCCCGCGACCCTCGGGATCGTCGAAAGCAAACGTCAACTCCTCACCCGCATCACCATGATCTCGTCCCACCGACCCCAGACCCTCCGCCGCACGCTGACCGGCGCGGCCCTTCTTTCCCTGTTCGCCCTGATTGGATACACCGAAGAGCCCAAGGCAGCGCCCGCCGTTCCCGCGCCCGCGGGCAAGGCGCCAGCAGTCACTCGTATGACCGACGCCGAAGTGCACGCCTACCACCAGGCCCGAATCGCCGAGCGCGACCGCTGGGCAGCCGAGGCCAAGGTGGTGCTTCGTGCGATTGGCACCCCGGGAGGCGTGCCCGTGGCCCTCTTTGATGTGAATGACGAACCGTGGCTGGTGAAGCAGGGTTCGGACCTTGTGACGTCATCGGTCACGACCATTGATGTTCAGAACGCACGCGTCACCACGACCTCCTCGCGCGACCAATCGCAGCGATCCTACAACCTCACGGAGCCACGAGCGGTAAAGTTCCCTGAATTCACGCCACAACAAATCGAGTCACTGCTGCCGCCAAACAACCAAAGGAAAGAGCGTCCGCTCGTTCCTTTGGAAATCATACAGGCCTGGGATGTCATCAATCGAGACGGCAAGGAGGCCATCCTCTTGAATTATCTTAGGGGCGGATACATCATTGGGATTCGTACCCGTACAGGCGAGTCGTCATTAACCACCGCTTTACTCTTTCAACAACAGTTTACGCAGCGTTTTCGCGACCGCTACAACACATTTGCAGCCAGTCTAAATGCCGAGCAACGAGAGGCCTTTGCCGGCGGGACCCAGGCCGCAATCCGACTGGACGCCCCCGCCGAGCAACGCCGGGACTCCGCGGCCCGGGCCAAGGCTCAGATGGAGAAACGAGACGCGGTCATCGCCGCACTCACCCCCGAGCAGCGCAAGCTCTACGACGCCTGGATCGCCAGCGGTCAACGCTGAGCGCCCGCGCCAACCCACACCCGATCACAGACCCTTCACGCAAAGCCGCGAAGGCGCAAAGGGGGTGGAGGGCTGGCAGCACCACTTCAGACTTCACCGTTGGGCGTTCAGCGTTCCTCCGTCGATCCCCAAACCCGAAACCGGTTCCCCGTTCCGCTACGGGCTGGGGCTGTCTCCATGCCAGTTCTCGACGAGCAAGCCGCGCACGCGGGAGAACTCCCGGAGGTTTCGGGTGACCAGCGTGGCCTGAAGGCGCAAAGCCTGCGCAGCGATCAGCGTATCGAAAGGCCCGATGCCCAAGCCCCGCAGTTCGAGGTCATGCCGGATCGCTGCATAGTGGGTGGCGTCGTCGCGGGTAAAGGGCTCCACGGGCAGCGCCTGCGCCAGCGCCACCAGGTGTAGACGCGCCTGGGCACTCGTGCCTTTGGTCACACCAAACTCCCGCTCCGCCAGAACCACGACAGAAAGGCGCAAATCGCCAAAGGCCGCCTGCAATTTCGCGACCAGGCCCGGCGGATCTCCCCGCATGTAGGCGGAGAGGGTGTTGGTGTCCGGCAGGTAGATCACGCGTCGCGTGGAAGATCAGCGGTCGCGTGTGGAGGCACGTCAGTCAACTCGGGACAGGACCCGGCCAGGGCGGCAAATCGCCGACGCCGCTCCTCGAACTCGGATTCGATCGGCTCAAGCAGCACACCGCGTTCGGTCTGCGAAATCCGAACCTCCCGGCCCTGAAATCGAAACTCACGCGGAAGCCTCACCGCCTGAGATCCTCCATGCTGGAACAGCTT
The DNA here is from genome assembly GCA_046346755.1 of Opitutaceae bacterium. Taxonomy (GTDB): domain Bacteria; phylum Verrucomicrobiota; class Verrucomicrobiia; order Opitutales; family Opitutaceae; genus UBA6669. The sequence continues at coordinate 176,935 of JAXMHM010000013.1, read as the reverse complement.
CGCTTTCACCATCGCCATAGCTACATGTAGATACGATTTTCCGTCGGCGTCCAGATTTCTTCCCATCCCGAATGTGGGTGCGTAGGAATTGCGTAAACAAAAATTCTTAAGCTGCACAATAACAATATAATAAGTAACACAATCCTTTCTTTCCAGCGCCTTTGGGCTCCTCAAGCGAAGCAGCGCAAAGGGGTTGGAGGACTCGAGCAGCGCTGCGAGCGTCAGAATTCAGCACAGGTCGTTGCCGGCCTGCCCACCGAAACCCACTTCGCGCCTCCGCTGCTTCGCGTGAGCCTGGCTCGATCCCCCAACCCGAAACGGGTTCCCCGTTCCGCTACCCGTTCGACCCTTATGAACCTAGTTTCCGCAGCTGAAGACAATCGATCCGTTCATAAACCACGGATGGACACAGATAAACGCGGATCCGGAGCGTGCATAATCTTCACCCACAAGGTGAATGCCAGCCTTGGCGTAACTCGTTTGAATCCGTGTCGATCAGTGTCCATCCGTGGTTCAATCGCGGGTTTTAGGATAATCGACCTTTGCGTCGTCGCGCCTTTGCGCTTCTCCGGATCTGCCGCCATGATCGGCGACCCCATGATCAGCGAAGCAGGCCGCCGAGCGCGGCCTGGCCGAGGAGGCGCCAGAAAGCGGAGGCATCGGGTTTGGCCGGGGTTCCGCCGAGGCTGATCGCCTGGTTCATCAGGAAATACTCCTGATTGTCTTTCTCTCCACTGAGCACGCCGGCGCGATTGAGCAGGAAGGCGAGGGAGTCCTTGCCCGCGAGCTTGAGGTCAAACTGCAGGGCCTGGTTCTCGATCGGCACGCCGGCCTGGTGGGTGATGCGGCCGCTGCCGGTGAGACGCGCCGTCGGCGAAAGGAACTCCAGGGTCGGCACATTCAGATTGAGGTCCGCCCCGCGTTCCACCCGGATTTTGAACTGGGTGAAGCTCAGTTCATTGAGGACGGAGGCCAGGTCGGCCACGGCCATGGTGGTGTTCGACCCCTGCTTCGCCCCCAGCGCACCAAGGAGGAGGGACGCCGCCCCCACCATTTGTCCTTTGCGGCCCAGCGCACGGAGCACGCCCTTGCCTCCGCTGAGGTCAAAGGTCCCGGTGGCGTTTTGAAACAACTGGGTGAGGTTGACCCCTTGGCCGCCCAGATTCGCCAGCACGGTGGCCTGGGTTTCGAGCGCCGGTTTCTCCGACGGATTGGCCGCACGGAGGATCTCGCCAATGTCGAGGTTTTCGACCTGCGCTTTCCCGGTCAGGGCATAGGGCTGCGGGCGCTTCGCATCAAACGCCACCAGCGCCGTCACCGAAAACGGGTTCTCCTTCAAGCGACCCTTGAGTCCCTCCACCGCCAACCGGTCCGCCGTCACCAGGAGCCGACCCTGCAGGCCCTGCACCGGATAGTCCTTCCCATACACCACCCGGTTGAGCTTCACATCAAAGGTGCCGGCAACCCCCTTCCAGGCGGGCTGGGTGTCGCGGACCGGGGGAGCAGCCGGGGACGGTGACGCCGGGCGCGAACCAATCGGCGCGGGCGACGGGCTGGGGGCGGGAGCGGCGGCAGCCGACGCAGGTGCCACCCGGGAAAATGCCTGCAGGTCGTCGAGGATCACCTGGTCCCCGGTGAGGGACCCTTGGATACCGAGGGACGTGGCGGTGCGATTGAAGCTGGCCTCGAGCTTGAGGTCGGACACGCGGTTCGGCGCCGTCACCCGCACGGGCGCCACCACCTTGCCGCGGCCCTCGGCATCGAGCTGCAGTTCCAGGGTGGTCTCCACCTGGCCCAGTGCGGTGTTGCCTGCGGTGGCCACGAGGTTGCGGGCGACCAGCGTCACCTTGGCCTGGTGGGCGACGCCCGTCGAGGCGGTGAAGTCGAGGGTCACCGCCCCCCGGTTCATCGCGGCGTACGAGGCCAGGGCCGGCTGCCGGAGCAGCGAAGGCAGGTCGAGCACGAGGTTGCCGGTGGAGGAAGCCGTCAGAGTCTTTCCCATCTGGATCGAGCCCGCCGCACGAAGCGACACCGGGGTTGCGGAAGCCTCTTTGAGTTCCAGGCGACGCACGTCGTAGGTCAAGAGATCGCCCTTGAGGGTCACGGTGAAATCGGCGGCTGTGTCGAGCGACTGGACCAGCGGCTTTCCGCTCTGACTCAGGCTTACACCCTTCAGGCTCAACGCCGTCGTGGTTATGGCCGTGAGATCCTCACGCGAACGTAAGGTCATGTCCACGACACCACCGGAGACGGCGCCCGCGAGGGTGAGGTCCTTGACCCACGGTCCGGCCCAGGCGAGGGGAAGCTGGCCCAGGGTCACGCGGGCCAGCGGGTCCGACGGGCGGGCGCTGGCCACGGAGCCGTCCTTGAGGCCCACCTGCAGCGGCTGCAGCAGGTCGAAACCCAGCCGGGACACGTTGGCGTCACCGTTGAGCTGGAGCGAGACCTTCGCCACGTCGAGGCGATCGCCCTGCTGGCTGCCCTGCGCGGTCACGGCAAATTCCACCGGCCCCGGATCGAGGGGCAACCACGGTTTCAGACTCTGGCCCAGTTTTCCCTTGAGCTCAGTGGAAAATGTAAGTGACAGCGGCGCGGTGGCGGTGGCCAAACGAACCTTTCCTCCAAGCGAACCCGTGATCGTCTCGGTGGCGGACAGACCGAGCTGCAGCGGGCTGAGGTCGAAGGTCAGCCCGCTTGGCTCGTAACTCAGTGTCGGCCGGACGGTGAACGAGGCCTGTTGCAGCAGCACGGTTTCGCCATCGCGCAGGGTAAGCTGGCGCACGACGAGGGGTTCAACCGCCTGGACGGAGAACTGGTTTCCATCCGCGGACGCCTTGACCTCCAGGGTCAGCGAAAGGTCTCCGCTCTCGATGCGGCGCGGAGCCATCCAGGTCTGGGCCCAGGCGAGCGGGAGGGCGTGGGCGGAGACGCGGGCGACCGCGTCGCCGGGCCGGGAAAGCGTGGCCCGCTGGGTCGTGAGGTCGAAGGCAAGCGGCTGCAACGCGGTCAATTCCGCGAGGGTGCGGCCATCGGCATCGCGGATCGCAAGGGCAAATCGATCCAGGTGGGTGACATCGCGGGCAAACCGGGCGGAAAATTCCCCCTGAGCATCAATCGCACCGATGGAGGGAAGCTGGGGCGAGAGCGCTCGCAGGTCGGGCACACGCGCCTGCAAGGTACCCGTGGCGGCGGCCTCGCCGGAGTCCGTGGCAAACGAGAGATCCCCTTTGCCGGTCGCGGAAAATTCAGGCAGTCCGAAATCCTTGAGGATGGCCCGGAGTTGGCCCGCCGCAGCGGAAACAGTCCAGTCACCCTTGAACCGCCGGGTGGCGACATCGAACGACAGGTCGGCCGTGAAGAGGGACTCGACGCCCGTGGTTCGGACCAGTCCCAGGCGGGCCTGGAACGACTCCGCGCCACCGGCGGCAGGCTGGGCGGCAGTCAGATCGAACCGCAGCGTTTCGCCCGACATCTGGGGCCCCTGAGGCGTGGCGGACGTCTGGAGTTCGATGCGATCGATGCGGCTATCCGCGGTCACCGAGACCTTGCCCTGTCCCTGCACCACGGCCTGACGCAGGGCCGCCCCCGTCGTGCTGTCGGTGAAGTCCACCTTCCACGAAAGGGTTCCCGTCTGCCCGGCTGCGATCGATTGACCGTCCACCGTGACCACTGCGGTGCGATTCTCCGGCAGGAGCACCCGGCTCTCGGCGCGCACCCGGTTGACCGTGAGGTCGATGGGGAGACGCAGGAGCGCGAACACGCCCTGGAAGGGAGTCGCCGGAGTCGGGGACTCGGGTGTCGCGGCGGCAGACGACTTGGCCTGGCGAAGATCGACGACAAGCCCCTGAACCTCAGCCTGATCCACATGGATTCCGCGGCCCGTCAGGTAGTCCCAGACCGAGTAGGAAGCGACAACCCGTTCGGCCGTGATCAAAGAGCCGTCCTGCACCAGCCGCATGCCTTTCAGTTCGGTCTGGGAGAAGCCGGCCGACACCCGGTCGATGTCCAAGGTGAGGTTCGGTTGTCCGCTCAGCGCCTTGCGGGCCGCCCAGGTCTGCACGGCCGGAAGCAGAGCCACGCCAACCAGCAGGAGGAGGGCGAGCAGGAGACCGCCGAGGATGAGGGCAAAAATTCTTAAAGATTTCATGGAGAACAGTTAAAAAGGAGCAAGCCCAAGGAGCTGAGGGAGCAGTGTCGCTCCCGGGTCCACGCGTGGGTGTCCATAGACAGCCGGTTATCCAGAACGAGCCGTTTTTCGAGCCCGCTCGCACGTTTATGGCGTTTGGACTAAGTGGGAGGCTGAGCTAGGAGCCAGACCGCGAAACCACGCAGCCCGCAGTCCCGCTTGCGCCACAACGTCAGGATCGAGTGCGGAAAATCGCAGTGCACTTGGTGGAGGTGGTCTCGTCCCGCGACTGCGGGACCGACCGGGACCGCCTCTTGGGTGGGTTTCTTCACGCGACGCCGATCCCCGCGGGGTCGGCGACCCCACCTCCACCGGACGCCTGCCTAAGGTCGCGCTACGGTGCGCTAAAACACGATTCCGCTGCCGTTGGAGGTGGACTCGTTGAGTCCGCGACGGGACCGACCGGGACCGCCTCTGGAGTCCAGTTTCTTCACGCGACGCCAATCCGCGCGGGGTCGGCGACCCATAAGCGCTAACTTGTTTTATTGCATCGAGGTGATGCTCGGAATAGTGATGCGGCATGAAAATAGCCAATGCGGCAGAGGACGATTGGGAGATTTTGAAGGGATTCTTTCCAGTTGGATGGGAGGCGCTCGCCACGGAGCACCACGCAACCAAAGGCCTCAGACAGGACAAGAGCCCGGAGAAGTTATTGCAGGTATTGCTGATGCACTTGGGGTGTGGGTTTTCTTTGCGCGAAACCGCAACGAGGGCCGCTCAAGCGGGGTTATCGCAGCTTTCGGATGTGGCGTTGTTGAAACGGCTCCGAAAGAGCAAAGGATGGCTGCAGGCAATGTGCCAGGTGCTTTGGGAGGAGCGCGGGGCCCGGACCAAATCACCGGGGCCCGTGCCGCTGCGGATGGTTGATTCGACCCTGGTGAAGGAGCCGGGGAAAACAGGCAGCCAGTGGCGTATCCACTATAGTTTGCAGTGGCCTCAGTTAAAGTGCGATTTCTTTCAGATTAGCGGCACCGAAGGAAACGGGACAGGCGAGTCTCTGAAAGGCTACCCACTAAAAGCTGGTGAATACGTTATTGGCGACAGGGGGTTCTGTCGGGGGCCGGGTCTTCACTTTGCGGCAGCATGTGGAGCTCTTACACTCGTTCGTCTGAACACTGGCAGCGTCAAGCTGCAGAACAGCGATCGGTCTCCATTCCCGCTCCTCTCTCGGCTGGGTGCGCTCAAGAAGGCAGGCGAAAGCCGTGAGTGGACTGTATGGGTACCTTCCGGCGATGCCCAACCATTGCGGATGCGGCTGTGCGCTGTCCGCAAGAGCGTCGCCTCAACCCGGCGATCACTCAAGAAGCTCTATCGTAAAGCCAGCATCAATCAACGAACACCCGATCCTGCCACCCTGCGCTACGCTGAGTACGTCATGGTAATCACAACTTTTCCTGCGGACAAGTTTTGCACCACTCAAGTCCTTCACTACTATCGGTTCCGCTGGCAAATCGAACTGCTTTTCAAGCGCCTCAAGCAACTCGCCCAGCTCGGCCATTTACCCAAACACGACGAAGAAAGCTCTCACGCCTGGCTGTACGGCAAGCTGCTCATCGCCCTCCTCACTGACAAACTTATCGCGCACGCGCGCGACTTTTCCCCCTGGGGCTTCGAACTCGCGGCGAAAGAGCAGCCGGTGGCGTGAGTTTTCCTTCATGCTTCACCAAGTGACCATGGCAATCACACCCTCCATATCCTTGTCCAATGTCATCTCCTCTTGGGGTAAAATATGCTCCCAGCTCTCTGAATCTCCTCGTCTGCGCTTCCTCCAAGCTGAGCACCATCGCAAAACAAGTTAGCGCTTATGGGTCGGCGACCCCACCTCCACCGGACGGTGACTTCGAATCGCGCTTCCGTTGACACGCGTGCGCGGCCGCGGGATTCGTGGTCTCTCGTTTGAGGGTTTGCCGCCACGCGGGGGGCGATGATGCTCGAGACATGACGTCGATGTTTTCACGGGCCGGCGCCGGTTTGCTCGCCTTGCTGGTCGCCACGTCGGGCGCGGGCCAGACGGTGGGCGAACCGCTCCCGGCCTGGCAGAGGGGTGGCTTGGATATTCACCATATCAATACCGGCGAGGGCGCCGCCGCTTTTTTTGTCCTGCCCGACGGAACCACCCTTCTGGTGGATTGCGGTGACGGCGCTGAGATCGCCCGGGCACCTCGGTACAAATCACCCCGAAAGCCCGACGAGTCGCGGATGCCGGGAGAGTGGGTCGCGCGATACCTGAAGAACGTTCAGCCGGGCGGGACGTCCGCGCCGGTCGATTTCCTGGTCATCTCCCACTTTCACCCCGATCACATGGGTGGCGTGCCCGAGTTGCTTCGGCAGGTCACGGTTCGAACGGTGCTGGATCGGGGATGGCCCGACTACGGCGCTCCGCTCCCGTTTTCCGGACCGCTTGCGCCCCGGTACCGTGCCGCCCTGCGGGACCAGGTCGAACGCCACCAGGCGACCGTCGAACGGTTTCGCGCCGGCGCGGCGGACCAGATCCGGCTGCGTCACGCCCCGGCGGACTTTCCCGGCTTCTCGGTGCGCAACCTGGCGGTGAATGGCGAGGCCTGGACCGGCGTCGGCACCGAGGTGCGCGCGCGCTTCCCGGCGGGAGCGAAGGTCGACGAGAACCCCCACAGCGCCGCGTTCCGCCTGACGTATGGGACATTCGACTACTTCACAGGCGGCGACATTCCGGGCAGCTCACCCGATCCCTCCCAACCGGCCTGGGCGGACATGGAATCCGCCATCGCCTGGGTCACGGGTCCAGTCGATGTCGCGGTCCTGAATCATCATGGCAATGCCGACGCCTCCACCCCGTTCTTCCTCAGCGTGCTCCAGCCGCGCGTCTGCATCGCCCAGGTGTGGGCGGCGAAACAGCTCGATCCGGTCACCCTTGCCCGCCTCCAGTCGGACCGAATCTACCCCGGCCCCCGCGACCTCTTCGCCACCAACGGACTCTGGACGGGCCGCGCCGAACACCTCATCGAGCTGTTGGGCGAGGCACCGGCCCGGGCGCACCTCGAAAAGCTCAACGCTCTCGCCGCGACCCAGGGCCATTGCGTGGTGCGGGTCGCTCCCGGGGGCGCCCGTTACCAGGTCCTGGTTCTGGACGATTCCGACGAGTCTCTGCGCATCCGCTCGATCCACGGACCCTACGCCTCACGCTAGCGGCGGGTGATGCCCGCTCAGGCTCCTGCCGCTGGAGGTGGGGTCGCCGAACCCGCAGGGATTGGCGTTACGCCCCTCGAACGCTGCACAGAGGCGGGACCGACGGTCCCGTCGCTGTCTCAGCGAGACCGCCCACAACCCGAGCGCAGGCTTTTCCGGCGGGCGGAGCGGCACGGTGCACCGCCGTGCCACCAGGCGCCCCGCAGCCAAAATCGAGCCAGGCGCACCCGACGCCTGGGCATCAGTCCGGGTGGGAGGGCCAGCTTAAGCCATCCGGGCAATTGCCGCTTGAGCATCGTCGCGTGCAGTCTCAGCTTTGCGTGGGAATCGAACCCGATCCGGCTCCGGGTGACCGGAGAACAGGCTCGGCGGTGTCCGTGCCTCAAGCGGAGATCGTGGGTGCGATTCGTGTTTGATCCCCGATGCGAGCGACTCCATGACCCTGCTTCACTCCCTTCTCTCCTGGATTCGGCGGAGAATCCTGCGCGATCGGCGCGCGCGCTGGAACCACCAGTACAGCGAGGGACGCTGGGAAAACCTAAAGCAACCGGAGGAAGACGCGCGGTTTGCCGCCGTGGCTGATTTTTTGAGGCAGTATGCCCGGAGCGGCCGGGTCCTGGAGATCGGGTGCGGTGAGGCGCTGCTGCAACGCCGGATGGGCTCGATGCCGTTCGAGCGATGGGTCGGGGTGGATGTCTCCGACGTGGCCATTGCCCGCGCCCAGGCCTTTGCCGGCGACACCGTACAGTATGTCGCGGCGGACATGGTGACCTATCAGCCAGCTGGCCAGTTCGACGCCATCCTCTTCACTGAGTCGATCTACTATGTGCCCGCGTGCGACCGCCTGTTGGAGCGCTACGCGCAGTTCCTGGCGCCTGGCGGCGTATTCATCATCTCGATCTTCTCCGACGGCCGGAGCGAAAGGGTCTGGCGGGAAATTCACGCCAACACCGAACGGGTCGAGGGCACAACGGTGGTCAACGAACGGGGCACCTGGATCAGCGAGGTCCTCAAGCCCCGAGCCCCTAGCCGGTAGGGCGTGCCCCAAAGGCTCGCGCGAAGCCGCCAAGGAGCAGGAGGTGTCGGAGGGAGCAACGCTCAACTCCGAACGTCGAAGTCCGAAGTTCCAATGTTCCGAATGCAGGTCTGTACCGTCGGACATTTTGGCTTCGAGTTGGCACAGCAGATCAAAGGCACGACCCAGCCAACAAGGCGCCCCAGGACCTCGTTTCGCGGCTTTATGTCTTCGCGTGAATCCCCTGCGGGCGGGTGTCTCTGAGCTTGTCGCAGGTCGGGCCTGACGCCAGAGTTCGACCAGCTCAGGAGCTTTCGCCGCGCCCCGTCATGGCCGTTTCCTTTCCACGCTCATTGACAGACTGCGTCGTCGCACCCCGCGCGAGCGTCGGGCGGAACGCCGGCGGGTTCCTTTCGTTCCACCACGGTATCACGTCACTCCGGCATCTCACCGCGCGATCCCGGATGGCGGGTGCATTGACGCTGCTCAGCTGCCTCCTGGTCGTGGCGCCGCGGTTGGAATCCGCACCCAAGAAGGCCACCGGACCGGAGGTGATCGTGGTCGCGGACCGGATGGTGGAATCGACGCAAGCACCCCGCCCTACCCCGGAGAAACCGGTCTATTATTTTCTGCTCGGCGGCAAGGAGAAGCCCATGGGCGACGCGATCGCAGGCGAGCCCATGCCCACCCGCGAGGAGATGGTCGGTGAAGTCGTGGCGGCGCTCGCGACCCAAGGCTACCGACGCACCCAACTGGGCGGTCCGGCCCCCACCCAGGCCGTTGTTTTCAGTTTCGGCACCGCCAACCTCTCCAGCCTGGAGATGATGGAGGACGACGGCACCGCCTCCACCGTGGGATTCAATCAACGCGAAATCAGACAGTTGGTGGGGGCGGACAAGCTGGCCCCGAGTCCACAGGTGACGACCGCCGCCGAGCGCATCCTCGACGCCTCCCGCGAGGATCGCGTCTACATTTACGTGGCCGCCTTCGACGCCGTTGCCCTGGCCAAGAAGAAAAAGGTCCTGCTCTGGCGCACCCGGGTTTCCATCGACTCCCAACGGAGAACCCTGCCCGAATCGCTCAAGGTCATGCTCGCCAGCGCGGCCCCGCACTTTGGCACCCAGGCCGACCTTCCCGTGATCATAGAGGACGCCGACCGGCAACGGACCGACGTCCAGGTCGGGGCACCGGTCGTCGTACCCATCTCCCCTCCGACAAAACCCTGACCAGCCAGCTCGACGCCGGGTCGCGTCGTCCGTCCCCAGCGCCAAAGAAGTTCGGCCTGACCTTAGGATTGGACCGAAACTGGCGCAGAAGCTGGGGAGCGTTTCTCTTTTCCCTTATGCTAGAGTGGTGCGTCGCCCTCAACCCCGGAGCCATGCGAAGCCCAAGGCCGCGCCTCTCCATCTCCTCTCCCCGCCCCATATGCAATCACGCCGCGCCTGTCTGCTCCTCCTCGTCTGCTGCCTGCCCTTGCTGGCTGGCGCAGCCAAACCGCGCGTTTTTGTCCTCACCGATATTGAGAATGAGCCCGACGACGCCATGTCGCTCGTGCGCTATCTCACCTACGCGAACCACTTTGATACCGAGGGCCTGGTCGCCACGACCTCGATCCACCAGCGCAACCACGTCGCTCCGCAGCGCATCCGGCAAATCGTAACCGCCTACGGGAAGGTGCGCGACAACCTGGAGCTCCACGAGCCGGGGTTTCCCACGGGCGAAAAGCTGCTGGCGCTCGTCACCGAGGGCCTCCCCGTCTACGGCCTGCTCGGCGTGGGCGAGGGCAAGGACTCATCGGGCTCCGAGGCCCTGCTCCGCGCCCTCGACCGAGACGACTCACGGCCGCTCTGGGTGCCGGTTTGGGGCGGCCCCAGCGTGCTCGCCCAGGCGCTCTGGAAACTCCGCGCCACCCGCGCACCCGACGCGGTCGCCCGGGCCGTCGCCCGGCTTCGCGTCTACGCCATTTCCGATCAGGACGACTCCGGCCCGTGGTTGCGCAAGGAGTTTCCGGCTCTCTTTTACGTCGTCAGCCCCGGCTTCAGCGCCGGCGGTGCCTATCACCATGCGACCTGGAGCGGGATCAGCGGGGACTATTTCCACGCCCGCTGTCCGGGCGCCGACTTCACGCTGGTGACCAACGAGTGGCTGGACCGCAACATCCGCAAGAAGGGTCCGCTCGGCGCTGAATATCCGCACTGGGAATACCTCATGGAGGGCGACACTCCCTCCTTCCTCAACCTGATCAACAACGGGTTGAACCACTCCGAACACCCCGACTGGGGTGGCTGGGGCGGTCGCTACGAGCTCTACACGCCGCGCCCGCAGAAGTGGCACCTTGTCCCCGAGACCCGGCCGATCTGGACCGATGCCGATGACGAGGTGATGGGCGCGGACGGACGCTGGCACGACACCAACCACGCCACGATTTGGAGGTGGCGGGAGGCCTACCAAAACGACTTCGCGGCACGCATGGACTGGACGGTAAAACCCTACAAGGAAACCAATCACCCGCCGGTGCCGAAGCTCAGCCACGCGGCACGTCTCACCGCCAAACCCGGCGAGCGCGTCGATCTCAGCGCCGAGGGCACGAGCGATCCCGACGGTGACGCTGTTTCGTACGTGTGGTTCTACTACAACGAGGCCGGCACCTTCCCCCTCTCCAGCGCCCGGTCGGGACAGCCCCTCGAGATCAAGGCCTACGACCAGCCCAAAGCCTCGTTTGTGGTTCCCACCGCACGCGTCATGGCCCCCGGCACCGGACAGATGCACATCATCCTTGCGGTCACCGATCACGGCAGCCCGCGCCTGACGCGCTATCAGCGGGTGATCGTCGACGTCGTGAAGTAGGCGCGCCTCGCTCGTCAGCTGCCGCGGGACTCGGGGTCTTTCGACTGAAGGGTCATACTAATTCCACCGCCGGGTCCCGCTGGAGGCTGGTGGCCCGGCCCTCTTCGTATATGCTGCTTGGTCATGACCACCTCTCGATGGCTCGCGCTCTTGCTCCTCCCTGCCTGCCTCAGTGCCGACGATCTCCGTCCGAAGGCAGAGGCCGCGCTCGCGCGAGGCGTGGCGTTTTTCCAAACGATCAACACGCATGGCGGCTACGTCTATGCTGTCACACCGGATCTGTCACAGCGTTGGGGCGAAGGGCCCAAGGACGCCCACACCATCGAGGTGCAGCCTCCGGGCACGCCCGCCGTCGGCCAGTCCTTCCTCCGCGCCTACCAGGCGACCGGAAACGCGCAAGCCTTGGCCGCGGCACGCCAGGCCGCCGAAGCCCTGATCCAGGGGCAGAACAAACACGGCGGCTGGGATCATACCATCGACTTCGCGAATCTCGGCAACGAGACGGTCAGCTTCGATGACGACCAAAGCCAGTCCGCCATCAGTTTCCTCCTCGCCCTGAACCGGGTGGCATCGGACGAGCGCCTCGCTGCCGCCGTCCGGCGCGCCTTGGACATGATGCTCAAGACCCAGCTGGAGAACGGGGGCTGGCCCCACCTGTATCCTCCCCGTGGTAACTACCACGACTACGCCACCTTCAACGATGGCGGCATCAACGACTGCGTGCGGGTAATGCTCGAGGCGCACCAGCTCGACCCCAAGGACAAGGCGGTCGAACGCAGCCTGCGGCGCGTGGCGCGGTTCATCTCGATTTCCCAGAATCCTCCACCGCAACCCGGATGGGCGCAGCAATACAACGAATTTCTCCAACCCGCGTGGGCCCGCACCTTCGAGCCAGCTTCCCTCTGCCCCGCCGTCACCGTCCGCAACCTCGGCACCCTCATCGATCTCTATCTGGCCCTGGGTGACGCAACCCTGCTCGAACCGATTCCCGATTCCCTGCGCTGGTTGAAGGAAATCCGTCTGCCCAACGGCAAATGGGCGCGCTTTGTCGAGTTCGGCACCAATAAAGCACTCTACTACGACCGCGGCCGCATCCGGGTGAACAGCGTGGAGGAACTTCACCCCGAGCGCCGCACCGGCTACGGCTACGAAACCGACCTCGCCGGGGCGATCGCCGCCGTGACGCAACGCTACGACAAGGCCCTCCGGCTCGGGCAAAAGGGCTTGAAGCAGGCCGAGAGTCCGGACCTCTCGCGGGAGACCCTGTCCCGTCGCGTCACCGAACTGTCCGGCGCGGTCCAAAAGATCATCGCGTCGCAGGAGTCGTCCGGCGCCTGGATCACCCGCAACGACCGCTTCAAGACGGACCTTCCCGCGGGCGTGCGCTGGAACGGCGAGTATACGGTCCTGGACCGGATCAGCAGTGCGGTCTTCAACCGCAATGTGGCCACGCTCTGCGATTATCTCGAACTTTCCGCTCGGCTGGAGAAGCCGTGACTGGTACCTGGTTTCCAGGTCGGTGCGCCGACGTGCATGCGTCAACGCACGCTGCAATCTGGAGTCGATCCCAAACCGAGATTGAACCACGGATGGACACGGATGTACGCGGATACAAACACCCGGTGGAGGTGGCCTCGCCGAGGCCGCGGGATTCTCCCTTTTTTGGCGGGGCGCCGGTTTCGCCCGGCGACGACGAGGGGGCTCGTATGGAGGGCGTCGCTCCGTCGACGCCGGGGGACGCATCCCGCACACCTGCGTCCGTAGGTTTTGGGGGAACGCAACGCGCAACCGGCGCTGACGGAGCAGCGCCCTCCAGGAAAGAACCCGTCGGGTCACCCGATGGAGGTGGCCTCGCCGAGGCCGCGGGATTCTCCCTTTTTTCGGCGGAACACCGTTTTCGCCCGGCGACGAGGAGGGGCTCGTGTGGAGGGCGTCGCTCCGTTGACGCCGGGGGACGCACGCCGCACATCTGCGTCCGTCTTTTCTTTTCGAATACAACGATCAATCGGCAGTGTCGGTGCGACACCGTTCCTCCATCCCACGCTCATCGAGGCAGTCTGCCCCTCGTCATGTCTCAACGTGAGCGCTGATGGGTCAGCGCCCCAGGCGACGTCGCGCGAGCTCGAGCCCCTGCGCGGCGCCCGGGAGCCCGGGTGCGATGTCGAGCGCGGCCTCGAACTGAGCGGCGGCTTCCGCCGGCCGGCCGAGATCAAGCAGGGTGAGCCCGAGAGACTGCCGGTACTCGGCCTGCCCGGGGGCCAGCTGCACGGCGCGGCGGAAATGCGGTTCAGCTTCCGCCATCCGTCGCGTCAACACGCGCACCAGCCCGCTCTTGTACTCCGCATCCGCATTCTCCGGCTCCTCGCGCCGCGCCTGCGCCAGCTGGACGAGCGCCTCGTCCGTCCGACCGCTGTTCGCGAGGGCCCAGCCGAGGTTGACGCGGGCGGCGACCCGGTGGGGATTGAGATCCACGGCGCGACGAAACGCCTCCACCCCCGCCGCCGTCTGCCCGAGCGCCATCAGCGAGGTGCCGAGCGTGTTGTGCGCCGCGTCGAAGCGAGGGTGCAGCGCGATCGCGCGCCGGAGCAACGGTTCCGCCTCGGCCGCGCGCCCGGACTGGATGAGCGCGTTCGCAAGGCTGTTCAGAGTTTCCGGGAAGTCGGGCTTCAACTCATCGGCCCGGCGCAAGTGCGGCAGCGCCTCGGCGGTGCGCCCCGCATCCAAAAGGGCCACGCCGAGGTTGAGACGCGCCACCCAGCTGTCCGGCGTCTGCGCCAGGCTGGCTTCGTAGAGGGCGAACTCATCACGGTAGGTCGCGCTTTGCCGCCACGTCAGCCCGGCAAAGAGAGCAAGCACACCGGCCGCCACCACCGCACCGCTCCACCGCGGCCAGGCCAGCCAGGCGAAACCGCGCGTGGCCGCCGCCGTGAGAAACGCGATCATCACCAGGCTCGCATGGTATTGAAAGTGATCCGCCACGTAGGAGAAGACAAACGGATACACATTCACAAAGCCCAGGACGGGAAAGAGCGTGCCGCCGTACAACAGGGCCGCCGCGAGCAGCCCGCGCTCGCGCCGGCGGCTCCACCCCACGCCCAACCCGAGCACGGCCACGGTCGCGGCCAGGCTGAGCCAGAGCCACCCCGTCGACGCGTCGATCGTCCAGCGCGGATAGAAGAACGCCAGCCCAGCCGGCCAGACCAGTTTGCCCAGGTAAAACCAGACCACCCGACCGGCGAGCAACACGCGTTCGACCGGACCGAGGGCGAAGTCCCCGCCGGAGGCTCCGATCTGCGTCGTTTCGATCCACGCCGTACCCAGTCCGGCGGCGATGCCCAGCCCGAACCACGGCAGCAGAGGAACGACGTCCCGCCTCCAAGAAACCGAGCCCCGTCTCCACCATCCCAGCACCAGCAGTGCGGCGGGCAGCGTGGCGGTGACGGTTTTGGTGAGGAGCGCCGCCACAAACCAGGCTGTCGCCACCGCGTAGCGCGCCGGTCGCCGGTCATCCTCGAAGCGCAGCCACGCGAGCGCGGCGGCGAGATAGGCCACGAGGGAAAGTGTGTTTTTCTGCTCGGAGATCCAGGCGACGGATTCCACCGCGACCGGATGCAACGCAAAGACAAAAGCGGCCAGCGTCGCTCCGCGGACCGAGAGACGGCGGAGCAGCCCCGCGAACAGGCAGGCCGCCGTCGCGTGCCAGAGCACATTGACGAGATGATAACCCAGCGTGGCGTCGCCCCACAGCTGGTGCTCCAACCAGAATGCGGAGTGCAGCAACGGATAGTACTGCTGGGTCGCACCGGGCTCGAACCAGATGCGCCCGAGTCCCGACGCGGACTGCAGGTCTGGCCGCGTGACATGGCCCGCGTCGTCCCAAAGCAGTTCGCCTCTGAGAGCTGGCCAATAGGCGGCCAGCGTCACCAGAAGCAAAGCGACGAACACCAGACCCAGCGGCCAGCCCTGCCCGGCGCCTGGACGATCCGTCGCGGCGCCGACCGGTGGGTTGGAAGGGTGGGCGCGTTGCATCGCGGAGCCAAGGCCATCAAGAGCCGGGAGTTCGGGCAATGCGTTTATCGTCGATCAGCCCGTCGAGTGACACCCTCGGGGTGGGCCGCTCGCCGGCGCGTTAACTTAAGGAGCTGCAGATGTACCCTGTTGACTAGATTTGGGCTGGAATGGAGGGCGTTCCCGCAGTCGCGGGAACGCCCTCCATCGATCCACCCTCCGCCGCAAAACCCACACCCATGGCCCTCTTCTAATCCCGACACCAATAGCTCGCGTCGCCTACGGACGTTACCGGTTGGGTCGCGCCTGTGCCTCAGCACAGGCGCGATGGCGGCTTCGCCGTGCCAAAACCGTCCGTGGCCTAGAGGTCGAAGGAAGCGGACAGGACAAACTGACGCGGGTCGACAATGCGGTAGGTTTGAGCTTTTCCGTCGAAGAACGCACCTGTCGCCTGGAGCCCGCCTCCGTTCTCCTGGACATTCTTCACGTTGAGCTGGAACCGGGCGCGCACCTTGTCGTTGAAGAGCTTCGTGCTGTAGGTCACGAATACGTCCACATACGTCTCGGCTGGCGAGTAGATCGGCCGGTTGGGGTCGAGTTCCAGAATCCGGTTGGCAGCGAGCGTGAGGTCCATGTTGTCCGTATAGCCAAGACCGTAGAACCCGATGGAGCCCTTGCTGGCGTAGCGCACGGAGCCACCCACGCTCATGGCCTTGATGATCTTGTTGTCGCTGAAGCCGGCCAGATTGTACCGGGTGCTCAGTTTGGCCGAATATTCGCGGACCTGCGGCCGCGGGCGGCCGATCAGGGCACGGAAGACCGCCATCGGGGCATTGACGTTGCCGGCGAAGTTCGTCGCGGCCGAGTTGGTGGCGTTGTAGCCGGCCCCCGTGGCCCCGCTGCTGAAGGCCGTTCCCAGAATGTTCCACCAGAGCAGGTGACCGGTGGCGCCCGTCGGGATGTTGGTGGCATTGATCGGGGTGGTGACGCCATTGATGGTCGCGGTGGTCTGGGTGTAGCGCGGATCCTCCAGGGTCGTCCAGACGGGCATGCGGGCCGCGATGTACTCGTCGACGGCGGCACCCGCCGCCGTGTTGATCGACGTGGTCTTGGTGACCGAGGCGCTCACGGTCCAATACTTGGTCGGGTTGTAGTTGATTTCCACCTCATGCCCCTTGGACTCGGCGTCGTTGACCGCGGCGTAGGTGCCGTTGGCGCCGATCGTCTGCAGCCCGTTGTACTGCTCCAGCGGCATCTTGATGGCCGCGGCGATCTGCGCGTTGGTGGCGGTGCCGCCGGTGCCAAGACCGTTCAGCCACGCAGTCGTCTGGCTCCGCAGGTTCCAGGCGTCGTTCGCAACAAAGCCCTCATAGCGCAGGATGCGCTGGGCCATCGTGGAGATGTCGCCATTGCGCAGGTTGAGCTGATTGGTGACGAAGTTGGTGTAGCGAAGGGAAAACTTCCCATCCAGCACGGTCAGCCAGAAACCAAGGTCCTTGCTCGTGCCGGTCTGATTGGGAAGCTGCTTGAGGAAGAGGTCGTAGGCCGGCCCCTGGGCAATAAAATTGTCCGACTTGTTGTAGGTGAGCGACAGACCGGTGGCTGCCTCGGCGAGGAGTCGGCCGATGCCGCTGCCGCCCTCTGCGCGGGCCCGGAGGGATCGGATATCCTTGAACGGACGGGCCACCACTGAGAGGGAGCTCGTCGTGCCTTGAGCCATACGCCACGTGGTGTTCCACGCATCGGACGCATCGAAGTCGTAGTCCCGGAGATCGGAGGTCAGGGTCGCAAAGGGGGCATTGCGGTCGAACACCTTGTCCTTGCGCCGGCCGAACGTGCCCACGATTTTGCCGTTCAGGAACGTGCTCTGAAGCAGACCGCCCGAGGTCTTGATCACGGTGTTGACATTGGAGAGGCCGCCACCAGGAGCCGGAGACCAGCCGATCTGGGACACATCCCGGATCATGGCATCGGAGGACGGACCCCAGACAAAGGGCAGGCTGACACCCTCGGGGAAATAGCTCGGGCCGTACTCGATGCCGCCGCCGGGCGTGCTGCCGACATAGTACTGTTCGTTCACCCGCGTATAATTGCCCGGGACAATGGAGGTGCCATTGATCAGATATCTGGGATCGATGTTGGTCACCGTCTGCGTGCCCAGCAGCGTGTTGGCGTATTTCTGCTGCCACGCCTTGTCTTTGCCCAGCGCGGTGTGCCGGTAGTGGTATTGGCGGTTCTGCTGGTCCTTGTATTCATAGTAGCCGAGGACCTGCTGTGTGCCGAACCACTTCGTGAAACCGTCGTTCTGGCTGAAATCGATGCGATAGACGGCCTGGGCGCGGGTGGTTTCCCAGAGCATGGGTCGGACGCGCAGGAACGGTTCGCTGCTCCGCAGGTAGGGACGGCCGGCGTAGGGATTCGGAGTACCGTCCAGGTAATGGGAGTTCACGTCGGGCTGAAGCTGGCCGACGTTGCTGTTCACGCTGGCGGGGCCCATCGGCAGGTTCTCGAGGCGCTTGGAGTCTTCGCGCATGAACGTGGCCTGGGCCGCCAGGGTGTGCCGGGCGTTGTTCAGAAAGATCTGGTCGAGCTGGGCCATGTAGGTGTCGTCGTCGTCCCAGGCCTTGCTGTTGCCCATCAAATTGATGTCGGTCCAGTCATAGATCCCCTTGTCAGCGATGGGTCGCGCGACCGAGTTGTACAACGGCTGCTGGGTGGCCGAGTAGGTGTCCGACGCCCCCATCGTCAAGAGGCCGATACCCGAGGCTGACGCGGCAAAGGGATCGGTGGTGGCGAAGTTATTTCCCGCCGGCGTCGCCGGATTGGAGGTGTAACGCGCCATCGTCCAGTAAGGTGCTTCACCGCCGGCGCCGATCTGGAACGGTGAACGGCTCTCCGCACCACCGGTGAAGATGGCCGGCGTGGCCGTGTAGGGCGTGGTGGAGCCAATGACGTTGCCGTTGCCCATGATCCGGCCGTCCGCAAACCGGACCAGGCGGGTGACGGGATTCCACATGGGTTTCCCCGCCTCGATCCAATCCGTAAAGTAGTCGCGCGGCGTGGTGAAGTTCGGCCGCACCGAGGTGTTCTTGTAGCCGTACCAGGAAGCCGAGAGGGTGGTGTTCTTGAAGGGCTGGTATTTGACCTGGAGGCTCAGACGGCGGACATCCTCGCCGGAGGGTTTGCGGACAAAGCCAATGTGCTGCTCGGCATAACTCGCACGCACCGCCAGCTTGTCCTTGAACACCCGGCGGTTCACATCAAGGGAGCCACGCCAGCCGCCGTAGCTGTCGACGCGGAGCTCAGCCTTGGTGAAGTCACGGGAAAGATTCGCGGTGGCCGGCACCTGATTGACGGTGCCGGAGGCGTTGCCGAGGCCGAAGATGTTGGCATTGGGCCCGCGGCTCAGCTCGAGCGAATCCATCCAGAGCGGATCGACGGGGACGCGACCCGTGGTCGCGATATTGTTGAAGGCAATGTTGGCGCTGCCGATGCCGCGCACGCGGTTGGCCGTGTTCGGGCTGAGGCTCACATTGTCGACCACCGCGCCGGTGCGGTCGGTGATGAACTCGGAGTAGGATCCGGTGCCCTCGGTGCTCGCCATGTGGTCGAACACGTCATTGATGTCGAGCATCGCAAAGTCCGACATCTGCTCCTTGGTCATGACGGTGATCGACTGGCCCAGGTCCTCGATCTTCGAGTTGAGGCGAGTGCCCGACATCGAGTTCGACTGAAAGTAACCCGTGGTGTCGGCGACGACCTCGAACGGCGACAATTCCACCAGCGGTTCCTCCGTCTGTTTCGACGCGGCTTGCACCACGGGCACAACCTTTGGTTTCGCGGCGTTGGCCGGCGCGGCCTTCTCCTCGGACGCGGGGGGCGGCGGAGCCAGTTGAGCAAAGGTCAGGGCAGGCGTGAGGCCAGGGACGAGCGCGAGGATGGCAGCCATCCGGCACGCGCTCCGAATCAACGGGGAGCTCGAGGTTGTCATAAGGGGTAGAAGGGCGGGGAAAGTCCAAATAGCTTTTGGCCCCCTGATTTGCCGAGCTTAACACCAGGGAAGTGATCAAAACCACGCCCCAAACACCCAAAAAATGCGCGGAAAATAAGGGTGCTCCGAGGGAGAACCCCCCCGCGGACCCTGCTCAATCAGCGCCGCCAGGTGTGTGAGTCGTTGGTCCTGCGCCGATTGCCAGTCGCAGACCCCGCGGATACGGTGGGGCCGACCGCCATGAATAGGGGTCCCGGATTACTCCGTCGATTCCCCGGAATCGAGGTCATCAATGCGATGGGACCGGCGATATTTGTGAGGGGAGCACCCGCAGGTCTTGCGAAAGGCGATGTTGAACCAGCTGACCGATGAGAACCCGGATTGAGCCGCGACGTCGTTGATTTTGGCATCGGTGGTGGCGAGCAACCGTTGCGCGTGCGCCACCCGGTGTTTAATCATGTAGTCCATCAGCGTGGAACCCAAGGTCTTCTGAAACAGGTTCATCGCATAATTGGGGTGGAGGCCCACAACGTCGGCGATGCTCTGCACCTCGAGCCGTTCCAGGTAGTTTCGGGCCACGAAACAGGCCATTTGTTCGACTTTGCTCAAGCCGGAGCCAGCGGGCTTTCGCGATCGCCTCGGCGCAGCCCGGGCGGGGAAGTGTGGCGCCAGTCGCACGAGTCGGGCCTGCATCTCGAGGAGAACGGACTTGGCCAACCCGGGGTTAGCCTGCTGCAAATCGGACTCCCATTGGGCAAAGAGCTGGAGGTCAGTGCGGGCATTTCGCCCAGACGTCTCCACGATGAACTCACCCGCGAGCAGCGGTGCCGTGAGGTTGGACGGGAGGCGCCACTGCAAAAACCACGGGAGGGGAATGGTCGCCACAAAGTAGGAAGGCTCGTCGCCAAAATCGATGATCTGGTGGGGTACGGCGGCCCAGAACACACCGAGGTGGGCAGCCGTGAGCGTCACTTTGCGACCGCCCAGCAGGTAGGTGACGGTTCCCGACTCGAGGAAGTTGAGTTCAACCTCATTGTGATGGTCGGGCCGCAGCATTTTGGACGGAGACCAGTGCACGCAGGTAAGTCCATAGGGCTCAAAATCGGGCCGGCTCGGATCGAAGGAGACCGGTGCGGGGGTGCTGGCCATCTTAGGAAAGCGTTGGAAATGCCGGCAAACGGCGAAGACCGCGGGGTGACAGTCTGCTAGATCTGGTCTCGTACCTCCTACCCCTCTCGGCGACTTTCGTTTTCGAGTCAATGGATTGGTCGTTCGCTCATCCCATGCCTGCTCTCGGAGACCGCAGTGTCCCACGTCACGCCCCGACCGCGGCGCGATCCCATGGCGGTTTTTGATCCATCGCGGCTGGATTTGGCACCCTACGGCTTTTCGTGCGTGCGGTGGGTTCCCTCGGTCATGCGACGTCCGGACCGGCACAACGAAATCGAGCTCAACTTTCTCACGAAGGGGTGGATCACCTACCTCTTCGGCGGCAGAATCGTCCGGATTGAACCCCATCGGTTGACGGCGTTTTGGGCGGCGGTGCCTCACCAGATCGTCGATCATGGAAACCAGGGCGACTATTTCGTCATCACCCTTCCTTTGAGTTGGTTTCTCAGCCTGCGCCTCGCCGACAGCTTTGTGCAGACGCTCATGCATGGGCAAATGGCGACCGCTCCGGCGCAGCCCCGCAGCGAGCTGGCGCAGTCCCGCCTCGCCACCTGGGAGGAGGACTTCAATTCCACGGATGCCCACGACCATCGGGCCGCCTTGCTGGAGATTGAGGCGATGGTCCGTCGGCTGAGCCTGAGCTGCCAGCCTCCATCGGCGGTCAATGGCAGCACCCCCCGGCGCGCGGGCGTCATTCCGGACGGAGCGCTGGCCAAAGCCGGCCAAATCGCCCAGCTGGTGGCCAACCGCTACGCGGAGCCGGTCGATGCCGTCGAGCTCTCGCGCCAGGTGGATCTGGTGCCGAAGCGGGCGATGAAGTTGTTTCGCATGGTGTTTGGAAACAGCGTATCCGGTTTTCTCGCCGAATATCGCATCGCGCAGGCGCAACGGTTGCTGGTGACCACCTCCACGCGGATCGTCGACGTCTCCGAGGCAACGGGCTTTGGTTCACTCAGTCGCTTCAATCGCGCCTTCCTGCGCATCTGCGGCTGCCCTCCCAGGGAATATCGCAAGCGATACTCGATCGACCTTGGGCAGCTCTCGCACGGTCCAGTCCGCAAAACCGGATCGGCCGGCAGGAAAACCTCCGAGGCACGGGTTCGTTAGCCCGAGAAACCGCGATTGAACCACGGATCCCGCGACCGCGCTTGGGAGTCAACTTAAGGACTGGACGCTGGAAATGCCTGCGTTCCGTTGGAGGTGGACTCGTTGAGTCCGCGACGGGACCGACCGGTCCCGCCTCTGGGGTCCGGTTTCTGCACGCGACGCCAATCCCCGCGGGGTCGGCGACCCCACCTCCACCGGACACCGCTATTGGATCGCGGCTAAGTTGACGCCATGCGCGGCCGCGGGATCCGTGGATTATGAACGGATCGATTCGTTTCAACTGCGGAAGACCGAAAGTCCGACAGGAGCCGGCGGCGCAGGCCAGTTTCACCTCTCGAACCAAGTTTCGGCTGCGCGGTTCCTCCGCCGGACGCATTTCCCTCGAGGAGATCTGCAAATCAAATACCTTACAATCATGCCCCTCCGTCTGGCACCTTCTGGTCGGCCGCCCGCTGAGTCGTTGGGCTTCCGTTCTACAGGGTGGCGAGGGGTGGATTCGATTCGGTTTACACTAGGCGGGCTTTGCCTTCTGCTCTGCGCCCCGCTGATACTTCAAAGTCCGGAAGCAGACGCCGTCTCGCGGGTCAGGTAGTCCCGGTCGAACCTCCGGTGGCATCACCCATGACACGGCCCCGGTCACGCACACTCCGGGTTCTGCCCTTGGCGGCAGTCGGTGCACTCGGGCTGCAAGCCCAGGAACCAGACACCCAGACGAATCCACGCTCCGGGCAGGCCATGCCTGCGATGATCGTGGAGGCCTCGCGCTATAAGGAAGACAAAGCGGTCCCGGAGGTGGACATGACCATTGATCGCCGCGGTCTACCGCTGGAGGTGAGACTGCGATTCGGCAGCTTTGGCGACGCCAATTGGGGCGATTTCAAGTCCGTTTTCACGCCCAGCCGCGTCATGCAAAAGGAGGTGAATTCCACTCCGGCCGTCGCCCTGCTCATCACCAAGGACCTGAAGAACGCGCCGGCGCTCTCCATCGATCGCGCCCTCGCCCAGGCCCTGCCGGAATTCAGTCTCTCCTCGCGCAACGATAGCCTGTCGTCACCCGGCTTTCTTCAAGGCGCGGCGCTCCGGGGAATCGGCGCGCTGGGCGGGGGCACGCTTGTCCTGCTCGACGGCGCTCCCCTCAGCGACCCTTGGGGGAACCTCCCGCGGTGGTCCGACGTGCCGCGCCATGGACTCATCCGGGCGGAAAGTGTCCCAGCCGGAGGCGCAACGTCCTGGGGAGAGGGCGCGGGAGGGGGCGTCATCCAACTCATCGCCACACCCCCTTCGGGTCGGATGCGTACGCAATTTCGCCCCATGGCCGGCAGGGGACAATCGAAACCAGGGTCGCCATCCCCAAGTCGCCCGACCGGACAAACCAAGGACGGTTCACTCCTTCAGCCCACCAGCATCGGACAGATCACACGGAGCCTGGTGGGCTCCTACGAAGCGACCGCGCTGATCGCCGACGACGGCACGCGCCGCATGGACGTCGCCTGGGAAGAACGCACCGAAACGGGCATCGCCCAAATCACCGGCACCGCCTTTTCCTCCGACGGGTTTGCACCGCTCTCGGCCGGTCAGCGGGGTGCCATCGATGGCCGTACCTGGAGTCGCGGACATCGGCTCTCCGCGCGCTGGCGGCAGCCCGTCTTCCGGTCCGCGGAACTCCTCGGCACCGTTCGCATCACCGAGGATCTCCGCAGCGAAGGCACCCCGTATCAGCAGACCGGTGCGACCGGTACGTTTGCTTCGCTCGCCCTGACCGACGCACCCTACGGCATACCGACCTGGACGGGCGTCGCCTACGTACACGCTCAACGCAGTCACCAGCGCTGGAGCTGGGTGGACCCGTCACGCACCACCGAAACCCCGGTGGTCGATCAATTCGCCATGCCTTCCGTCGCCCTCGGTGCCCTTTGGGGTGGCGCGTGGTGGAACGGGGGCGACGCCCGGACAATGGCGGGCGCCGACGTCCGGCTGGTGCAGGGCGAATTGCGAGAGCACCGCGAGTTTGCGAACGGAGCATTCCAGAAGGTCCGCAATGCGGGAGGAAACCAGGGCATCCTCGGCGCCTACGTATCGCACAATCGCGGCCTCACTCCGAGGCTGCGCGCCTCGGTTGGAGCGCGGCTCGACGCCTGGCGGGATGGCCATGCGTTTCGACGGGAAAGCAGCCGCGATCCCGCGGGGGTGCGCAGTGACGAACGTTTCTCCCATCGGAGCGGCCTGGAGACCAGCGCGGGAGCCGGCCTCGTCTGGCACGCGACGGATGACGTGCATCTCCGCTTCAGCGGACAGCACGGCTTTCGGCGGCCGTCGCTGCAGGAGCGCTTCCAGGACCTCGGTCATCACAGCCGGCTCATCCTTGCCGACCCGTTGCTCCGGCGCGAGCGCATCGCCAGCGTCGACCTAAGCACCAGCTGGAACGCGACGCGACGCCTCGAGCTGGGAGCGGCCCTGTTTGCGAACCAACGCCACCACGCGCTCGGTGTACGAAGCCTCCCCACCTCCGCGGACCTTCCGCCGGTGCTCGCCGGAGCGCCCGCCGGCTACGAGGTCTGGACCCGCACCAACATCGATCGCATCGAGGGTCACGGAGCCCGGTTGTCCGGAACCTGGACGCATTCCCCCCGGCTGTCGCTCGAAGCCACCGTGCTCTGGAACAACGTAACCCTCGACCGGCTGGCGTCGGCCCCCGAGCTGCAAGGGAGAACGCCGCCCCAGGTCGCACGCCGCGTCGCCACCTTCGCCGTGGTGTGGAGCAGCCGCAAGAACTTGGAGTTTCGCCTGAGCGTGCGCGCGTTCGGCCCGCAGTTCGTCGATACCGAGAACACCCGCGCGCTCGAAGGCGCCGCGGTGACGGATCTCGGCCTGAACCTGCGTCTCGCGCGGCGGGTGCAGCTGACCCTCACCGGCGAAAACGTGGGGAACGCCCGGGTCCGCACGGATGAATCGAGCTCCGGCCTGGTCACCTTCGGAGCCCCGCGTCGTCTCGCCGCCGCCTTCCGGATCGACTGGCCCTGAAGCGGCATCGAACCCGTGGAACCACGGATGGACGCGGATGGACACGGATACAATCCACGGGCCGACGATCTGCCTTCCAAGAGGGCATATCCCCTGCGCTCCGTTCGCTCAGCCGGAAGCATTCAGTTGAACCACGAATTGACACGAACGAACACGAATCCAGAGGGAGAGAGGAAGGGTCGAGAACCTGAGTTGAATTCATCCGTGAGTGACACCGATTCCTCGCAACGCTCGGTGCCAGTTTTCATCCAAACAACTGCGATTGAACCACGGATCGGTTCGTTCCAACTGCGGAAGATAGGTCCATTCGTGTCCATTCGTGGTCTCTCGTCTGAAGGGTTGCAGCTCGGTCGAGGCGGGGCACCGCAAATCGAAAGCTGCACATCCGGTTTGAATCCGTGTCCATCCGCGTCCATCCGTGGTTCCACCTCCCTTTCCATTGCCCTGATGAAGATTGCCACGGTCGAAACGTTTCTCCTCGAACACAAACTGGCCCGGCCGAGCGGTCCGGCGTCGGTCCTCAACACCTGGAGGAAGACACT
Organism: Opitutaceae bacterium; assembly: GCA_046346755.1. Taxonomy (GTDB): domain Bacteria; phylum Verrucomicrobiota; class Verrucomicrobiia; order Opitutales; family Opitutaceae; genus UBA6669. Next base: position 151,883 of record JAXMHM010000013.1, on the reverse strand, counting down.
GCTGGTCCGGATCGCGACCGACGGCGGCCTCGTGGGTTGGGGTGAGACCGCTCCGCTCGCCGGCGTGAGGGAGACGATTGAGCAGGCCATGGCTCCTCTCCTCGTGGGCCGCGACCCCCGGGCGATCAGCAACACCTGGCGGACGCGCTGGCTCGCTCCTTTTGAGAACCGACTGGCGATCGGAGCCCTCGACATCGCGCTGCACGACCTGGTGGGGCAGGCGCTGGGTGTTCCGGTCCACCAGCTCTACGGCGGAGCCCGCCGCTCCCGGGTGCTCGTCTATGCCTCCGGCGGCGGGTACGTCGAGGGCGTCCACCCAGCGGATGTCTGGCCGGCGGAAACGCGTGCGCTCGCCGCCCGCGGGTTCAAGGCGATCAAACTCAAGATCGGCCGATACGACCCCCGCTCGGAACTCGATGCCCTCGCGGAAGTCCGGAAGGGGCTTCCGGGAGACGTCAAACTTATGGTCGACGCCTGGGGCTCCTACACCCTCGCGACGGCCCTGCAGGTCGGACGTGAACTGGAGAAACTCGGTGTCACGTTCTACGAGGAGCCGCTGCCTCAGTTTGGGTATCGTGGATACGACCAGCTCGCCGCCCAGCTCGACATCGCCGTCGCCGGGGGTGAGATGCTGCAACACCGCCAGTCCTTCAAGGAACTGCTCGACCGCCAGGCCGTCGACATTGTCCAGCCCGACGCCAGCCTCTGCGGGGGCATCCGCGAGGTGCTGTTCGTGGCCGAACTCGCCGAGCTCCACGGCGTGCAGTGCATCCCCCACTCCTGGAGCGGCGCGATCCTCAACGCCGCCACCGTGCACATCGTTTCCCTGCTGCCGGAGCCGACCCTCATGCCCGGCGTGAACCCGCCAATGGTGGAATTTGACGTGACCGAGAACCCCTTCGCCTCCGGCCTCCTCCGGACCCCGCTACCCCTCATCGATGGGTGCTTCGAGGTGCCCAACACCCCGGGACTCGGCCTCGACCTCAACCTCGATTTCATCCGGGCGATGGAAGCCCCCCGCCCGCGCTAAGCCGCTCGTCCACCGGCGGGCTGGCGGGTAAAAACGTCGAACGCTGAACGCTGAACTTTGAACGCTGAAGTTCAGAGAGGTATTGCCAGGACACCTACTTTCTGCCAGAGCCACGTTCAGCGTTCCGAAATTTCACTCTTCACTCTTCCCCCTGCGCTCTACAGCTTGAGCAGCCGTTTGACCTCGGCCTCGAGTTTGGGACCGCGGGCCTCGGTGGTGACGATCCGGCCTTCCGGGTCGATCAGGAACATGGCTGGGATGCTGGCGATGCCGAAGCGGGTGGAGAGGTCGTTTTTCCAGTGCTTGCCGTCGTAGTACTGCGGCCAGGGCATCTCGGTCTTTGACGTGAAGTCGGTAAGCACCTTCTGCGCCTTTTCATGTTTGGCGGCGATCTGCTCGGGCGTGTCGTCGGGCCTGATCGCGGCGTTTTCAAGCGAGATGCCGATGATCTCGAATCCCTTTGCCTGATACTCGGCATAGACTTTCTTGATGTTCGGAATCTCCGCCTTGCACGGCCCGCACCAGGTGGCCCAGAAGTCCACCAGCACCACCTTGCCGCGGTAGTCCTTCAAATCAACCTTGCGCCCATCGACGGCGGTGAAGGCGATCTCAAGCGGCTTGTCGAAGGCGGTGAGCTTGTCTTTCTCGTTCGAGGCCATCTTGCGCACCGGCTCGCTCGGGCTCGCGGCAAACTCATCCAATTCGGCCAGAACCTGGGCTTTGGGAGTCGCGACCTTGGTGAGAAACATGAAGTAAATGGAAGCGTTTTGCCCCACCGCATCCACGGAGGGATACTTCGCCGCCAGACGGAGGATTTCAGTCTTGAGCGGAGCCAGGTCAGCCGGCTGCTTCGCGTTGATCGCCTTTTGAATGGAGCCAGACAGTTCGCGCAGGCCCCCAGGACGCTGGGCCTCGGAGCGGAACTTCACCTCAGGCGGCGCGTCCGGTGCGTGTTCCGCCGCCGCCGCGAGCACTTCGATTTGTTTCCTGAATTCAAGGAAACTCGCCGCGTCCCAGACTACCCCGGGGAGATCGTCTTTGGGCGAGCCGTCTTCCTTGGCAAGATCCTTGATGGCCGACGAGATCGTCAGCACCGCACGCCAGCGACGAGGGTCGTCCGGGTACTTCTGACAAAAGGCGGCCGCCATGCGCACAGTCGCGACGATGTGCAGCCGCATCGCCGTCACCCGCTCCTCCTGGGTCTTTTTGCCGGCCATGGCACCCATCAGGCCGTCCATCGAACCCATCACGGGAATCGGCTTCCAGGCCGTGTCGGCGTCGGGCGCCGCCAGCACCTCGGGAGAAACTCCGAGCGGCGACTGCAGCCGGGTGAACGGATTCTCCGCCCAAGCGGCCATGGGCAGGAGGACAACCATCAGGCAGAAAAAGAGTTTTTTCATGTTACGAAATCATGGACGGTCAGAACAAAAAGGGGGCGGACTCAGAAACGTACGGTGAGGTCAAGTACGTAGCGCCGCAGGCGCGGATCGATCACGCTCGCTGAAAAGAAACCTCGCACATCGAGCGGGGGTTCCTTGTCAAAGACGTTGATGATCGTGGCGCGCCACTTGGTGTTGTGCAGCGCCCGCCGCCACCACGATGCTCCCTCTCCGCCCCCTGTTCCGGAACGGTTCGCGAAGTCGTACCCGACGGCAACGTCCCAACGCATGGTGTCGTCGGTGAAGCGCGACGGTGCGATCGTCGCGTTGGTGGTGTCGGCCCAATACTCACCGCCGTACAGATGGGTCAGCCCGACATCCCAAGCTTCCCGCGACCAGAAAAGCGACGTCGTCACGCGCATGGGGCGGTAGCGTTTGTTGATGGTCGCCGTCAGCGGGGCGCTCGGCACCACGCGCTGTTCATCCCGAAGGAACTTCTCGCCCGACGAGGTAAAGCTCCAGCTGCCCCAGTCTGTCGTCCGATGGTAGCGGAGCCCCACATTGTAGCCTACGGCCCGGGCGCCGGCGATGTTCACCGTCCGTCCATCATAGGCGGTGATGGGGCCGGCCCACCCCGCCTGGTCAGTGGGCAGGTTGGGGCCGCGGGTGATCGTTTGCGGGGCATAGAGCACACGATCCGTAATGGTCCCGATCGAACCGAAACCGTCGGTGTATTTATTGTCGAACCAATCGGCCGAAACCGACAGCCCCTTGATCTTGGGCACGTCGATGACAAACCCATACGTCGTGTGTTCTGACTTCTGCGGCTCGAGACCTGGGTTTCCACCTCCGGTCACTGTCACCGAACCGGGATTCACGGTGTTACCTCGCGCCGGGTCCGCCCCGCTGCTGGCGAGGGCCGACCAGGCGATGGTGGTAAACGACGAGATCTGCGCGGTGCGATAAAGCTGCGGTACGAGAAAACCCTCGCCGAACGAGGCGCGAACCAGCACCGCCTTGGCCGGGCGCCAGGCCAGACTGTAACGGGGAGTCGTGGCGCCTCCGACATCCGAATAGTCCTCAACCCGGGCTGCCAGTCCGAGCTCCAACTGGTGCAGCAGCGGAATGCCCTGCTTCGCGGAGAACAGCGGCACCTTGGTCTCGGCGAAAACCGATGTGATGTCGCGCTGCGGAATAGCACCCCACACCGCGCCGCCCAGCGCACTCGGGAAGGAAACGTATTCCTCCCTCAACTCCGTACCAAGAATCGCGTGCATCTCCCCGCCGGGCAAAGAAAAGAGTTTGCCGTCCACCTGGCCGGAATAGGTCCAGACTTCGTTGAGATCGCGCAGCACCGTGGGCGCAGGGTTGACCCAGAACTCATCGAGCGCACCCGCTGCGTTGGGTGACTGGGTTCGGCTGTCATAGATCAGCGCGGGGCGGCGGCCCGCGGCGTTGGCCGCGGCGATTTTCGCGGTGACGGTGGAGGCCGTGACGGTGAAATTGAGGATCGACCCATCCGCGGCCACAGTGGGTATCATATTGTTCTCCCCCCGCAGGTAATTGATCGAAGCCTCGTAGCGCCAGTCGGCCGGGAGTTTGCCGGTTGCGGTCAGCCCAAATTCGCCCTGCTTCGTCTCCGTTATGCTGAAGACGGCGGGCAAATCCTGGAAAATTTTCTGGAGACGCACCGGGACGCTGAATGGGTTGCCTGGGTACCCGCTGGGAATCGTGACATTCTCCATGATCCGATACCGCCCGTTGTCGCTCACCCGGTCGGTGCCCGCGCGCGCGGTGGCCGCGAGCCGGAGCCAGGGCGCGACTTCATAGGTGAGCCGGCCATAGAGACTCTTTCGAGTGGTGTACGTGTTGGCACTCTGGATATCCGGGACATTGCCGCCCACGGGCACCGGAGCGCCGGCAAAACTCGCGGCCGTGAGGTTCTGCCCGTTCGAATCCGTGGGGATCGACGCGCGAGGGGTGGCCGGAGTGATTCCCGGCAGGCTCCCTGTCGCAACGTTGACGGACCCCGCACCGTTGAAGAAGGCCGTGGTCGTGGCCGCACCATCGCTCGTCCCCCCGAGCGTGCGCCGGTCGTAAGTCGCCAGCAATCGCCGGTCAGTCAGCAGCATGACGTTGTTGTCGGAACCGGAAAGCGTGAGCAACCCCGAGAGTTTCCCGCTGGAAAACCCGTGGGTCAGGCTCACGGTCCTGATCCCGGCGTCACCGTCGAACGTATTGTCGTAGTTGAACTTTAACTCCGTTCCGGAATAGTGCTTCTTGAGAATGACGTTGATCACGCCGTGGATCGCATCCGCCCCATAGATGGCGCTAGCGCCGTCGAGCAGCACCTCAACGCGATCAATCGCGGAGAGCGGAATGCCGCCAAGGTCATAGCCATTGCCGCCGGCGTTGCGCCGGGCGGTGATCGGCACGCGTTTGCCGTCGACCAGGAGGAGCGTGGAGGTTTCGCTGCCCCCTCGAAGCGTCGCGCTGGTGCGGGCCGTGGTCTGTCCGATCAAGCCACCGATGACCGAGCCATTGAGGGTCTCAATGCCAATGCCGGTGGAGTAGCTCGTCAGCGAAGGGATGTACTGGAAAAGCTGACCGAGGTCCGCCGCACCCGTTCGTTCGATGTCCGCACTTGTGAACGTCAGCACCGGTTGCGCGGGCTGTTCGCCGGAATTCAGCCGGAGACGCGAACCCGTCACCGCATACTCGTCCATGATCACCGTCGGCCCGCTAGCGATCGTTCCGGTCGCCACCGGGCTTGCCCCGTTTTTTTCCGCGGTCCCTTCGCGACGGACGGTCAGCGCGCCGGTCCGGCTGTCCTGCACGGCAACGAGGCCGGTGCCCGCCAGCATTTGGTCGAGAGCCTCACTCACGGTGAGGTTGCCCTTGACGGCACCTGTGCGGACATCCCGCACCACCTCGGAGGGAAAGAGCACCTGGATGCCGGCCTGTTCGGAGAAGCGACGCAGGGCCTTGTCGGCGTTGTCCGCCGGCAAGTCGTAGCTTTTGCGCGCATCAGCGGTGGACTGGGCGGTGACGACCAGCGGTGTCGCCAGAGCGGCGGAGAGGGCGAGGGTGCAAGCAACGCGCTTCCACACTAAATGCAAACCAAGGGTGTTCATGGTGTCGGTGTTGGTCGCCGCGGAGGCCGCGGTTCAAGCAACGAGACGAAACACCACGCCCTTTCAGGTAGTAAAATTGTGCAGCTCTTTCGCCGCCCGGTGCCTCAGGGTGATTTCCTGAGCACGCGGCGGCCATCGCGCAGGTCGGTTTCGATGCCGAAGCCGGACTTGAGCAGGTTGATGAACACCTCGGTGTCATCCGCACGAAACAGGCCGCTCACCGACACCTTCGCCAACGCCGGATCGCCCAGCATGAAGGGTGTCGCATGGTAACGGTTGAGGGTCGCGATGACCTCCGACAACGGCGCATCGGAGAACTCGACCCGAGGGGCGCGCCAGGCGAGGCGTTCGGCCGCCTCGTTTTCCGCCACCGGCTGAACCTCGGGCGCCGCGATGGGCTGAAGGGCTACATCGACCTCAAGCCGATGTCCTGCGTCGACAAATGCCAGCGGCTCGCGCGCCGGTGTCGGATCGGCCGAGACCATGGCCGGCATCTGCGTCTCCACCGCCACCCGACCCTCAGTCACCAGCACCTCGACCTGCGAGGCTCCCAACTGCACCGAAAAGACGGTGCCCACCGCGCGCACGTCCACGCCGCCGGCGGTCACGACAAAGGGTCGGTCCGGATTCTTGGCCACCGCGAAATGCGCCTCGCCGCGGCGGAGCAGCACCCGGCGCTGCACTCCGGAAAAATTCACCTCCAGTTCCGAACCGCTGCGCAATTCCACCACACTTCCATCCGGCAGTTCCCGTCGCTCCGGCGCAAGGATCGTCGTATGCGCCACCGGGGCCACGTCCACCAGGCGCGTGGGCCCGGGTCGGTCCAGCCACGTCCAGGATCCGATTGCCGCCAGAACGGCGCACGCGACCGCCGTGATTCCGAGGCGGCGCCGGCGACGCTGGCCCACCAGGTGGCCAAGCTCGCTCTGCAAAACCGGAGCCACACCGGTCCGCCGGGGTCGCCCCAAGGTCGCCCACAGGCCCTCAAAGCGGGCAATCGCCTCGAGGTGCAAGGGGCTTTCTTCACACCAGCGGGCAAACTCCGCCTGCTCGGCCTCGCTCAGGCCGGCATCGCGCCGCGCAATCCAGCGGGCGGCGGCGGCGTCAATGGCATCCAGCGTAGGAGCGGTCCGACTCATGGTTTTCCCTCTCGCGCCAGTCGTCGACGCATGAACTCCTCGATCCGACGCAACCCGTGCACGACATGCGTTTGCACCGTCAGTTCGGACAGGCCGAGACGGCGGGCGATGTCCTTTTGTGACACCCCTTCAATCTGACGGAGCAGCATGACTTCGCGGCACCGGGGAGGCAGGGCGAGAAAGGCCTGCGCGAGGAGGGAAATCTCCTCCCGCGTGCAGGCACTCTCGGCCACACCGGGTCCATCATCCAAGACGGACAAGGCATCCAAATCAGGTACCGCCAACACGGGTGACACCCGATCACGTCGGACCAGGTCGATCGCCAGGTGCCGGGCCACCGAAAACAAAAACGACTTGGCCGACGCGACCGGCCGGGCCGCCCGGGCCTTCCACACCCGCAGGTAGGACTCCTGCACCACATCGTCGACATCCCGTACCGCCGGGAAGGCCCCTTGCAGCCAGGCCCTGAGCTGGGCGCCATGCGGATGCACCTGCTCTTCAAACCAACGCGCCGGCGACGTTGGCGCGGAAGCGGCAGCGGCGGCGTGGTCGGGTTCTGACGAAGGAACGTTCACGAGGACGCCCGGGGTCAATTGCAGTCGCACGACCGGGGCGCAAGCCCGGAGAGAAAACGGCACGAGTATCCAAAGGCCCCCTGCGGGATGGATTCAGCAGGGCATTCGGGGCTGAATCACCCCGGCCGCACCTTCTGCGGCCGCATTACAAAAAAGGCGGCGAAACGCCCTTCCGTGTATTCTTCCCACCCGCCCCTCCCCCGCAATGGGATCCGCCCGGCAGAGTCCGCCGCGGCTCGACCGCCATTCACCGACGGGTCTCGCGGACTTCAGGAGCGGGGCTTCACGGCCTGCAAAACGGGGTTCACGATGTGGTGCACGTCGAGGCCCGTTTTGTACTGCTCCCGCATGACCTCCAGCGCCGCGACCTGGGCCGGCGCGAGGACTGCACGAGCCTGCGCGAGGGTGTCGGGCCAACGCTCGTTTGAGAAGGGATGCCGGTTGGGAACCTGGGGGTCGGGCGCCGCCACAATCGCAGTGAGGCGCTCCGCCTGCTCGTGCGTGAGCGGCTGGTTCGACGTGTAAACCATGCCGGCCAGGCGGGCCGGAAGCGCCCGCCACAGGCTGGTCCTGTCAAACTCACGGTAGGTCGCAAACCCCTCCGTCCCGAGAAGCTCGCGCAGCGCCGCGTCGCGCTGGTCCGCCGCCTCTTTCACCAAGGCACGCACGGCCGGATCGGTCTTGGGCAGTCCCTTGGCCAATCCCGACACGTAAATGTCCTGGGACATCTGGGCGTACTCACCGAGAATGGCCTCGAATCGGGCGGCTTGTGTAGGGCCGAGGGCCAGCGTGCGATAGAGCGGTCCGAACTTTTCGGCGATGCGAATCACCTGTTGCTTCACGTACAGACGCTGCAACTCGGGAAGGCCCAGGACCAGGCGGTCCAGCACCGCCTCCTCGGTTTCGCTGGGTGCGGGAACGGACGCCGCCGGAGCCCGCGCCTCCGCCGCGGGGGGCGCAACCAAAGCAGATGTGTCCACCGTTGTCCGTCGAGCACCGGCCGGCTGCGTGACTTGAGCGAGATCACGCTCCAGTTTCCGCACCGTTGCCTGCGACTCGATCAGCCGTCCCTCCGCAGCGCGCACGCGCGACTCCGATAGCAATGCGCTGCCCACTCCCACCGCCGCCAGCACCAGAGCCCCTCCGAAAACCAGCTTGGACGTCGTTGTCATAAGTGAAAAAATTCCGATTGCACCCAGCGAGACCGCACCGGCACCGCCCAATCCGGACAGCACGATTCCGGTGACGCTGGAGGCAAATCCCGTGGGCGCCGCCAGGGTGGCCTGTGCCGTGAGCGCCGCACCCAGGGCCACCTGCGTCGAGCGGAGGCCATTACGCTCAAGGTGGGCGCGCAACCGGGTGAGCGCGCGCTCCACCCGCTTGCGCGCCGCGTCCTCCGACAGCCCCAGCACACGACCCACCTCGGTAAACGACCGACCTTCAAAGTAACGCAGGAGCACCGCTTCGCGTTCCTTCGAGCCCAGCCGATCCATGGCCGGATCCAGCAGGCGCTGCAGGGCGGCCCCCGATTCCGGAGTCGAAGGGTCGAGGTCGAGCCCAAGACGCGCCTGGGCCTCCTTTTCCCGCACCTTTCGCCGCTGGTCCGAGCGAATCATGTCGATGGCGACGCGGCGGGTGGTGGTGTAGAGCCAACCCGCCAGCGAGGGGTGATGCACAAGTCGCCCGGCCTCGCGGGCCAGCCGGCAAAAGACCTCTTGCGACGCATCGGCCGCGGTGGATGTGTCGCCGGCCAGACGTCGCAACGCCGCGCCATAGACGCCATTGACGTGACGCTGCACGAGGGCAGCAAACGCCGCTTCGGATCGCGAGGTCGCAAACTGACGCAGGAGTTCAGCATCATCGGCCATGTCGGTCTCCCTGAGGACGTCACCGAATCGAAAAGCGGACAAGGTTTCGCCGAGCCTCCGCGATCTTCTGTCGTGCCGCGCACCCGTCCACGGCACCCGTCGAACGACCCGAGCTTGACCGGGACATCTGCAATCCGTTGATCAAGAACAGCTATTTTGACCTGTCCCTTATTTCGCCCCTGCGGACTAAAGGTGCCAGAGGTTGTGCACCGGTGCCACCTCGCGAGCCTGCGGGCGGCATTGGTCCGGCTTGCTTCGACCTGGTATGCACCGTTTTCGCAACCTCATCTGCCTCGTCGCCGGCTTGACGCTGTCTCTCACCCCACGCTCCTCGGCCAGCCCGGAAACGTGGTCAAAGGAAGCCAGCCAACTCATCGCGTCCTGTAGGTTTGAGACCAGTGACCAAGGGATCATGAGCTTCATCGTCACCGACGAGGAGAAGGCTTGGCGGGCGGTCGGATTGTTTTCGCGCGCGATCAACGCCCGCTCCACTGACGCCACGCTCTGGGCTGAACGCGCCATGGCCTACTACTTTCTCCGCCAGATGGAGCTGGCGCGACGCGATTGCAGTGCCGCCACGGCGATCGAACCCGCCGTTGGAAAGGCCTGGATCAACCAAGCCTACATCGTCGACCGCATGATCAACAATGACTTCGAAGCCGCCGAGCGCAGCATGCACCGGGCCCGGAACGCGGGACCGGACCTCTCCGAATACCACTCCTTCGCCGCCGACCTCTACCTGCACTGGGGCAAGCCAGAGAAGGCGATTCCTGAAGCGGAGGCGGGGCGACGCGCCGATCCGTCCGCCTCGGTCCACCTCATCAATCTCGCGCACGCCCTGCTCTTCACCGGTCGACCCGAGGCCGCCCGCGCCCTCTACGCCGAAGCCATGAAGCTCCCCGCCGAACAAGGACTGACCGGCGCCGACTTCATCCTACACGACTACCAGATGTATCTCGCGCGGGGACGGAGAAAGTATCCGGAAATCTCCGCCTCCGCAGTCTGGGTCCGCAGCCAGCAGGCGACGCGGGGGCCGTGACCGGACTTTACCCGCGACGCCACCGCACCCCACGCCGCTCGCCCTCCACGCGGGTATCACCGGCGGGCGACGCAATGGTAGCGGTTGCGATAAGGAATGTCCCGGGTCGGATGCAGATTCACCGTAAACGAAACACGCTCCGCCATCGGATACGCTGCGAGCAATGCCGCCGCGACACGTTTGTTGAAGATCTCCCACCAATCCGTCTCGTTGGGATAACCGACCAGGAGCTTCTCAATGCGCCCCTTGATCTCCGTCACCTCGGGATAGTCCTTGTCGGCTATGCCGGGCACAAACTGCAGCACCACCTCCAGATCGATGACCTGAGGACCTTGGTGATCAATGGGATAGGTGTTCAGTCCAATCGTGATCGATTCGTCCTCAAAGGTCGCGGCCACGGCCAGATTCGAGAAGAAGAAGGCAAGTGCCACCGCGATGCGCCGGCATGGGTTTGTTCGTTTCATGGAATGGTTCTCCATCTCCATCTCAGCACCTGAAGTGCCCGCGAACCGCAATGCCCAGTCTGCGCGCAAGACTGCCATGGCACTCCTCCGACCATCTGGCCTGCGAGGTGCTGTGGACTGGGCCACCGCCATGTCTTCTCCCGCCCGGACGGCCGCCCGGTCCGACGATCTCGCTGTCTACCCGTTGTCGAGCTACCACTACGTGCGCACCCGCACGGAGGGTTTCCACATCTTTCCGTACGATCAGAACGAGGACGCGCATCATGCCCCCTCGGTGCCGCACCGGCATGATTTCATCCAGTTGATTTGGTTGCGCGAAGGAGCCGGTGCCTGCATCTGCGACCTGGACTGCCATCCGATCGAGAACGAAACGCTCTTCCTGCTTCCCACTGGAAGCCCACACGCCTGGCGCCATGAACGGGCTCCGGCGGGAACGGCGCTCGGCTTCTCCCCCCGGTTTCTTTCTCCCTACGCGCATCAACCCGGACTGGCCGGACGCCTTTCGTTCCTCCGCCCGGAGAACGCCACCCGGCTGCGCCTTTCGAGGGAAATGGTGGCCGGACTGGGAGAGCTGTTCACCCAGCTGCAGCGGGAGGGGGAGCGACGGGAGGAGGGGCGCGACATCCTACGCTCTCTCGTTGTCATTCTGTTGAGTAAACTTCGGCGTCACTTCGAACACCAGAAGGGCTATCGCGACCTCACGCGTCCGCTCGCCCAGCGTTTCGCCCTCGCCTTGAACGAACACCTGCCGCGCCTCCAGCGGGTTGAGCACTACGCGGCCCTCCTCAGGGTTTCCCGCACCCACCTGAATGATGAACTCAGGCGCAGCGGGGAACCTTCGGCAATCGAGTGCATTCACCAGCGGCTGCTAAGGGAGGCGAAGCGGTGGCTGGTCCACACGGGGAGCCCAGCCGCCAAGATTGCTTACCGGCTGAACTTCAAGGACCCGTCGTACTTCGGACGCTTCTTTCGCGCCGCCACCGGAATGGCACCGCTCGACTACCGACGTCACCACGCCAGACAGTGCAGTCCCGGGGACTCTCACGCGGAGTACGCTGCGAAGACCGACGAGACCGGGGCGTAAGGCTCGCGCGTCCGATCCGGCCCGGTAGTTGCTTGTTCCTTACCTACTCCGCTTCACCTGCCGGCCTCGGGCCCGCCGTTGACCGTCGCGGCCGCTGACTGAAGCCGCCAGTCCACCAGCTGATCGACAAGCGCGGGCGTTGCATCGGCCGTTTCCAGCCAGGTTTCACGTCGCATGCGGCTCATGCCCTCGTTCCCGGTTTCCGCGGTGAGCAGGTGGGCGATCAACTGGATCGAGCCCGCCTGATAGTCGACTTTGAGCTTCGGCTGGTGGCGCTCGATGATCATCAGCGCAGTGCCCTCGGGATCCGCGACGGCGGCCCGCCAGCCCCGGTTGGACACCTCGAGGAATCGCGCGAGTTCGGGGGCGTGCCGGCCCATCGACACCGCGGTCGTGAAGTACACCTGGGCGTACGCCTTGTAGCCGTTCTCATGACCGAACATCGTGTTCACCGCGTGGCCGGAGGTCTCAAGGGCCACCGCCTCGTCAATGACATAACACACCTGCGCCTGGATACGGCCCGTCGGCAGGGAATGCACATCGTCGCCAATGTCGATCGCCGTCACGTCCGCCATCGTCAACCCAGCCTGCCGGAGCATGATGGCCAGCTGGGGCCGGTCGTATCCGTGCAGTCCAATCGTCTTGCCACGAAGCGACGCCACGGTGGTGAGGCCGCTTGTCTTCAGCGTGACGATGCCCAGTGGTGAGGCCTGAAACATGGTCGCGAAGGCCTTGATCGGGGCCCCGCCCGCTCTCGCCCGCAGGAGCGCGCTGCCATCGGCCACTCCCACCGCCAATCCCGGGTGCGACACCACCGTCTGCACCGCATCCGGTTTGTCCGATTCAAATCCGCGCACCTCGACCTCAAGTCCCGCCTCGCGGTACCACCCTCGCGCCTCCGCCAGCAACACTCCCGCAAACTGGGCGTTCTTGATCCAGTCGAGCTGCACCATCAGCCGCACAGGCGTCGGCCGTTCCGTCGCCGGACGCGGCTCCTCGGCGCCCCAAACCGTCAGACGCATGCCCAGCGCCATGAATAGAATCCATCGATGAATCGGTCCACGGTGTGGTTGCATGCCGACCATCAGCAGGGCCCAGGCCAACCCCGCCACGATGCATCGGCTCAACGCATTCCTCGCTCGCGCGGTTTCGTCGGTCGGGATAGCTCTTCGATCTCTCCCCCAGTCCTTCCTTGAACTCACCCCTCCCCCCTCTAGCACCGGTCCGCCCGATCACCCTGGCTGAAATTCGCGCGGCCCGCGAACGGATCGCCGGCACCTGCGTCCGGACGCCCCTGGTGCGATTGAACCTCGGTCCGGGTTTTCCCGACGTCCGCCTGAAGCTCGAGACCCTTCAGCCGATCAACGCCTACAAGCTGCGCGGCGCCGCCAACGCCGTGGCGCGGTTGTCGCCGGCCGACCGCGCACGGGGCGTGTGGACCGTCAGCGCCGGCAACGCCGGGCAAGGCATTGCCTACGCCGCCCGGCAGGCCGGGATTTCCTGCACCGTCGTCGCCATCGAAACCGCCCCGGCGGCCAAGCTGGATCGCATGCGCGCCTTGGGAGCCAAGTTGGTGCCGGTCAGCTACGACGAGGCCTGGAAAATCGTGGACGCCCGGGTCTATCCGGGACTGGAGGGCACCTTCATCCACCCGTTCGACGATCCTGATTTCATCGCCGGCCACGCCACGATTGGACTGGAGATCTTCGAGGACGCTCCGGATACGCAGGCGGTCGTCGCCAGTGTCGGCGGAGGCGGCCTCATTGTCGGCGTCGGCAGCGCCCTGAAGGCACTCAATCCCGCCATCCAGGTCTTCGGTTCAGAACCGGAAACCGCCGCGCCCCTCACGCGTTCACTGGCTCACGGCTCGCCACAACGGTTTCCCGACTGGAAGGCCTCGTTTGTCGATGGCGCCGGTGGGCAGAGCGTCTTCCCGCGCATGTGGGAGCGCATGAAGCCGGTCGTCGACGGCACCATCGTCGTCAGTCTCGCCGACGTGCAATCAGCCATGCGCCTTGTGGCGGAAAAGGTCCGCGTCATCGCCGAGGGTGCCGGAGCCCTCGCCGCCGCCGCCGCCCTCAGCGGCCGCGCCGGTCAGGGTCCGGTGGTCGCGGTTGTATCCGGAGGGAACATCGATCTGAAGAAATTCTGCGAACTGGTCGGCGCCCACGCCGACCATGCTTAACCATCCAGACGAGAGACCACGAATTGACACGAATGCACACGAATGAAATCCGGCGTCGATAATTGCGACGGATCGGTTCACTTTTGAGTGAGTTCAATTCGGACTCTCGACTCCCCCTTCCTCTCTCAGGGTTCGTGTTCGTTCGTGTCAATTCGTGGTCTCTCGTCTGGCTGATTGCGGCTCAGGTGAACCAATACCCGGCGACAAACAGGGTGGTGCTGAACACGAGTAGCGCAGTGGAGAGCACAAACACGGGTATCGTCAGGACCGGTACACGCTTCAGCGCGAGCGCCACCACGAGGTAAAAGGGAAACACCACGCTGGCATAGCGGGGGAACGCCTCGACGGAGTGCGACGAGATGTAGATGAAGCAGAACGTCAGTCCAAAAATGAGGTAGGTGTCGCGCAGCCGCACCCCCACGCCCAGCAGGAGGAGTCCGAAGCTGCCGAGGACCGCGCTGGTGAACCACACTTTGTAAAAGAGGCTCAATCCGACGAAGCTGATGCGCGCAAAGAGGCTGCCGAAATAGGAGAACTTGCGGCTCCAGTGTTCCTGCGCGGCAAAGTACACCAGGGGGTCGCCGAACTTGATCGTCATGTACCCCAGGTAAAGGGCGGTGCCCGCGAGGGGCAGCAGGCAGGCGGCCAGTCCGATCCAGCGGCGTGGGGTGCGGAGAATCGGGATGAGGCCGTGCACGCGCAGGTACTCCCAGAGCAGGGGCACCACCAGCGCGAAGCCGATGCTGCGCGTATGGGCCGCGACGGCGCCCCAGAGTCCCGCCGCCAGCCAGGAGCGCGTGCGCGCCGCGTACAGCGCACCGGTCGCTCCCAGCAGGAACAGGGACTCCGAGTAGATGATGGAGAAGAAGAAGCTGACCGGCCCGAGGAGCAGCACCTGGACCGCACGGGTCGCGGTACCGGCGCTTCCCGTCTCCAACCAGGCAATACGCCAGAGGAAGGCACAGGCGCCCAGGAGCGCCAGGTTCGACACGAGGTAACCTGACACCTCGGCGCTGACCCCCACCAGGGTGAGCAGCTTCATCAGTCCCGGATAGAGCGGAAAAATCACCACGTTGGACTTGGTCGCCGTGTGAAAATACCCGTGCTGCACCAGATCGAGGTACCAGTTCGCATCCCAGTTCCGAAACAGGCTCCACGCCGACGCCTTGGGGTGAAAATGCGGACCCTTTTCGAACCACGCATAGGCGAGCACGCCCACGAGCCCGACCAAGAGCCGCGTCGCCACCAGCGTCAGCAGAATCGTCCGCCAAGGCACCCGCGGCGGCACGGGCACCGCGACTTCACTCGCCTCGCCGCGCATCATGGGATCAGGCGCCGACGGCACCGGGAGCCCCAGAACGGGTGTTGAATCGCAATGAAGTCCAGAGCGGGCTTCGCCAACTCATAAAACATTAATGGGAAAAGCTTACCAAATTCACGAACGCCTTCCAGACAGGATCACCCGGCGAGTCACGTCTGGCGACCGAAAGCCGGTTCTCATGATTTGGCTGGATCCCTCATGCAACATTTAAGCATGAAAGAACATGCGCCTGCATTGTGCGATCGCGAAAGCCTGGCCCCTGCTGCTCCTGGGGTGGCTCGTCAGTTCATCCCCCGTGTCGGCAGCCCCGGCCGAGTGGCGTCAGGTGGAAAGCAAGGACTTCACGCTGCTCAGTGACGCCGACCCGCGGGACATCGAGCAGTTTTGCCTCGCCTACGCCGCCTTTCGCGAGGTCCTCACCACCCTGTTTGCCCCCGATCGGGCCACGCTTGTCCGGCCCACCCTCGTGGTGTTTCGATCGGAACGAGCCCTGGCCGACCATGTGCCGCCCAGCACACGCCGGGACTTCAAGACCCAGGTTTACACGACGGAGATCGACGGTGCGCCGATCACGACTCTGACGGTGGCGGGCGAGTGGACCCGCGCCCTGCAGACCGCGTTTGAGGCGGAGACCATGTGGACCCTGCGCCGGCTGGGCTACCGACTGCCGCTGTGGATGTCACAAGGCACAGGCCAGGTGCTGTCGACCGTGCGGGCCCAGCGCGGCGTCTGCGTATTCGGCGAGGACGACAATCGATTCGTCACGCCGCTGCGCCGCCGGGGATGGCTGGAATGGGACCGGTTCTTCGACGTGCACACCGGGTCACCGGAGTACGCCGGTCGGGACTCCGAGGGACTCTTCCACGCGCAGGCGTGGGCGTTGATGCACTGGTTGCTGCTTAAGGACGACCAGGGACGCGAGCGCTTCAAGGATCTGGCCGAGCGCTGGCGCACCGAGGGGTCGCTGGAGGCCGTGGCGACGGTGGCGCAGCGTCCGATCGACACGCTCACCCGTGAAATCGGCCGCTATATCAACACGAAGGCCCAGATCCGCCGCATCCCCTTCGACTCCGCCGCCATCAAGGCAGCCTGGCGCATCGGACCCGCCGATACCGTCCGCCTCGAGGTCTGCCGGGCCGCGCTGCTGGAAAGCTCCGGCCGCCTGCCCGCCGCCGACGCCGCGCTCAAACGCGCCGAGGCCGTCGGCGCGGGATCACCGCTCTTGCACGAGGCATTGGGCCGGCGGGCGCAGCGGGAAGGTCGTGGCGACGAGGCACTCCAGTTCTACCGCGAAGCGATCGCCGCCGGCACGGTCAATCCCGCCCCCTACCTCGCCTCGGCCAACGCCCGCCTCGACCTGAGCAGCGTCAACGGCGCCGACGTAGCCGGCGGCGGGGCGCGAAACGTGGCCGAAGCCTTGCTCGAAATCCGCCAGGCCATCGCCGCCGACCCCGGCAGCGCCATGGCCTACCGGACGCTCGGGCGAGCGCTCTTCATCGCTCCCAATCTGAAGCCCGACGCTCTCGCCGAACTCCAGCCCGGCCTCACCCTGGGTACGGAAAGCGCCCATGTGCGGTTCTATCTGGCCCTCCTCCATGAACGCCTGAAACAGATGGACCAGCACTTTGCCGAACTGGCCACCCTCGCCACCGACCCCGAGACGCCTGAATTGCTGCGCGCCCAAGCCACCCGGCGTTGGTTGACGTCGACCCTGCGCGTGGCGGAAAGCGAAGCCGAGCACGCGGTCAAGATTGGTCAGTTCGACGGCGCCCGCCGGCAACTCCGCGAACATATCACCGACGCCGAAGCCCTCGGGGTGCGGAGTGACGGTTTCAAACCCATCGGCGACTGGATCAACGAAAACGAACAGCTCGCCCGGCTGAGGGCCCTCTACGACAATCAGCAGTGGGCGGAATTCGTTGATCGCGCGAAGGTTTACCTCGTCAAGTTTCCCAACGCTTCAAACCTCGATCGCATCCGCAGCTACCTCGAAAAAGCGGAAAAGATGCTCACTCCTGCCCCCGCGCCCTGAAAAACGGATACCGCGGGTCAAACCTCCAGCCGTCACGCTTTGCAGCGGCGCGCACCGGGCCTTTGCCAGTCGCCTGCAGTCAGGTCAATCCGCCGGATTTTTGCGCGGTCGCCGGCTTTTTTGCACTTTTTCGCAACCACACCCCGCGAGCCCGGGTAAGCACGGTCAACTCAACCCACCTTTACCATGATCGCCCGCTCTCTTCTGCTCGCCACCCTGTTGTCTGGACCGGCCCTGTTTGCCGCGCCTTTCGACACCAGCCAAGTCGCCGAGGATACCAAGTGGCTGGCCCACCTCGACGTGGACCGCCTGAAGTCCTCCAGCCTCGGTCAGTACCTCATCGAATCCGTCAAGGCCGCGATTCCCAAACAGGAAGGTTCGGCCATCTCGCTCAACTCGGATGCCGTCATTGCCGAGATCCACTCGATCACCGCCTACGGTCTCTCCTTCGACGAATCCGCCCAGAATCAAAGTGTGCTCGTCCTCCAGACGGGACCCAAGGCCCAGGCGATCATCGACGGTTACCTTGCCAGCATGGAAGGGTCAAACGACGCCAACGCTCCGTTCAAGGTGCTGGCCGACAAGAAATTCCGCACCTATCTGGTCGGCGGCGAAGTTCACATGACCTTTCCCCGCAAGGACTTGATCATCGTCAGCAAGGACTTCGCCCAGGTGGAGAAGGCCATGAATGTCATCGAGGGTCGCGCTCCGCGCATCAGCAAGAAGAGTCCGCTCCTCGCCCCCAATTCCGGCCAGGGATTCTTCTTCGTGGCCTCGGCCAATGGACTCGATCACATCAAGGACATTCCCCCGCAGGCTCGCATTCTACAAAAGGCCACCGGCCTGCAACTGGCTTTGGGCGAAGCAAACGGTAAGGTGATGACGCGGCTGTCGCTCTCCACCAGCGACGCCGAATCTTCCAACCAATTGCGCCGCATCATCGACGGTATGATCGCCCTCGTGTCCCTCGCTCAAATGGAAAACGAGAGCCTGAACAAGCTGACGCAGAGCATCACGGTTGAGGAAACCGAGACCAACGTCGCTCTCAGCCTCAGCTACCCGGCGGAGGACGTCAAAGCGCTGCTCAAGGCCGCCATGACGCCGAGAACTCAGTCTTCTCGCTCCGCTTCCGCGGGATCCTCGGGTTCGCGGACCTCGTCGGCGGAAGTTGAAGTCAGTGACGCGGTGGGCGGTTCGGTCCTCAAAGTGGCCAACGTCGACGCCCGCAGTGACAACGGCAACCTGGCCCGCAACGCCACCGACGGCAACCCCGAGACCTATTGGGGCTCGGTCGGCCGCCAGCAGTGGATCCGCTGCGAATTGGACAGCAACAGCCTGGTGCGGGAAGTGAAGATCGCCTGGTACAAGCCGAGTGAACGCGCGAACAAGTTCTCCGTCCAGTCGTCCAACGACGGCGTGCAGTGGAAGACCCTTGTCAATCGCACCAGCTCGACCACGATCGAGGGAGCGGAAAGCTACAATATTCCGGATACCGCCACGCGCTGGGTCCGCATTCAATGCAACGGCAGCTCCCAGAACTCCCTGAACGCCATCAGTGAACTGACCTTCCTCGGAGAACCTCGCTACACCGCGCCGGTCGCGGCTCCCGCAGCCGTCGAGGCCGTCGCTCCTCCCGCCAAGTGAAACTCGTCCGCCCGTTGCCATGGCCGACACGGCTGAAATGACCTACGCCCGCCCCGCCTCCGGCGCCGCAGCGGGAGCCCAGCCGGACGGTGTCCCCGACACCGTCCGGTTTGCCGCGCTCGTGGAAGAACACCAGCACAAGCTCTGCAACTTCATCCATCGGTACACCCGCAACCGCCAGGACGCCGAAGATCTCACCCAGGACACCTTCGTCAAGGCCTTCAAACATTTCCATCGCTACGACCCGCAGTACACGTTCTCGGCCTGGCTCTACACCATCGCCCGTCGCACGGTCTACAATCACCACCGCGACCATCGTCCGACTGACGAACTGACGTTTGAAGTGGCCGCCGCCGGTCCCACGCCCGGCGACGTCGCCGACCGCTCCGATCGCGCCGCCGCCCTTTGGGAGGAAGTGCGCCGCCTGAAGTCACCGTATCAGGAAGTGCTCATCCTCAAGTACGTCGACGGCCTCTCCATCGACGAAATCGCCCGCGTGCTCGATCGTTCCCAAACCGGTGTGAAAATCCTCCTTTTCCGCGCCCGCGGCATGCTCCGCAACCGTCCCACCTTTTCCCGGTCATGAAAACCGCCGTCCTCCGTTTCCTCGTCCGCTGGTACCAGGCCTCCGATCAACCCCTGCCACCCTGGCTCGACCGCGCCACGCGCCACGACTCCTGCCTCTCCGCCACGCGCGCCGAGGAGGAGCTGCTCACCTCCCACCTGCGGGCCCATCCCGCCGCCCCTGGAATCGAGGCGTCTCCATTCCTGAAGTCCAAGGTGCTGCACGCGCTCGCCCGCGAATCCGCCGGGCAGGATCGCTCGCGCTCCGTCCGGTGGATCATGCCCTCCGCGGCAGTCGCCGGAGCCCTCGCTCTCGGACTCCTCCTCGCGGCGACCTGGCTCTCGCGCAGCCCCAACCAGCCCAGCGTATCCACTCCCTCCGCACTCGCCGCCGTTCATCCCACTCCAGGCACTGCGCCGGCCGTCTCCGCCGCGCAACCCGTTCCGGAGGCATGGTCCAATCCGCTCGACGATGAAATGGACAAGGTGGTGGCCGATGCCCGGGGGGCCGTCCGTTTCCTCGCCTCCGCCTTCCTGCCCTCCGAATCGCTCGACCGTTTGCAGGCGCGCAAGACGTCGGGCTGAAGCGACCGTCGCTCGGGCGGATCAACCGGGTTGCAATGGGACGGGGATGGGTTGTAGCCTGATTTTCCCCGCTCTCACCCCTGCACCCTATGCCCGCTTCACCTGTTCCTCCCGCCGTCGTCACCGAGCTCCAACGCCAGTTCAACCAGGAGCTGGCCGCCGCCCACGGCTACCAGGCAATCTCCGTCTGGTGCACGACGCAGAATCTCACCGGCTTTGCCGCCTTCTTCGACAAACAATGCGGCGAGGAACGCGCCCACGCCAAGAAGATCATCGACCACCTGGTCGACCGCAGCATCGACCCACTGCTGGCCGCAGTTCCGCAGCCGAAACAGGACTTTCGTTCGCTCCTCGACGTCGCCCAGTACGCGGAACAGATGGAACAGGCCAACACCCGTGGGATCAACGCCGTCTACGAAGCCGCCCTCACCGCCCGGGACTTCCCCGCGCAGGTGCTGATGCACTGGTACATCAACGAACAGGTCGAGGAGGAAGCTTGGTGCGCCGAGTTGATCGACCGGGTTCGCAGCGCCTCCTGTGCCGGCAGCCTGTCGGACCTCGACCGGCACGTGGTGCGGATCTTTTCCGACGGCAAGGAGTGAGCGGCAACAGGACGGGTTGGGACGGCTGAAAACGCCTCGCGCGCTCGGGGTGAGAGTCATTTTTTGATTTTTCACCCCGGAACCCCTTCTCTGGCATGGATCTGGCACGCAGGCTGGCGCAACGGCGCGCGGTGGGGCAACGTGGCTCTCTCCCTCGGCCCACCACCCGCTCCCGATCCCCACCTTCCTGCCTGCGACATGCCCGCCGTTTTCTCCACTCGAACCCCGACCTTCGCCCGCCGCCACCGTGTCCTGCCACGGCTGATACCGCTGGGACTCGCGCTGGGACTGGGTTTGGGCCTGACCGGCTGCGGCCGGGACAGCCGGAAGGTCGCCGCGAAAGTCGATTTCAATCGGGAGATCCGTCCCATCCTCAATCAAAACTGCACGTCCTGTCACGGCGGCGTGAAGGCGGCAGGCGGTGTCTCCTTCGTGTTTCGCGAGGACGCGCTGCGCAAGGGCGAATCCGGTCGGCCGACCATCGTGCCGCACCATCCGGAACAGTCGGAGCTGGTCGCGCGGATCGTCTCGACGGATCCGGACTTCCGCATGCCACACATCGACCACGGTCCGCCGCTGGTCCCGGAACAGATCGCCAAACTCAAACAATGGATCGCCGAGGGCGCCGAGTGGTCGGAGCACTGGGCCTTCGTTCCACCCAAGCCGCAAACACCCCCCACCGTCGCGGACGCGCGGTGGAATCGGTCGGCGATCGACCGCTTCATCCGGGCCCGGCTCGATCAGGAGAAACTCTCGCCCTCGCCCGCGGCTGACAAGGCGACCTTGCTCCGCCGGGCCTCGTTCGACCTCACGGGCCTGCCCCCCACCCCGGCGGAGCTTGCCGCGTTCGAGGCCGACACCGCCCCGGACGCCTACGAGCGCCAGGTGGACCGTCTGCTCGCCTCCCCGCGTTTCGGAGAACGGTGGGCGTCCCTCTGGCTCGACCTCGCCCGCTACGCCGACACCAAGGGTTACGAAAAGGACACCGAACGCACCGCCTGGACGTATCGGGACTGGCTCATCCGTGCCTTCAACCGGAACCAGCCCTACGATTCCTTCATCATCGATCAGCTCGCCGGCGACCTGATTCCCGATGCGACGCTGGAGCAACGCATCGCCACCGCCTTCCACCGCAACACCCAGACAAACGACGAAGGGGGCTCCGACGACGAGGAGTTCCGGATCGCCGCCGTGCTCGACCGGGTCTCGACCACCTGGTCGGCGGTCAATGGGGTCACCTTCGGCTGCGTCCAGTGCCACTCCCACCCCTACGACCCGATCCGGCACGAGGAATTCTACCGGTTCCTCGCCTTCTTCAATACGTCACGGGATGTCGACTACGTGCACGAGTACCCGAACCTGCGCGTGCCCGACGACCCCGCCCGCTTCGCCGAGCTCAACACACTGCAGGTGGAACTGGCCCGGCTGCAGCGCGAGGTGCTCCAGCCCGCTCGCACCCTGGTCGGTGACACGCCCTGGAACGGCCTGCCGGTCTCCACCGCTCTCGCGACTCCTTCCTCGACCTTCGCCCTGAAGGATGGCGAGGTCATGGCCCTCGGCACGGTCTCGACCAAGGCCGTCTTCGACCTCACCGGCGAACTGCCCGCCGCCGGCACCCTGCTCACCGCCCTGCGGCTTGAGGTTCCGCCGCTCGACGCGGCCAAGGCGCGCCACAGTCCCGAGATCGGCTTCATCATCAGCCAGATCGAAGGCTGGCAGATCGCACCGGACGGCACCGAGACACCCCTTGTTTTTCGCCGCTTCGTGCTCGACGAGGAGCAGACTCCCGCCGCGCCTTACCAGCGGCCGGTTCCACCCAAACCCGACCCGAACAAACCCGTTCCTCCCGCACCGGTCGCCGTGACACCGCCCGCCGGGCCTCCGCCGGTTCCGAGCAGCTTCAGCTCCAATCCCACCCTCGATCGTCCGCGCTGGGCAGTCGGCATCCTGCGTGAGCCCCTCATTGCCACCCCAGGCACACGGTTGCGACTGCGTCTCTCCCACGGCCGCCCCATCGCCGAGCGTCCCGCCCCGGCCCGTCGCCTGCGACTGGCGTATACGGGCGACGCCCGTTGGACCACTCTCGGCGCCGATCCGGAACTCGACCGGAAACGGGCCCGGATCGACACCCTCGTCACCACCCTGGCCGACATCCCGGGCACCTATCTCCCGGTCATGGCCGAACAACCCAAGGAGGAGCGTCGCGAAACGCGGCTCTTCGTCCGCGGCAACTGGATGGACAAGGCCGGCCCCGCGCTTGAGCCCGGCGTGCCTGCCCTCTTTCCGCCCTTGCCCGACGGCGCTCCGCGCGACCGCCTGACGCTGGCCCGCTGGCTGTTTTCCGACAACCAGCCGCTCACCGCCCGCGCCGCCGTCAACCGCTTCTGGGAGCAGCTCTTTGGTATCGGTTTAGTTGAGACCCTGGAGGACTACGGCAGCGTAGGCGAGCCCCCGAGTCATCCCGAGTTGCTCGACTGGCTGGCCCGGCACTTCCAGTTCGATCTGGCCTGGAACATGAAGGCCCTGCTCCGCGACCTCGTCACGAGCGAAACGTACCGCCAGTCCGCCCAGGTCAACCCTGCCCTGCTGGAGCGGGATCCTCGCAACCGGCTTCTCGCCCGGGGTCCGCGCAACCGGCTTACCGCCGAAATGGTGCGCGATCAAGCCCTGCTCGCCGCCGGGTTGCTCAGCGACAAGGCCTTCGGCCCGCCGGTCATGCCGCATCAGCCGGCCGGGGTCTGGCAGACCGTCTACAACGGCAAAGACTGGGTGCTGTCCGAAGGCGAGGACCATCACCGGCGCGCCGTCTACACCTTCTGGAAGCGGACCAGCGCCTATCCGAGCTTCCTGACCTTCGATGCGTCAACCCGGGATGTCTGCGCCGTGCGTCGCATGCCGACCAATACGCCCCTCCAGGCGCTCGTGCTCCTGAACGATCCGGTCTACGACGAAGCCGCCCGCCGGCTCGCGCTCAAGGCCCGGGATGAGGCCGGTCCGCAGGCCACGCCCCGAGACTGGATTGCGCTGGCCTGGCGCCGGGTCCTCGGGCGCGTTCCCACGGACGCTGATCTCTCCTCTCTCGTGCGCCTGTACGAGGACGCTCTCCGTCTGCCGGCGCCCGCCGGCACCGACGCCCCGATGGAGGCGCTGGCCGCCGTCGGCGCCGCCCTGCTCAATCTCGACGCCGCGCTGACCAAGTAAACGACCGCTCCCATGTCCACCGATCCGCACGCCCTCCTCCGCGAACTCGAACGGGAACGACTCACCGCCGTGACCCGGCGCCACTTTCTCCGGGACTGCGCCACCGGTCTCGGCGCCATGGCGCTCGGCAGCCTGGCGACGCCGGCCTTTGCCGCGCGCCACCTCGACTTCTCGCGACCCTCCTCTTCGCCGCTCGCGGCGCTCCCCCCGCAGTTCGCCGGGCGGGCCAAACGCATCATCTACCTGCACATGGCCGGGGCCCCCAGCCAGCTGGAGCTCTTCGACCACAAGCCCGATCTGAAGCGGCTCGATGGGCAGGACTGTCCCGCCTCCTTCCTCGAGGGCAAACGCTTCGCCTTCATCAGCGGCGTGCCCAAGATGCTCGGCCCGCAGTTCCCTTTCCACCAGTCAGGCAAGAGCGGCACCTGGATCTCCGACCGCCTGCCGGAGCTGGAGCGTCACATCGACGACCTCTGTCTGGTCAAGTCGATGCGCACCGACCAGTTCAACCACGCCCCGGCCCAGCTCATGGTCCACACCGGTTCGCCCCGCCTCGGCGGCGGAGCGTCGCTCGGCTCCTGGGTTGTCTACGGGCTCGGCACCGAAAACCAGAACCTGCCCGGGTTCATCGTGCTGGTCTCCGGCGGAAAAACCCCCGACGGCGGAAAATCACTCTGGGGATCCGGCTTCCTGCCGAGCGTCTACCAGGGCGTGCAGTGCCGTGCCAAGGGGGACCCGGTTCTTTACCTCTCCAATCCCGAGGGCGTCAGCCGCGACCTGCGTCGGCGGGTGTTGGATACACTCGACGAGGTCAACCGGCGCCACCACGCCGAGGTCGGCGACCCCGAGATCCTCACCCGGGTCTCCCAGTACGAGATGGCGTTCCGCATGCAGATGAATGCGAGCGACGCCATGGACCTCACCCGCGAATCCGCCGAGACTCACACCCGCTACGGCACGCAGCCGGGCAAGGAGAGTTTCGCCAACAACTGCCTGCTCGCCCGGCGCTTGGCCGAACGCGGGGTGCGGTTCATCCAGCTCTACGACTGGGGCTGGGACTCCCATGGTGTCTCCAAGGACACGGCCTTGAACGACGGTTTTGCCTCGAAGTGTCGCGAGATCGACCGTCCCATCGCCGCCCTGATCGACGACCTCAAGGCCCGCGGTCTGCTCGACGAAACCCTCGTCATCTGGGGCGGTGAATTCGGCCGCACGCCAATGCGCGAAAATCGTGCGGGCGTGGAGATGCCGTTTGCCGGACGCGACCATCACCCCGGTGCCTTCACCGTCTGGATGTGCGGCGGCGGCGTGAAACCCGGTTTCTCCTATGGCGAAACCGATGAGGTCGGACTCGAAATCGTGAAGAACCCGGTGGAGCTGCGCGATCTCCACGCCACCGTGCTCCACCAACTCGGGTTCGATCACCACAAACTCTCGTTCCCCTTCCAGGGCCTCGACCAGAAGATGACCGGCGTCAAACCCACCCGGGTCATCGACGAAATCATCACCTGAACCCGACCATGCCATCGGATGAGGTGAAGCGCGAAGTCGCAAAGGCGCGAAGGTCGGGCGAAAACATCGAACGCTGAACTCTTAACTTTGAACGCTGAAGGACCGAATCTTCAGGGTCCGAACTTCAGAGTTAAGCGTTAAGAGTTCAGCGTTGGGCGTTCACCCTTCCCCATCTTCCTTCCGACCTTCCCGCCTTCGCGTCTTCGCGCTCAATCTCCTCTCGTTCCTCCGTGTCCAGTCCTTCCCCTGAAGTTTCCCGCAGTCCCTGGTGGACGCTCGTCGCGGTGTTGCCCGCCGTACTCCTCGCCGCCCTCGCCGCGCCGTGGCCCTGGCTGCCGGCTGCCTTGGGACGCTTGCATCCGGTCGTGCTCCACTTCCCGATCGCCCTTGTGCTGGTCGTGGCACTGCTTGAGGCGATCAGCCTGGTCTCCCCGCGCCGCGGACCGCCGCGCGTCCGGCTGCTGCTTTTTCTCGCAGCCGCCGGGGCAGTCACCGCGTCGGCATGCGGCTACCTGCTGATGCGCGGAGACGCTGTGGAAGGAGCCCTGGCCGACCGCCACCTGCGCGGCGGACTGGCGGTTTCGCTGCTCGCCTGCCTGACGCTGGCAACGCGATTGACACGTGAGTTCGAGGTGCGAACCCGACTGAAGCAGATCTATCGATCTCTGCTGGCAGCGACGTGTGGCGTGCTGATGTTTGCGGCCCACGACGGCGCGTCCCTGACGCATGGCGAAGACTACCTGACCGAACACCTGCCGTGGCTGCAAAACCACGCGAAGCCCGCGGCAATCGCCTTCCCGGTCCAACAACCCGTCGCCACCTGGGAGATGTACACCGACGTCGTGGCGCCGATCCTCGCTCAGCGTTGCATCAGCTGCCACAGCGGCCGGCAAGCCAAGGGCAAGCTCGCCCTCGACACGTGGGAGTCGTTGTCACGCGGTGGAACCACCGGTCCGCTCTTTGTCGCGGGACGACCTGACACCAGCCTCCTCGTGCAACGGCTGGAGTTGCCGCTTTCCCACAAGGAACGCATGCCCCCGAAGCGAAAGCCCCAGCCCGCGGAGGGGGAGCTGGCCCTGCTGCGCGCCTGGATCAAAGCGGGCGCGCCCCGGACCGGCACGCTCGCGACCCTCGGACTTGAGACCGGGCTCCTGCGCGCGGCGGAGTCCCTTCCGCGCACCTTCGCCGCCCAGGAGGGTGAGCCCGCCGAAGTCGACGACACGGCGCGGCTTCAGGCGGTGGCGGCGCGACGCCAGACCTTCGCTCCCGCTCTGGCGACGGCGCAGGCGCGCTGGCCGGGGATGATCGAGTTCGAGGCGCGCGACACCGCCGATCTGCGGGTCAACGCGTCCTTGCTCGGCCCACAGTTCGGGGACGCTGATCTCGCCGCTCTCGCGCCCCTGCGCGAGCAGATCACCTGGCTCGATCTTTCGGGCACCGCTCTCACCGACTCAAGCGCCCGCACCCTGGGCACCTTCAAGGCACTCCGACTGCTGCGCCTGAATGAAACCAAAATCACCGACGAGACCGTGGAGGCACTGTCCGGGTTGACTCAACTCGAGACCCTCAGCCTGTTCCGCACGCCCATCACGGACGCCGCCGCACGCACGCTCGCGTCCCTTCCCCGGATCAAAACCCTTTCCGTCGCCGAAACCCCCATGACCGAAACCACCCGCCGCGGCCTCACCCGGCCGTGACGGGACTGGGCCGACCCTCGCGGCGGCGCCTGCGCGTCGACTTTCGGGAGCTGAGCGAGCGTTGTCTGCGCGCCGGTTGGAGGTGGTCCCGCAGTCGCGGGAAGGCCGCGACGGGACGGACCGGTCCCGCCTCCGTTGTCCGACTGCTTCATGCGACGCCAATTCCCGCGGGGTCGGCGACCCCACCTCCAACGGACGCGGCCTTTGAATCGCGCTAGGTTATTGAAGCTGTGAGGCCGCAGCCTTCTACGAGGTCAATCGAGCTTCACGGTCACGACCCGTTCATCGGGTGGAAAGCAGATGTGCGCGTCGCAGCACTGATAAGACACGGTCACCTTGACCTCACCCGCCCCGTTTCCGGAGATCTCCCGGGTAAACCGAAACTCGTTCCGGTAAATCCCGGTACTTGGATCGTTACCGTAAGGTTGGAAGGCGGGCTTCTCCAGCTCGCCGACAAAAGTATACCCCGCAGGCAGCCGGATATCGACGCGCGTCGGCGTAAACGCGTCGCGCGGCGAAACATGCGAGTAGATGTGGTAACCCGGATGCACTTTCAGCTTCACGACCATCTCCCTGCGTCCGTCTCCCCGGGCGGCGACACCGGCGGCCACGCTGACGGGGTTCTGCGGATCGGTGTCCGTCGGTGCGATGGCGCCATAGGCCAGACTCAGCCGCTTACGTGCGTAGTCATTGCCCTCCACCTTCGGATCCCTTGAGTTGACCATAAAGACGAATCCGCCGGTCTCGGTGAAAAACAGCCGGCTTCGGTTCTGGTCGTACCAGGCCCGCCACTCCCCGGGGGTTTCATAGTCCAGCAGCGTGTACCGATTCAGGATGCGCCGGGCCCGCTCCACTTCAGTGTTCTTCTCCCACTGTTCGATTGCCCACGCCAGGATCCGCTGGTTGGAATTGGGAATACCGGCAGCCTTGACGTCCTCGTCGACGACGAGCTTGTAGAACGGAGCCTCCGAGTAGAAGTAGTCGTGGTTTTCGTCGTAGTAACGATGATACGCGGCCACATCGGTGCCATACACGGGGTACAGGTCCTTGAAGCGGTTTCGCAATGTCTCCTCAAAGGAAGCCACCGGTCCGGGGCGGTACCCCAGGCTGATCTCTTCGATCTGGGTCAGCTTCTCCCCTTTCAGCTTCCGGGCCTCCGCCTCGCGTCGGGTCGACACCATACGCTCGTTGTGACGGCGGTTGAGTTCAAGGTACTCGTCATACGCCTCCCGGGTCGCCAGGTGCTTGAGCTCCGTGATCCAGTGTTTCGTGGCGCGACGATCATGGTACTTCCGGGCGAGCAGGCCCTGTCCGTTGAATCGTGCGATGTAGCAAATTCCGTTCGCCAGCACGGTGCAGGCCTCGTCGGTCATGAATTCGGGAGACGCGGCAAATCCCCAGCAAAAGAAGTTCCCGTGACGACCGATGGCCACCGCGTCCAGTCCCTTCTGGCACACCCCGCTCGAAATGACCTCGGCGTCGGGGGAGTCCTCGAAGCCCCACGGACGCGCGACCATGCCAATGCGAAAACCACGGTCCGACTGGTATCCCTTGGTCTGCACCCGCCACATCGGGAGGCTCTTGGGCGTGGGGGTGGTGCGGTAGTAGGCGTAGTGGAACGCATCCTCGGGGGTCGGCCGCTCCTCGATCGTCATGCGAACCGGGAAAGGACCCTTGAAAATGGGATGCTCCGCACGAAATCCGTGGGCGTGAGCGTCGAGACAGAGGCAATACCAGTCGAACTTCAACCCGACGCTCCGGCCGAGTTTCTCCCCCAGCTCACCGATCACCACCATGGGTCGATCCATCTCCTCGGTGAAGTACCGGGCTGGAATGACCTCGGTGACCCGTCCCGTCGCGTCACGCACCACCCGCCGCTCCGACAGGGGTGTCGGGGTGCCATCCATCACGGTCACGTCGTAGGCCAGGGAATCCTTCTGACGGTAGTCACTCGCGTGCATGACCGTGACCGAAGTGAAGTACTTCTTCAGCATCGCCTCAAAGGAGGCCATGCGCCGGGTCACGTCCTCGGCCGCCGCCTCCGGCGTCGCGTAGGTCTCCTTTTCCCAATTGGAGGATCCTCCCACGTAGAGGACCTTCAGATTGGAGCCTTGGTTTGCGCCCAGGAGCGCTGCTGAGCCGAGCAGCAGCCCGAGCCACAGCGTCCGCGCCAGGGGCGCCATCCATGACAGTACTGGAGTAGGCATGACGCGCATGGGTTCAGAAGGCACGACGAACACTGATCCAGTACTCGCGCATGCGGATGTCCACGAAGGGACTGAAGTACCCCAATCCGAACGGACCCACGTCAAACTCTGGTTCCGAGTCGAACACATTGCGCACACCCACCGTCACTGTCATGCCATCCGTCACCCGCGCACCGACGCGAGTCAGGCCTGACTTGGCTTCGGGGTGCGTCTGTCCAAAACGGTAACTCACCACGACATCGTGCGTGTCCTGGGACGGGATTGTGCCATTGTTTCCCTGGGCCGCGGCATAGGTGCTGAAGTTCGCTCCGGATGCGCTCTGCAGTGAAAGCGGGCCTCCGGCGCTCCCGTAGGCCTTGTACGAACTGAGCAGCCGACTCGTCCAGCCGGCGCCCCACTTGCCCAGCTCCCAATTCAAGTTGAGATTGGTCTGCTGGCGAAGCGCTCCGCCGATCGACGTGTCGGTGGGGAAGTCGAGGCCGTCGTAGGCCGGAAGCGTGAGCGAGAACTGGGTCCGGGAGCGCAGGATAAGCGATTGAGTACCACTGAAGTTGAATACACCCGCGCTTTGTGTCGGCAGACGGTAGCTGAGATTGAAATCCCAGCCGGCCAGGTCGCGCCCGTAGAGGTTCATCGAACTGGTATCGATGAGGGTGATCTGCCTTGAGGCGTCGCGCGTGACCCGTTCCGGGAAGAGGTTCACGACCAACTGGGCCGCCAGGCTGCTGATCGCGTCAAACTGCTCGATTTCGTAGTACTCGGCGTTGAAGCGAAGCCCGCGCAGCGCTTCGGCTCTTGGTTCAAAAATGACACCCAGGTTCAGACTGCGGGAGGTTTGCGGTTTAATGTCCCCGTTGCCTCCCGAGACGGTCAGTACGCCGTAGGTGGTGTTGGAAACCGGATCGAGCACCTGGGTCAGCGTGGTGCTCGGCTCGGGATTGCGGACAAGCTGCGCGGCAGTCGGCGGCTGGAATCCTTTGGAATAGGAGCCGCGGAAGGTCACACTCGGAATCGGCTGGTACTTGAGCCCAAAGGTGGGGCTCGTGGCCTCGTACCTGACCCGACGGCGGAAAGGGGCGCCGGCAACCGTGGGTTGGGAGTAGGTCGTCACTCCGGTCACCGTATTCAGGGTGGCGGTGGACGTGCCCGAGCTTTGCTCCACGCGCTCCATGCGGCCGGCAAGTTGCGCCTCAAGCACGTGGACCAGCGGCAGCCGGTTGCGCTCGACCAGGGGAAACTGGAGCTCGGAGTAGGCGCTCGAGACAATCTGCTTCATGCCCAGGTAGTAAGTGCGGCTCGGGCTGGAGTTGGTCGCGAGCGTGAAGGTCTCGTTGGTGCCGTCCGTGGTTCCGACCATCCGGTTCTCCAGGCCCACGGTCAACGTCGGCGCGCCCCAGGGCAGGCGCGGCAGCGGCCCGGAGGCACGAGCCGAGAGGCTGTCCTGCGAGGCACCGTGGGTGAGCACCGTGCGGGTGGCGTAGGGCACGAGCGAAACGGGAAAGAGCTGTGTGTCGACAAACGGATCGATGACACCACTGGAGATCGCCGTGTTGACCGCGGCATTGTCCGGCACCTCGTAGGAGTGCTCGTTGTCGTCCGTCACCCAGGTGTAGTCGAGCTGCGCGATCCACTCCTTCGGCAAGGTGATCTTCGCCCCGGCCGTGAGGGTATTCTTATCGAAAATTCCGATACGCGGGCGCAGGTACTCGGCGGGCATCTTGACCAGGACCGCGGTGGTGAAGGGATTGGTCGGGGCGTTGGCCGCGACCGTGCGGGTGCTGTTGAAGTAGCCGCTGTAGAGCGAAACGCCACGGTTGCGGCTGAATGCGTAGTCCACGAACAGCTCCAGGTTGGGCAGCATCTTGCGACTGACCGCGGCGTTGATCGACCGGGCCGTGGGGGTGAAGCCGAAGAAACTGCCCAGTCCGGATTGCAGCCAGTAGAATGAAGAGTGCTCAAGGTTGATCAAACCGGCGTTCTTCTGCAGAGCCGCCGCCACCTCGGCGTCGGTGGCCGCGGGCGAGAGCCCCGGCGGGACGTAGGTCACGCGCGAGGGAAGCACGGTGCCATTCTTCAGCACCAGGTTGGCGGCCACGTTGTTGGTGATGTTGGTGGTCGCACCGGCGAAGGGATTGGCATCGGTCGAAACGTGGGCGGGGTTGTTGGTATAAGCGCGGCGATAGTTGGCCTTGACCAGATCGCCGCGGTCCTGAAGCCGCATCGCATTTCCATCGGAGTAGCTGGCCGCGAGCATGAGCTGGGTCTTGCCACCCTCAAGGGCCTGCGCCCAGTTCAGGGAAAGCGAACGACGCGCGGCATCACCGTCCCAGGTGTTGGAGTAGGTCGCCCGCGCCTCGCCACCGCTGAAGTTTCGCTTCAGGATGATATTGACCACGCCACCCAGGGCATTGCCGCCGTAGATGCCCGAGGCCGAGGTCGGCAGGACCTCGATACGATCAATCATGCTCGGCGAAATGCCGTTGAGGTCGGTCTGGTAGGTGCTGGTGAGCATCACGGTGTTGGGCAGTCGGCGGCCGTTCACCAACACCAGGGTCCGGTCAACCCCCAGGCCGCGCAGATTCACGTCACTATTGGACCCATACGACGTCGTGTTGCTCGAGTTCGTGGAACGCAGCACATTCATCGTCAGATTCTTCGTTAGGAAGTCCTCCACCGTGGTGGCCCCCGACAGTTCGATGGTACGGTTGTCGAAAATGTAGTAGGGCTGGATGTCATTCACGGTGCGCGGGATGTCGACGTTGGCATCGGAGTAGGGTTTGACCGTGCGGTCCTTCACCTCGAAGGGATCGAGCTCCGTCACGCTGTCGGCCTGCACAAAATAGGGTTTGAGCTTGGCAATGTCGTCCGTTGACGCGATTGCCCGCATCCGCTGGCGACCCAGCGTCAGACTGCGGCCGGCACGGACGCGCACCTCGGTGATATGCAGCGGCTGGAAGCCTTCGGCCGCGGCGACCAGGGTGTAGGTGCCGGCCGGAAGCCCCTTGAGGGTATAGATGCCGTTCTTGTCGGTGACGGTGGAGAGACTCGTCTCTTCCACGCGAACGCTCACGCCCTCAGCCGGCCGGCCATCGTTTCCCGACAGCTCGCCCCGGACCACGGAGGCGGTTTCTCGTGCGACCACAACGAAGTTCCGCGCCGCCGTCTGCCGGACCGTATAGCCAGTGCCGTCCAGAAGGGTCTCGAGTGCGACAAGGGTTTCAAACGAGCCACGCAACGCCTTGGTCTGCACCTTGGCGAGGTCCGCGTGGGAGAACAGCACCTCGACATCCGCCTGTTTGGCCAGAGCCTGGAGCGAGTCGGATGCCGGCAGAGCAGGGATGTCGAATGTCACCGCTGCGGCCAGCGGCAAGACCAGCGTCAGGAAGGCAAAAAATTGAAACAGGCGTGAACGGTGGTGTCGGATACGGTTCAGTGAGTTGCTCATGGTGTCGGTGAGTCAGTTATGTCGGCACCCGACAAGACACACGGACCCCTGAGAATCCTCCATTGGCCGACGGAGGAATGTATCGGATTCATGGCGGCTCCGCGGTGCGGCGCCACCGGAATGTCACCTTGACACCAGTCGAATCACCTCACCACCGCGCAGCACGAGCACCGGCAGCGCTTGCTGCACGTCGCGCAAGAAGCCATCCAGGTCATCGAGACGGAAACTGCCGCCCAGTCGCAAATGCGCCACGGCAGGATCGGCCCTGAGCTCGCGATTGTGGTAATAGGCCATCCGCTCCAGCGCGGAACTCAAGGGCATGCCTTCCGCCAACACCCTGCCTTCGCGCCAGGCAATGACCGCCGCCGTCTCACTCTCACGCAGCGAACGTCGTCCCATGATCGTGCCGTTGAGGGCGAATTGCTCGTTGGGCGCAAGGACGTACGACGTGGACCCGTCCGGCGTGACTTCCACGGAACCGTGCACGACCGTGACCTCCAGCCGGCCAGGGGCGTCGACGCGAACGTTGAATGCGGTTCCGGTGACGCGCACCGATCCGGCGCGGGTCTGGACCACAAAGGGCCTCGTCATGTCCGAGGCGACCGAGAAGAACGCCTCTCCTTGCTCCAGATGCGCCCGCCGTTCTCCGCCCTGCAGACGAAAATCCAGCAGGGTGCGGGCATTGAGTTCAACCTGAGTTCCGTCCTCCAGGGCGACGGAGTCTCGCTTGCCTTGTGGCGTGGCCAGACGCCGGACCGAAAGACCCCGGAAAAGAGCCCCGCCCGACACCGCCGCCGCTGCCAGAACCAGCGAGGCCGCGACCAGCCAGCTTCTCCGAGGCTGCGTCCAAACAGGCGCCCGAGCCCCCTCGTCCGGGACCTCCAAAATTCCCGCTTTGACGAGCTTCGGCACCTCCGTTTTCGCCCGAGCGTTCAGGGAGAGGTAAGTCGACAGGCACGACTCATGGGCGACGTGCGCATCCAGCCACGCCTGCAGCTCCGCGCTCTCGCTCCGGGTGAGCGGGCCCCGATCCAACCGGGCCGCCCAAGCGGCAGCCTCGTCCTCAATCTGCGGTGGAACTGGGGTGTAATCGTTTTGCATGAAACTTCCCGTGGACGGGTCAGTTGGGGTTTAGAAGAAGAAGCGTCGTGACTTATGCAGCAGGCAAGGCATCGCTAGTCGAAGGCATTAATATGTAATATGCATTAATTGCCCGTTCCGCCAAGCCGACTCTCCGGTCCTGACACTTCGGCGCGAAGTCGTTCGCGCAGCAGTCGGAGGGCCCGCGCGAGTTGCTTTTCCACTGTGCTGCGCGCAATTCCGATCCGTTCCGCAATCTCGGCGTGAGAAAGGTCCTCGCCATTGCGCAACAGGAAGACTTCGCGACACCCGGGAGGGAGCGCCAGAATGGCGTCCGCCAGCACCGCGCGATCCTGCAACGCCATGGCCAGCGTGACCGGATCCGGCGAGGAGCTGGCTCCTGTCTCCAGTTCGGCCGTCTCCGTCGGAACCATCCGTGACGCTCGTCGTTGGCGATAGTTCAGAGCCAGCCGTCGGGCGATGGTGAAGAGGAACGCCTTGGGCTTTTCCACCGGCTGCTGGCGCATCGCATGAAAAGTCCGAATATAGGCATCGTGCGCAATATCCGGGGCCTCGTGGCCGCTCGCTCCCAACACCGACGCCAGGTACCGTCGGAGCGGGGACAGGGTGGCCTGATAGAAGTCCCCAAAGGCAGTTTCGGCGGGCCGAGGATCGTCCATGCGCGCAGCGTTTCCTAAGCTCTCACCCATGCTCCCGGGAATGGCCACTCCATTTCCAGCGGGCTGCGGCGCTGAAGCGGAGTACAACCCGGGGATCGGGACGAGGGAAGGTGCCTGGACAAGGGAGGGCATGAGAAGGGAACCGTCGGCACTTGGACACACAGAGCCGCAAAATCCTCCATTGTCATCTTCCGCCACCCCAAGGGGACCAACGGGGGCTGACCGGGACGGGACCGCACCGCGGCCGGGACCCGTTAGGATTTCGGCGCGTCCCCCAACAGGCGTTCGAGGTGGGCTTCGAGGTCGCGACGGGAGGGGTTGACGGCGACGATCCGGCCGTCCTTGCCAAAGAGCAGGACATGCGGAATCGGTTGCACGCCGTAACGCACTGCACACTCGGTTTGGTGAGCGCGACCTTCGTACAGCTGCGGCCACGGGAGGGCCTGCTCGCGCACCACCTTTTCGACCGCCGTGGTAAGTCCGGCCCGGTCGAGAGACACCCCGATGATCTCCAGCCCGCGCCCATGGTACCGCTCATGCAATTCGCGCAGGTGGGGCATGGCCTGGATGCAGGGCACGCACCACGTCGCCCAGAAATCCACCAGGATCACCCGACCTCGCCACTGTTGCGTATCCACCCTCCGACCATCCACCGCCGTGAAACGGAGGTCCACCGGCTCGGCCAGCGCCGCGAGCACCCGTTGGCGCCGGTCGGCCAGTTCGCGGACGCGCGCACTGGGACTGGTGGACATCCGCTGGACGAGCCGCGGCAGATCGGCGGGAAACTGCGATTCGACGGCGTGCACCAGCCGGGAGAAATAGACAAAGGCACCCGAGCCTTCGGGAAACTGACCGGCGAGATGCTCGATAGGCGGCACGAGACGCGCCTCCCAATCGGTCGGCAGGGTCGTATTCGTATAGGGAAGTACCAGCGCACTGACCTTGCGTCCGGCGAGGAGCTCGCGCAGCGACGCCGGCGCGTCTGACGCCGTTGCCGCGGCCTCTTCGATTGCGCGCACGCGCTCGTCCCAGGTCTGTCGCGCCACCTCGTCGATCCGAGCCTTGGGCGGAGTTCCGGGTTCATATCCATTCAGGAACAACAGTCGCGAGCGGAGCACGGTTTCCAACGCGCCCCACCGGCGCGAATCCTGAGGGTGGGCGACATAGAGATCCCAGGCCATGGCGGCAAATGCCTGCAGGCGCAGGTCGCGGCCCAGCTCCCGTTCCTCGCGCGTCGCACCCGGCGTCGGACTCTCCAGCACCGCCGCCGCCTGCTCCATCGCCCGCCAGCGCGGATCCTCCGCCGTCGACACACCTTCGCCCGTCCCCGCCGGCGCAGGGGCATCGGGAGCCCCTGCGTCCAGTCCCGGAGTCAGACCGCCTGCCCAGAGACCAAGCCCGGCAAGCAAGCCCCGCGCGCCGCGCACCGACGAAAGGAAGATCGCCGCGCATCGTTTGCCTGTGTCCAAGTATGCCATACGTTGCCACGTGTCTGATCCGCGCCGGCCCGGCGCGGCAACTCAATTCCATGCGAACGCGGCGGCATTGCTTGCGCCCCCCGCCCGTTCCCCGGCCGGCCCGCAACGCCGCATCTCCATCACCCTTCGAAGCCTGCGCAGGTTGCAACTTCCGCCGTGGTTCACGATTTGGACAGGCTGCGGAAAATCGTTCTTGCCTCGCCTCATCCCCCGCTCCTACCTCCCGCTTGCTCGTAGGGGTGTCCTCCGCGGAGGACTGAGATTGCGGTGCGACCGGCCGCTCGACCCTTTGAACCTGAAACGGATCATACCGGCGAAGGAAACAAGCGCGGCA
The DNA here is from genome assembly GCA_046346755.1 of Opitutaceae bacterium. Taxonomy (GTDB): domain Bacteria; phylum Verrucomicrobiota; class Verrucomicrobiia; order Opitutales; family Opitutaceae; genus UBA6669. The sequence continues at coordinate 115,604 of JAXMHM010000013.1, read as the reverse complement.
GCACGTGGGTGCGGCCGTCTTCCGACCCGGGAGTCCGATTTGGGTCGGGCATTTTCAACAAATGCAACTCCCGACACGAATCCTCCCCACCCTGGCGTGGCTCCTGCCGCTCTCGGCGCACGCCCAGCCCACGCCCTCGTCTCCCTCTGCGGAGCCGGCGAAACTCACCCTGGAGCCCCTGATCGTCACCGCCGACCTCTGGGCTCCGCCATTCCAAAGGCTGCCGGCCAGCGTCTCCGTCTACAATCAGGCCGCACTTGAGACGCGCGGGGTGCGTCACTTCGGCGACCTCGTCGAACAGGTTCCCAACCTGACCTTCACCGGAGGCACGTCACGGCCGCGCTACTTTCAGATCCGAGGTATCGGGGAGAATTCCCAATACGAAGGGGAGACGCCCGATTCGGCCGTGCGCTTCCTGGTCGATGACTTCGACTTCACCGGTCTCGGTTCGCTCGCCGGCACCTTCGACGTCAGCCAGGTGGAGGTCCTGCGCGGGCCCCAGGCCGGCGCGTTCGGCGCCAACGCCGCCGGGGGCGTCATCCGGCTGGTATCCCGCGCCCCGACTTCGTTCTGGACCGGGCTGCTCGAGTCGAGCGTGGGTGAAGACGGCCTGCGCGAAGGCGGATTCGCCCTCGGCGGTCCCCTCGTCAAGGATCAGCCCGAAAAGCTGATGATGCGCCTCGCCGTGCACCAGCACGTGAGCGACGGCTTCCGGCACAATGTCACCCTCAATCGAGACACGAATGCGCGCGACGAGTTCAGCGCCCGGCTGCGCCTGACCTGGAATCCCTCGGCCGACTGGCGCTGGGAGGGCGCGGCGCTGGTATCGCGACTGGACAATGGATTCGATGACTTCGCCCTCGATAACAACGGTCGCCTGACCTACAGCGATCAACCAGGCCGCGATGAGCAGGACTCCGTCGGCGCCAGCCTGCGTGGCACCTATGTCGGGTGGCAGGGGGCCCGTCTGACCTCCGTGAGCAGCGGGTCGTGGGTCGATTCCACCTACAGCTATGACGATGACTGGACCGCCGCGTCCTACGAGGGCTTCAGCCACCACACGCGCGATCGCTCGCTCTTCAACCAGGAACTGCGTCTCGACTCCACCACCGCAACAGCCGCGATTGACCGCTGGACGCTCGGGGCGTTTTTCTCGAATCTCGATGAAGACACCCGCTACACCAACACCGACCCGGGCAATATCCGCGGATTGGTGACGCGCTACGAGGCGACCAATACCGCTCTTTTCGGGCAGGTCGGGCACCGCCTCTCCACGCGCACGCGTGTGGTGCTGGGACTGCGGTGGGAATCCCTGGACGTGAAGGGCACGGGTACGCGCACGCGTTTTCGGGCAAGCCGGAACGCCTACGATCCCGTGGTCACCTTTTCACCTGCGTTCGACGACTCCCTGCTGGGTGGAAAAGTGTCCCTGGAGCATGAACTGGCCAACGGACATTTCGTGTTCGCCTCGGTGACGCGGGGCTACAAAGGCGGAGCCGTGAACGTCGACGCGCGCATCGACCCCTTGAAAGACCCGCTCGTCTACGACACCGAATACCTCTGGAACTACGAGGTCGGCTACCGCGGCACCTGGCTGGAACAGCGGCTCCGCGCGGACATCACCGTCTTTCACCTCGACCGGCGCGACACCCAGGTGCGCGATTCGGCCGGCTTTGGCGGCAGCTACCGGTTCTTCACCGACAACGCCAACGACGCACGGGTGACGGGGCTCGAGGCCTCGGCCACCTTCGCCCTGACTCCGGACTGGAGCGTGGAGGCCTCCGCCGCACAGATGGACTCCGCCCTGGATCGCTTCGTCCTTGAGAACGGCAATGCGGGTGGCGGTCGTGAACTGGCCAATACACCCCGCCACGGCTTCACCGCCGGACTCCGCTACCGACCGGCGCAGGGCTTCTTCGGCAGCGTGGACTGGGTGAACCGGGCCCGGCAATATGACTCCAACAACCAGAATGAAGCCCGAAGGCCGTACAGCGTGGTGAACGCCAATCTCGGCTTTGCCTGGAAGGAGTGGACGATCACCGTCTGGGGCCGGAACCTGACCGACAAGGTCTACGACCAGCGCGTGTTCTTCTTCGGCAACGAAGATCCGGACTACGTCGAGACGCGGTACGAGAGTCGCGCCGCCCCCCGTCAGATCGGCGTCACGGCGTCATACCGGTTCTAGTCGATGCCGCCTCGCGCGGCCGCCTCAGAGTTCGATCAACCGTTTGATTTCGGCTCCGAGGCGTTCACCCCGCGCGTTGGTGCTCACAATGTTGCCCTGCTTGTCGATGAGGAACATGGCCGGGATGGCACGGATGCCGAACAGCTTGCCAAACTCATTGTTCCAATACTTGCCGTCGTAGTGCTGCGGCCACGGCATGCCGCGCTGGGCGACAAAATCCAGCATCTTCTGCCGGGCCTTGGCCAGCTTCTCCTTGGCGACTTCGGCCGAGTCCAGTTCGGGCAGGGGAGGCTGCTTGGCCGCCGCCTCGGGGTTGCGCTGCGCCAGCATCTCACGCTGGGATTTCAAGCGGGCAAGCGCACCCTCGTCCACGAGCTGGGAGTTCTCGAACGAGACACCGATGATCTCGAATCCCCGGTCGTGGTACGTGGTGTAGTTGGAAATGACATTGGGCAGCTCCGCGATGCAGGGCCCACACCAGGTGGCCCAGAAATCCACCAACACCACCTTGCCGCGCATCGCCTGAAGGTCGACCTCGCGTCCGTCGGCGGCGGTGAACTTGAGTTTGCCAATGTTGGCCTGCTGCGATTGGAGCAGGTCCAGTGCGGTCTTGGCGGCGGCGGCGAGCTCCGGAACCGGCCCGGCGGCGACCCCGGACAGCATGCCCTGAAAGTCCTTCACCCCGAGTCCCGCGGCCGAATACAGCATGCCGTTAAAGAGCCTGGCTGCTTCCTCCGGGCCACCCGGTTCACCCGCCAGGCCGGTGATTTCCGTCACCAACGCATCCACCTCGGCCCGCGTCTCGGCACTGTAGATCGTGCCCTGAATGGCTGAGCTGCGCGCCTTGAAGCGCTGCTCCTGAGAGGCTGTGGCATCGGCCGCGACGGAACGCAGGAGCTTGGTCAACTCGCCGGTCCAGGCTTCACGAGCCTTGGTGTCATAGACGATCAGGTCCGCCGAGGGCTTCTCATCAAAGCCCGGTTTGATCTCCTGGATGAAGCTCGGACGGCGGGTGTTCAACGCCATCACCACTCGCGCCCGGTCGGAGCCAGCGGGGTGTTTCGCGAGGTAGGCGAGGCCCAATTCGCGCAACCGGAGTGCCGATGCGTCCTGAGCCAGCATCGAGGCGCCGCGAGGGCCCCCCTCGCTGCGGGCCGGCGGTTTCGACAGGTCGAGGATCTCCTGCAGAGCTGGGTCCGTCGGCGGGGGATTGAGCGCAGGAGGCGTTTGTGCCACCGCGGTGGCACAGATCAGTCCGAGGAGCAGGGCGGTACGTTTCATGGAGGTGAGGACGGTCGGGAATTCAGAGATCGGTGACAGAATAACCATTGTTTCAGAAAACCAGTCATTGGGCGGTTCGCAAATCGAGGCAACTCGGACCTGCCATCCGAAAGTCACAAGCGGGCCAACTGGGGGTGGAAACACAGAGACCCTCAGGCACAGAAACCGGAAGGCGCTCCAAGGGCTCGATCCGGGATTCCCCTTAAGGGGGTGTCGGCTGCGGTCGGAAGCATCCAATTGAACCACGACCGACACGAATCTACACAAACTCGATCCGTCCCAAGGGGTAGCGACGGATCCGTTCATTCGTTAATCGTGGTCACTCGTCTGAACATCCAAGGCCGCAGAGGATCGATCCTACGAACGGGGCACACCCGACCAACGATATGACCGCGCACCGTACGCACGGCTGGTGCAAGAATAAACCTCGCCTCAACCCTCGCGTCACCCGCCACCCAGCTCACGCTTGACGTTCTCTTTCTCGCGCACGCTCCCCATGCACCTCCCTCCCCCCGATGAAATCTCCGCCCCGGCGCAGGCCGGCGAAGCGGCCTGCTATCGCACGCACTTGAAGCATCGGTTCCCAAGCTTCCGCTGGTGCCTGCTCTCGCTCCCGCTGACCGGGCTGACCAACGCCGGATCAACGGATGACTTCCGCATCGAGCAGCAAGTGGTCACCACGAGTCAGGGAGACTACTACTGGTCGCAGTCTCGCGCGGCCGTGATCCCCGGCCCAGTGCCACGGGTAATCCTGACCACCCAGGAAATCGAACGCGCCGGCAGCCACGGCTATCGCGATTTTTACCAGCTCGAATCCACCGATCGCGGACACACCTGGATCGGGCCGACGCGGATCCCCTCCCTCCAGCGCGCCCGGCAGCCCGATGGCTACGACTTCGTTATGGGCGATGCCTGCCCGCTCTACCACGCGCGCACCGGCGTGGTGCTGGCGACGGGCAAGACCTTCGGATTTCGCGATGGACGATTCGAGGACCTGACGCGCGAGCGGGTCTCCTATGCCGTCTTCTCACCGCAATCCTCGCAATGGAGTGGTCTCCGCCTCCTGACCCTCCCAGCAGTCGATCGCACCGGCCATCCCATGCTGGAGGCAAACGCGGGCTGCCACCAGCGGTACGACGCTCCCGATGGCACCGTGTTGCTGCCGATCCGTTACCGGCGCGATCCGAAGGTCCGTCAATATACGACCATCGTAGCCCGGTGCACCTTTGACGGCGAAACCCTCCGGTACGTGACCCACGGCTCCGAGCTGACGCTGAGCCGTGATCGCGGTCTCTACGAGCCGTCGATCACGCGTTTTGGCGACCGCTATTTTCTTTCCCTGCGTGCCGACCACTCGTCCTTTGTCGCCCGCGGCGCCGACGGCCTGAATTTCGAGCCGATCGCGGAGTGGACTTTCGACGACGGGAGCCCGCTCGGCAGCTACAACACCCAACAGCACTGGATCAGTCGTCCCGACGCCCTTTACCTCGTCTACACTCGCCGCGCCGGCACCAACGATCACGTCTTCCGGCATCGCGCGCCGCTCTTCATCGCGCAGGTCGATCCCGAAACGCTGCAGGTCAGGCGCAAAACCGAACAGGTTCTCGTCATCGAGGAGGGCGCCGACCTCGGTGCCGGCTTTGGGGTGGTTGACCTGGCTCCGAATGAAACCTGGGTCGTGACGTCCGAGATCCAACCCCAATCCAAAGCGATGCCGCTCTCGAATCGGATTCTCTTGGCGCGGATCCACTGGACCTCGCCCAGACCTGACTAGTTCCCCGACGGCCGGCGAACGCACTCGTCGCGCCACCCGCGGAGTGGAGGAACTGATACTCTCCGGAGTCAACAAGCCGCTCGCCGTTCCGGGAAAAGCAGCCACGCTCGAAGGGTCATGCCCACCCTCCACCCTTCCCTCTTTGTCCTTGTCGCCAGCCTCGCGCTCGGCACGGCAAGCCTGTCCGCCGCCGAGCCTCCCGCCTTCCGCCCGCTCTTCAACGGAAAGGATCTCACGGGCTGGGTGGATGTGAACACCAGTCCCACGACGTGGCAGGTTCGCGATGGCATCCTCATCTGCACCGGCAAACCCATCGGGGTGATGCGAACCGAGCGGCAATACGAGAACTTCATCCTCCATATCGAGTGGATGCACCTGGAAGCCGGAGGGAATTCCGGGGTCTTTGTCTGGAGCGAAGGCACCCTCCCGCCAGGCAAGGATCTTCCCAAAGGATGTGAAGTGCAGATGCTGGAGCTGGAATGGCCGCTGCTGAACCGCGACGCCGACGGCAAACCGCGTCACCCTGGCTTCGTCAGTGGAGAACTCTTCGGAGCCAACGGTCTGGTGACGACTCCGGACAATCCACGGGGGGCCCGCAGCATGTCGTACGAGTACCGCTGCCGCGGAAAGGGCGAGTGGAATACCTACGACGTCGTCTGCGTCGACGGGGTCATCAAACTCGCGATCAACGGGAAGTTCGTGAACGGTATCAGCCACGCCTCCGTCAAGAAGGGATACCTTTGCCTGGAGTCCGAAGGCGCCGAAATCCACTTCCGCAACCTCCAGATTCTCGAACTGCCTCCGGGTCGCGCCACGCCTGCGGAAACGGCGCCCGAAGTCGGTCGGAAGTAGACCGCGGAGACGCAAACATCCCGAGGAGAAGTCGCAGGGGTGCCACCAGCACCCTCCCCCGCGTGACTTGGCGATGAAGGGTGCGATCCTCCGAGGTACTGGGATTTCCTCCGGATCTTCTGCCACGCGTTTCCGTGGTTAAGTGCTTTGCTGCCCGAACCCAGGGATTCGAAGGAAATTATTATTTTAGTTCTTGCTTAATTAAGTCACCGATTAATTAATAGCCCAATGCAAAGCCTCCTTGCCATCGCCGACCCGACGCGTCGGCGCATTGTGGAACTGCTGGCCGTGCGCGAGCGGACGGCGGGCGAACTCGTCAAGGAGTTCGAAATCAGCGCTCCGGCCATCTCGCAGCACTTGAACATCCTCCGCGAAGCGGGGCTCGTCATCACCCGGCCTCAGGGACAGTCGCGTATTCAATCTCTCAATCCCGATGGCTTCGACGACCTCGAGGCCTGGCTGCAAAAGACCCGTGACACCTGGTCACGCCGACTCGACACCCTTGAGCAGCTGTTGCGCGCCGAAGACGAGGCGAACGCGCGGAAATCCAAGAACAAGAAACCTTCCCCATGAAAATTAACGAACAACACGGCGAGTTCACCAGCCCGGCAGAAGTGAAGCTGGTGCGCATCCTTCCCGGCCCGATTGAACGGGTGTGGGACTACCTGACAGACCCGACAAAACGCGCCCTCTGGTTCGCCGGCGGCCCCATGGAGCAACGCGTCGGAGGCAAGGTGCAGCTGACGTTTCGCCACAAGGACCTGGCGCCCAACGAAACTCCGCCCAAGGGCTACGAGCAGCACCACGATCCAGGCACCACCATGGATGGCATCGTCACGCGCTGCGAGCCACCCCGTGTCCTCGCCTTCACGTTTGGCAGCGAGGGCGAGTCCGAAGCCATGTTCGAACTTACGCCGCAGGGCAAAAATGTGTTGCTCGTGCTGACGCACCGCGCCCGCGAAGGCGACGTGCCGTACATGGCCGAGTTCGGTTCGGGCTGGCACACCCACTTCACAATTCTTCTCGCCGTCCTCGAGGGTAGACCCCTTCCGGCATTCTGGTCGCTGCACACCCAGCTCAAGGCCGACTACGAGAAACTCCGCCTGGCCGCGCAGCAGCGCTAGGCACGACGCCCCATAGCCTTCCGCTGCATTCCGCGCAGCGGTCAAGGCCACGGTTGTGATCGGGTGGAGGGCGTTCCCGCAGTCGCGGGATCGCCCTCCACCCAAACCTAATCCCATTCAACGACGTACTTCGGCGACCCCGACTCCAACACCCACACCCACTTTCCCTGCATATTATGAACCAATCCACTCCGACCATTGTCTCCCCTGAAACCTGGCTCGCGGCCCGCCGCGAACTTCTCCGCGAAGAAAAGCAACTCACGGCGTTGCGCGAACGCCTTGCCGTCCGGCGCCGCGCGCTGCCGTGGGTGAAAGTCGAAAAACCCTACACCTTCGACTCGCCGACCGGCCGCGTGTCGCTCTCGGACCTGTTCAACGGTCGCAGCCAGCTCGTCGTCTACCATTTCATGTTCGGTCCCGGCTGGGAGGAAGGCTGCAAGAGCTGCTCCTACGTTGCCGATCATCTCGCCGCCACGGTGGTGCACCTCCAGGCGCGCGACGTTTCCTTTGCCGCCATTTCCCGCGCACCGCTGGCCGAGTTCGCACCGTTCAAGCAGCGGCTGGGCTGGTCATTCACCTGGGTGTCCTCTCACGGCAACGATTTCAACTTCGACTACCACGTCTCCTTCACCGATGAGGAACTGGCCCGGGGCAGCGTTTACTACAACTACGGGCGCACGGCCTTTCCGGCGGAAGAAGCTCCGGGTCTGAGTGTGTTCGCCAAAGATGCCAAGGGTGACGTCTACCACACGTATTCAACTTATTCCCGGGGACTCGATGCCTTGATTGGCACCTACACCGTGCTCGACCTCGTTCCCAAGGGTCGTGACGAGGATCCGGAAGCCCCCATGAGCTGGGTGCGCTATCATGACAGCTATGGAAAGCCCGCCCATGCCGTCGCCACGCCTTGACGCCGGTTGCCGCGCGGCCCGCTGGCTCCTGCCGACCGCACTCGTCGCGCTCGCACCCAAATGCGCGCTGTGCCTGATCGCCTACATCGGCCTGGGTACGGCCCTCGGCCTCTCCGGACCCGAACTCTGCGGTGCATCGAACGCTGGGCCGAACGCGTGGGCCTCCTGGCTCGCGTGGCTCGGCGTTTGCGGGGCCGTTGGCGCGCTGGGCCTGCTCGCCGTCAGGGCCGGCCGGGCGCGCCTGCGGTGACAGAACGCGGACACCGCCCTCCTCTGGGTGTTGCTCTCGACTCCTCCGGTTCGCCGTGCTTGTTTCCCCACGTCCCTCACCTGCGTGATAGCACCGCGAACTTTGTCCCATGCCCTCGTACACCCGACGTGAATTTGGAAAACTGGCCCTCACCGCCCTGCCGGCAGCAGGTCTGCTCTCCCAGCTGACTGCGCTCGACGCGGCTGAAACCGCTCCGAAAGCCGCCCGCAAGCCCAATTCCAAAGTCGCCGGTGTCCAGCTCGGGATCAATGTGCCCTACAGCTTTGGCAAGCCGACGATGAGCGGTGCCGAGGTCCTCGCGGCCTGCACGCAGCTCAATCTCAGCGCGGTCGAGCTCCGTGCCCAACCGGTCGAGGCCTTCCTTGGGGTGAATCCGCAACTGATCGCACCCAAGGCCAAGGGAGAAACCATCACCCCCGAGCAAGTGGCCGCAAACACGGCGGCGCTGCGAGCATGGCGCGCATCGGCCTCGATGAGTCGCGCCAAGGAGTTCCGCAGCCTCTACGAACAAGGCGGTGTGCTCATCGAGATCCTGAAGGTCGACAATCTCTTCAAGCTGAGCGACGACGAACTCGACTACAGCTTCACGCTCGCCAAAACGCTCGGCGCCCGGGCGATCTCCTCGGAGATTTCCTTCGTGGAGGAGGAGCTGAAACGCGTCGGCAAGTTCGCCGACCAACACAAATTCTGGGTCGCGTATCACGGACATGCCTCGGTGACCGCCAAGATCTGGGAGCACGCCTTCACGCTGGCCAAGTACCACGCGGCCAATGTGGACCTCGGACACTTCGTGGCCGGCAACAATGTCTCGCCTGTGCCGTTCATCAAAGCCCACCCCGATCGCATCACCCACGTGCACCTGAAGGACCGGAAGTTCAACGAAGGGCCCAACACGCCGTTCGGCCAGGGGGACACCCCCATCGGAGACGTGCTGCGCCTGCTCCGCGACAATCACTGGCCCATCCAGGGAACGATTGAGTTCGAATACAAAGTCCCGGAGGGTTCGGATCGCATGCAGGAAATCGCGCGCGCCGCCCAATTCTGCCGCGATGCCCTGGCCTGACTTCCGCCCTGCTTGAACGCGTAAGCATGCGATCGCAAGTTTGCCATCGCATGGCTGTACCGCCACTACGACCGGCCATCAGTAATTCGGCCAGATGCCCGGCGTCACCAACTCCAGCAGGTGCCCGTCCGGATCACGAAAATAGAGGCTGTGACTTCCTTTCGGCCAGACCGCTTCGCTCTCAATCTTCACCCCCTTTTCCCGGAGATACTGGCGCCAGGAATCATAGGCCGTCGCCGAGATCCCGAAGCCCAGATGATGCGGCCCTCGTCCGTCGTGCGGGGGAATGGTGCCTCCCGGCAGGGAAACCGGTTGGAGCGTTCCACCCCGGAGAAACAGGATCAGCACCTGCCTGGGTCCGACCTGAAAGGTCTGAAAACGGATCTGGTCACCCGCAATGGGCTTGAGCTGAAGAACCTCCCGATAGAACGCGATGGAGGTGGCGAGATCGTCAACGTAGAGGATGGACTCCACGATCCCTTCAATGGGTGAGAGTGGGTTTGCCATGCACGGCTGCACCAAATCCCGACCTAAGAGTCAACGCTTCGAACGCGGCATCCGCCGGGCTGCCAAGAGTCCTGCCCGCCTGTGGGTCGACAAGAATCCGCACCCGGTCGGGAGCGCAGGAGCCAGACATATCCGAGCCCCAGACTGACTTTATAAGCTTTGGCACTCACCTCCATGAGTTCGCCTCCCCCCGCCATCGCTTTGCCTTCCCGCCTCCCCCTCACCGCCAAGGCAAACCCCTTGGTCTCAGGTTCGTAGCGCGGACCCGACAGTCGCTGGTGGTTTGCTTGTGCACATCTCGCGGCGGATTCGGAGTGCCGTCTCCCGGACCGGCTCCGTGAAGGGCACTGACTGCACAATGCCTGCGGGGAAATACGCTTCGCTTTCCCGGCGCCGTGGTCATTGTCTCCAGGAAGTCGGATACTCGTCGGACCCCATACCGGCGCCTTGCGATCCGTTCCGCTGCGATGTACTCCAACACCGACTCCGTCGAAACCGCGGCAGGCAACTCCACTTGTAGTAGCTCATCCAGTACCGACAGTCAGCCGGAGGCCATTCCCGCCTGCGGCGGGGCGCCGGCGCTCTGCACTCCTCCGTCTCAGATTCAATCCGAGCAGGAGGAGGGCAACTTCCGCACCTTCGTCCAGACGATCGACGATCTCATTCTCGTGGCCACCCCAGGCGGGCGCATTGTGTTCAGCAATGCCGCCGTGGAGCGCAAACTCGGCTATAGCGCGATCGAGCTTTCGCGCCTGAGTCTCCTGGACCTGCACCCGCCGGAGGTTCGGGACGAAGCGGCTGCAGTGGTCGCGGCCATTGTCAAAGGAGAGCGTCAAACGTGTCCGTTTCCGCTCCGGCGCAAGGACGGCAGCTTTCTGCCCGTCGAAACCCGGACGTGGTTCGGGCAATGGAACGGCCAGCCATGCCTCTTCGGTACCTGCAAGGATCTGAGCGCCGAACAGGAAGCGCAGCAACGGTTCGAGCACCTGTTCCGACGCAATCCCATGCCCATGGCACTGACGTCGACGGCGGACCGGAGGTTTGCCGATGTCAACAATGCCTGGTTGGGCGCGCTCGGCTACGAACGGAGCGACGTCATCGGCAAGACCTCGGCCGAACTGGACCTGTTCCCGGAACCGGCACGCCTCGATGCGGTGGCGGCCGAACGGAAGGCGAACGGCGTTATTCGAGACCTCGAACGGCGGGTTCGCACCCGAAGTGGAACCCTTCGCGACGCACTTTTTTCCGGCGAGGCGCTGGAAATTCAGGGTCGGAGCTACTTTCTCACCGTGATGCAGGACATCACCGCGCGTCGCCAGGCGGAGGAGGCGCTGCGCGAGAGCGAGCTTCGTTTTCGACTGCTGATCGAAAATGCCCCCGACGGAGTCGCCCGCGTCAGCCCCCAGGGCAAGTTCCTCTACGCCAGTCCCACCGCGCGCCGGATGTTCGGCCAGGACGACACTCCTCTGGCGGAAATCGATCCCCTGCAGTCCACCCATCCGGAGGACCAGTCCAGGGTACTGGCGGCGCTGACTGAGATCCTGGAGCATCCGGAGCAGGTCCGGACTTTGCAGTATCGTTTCCGTCACGCCAACGGTGGCTGGCTGTGGATCGAAAGCACCTTCACGAACCTCATCGGTCGGCCTGGCGTGGATTCGCTGGTCGTAAACTTCCGGAACATTCACGATCGTAAGCTCGCCGAGGAAGCTCTCGCAGCGGAGGCCACACGCCGGCGCATCCTCGTCGAAGGGTCGCTCGACGGTATCGTTGTCCTGGACACCAACGGCAAAGTCTACGAGGCGAACCGGCGGTTTGCCGAGATGCTGGGATACACGGCAGAAGAGGTCCGGCAACTCCACGTCATGGACTGGGATCGAACCTGGAGTCACGCCCAGGTGCTGGAGGCCATTCGTATCCTGGGGCCTCAAGGCGACCACTTCGAGAGTCGACACTGGCGCAAGGACGGGAGCTGGTACGATGTTGAATTGTCCAACAGCAGCGCCGAGGTATCCGGTCAGAAACTGGTGTTCTGCGTCTGCCGCGACATCACTGAACGGAAACGGTCCGAAGCAATGCTGCGGGAGAGCCTGCTCTTTCGGCGCGAGGCGGAGAAGATAGCACGCATCGGCGCCTGGAAGGTAAGTCCGGCCACCGATTACCTTTACTGGACAGAGGGCGTCTACGAAATTGTGGAAGCCCCACTCGACTACCACCCCGGGCTTCAGGAAGGGCTCCAGCTCTACGACAAGGAATCGATCCCCGTCCTGCAGGCCGCACTGGAGTCCGCGCTTCGCGATGGCACTCCGTTTGTCGTTGAAACCGGAGTCACCACCTTGACCGGCCGTCACCTCTGGGCGGAGGTACGCGGCCTCGGACGGGTTGAAGACCACGGGCAGGCTTTCGTGATGGGCACCTTCCAGGACATCACCGCCCGGAAACGATCCGAAGCGCTGACCGCACGGGAGAACCTGCGCACCCGGTTCCTGCTCGAACTCCACCAGCGGGCGCCGCACATGTCCGATCAGGAGCTCTACGATCATGTGCTGGAGCGGGCCGTGCTCCTGACAGACAGTGCCTCCGGCTTCTTCCACCTGATTTCCGCCGATCAGCGCACCTCGTCTCTCTCCACCTGGAGCCGGGACGTGCAGAAGTGCAGCACCACCACCTTCGACACCCGCGATCTCACCAGCGAATCCGGCCCGTGGGTCGACTGTCGCTGTCAGCATCAGCCGATCATCGACAACGACTGCGCACATTCCAGGATCCGCCAGGGTCTGCCTTCCGGCCACGCGTCGTGGACGCGCTTCATGAGTGTGCCCGTGGTTCAGGACGGCAAAACGCGCATCATCTTCGGCGTGGGAGACAAGGCATCGGACTACCACGAGGACGACTTCGCCCAGGTCCGGCTTGTCGCCAACGAACTCCACAAGATCATGGTGCAGCGCTCCGCCCAGGCGCAGTTGCTCCAGCTGTCCCGGGCTGTGGAACAAAGCCCAGCCTGCGTGTCCATTTCCGATACGGCGGGGGCAATCGAGTACGTAAATCCGAAATTTTCGGAGGTGACCGGCTTTTCCCTCGAGGACATCCGGGGCTGCGGTCCGCTCGGTCTCGGCTCGGCGGAACTGACTCCGGAGGACATCCGAGGGCTGTGGGACACGCTCCGCGCGGGTCGCGAATGGCACCGCGAGTTTCGCAATCGCAGGAAGAATGGCGAGTGGTACTGGCAGGCGGCGACCGTTTCACCCATCACACGGTCCCCGGGGCTCATCTCACACGTTGTGATGGTCGCGGAGGACATCGCGGACCGCAAGCGCCTCGAGTCGTTTCGAGAGGTGCTGCTCACCCTGGGCCGCCAGCTCAATGGCACGACCGACGCCACCAGCGCCAGCCGCGCTCTGCTCGACGCTGCGGACCGGCTCTGGCAGTGGGACGCAGCCGCGCTCGACATGATCCAGAATGACCGGGGCCAGGTCCGTGCGGTGATCAGCGTGGATACGATTGATGGTCTGCGCCAGAACGTGCCGGCCGTGGCCAACGAACTGACGCCCCGGACGCGGAGGGTGCTGCAGCATGGCGCACAGCTGACGCTCCGGGAGGAGAACGCAGCTTTCGGGCCGGACGTGGTCCCCTTCGGCGATGTCAACCGACCCTCCCGGTCCATCATGGACGTGCCGATCCATCGCGACACCCAGATCGTCGGAATCTTTTCGCTGCACAGCTACCGAACCCAGGCCTTTTCGCCGGAGGACCTCAAGATCCTCCAGGCGCTGGCCGACTATTGCGGTGGCGCGCTCGAGCGCATCCGATCCGAAGAAGCCGCGCGCGCCAGCGAGGAGCGGTACCTGCAGTCGCAGAAACTGGAGGCCATCGGTCAGCTGGCCGGCGGCGTGGCCCATGACTTCAACAACATCCTCGCCGCCATGATGATGAACCTGGGGATGCTGCAGGAAAACGCCAACCTCGACCCGGAGACCCTGCTGTCACTCGACGAACTCGGGCGCGCGACCAACCGGGCGGCCAGCCTCACCCGCCAGTTGCTCATGTTCAGCCGCCGGTCGGTCATGGCGAGCAAGCCCCTCGATCTGAACGAGGTCGTGGACAATCTGCTCAAGATGCTCCGCCGGTTGATTGGCGAGCAGGTGTCCCTGCGCTTCGACGGACTGGCACGCCTCCCCCTGGTCGAGGCGGACGCCGGGATGCTCGAACAGGTGCTGATGAACCTCGTCGTCAATGCACGGGACGCGATGCCGAAGGGGGGCACGATCACGATTGCCACCTCGGTGCGGGAGTTGAGGGAGGCGGACCGTCCGGCGCACCCGGAATCCCGTCCCGGGCGTTTTGTCTGTCTTTCAACGATGGATACGGGGATCGGCATGGCGGCGGAGACGAAGAAGCGGATCTTTGAGCCGTTCTTCACCACCAAGGAGGCGGGCGCCGGCACCGGGCTCGGATTGGCGACCGTCCATGGCATTGTGGCCCAGCACAAAGGCTGGGTGGAGGTGGAGAGCGCACTGGGCCGGGGTACGACGTTTCGGATCTACCTTCCCGCGCTCCTTGAAGCGCCGGCTGCGCCCCGCACGCCCGAACTCACGGCGCCGGTGCAGCGCGGACAGGAGACGATCCTTCTGGTGGAGGACGACGCCACCCTTCGCCGGTTTGCGACCCTGGCCCTCGAGGCCTTTGGCTACCGGGTGCTGGCGGCGTCCAACGGCCAGGAGGCCGTGGCACTCTGGCAGGCCGGCGGTGATCGTTGCGATCTGGTGCTGACGGACATGGTGATGCCCGAAGGCATGACCGGCCTCGAGCTCGTCGAACGACTCCGGGAAATGAAGCCCGGCCTGAGGGCCATCGTCTCAAGCGGCTACAGCACGGAAATCACCCGTCCAGGTGTACTGACGAAAGCGGGGGTGGTCTACCTTCCCAAACCCTACGAGACCCGCACCCTGGCCGAAGTGGTGCGTTCCGCCCTGGACGACTCCAGGTAGCCTGGTTCTCCGTCAAATCCCCGTCTCTCCACGACTGGGTGGTCCGCCTGAGCGAGGGAACGCTGCCGCCCACCGGGGTGCCCGTAACCCGCCAACGCTCAACTTCACTGCTGACTCCGACGGACTGTCGCATTCCATGGGGACATGCGCCTGTTCCTCATTTTCCTGGCACTCGTGGGTGGCTCGGCTTGGGGTCGGGCAGCAGCGACGAACCCAGTCGAGGTTAAAGCACTCAAGATCACCGTGCTCTCGACCATGCTGGCGGAAAAGGGCCTGGGGGAGTGGGGGTTCGCGGCGTTGGTGGAGGCCGACGGGTGGCGGATCCTGTTCGACACCGGCGCCCACTCCGACGTCGTGCTGAAGAACGCGGCGTTGCTGCGGATCGACCTGACCACGGTGTCGGAGGTGATCCTGAGTCACTCACACTGGGACCACGTCGGGGGTCTGTTGACGCTGCGGGATTCAGTCCGGGAGAAAAACCCGGCCGCACTCGGCACGGTCCACGGTGCCGAAGGGTTGTTCTACCGCAGGCTGGGCAACGGACCGCCGATCCTTGAAAACCCGCTGCTGCTCGCCCGGCCGACATTCGAGGCGTCGGGCGGTGTATTCAAACTGCACACGCATCCGGTTGAACTGCATCCTGGGGTGTGGTTCAGCGGGCCGGTGCCGCGGCCGCATCCCGAGCGGAACTGGAGCGGCAGCGGCCGACTGGTCGACTCAAGTGGGACGGAGCGGGAGGACAATCAGCCGGAGGATGCGGCCTTGTACATCAACACGGCGCGCGGCCTGGTGGTGATCACCGGCTGCGGCCATGCCGGGGTGGTCAATCTCATCGAACATGCCCGCACCGTGGTGCGGCCGGCGCCCATTCACGCGCTGATCGGCGGAATCCATCTTTTCAATGCGAGCGAGTCGACGCTGACCTGGACCGCCGGGAAGCTCCGGGAGTTCGGGTTGGAGCACTTCATCGGCGCGCACTGCACCGGGCTTGAAACGGTGTACCGGTTCCGCCGGGACCTGGGGCTCGACCGGACGCGCGCCGTGGTCGGCGCGACCGGGGCCGCCTTTGCGCTGGGCCAGGGAATCGACCCGGGCGTGCTCGCCAAGTGACGGGTGCGCGCGGCGTGCCAGGTTGGGTTCGGCATCCGCGTCGGGCCGGATCGGACGGCGTCGGCGACACGCCGGAGGGGTGTCGGGGTCCGGCAAGCCCGCTCACACGCGTCCGGGCTCCAGGCTGATCGCAGGTTCGCGGCTCACGGATCCGAGCCAGCGGGTCACCAGAGTGACTTTGGCAGCATCCGAGACCCCCTCCCGGTCAAGGGAATGCCAAGTGGCAAAGCGGGTGGCATGGCGGGCAACGGCGAGCGTCATGGGATCACCCGAATGCCAGGCACTCGCCAGGTCCTCCGCGAGGTCGGCCAGATAGTCCGAAAAGGGTTTCAGGATCCGCGCCAGGGCAGCGACGTGATCCACGTCCCGTTCTAGGTTGGACTGCATGGACCGTGTACGGGCATAGTAGCCATAAAGCGCTCCGAGCCCAAGACGGGTTCGTTCGGCAGGCTCAGCCGTCCCACGCCACACCGCGGGCTCGGGCAACGGATGAAGTTCGGCATGAACTCCGGAACAGCCGGCAAACAGGGCGTCATCGTCGGGAAAATGACGATACACCGTCAAACGCTCGACGCCCGCCCGCTCTGCAATCGCAGAAATGCTCGTCCGCAGGGGGCCAACCTCCTGGTGTAATTCCATGGCTGCGAGAGCGATACGACGGCGGGTCTCCGCTACCTGCTCTCCTCGTGCCTTTAATGTGTAGGAGCGTTTGGGTGGGCTCATTTCAGTAAACACAAATGTTCAATTGAAATATTGACAACGACAATTCACCTGTTTTCGGTGAACAACGTTGTTCATTCATTATTCACCTGATCCCGGTTCGTGGTTTCCACGGCATCGCGACGCAGTGACCGCACACACCCCCGCCGTTGAATTTCGGCGCTCACGCGCGCCCCGCCTCCGGCTAAGTCGAGCGTCACGACAGTCACAACAACCCCTCACCCTTCACCCTTCCGTCCCCTTCGATCGTCTCCTTCGACCATGAGTACCACCATCACTGAAATCGCGCCCGACGTCTTTCGTCTGTCGCTGTTTGTTCCGGCCATTAATCTGCAATTCAACCATTTCCTCGTCCGCGACGAGGAACCGCTGCTCATCCACACGGGCATGCGCGGGACTTTTAGCGTCGTCCGCGAAGCGGTGAGCCGCCTCCTCGACCCCTCCGCGCTTCGGTGGATCGGTTTCAGCCACTTTGAAGTCGACGAGTGCGGAGCGCTCAACGAATGGCTGAACACCGCGCCCCACGCCCAGGCGGTGTGCAGCCAGGTGGGCGCCCTGGTCAATCTGAACGACTTCGCGAATCGCAAACCGCGCGGGCTGGCCGCCGACGAAGTGTTTGCCACGGGCAAGTACCGGTTCCGATTTCGCCCGACGCCTCACCTGCCGCATGGTTGGGACGCCGGCATCTTCTTCGAGGAAACGCAGCGCACCTTGTTTTGTTCGGACCTTTTCCATCAGACCGGAAACGTGGAACCGCTCACCGAGTCGGACATCCTCGGCCGGGCCCGGGCGGCCATGGTCGAATACCAAGGTGGCCTGCTGATGGACTACCTGCCCTATACGTCGAGGACCGGTCCGTTGCTGAACGGACTCGCGAGCCTCCAACCCCTCACGTTGGCCGCGATGCACGGCTCCACCTTTCGGGGCGACGGTGCCCGGGCCCTGCAGGACCTCAACCACGTCATGCGCGACGTCTACGGCGAACACGAAGCGCCCCAAAGTCCTTCGTCCACTGCTTCGACGCATCCGTCCACCTAACCCCGGAGGCCCTCATGCCCGCACTCCCCTGCTCCGCCGCCCCGGTCGGCTGCGCGGCTCGACGCGACCCGCTCTATCCGGTTTCCTCGGTCTTTCACCCCTCACCCCGGTGCCTGAGCTGCCGTCACCGATGGGCGACGCTTCCCCCATCCGGGACCGTGGATCCAAGCCATGCGGCGGGGCTCACGACGGGTCGCTCTCTGGGGCTGGCTTGGGGCGATCCGTTGACATCAGGAGGGCCGAGCCCCGGACTCGCGGCTCCATCGCCTTCCCATGAGCACGACGATTCCCGGACCCGACGGTAAACCTCGCTGTCGCTGGTGCGCCGCCGCACCCGAGTTCTTCGCCTACCACGACACGGAGTGGGGCTTTCCGGTCAACGATGACCGGAGGCTCTTCGAGAAACTCTGCCTCGAGGGTTTCCAATCGGGACTGAGCTGGCGGACCATCCTCGCCAAACGCGAGGCCTTCCGCGAAGTCTTTCACCAGTTCGATTTCAACCGGGTGGCCCGCTTCACCTCCCGTGACGTGGACCGGTTGCTGAAAGATGAGCGCATCATCCGGCATCGGGGCAAAATCGAAGCGGTCATCAACAATGCACAACGAGCCCAGGAACTCGTTCAACGGGAAGGATCGCTGGGCGCGTTCCTCTGGCGCTACGAGCCGCGCCCGGACCCGTCCCAAACTCCACAGACCGCCTCAACCTCAATCGAATCCGAGGCGCTTTCCAAGGATCTGAAAAAGCTCGGGTGGAAATTCGTCGGACCCACCACCGTCTACGCCTTCATGCAGGCCATGGGATTGATCAACGACCACGCCGCGACCTGCGTCATCCGTCCCCAGGTTGAGCGGGTGCGGAAGACGTTCAAGAGACCCTGACGAGGGGCCTGAGATTCAAGTCCACCGCCGCTGGAACTGGATCCAAGCGGACAAGTACCTGGGCATGGAGTGGTTATCCACGGCACCCAACCAAGCCTGCCACCCGGGGTAGGCGTAGACCCCATACTGCCCAACACCCGGTTCGCTTAGGCTCCAGGATTTGGCGGAATCCCACCACCCTGGGCTGAAATGACCAAACGACTCAAGGTCGCGAACCGACTTCGCAGCAACTCCTGTTCACTGGCCCTCGCTGCGGCATTCGCGATGGTCGCGATCAGCTGGCTCCCGACCGCAAAGGCCATTCCCAGCATCAACCTGGGAACTGCGGCTGGTTTCGCAATTCTCGCCGGCTCCCAGATCAGTGACGCCGGAGGGGCCACGTCCGTGACGAACGGAAACGTGGGGCTCTCTCCAGCCACGGGCGCGGCCATCGGACTCCTGCCTGGTCAGTTGGAGAATGGCAGTATCTACACGACAGAGACATCCGCGCCGTTGCTCATCACCGCTCAGAATGATCTCACCACCGCCTACAACGATGCCGCCAGCCGGCCCGTGACGATGGCGCTGGGCGACGTCGACAACCAATTGGGCGGGCTGACCCTCTTTCCCGGGGTCTACAGTTTTGGACACGCCGCAACCGCGAATCTGATCGGAACCCTCACCCTCGACGCCAACGGCGACCTGAATCCCGTCTGGATATTCCAGGCCACCTCGGACTTGGTCACCGCCGCCGGCGGGCCAGGCTCCCCGGGAGCCAGCGTGGTCTTCCTGAACGGCGCGGGAGCCTGCGACGTCTTTTGGCAAGTGGGCAGTTCCGCCACGATCGGAACCTATTCCGATTTTGCCGGCCACATCATGGCCGACCAATCGATCGCCCTTCAGGCGTATGCCACGCTGGACGGAAGCGCTCTGGCACGGATCGCGGCCGTCACGCTCGACCACAACCTGATCGATCTCGAAGCCTGCGCGACGGGTCA
Source organism: Opitutaceae bacterium (assembly GCA_046346755.1). Taxonomy (GTDB): domain Bacteria; phylum Verrucomicrobiota; class Verrucomicrobiia; order Opitutales; family Opitutaceae; genus UBA6669. The sequence goes on along the minus strand of JAXMHM010000013.1, from coordinate 95,927 downwards.
AGGCGGCTCGACCTCCGTGCCTGAAGCAGGAAGCACTCTGACACTGCTGGGTCTGACCGTGGGTGTCCTGCTGTTTCTGTTACGCCGGCGCTCGTAAACCCGCCGAGCCGGACTCCTTCATTTCCCGGCACCCCGGGCCGGCGGCCCGAAGTCAATCAAGGGAAAGGCTTCCGCATCGGCGGAAAGGAAGGATCGTCCCTGACCTCAGCGCCAGCCTAGGCCCGGTGCGACGAACCTCAGGATCGATTCCATGACGTGGACATTGTAGGCTACTCCGAGCTGATTCGGGATCGTCAGGAGGAGGGTGTCCGCCTCGGCGATGGCCTCGTCTTTTCGGAGCTCTTCAATCAGCACATCGGGTTCGGCCGCATAGCCACGTCCAAAAACCGCCCGGGTGGTTCCGTCGAGAAATCCGATCTGATCCGTCTGTTCCTCGTCGCTCCCGAAGTAGGCCCGATCGAGGTCATTCATCAGAGGGAAGATGCTTCGGCTCACGGAAACGCGGGGCTCGCGGGGGTGTCCCGCCTCGGCCCAGGCCGCCCGGAAGGCGCGGATCTGGGCGGCCTGCTGGACGTGCAGGGGCTCGCCTGATTCATCAAACTTAAGGGTCGAACTCTGCAGGTGCATGCCGCGCTTCGCGGCCCACACGGCCGTCGCATTGGTCGCCGAGCCCCACCAGATCCGCTCTCGCAACCCTGCGGAAAAAGGTTCGAGCCGCAGGAGCCCGGGCGGATTGGGGAACATCGGACGCGGGTTGGGTTTCGCGAAGCCCTTCCCGGCGAGGAGTTCGAGAAAGGTCTCGGCGTGACGCCGGCCCAGGGCCGCATCGTCCTCGCCCTCCCTGAGCTGATATCCGAAGTGACGCCAACCGTCGATCACCTGCTCGGGCGAGCCCCGGCTGATGCCCAGCTGCAAACGCGAGCCGGCAATGACATCGGCCGAGCCCGCGTCCTCCGCCATGTAGTGAGGATTCTCGTACCGCATGTCGATGACCGCGGTGCCAATCTCGATCTTTCTGGTCCGCGCACCCACCGCCGCGAGCAGGGGGAAGGGTGAAGCCAGCTGCCGGGCAAAGTGATGCACCCGGAAATAGGCGCCATCCATCCCCAGTCGCTCAGCCTCGACCGCCAGGTCGATCGACTGCAGGAGCACATCCGCGGCTGACCGCGTCTGGGATTGCGGTGAAGGCGTCCAATGACCGAACGACAAGAAACCGATCTTCTTCATGGCGGTGAAGGGTATGCGCCAGAGGTCAATTCGCAAAGCGAACCTCCTGAAAAGCGCCGCGCCCCACCGCTCGCCCCCCCGGCGTCAGGCGCCGGGGCGTGTCCCCACCCGGGCCCTAGTGCTGCTGCGGCGCGCGTTTCTGTCGAAACGCCGCCACGACGGCGACCAGGCCGGAGGCCACGGTGATCGCCAAGGCAGGGGCGACAATCCCGGTGATGTCCTCGCCCTTTCCCGCCGCCAGCATCATCAAGGCGACAATACCCGTTGCCATCAGTGCACTCAGGCCAAGCGCCGCAAGCTTCACCCTCCGCCACCCTCGAGCCGACCAGACCGTGCCGTCCTTTTCGTGATTCGTGGGGATCATGATTCAGTTTCGCACCTACACATGAAGTGAGCGTGAACTCCCGGTGAAAAGGGGACGAATTCGGCCCGGACCGCGCGGGGGAGCGGATGAGAAGACCGTTCGACCCGATCGGATCCGCATCCATCCGTGGCTCATTTCTTCTTCCTGGTCCCGGGGGACTTCTTTTTTCCGGCAGTTTTCGCGGGGGCCTTTTTCCCCCGACGAGCGGCTTCGATGGTCGCGATGTCGATCTTTCGCATTTCCATCATCGCCTCAAACGCGCGCTTGGCCTCCGCCCCACCTGCAGCCATGGCGCTCGAGAGGGCGCGAGGCGTGATTTGCCAGGAAAGTCCCCAGCGATCCTTGCACCAGCCGCAGTAACTTTCCTTCCCCCCGTTGCCCACGATCGCGTTCCAGTAGCGGTCCGTTTCCTCCTGCGTATCGGTCGCGACCTGAAAGGAAAAAGCCTCGCTGTGCGAAAAGTTCGGCCCCCCATTGAGGCCGAGGCAGGGAATGCCGAGGACGGTGAATTCAACCGTCAGCACATCACCCGCCTTCCCGGACGGGTAGTCACTCGGCGCCTTGTGGACGGCGGTCACCTCGCTGTCGGGGAACGTCGCGGCATAAAAACGCGCCGCTTCCAGGGCGTCCTTGTTGAACCAAAGGCAGATCGTATTCTTGGGGATGAGGTTGTTCATGGTGGAACTTGGGCACGACAGGCGGGAAAAGGAGAAGTTCGCGGCAACCTCCGCGGTCGCCGCGCGTCATACGTCTGAACCTCCAACGTAGCGGCTTTCCTGAACGAAGGAAGTCCAACTACGCAGACTTCTCCGCGACAAAACGCACTCAGCACACGCCTGGCCGCATTCGACTCGCCGCCCCTTATTTTGTAACCTTTGCCTCGACACGCGGTTCAGTTCTTCAACTTCAATTTCCCTTCGCCCCTGCACCCGCTCCCTATCGTCCATTCATACCCAGAGAGAGGCGCGACTAAGAACGAACCCGGACCCATACGACAGCAAGCGACGAGAGCCTCAGATCAATTCATCCAGACCTGAACCGGTCCCACACCTCCCTCCATCCCTGTTTTCATTCGTGTCCCTTCGTGGTTCAACTTCTGCCGGGTCGTACTAGGCCTTTCGGAACAAACGGAACATTCGAAGTTCTCACGTTTGCCATCGGCATGCGGGAAGCTTCAAATCCCGTCTCCTCACCACGTCGCGTGAACCGGCCTCATCCGACACGTTTTCTCCCACGAACCGCCGTGATTCTTCGTACCATGAGAACCTCTCTCTCGCTCCTCGTTCTGTCGGCTGTCCTGTCACTCGTCTCTGTCCAGGCCGTCGCCCAGAACGCACCCGTCTCGACTGCCGCCGAACTCAAAGCCCTGGCCACCGCCGTCCGCACCAAGGTCGCGGCCGGTCAGGTCACTGCCGCCGATTTGGCTCCTGAACTCGCTGCCTACGACGCCCTGCTCGCCAAGTACGCCGGCAACAAGTCCGACGAAGTCGCCCAAATCCTTTTCCAGAAGGCATCCGTCTACTCCAAGGTCCTGAAGGACGCCGAGACCGCCAAAGCCCTCCAGGCCCGCATCAAGGCTGAATTCCCGGGCACCAAGACCGCCGCGTTTTTTAGCCAGCCCTCGGGCGGCGGCGGGGGTTCGCCTCCGATCTCGGCCGATAAGGCCGCGCTGGTGGGCAAACCCGCTCCAGAACTCCACTTCGCCTGGGCTTCAACCAAAGATCTCAAGACCCTCTCCAGCCTGAAAGGCAAAGTGGTCGTTCTCGACTTCTGGGCCACCTGGTGCGGTCCATGCATCGGATCCTTCCCCAAGGTTCGCGACCTGGTGGAACACTACAAGGGCTCCGACGTGGTGGTGCTCGGCGTGACCAGCCTGCAGGGCCGGGTCTCCAACATGGGCGGCGCCGCCATCGACACGGCGGGACAGCCGGACAAGGAATACGGCCTCATGCCCGAGTTCATGCAGCTCAAGGAGATGACGTGGCCCGTGGCTTTCAGTGAGGAAAAGGTCTTCAACCCGGACTACTCCGTCACGGGCATTCCCCACGTCACCATCATCGCTCCCGATGGCACGGTGCGGCACAATGGTCTCCACCCGGGCAGCTCGCTGGAGAGCAAGACCGAGTTGATCGACGCCATCCTCAAGGAGTTCAAGCGCCCCGTCCCGTCGGAGAAAAAAGCCTGATCCAGGTCCTGCGATCCTCACCGCAAGCCCTCCCAAGCGCCCACGTATGGTCAAGTTTGAGCACGCGGGTCCGGCGTCATCGCAGATTTGCACACGCGAGCGCACGGGCCGGCGGAGTGCGGCCCTCCTCGTGGTTTGCGCGCGCACCCGCTTCCGGGCTTCGTTTCCAACCGCTCGCGGCGGTCCACTGGGGTCGAGCCGGGTGAATCCCCTTCTGACTTCTCCTTTCTGTCCGCTCGCATGAGGCCACCGACCCTGTTCCACGCGTTTCGCTCCGCCTTGGTTGGAGTGCTGGGGTTGTGTTGGGCCCTGGGGATCAGCCATGCCCAGGACGCTGTCAGTCCTGCCTCCGCGTCGCTCAGCCTGCCGCTTCGCCTCGTCGACGGTCATATCATCCTCTCTGCCACCCTGTACGATCAGGGCGGAGCCGACGATGCCGTCAGCTTGGAGCTGGTGCTCGACAGTCCCGCAGCCATCACGCTGCACGGCGACCAGCTGGGCTGGCTGAAGCTCGACGAGAGCAAGATCCGGAAAAACCAGCACCCTCCGGTTAAGGTGGTCTTCGCCGGAGGCACGACGCTGCAACTCCCAGCCACCGACTTCAAACCCGAGGGGTCAAGCGCCCGCGTGGACAGCCAGAATCGGTTGACCCAGCTGTTTCCCACCCAGCTCGATGAACGCAAAGTCAAGGGCACGATCGGACTGGGTTTCCTCAGGAACTACCGCGTCACTCTGGACTTGGTCGGCCGGCAGCTGACGCTGGCGCCGTCGATCACAGACGCCGCGGCCTCCCCGACCGAATCCGCCGCCGCCCAGGGCTCCGATTTTTCCGGCACGTTCGAACTGCGAGACGGACGGCTCACACTCCCCGTGCAAGTGCCCGGTCCGCGTCCCTCCGGTCTGCTCGTGCTCGGCAGTTCATTTTACGACACCCTGATCGACCAGGATCTGGCCAAGGCCCTGGATCGTCCCACGGGCGACGTCGAACCGGTCACACTGCTCGGTGAAACTCCAATCGAGTTGTCGCGTTACGTCGCCTTTCGTCCCAAGGCATGGCGTGCAACCCCGATCGCCGCCGGGGATGAACGGCTGTTCCTCAGCGGCGTCAACCTCCTGGCCGCGTTCCGTTTGGAGATCGACTGGACCGCCTCGCAACTCCACCTGACCCAGCAGGCGGACCCCGCTCGTCCAGAAGCCGATCGCGCCTATTTTCAAGCCGAGACCACGGGCACGGCCGACGCCTTCGAGGCCTATCTGAAGGCCTTCCCCGAGTCCCGGATGAACAACGAAGCCGCGCGGAAACTCATGGCGCTGCGCATCGACGACTTTGCCCCCTCGGACGAGGATCTCCTCTCCGCCTTGGACTGGGTCATCAAGACCACCTCGGCGGAACGTCGCACCGAAACGGGTCTCACCTACGTCACCCGATTTGCGGCCACCCCCGGACAAACCGCGCTGGCCATCAAGGCCGCCCAGCTCTCGCTGTCGCACTCACGCCTGGCCATGACGGTCCAGGACGTCTACCGGCTGCATCGGGTGCTGGGTGAGCTCTACCTTGAGCAGGGCGAGCTGGAATCGGCTTGGAAACACCTGCTGTCCGCCGCCTTCGTGCCGATCGCGCGCGATCCCGACCACGCCTTCCGAGTCGCACTCAACCTCGCCCGCGTCTACGAGAAACAGGGTCGTGCCGTGCGGGCCTACTCGCGTTACAAGGCCGCCCTGGCCGTTCCCGGAGCACCCATCACGGCCGACCTCCGCAAGGAGATCACCGACGCCCTCGCGCGCCTGAAAACCGGCATTCCGGCGGAAACGTTGAAAATGCTCGATAGCTGAGCGCCGTCTCCCGATGTCCACCTCGTCCTCCACGCTTGCTTCCGACCCTTCGACCAGCGCCGCCTTGCGGCGTGACTTGGATCACCTGGTCGAACGGGGCACGCAAACGCTGCGACAGGCGGAGCGGCGGCAGGTGCTGCGGCAGGCCCCCCGCTGGGCCGGCTGGTTCCTGCTCGGAGTGCCAGGGGTGCTGGTGCTGGCCCGGTTTTTCGGAGCGACCTCGGTTGCCTCGCTCCCTTTGCCCACCGTGATCGCTCTGACGGTGTTGCTCCCGGTGGTTGCCGTCGGGATCGCTCTCCTCGCGGTCGGCTTCCGCCCCCGGCCCGCCCGGGCGACCGCACTCGCCCGGTACGACGACGGACTGAACTCACTCGACCGCCTGGTCACTGCCGACGAATTCCTCCGCGCGACCTCCCTGTCGGAGACGTCGATGCAAAGCGCGTTCATGCAGGCCGCCGTCGATGACGCCCGCGCCACGGTCCAGGCCGCCCTCGCGCACACCCTTTCGCCCCTGCCCAGCCCAACCTGGCAATCCCCGCTCGGCAGTCTCGTGGGAGCCATCGGCGCCGGGCTCCTGCTCATCGTGGCCCGCCTTGACTACGGCGCGTCGAGTCCCGCACTCGCGGCTCCCAATCTCGCCGCCAGCCCGGTGGCCGAAGTTGCCTCGTTAAGCCGGCCCGCTTCGCCTCCTCCGGTCGCCCGGCGCGCCGCCCGCCCCGCCGCCACCCCCACCGCCCCGGAACCCGCCGGGGCCGAGGACGCCTCGAAGTCCCAGGACCGCGCCACCCGGCGGCAACCGAAACAGGAAGACGCCCTGGACGGACAGACCGGCAACGGCGGCAGTTCGCTCGCCCGCTCCTCCAACGCCGGCTCGCAGGCCGCCGGCTTCGCCTCCAGCCAGAAGAGCCAGCCAATGAAGCGGCCCGACGCCAAACCGCCCACCGACGATCCGCAGGAGACCGCCGCCTCCTCCAAACCCAAGCGCCCTCCCCGGAAGCAGGAAGGTGGACCGATGTCCCTCGACGCCAACTCCGGCCAGGGCAAGACCTCCACGTCGAGCGGCAGCCAGAATCCTTTCGAAGCCACCGAGGAGTCCGACAAAACCGGCCAGGGTTCGCAGCTGGACGCCGAGGACGAAGGCGCCGAGGACGAGGATGAGCAGGAGAAGTCGAACAGTGTGAGCAAACCGATGGGCAACACCAAGGAACCCGCTGTCGACCGCAATTTGTCGAACCAGCCTCCGGGCGACGAACCGGGTAATGGCCGGGGAGGGCCCGGCCAGATCAAGAAAACCCGCGGGGTTCCCTCCATGATCCTCGGCATCCCGGTGCCGGACCGCGTCCCGGGCGTCCCCAGTCCGGGCCGCTCCAAGGTCACCCAGGAATTCACCCGACCGAAGGAAGAGGCCCAGGCGCCCGTCGCCGCCCTCTCGCCGCTCGCCCGCACGGGCTCGATCGGACACGTCGAACAACCCGACCTGGTACCGTGGCGCCGCGCCCTGATCGAAACCTACTTCTCGCGACTGCGCCAGTCGCCCGACCAGCCCGCCGGTTCCGCCGGCACCAACGCCGCCTCCTCCTCCGGTGCGGCGCCCGCCGGCACGCTCCCGCGCTGAATCCGCACACCCGTCTCCTTTTCCTTCACCTCGTATCCGATCTGTCCGCACCGCCTCCCGAATCCCGATCCACCGATGAGTACCGCCACCTTTCCCGCCCTGGCCGACGCCCACCAGGAATCCGCCCGCTTCCAGCGGGTCTATCTCGGAGTCAAATCCCAGATCAGCCGCATGATGGTCGGCCAGGATGAAGTGATCGACGGGGTGATGACCGCCCTGCTCGCCGGCGGACATGTCCTGCTCGAAGGCGTGCCCGGCCTGGGCAAGACCCTGCTGGTGCGCAGCCTCGCCCAGGCGGTCGATGCCAAGTTTTCCCGTATCCAGTTTACCCCCGACATGATGCCCGCCGACATCCAGGGCACCTCGGTGCTGATCGAGAACGAACGCGGCCAGCACGAGCTGCGATTCCAGGAGGGGCCGCTGGTCTCCAATCTCGTGCTGGCCGACGAAATCAATCGTGCGACCCCGAAGACGCAGTCCGCCCTGCTCGAGGCCATGCAGGAGCGCCAGATCTCGGTCGGCCGGCGCACCATCAAGCTGGAGGAGCCGTTCTGCGTGCTCGCCACCCAGAATCCGGTCGAGCAGGAAGGCACCTACCCGCTCCCGGAAGCCCAGCTCGACCGTTTTCTCTTCAAGCTGGTGGTCGGTTACCCGCGCGAGGAGGACTATGCCGCGATCCTCGACCGCACCACGGGAGCCGGTGAGGTCAAGATCGAGCCCGCCACCGACGGCGCCGAAATCGTGCGCCTGCGTCACGTCGTGCGCGCCGTTCCGGTGCCCGCCCACGCGCAGCGCTACGCCATCCACCTCGTCATGGGCACCCAGCCCGGCAGCCCGTACGCCCCGGCCAAGGTGAACCGCGCCGTCGCCCTCGGCTCAAGTCCGCGCGGCGCCCAGGCGCTGCTGCTCGCCGCCAAGGTCCGCGCCCTCGTGCAGGGTCGCTTCGCCGTCAGCGTGGACGACATCAAGGCCGTGGCCCTTCCGGTCCTCCGGCACCGCGTGCTCATCAACTTTCACGGGCAGTCCGAGGGCGTGACCGACGACGCGATCGTGCGCGAGGTGCTCGCCACCGTGGCCGCACCGAACGCACCGCAGGCATGAGCGCTGGGGTGACATTCGAAGAGCTCTTCGACCCGACGTTCCTCAACGCCCTGTCGCGCTGGAATCTCCACGCGCGCCGGGTCTCCGGAGGCGGCCGGCACGGGCAGCGCCTGTCCAAGGACCTGGGCGCCGGCATCGAGTTCAACGACCATCGTCCCTACAGCCCGGGCGACGACCTGCGCGCCATCGACTGGAATCTCTACCGGCGCCTGGGCAAGGTCTTCGTCCGTCTGTTCGAAGAGGAACAGGATCTGCCTCTCTACCTCGTGCCGGATGTGTCGGCCAGCCTGTTCCTGCCGCAGGGCGGCCCGCCGGCCATCATCGCCGCGCTGCGCTCCACCCTGGCGTTCGCCACCGTGGGCCTGAATCACCACGACTCCGCTGGGCTCTTCACGCTGTCCGATCAGCTCGAGGTCATCTTCAAACCCCGTGCCGGCCATGCCCAGATCATGACCTTTGCGCGGCATCTCGCCCGGGTGGCCGAGGCGGGCGGACGGGGACAAACCCGTCTGGCCGAGTCGCTGCAGCGCCTCGCGCTGCTCAATCTGCGCAAGGGGTTGCTCATCGTCATCAGTGACTTCTTCGACCCGCGCGGGCTCGACGCCGTGCGGGAGGCGCTCCAGGCCGTCCGGCACCGTCTGGTGCTGGTGCAGCTGGTGCGGGCCTCCGACGCCAATCCGGAGCTGCAGGGGGACGTCCGCCTGACGGACTGCGAATCGGGCGAAGTCGCCGACCTGACCCTCACGCCCCGCGTGCTCGAACGCTACAAGGCGGCGTATTCGGCGTTTAATGACGGCATGGTCGAGATCGCGCGGCAGCGTCACGCGCGCCTTCTGCGCATCAATGTCGAGGGCGATCTCATCGACCAGCTCTCCAGCCTGTTTGAACACGGAGGGTTCCGGGTATGAACTTCACCCAGCTTCCCCTGCCCGGTGTCCTCGGCGGCATCGCCGTCCTCGCCGGCGTGCTCTACGCCTTGCAGCGTTTGCGGGTCCGGCACCGGCCGGTCACCGTCGTCACCACCCTGTTCTGGCGCGTCGCCGCCGAGGAGGCGCCGGCCCGCACGCTGCGCGAACGCTTCCGGCATCCCTGGGCCTACGCCCTCATTCTCGTCATCCTCTGCCTGCTTTGGCTGGCGTTTGCCGGACCCGAATTCAAACGCAACGAGTCCGCCGCCTTCCAGGTGCTGGTGCTCGACGGCTCCGCCGGCATGGCCGTGGGCGGTCGCTACGAAGAAGCCGTCGCCGCCTTGAAGAAACAGGTGGGACGCCTTCCCGCCGGCCAGAGGCAGGTGCTGTGGAGCGGGGGCGGCGTGCGGACCCTGCTCAATCCCGGCGAACACGCCTTGCTGCTCGACCGGCGGCTCGGGTCGCTGAAACCCGTGGCCGCACCCGACGCCATGCCCGCGCTGCTGCGTTCCCTCGCCGCTTCGGCCCGGCCCGGTCAGTCAACCGAGGTGGTGGTGTTCGGTGACACCGCCCTGCCGCCCGATCTGCTCGCCCGCCTGCCCGGAATCCGGGTCGCGCGCGCTTCGTTGAGCAAACGGCCTCCCGCCGCCAATAGCGGCATCACCGCCCTCGGCCTGACCGACGCCTGGTCCGGCGCCTGGGACCGCGTCGACGTGTTCCTCGAGGTCCAGGTCTCCCCCAGCCAGCCTGATCCGCGCGCGCGCCTGCGGCTCGACCTCGACGGCCGCGCAGTTCCCAACGCCGACCTCCGTCCATTCGGCTCCGGTTACCTCCTGTCCGATCTCCCTGCCGCCGGTGGCCTGCTTTCGGTCCGTTTGGAGGGCGACGACGCGCTCGGCCTCGACAACTCCGCCCGGTTGCGGCTGCCCGAAAAACCGCGGCTGCGCGTGCTGCTTTCCCCCAGCCTGGCCACCGAGCTGAGCGGCGTGCTGACCGCCGATTCCGCCGTTGAACTCGTCACCGCCGACGCCGCCCTCGTCGTCCGCCGGCAGGGCGAGTCCATCGGCGCCGGGCTTCCCAGCCTGGAGTTTGTGCCCGCGTCGGATTCACAACCGGCCTTCCGCGTGCTGCATCCCGACTCCTTCGACTCGGCCGCAGTCTTCCGTCACGCCGTGACTGCCATCGGACTGCGGGAAATCGACTCCATGGCGATCGCCCAGTCCGCCGGCCGCGCCGTCACGGCCGAGGTCGCGACCGCCCCTCAGTGGCGCTTCGAAGTCTGGCAGGACCTCTTGTCGGAGGAATTCAACTTCACCCAGTCCCGCGCCTTCCCGCTCTTCATCGCCAACGCTCTGCGCTGGCTCGGGGGCGCCCGCCGGGGTCCCGCCTACGTCGCCGCCGGCCAGCCGCTCGAACGGGATGCGCTGGAACCGGAGGATCGCTTCATTGACACCGGCGGCCGGGTGCTCGATCCGCTCGGCACTGCCTTCGTTCCCGAACAGGCCGGCGACCTCCCGCGCGCCGGCAGCGACCGTCCCCTCGCCGTTTCGCTGCTCGATGCCGCCACCACGCTGGGTTCGCAGGGCGACGTCCCGGTCTCCACCCTGCCCGCCAGCGGCGGTCCCACCGCCCACCCCGCCACCTGGCTGCTACTCGGCGCCCTCGTGCTGCTGCTGGTCGAGTGGTACCTGAATCAGACGGGACGCGTGCCGTGACCGGCACCGGCCACACAGCCATCAGACCCTTGAACATGGAATTCAGAAGTCAGAATCCAGAATCCAGGAGGACGGACCCCATGCCGGGTCTGGTCGTATCGGATTCTTCCATCTGCGCGTCGGCGACGGGCTGACCACCGCCACCGAGAACCCACCGTGTCCATCGACTTCCTTCGCCCCCTTTTCCTGCTGTTGCTGCTGCCGCTGCCGCTGCTCTGGTTCTTCCCGCGCCGGCCCGAGCGCCGGGTCCAGGCCATCCTGCGCACCGCGCTCCTGGCCTCGGTGGTGCTCGCGCTCTCAGGTCCGGTGCTGGTGTCGACCGCCGGCGCCCGGTTCGACGTCCTGATCCTCGATCTCTCCGGCAGCGTGGAGGGCGCCGCGCGCGAGCGGGCGCTCCGTCTGCTGGACCAGTGGGGCAACAAACTGGAGGATCGCGACCGGGCCGCGGTGGTGGTGATCGGGCCGGCGCCTGCCTCGGGTCCGCTCATTCCCGGGGACTTCCGCCAGTTGATTCACCTGCAGGACCCCGTCAGCACCTCCTCGCTCAGCGCCGCCCTCGCCGCCGCGGAACGTCAGATTCCCACCGGCTCCGCCGGTGTGATCACGCTCGCTTCCGACGGGCTCTCCACCGACCGGCGCTGGGGCCCGGTGGTGCAGCGGCTCACGGCCCGCGGCATCCCGGTGGCCGTCCATGATCTCGGGCCGGGCGATTCCCGGCCGCGCCTGGTGGGCCTCGCCGCCGACCCGCAGCTCCGGGCCGGACAAACCGCCCGGGTCGAGGTGACCGTGGCCGGCAACGCGAGCGGCCTGCGTGTCCGTCTTTCCGATACGCAAGGACGGGAATGGGCGCGCTCCGAGCCCCTGACGATCGAGGGACGCGCCCGCGTCGCCCTCGAATTCGAGCCGACCGAGGCCGGATTTCTCACCCTGATCGCCGAGGCGGTCTCCGACGGCACCGCCCCAGCCGATCCTGCCCGCACCACCCTGCGGCGGACGTTTGCCGTGCAGGCCCCGCTGCGTCTGCTCTACCTCGGCGACCGCACCGAATCCGGCGCTTCCCATCTTGGCGGCCTGCTGGGACGGGGATTCCAGGTGGTGGACGGTGCAACTTGGACGTTGGACGCCACCACCGATCTGTCCGGCTTCGACCTCGTGGTGATCGACGATCGTCCGGCCAGTCTGCTGCCCGAGTCATTTCAGACGCATCTGGCCTCCGCCGTGCAAAAGGACGGGCTCGGACTCATCTTCACCGGAGGCAAGGCCTCGTTTGGCACGGGCGGCTACGATCATTCGACCGTGGCCGGTCTGCTCCCGGTGGATTTCATCCAGCGCACGGAGAAACGCGATCCCAGCACCGCCCTCGCCGTCATCATCGACACCTCCGGGTCCATGGCGGGCTCCCGCATCGAACTGGCCAAGCAAATCACGCGACTTGCGATCCGGCGGCTCAAGGCCCACGACCGCGTCGGCATCGTCGAATTCTACGGCAACAAGCACTGGGCCCTCCCCCTGCAGTCCGCCGCCAACAAAATCGCGATCGACCGGGCCATCGGACGCATGCAGGCCGTCGGCGGCACAGTCATGTACCCCGCCATCGAGGAGGCCTTCTACGGTCTCAAGAATGTCGCGACACGCTACAAACACATCCTCATCATCACCGACGCCGGCGTGGAGGACGCGGACTACGAGTCGCTCGTCCGCCTGATCGCCAAGGACAACATCAATGTCTCCACCGTTCTCGTCGGAGCGCAGGCCCACAGCCAGAGCCTGGTTGACATCGCCTCCTGGGGACGCGGCCGTTTCTACGCCGCCGCCGACCGGTACAATTTGCCCGAGGTGGTCCTGAAGCAGTCCACCACCCTCAACCTCCCCGCCTACAAGAGCGGCGGTTTCCAGGTCATCGGCCGCGGGGGTCCGGGCTGGTGGGGCGAACTGGACCGCACCGCTGTTCCGGCGCTGGCCGGCTATGTCGAGACCCAGACCCGTCCGGGTGCCGAAACCGTGCTGGAAGTCGACGGTAGCGCCCACCCGGTGCTGGCCTCGTGGCAGTACGGCTTGGGTCGGGTCACCACCTTCATGACCGAGCCGCTGGGAGAAGGCACGGCCGCCTGGAAGGACTGGAACGGCTACGGACGCTGGCTCGCGCGCATTGTCAGCCGCACCGCCGGCGACCTGAGGCCGTTTCGCTTCGATGTCTCTCGCGAGGACCACCGCATCGTGGTTCAGGCCCGGCGCTATGGGGATCGCACCGACGCTGTGCCCGTCGCGAGCCTGATGGAGGGGACCGGCGCTGGCTCACCGCTGACGTTTCACGCCCGCTCCGCCGATCAATTCGTAGCCGAACGCGTGGCCGATCCTGTCCAGGAAATCCGCCTGCGTGCCACGGCCGGCTCCCCAGGCGTGACAACCCCGAACGCAGGGTCGGTCCGGGGCGAGGTGTTATTGGTGTCCTCACCCGGCGATGACGTTGCCTCCGAATTCCAGGTCGATCCCGAGGCGGCCTTTGACCTCGCAGGCCTCGCTCGCGCCACCGGCGGCACCTATACCGGTCCCGCCGACACCTCCGTTGCACCTGGCGCGTTGCAGCTGCCGGCGGACGCCAATTCACTCTCGCTCGTGGAGCTGTGGCCCTACGCGGCCTGGCTCGCCTTGTTGCTCTACCTGACGGAGCTGGCTGTGCGCCGCTGGCCCAGCCAACCCGCCACCGCTCCTGTTCGCCCCTGATTCCGGTCCCATGAGAAACGCACTGCTGGCCTGCCTCGCGCTGCTCGGCGCCTCCCCCGGACTCCTCGCCCAGGCACCCGCGGCGGTGCCCTCGCTGGCCGACTTGCTGACCCGTCCGCGGATCGACGCCGCGGCGATCGATGCACTCTACAATGCGTCCGTGCTGCGGGATGGAAACATCGATGGCGTCGTCAAGGAACTCCTCGCCCGCGCCAACGACGCAGCGGCCTCGAAGTCGGAGCGGGTCCGCGCCTTGCAGGTCGCCACGCACCTGAACTGGCGCTTCGGCCGGCTCGCCGCCGCCGCGAAGACGGTCGAACAGGCCCTCGCCCTTGAGACGACCGCCGATCTCGTCGTGCTGCGGGCCCGTCTGCTCGAGGCATCGGACCGTCTTCCCGAGGCCAGGAAGAGCTACGAACAGGCCCTGACCCTGCTCAGCTCGCCCGAGGAACAAGAGGACGTGCGGCTTCGTCTCACGTTTCTCTCCACCGACACTCAGAACGTGGAGGCCCTGGTCGCCCTCGCGCGCACCCGCGACCGGCAGTTCCGCAACCGCGCCGCGGTCGCCCTCGCCATCCTCAATCACCCGGCCGAAGCCGCCGATCTCTACGAAGTCTTCGGCGAAGGCGCCGCTCAGCAGCGCCAGCACCTCCGCCTTGCCCAGTGGGCTCTGCAGGCAGGACAGGCCGCCAAGGCCCAGGATCAGGCCTGGCAGGCCGTGCTCGGCGCCACCCTGGCGCGGGACGTCCGCTACAGCCTGAGCGTGCTGGTGGAGGCCCACGAACTCGATGCATCCTGGGAGCGCCTGCTCGCCCGTTTCGCCGGCCAGCCCCAGCTCGGTCCGGACGCCGCCGCCGTGCGGGTCGACGTGCTGCGTCGTCTCGGCCGCTTCAACGAGGCCATCGCACTGATCGAGGGCGACCGCCAGCAGGGCATCACACCCGAGTCGCAGCGACGCCTGCTCCGGCTCTACGGCGAAGCCGGGCGTTACGACGCCATGGTGGCCGAGTTCCGCTCCCTCATTGCCCGCGAACCGTCTGAGATCACCTGGCCGCGCAGCCTGAGCGAACACCTGCTTGAACAGGGACGTCGCGACGAAGCCGCCCTAGTGTGGAAGGAATTCATCGACCGGAACCGCGAGGTCAACGCGCTGCTCGAGGCCGGCCGGACCATGGAGCGTTTCGGTTTCGACGCCCTCGCACTCGCCGCCGCCGACAAATGCCTGGAGCTGCATCCGGACCGCGGCATCGACGTCAGTTGGTATCGCTTCGAACACCACTTGAAACGCGGCAACTCCGCCGTGGCCGAACGGCTCCTGCGCGAGATCGCCGAACGCCTGCCCCCCACCGACCCGGGGCGCATCGCCGTGGCCGACGCCTACGAACGCATCAAGAATCCGAAGGAAGCGGTGCTGATCTGGGAGGGACTGGATACGCGTGAAGGAGGGCTCGGCGTGGACGAATCCATGCGGCTGGCCTGGCTGTACGACAGCACGGGACAACGCGACAAAGCCATCGCCCTCTGGCGCAAACTGTGGGAGGGCACCCTGCCCGACTCGCGCCGCCGCATGGTCGAGGACCGCTTGCTGCAGCTCGCCGCCGAAACCGCCACCCTGGGCGACATCGCCGTCGAACTGGAACAGCGACTCGCCCGCGGTGAAGCCAAGGCCAAGGACAGCTCCCTGCTGATCCGCATCTACACCGACGCCTCCGACACCGCGTCCGCCATCGAGGTCATCCAGGAATACTACGGTCGCCAGGAGGCGACCCCCGCCGCCGCGATCGCCAGCCTGCGGGAACAAGCCCGCGTTTACCAGGCGCTCAACCGTCACGGGCCGTTCGTCCAGGTCACCGAAAAGCTGCTGGAACTCGACACCGACAATCGCACCGACCACCTCCAGTCGCTCATCCTCAACCAGCTCGACCGGGGCGGCCGCCCCGATGCCGACGCTCTCCAGCGCCGGCTCGGCGAGCTTCGGCAAGCCAACGCCGCAGCCGGCGATGAGTTCGAAGCCGGGGTCCTCGTGATCGCCGGGCTCCGCGACAAGGCCATCGACTCCTACCGTCGCGCCCTCGCCCGCAACCCGGGGAGCAGCGACAACTACCTGCTGCTGGCCGATCTATTGAAACAGGACCGGCGTCTCGATGAAGGGGTGGCGATGCTCCAGTACTTCGCCGAGATCGCCCCGGGGGACGATGGGTTCATCGTCGCCATCGACGGTATCCTCAATCTCAAGCCGGGTGCCGAATCACCCGCGCTGCGCTGGGCCCACCGCCGCGTCATCGAACGCCTGACGCGGCACGATGATAAATTCTACCTCTACGATCTGTCCGCTGAACTGGCCGAGGAGGCCAAGGACACGCGGCGCTACCTGTCGTCCCTCGAAAACTCCCTCATCGACGCCGGACCTCGCCGGGCCACCGTGCTGCGCGAACTCATCTCCGCCACGGAAGACAAATCCGGTCCGATGATGGGCAACGAAGCGGTCGCTCCCGATTTTCGCCGCAACCTCTCCTTCAGCCGCCGTCTCATCGCACTCGGCGAGGAAATGCCCCCGGACGTCTACCTGAATGTCGGACGCGCTTTCCTGCGCATGCAGAATCCCGACGAAGCGCTGGAAGCGTTCAACCTCGCCATCGACCGCACGGATCGTCCCTCGCTGGTCGAGGAATCGGCCGACGGCTTTGAGTCCGCCGGCTACGGCCCCGAGGCCACCGTGCTGTACGAGCGCGCCCTGACCGGCGATGCCGACAACGTCGGCGTCATGTCCAAACTCGCCGCCATCCGCAGCCGCGACGGCGCAATCCCACTCGCCAACGACCTTTACCTCCGCGCCCTGATCAAGCTCGCCCAACAGCAGCCGGTCGAGGCAAACGCCACCAACGACCGTCGCCGTCCTGGTCCGACCGACGACAATTTCACCTACCAGTACAAGCGTCACTACTGGGGTTTGCAGATGGGACTGCTCTTCACGCTCCCGGCCGATGCGTCGGCAGCGCTTGGCTCGCTGGATTCCGCCTTCGACCAGGAGCTGCAGGAGGTGGCGAAACGAACCGAGAAGCAAACCAGCCGCTCCCTCACCAGTCACCCGCGACTGGGCATGCTCTCCCGCCTGATCCGGCTGACCGCGCTGCACACGGGCCGCATTGACCTGGCGGACCGGCTTGACGCCCGCCTGTTGCGGCACTTCGGCAGCGATCCGCGCCTGGTGGCGGAGTTGATCAACCAACGCCTGGCGTGGGGTCTGCGTGACTCCGCGGAACGTATCCGCACCAGCGAAGGTGTGCTGCCCAAGATTGCCTCCGACCAGGCGGCCCGCATTCGCACGCAGACCGACCTGACTCCCCTCCTCGATCTTCGGGCCGCCGCCCGGAAGGCCCTGTCGGAACGGTCCTACGCCTTCGCGGCGGAGGCCGCGCTCGCCGCCGGTGACCCCGCTCAGGCCTACGCTGTTTACCAGGAGTGGATTTCTCCGCGACGCGCCCCTTCGGTACAGTCGGGTGCCGAGGGGGCACGCGCGATCTCGATTGGCGGAGGAGCCGTCATGCTGGCCCAGCCCCTCGGCGCCATGCGGGCCGGAATGGCGGGCGGCGGAACGCAGATTCCCGCGGTCCTCGCCCATGCGCGGGGTCGGCTCAGCCCGGAAAAGTTCGCGGAACTGTGCCAGGCCATCTTCGCCCAGATCGACGCACGACCGGAACTCGCCCGGGAGCTGCTCACCTCGCGCGGCAACCAGGACGCGTTCCGCGTCGGAGCCACCAAGTCGAGTCTCTTCGCCTTCGAGGAGGCCGCCGGACGGAAGCTCTTCACCCCGGAGAAACTCGCCACCACTGTGGCCGCGATCGACACCCGCCAGCTCGGTGGACTCGACCTCGACTACACGATGGCCACGCTGCCGGTGACCGAGCGCGTCACCCTGTTCACCCGCTACCTGCAGGCGAACCAGAACACGCCCTACCTCGGCCCCGCGCTCTCGGCCCTGCGGTCCGTGTTCGCCCAGCCGCTCGACGAGGAGGCGTTCCGCCGCGTGACCAACGCCGTGGCCGAGCGAATCCAATCGGCCGTCAAGTCACCCTTCGGTCTGCGCACGCTGGTCAGCTCCCTCAGCATGGCCGGCCCACCGACCGTGCCGGTGGCCGCGGACAACCTGGCGCTCATCGACGCCTGGGACCGTCAGCTCGCGGAGTCTTTCCCGGAGTCCTTCAAGGTGGGCGTGCTCAAGCGCGCCCTCGTGCCGGCCTCCGGCGAAGGCGCCACCGCGATCGCCGACATCATCGATGGCGCCTTGCGCGAGTTTTCCCAGATTGAACCCGGCTATCCGGCCTCGGCCATGCCGTATCGGCTTACGCAGTACTTCGTTCCGCTCAACGGACAGATCTATCCCCGGCTGAAGCCGGCGCTGCTCGCCGCACTGGAGGCACGGGCCCGGGATTCCGGCCTGACTCCGGCCCTGTTCTGGACCACCTTCACGGTCTACCAGAGCGATCCCGCCGGAGACCGACGCGACGCCCTGCCCTGGCTCGAGCGGGTCCTTCAGGACCAGCCTGCCCACCGGCTGGCGCTGGAGACCGCACTGCCCCTGTACATTCAGGCCGGCCGGCCCGATCGCGAGCGCCAGGTGCTCGAGGCCCTGGTCGCCAGCGGCACCGACGCCGAGCGCCATCGCCAGCGTCTCGCCGAGCTGTGGCGCACGCAGGATCATCCCCAGAACGCCCTCGACGTCCTCGGGGGGCGCCCCAGGCCGGTTCCGTCCGCGCTGGTGGCGTCGGGGTATCTCAACTACACGTTGTCCCGTTTCCCGCAGATCGGAAAACTGGGACGGCAACTCGCCACCGCCACGGACGACCGCACCCTGCGCTCCGCGCTGCGGGGGCTGCTCCAGATGCTGCCGGCGTCGAACGCACCGCAATTTGCCATGTACCAGATGGCGCAGGGCGGCACCCCGGTGATCGACTTCACCTCGCTGCTGGAGCTCTCCGCCACCCGCGACGTACTTCCACCCGGCCCGAAAGGCAAAGTCTCCTCCTTTGGCTTCGGGATTCCCTGGCTCGGCCCGCTGGCCGAAACCGGTTCGATCGTGGAAACGCCTGCAAATTCCGACCGGATCGTCTCCCGGGCCACCCAGGTCGCCGCGGCACTGCCCGACTTCGAGGCCGTCGTACGCACCCTCGACCCGTCCGCCACCGAGGCGGAGGACCAGGTCGCGTTCTACGGATTGCTGGCTGACGCCTATGCGGCCAACGGACGCCTGCCGGGCGAACTCGCGCGGCTCACCGCGGCGGTCGCGGCCAGGACCGCCGGACGCAAGGATCTGATCCTCTGGTTGGAGCTCCTGGCCCGGGACCCCACGCCACCCACCGCCGAGGTGGCCGCGCTCGCGGAAAAGGCCTACCAGGCTTCGGGACAACCCAGCGAATACCAACGTATCCAGCTGGCCCGCGTGTATGCCCGCGCCGGCCGCGCCGACGATGCGATCGGGCTCTACAGCGTCGCCGCCGTGTCGAGCCTAGCTTCGGTGAACTTCCGCTACACGCGCAGCACGCGGCCTCCTCTCATCAGCGCCACGGGGCTGTACCTCGATGCGGAACGCTACCTGCCCCGGGACGGATTCGCCCGGCTGGTGGATCGCTTTGCCGAGATCACCCGTCCGTTCGGCAATCCCGCGCTCGACGCCTGGCATCGGCAGTTCCTGTTCACCATGCTGGACCGGACCTTGTCAACCGGCGCAACTCCCGAGCGACTGAAGTCCCTCCCGTTCACACTGCCCGAAACCGGCGTGCGTCGGGAAGACCGTTTCCGGGTGACCCGGTTGCGCAGCCGCCTCGGTTCAGTGGACGAGGCCCTGGCTGATCTGCGGGGTGCGCTCTATCGGGGACCCGACGTCATGCGCTCACCCGTCACTTCGATCTATGGGCAGGATCAATCCGTCGAGCGCTACCTCAGAGGCCTGGGGCTGTCCTCCATGAACTTCTTCTACTATGGCGACGGTCCGGGCGTCGACCGGGGCAATCTGCTGTTCATCAAGGAGCTCTTCCCCGCCAACCCGGACGCCTGGCCTTCCGCCCGCGCATGGTTGATCCAGGCGGCAAAGGCGCTGCCCGGCTGGATCCAGAGTGACGGCGTTGACCCCGATCTCGGCCTGCAAACGCTCGCGGTGCTCGCACTCCGGCTCCGACAGGCCGGTCTGTCCGAAGCCAACGCCACCTTCGAGGCGGCCCAGCGGCTCCTGGACCGGGGACGCGTCTCGTCCACCACTGCCACGCTCGTTCTCGCGGTGGGTCTGGAGATCGGCGCTCCCCTGGATGCCGCACGGATCACCACGCTCGTGAAGCAGGAACTCATCGACGCCCGTCTGCTCGGGGGACTCTGCCGGCAACTGGCGGTTTCGGCCGGCCCCGAAGCCGCGCTCAAGCTCGGTGAAGTGGCTCTCGCCACCACGCGGAACGACACCTTGCTCCAGGAGCTGGAGACATTGGCCCGGAAAGCCAACCAGCCGGACCTCGCCACGCGCTTCAGCACGCTTCGCGCCGAGGCCGCCACCGCACGTCGCACCCTCGACTCAGGCACCCCGGCAGCCGCCCGGGTCACCTCGCTCTGAGGTGTTCCGGTTGGAATGAGCGAGCGCCTGAGGCGCCTGCCGTCCGGTTGGAGGTGGCCTCGGCGAGGTCGCGACGGGACCGGCGGGTCTCGCCTCGGTCCTCCAGTTCTCGACGCGGCGCCAATCCCCGCGTGATCGACGACCCCACCTCCCACCAAATCCCACAGGCACAAGCCCTCCCATCCGTGCTGAGGCCGATACCTATTCCGTATCCGCGTCCATCCGCGTCGATTCCGTGGTTCAATCTCGGTTCGCAGGAACCTCAGGATCCACCGATCGCCTTCCGCACCACGGGGGCCACCCGGGTGCCCAGCAGTTCAATCGCCCGCAGGACCTCCCGGTGGGGAATCGAGCCACCATTGAGGAGGAGATTGAGACGCGAGATGCCGCCAAGCGCCTGATTCATGCGAATGATCTTCTCGGCCACTTCCTCCGGTCCTCCGACCACGAGGGCCCCCGTAGGACCGCGGGTGGCATCGTACTGGGCCCGGTTGGTCGGCCCCCAACCCCGTTCCTGCCCGATGACGTCAAAGGCATCCTTGTAGGACGGATAGAATTGCTCCGCCGCGGCAGCGGTCGTGTCCGCCAGGAAACCGATCGAGTGAATTCCGGCGCTGAGTTTCGCCGGCGGGTGACCCGCCCGTTTGCCCGCCTCGCGATAGAGATCGAGCAGCGGGCGAAACCGGTGTGGCTCCCCGCCGATGATCGCCAGCACCAGCGGCAGCCCGAGCGTGGCCGCGCGGACCACCGACTGCGGTGTGCCACCCACACCAATGCGAATGGGCAGCGGCGTCTGCACCGGACGCGGATAAACGCCCTGGCCCTCGAGCGGCGCCCGGTGCCGGCCTTTCCAATGCACCTCGGTGCCGTCGCGGATCTTCAGCAGCAGGTCCAGCTTCTCCGCAAACAGGGTGTCATAGTCCTTCAGGTCATAGCCAAACAGGGGGAACGACTCGATGAACGAACCCCGTCCGACGATGATCTCGGCGCGCCCGCCCGAAATGAGATCAAGCGTGGCGAAGTCCTGAAACACCCGCACCGGGTCGTCCGAACTCAGCACCGTGACGGCGCTGGTCAGCCGGATATTCCGCGTCCGCGCCGCCGCCGCCGCCAGAATCACCGCCGGGGCCGAGGAAACGTATTCACGGCGGTGATGCTCTCCGACGCCAAAAGCGTCCAGCCCGACCTGATCCGCCAGCTCAATTTCCTCCAACAGGTCCTTGATCCGTTGCGCCTCGTTCATTTTCGACCGCTTGGCCGGGTCGAAACTCGTCTCGACAAAACTGTCGATCCCAAGCTGAAAGCGGGTCCCTCGTTTTTCGGCGGTCGCCGATTCGGGGGACGGCCGCGGCCCGTCGGTGGCGAGCGTCACTGCCGTGTGGTTGTCTTGCATGGCATCAGTGCATGCACCCCGGTCCATTTGTCAAAACCCCCGCCCGGCCCCCGCAGGACCTCACCGCTCCGGCGCCGGGGGCCGGGATCGCAACAACACGACGCCCGACACCAGTGTCATCCCGCCGATGACACCTCCCACGAGGAAGGTGGTGCGGTAGTCGTTGCCGGTGAGGTCCAGGAACCAGCCGAGGACCGGCCCAAGCAGGATCTGGCAAATGGAGTTCACCATGCTGGCTGCGGCGGCAAACTGGGCGAACGTGAGCTTGGGAAAAATGACCTGACACACTGCGGCCGTTCCGGTGAAGAAGCAGCCGGAAAGCACGCCATGGCACAGCAGCGCCACCCTGAATCCAGAACCGTCCTTGACCAGCGCAAAGGCCACGCATCCCGCCACGGAGTAGGCTGCAATGGCCGCGCAGCCCACGCGCAGGGGATGAAAGCGGTCCGCCAGCCAGCCGAGCGGATACGCCAGGACAAAGGAACAGGTAAACATGACCACAAAGACCCGGCCGTAGGCCTCCATGCTCAGACCATACCCCTTCGCCGCCGCGAGCATGAAGGTATTGACCGGGATGAAGGCCAGGTTGCCGAGCGCAAAGAACGCAATGCCCCAGAGGTAGTACGACTGGGTGAAACAATTGCGGAAATAGGACCGAATCGCCCCCAGCGCCGACGGCCGCACTCCCGCCGGAAGTGATTCAGGCAGCGGATACGTTCCTTCCTTCACCTTGAGACACATCAACACCAATCCCGCCGCGTACAAGACGCCAATTCCGATGAAGATCTCCCGAAAATGCACCTCGGCATGGCCAATGATCTTCGAATTGAAGAGCACGCCGGTCGCGAGGCTGACCGCGCGGAAAATGCCAAAGAACCGTCCGATGAGTTCGCGCGGCACGACGTCGTTGATCAACGCACCAAACACCGCATTGGCGGTGAGCGCCCCCATTTCAAACAGGGTCCAGCTCAGGCCGATGACGATCAGAATGCAGGTACCCAAGGTGGCGGGGTCGCCTCCGATCAGACGATTCAGCAACGCCCCCAACTCCGGGCTCAAGCCGAGTCCGATCATCGCGAGCGTGACCACGGGGGTGGTCGCCAGCAGGAAAGGAATCCGCCGGCCCAGCCGCCCGCGATGCCGGTCGCTGTGGTAGCTGACAATCGGGCCAAGGATCAGGGCCGTCACGCTGGGCAGCGTGATCAGAAAAATGCCGGTCACCAGGTCCGAGGCCTGGAACTTCTTCAACAGCACCTGCACCATCGGCATCGCCGAGCGCTCGCGCATCCACCAGGCGAAATCCCCCCACAGGAGCCAGACCACGAGGACCACCAGCCCGCCTGAAGTGTAGGTCAGTGTTCCCACCGTCCAGGTACGGGCCGAACTGGAAGGGGGACTCATCACGCGCCTCCAGTCCGTCCGGTTTCGCCCCTGCTGTCGATGTCAGCCGCACGGTGACAGCCACGTGGGCCCGGGCGATTACGTCGCGCGATCATAGGCGGCAAGTGAAAGGGCCGCCTCCGGTCGCTCTCCCCGCAGAAACTGCGCGAGGTTGGCGAGCGCATAGGCGCCACAATCCGGGTAACGGTCGACCGTCGGGCCTCCAATGTGGGGAGAGAGGACCGCATCCGGCACCGCAAGCAGCTCCGAGCCGGCGGTCACCGGCTCATCCGCCGCCACGTCGAGGGCCAGACGGATCCGGCCTTGTCGCGCCGCCGCAACGAGCGCGGACTGGTCCACGAGGGCGCCCCGTCCGACATTGACGAACACCGCGTCTTTGGGGAGAGCCGCGATCACCCGCGCCGAGACCGAACCGGCCGAGGCTGGCGTCAGCGACTCGCATTCGAAGACCACATCGCCCGAGGCAAACAGCTCCTCCACCGAACCACACGGAATCAGTCCGGACTCGCGAAGCAGGCTGTCCGGCACCCCGGCCGAGTAGCCGTGCAGCGTCACCCCGAAGGGTTGCAGCAGCGGCACCAGCGCCCGCGCCACGCTGCCGAAACCATGAATCGAGACCCGGCGCCCGAACAGGGTGCGCGTTGCCAGCTCTTCGATCCGCCGACCGTCCGGTGAGCGCAGGATGAAGGGTCTCCACCCCGCCAGGTTGCGCAGCGCGGCCAGCGCGAGGAGCAGGGCGTGCTCGGCCACCTGGGCGCTGACGCGTTCACCCCAGTTCGACACCAGTCCGCCGCGCTCCATGAACCCGCGGGGCACCAGACGCCGCACCGAACCGGTGAGGTGGCAGACATAACGAAGGGGACACTCCTGCTCCATCAGCCAGGCCTCGGGCAGGGGCGGGGTGCGCCACCCGGTGACCAGCACGTGAGGTGCAGCCTGCCGCAACGCCTGCTCCCAGTCATCCGCCGCGATCGACTCGCACTCCAGGCTAGGGCCCGTGGTCAGAAGGGAGGACCGCGCATCCTCGGGTGAGAAAAAGAGTCCACGCTCCCGCTCGGTGAGGGTCACCGCCACTCGTACCCCGGTTAACGCAGCGGGGTGAAGCTCGTTGTCCGAAGAAGGAAGGGGGATTCGGTTCATGATCAAGGAAACCGCGCGGGCGGGTCAGGCACAGCGCCCGCCGGTGCACATCGCAACGGCCTCAGGCCCGTCCCTCGGACAAGGCGGGCAGGGCCCAATGGGTCACCTTCCAGGAGCCCAGAACCGGGTGCTCCAGGGTCCATGTTCCGGAAGGGGACGAAACGACTGTCCAATCCCGCGCCTCGTCGCGACTCCTCCCGGTCCAGGTCAGAGCGGCAATCCATCCCGGACCCTCGTGGCGGGGAGTGGAGACGAGCGGCGTGACATGGAAGGGCTGCGCGATGTGCGAACGGGGAGTCGACGTGTCCAGACGCCGCTCCCACGCGGTGGACGAAGTCCCACGCAGCGGCTGCAACACCGTTCCGCGGCCGTCGGCGCTCCACGCTTCGAGGCGCTTGGGTCCGGTGACCACCTCCACCTTCGGTTCGTGGAGGGGGAGAACGTATCCGCCAAGCCGAAGCACTCCGGGTTGTCGCGCCTCGTAGCGGTGCAATTGCAGCAACCAGCCCGCTTTCCACCAGACGCCCGCCTCGATGCTGAGGTTCACCTGGTTGTTGCGGCCGCCAAAATTCGAACTGTAGTACAGGTGCTGCCCGTCCATTTCGACCGCAACCGTCGAATGGCGACCGTAGACCGTGCCATCGTCGAGATGGAGCGTCAGCGCGCTGTCGGCGGACCAGGAGGTTTCGGTCGGAAAGGCCAAGGTGAAACCGGTCTCGGTGCGGTAGGCCGTCTTGCTCCACTTCCAAGCCCCGTAGCGCAGGTTTCCGACGGAGACCTGGGAGCCGGCGTTGAGAATCTCGACCGCGCCCGACACACTGCGCACCACCAGCCCGGCGGGCTTGATGACGTGGGCATGGTCACCGCGCTCGCTCGGCAACGGTTCCTCCGGTGCGGTCCAGAACGCATGCGTCGGTGGCAACAACAGCGCCGCGAATCCCTTGGCCGCCCAGTAGGGGGAGGCCGCGCAGGAGTAGAGCTCGACCAGTGGGGGAAACTCGTCGGTCCAGCCGAGCGAGAGACAGCCCTGGGACTGCGTGATGGGCTTGTTCAGGAAGAAGTCGAGGTTGCGCGTGCAGAGCCGTCGCAGCAGGCCGGGGGACAGGTCGCAGCAGTCCTCCGCCAGCGCCATGCCAAACACATTGATCGTGTTGAAACGGTAGGTCATCGACCGGCCGAAGGCGGGATGCTCGCCACTCGCCGCGAAGAAATGCTGATAGTCCTGCACGAACGTGCGGGCCCACTCCCGCCAGCGCCGCGCCCGCACCGGATCACGGCGGCCGTACAAACGGGTCCACATCAATCCGTAGAAGTGAAAGGCAAAGGCATTGTAGTGGTCGAAGGCCTGGTTGACTCCATCCTCAAACCAGCCGCCCCCGCGGTGCATGAACTCGAGGCGGGTGAGAAACTCGTCCACAATCGGTCGATCCGCCGGCCGGCCATAACCCTTTGCCTCGAGAAACTCGAGGATGTGCACGGCCATGAAGTAGTGGTTGTTGTTGACGATTCCATTGCCCCGCGCCGTGCCAATCCAGCGGGCAATCTGGTCCTTCTCCACCTGCGAGAACGGCTCCCAGAGGTCGGCGGGCGCAATCTGGAATCCAATGCAAAGCAACCCGATCTCCACATGGTGCTGGTGGTAGTTCGCGTCCGGCCCGAAATACTGCGGCCCCCGCGGATCCGTGCCGATGAGCAGCGCCGCCCGCAGCCACGACGCGACCTTTGTTCGCAACGCCGCATCCTCCGGCCTCGGCACCGACTGCAGCCAATGCGCCGCCAGCACGAGGGGTCGGACCAGGCTCTCCAGACGGTCCGCCTGCGGGCCCCCATAGACACTGGCCTGTCCCTGGATCGGGAGGTCGGCCCGTCCCGGCACCATCAACGCCGCCAGCGGTTCGATCAACCGCCGCGCCGCTGCCTGCCAGTGCCTGTACGTTTCGGGCAGGCCGGCGGCCGGATCCGCCGCCGGCGCTGCCGCCAATCCCCCGGGACGCAGACCGGCCGCGTATCCACTTCCCACCATGGCAGCCGCCTTGAGGAAGGTGCGGCGGCGCCACTCGGTTTCAGGGTTTGTCATGCGTCAGGAGGCGAAAGGAAGCGGAGAACCGCGATGATCAGAGCGAGGGGGGTTCGTCCTCAGTAGCGCACACCGAAATCCAAGGTGACCCGGCCCGGCCAGCCGCGCTGCTGATTGGCCGGGAAGTACTCGATGTTCGTCATGTTCTTCCACGCCAGAGTGACCGAGGTCGGGCGTCCGCGCCACTTCCAGTCACGCCCCACCGTCAGATCGTACAGCGTGTAGGAGGGAAGGAACAGGTAGGGATTCTGCAGGCGCTGGGCCTTGCGCCCGGTGTGGTTGGCACCGGCTCCGATCCAGTATCCCTTCAGATTCTCGCCGGTGAAATTGTAGCGGGTCCACAGGTTCGCGAGGAACTTGGCCGAGGCCTCGGGATGGGAACCAAGGTAGATGTTGAGCGAGGGATCGGGCACCTTGGTCACACGGATGTCGTTGAGCGCGCCGCTGACATAAATCTGCCAGTGATCCGTCGGCGAGAAGGTCAGGTCGCCCTCGATGCCACGGCTGCGATCCACGGTGCCCTGCGTGGTGGTGATGACCACCTGGGCGTTGGGCTGGATGATGTTGAAGCTCGTGATCCGGTCCTTGTTCTCGATTTCAAAGATCGAGACCGTCGAGGAGATGCGCCCCTCGTTCAGGTCGGTCTTCACGCCCACTTCGTAGCCCCGGGAGGTCGTCGGTTTTGCCGGTCCCACGGGCACGTTCAGCGTCTGCAGGGCGGAATTGTTGACGACAAAGGCCTCGCTGTAGGACGTGTAGAGCATGAGGTCGTTGGTGAGCTTGTAGCCGAGCCCCACCTGCGGAGCCGTGCGCTTCGGGGAATTCTCCGCGATGCGAAGCACACCGGTGCGAATGTTGTTGGCATACGCGGTCGCCCGGTTGTGACGCACTCCCACCACACCCTGAAGCCGGTCTTTGAAGAGGCTGGCATTCAGAACTGAATACACGGCGGTGTTTTTGCCGATGTTCTGGCTGTACGTCGTCAGCGGCAGAGCGGCCGGATCGAAGTCCGTGTCGTAGTCGATGGTCGCCGGTTTCAGCAGATCCCACATCGGGAACGGCACCACCTTCGCACCCTGCGGTCCCGGCGTCGTGGTGTTCAAACCGGAGACCTGACGCTGCCGCGTCTGGCTCCGATTGGAGCTGTAAAAGGCGCCGATCAGGGGCTTGAGCGTGCCCCAGTCAAAGTCGTAACGGCCGGTGGCCTCCGCCTGGTAGGCAATCGTGGAGCCCCACGACTCCTCCAGCCGCGCCCGCCGGTTGATGGTCGCCGCATCCGCCGTGAGTCCCACCTTCGGGTTCGCGAGGACCTCCGCCGCAAACGCCTTCGCCGCGGCCGTTCCGGTTCCATAGCGGGCCGGGACGGTGAGGTTGACCGATCCGCCGCCGGTCAGCTTGTGGGCAATGCGGGACTTCTGGTAGACAAAGGACCCGCGCACGACCCAGTCGTGGCCCACCTTCATGATCAGCTGCTCGTTGACCGACTCGTTGTCGCTCTTCCGCCAGTCATTGCGGCTGCCATAGTTGAAGTCCCTCCCGAGCGGCACGTTCGCCATGAAACCCATGTCACTGCTGTCGATGGAACTCACCAGACCCGGGATGTTCATGTTCATCTTGAACATCTGGGGGACATTTTCCCTCCGGTGATACCACTCGTAGTCGGACACCAGCGTCACCGTCGGCGTGATCTTCCAGGTCACCGTCGGCGCGATCACCCACATCTGGTCAGACGCCTTGCCGGTCGGATCGATGTACTGCATGCCGTTCTGCCATACCCCATTGAACCGGGCCAGCACCTTGTCGGACACGATCGGCTGGTTGGTATCAATCTGGGTACGGAGCAAGTTGTAGCTGCCGACCGTCACGTTCAGGTTGGTGAATCGGCCCGGCTGCGCCCGCTTGGTGATGTAGTTGACCGTCCCGCCGGGAGCCACCTGCCCGTACAGCACCGAGGCAGGACCCTTCACAACCTCCACGCGTTCGATCGCCACCGTATCAACATAGGTGTTGCCGACAAACCCGTTGCGCTGGGGCTGCTGGTCGAAACCGCGGATGGTGAAAACGGACTTGCCTCCGGTGAACTCCTTGCCGCCGCTGGTCACCCCGGGGGCGTAGCGCACCAGATCGAAAAGATCCGTCGAGCCGGTGTCCTGGATGAACTGCTGCGTAAAGGCACTGACGGCAAAGGGCAGATCCTTGATCGGTGTGTCGATGCGGGTGGCCGAGACGGAGTTGCCGGCCCGATAGCCGCGGTCAAGCGCGGTCGACACCTCAAAGGCGGAGAGTTCGATCACAGTCTCCCGGCCGGCCGGCGCCGGCGCCGGCGCGGCCGGGAGCGAGGGTTTGGTCTGGGCTTGGACCGCGCCACTCAAGGCGAGGCCCAGGGAAAGGACGCGGACAGGCAGTCGAATCAGCGGTGATTTCATGGGGTAGGGGCGGCCGGATGCCGAGGTGCAGCCGAGCCGTGCCGGTTAGGCCAGATCGGCGGCGACGGATCAACCGCCGGTTCTGTCGCACAGGCGACAAAAGTGCCCAAAAACGCGGGCTGACGCCCCCTCAGTCCACCCCCCGCGCATGCACGGAGGCACCCTCATGCCAGCGGCACTCGACATGGATGCGCTCCGCGCTTTCCGGCACGCCACGTTCTCCGCGCTGGACCATGGAGACGAGAAAGTCGACGGCCACCGCACCCGCGCGCACATTGTTCTCCACCATGCCGGCACAGGGGGTGCGGTCGGAGGGCAGGACCGGACAGGCCACGCCGAGGTCCGCCGGCACGCGCACATTGAGCAGCTTGAGTGTATCCAAAAACTGATAGCTTCCGGTCACCACCGCGTCGGGCCGGTGCCGTCGCAGCCACCGCGCCACGGCCGGGGTGTCCCCGTAGTCGGCTTCCAGCGGCGGAATGTCGAGCGGAGCCCCGGCGAGGTGCTGGCCGACGAGGTAGCCCGCCAGGTAGTTGTGGTCCGTCCGGCGGTCGTGCACATCGTGCAGCACGAGTCCGATCCTCCGGTAGCCGAGACGCTGCAGCTGGCGCATGGTCTGCAAGGTGGCCCGGTAGTGGGTCGCCGTCACGGTGTGGAGCTGGGGTTCGGTGAGGCTGTACCCGAAGGTGACGGCCGAAAAGTCCTTCCAGGGAAAAGGAAGAATGGTCTCGGGGCGGGGTTGCGGGCAGAGTAGCACCCCGGTGACATTTCTCGCCTTCAGGATCGAGGCGACACGGTCGAGCCGGGTTTGCGGCAGGTTGAGATCGAAGATCTCCACCTTGAACCCGTGGCGGCGCGCCCTCGCCACCGCTCCCTCGTAGTAGTCGACAAAATGTGGCCGGTCTCGCCATTGGAAATCGAAGGCCGAGTTCACCAGCCACCCGATCACGCCCTGATATCCGGCGGGACGGATGCGGCTCCGGTAGGCCGCCAGGGCTGCGAGCATCGGGTCCGGGACGTAACCCATCCGCTCGGCGATGCGGAGGATGCGCTGCCGGGTGCTGGGCGGAAGATTGGGGTGATTGCGGAACGCCATCGACACGGTGGCGCGGTGCACACCGGCCTTCCGCGCCACGTCGAGCTGGGTTACGCGACGATTCTCCATGTCCCGGGTTAAACGGAGCACGCCCGCGCAGCGCGAGCAAAGAAAAGCCGGGCCCGCGAGGGATCCCCGCACGACGCGCTGCCGACAGGCCGTGTTGCGCCCTTGCGCTCCCGTCCCCCGGTTGGCAGGCTCGGCTTCCGGCCCGCCCCACGGCCGTCTTCATGACACGAAATGACTTCCTGAAGCTGTCCGCGACCCTGGGGCTCTGGTCGCTGGCCCCCGGCTGCTCCTCCACGCCCCGTCCCCGCCGCATTTCGCCCAACGGGCAGATCCAGCACGCCTGCATCGGCGTCGGAGGCATGATGGGCGGCAACGACCTGCAGCAGTTCCTTTCCCATCCTCGCTGCCGGATCGTCGCGCTGTGCGACGTCGACACCGGGCATCTCGCCAAGGCCGCCGCCCTGGTCCCGGACGCGCGGCGCTACACCGACTGGCGGGAACTGCTCGTCCAGGAGGGAGGTCGTATCGACTCGGTCAATATCACCGTGCCGGACCACATGCATGCGCCCATCGCATTGGCCGCGCTCCGGGCCGGCAAACACGTGTACTGCCAGAAGCCGCTCTGTCACGACGTCGCCGAGTGCCGCAGTCTCGTCCGCGCCGCCGCCGCTCCCGGCCTCGTCACCCAGCTTGGCACGCAACACGCCTCCGGCACCGGCGACCGGCAGGCGGTGCGCTGGCTGCAGGAGGGCGTGATCGGACGGGTGCGTCGCGTCGTCCTCTGCGCCAATCGTCCCGGGGCTGAAAAGTACCGGCTGGTCGGACCCCGCCCCGCCACCGCCACTCCCGCCCCGAGCACGCTGGCCTGGGACCTCTGGCTCGGCACCGCACCGGCACGTCCGTTCGCGCCCGACCTCTACCACCCAGTGAACTGGCGATCCTGGCAGGACTTCGGAACCGGGTGGTCCGGGGACATTGGCTGTCATTTGTTTGATGCGGTGTGGAAAGGTCTTGGGCTCCAGGCGCCCCTCACCGTGCGCGCCGAGGTGCAGGAGTCGTGGCAGCAATCACCGGAACGGCGCCGGGACACCTGGCCGCAGACCAATCACATCACCTGGACGTTTCCCGGCAACGAACGGACCGAGGGTCCGGTCCTGACCGTGGATTGGTACGATGGAGATGCCTACCCTCCCGAAGACATCCAGGCGATCGCCCGGGCGGACGGTTTCAAGACCTACCCCGGCGAGGCGGCCATGATCCTGGGAACGGAAGGGGCCCTGTTCCTCCCGCACACCTCCGGCGCACGCCTCTTGCCGCGGGAGAAATTTGCCGGGGTGCAACGCACCAGCTTCGCAGCGCGAAACCACTACCACCATTTTCTCGACGGCTGCCTGGGAGGCGAGACCCCCGAGTCCCACTTCGCCCGCAGCGGACCCATGGCGGAAACCATCCTGCTGGGAACGGTGGCGGTGCGGGTTCCAGGCACAACGTTGCGGTGGGACGCACCGGGCCTGCGCTTTCCGGACTCCCCGGAGGCCAACCGTCTTCTGCGGCGCTCCTATCGCCGCGGCTGGCAGATGGCGGGCGTGTGAGCGCCCGCTTCCTCCGCCCTCAAAAAGCAGCTTCGTCGTTGGCCCGGCTCGACTTGCGCACTCCGGGGCACGAGGCTCGTTCTCGTTCTCCTATGCACACCTCCCACCCCCGGTATGCTGGTTCGCTTCGCCGCGCGCGGGCGTTCGTTTTCAGTCGGCTCCGTCTTGTCGTGATTGGATGTCTTGGATTCCTGCTCCTTCTGCCCGCCGCACACGCACTCGATGCCTCGCAGGCGTCTTTGTTGCGCGACGCCCAAGCCTTCCTGAAGACGCTCGAAACCAATCTGGCCCTGGCCCAGCAAACGGCCGGACCGGGAACCGAGACCGTGCCAGCGTCCAAAGCCCGACTCGCTCTGGTCCGGCTACAAGGCGCGATTGATGCCATGGCTCAGGTCAAAGCCCGCCTCGACCGTTTGCCGGCGCAGGACCCTGCGGTGCAGCCCGTACTCCAGCAGTTCTCCACCGCCGCCACCGCCGTGCAGGTGCTGCAAGCCCGTCTTTCCGGGGGCGCGGCCTCGCCCTCCGCAAGCACTACCGGAACCCCTTCGACGCCGCGGGCGAATCCCTCCGGCGAAAACGCACCAGCGGGTAAACCCGCCGCGACCCGGCTCGACTACCGCCAGCAGGAGGAGCTCAAGAACGCCCGGTTTTACCTGAGCGAAGTGGAAGGCAAAGCCGCGGCACTCGAGCAACTCGTCGCCCAGGTGAAGCCAGTCAGCGATGTCACCCAGCTCGATTTTCGCCTCCTCCAGACCGGCATGAACACCGTGGCCGAAGCCCGGCAACGGGCCGGGTTGATCACCCCGCGGCTGGCCGCGCTTCCCGCCCAGGGCGAGGGCGTGGCAGAGTTGGCCGAGGGACTCAGGGTGTCCCTGGGTCGGATCGACGCCTGCGCCCAGGCGCTCGAACCGATCCACGCGCAACTCGCTGCGCTGGTCGATCCGAAGAGCCACCCCCGCCTCCCGGCCGACACGGCGCGCATCCGGGAGCTGGCCGCCATGTATTCGGATACGACACTGTTCAGCAGTCACCGCGCCCAGGCCACCGCCCGCTGCCGTGAACTGGGCAACGCCCAGGCCGAACACACCCGCGTCATGACCGCCTACGCCGCCCTGCTGCGGCAAACGACCGCCGAGTCCGCCGCACTCGCCGCCGCCTCCGCCTACTTCCGCGAGCGCGTCAGCCTCTTCTCCGCCGAAATGAACTCGCTGCGCCAGGGGCTGCCGGGAGCGATCGACGCCGATTTTCGGAAGATTCAGACCATGGTCCAGGACGCCGTCTCCAATCAGAAACCCGCCTTCTTCACCGACGGCATCCCGTTCGAGGTGCGCCAACTCGAGGAAAAAATGGACCTGCTCGACGCACTCGACCCCAGCCGGACCCCGGCGCTGCAGACGCGTCTCAAGGAGCTGAACGCCGGATTGAAGCGCCAGCAGATCGCGCTGCGCGAGGCCATCATCGCGGCCAACGAGGTGCCGCGCGACGAGTTTCAGGGCGGCGACCGCGCCAACCTGGTCCGGCTCGCCTCCGAGGCGTGGCGCAAAGTTGAACCCGGAGCCAAGATCCTGACCGTGCGCATCCCCTCCCCCGCCTGGAGACGTGACACCCGCTGGCGCAACCAAACCGGCGACTGGTACAAGATCGACCGCTCCTATCTCCAAGCCCAGGTGATCGTCGCCCACTCCGACTCGATGGCGGTGATCCGCCCCATCGACCTCTGGAAGGATCATCTTGAAGGCGACCGCGTCACGGCCACGCCGCAGGACACCCTGAAGGACGAGCTCATGGCCCACGACTTTCTGCTCCTCAAAAAGGTGAAGTAGGGTGCACCCGCCGCAGCGGGACCACCTCCAACGGTGGCCCCCATGGATCGCGTGAAAATTCACGCCCGACCCGACAAGGCGGCGCAAATTTCCCGCGGGTGGCGTTTTTTGTTCGCACTCTCCCGCCGGCGGCTTGCACTCGAACCTCCGCGGACGCGCCACCAGGCGGTGCGTCCGCAGCACACCCTCCTTTGCTTTGCTCGATGAAACGCCGCATGTTCCTTCACACCTCCGCCTCCGCCGTCCTGCTCGCTTCGCTCGGCACCCTGGGCCGCGCCGACGAGTCCGCTGCTCTCCCGGAACTCGTCCGCGATCTGATTCGCGCCAACGACGCGCGCATCCCCGCCCTGCTGGCTTCACAGACCACCACCCCCGGCGCGAAGGGTCGCGGCGGAGTGCTGAACGAATACGGATTTCCCACCGCCAGCGGCGCGGCCGGCCTGATCCTCGCGCTCTCCTGCGCGGTGGTCACCCAGGAGTCGAAGTACCACGAGTCACCCGAAGTGATCGCCGCGCTTCGCCTCGCCCTGCCCTACCTGCTCTCCGCCCAGCATGAGGATGGCACGATTGACTACTTTGCGACCAACTTTCGCTCCCCTCCCGACACCGCCTTCGTGATCGAGCTGATGGGCCCCGCCTGCGCCCTGCTGCGCCGGTCGCGTCACCCCGAACTCGTGGCCAGCGCCGCGGACGCCACCCGGTTTGTCCTCCGGGCGGCCGACGGACTCGTGGTCGGAGGCGTGCACACCCCGAACCATCGCTGGATCGTCTGCTCCGCCCTCGCCTGGGCCCACAGCCTCAACCCGGACCCTCGCTACCTCAAACGCGTCGACCAGTGGATGGCCGAGAAGATCGATATCGATCCAGATGGCCAATACACGGAGAAGAGCACCACCGTCTATTCGCCGGCGGTCGACCGCGCCCTCATCACCGTCGCCCGTTTGCTGAAGCGGCCGGAATTGTTCGATCCCGTGCGGCGGAATCTGGATATGACCCTCTACTACCTGCACCCGGACGGCGAGGTGGTGACCGAGGCCTCCCTGCGCCAGGATCGCAATCAGCGCACCTCCCCCGCCCGCTACTACTACGCCTACCGGACACTGGCGCTGCTTGACGGCGACGGGCGCTTCGCCGCGGTGGCCCGCCGCGTCGAACGCACGGAACCCGCGTCGCTCACCGGCGAACTCGCCAGTTTTCTGGTCGAGCCGGACCTCGCCCGCCCGCTCCCGGCCGACGCCCCGCTTCCCACTGACTACGCCAGGGTCTTCAGCTATTCGGCCCTCGCCCGCATCCGCCGCGGCCAGATCAGCGCCACCGTGCTGGGTCGCAACACCACCGTGCTCACCTACCGCAAGGGCGCCGCCATCCTCGAAGCCCTGAGGTTGGCCACCGCCTTCTTCGGCAAGGGTCAGTTCACCAGCGAAACCCTTGAGGTCCGCGAGGGCACGACCTATGTGCTGCGTCAGGTGCTGACCGGACCGTATTTCCAGCCGTTGAGCGACGCCCAGATCGCCAGCGGCGAACACGTCAAGATGGCCCCGAACGGCACACTGGCCAACATGGGCAAGGCCATCCGCGCCGAAAGCAATGTGCAGCACCTCGAGGCCGTCGTGACCGTAACCGAGTCTGCCGGTCGGTTCACCCTCGCCTTCTCCATCGAGGGCACCGAAGGAGTGCCCGTCGCCATCGAACTCGCCTTCCGGCCAGGCGGGAAACTGGAGGGGGTGGAAGCAGCTCCGGGACTCACCGACGCCTTTCTCCTTCGCAGCGGGCAGGGCCGGTACCGCGTGGGTGACGACGTCATCGAATTCGGCCCCGGCTTCGTCGATCACACGTACACCCAGATTCGCGGGGCCTTGCCCAGATACGGCGGTCCCACCGTGTACCTGACCGGCTTCACTCCGTTCCGGCAGACGTTGACGCTGAGCTGAGCCGCAACCACCCCGGGCGAGAGACCACGAATCCCGCCGTCGCGCCTACGCGTCAACTTAAGGAGCGGGTGGGGAAAATCGCAGCGGTTCTGATGGAGGTGGTCCCGTCCCGCGACTGCGGGATTCGTGGTTCAGTTCAATCGTTCCGGCTGAGTGGTTCGATGGGTTGGACGCTGCGCGCAGGTGTCCCTTCCCTCTCCTTCCCTCCGACCATTGCGCCTCCGCGTCTTCGCGCTTAACTGCTTCCTCAACGGTAACGCAGTTGCCGCGAAAGCGACCCACCTTCCCCGCCCCATGACTCCCTCAGCCCTCGCGTCCTTTTTCTTCCTCCTGACGGCCTTGTGCTCGCTCGCCATTCGGGCGAGGGCCGACGCCCAGCCAGCTCCAGCGTCCCCACGCCCACCCAATATCGTCTTTATCTTTTCCGACGACCACGCCTACCAGGCAATCAGCGCTTACGGCGACGCCCGCCAGCTGCTCGAAACGCCCCACATCGACCGGCTCGCCCGGGAGGGCATGCGTTTCGACCGCTGCCTGGTCACCAACTCGATCTGCGGACCTAGCCGCGCCACCATCCTGACCGGCCTCTATTCGCACCTCAACGGCTTCGTCAACAACTCGGCTCAGGCGCGATTCGATGGTTCGCAAACGACGTTCCCCAAACTCCTCCAGGCACGCGGCTACCAGACCGCCATCGTCGGCAAGTGGCACCTCGTGTCCGACCCCACGGGCTTCGATTTCTGGCAGATCCTCCCCGGCCAGGGCGCTTACTACAACCCACCGATGATTCG
Organism: Opitutaceae bacterium; assembly: GCA_046346755.1. GTDB lineage: Bacteria > Verrucomicrobiota > Verrucomicrobiia > Opitutales > Opitutaceae > UBA6669. The sequence goes on along the minus strand of JAXMHM010000013.1, from coordinate 59,978 downwards.
CAACGGCGAGCGGGTCCGCACGCAGGGCTACGTCACCGACCTGATCACGGACGAATCGATCGCCTGGCTGAAGCGGCGCGACAAATCGCGTCCCTTCCTGCTCATGAGCCAGCACAAGGCTCCCCACCGCTCCTGGGAACCCGCCCTGCGCCACCTCGGCGCCGACGGCGACCGGGTCTACGCCGAGCCCGCCACGCTCTTCGACACGTATCAGAATCGCGGTGACGCCGTGCGCGACCAGGACATGACGATCGAGAAGACCATGACCGACCGCGACACCAAGCTGGAAACCCCGCCCGGCCTGAACCCGGAACAGCTTGCCGCCTGGAACGCCTACTATGAGCCCCGCAACGCCGCCTACCGGGCCCGCCCTCCGGTCGGAGCCGATCTGGTGCGGTGGCGCTACCAGCGCTACCTGCACGACTACCTCGCCTGCGTGCGCGCCGTCGACGAGAGTGTCGGCCGCCTGCTCGCCGCTCTCGACGACGAGGGCCTGGCCGAGAACACCATCGTGGTCTACGCCTCCGATCAGGGCTTCTACCTCGGGGAACATGGCTGGTTCGACAAGCGCTGGATCTTCGAGGAATCCCTCCGCACCCCATTGCTCATCCGCTGGCCAGGCGTGACCCGCCCCGGCAGCGTGAATCGCAATCTCGTGTCGAACCTCGACTTCGCCGAGACTTTCCTCGACGCCGCCGGCGTCCCGGTTCCTGAAACCATGCAGGGACGCAGCCTGAAGCCGCTGCTGGCCGGTCAACCTCCTGCCGATTGGCGCACGTCGTTCTACTACCAGTACTTCGAGTTCCCCGTCCCGCACCGGGTCCGCCCGCACTACGGGGTGGTGACCGATCGCTACAAACTGGTGCGCTTCTCCGGCGTGGGCGAGGACACCACCGAACTCTATGATCGCGAAACCGATCCGCTGGAGATGCGCAATGTACTGGGACAGCCGGGTTACGCTCCAGTGCGGGTGGAGCTTGAGGCCGAACTGGCCCGTCTGCGCCGCGATTTGAAGGTCCCCGCCACCATCCCCGACTCCTGGTACGGTGGGCGGGCTGCGAAATAAACCCAGCCCGTTCTCCATGTTCCCCCTGCGTCTCGCTCCGGCCGCCCCCCACCTTCCCCCATCCCGGGCTGCGTGCCGTCCATCGGGGAGGCCAAGCGCCGGGCCCGCTTGGTTGGGCCTGCTGCTGGCCACCCTCGGCGTCACCCTGGGCTTCGCCGCGCCCTCCCGCCCTTCCGCTTCCACCGAAGTCCGCCGTCCCAATGTGCTCTGGGTCGTGAGCGAAGACAACACCGCCACCTTCACCGGGCCCTATGGCGACCCGCTCGCACGCACTCCCACCATCGACCGTCTCGCCACCCAGGGAATCGTGTTCACCCACGCCTACACCGCCCCGGTGTGCGCGCCTTCCCGCAGCGGCATCATCACCGGACGCTACGCCCACGGACTCGGCAGCCAGCACATGCGCAGCACGCGCCCACTTCCCGCCGACGCGACCTTCTTCCCCACCTACTTGCGCAACGCGGGTTACTATTGCACCAACAACCGCAAGACTGACTACAACACGTCGACGCCCTGGGACACAGCCTGGGACCGAAACGGCCCTCAGGCTCACTGGCGCGGTCGCGCGCCCGGCCAGCCCTTCTTTGCGGTTTTCAACTTTGAACAATCGCACGAATCGTCGCTGCACAGCCGCCGCACCCTCGTCACGGATCCGGCGCGGGTGAAGGTGCGCGCCGACCTGCCAGACACCCCGGAGGTGCGCGCCGACATCGCCCAGTACTACGACAACGTGTCCCTCGCCGACGCCGCGGTGGGTCGGATCCTCGCCCAGCTCGATGAAGATGGACTGGCCGAGGATACGATCGTGTTCTACTACTCCGACAACGGCGGCGCCGTTGCCGGCACCAAGCGATTCCTGAACGAGAACGGCACCCACATCGCCTTCGTCGCCCGTTTTCCCGCCGCCTATGCCCACCTCGCCCCCTCGGCGCCGGGCACGCGCGTGGATGAACCCATTCACCTCGTCGACCTCGCACCCACGATGCTGCGACTCGCCGGTCTGGAACCGGCCACCCGCTTCGACGGCCGCGCCTTCGCGGGTCTGCACCGCGACCCGGCGCCGGAATTTGTCTTTATGGGACGCGACCGCATGGATGAATGCTACGACCTCATCCGGGCCGTGACCGATGGGCGCTACCGCTACATCCGCAACTACCACCCGGAGCGCCCCCTGTCACAGTACATTGAATACCTTTATCGCCAGTCCACCATGCGTGTCTGGCGCGCGCACTTCGACCAAGGCAGGCTCAACCCCATCCAGCGCCGATTCTTCGAACCCCGGCCGCCCGAGGAGCTGTACGACGTCACCGTCGATCCGGACACGGTGCACAACCGCGCCGATGATCCGGCCTTGCGCGAGGTTCGTGACCGGATGCGGGCCGCGCTGCGCACCCACCAGCTGCAGGTCCGCGACACCGGGCTCCTGCCCGAGGCGATGATGGTGTCGCTCGCCGCCGGAGCCTCCCCGACCGTTCCCGCCTCGGACGACACCCGCTACCCCCTGGCCCGTCTGCTCTCGCTGGTGGACGCGGCCCAGCTCGGGGCTGATCCGTCCCACCTCGCCGACGCCGCACGGGATCCGCTCGCCGTGGTGCGCTACTGGGCCGTCTGCGCCGCCGGCCGCATCACGGCTGACCACGCCGCGTGGGTGGAGCGACTGCTGCGGGACCCCGATGGAAACGTTCGAATCGCCGCTGCAGAGACACTCCTGCACGCCGGGCCCCACCCCCTCGCCCTCACCACCCTGGCGGCCGTGCTCCAATCCGCGGAAATTCCGGAGCTTCACCTCGAAGCCCTGAACGTGCTCGCGCGAACTCAGGCGCCGATTCCACCGGAACTTCAGACGCGCCTCGCCTCCCTCGCCGCCGACCGGACTACAACCGGCATGGAGGACTATGTCGCACGCGCCGCGAAGCAGCTGCTGACGCAACCCTCGACCCCGAGGAGTGAAGCCCGGCCCGCGTCGCGGGCGGGGGATTGACCCCTACTCCGCGGGGCCCGCGCTGCCCGGTTGCAGCGCCTTGATCCGGAGAATCCGTTCTAAATTCTCCTCGACCTCGCTCGACCGGGCCAAAGCGCGCGGTTGAGTGGGCAGGAGCCGGCTGGACTCGTGCGGCCGGCGGCCCGCCGCCTCCAGCGGCAACAATCCTTGCAAGGCGCACCAAAGCCGGGGCAGGTGTTTGGGTTTCATGACTCCACCGCCGTATCCGAGGTTCGCGGGCCAGTACCGTCCTGAAGACTCCAGTCGACGTTGCGTGTCAGGTACATGACCGCGCCCAGCGCAACAAAGAGCGTCGCCGTGCCGGCCAGCAGTGCATAACTCTCCATGCGGAGAACGACAAAGAGCACGGCATGCACCACCGCGAGCAGCGCGCCCACCACCGCCGCACGCAGGTAGCTGCGGAGAATGGATGCGCTGTAGAGGACTACCATCAGCGACGACGCCACCGCCGCTCCGCTGTAAGCCCACCCGGGTGGCAGCACTTCAGCCAGGGCCAGCAGAGCCATGTAGAAGAGGCACAGCGCCGCGCCCACGAGTCCATAGTGCACGGCATGGAGCCGGAGATCCGAGAGCGTTTCGAAGAGAAAAAAGGCCGCAAAGACGAGCGCCATGACCAGCACCCCATATTTGAGCGAACGCTCGACCATCCGGTAACCCTGGACCACCGGCAGCGCCTCGCGGCGCTCCTCGGTCATGGCCGCAACCGCCTGCCGGTGATTCCGCACCCGCTCCACGCGGAGGTTGCTCACCAGCAGGAGGGGGATTTGCAGCACAAGGATCAGCGCGGCGATGATCAGGCCCTTGAGCGTGGCGGACTGCCGGCGGGGCACGCGAACGGGAGGCGTCGAAAACGGGGATTCCATGCCCCCATCCTGAACCTCGTGCGTGAAGCGCTGATGAAGTCCCGATGAACTCCACGCGAAATCGCACCTCCCCGCCGCTCGCCCCACCCGATCGCGGTCACTGCTCCGCCAGCCACTCTTCGCGTCCAGGGAACTCCTCGTCGCGCCAGGTCTGGTCCGCCGGACGGTTGTCCCACAGGTCGAGGCCGCAGAAGATCTGCTGGGGGTCATTGCGCCGCCCCAGATTTGCCGGCAGCGGCCGGTAGCGCGCCGGCGTGCCATAGGCGAGGGTGTTGGCAGGCACGTCCTTGACGACCGTGGAGCCGGCGCCAATGAACGCGTTGTCGCCGATTTTGATTCCGGGGCAGAGGGTGACGCCTCCGCCAATGACGACATGGTTGCCGATGGTCGGGCCCTTCACCCCCGCCTCGCGCATCGGCAGCCGGGCATTGAGGAAGGTCGTGCCCGGGCCGATGAACACCATGCTCCCGATCACGGTGCGGCTGGGCAGGTAGACATGCGCCATGATCTTCACGCCCTTGCCGATGACGAGGCGGCCTTCGAGCGTGCAGCCGTGCAGGATCACCACGCGGTCGCCGATTTCACATTCCGCACGGATCGTGACATTGTGGCCGCAGGAGAACCGGTCGCCGATCACCGTGTCCGCATAGATGACCGTGCCCGAATGGATACGCGCGTGGGACCCGATGCGGGTCGGGTTGCGGCATCCCGGGTAACGGTAGCCAAGGATGACGTTGGGTGCGATTTCGGCATGGGGACCGAGCTCAGGGGGGAGAGGTGCCAGGGGATTCATGGGTGGGTGGAGGAGAGGGCTCGTGGTGACCGGGCAAAACGGCTGAGGATCGGCACCGAGACCTCCGCCACGGCTTCGCCGCCCGGAGCGGTGTAGGGCAGGCGCTGCGGCAGGTAGCGGAAGAACCCGCCCATGTACTCACGATCGTCGCAGGCGGTGGCATCGGGAATGTAACCGAAGGAGCCGTCGGTGTAGCCGCTCGGCAGCACGCAGGGCAGCGGAGCGTCCCGCTTGATCCGCAGGCCGATGCGCACAAAGGGCTCGAAGGGCATGCCGACATAGCCGACATCGCCGATCCGGGCGACGACAATGCCGATCGGCAGGCCGCGCGGCAGTGCGTCGGCCGTGCCGGTCTTGCGCTGGTCCACCGCCCAGATGTACCAGGGTCGCACCATCTCCACGAGCCGGGCGCGGTAGGGCGGAGTCAGCGCCCGCGGAAAGTTCATTCCAACGCAGGTCAGCGTGTTCTCGTCCCCCGCCCGGCCCCGGCGAATGAAGTCGTCGATTTGCGCCAGGTCGCGTTCCAGGGCCGGGAGCGGCGGCAGGGGCGCTTGCGGAACGATCACCTCGGCCCGCGTCCACTCGAGTCCCCGTCGCTCCGACGGCCGCAGTTCCCGGGTGGCGGCAATGAAGGACTCGCCCAGGTATCCACCAAGCTCCTTGGCCTGCGCGATCGTGCCGGTGAGCAGGTACTTTGAATTCACATCGCCTGCACACCCCTGCAGGAAGGCCACCGGCACTCCGCCAAGGTGGTCGGAGAGGCGCTCACAGGCCACCTGGGACCACTGGCCGAAGGAGACCATTTTTTCCGGATTGTAGCCCGTCACGGGATGCCCGGTGAAAAAGGCCAGCGCCGCGACCGGCTTCCGGTCCGACCCGCGCAAGACGACCACGGTTGCGTCCGGATCGATGGTGCCAATGTATCCGGGATCCAGTAACACACGATCCTCCTCGCGAATGAAGTACGGCGAACCGTCGGCCCGTTTGCCGCGGCGATTGTAGGTGACCCGCTCCTCGCGCGCCCGTCCCCATTCGACGGTGACCGGCGCCAGCCCGCCCCGGAGGGACCTCGCCGCCACGCTGAGCTTCTCCATGAACTCCCACCCCAGTTCGTTCGCGTCGTCACGAGTGGGCGAGGCCCCCGCCCGACCCCACACGTCCGGATTGCGCACCTGGAGCAGGGGCACGGTGTGATTGTGCGAACTGGCCGCGACCACCTGCTCGGGACTCAGGCCCAGCTCAAGCGCGACCCGTCCCCGGCACGCCGTGTTGAGCACCGTCTCGTGCAGGCCAAACGATGAGGTGACAAAACAGAGCCGCGTCTCTCCATCCTCAAAGAGGACCAGGGTCGTCTTCAAATCCCCCACCACCTCAAGGATGCGCTCGCTCGTCCGGCTCGCGCCACTCTCGGCCCCGACCGGCGGCGTCACCGCAAATTGGGCGGCCGACGCGCGCAAGCCCGAGGGTGAGGACGGGGGCGCAGCCTGAACCAGCGAGGGCAGGCAAAGGAGCAACCCGGCGACACTCAGGAGCGACACGAGTCGCATGGATTGGAGGGAGCTAAACCGAAGCAAGGTGTACATGTGGTTCAATGCGTCCGGCGCTGGCCTTCACCGAACGCGCCGCCCGCAATTCCCGGGACAGCCCTGAAGGCAACTCCAGCCCAACGTGTCGGCATGTGTATACAGGCGAATTTCCGGGTCAACGCTTCTTCATGCCTCTTTGCATCTTGGCCGTAAAATCGTCTGGGCTGGTCCAAGGTGGCAGGGATCCCCCAGGGGCTCAGACTTCGGAATTCAGACCTTCGGAGTTTCCCCAGGCAGAGCCGCCCGTTCGCCAACACGCGGCTTGTTTTCCAACCGGCCCTGGATAGCACCACGGGTCATGGTCGTATTTGATGTGGACGGAACTTTGATCGGCGGCGAATCCACGGATTGGACGAGCTTTGAAGCCGCCTTTACCGAGGTCGCCGGGTTCAGCCTGACCGAGAGTTTCTTTGTCAATCTCCACGAGGTCACCGCCCAGTCGATCGTCCACGAAGCCCTGGCCGCGCTGCCGTTTTCCGAGCGCAAGGCGAAGGAGCACGCGGTGCGTGAGAGCTGCGTCCGCCGCCTGCAGGCCGCCGTTGAAAACAATCCTGTCTCATTCCAAGCCACCCCAGGCGCGCACGAGCTGCTCGAAGCACTGCGCGCGCGGGGGATCCCGGTCGCCATTGCCACGGGAGACTGGCGCGAGTCCATCTCGATCAAGCTGCGCGCGTCCGGCCTTCCGGTGGAGGGGATCCCGATGGTGACCGCGTCCGAGCACCTGCGTCGCGCTGACATCATCGCCGCCGCCGTGGCCCGGGCCGGACATCGGTTGGACGAGGCCCTCTACGTTGGCGACGGGCTGTGGGACCTTCGCGCCACCCGGGCCCTTGGCATTCCCTTCATTGGGGTCGGCCACCGCCGGGAGAAGCTCCGTGCCGCTGGCGCCGGCCACGTCCTCCCCGACCTCACCCCCGCCCCTTTCTTCCTCGCCCACGAAGCCTCCACCCGCGCCCACCCGCGGTCATCCGGGGGATGACCCTTCGCCGGGGTGGCGGGTCAAACCGCGCCTCCGCTCGCCCACCCAAGGCTGCCTGGGATGGCCAACAAAAGCAATTACGTTGCCCCAGACCTGGTCCCTTGGCTGGCTCTGTGCTTCCGAGGCCATCCCTCCTTCGTCCGAGCACGCAGGTGAAGCCTTAATCGCTCTTCGCATGGACGCTTCTCTTATCGCTGCCGAGTCCTCTCGCCCTGTCCGTGTGCAACGACTCCAGCTTGGTCTGCGGGGGTTCTGGTTGTTTGCCGGTCTGGCCTTGCTGCTGTCGATTGGATACAAACCCGTTACCAACGTTCGCACCCTCCCACCCGTCGCCTCCGCACCCGCCGAGCCGGCCTCGGGAGGATTCCGGCCTGAGGGCGTCTACTCCACCACCGTCACCCCCCATCGCCTGAGCGGGCTGAAGCACTGGGGATCCTACCTCGATTCCGACGCCTGGCAGGGTCGGCAGGAAACGTCCTGGCGACGATGTCCCAAGGGGTCCTTTCGGGTGCTGGTCGCCGGATATCCCACCACTCCCGGCTGCAGCCTGACCGCCGAGTTTCGGACCGTGTCGGGCGCAGCGCTGCCCAGCCTTGTCTTCAATCTGCCCAATCCGCGGGAGTCCTGGCAGGAGTGGAACATCAGGCCTCCGCCCGGCGCCGCCGAGGTGAGGCTGACGGCGGTCGACGCCGCCGACAGCTTCTTTGGATGGCTTGGGTTTTCGGAGCCCTTCGAGGCGAGAAACCAACTGTTTGAGGAAGGGCTGATGTCCCTCCAGTCCTTGTCCTCGTGGGCCCTCGCCTGGACGGTGCTCGTCGGTCCCTGGATACTCTGGCGGTCGTTCAGCCGCCTTTCGGCCGCGCCCCGACCTGCCCTCGACGCCAGCCTCGCCCTCGGTCTCGGACCGGCCCTCCTGGCGTTGATCGGGGTGGCCACCTGGTGCCTCAGCCCTTGGACCAATCCCATCTGGACCGGAGGGGGCGCCGTGGCCGCGCTCTGGCTGGGACTGGGAGCGGGTTTGCTTCATCCCCGATTCGTGCCACGACTCGACCGGGCGGAAACGCGCATCCTTGCCCTCTGCGCCCTGGTGTCACTGGCCGGAGTGGCGAAAGCCGCCTACTCGGGTGGGCCGGTCGGAGAGTTGTACGGCGGAACCATTTCCCGCACGCTGGAGGTCGGCGACCGCTCGGACAGCCGCATTTCCTTCCATGGGGTCCAGACCCTCGCCCGTGGATACGCGCCAACGTCAGCGGAAGCGGGATACTACTTTTCTCCCTACAGTTTCTTCAGTCGCGGACCGCTCGCCGGATTGGTCGCCGCGCCCCTCGTCTTTGCCACCGCGGGCCGGCCTCCGGCGCAGATGCCGGATGAGCCCTGGTCACCGTTCGATCAAACCGGATTCGCCGCCTATCGCATCGTGCTCATGGTGCTCGCATGCGGCGTCATTCTGGTCACCTTCCTCGTACTGAGAACGGTGATACCCGAAGCCCTGGCCGTGGCCGGCGCGGGCACGCTCGCGCTCTGCCCGTTCGTGGTGCACGAGGTCTTCTTCACCTGGCCGAAACTCCCCGCCACCGCCTGGCTGATCGCCGCGTTCTGGTTCGGGTATCGCCAAACCCCGCTGGCGGCCGGCGCGGCGCTGGCCGTCGGGTACTTCTTCCACCCCCTGGCCGCGCTTTGGGCTCCCTGGCTGGTGCTGTGGTGCGCCGGGTGCGCCTTCCATCGCCCGATCGCGGAGCCGCACCGGCTCCGGGAGGCGGCGCGGTCCGCCGCCAGGTCGGCAGCAATCCCACTCGTGGCCATCCTGGGCTGGATGCTGGCGGGACGCCTCGCCCCCCAGCATGGCGTTCATCAGGGGCAGGCGGACTTCCTCCTGTATTGGTTCAAGGCCGACGCCGCGCCGGCCGACCTCCGGAGCTGGATCGCGAGTCGCTGGGACAACTTCGCCAACACGTTCATTCCGTTCTGGCTGCACCTTGTGAATCGCTCCCACGGAGCCCTGAACTCAATCTCCGGTCCCTCGGACAGCTGGACCAAGTTCGCGTTTTCCTGGTGGACGACACTTCCGCTCGGCCTGGGTCTCGCACCCTGGACGCTGGCCATGGTCACCCTGATCCGTTGCCCGCGCCGGCTGCTGAGGCTCTCCATCCCCATGTTCCTCGGTCCTGCGCTGTTCCTCGTCCTCTACTGGGGCGGTTCCACCACGGGCCTGATGCGGGAAGCCGGCCATCCGTTGCTGGCGGGACTGGTGCTGTTCGTATTCCTGGAGCTGGACCGAAGCGGACGCGGGACAGCCCTGGTGCGTCACCCCGCCTGGCCGGTCTGGCAGCTTCCGGAGACGCTGCTCATGTGCTGGCTGACCACCTGGAACAACCCAGCCCCCCTGCTGGGTCACCCGGTCTCGGACACGCTCTGGTGGCTGGCCCACCTTGCCGCGCTGCTCTCGGCTGCCCTGGTGGTGGCGGGACAGGGAAATCCGACCGACCCGCCAACGTCACCGGCACGGACAGCGTGAGGGTCGCTGCGCAGTGATCCAAGCAAAGCCCGCGCACGCTCGACCATGAGGACCAGCAGACCTCAAGCCTCAGGCTGGGGAGCGGCGAGTCGTCGCTTTGGACTTCTTTGGAACCGACGGTTTCGCTTCACCTGGACCGGAGGACTTGGCGGCGGCGCGGTCCCGGCCATGTTCGGCGAAACGCTCGACAAAGTACTCGATGCGGTTCTGCCGGGTTTCGGGACGCTTGCACTCGTCGAGAGCGCGCACGACGTACCGACGGGACGCGGGCGTCACGCTGTCAAAGTAGGCTTTTGCCATCGGCCGGTTCTGCAGTGCTCGTTTAAGATCCTCGGGAACAATCGGTTCGCGCGGTTCAGTCGAGAGGGTCAGGTCCACCTCCAGTCGATCACCCGCATCCAGTTTGAGTGGACGCAGCGCTTCCATGCGCACCGTCAGCCACCCCTTGGCCCCGCCCCCGGGAGTCACCGTGGTTGAAAAAACCTCGCCGCCGTAACGCGCGATCACCGGGATGCCTTTGCCGCGCTTGCCCATGGTCTGCCACCCACCCAATTCCTTTACCACCGCCGGCGGCACGGTCACGCCCCGCATAATCCACTGCTTCGTGATGAGAGAGGTGAAGGCGGGCATGAAAGTCCGGGCGACACCGCCCGCTGAACCCTGTCCACCCGGGTGCGCGGAATCAAGTCCACCCCGCTCTCACCTCCCGGGACCCAGCGCGGTTCGAGGCCCCGACGCGGAGAAACTTCCGCTTGCCATTTCATAATTATTAATCAATTTCGTTCCTTCTCCCCTCCCCATGTCTCACTACGACTACGCGGTCCTGGCATTCTACTTTGTCTTCATGATCGCGATCAGTTGGGCCTTCCGACGTTTCGTGAACAACGTCAGCGACTATTTCCGGAGCGGGGGACAGATCGTCTGGTGGATGGTCGGCGGTTCGGCGTTCATGGTCAGTTTCAGTGCCTGGACCTTCACCGGGGCGGCCTCCAAGGCCTATGCGGATGGCTGGCCGATCGCCATGATCTACGTGGCCAACGCCATCGGTTTTCTCTGCAACGCGATCTACTTTGCGCCGAAGTTCCGACAACTGCGGGTGATCACCTCGATCCAGGCGGTGCGGGAACGCTTCGGCAAAGCCAATGAGCAGATTTTCACCTGGTTGCAGCTGCCCACGGGCATCATCTACGCTGGCATCTGGCTGAACTCGCTCGGGGTGTTCTTCTCCGCGGCGTTCGGCCTCGACCTGACGTGGACGATCTTCGGCACCGGTCTCGTCGTGCTCTTCATGTCGCTCGTCGGTGGCAGCTGGGCCGTGGTCGCGAGCGATTTCATCCAAGTGCTGATCCTCATGCCGGTGTGCCTGGTGGTCGCGGTGCTCGCGGTGCTGAAGCTCGGAGGGTTCGGCGCCTTCCTCGACAAGATTCCGTCGCACCACTTCGACTTCAGCCAGGTCTTTTCCAAGGAGTTCCTGCTCTTCTGGTGCGTGGCGATGCTGATCAAGCAGTTCACCTCGACCAACAACCTGATGGACGCGTCGCGGTATCTGTGTGTCAAGGACAGCCGTCACGCCCGCTGGGCCGGTTACCTCGGAGCCGGGCTGTTCCTGGTCGGCATTTTCATCTGGTTCGTGCCACCCATGGCCGCCGCGGCGCTGTTTCCGGACCTCGGCACGATCTTCCCAAATCTCAAGAACCCCAACGAAGCCGCCTTCATGGCCGTGTCTCAAGCCGTGCTGCCCGTCGGCATGGTCGGGCTGCTGGTGAGCGGGATCTTCGCCGCCACGATGTCGTCGATGGACTCCGGCCTGAACAAGAACGCCGGCATCTTCATCAAGAATTTCTACCAGCCGGTCCTGCGGCCGCACGCCACCGACCGGCAACTGCTGCGCGCCGGCAAGGTCACCACCATCGTGCTGGGCACGCTGGTCATCCTCGTGGCCTGGCAGCTGAGCAAGCTGAAGGGTCTCTCCCTCTTCGACATGATGGTCCGCTTCGGTTCACTCGTGAGCGTGCCGATCACGGTACCGCTGGTCTGGGGTTTGCTGATCAAACGCACGCCTCCCTGGGCCGCCTGGACGACCGTGGCCGTCGGTTTTGTTTCGTCGCTCGTCTGCGAAAACATCCTCACCTCCTCCTGGGCGGCGCACACGTTCTTCGGTCCCGGCGCGGTGCTCGACCGGTCCAGCGGCGAGTACTGGGGACAGGGCATCGCAGTCCTGCTCAACATCCTCGTCGGCAGCGTCTGGTTCATCGGCAGCACGGTGTTCTGGCGGCAGGCCAGCCCGGACTACCGCGCCCAGGTCGAGGGCTTCTTCACCAAGCTGCACACGCCGGTCGACTTCCACGGCGAAGGCGGAGAAGACAACTCCGCCCGGCAGGAGGCGCTCATCGGCAAACTCTGCATCGCCTACGGCGGCTTTGTCACGGTCCTCCTGCTGATTCCGAACCCCCTGCTCGGACGGCTCTCCTTCCTCGTCTGCGGAGGCATCGTGCTGCTCATCGGCATTGCCCTGCTCCGCAAGTCCCGCCGCACCCTTTCCAGCGTTCCATCCTAAACCTCCACCACCATGATCACCCGAATCCCTCGTGTGTGCGCAGTCGGCCTCGCTTTTACGGCCGTCCTTTCCGCACAAACCCCGGCCTCGCCGCCACCATCGGCGTCCGCCGCCGAATCCGATGTCGTCGCGCTGCCCGAGTTCAGCGTGTCCACCAGCTCGACCAGCGAATACGTCTCGGCCGAGTCCATCACCGGCACCCGCGTCGCCACCAAGATCCGCGATCTGCCGTTCACCGTGAACACGGTGACGGCGGATTTTCTCGATGACTTCGCCGCCTTCGAGTTTCGCGACCAGTTTGGATACACCAGCAGTGTCTCTGTCTGGGAAACGCTCTCCACCGGCTACAGCCTGCGCGGCTTCGACGCCGATGTGCAGCTGCGCAACGGCTTCCGGCGCATCGGCCTGATCGACAAGGTCAACGTCGAGCGTGCCGAAATCATCAAGGGCCCCGCCGCCTCGATCTACGGCACGGTGCTGCCCGGCGGCACCATCAATGTCATCACCAAGAAGCCCAAGACCAAGCCGTCCCAGCGGATCGGCATCAGCGCCGGCGGCAACAACCTGCTGCGAGGGCAGCTGTCGTCCACCGGTCCGGTCGGTGACAGCACCACGTTCTTCTACCGCGTCGACGCCGCCGCGGACCAGAGTGAATACGACCAGCCGTTCAAGAAGCGGGAGTCGCGCACGATCGCGACCCAGCTGCAGTGGAAGCCCGCCCCGACGACGAGTCTGCTCTTCGAGATGGAGTGGCTGAAGCGCAACGAGATCGGCATCTCCAGCGCCACCGTGCCCTTCCGCGTGCAGACGGGCACGCCCGATCCGTACCGCACCACGGCCAACCGCACCTACACGCGCTACGTCGCCGTGGCCGAGGAGATCTTCGACTTCAACTCGCAGGGCGAGGACAACTTCTCCGATCGCTACGTCTACAATTCGACCGTGACCTTCGAACACCGGATCAACGAGCACCTCTCCCTGCGGAGCGGCGCCAACTGGTTCGAACGGGGACTCGAGCGCCAGGAGGTCGGCGGACGCGACCAGTTCAATCCGCTCACCCGCACCGTCCAGCGCGGCACGCCTCGGCTGCGTCCGTTTCCCGAGGGCGGCATGAGCTGGCAGACCGACCTGCTCGCCACCTGGGACACCGGCAAGGTGCAGCACCGGACCCTGCTCACGGTCGACTACCAGCGGCAGACGGAAAAGCCGGAGCGCTGGGATATGTCCAACTTCACCGCCGGCATGCCCGCCGACGTCCAGTCGGGTCTCAAGATCGACGCGCCCAACTACGAGTTCGTCACGCTGTCGGAAAACCGGTCGCTCTACACCCTGAGTCAGAAGGAAAACAACTCCATCGACCTCTACGGCGTGTTCCTCAGCGAGCGCATGATCTTCCTCGACGGCCGCGCCAATGTGATGGCCGGCGCCCGCTACGACTATGTCGACAACCACTCGAAGGACCTGCTCGCCGGCGCCAACAGCGAGCGACAGACCGACGAGATCAGCTACCAGTTCGGCGCCAACTACCGGGTCCATCCAAAGCTGACCACCTTCGCCAACTTCAGCCGCTCCTTTGTTCCCCAGTTCCGCATCGGCCGCAATGTCGATGGCTCGACCTTCGAGCTGCCCAACGAGTTCGGCAAGGGCTGGGAAGTGGGCGTGAAGTCCGGCTTCTTTGATGACCGGCTGACGTTCACCGCCGCCTACTATGACATTGAGCGCGAGAACGTCGCGCGCGACACCACCGACCCGCTGACCGGCGTCGGCATCACCGTGCTCTCCGGCATCGAGGCCTCCAAGGGCTACGAGTTCGACTTCAACTGGGTCGTGACGCCCGAGGTCCAGTTCTTCGGCGGCTACGGCTACAACGACACCGAGGTCGTGAGCAACGCCCAGGCGCCGCACCTGCAGGGTTCGCCCTTGCGGCGCTCGCCCAAGGACAACCTCGGCGTCGGGGCCAAGTGGGAGCGGAAGTCCGGTTCGCTGAAGGGGGTGTATGTAACGGCCGGTTACAAATACTACGGCAAGTCCATCGCCAACCCATCCACGGGACGTAATGTCACCCGCGCCTCCGTCACCGCCGCGAACCCGTTCGTCAACCGCCCCATGCCCAACGGGCTGCTGCCGTTCCCGCAGTTCGCCGCCAACGCCATTCTGACGTCGATCCCCTCGGACGTGCGTCTCGATGACGGTCGCGAGTCGATCTACAACGACGCCTACGACGTCGTCGAAGCGGGCGTGGGCTACAAATGGCGCACCGCCGGACGTCGCTACAATCACAAGATCCAGGTCAACATGAGCAACCTCTTCGACATCCGCTACACCTACGGCTCCACTGGCCAGGGCCCCGGACTCAACTACGTGCTCACCTACGACCTGAGCTTCTGATCCGGAACGGGCCGAAGATTGGAATCTCAAATTTCAAATCTGAGATTTCAAATACCAGCCTCCCCTCCTCCATGTCCTACCAGCACCACCTCGTTCTGCTGCCTCCCAATCGGGTCTGGCGGACGTACCGTGGCGGTCGCACGCTCGATGCACTCGCCGGCGCACCTACTCCGGCGGACAGCTCGTTCCCGGAGGACTGGGTGGCCTCGACCACCCGGGCGGTCAACATCGGCCGGGAGTCGATTCCGGAGGGGGTTTCGCAGGTGCAAATCAACGGACAACACTACGACCTGGCCCGCCTGGTCGCGCAGGATCCGGTCTACTTCCTCGGCGCCGCCCACCTCGCGCGCTGGGGTCCGGACCTGCGGTTGTTGGTCAAGCTGCTGGATTCCTCCATCCGCCTGCATTTCCAGGTCCACCCGACCGTCGCATTCGCGCGCCAGTTTCTGGCCTCCGCCTCCGGAAAAACGGAGGCCTACCACGTGCTGGCCACACGCCCGGAAGTCGCCGAGCCGTGCATCTACCTCGGATTCCAACGTCCGCCGGATCGGGACACCTTGCGTCGTCTGATCGAGAGTCAGGACATCGCAGGGATCGAGGCCTGTTTCGACCGGGTGCCGGTGCAACCGGGTGACACCTACCTCGTGCCGGGCGGCGTGCCTCACGCCCTCGGCGAGGGGGTGTTTCTGGTGGAAATCCAAGAACCGAGCGACCTGGTGGTCCGCTTTGAGTTTGAGCGCGGCGGATACCTCCTGCCGGAGAGCGCGCGCTTCATGAACCGGGGTTTGGAGTTTTGCCTCGATATCTTCGACCTGACCGCACGCCCGCTACCGGAGGTGATGCAGCGTCAACGCTGTCGTCCCCGGCTGGAACAGACCCTCGGCCCTGCCTCCCGCGAAGAGCGGCTGATCGGTCCGGCGGAAACGCCGTGCTTCGGCGTGACCAAACTGTTCCTCCAGGACGCCGTGGTCCGAGATGTCACTACAGCTTCGATTTTGATCGTGACCGAGGGTGAAGTCACCCTTCGGACTGCTGGAGGCTCGCATCGCCTCCGTCGCTACGACAAGGTCCTCCTTCCAGCCGGGCTCGGCCGGTTGGAACTCACACCGGAACCCCGCGCCGAACTCCTCGCATGCCATCCTCCGTCCTGACTCGAACCGGCGTTTCCGCTCCTGCGGCACGCCCTTCCGTCTCACCGTCCCGACCCGACTCGATCCTCGCGGCTCTGACGCCCACGGAAACCGCGGATTTCCTGCCCGAGCCGCTGGCCTCGGAGGTGCGCGCCCTGGCGCTGCGTCACACGACCTACGATCCGCTCGGCCACTCCGCCGAGGCGTTTCACCGGGCGCTGCACGAGGCCAATCCGGAGATCCTGGTCGCGGCCTGGAAGACTCCGGCGCTTCCGGCGGTTCTGCCGCCGCGGCTGCGGTATGTCTGCTACCTTTGCGGATCGGTCAAAAAACTGATCACGCGCGACCACCTCGAGCGCGGCCTGATCGTCACCAACTGGGGCGGCTCCATCAGCCGGATCGTCGCGGAATGGGCCCTCTTTCACATCCTCTCCTGCCTGCGTCGCGCCACCGCCTGGGCCCTCGCCATGCACCTGGAAGGGGGATGGAAGGACGGCGCAACCGAAACCGCCTCGCTCTTCGGGCGCACGGTCGGCCTGCACGGCTTCGGCCAGGTGGCAAGGGAACTGGTCCGGCTGCTCGCTCCCTTCGGCGTGCGCATCTCCGTGCTTGCGCCGGACGTCGACGCCGCCACCGAGACGGCCTTTGGTATCCACCGTTCACCTTCAATCGAGCGACTCTTCTCGGATAACGACATCATCGTCGAGCTCGCCCCCCTCATCCCCGAGACCGTCGGCATGGTCACCGAGCATCACCTGCGCCTGATCCGCCCGGGCGGGGTGTTCATCAATGTGGGACGCGGTGCGGTGGTCGACGAGGCCGCCCTGCTGCGGGTCGCAGCCGAGGGGAAAATCCAGGTCGGGCTCGATGTCTTCACCCAGGAGCCCCTGCCCAAGGATTCGGGGTTTCGCGGGCTGCGGAATGTCACGCTGACCCCGCACCTCGCCGGTCCCACCACGGACCGTCGCCGCGACGCCGGCGGTTTCGCGGTCGCCAACTTGCGCGCCTACGCCCACGGCGAACCGCTCCAGGCCGTGGTCACGCCGCACGTGTACGACCAGTCTTCTTAAACGACCTCTCGCCTGCCCGTCGGGGCCCAGCGAACCACCGGAACAGAACCCAGCGTCACAATCCAATGGCCAAACTGACATTCTTACCTGGAGGGCGCCGCTCCGTCGGCGCCGCGGGAACGCGCAGTGAACAAAAACGCCGGTCCTTCTTGTCTTTCACAGCCCAAACCTGCGCGCGCGGCGCCGACGGAGCGGCGCCCTCCCACTCCGACATGCCTCATGGACAGCCGCATTCTGTCCAGAGCGGTTTTCTCCGGCGCGCCGACTGAATCCATGCTCCCCGGCTGACCGCGAGCAGCCCAGATGTGAGTCTCTCCGAACCCTTCCCTCTCCATGAACGCCTACCAACACTGGCAGCACCGCGCGCGGCAGATGCTCACGCCACTCGCAGCCCTGATGAAACCGGGTGCGGCCGACCTGCCGATCTCCGGCGCGCCCAGCGACCACGACGCCCAGGCGGATCGGCTGGAGAGTTTCGCCCGTCCGCTGCTGCTCGCCGCGTTTTACCTGCAAAGCGCACCGGAGGCGGATACCGACGTTGTCGCCTTTCGCGACCGGGTGGCGCGGTGGTTTCGCGACGCACTCGTCGCGGGCAGCGATCCCGTCCACCCCGCGTACTGGGGTCCGGACGCCAGCTACCACCAGCATCACGTCGAGATGGGCCTGCTCGCCATCGCCCTCCAGATCGCGCCGGCCCAGCTCTGGGAGCCGCTCAGCCCGGCCGCCAAGGACCAGGTCGCCGCGTGGTTCGCCACCTGCCGGGGGGGTGGCATCGTCAACAACAACCATCTCTTCATGTCGGTCCATATTCTCGAGTTTCTCGGGAAGATCGGCCACGCCCATCGCACCGATCGCGCCGTCATCACCCTGCATCTCAACCAGCTTGAGACCATGCACCGCGGCGGCGGCTGGTTTGAGGACGGCATCAACCAGGCCTACGACCACTACAACGCCTACGCCTTTCACTTCTACGGGCTGTGGTGGGCGCGCCTGCACGGTCACCACGAGCCGGACCGCGCCCGGCGTTGGCGCGACTGGGCGCGGTCCTTCGTTGGCGACTACCAGCACTTCTTCGCCGCCAGCGGGGAGCATCCCGCCTTCGGCCGCTCCATCACCTACCGGTTCAACGCCATCGCCGTCTTCGGTCTGGCCGTGGCGGAGAACGCCACCGACCTGCCGCCTGGACGCCTGCGCCGGCTCTGCACACGCAACCTCGACTTCTTTCTCGATCGCCCGATCACCCAGGAACAGGGCTGTCTCGCCTACGGATTCACCGACCGCTTCGACGCCATCGTCGAACCGTATTCCTGCCCCGCCTCGGTCTACTGGTGCAACAAGGGGCTCACCCCGCTGCTTCTGCGTCCCGACCATCCCTTCTGGACCGCCGCGGAGGCTCCGCTGCCCTCCGAAACCGGTGACTTCGTCCATCCCATCCCCACCGCCGGACTGCTCGTGCGCGGAGTCGGCGGTGAAGTGGAGATCCTCAACAGCGGCTCGATGGTCTCCAATACCCAGTTGCGCTACGGCGCCTGGAAGTGGAGCAAACTCGCCTACCGCACCGCGACCAGCTTCTGCTACGCGTTTCCGCCGGCCGATGCCTTCTCGCCCGACAGCGCCCTGACGCAGCAGCTCGACAACGGAAAGGTCTACGGCCGGCACTCGACGGTGACGGTTGAAATGGACCGGGACCACATCGGCTACGCCTACAACCTCGGCTTCAAGGTCGGGCAGGTGAACACCGGCGTCGAAACGTTCGTCTGGTGGCGGCGGGGCTGGATCCTGCACGTGCATCGCCTCGAGGCCCGCCAGCCGGTCGTGTTACGCCTGGGTGGATACGCGTTGCCGCTTTCCTCCCCCCACGTCGAGCGATCGGATCCGGGTCCGGTGCTCTCGGCCTGGTCCGAGCAGCCGCGCGGCACCGTGCTGCAAAGCCTGCGTCCGGGGCTGACACCGGAGTGGGAGGTGCGTCTCGACGATCGGAGCGCGCGCACGCATGTGGCCGCACCCTACCACGCCACGCCCGTGTTCCGCAGCGAACGCCTCCGCGGCACCACCTGGCTGGCTGCGCTCAGCTGGGCCGGCGGCGACCGGCGCGAGGCCCAGGCCTGGCAGGTCGTCGAAGGCGGCGCCGGACGCTGGACCCTGACCCATCCCCATCTCGACTCCTGGACCATCTCCCACTGGGCCCTGCCCGCACTTTCGTCATGACCTCCCTCGTCCCAGCGCCCCTCCGGGTGCTCTCCCTCGGTCTGCTTGCGCTGTCCACCGCCGGCGCGGCACCCGCCACGCCGCCCGCCGCGGCCCCGGCGGCGCCCGCTGCCACCGCCGTTGACGCCTATGTGCCGTCACGCGCCCCGCGCACCCAGCTGCTGGCGGGACGCGCCGACGCCTTTCGGGCCTACGTCAGCCGCGGACCCGGTGCCGCTGCCTTCGCCCGGATCCGCGAGGACTTCGACAAGGACTACCTCAACCTGCCCTTTCCCGCCGAGCCCCTGACCTACGGAGATCCGAATCCCCGGGCCCGGGACAGCGCCAAAGCCGACCTCTGGCGCCAGGCCCAGGACGTCTGCGGCGTGGTCTCCGGCGTCGCCGAAGCAGCCTCGCTGATCTGGATCGTGACCGGAGAGACGCGCTACCTCGACAAAGCCAAACAGTTTCTCCTCGCCTCCACCGAATGGAGCCTCGACCCGTCGGGTTGGCCCAAGGGTCCAAGCCGGGGAGCCACCGACATCCGCTACAACGACGAGGCCCACTTCCGGCTCTGGCGCAAACTCCCCCTCGTCTACGATCAGATCCGCGATCAATTGACGCCCGCGGAAAAGAGCAAGGTCCTCGCCCACTTCCGCGAACGCGGCCGCCGCTCCTTCGCCTGGATCGAGGAGGAGGGCCGGATCTCCACCGTGGTGCGCAACTCCCTCAAAGTCACGCCGTCGAGCCATCCCATTCGCTTCATGCCGATGACCGGCCTGTCGGCGCTCGCCCTCTGGGACGACCTGCCCGAGTCGCGCGAGTGGTGGGCCTTCACCTACACGTTCTATCGCGACCAGTTCCCGCCCTGGGGCGGCGATGACGGCGGGTGGGCCGAGGGTCCGGCCTACTGGCGTGGCAACATCGAGCACGCCTCGTTCCAGGACACGTTGCTCGCCATCGGCGATCCATCCGCCTACCGCAGCACCTTCTGGCGGAACCACGCCTACTTCCAGGTCTACAATGTCCAGCCGTATCTGGCCTCCGGATTCGGCGACTTCTCAAACGCCGGCCGCTTCAACCTGGAACCCGTCGTGGCCGAATACCTCTCGCATCTCTCCCGCGTGACCCAGGACGGGCGGCTCCTCGCCTTCTCCCAGCTTTGCACCGACGGCCGCCTGTCTCCCGCCGAAAAGGGACTCCGCGGCCTCGACCGCATCTACCCGACATCGGCAGAGTTTCTCATCCGCAACTTCATCGCCTCCGCCCTCCCCCTGCCGGCCCCGGTGAGCCTCGATTCCCTGCCGTCGGAACGCTACTTCCGCGACGTCGGCTGGGTCTCCCTGCACAGCGCGCTCGGCCGGCCCGACGACGACATCCACGTCACCTTTGTGTCCTCGCCCTACGGCAGCTACAGCCACAGTCACGCCCATCAGAACGCGTTTGTCCTCAACGCCTACGGCCAGAATCTCGCCATTGCCTCCGGGTACCGCGAGTTCCACAATTCACCGCACCACGACAAGTGGACACGGCAGACGATTTCGAAGAATGCGCTGCTCATCGACGGCCTGGGTCAGAAGCCGCAGGACAAGAACGCAACCGGGACGATCACCCGGTTCGAAACGACGCCCCGTGGAATCTGGACGACCGGCGACGCCACGGTCGCCTACCAGGCGAATCAGCCGAAAGGATACGTTGAGCGAGTGACCCGGGATCTCGTGTTTGTCGACCGGCGCTACGTGGTGTTGCGTGACGTGGTCAAACTTGCCCGGCCGGGACGCGTCTCGTTTCTGCTCCATGGCGAGCGTCCGATCGAGTGGAACCGGGCCGCCCAGACCGCACTCCTGCGCACCGCCAAGGCCACGCTGTCGGCCCGGCTCGTCTCCGGTGATGGCGTTCCGTGGGACGCCAAGCTGAGCCAGGTCTTCCCCGTGCCCGTCGACCCCAAGTACGTGAAGGGCGAGGCCGCCAACTACTCGTCGAGCGCTTCCTGGGGCGAACAGGGACACTTCTCAGCCGATTCACCCAAGGCGTCCCGGGAACACGTCCTTTACACCGTGCTCTGGCCCGAACGCGGCACCCAGCTTGCTGCGCTCGACGTGCGTTTGTCCGACGGCGCCCTGATTGTCCGCCGACCCGACGGCGGCACCGACACCCTCAAGCTCACCGATCAGACGCTCAGCGTGCAGTCTCGCTGAGGCGGCGAAGCGCCTCGTTTGGCGGCGGCGAATGACTTGCTCCAATTTTTGGAGCTTGCCGTGATGGAGGGCGGGGACTACGCGCGGAATTGGACAGCCCCGATCCCCGTGAGCCCCCCTCCCTCAGCCCCCGATCACGTTCCCGCCGCCAATCAGGCGCAGGCGCGCTGGTTCGTTGACGAGGTTCACCGGCACGACGCCTCGCTGAAGAACTACGTTCGAAACGCGTTCCCTGGCGTGCGCGATGTCGACGATGTGGTCCAGGAGTCCTACCTGCGCGTCTGGCGCAGGCACCTGGTCCGGCCCATCACGGAGGTTTCCGGCACGGTCCGGGCATCCGTGAAGAGCTTTCTCTTCCAGGTCGCCCGTCGCCTGGCATTGGATACCATCCGGCATGAACGCGTTTCCCCCTTCGAACCGGTGGTCGACCTCACCGGCCTGCCGGCGGCAGAAGAGCGGGAGGGCGCGGCGGATGTCGCCGCCGCCAACCAGGAGTTTCAGCTGCTGCTCGATGCCATCGACCGCCTGCCCGGTCGGTGCCGCGAGGTGGTGGTTCTGCGCAAACTGCAGGGCCTGTCCCCCGCCGAAACAGCCCGTCGACTCGGCATCTCCGAAGAAACCGTGCACGTACAGGCCCGTCGCGGCCTGCAGCGCGTCCAGGAGCACCTGCGCAAGCAGGGGGTACTTGGCGAATATCAACCATGAGCCGTCGCCACACCTCGCTCCCCTCCTCGCAGATCGACGCAGCTGCCGCCGATTGGATCATTCGTCGCGACGCGGGCCTCACCGACGCCGAACGGGAAGCGTTCACCGCCTGGAAGGCGGAGGATCCCCGGCACGCGGCTGCGGTGGCGCGGCACGACCAGGCCTGGTCCATGCTGGACCGTCCCCGTGCCAACGGCACCGCAGTCGATCTTGAGCACGCCCTCGGTCGCCGATCTGCCCGCCGAACGCGCCGACGGTTGGCGGCAACTTCCCTGGTCGCGGTCCTGCTCATTGCGGGATTCTTCTGGATCCGCCCGGCGTCGCGGCCCGGCGCAAGCCCCGTCGGCACCGCGATCGTCCTCAATCCCGAGCTTCAGACCCTGCCCGATGGCACCCGGGTCGAGGTCCGCAGCGGCGCGTCCCTTGCCGTCGATTTCTCCGGACCGCTCCGGCGGGTCACGCTGCAACGGGGCGAGGCCCTCTTTCATGTGGCCAAGGATCCCCAGCGCGCCTTCGTCGTATCCGCAGCCGGCGTCGAGGTCCGGGCCGTGGGCACCGCTTTCCTCGTGGGCGTGGGCAGCACCGCTGTCGACGTCATCGTGACTGAAGGCAAGGTGGCGGTGAGAACCGGTCCGACTTCATCCACTCCGGACGCCAACGCCCTCGCCTCGCCAGCTGAAGCGCCGCCACCCCAGACGTACGTGGACGCCGGACGTCGTCTGATGGTCGGCCTCGCGCCCAGCCCGGTCGTTGCGGAACCGATGGAGATTTCAAACGCGGAATTGAGCGATCGACTCGCCTGGCGTGCGACGCGACTGGAATTCTCCTACACGCCGCTCGCCGAAGCCATCGCCCTCATGAACCAGCACTCCCAGGTTCGGCTGGTCATCGACGATCCCGATCTGGCCACGCTGCCCGTGAATGGACTTTTCCGCGCAGACAATAGCGAGACGCTGCTGCGTCTGCTGGAGGCCAACTTTGAGGTTTCCTCCAGCCGTGAAGGTGCCGTGATCACGCTACGGCGGCAGCGGAAATAGCCACCGGGTCGCATCTGGCGTCCCTTCGGTGATTTTTTGGGATTCGCTTCGTCCGCGACGATTTTCGTACCAGTTTCGAAGCACTGGCGCGTTACGAGGGTTGTCCGGGCTCCCCGGTTGGGAGCCCTCCCCTTCCCTAACCCCAGCCAAGATGCCCGCTTCCGTATTCCCCTGTCCGCGCCTCGTCTGGCGCCTGCTCTGCCGTGGTTTGAGCTGCCTCGTCCTCGCCGCCAGTCTCAGCGCAGCCGACGCCCCGCGAAGGACGTTCGACGTGCCGGCCGACTCGGCCGACAAGTCGATCAAACGCTTTTCGGAGCAATCGGGACTCGAGGTCTTCTACGCCAGCAGTGTGGCGGAGGGAGTTCGCACCCGAGGCGTCAAGGGCGAGATGACTCCCCGCGAAGCGCTCGATCAAATGCTGGCGGGCACCGGGCTCGTGGTGGTGCAGGACGAAAAAACGGGGGCCATCTCCCTGAGAAAGGCCGGCGGCCCAAACGGATCAAGGGCGACGCCGGCACCCGCCAGCGCTCGTCCTTCCGCCGGCACGACGCACGGCACGGGTGTCATTGCGGGACGCGTCTTCAACGAGCAGAACGGCACCTACCTGCGGAATGCGAAACTCACCATCGCCGGCACACAGCTGGAGACCTTCACCGACGCGTTTGGTCGCTTTGAATTCGCCCATGCACCCGCGGGCGAGGTCCAGGTGCGCGCGTTCTACACCGGATTCGCCGTCCAGGAAAAGACCCTCTCGGTGCCACCGGGCGGACGCACCGAACTGAACCTCACCTTCGGTGGTGTCGACGACTCCACGGTCCAGCTCGCCGCCTTCACCGTGGCCACCACCCGGTTTCAGAGCGCCTCCGCGACCGCGATCAACGAGCAGCGTTTCGCCCAGAACATCAAGACTGTGGTCTCGGCCGACGCCTTCGGCGACAATTCCGATGGCAACCTCGGCGAATTCGTGAAGTACATCCCCGGAGTCACGCTCGGTTTCACCGGGGGCCAGGCCAGCACCATCTCGATCGGCGGGCTGCCACCGGAGTCGACCCCCATCACCATCGACGGGAACCGCATCGCCAGCGCCGCGGGCGAGACGCGTGCCATACAGCTCGACCAGATCTCACTCAACAACATGTCCCAGGTCGAAGTGGAGCGCTCACAAAATGCCGACTCCCCGGCCGACGCCATCGGCGGGTCGGTCAATCTCGTGGCCAAGAGCGCCTTCGAGCGAAAGAAGGCGTCGTATTCGGCAAAAGCCTACGCCGTGTTCCGGGACAAGGCCCTCTCCGACCGCACGTACAACCTGAGTCCGAGTTTCGAGATTGGGGCGATCGTTCCCATCAACGACGTTTTCGGCTTTGCCGCCAGCGGCACCAGTTCGATCCAGGATTCCGCCCAGTACATCTCGAACCAGGCCTGGGTGCCCATGACTCTCGCGCCCTCCACCAACCTGCCCGCCGGTACCTCGTCCCAACCGTACCTGGGACGTTACCAATACGGGGACGCACCCAAATCGGTGACCCGCCAGTCGGCCGCGTTCTCGGCCGACTTCCGCCTCTCCGCCACCGATGTCCTCTCCATCAGCCAGCAATACGGTTACTTCAACGAGGCGCTGAACGGCGTGCCGCGCGATCAGGTGATCATCAATCCGGTCCGGGTGACCGCTTTCGGCCCCAACTCGGTGCAGGGAGCCACGGGGGCCGGCACACTGCAGCTCGCCTATTCAACCCGCGCCGTCCAGGGAACCACCTCCATGCCCAGCCTGCGCTGGCGCCACACCGGACCGGTCTGGAAACTCGAGGCCAACGGAGCGTTCTCCCGCTCCAGCTACCACGACAAGAGCGTGGGCAAGGGTTACTTCGGACCGCTCAATGCCTTCGTTCGCAACGTCACTGTGCGCTTTGACGACACCGGCTATCTCAAGCCCGGAAAGATCACCGTCACCAACGCCTCCGGCGCCGCGATCGATCCGTCGGATCTCAGCAACTACCTGTTGGAGTCGGGTGGCTCCGCCGAACTCGACCGGGTTGACATCGTTCGGAGCGTGAGTGCCTTTGCGCAGCGCGATGTCGACTGGGGCCTGCCGTTTCGGTTCAAGGCGGGAGCGGATGTGCGCTCCCAGAATCGCGATATCCGCGGTGACACGACCAACTTCACTTTTGTCGGCGCCGACCGGACGCCCCGCACGGCGGACGACAGCGTTGCCCAGTGGATCGACACCAGCTACCTCGACCGCGAGGAACCCTGGGGACTCCCCAAGCGCGCCGGATTCAACTCCACCGCCGTCTACAACACGTTCAAGCAACATCCCGAGTACTTCCTCGTCAGTGAGACCGACCAGGTAAACTCGCACCGGGCCAACGTCACCACGTCGAAGAACATCACCGAGACCATCTATGCCTCGTACCTCCGCCTCGACTTCAGGAACCTGCTCGACAATCGCCTGACTGTCACCGCCGGACTGCGATACGAAGGCACCGACGTCGAGGGCGTGGGGCCGCTCATCAATCCCAACCTGATCTACCAGCGCGACGCCTCCGGCCGGATCGTACTCGACAGCCAGGGCCGGCCCGTTGCGCTCGCCGCCCTCGCCTCACTCGCCGGCACCAAGCTCGCCTACCAGGAGCGGGGAGCGAAGACGTCGCGGTCCTACCACGACTTCTTTCCCAGCGCCAACGCCTCGTACCACCTCCGGCCCAATTTGATTGCGCGGCTCGCGTTCGCCCGGTCCATCGCCCGCCCCAACTTCAACAATATCCTTCCGTCCATCAGCCTGCCGGACGAGACCTCGGCCGCCTCGAAGACCATCACACTGACGAATCCGAACCTCGATCCGTGGATCGCCGACAGCACCAGTGCGTCACTCGAGTACTATTTCAACGAACCCTCCTCCGGTGTGGTTTCGGTGCGAGGCTACCGCCGTGATATTGCCGACTTTTGGGGCGCCGTGACACGCCCGGTCAGCGACGATTTGCTCGCCGTCTACGGACTGGACCCCAACGTTTACGGACCAAGCCTTGGATACGTGGTCAGCACCCGTGAGAATGCGGGTCGAGCGCGTATCAGCGGCTTGGAGCTCGATTTCCGCGAGACCCTCGCGTTTCTGCCTGGCTGGGGAAAGAACCTCTCGGTCTTCGCCAACCTGACCCTGCAGCACCTGGAGGGTTCGACGACGGCGGATTTCACGAACTTCGTGCAGAAAACCATCAACTACGGCGTGTCCTACAGCCATCGACGCTTCACCGGTCGCATCGGCGTGAATGAACGTGGCCGGGAACGCCGCGAGCTCTTCACAGGAGCGGGGGTCGAGTCGGGAACCTACAACTATCTTGCCCCGCGGACGACGGTGGATGTGGCGGCCGAATTTCAAATCACGCGACGCATCGCCGTGTTTGCCTCGGTGCGCAACCTGTTCAATGAGTCGGAGGATCGCCAGCGCTACGGGCCGTCGACCCCGGAGTTCGCCAAGCTCCAGATCCGCACGGACTATCGCCCGCTCATTTCAGCTGGAGCCAAGGGTTCGTTTTAAGCGCAGCCCCGCCCAATGAAACTCCCCGTTCCCACCGCGGCTGTCCTGCAGGCCGCCCTGATCCTCGCACCGGTCTGGGCGTTTGCCACGGACACCGAACGCGCCTCCGTCGACGCCGCCCACCACGAACTCGGCCGCCGGTTCATCAGCCCGCACGGCACGATCTATGACTACGCCGGATTGAACGGCGAAGTGAAGGTCCCCACCGCCGCGGAGGTCGCCGCGCTCCAACCCAATGCGTTGGGCTGGGGTACGCCCATTGAAAACGGGGCGTTTTTCGGTGGACTCTACCTCGACGCGCTCTGCAACCGGTGGAAGGTCACCCGCGAACCCGCCGTGGCCCGCCGCGCCGAGCAGATTGCGAACGGATTGCTTCGTCTCTCGGAAGCGGGAAAGACCCCCGGGTTCATCGCCCGCGGAATCGCTGACGACGATGTCAGCTGTTATCCGGCCAGCTCGAGCGATCAGACCTATCCCTGGTTCTACGGTCTGTACCGGTACGCCATCAGCGGGCTGCCTTCCGCCGAACAGCGCGCCCGCGTGGTGGCGGCGATGGACCGGGTGGCCCGGGGATTGGAAGCCAACCACTGGGAGATGCCGATTGATCGCCCCCACTTCGGCCACTTTGGCCACTGGTTGATGGGGTTTGCCGGCACCAAGGGAATCCTGGTCGGGGCCGAGCCACAGTTCGACGCCGCCACCCGACTGCTCTTTGTGCTGCGGGCGCTGCATCACCTGACAGGCGACACCCGTTGGCTCCAGCTCTACCGCGATCGCCTGGGCGAAAAGCCGGCGGGAAGCGAATGGACCCGGCTGGAGATCTGCGCTCAGGGCGTTGAGTATGTGGCGCCCGGGGATCCTCCGCAGTTTCCCGAACGTCCGCGGTTGTGGACGTCCGCCAGTTCACAGGCCGGATTGCGGGCACTCCACGACTGGGAGGACGATCCGGCGGCGCGCGCAGCGTTCCGGCGCGGACTCGACGCCAACGCGCGTCGGGCAGCTCCATATATTTCCGGATACGCAGCCTACCCAAATGAAAATTCACTCGCGTTTGATGTGCAGTGGCGATCGATGAATACGCTGTGGAAGCCCCAGACCATCATCAGCGAGGCGGTGGAACTGGGCCGGTCGCAAAAAGGGGAAACGGGACCCTGGGGACGCCAGTCTCCCCGCTTCGCGATGGAGAGCTTGCGGCTGCGGGACCCTCTGTTCGCAGCGTGGGTGGTCACCCTCTCCGGCAATGCCGAAATCGTAGCGCCCGTACGCGGACAAATCCGGGGCGCGCTGACCCACTTTGCCTGGGATCGGCTGTACACCAGCACCTTCTTCATGGCGGAGTGCGTGTATTGGCAACTGCAACACTCCGGCCGGTGATTCCCGCGCATCGGGGCACCAGGGAGCGAATTCACTGGCGTCCCCTCGTCGGGTAAAGTCAGCCTGACCGCGCACCCCCAAAAAACGATGTCGCTTCCCCAATCGACCGCGGAGGGCCGCCCCTCGCCGCAGGGCCTCCGCTCGCTCTCTCCCTCCCAGTGGAAATCCGGACTGGCCGCCTGGCTGGGCTGGCTTTTCGACGGGCTGGACATGCACCTCTACACGCTCGTGGCCGCGCCGTTTGTGGCGGAGCTGCTCCGGGTGACGTCCAGCGCCGACCCCTTGGTGCGGGAAAAGAGCTCGTGGATCCAGGCCGCCTTTCTTCTCGGCTGGGCCATCGGGGGCGGCGTGTTCGGGCGCCTCGCCGACTGGCTGGGACGCAGTCGAGCCCTCTCGCTCACCATCCTGACCTACGCGTTGTTCACCGGCCTCTCCTTCTTCGCCCAAACCTGGTGGCAACTGCTCATCTTCCGGTTCGTCGCCGCGCTTGGCATTGGCGGGGAGTGGGCGGTCGGCTCGGCGCTGCTCGCGGAAACCTGGCCGAAAGCCTGGCGTCCCTGGATCGCCGCGGTGCTTCAGACCGGGGTCAATGTCGGGGTGCTCCTCGCCTGTGGAGTGGTCTGGGGCGTGGCGGAAATTTGCACCCAGATGGGCACGTCCT
Source organism: Opitutaceae bacterium (assembly GCA_046346755.1). GTDB lineage: Bacteria > Verrucomicrobiota > Verrucomicrobiia > Opitutales > Opitutaceae > UBA6669. Next base: position 31,335 of record JAXMHM010000013.1, on the reverse strand, counting down.
TCGCCCCCCGCTGGGTGTTCCTCGCCGGTGTCGCCCCCGCCTTCATTGTCTACTGGATCCGCAAGAATGTGCCCGAGCCCGAAGTCTGGCAGAACGCGCGACGCGGCGCCGGCGATGACGCCCCCGGTTTTCGTCACCTCTTCGCCCCCGCCTGCCGGCGCACCACCGTGCTGACCATCGCTGTGTGTGCGACGTCGCTGACCGGATGGTGGGCGTTTCTCTTCTGGCACGTGCAACACCTGCTCAACCTGCCGGAGCTCGCCTCCTGGGGTTCCACGGAGCGCGGGCAGCTGGTCGCCAAGACGTTCTTCCTCGTGGTCGGGACCTCGATTTTCGGCAACTTCTTTGCGGGATGGCTGGCGCGACGCCTCGGGTACCGCCGGGCGATCATGATCATGTTCGCCGGTTTCTTCATCGCACTCCAGGGCTCCTTCCTGGTCCCGCGAGGCTGGCAAAGCCTCAGTCACGGCTGGTTTCCCGCGGTAGGGTTCTTCTCCGGAGTGTTCGGGCTCTTCACCATGTACCTGCCCCCGTTGTTTCCCACGCTGCTGCGGACCACCGGGGCCGGGTTCTGCTACAACATCGGCCGGGTCGCCGCCGCGGCCGGCACGGTCGGCTTCGGCCTCTTTGCCCCGGTCGGAAACTTCCGCGTCACGCTGCTGTGGTCCAGCGGCCTCTTCGTTCTCGCGTTCCTCGTGGCCCTGATGCTGCCCGAACCGGCCGACGATTCGACCTAGGTTTTCACCCGTCCTGCGCCTTGCCTCATTCGTTCATCCCCCGCCCCCACTCCGGCTTCTCCCGCGCTGTTCTTGCCTTCCTGATCACCACCGCCGGTCTCGGCGCGGCCTGCCAGGCGAAGGACCAGCGTCCCACCCCCTCCTCCAATCCGCCTGCCTCGATCGAACGCGTCCACCAGGAAATGTGGCGGCGGTTCATCGATCCGCACGGTATCGTCATCGACTATACGGGACTGAACGGAGAGGTTGACCTCCCCACCCCGGAAGAATGCCGGGACGGAAAACCGAACGCGCTGGGTTGGTGGAGTCCGATCGAAAACGGAGGGTTCTTTGGCGGACTGTACCTGGATGCCCTCTGCAATCGCTGGCGAATGATCCGCTCGTCCGAGGCCGCCACCCGCGCCCGGATCGTTGCCAGCGGATTGATCAAGCTGTCCGAAGTGAGTGACACGCCGGGATTCATCGCCCGCGGGGTTTCGACGGATGGCAGGAGCCACTATCCCGCCAGCTCAAGCGACCAGACCTTCCCCTGGTTCTACGGTTTGTGGCGCTACGCCACCAGCGGTCTTCCCGACTCAGCGGAGCGTTCCCGCATCGCCGCCACCCTGGAGCGGGTCGCCCTCGGACTCGAAGCACAGGGCTGGAAAATGCCGTGCGATCGTCCCGGCTTCGGACACTTTGGTCACTGGTCCGGCGGCTTCGCCGGCACCCAGGGCATCCTCTCGGGAGCGGAGCCCTACTTTGACGCCACGGTGCGTTTCCTCTTCGTGCTGCGGGCGGTGCACGAGGTGACGGGTAATCCGCGCTGGCTGCAGCTCTACCAACGCCACGCCGTCGAGAAACCACTGGGCAGCACCCGCACCCGTCTCGAAATCTGCGCGGCGGGCGTGCAGTACGTGGCCCCCGGGGAACCGCCCCGATACCCGGAAAGCCCGCCGATCTGGACCTCCGCCAGTTCCCAGGCCGGCTTGCGGGCCCTGCGGGACTGGGAGAGCGATCCGGCGCTCCGCGAGGGGTTTCAACACGGTCTCGACGCCAACGCCGCCAGCGCCGCACGATTCATCCGCGCGTATTCAAACTATGATAACAACAACACCGCGGCCTTCGACCTGCGGTGGCAGGCACTCCATGCCTCCTGGACGCCGCAGGCCGACATCGGGGCGGCCGTGAAACTGGCAACCCTTCAGTACCGCGCCTGGAACCGACAGTCGCCGCGCAAGCTCCTTGAGTCGCACCAGATGAGGGATCCCCTCTTCGCCGCCTGGATCGTCACCCTCGCCGGAAACCCTACACTGACCGCCGCGTCCCGCGCCGACATCAACGGGGCACTGAACCACTACCAGTGGGAAGGGCTCTACACCTGCCTGTTCTTCATGGCGGAGAACGTCCACTGGCAGCTGCAGCGCGACAGCTGAACCGGCCCCGTCCGGTCTCGCTGCTCGACCCTGGGAGGGCGGCTTCCCACGGCAAACGCCAGACGCGGGACCGCCGCAGCGCCCTCAACCTTTCGCGGGCGGGACCGGGTCGGCGTCGAAGTTGGGTTTTTCCAGCACCGGCTTGCCGCCGATGTAACGGCTGAGCCACGACTGCATCTCCCAGTGCCAGTAGATCGCGTTCTGCGGACTCAGGACCCAGTGGTTCTCGTTCGGAAACACCACGAGGCGGGACGGCACGCCCATGGCTTGAAGCACCCCGTAGAGCTCCAGCCCGTTGCCGTAGGGCACCCGGTAGTCGAGTTCGCCGTGCAGCACCAGGGTGGGGGTCTTGAAGTGTTTCGCGTAAAACATCGGGTTCTGGCGCTGCATGCCTTCGAGGTTCTCCCAGGGCGTGCCACCCATCACGAGCGGGAATCCGTGCGGCACGTCCGACGCGTACTGCGCGTAGGAGTTGTTCACCCCGGCGTGGTCGATGATCGCCTTGAAGCGGTCCGTGTGGCCCAGCACCCAGGCCGCCATGTAGCCTCCGTAGCTGGCACCGGCCGCGGCCAGACGCTCGCGATCCAGGTTTGGAAAGCGGGCCAGCAGGTAGTCGGTGGACTTCATGATGTCCTCGAACGGCATGTCGCCCCACTGGTTGAGGATGCTCTGCGCGAATTTCTCGCCGAAGCCGGTCGAACCATGACGGTTCACCCAGGTCACCACATAACCCGGCGCGGCAAAACAGTGGGTATTCCAGCGGTAGCTCCACGAATTGCGGTTCATCGTATGGGGTCCGCCGTGCATGAGCTGGACGAGGGGATACCGTTTGGCCGGGTCAAACCCGGGTGGAAACACGAGCCAGCCCTGGATCTTCTCCTGGTTCGCGCCGACAAAGGTGTACTCCTCGACCCGGCCCAGGTCGAGCCGGGCCACGGCCTCGTCGTTGAAATGCGTGAGCTGCCGCGCCGCGCCGGCCGCCGGGTCCAGCACAAAGAGCTCGTTCGGCCGGTTCGTCGTGTCGTTGAGAAAGACAATCCGTCCCGCCCCCGCCCGGAGCGCGCTCGCCGTGCCATCACGATGCAGGGCCTTGAGACCCGAGCCGTCGGCCGAGAGTTGAAAAACCGGTACGACACCCCGGTCCTCGGCAATCACCCACAGGGTGCGTCCATCCTCGGAATGGGCGGCCTCGTCGATGGAAAGGTCGATGGCCGCGGTCACGGGCGTGTTCCGGCCGGACGCCAGGTCATGCCGCCAGAGCTTGCCCGATTCACCATTGCCATACGCCGTGGCGCGTCGCGTGTAGAGGAGCGACTTTCCGTCCGGCGCGAAGACCGGTGACGCGTCGGACCCGGCATTGTCCCCGGTGAGGTTGCGCTGGGTCCCGGAACCGTCCGTCGGCACCAGCACCACGTCACTGTTGTTGAATTCCCGATACGGAGGCGGCGAGGTGTTGAGCGAAAGCGCGATCCAGCGTCCGTCCGGACTGAGGTCGAAGGTGAACTCACCGCTCAGCTGGAAGAGCCGGTCCGTCCCGGGCGTTAGGTCGGTCAGTGCCCGCGTGGCCACATCGATGCGCAGCAGCCGGTTCGCCAGGTTGTCGGTCAGCCAGCGGTCAAAGTACCGGTACTGCCGGTGCTCCGTCACCCGGGCCGTCATCTTGGAGTCCTTGCGACGCTTGATCTCCTTCTTCATCGCGGCGAGGTCGGTCTTTGACCACGAACCCGCCAGCTCCGGAATCACCGTGGTCGACACAAGGAGGGACGCTCCGTCTGGCATCCACCGGGGCGATGCCACCGCATAAGGCAATTCCAGCAGCTTCTCCGCCTCCCCTCCGTCCGCGGGAATGACGTAGAGGGCGGCGACCTCGTCGTCGCCACGCTTCGACACAAACGCGATCCGCCGGCCGTCGGGACTCCACGCCGGCGCGCTGTCCGTACCCGCCGCTGTCGTGAGGCGGCGCACGGCGGCCGATTCAACCTCCACCACCCACAGGCTGCTGGTGCTCTTGTTCTTTTCGATCGACCAGTCCTGGACCGTGAACACGACCGTTCTGCCGTCGGGCGAAAGCGCCGGACTTCCCAGCCGTTTCATCGCCCAGAGGTCCTGCGGCGTGATCGGCCGTCTGTCCGCCGCCGCCAATCCCACGACCAGCCCAAGAAAGAGGAGCCCCCAACGTGCGACAATTCTCATGCCCCATGCCGCTCAAGAACTCCTCCGGAGTCAAAACTTACCGACCCAGGGTCATCCCAGGGAGGACACTCCCCCGTACCGGGAGCCGGCGGAGTGCGAATACAACGCATCGTTTGGAGGACGCGCGGCCGCAGGGACGGGGGCGATGGCGAGCCGCAGGACCGGGGTGGTCTCGCTGGGGGCGGGCGGGTGATGGAGGTGGGTGAGCCAGGAGGACGGACGCGACGCGAAGAAGTGCGCCACGGCGGCATCCTCCTCGGCGCCGCCCGGGTGTCCTCGATAGCTCACTACACTCAGGACTCCGCCTGGCCTGAGTTCGGAGCAGGCCTGTTCCAACGCGAGCAGCGTGGATTCAGGCCGGGTGATGAGCAACGGGGAGCCGCCCTTGGGCAGGTAGCCCAGGTTGAACATCACGGCGGCCAGGCGACCTCGCGCGAGCTCGGGAAGGTGCTCGCTCAGGCGGGCATGCGACGCATGCACCAGGTGCACGCGGTCGACCAACGATTCGCGCTCCAGCCGCTCCCGGGTGCTCGCCAGCGCCTCGGCCTGGAGGTCAAATGCGACGACACGCCCTTCTGGTCCCACCGCGTGCGCGAGAAAACAGGTATCACTCCCGCGCCCTGCGGTCGCATCGACCGCCCAGCAACCCGGCGTCAGCACCCGGGCGACCGTGCTCTGGGCCAGCCGGAGGAGACTCACGACCCGGCCTCCCTCCAGCCTTGGGCCAACCGCGGGTGTGCATCCGGCCGGCCGGTCCGGCGAGGTCCGCTCGGCCTCCACCTCCCGGTCTCCCTCCTTGGCGTGAGCCATTTTCCAACCATCATGCTCACCGAAAAACCCCGGGACTCCCGGCCGTCAACGCCGAAAACGGATGCCGTTCCACCGGAACGGACATCCGTTGAATCGAACGAATCCTACGTCTCCGTTTACGGAAGGATCACGGTGTCGATGACATGCACCACACCATTTCCGGCCACGAGGTCGGCGGCGACCACCGTGGCGCCATCGATCATGACGGCACCGTGGCCAGCCTTAAGGGTGGCTTCCTTGCCGTTCACCGTCTTGACCTTGCCGCTCTTGACGTCCTTGGCCATGACCTTGCCGGGCACGACATGGTAGGTGAGCACGGCGACGAGCTTGGCCTTGTTTTCGGGTTTCAGCAGGGACTCCACGGTTCCGGGAGGGAGCTTGGCGAAGGCCGCGTTCGTCGGTGCGAAGACCGTGAACGGACCCTTGCCGCTGAGGGTTTCGACCAGACCCGCTGCCTTTACGGCGGCAACCAGGGTGGTGTGGTCCGGCGAGCCGACGGCGATGTCGACCACGGTGGCGGCCGGAGCGGCGGCGCGGGAAGCAACGGACAAACCCGCCCAGAGGGCGAGTGAAGCGAAGAGGAAGCGAAGTTTCATGGTAGGTAGGGTGTGAACATCAACTGCACCCTCACCCGCCGGGGCGACATGCCCAGACGGGGAGGTACCCACAGCAACGGCCCAGTCCGTCCGCGGGATGCATCCGGATGCAGCCAGTACGGTTTCCCACCCAGGACAGTAGCGTCGCTTGAATCCGGCCCGACCGGTTGCAATTCCGCCGATCCCGAAACGCGCCGCCCCTGTCGCCCCGCGGAGGAAGGCAAAGCGAAACTGTGACTGAATTTCCACTACGCCCTGACCGCACCGGGACTTCACCGTTCGCCCTTCTCACGGAATCGTGCGATTGCACCGCCATTGCGATTGCCCACCCCGGGGAAATTCCTTCAGTCCCTGCATGCCTTCAACGTCCGGGGAGTCCCACTCCTTCTCGCAACGGTTGCTCAATGTCGTGGAGCGGGCGGGCAATGCCCTGCCCAATCCGGTCACGCTCTTCATCCTCCTCGCCGGCCTGATCGTTCTCCTTTCCGCCTGGCTGAGCGCGGCCGGGGTGCAGGTGGTGCACCCGGGTACAGGCAAGGTGGTCCAGGTGGTCAACCTGCTCACCGTCGAGGGCCTGCACCGGATGATCACGGGCGCGTTGCCCAACTTCATCAATTTCGCCCCGCTCGGCCTGGTGCTGGTCTGCCTGATCGGGCTGGCGGTGGCTGAACACAGCGGACTAATCGGTGCGGTCCTGCGGGTGATCGTGCTGACCACCCCGGCGCGCTTCCTCACCGCGGTGGTCGTCTTTTGCGGCACGCTGTCACACACCGGCAGTGACGTCGGTTATGTGCTGCTCATTCCGCTGAGCGCCGCGCTGTTCCACACCGTCGGGCGCCACCCCCTCGCCGGACTCGCGGCGGCGTTTGCCGGCGTGTCAGGAGGCTTCGCCGCCAATGTCCTGCTCAGCACCTCGGATGTGTTGCTGAGTGCCATGACCCAGGAGGCGGCGCGGCTGCTGCAACCGACCTACACGGTGACGCCGATGTCGAATTACTATTTCCTCGCCGTCTCGGTCATTCTCATTGTTGCCGTCGGCACCTGGATCACCGAGCGGGTGGTGGAACCGCGGCTGGGCGCCTACGACGGTTCCGTGAAGAAGGAGCCAATGGTGCCGCTCACGCCACGCGAAAAACGGGGACTCTGGTCCGCCGCCGCGGCGGCCCTCGTCCTCACCGGCATCGTCATCGCAGGCCTGGTGCCTGAGAACGGTTTCCTGCGCGACCCAGCCAATCCGGGCGTCCTGCAGTCCTATTTCATCAAGGCCTTTGTCTTCTTTATCTTCCTCTACGGGCTGGTCGTGGGACTGACCTATGGCGTGGTCGCGGGTACGATTCGCAGCGATCACGACGTGATCAACGGCATGACCAAGGCGATGCAGAGCATCGGCGGTTATGTGGTGCTCGCCTTTTTCGTCGCCCAGTTTGTCAGCTACTTCGGCTGGACCAACCTCGCAGTCGTGCTCGCAGTCGAAGGCGCCGAGGTGCTGCGACACCTGGATCTCGGCGCAATTCCGCTGATGGGCGCCTTTGTCGTGCTGGCCGCGGTGATCGATCTGGCGCTGGGTTCGGCCTCGGCGAAATGGGCGGTGATGGCGCCCATCTTTGTCCCCATGTTCATGCTGCTCGGCTACTCGCCGGAAATGGCCCAGGCCGCCTATCGCATCGGTGACAGCACCATGAACGTGGTGACGCCCCTGATGAGTTATTTCCCGCTCATCCTCACCTTCGTCCAGCGCTACGAACCCCGCGCCGGCATCGGCACACTGGTGGCCATGATGCTGCCCTACTCGATTGTATTTCTCATCGGGTGGACGCTGATGTTGGTCGTGTGGATACTGGGTGACATTCCCCTCGGGCCCAACGCACCGCTCTATCTTCCCACGCCGGTGCCCGCTCCCGCGCCCTGACAGGCGCGTCAACTTAACGAGTGGACTCTGGGAATGCCTGCGGTTCAGGTGGAGGTGGCCTTCCCGCGACTGCGGGACGACGGGACCGACCGGTCCCGCCTCCGATGTCCGATTTCTTCACGCGACGCCCATCCTCGCGGGGTCGGCGACCCCACCTCCACCGGACACCGCCCCCGGGATAGCGGCTACGTTGACGCGTCTGCGCGACCTGAACGGCCCAGGTTTCCGCGCCGGCCGGCGATTGACCTGGTCGGTGGAAGTGGCTGGTGTGAGCGTCACCTGCCCTGACCCTCCGCCCGCCCGTGTCCCGCGCCTCCTCCATCCTTTGGATTCTGACCACACAATGGCGGGCTCACGCCACGGGCTATGCCGGAGACCCCAACGCGCGGACTCCGGGCCTGGATGCCCTGGCCCGCGCTTCGGTCAACTACCGCCAAGCGGTGACCCCGCACCCCTTCGGTCCCTTCGCCCGCGCCGCCTTGCTCACCGGAGTGCCCTGCCCGGCCAACGGTGTGCGTGATTACTTCGATCCCCTGCCCTCCTCGGCGCGCACCGTGGCGCATGCCTTGGGCGAGCGGGGCTACCGCACGGCCTATTTTGGCAAATGGCATCTCGGAAAACGCGATCCGCTGGCGCCGTTGGTCGGAGAGGCCCACGCCCGCACGCACGTACCCCCGGAAAACCGGGGCGGGTTTGCGTTCTGGGAGGGATTTGAAAGTGGTTTTCTGCTCAACGATCCCTGGCTGCACGGCACCCGATTGCCAGAACCGACACGGTTTGCCGGATACCAAAGCGATGTGGTGTGCGCCCGCGCTGCGAACTGGCTTTCCACCGCGGACGTCGAGCAACCCGAGTCACCCTGGTTCGCGGTGGTCAGCCTCGAGGCGCCCCACCCCCCCTATGCCGCTCCCGCCGCCGGCGTGAAGGCTCCCGCGCCGGACAGCCTGGTCCTGCGTGACAATGTTCCGCGTGGAGGAGAACTCGAAACCCGGGTTCGTGCCGAGTTGTCCGGCTACTATGCGCAGATCGAGGCCACGGACCGCGCCATCACCCGGCTGGTGGAGACGCTGCGCTGGGATACCGTCGTCGTGTTCACATCGGTGCATGGAGACATGCACGGTGCCCATGGGCTGCTGCGCAAAGGCTGGCCCCACGAGGAAAGCGTACGCGTGCCCCTGCTGGTGCGCGGGGCGCCCGGTGCACGGCGCGCCGGGGCGGTGAGCGATGAACCGGTGTCGCTGCTCGATCTGCCTGCGATGACCACGGCGTGGGCGGAGGGCCAAGCCTGGCGTTGTTCGCATGACTACGCCACGCTTTCGATGCCCAGTGTGGTGACGCTTCCACACCAGTGCGATCGCGTCTGGCAGGGAAATCGCAGCGCCAGTCACAAGATGATCTTCAAGGCGGACGGCACGCCCTGGCTCGATTTCGATCTCGTGAACGATCCCCTGGAGCTCACCAACAAGGCGGAGGGATTCTCGGTGCTGGAGTCCTGAACTCCCAGGCGGCGGTTGTAACCACGGATGCAGACGGATCAACACGGATACAGACCGCTCCGATTGATGGTGGGTCTGGTTTGGGCATAAAAAAGCCCGGACGATGAAGTCCGGGCTTGGGAAACGGGGGGAACGAATCCGATCGGTCGATCGATCAGAGCTCGTAAGCGGGGAGGATCTTGTCGACCCGCCGTTTTTCGAGGTGGGCAAACGCGGGCAGGCCGTTTTCGAACGGAACCGCCACTTCTCCCTGGATCAACGGTTGGGCGTAACGCACGAACTGGAAGTTCATGGAAATGCCATCTTCGTTGATCCACTCGCGCGGCAGCTTCTTGACGCCGTTGGCGATGTCGCTGAGCGGGGCGAGTCCGGTTTCGACCGTGTAGTGGTCGCCGTCGCCACGGATCAGCGTGACCATCTTGTCGGTCTCGCCCTCCACGGCAGCCTGAACTGCGGCCTGACCGGCGAGGAAGGCCTCGTCGTTGTCGGCCTTGGAGGAGATGTGAGCGGCGGAACGCTGGGCCATGCCCAGTTTGACCGTGCGGGCCTTGACGCCCGGGATGCCCTCTTCGACGAGGCTCTGCAGGAACTCGGCGGCGCCGCCCAGCTGGGCGTGGCCAAACGCGTCGGTCTTGTCGGCAGCGGCGACGTAATTGCCGTCGGCGTCGACCAGACCCTCGCCCACGACGATGAGACAATAACGCTCGCGCTTGAGCACGCGTTTCACGTCCTCGATGAACTTTTCACCCGAGAAGGCGACTTCCGGCAGGAGGATGATGTGCGGCGGATCGTGCGGATGGTCGCGGCGCTTCGCCAGCGCGGCGCCGGCGGCGATCCAGCCGGCGTTGCGACCCATGACTTCAACGATCTGCACCAGATCGTGCTGTCCCATCGCGGCGTTGTCGCAGGCGATTTCACGCACCGTCGTGGAAATGTACTTGATGACCGAGCCGTAGCCCGGGCAGTGGTCGGTCACGACCAGATCGTTGTCGATCGTCTTCGGCACGCCGATGACGCGGAGCTCGTAACCCTGCTGTTGGGCGAGCTTGGAGATCTTGTCGGCCGTGTCTTGGGAATCGTTGCCGCCCGCGTAAAAGAAATACCGGATATTGTGGGCCTTGAAGACCTCCAGCACGCGTTCGAAGTCCGCCTGTTTCTTGAGTTTGTAGCGCACGGTGCCCAGAGCCGCGCCCGGGGTGGTGCGCAGGCCGCGGATGGCCTGCTGGGATTCGGCTGCCAGGTCGATCAGGTCCTCTTGCAGGATACCCAGCACGCCATTCAGCGCGCCATAGACTTCCTCGATGCACTCGTGGTTCAGCGCCTCGGAGACGACGCCGGCAACGCTGGCATTGATGACGGTAGTGGGGCCTCCGGATTGGCCCACCAAGACATTTCCTACGAGTTCTTCAGCCATGGCAGTGGTGTTGTGAAAGGGATTGGACCGAACGTGAACGAACATAGAAACGCCCAGCCACCACCACTGGCAAACCCAAATTTCCCCCGGACCGGTCGCGGAGGGTGACAAACCGGCGGCGCCCGTGCCCCAGCCGGAGCACGAGGGGTTGCCAACACCGGGCGTCGTGACTCAGAGCAGCCTGCCGGGTTGGTAGGTGGCCGCACCTTTCACTTTTCGCGCCAGAGGGGTCACGGTTCGGACAAAGGCATCCACCTGCTGGGGCGCCGCACCGACAAAGCGCCGGGTATCGGTGAGTACCGCCATCAATTGGGCCTGAGTCAGCCCCAGGCGGGCATCACCGGCCAGTCGTTCGACCAGCCCCGGCCCGCCGCCGCCCGCCCGCAGATCCTGGGCCGTCGCCAGCGCATGTTGCTTGATCGCGGCGTGAGCGGTTTCCCGCCCGGCCCCGGCTTTCACCGCCTCCATCAGGATGGTCGTGGTGGAGAGGAAGGGCAGCTGGCGGGTGTTTTCGGCCGCAATCGCCGCGGTAAAGATATCCATTTGCCCCAGAACCGTGAGCAAAGTCTCGAGGGTCCCATCCAGAGCAAAACTCGCGTCGGGCAAGGCCACCCGGCGGACCACGGAACAGGAGACATCGCCTTCATTCCATTGGTGCCCGGCCAGCGCCCCGGTCATGGTCACATAGCCGGAAAGCAGGGTCGAAAACCCACAAATCCGCTCACAATTGCGCGCGTTGACCTTGTGGGGCATGGCGGACGAACCCACTTGTCCCTTTTGAAACCCTTCCGTCAGCAAGCCTTGTCCCGCCATCAACCGGAGGGTGGTGGCAAAACTGGCCGCGGCGGCACCGATCTGGTGGTACGCCGACACGACTTCAAAATCGAGGCTGCGCGGATAGACTTGGCCGACGGCCGTCAGGGCCTGTTTGAAACCGAGGTGGGCCAGGATCCGACGCTCAAGTCGAGCCACTTTGGCCGCATTGCCGCCCAGCAACGTGAGCTGATCGAGCTGTGTGCCCACCGCGCCCTTCAACCCGCGTGCCGGGTAGCGGGCGGTCAGCTCATCCAGACGAACATAGGCCTGCCACAGCTCCTGCCCCGCCATGGCAAACCGCTTGCCGAGCGTGGTGGGTTGCGCCGGAACATTGTGGGTGCGTCCGGTCAGAAGCACGCTGCGAAACTCCTTGGCCCGCCGGCCGAGGGCGAGCAGGGCCGCGGCGGTCTTCATGCGGAAGACCTCCAGCGATCGGGCCACCTGGAGTTGTTCGACGTTTTCGGTCAGGTCCCGACTGGTCAGGCCCAGGTGGATCAGTTCGTGCCCCGCCAGCGCGTTGAACTCGTCGATGCGCGCTTTGACATCATGCAGCGAAGCCCGCTCCCGGGCGTCGATGCTGGCGAGGTCGATTTTTGCCTTAACCCGTTCGTAGTCAGCAATGGCTGCGGCCGAAATGGACACCCCCAGCTCCCGCTGGGCCTTCATCACCGCGATCCAGTAGTCGCGCTCGATGCCGACGCGGCCGGACGGGGACCAAATCGCGCGCAAGGCCGGCGAGGCGTACCGCTCGGCGAGCACGTTCGGCAGCGGGGATGAGGAAGCTGGAGAAGAAAGGGAGGGCGTGGAAGAGCTCACAGTCACAACACGGCAGCTTCATCGAAACGCGCGACCCTTGGCGAACGCAAAGCGTGGAGCGGCTGCGCGAGGATCAAGGCGGAAAGACCGACCGGGACCGCCTCCGTGGTCCAATTTCTTCACGCGACGCCCATCCCCGCGGGGTCGGCGACCCATAAGCGTTAACTTAAGAGCGAAGCGATGAAGCGGTGAACTTGGATGCGGCGACGAGGTCGTGTCTCAGCCAGTCGACGTGAGATGTGTTTGCTGTGGGCTAACAGGTGGGACAGAGGCAAAGCAGGACAGAGGATGCCAAGGACGGAATCTCGGACTTCTAGGTAGCAGCGCCAAACGCTCGGATCATCACAACTGGAAGCCCCAAGGGGAAAAAAACCTGCCTTGGCGCAGGATGCGATCGATTAGGAGGGCAGCAAGCAGCTTGCCCTGAAGCCACCCTCGACAAGAGTCTGGGTCGGTCTTGGGAACGTGGCCTAGTGCGAGCAGACTTTTGAGGCGTTTGAAAGCCAGCTCGACCTGCCATCGGCAACGATACAGATCAAGGATCCCGGAGGTGGGGTACGCGGTTTTCGGCAGTGTGGTGAGCACCACGATGTAGCCGGCCAGTTCGAGCGTTTGCGGTTTGATTTCGCGTCCATTGCACCGGCACTTTCTGAGCGCTTTTTTCTGCGCCCTTTGCGTGTTGAGGGCGCTCTTTCGCACTGCACAAAGCCGGGCCGAGTACCTCTTTCGGTTTGCTTCAAAGACAACGTCCCATTCAGCACAGGCATGTCCTTGCAGGCTCCTCAGACGGGCCAAAACATCCATGGCTTTACCTCCCTCTTCGAGCAGGGGCAGCAACTGCGGACTGATGCGGACCACCACGTCCGCGCCCCCATCCACGATATGCGCCACGCCGGCACGATTGCCGTAGGCGCGGTCGGCCATTACTACCTCCCCCTTCCTGATTGGTAGTCGTCGTAACGATTCGGCCTGGCTTGTATCCGTGAGGCTAAAAAAATCACAGGCCAGGTCCGGCAACTGCAAGCTGTAGTGCACCCGCCATTTGCTTCCCGTTGGCCCCGATTCCTGAATGTCGGTTCCGTCCAGCAACCGCCACTTGCGCCGACTATCTCCCACCTGATCCAGGCTTTTCGCCATCTCGCCGACCATCTGCGCACTCAAGTACCTCAACCACGGTTCCGCCACCCTTAAGCGCTTGTACAGCGCCACCGAGCTGATTCTTGCCAAGCCCAACTGCTCCGCCCTCATCGCTGCTTGCTTTAGCGACAGCCCTCCTGCCGTGTGCAAAAGAATCAACCTCAGCAGCACCTCCGCGTCCTTGATTCCCCTGGCTCTTTTCAGAGCCCCTTGCTCTCTCGCACTTTGCTCCCAGTCCTTTGGCAGCATCGCCTTCACCACTGCCCACTCCTCTTGCATCAGCTGGTATTCCATCCCCTGATCATATCACCTTAGCGCATCGGCACAATCTTAAGTTAACGCTTATGGGTCGGCGACCCCGCCTCCAACGGACGCCGAGCTTGGATCGAGGTTGGCGCTTGGGCGTGACCACGGGAATCGTGGTTTAATGGGATCGTTGCGCCTCCGAGGTCCGTACCGGGGGTCAACAAGGCGCGGGAGCGGTCTCGACGAGCGGCCTGGGACGTTCATTGTCGGAGGCCCTCACTCCATGCCCCGCCTCGTCTTTGCCCCCCTGTTTGTCGTTGTCTCCCTGCTCGCCAGCCTCGCGCTTCACGCGGCCACCAGCGGTCCCTCAGCGCCCTTTCCCCTGCGCAACGGGGATCGTGTCGTCTTCCTCGGTGACACCCTGATTGAGCGCGACCAGTACCACGGCTGGCTCGAGGTCATGCTCACGAGCCGATATCCCCAGGCTTCCGTCACGTTTCGAAACCTCGGCTGGAGCGCCGACACTCCGGCGGGCACGGCGAGGTTTGGATTGAGCCTCAAGCAGGCGGGGCGCGAGCCCGCGGACGAAGGCTGGCAGAACCTCGTGGCTCAACTCAAGGACTCGCGCGCCACCGTTGTCATCGTGGGCTACGGGATGGCCAGCTCGTTCGACGGGGCGGGCGGCGTCGACGCATTCCGTCAGCAGTATCAACGCTTGCTGGATACGCTCGATCGCGAACTCCCCGGTGTCCGGGTGCTCCTCCTCTCCCCGATCCCTCATGAGCGTCTCGGACCGCCCTGGCCGGATCCGGCCTACCACAACCGCAACCTGACCCGGTACGCCGAGTCGGTGGCCAGCCTCGCCCGGGAACGGAATCTGGCCTACGTGCCGCTCTTTGATCTCATCAGTGCCCGCAGCGGCTCGGCCCAGGCGGAGTCGTTGACGGAGAATGGCATCCACCTGTCACCCCGCGGCTACCGGGTGTTCGCGGAGGTGATGGAAGAGCACCTGTTCGGCAACCCCGGCGCCTGGCGGCAGCGTCCGGAGGCGGAGGCGTTGCGGCAGTCCATCCTGCGCAAGAACGAGTGGTTCTTCCATCGCTCCCGCCCGGCCAACATGGCCTACATTTTCGGATTCCGAAAGAGTGAGCAGGGACGAAACGCCACCGAGGTCCTGCAATTTGACAGCTACATCCAGGCTGAGGAGGCACGCATCGCCACCTTGCGTTCCCTTCAGGTCGCCGCCCCCCCGGCTGCCCCGCTGCGCGTGGGCAATCTCACGGCCGTGCTCAAGCCCCAGCCTCATCCCGACTTTGAGATCGCCGACGGACTCGAACTGACCCTCTGGGCGGAGAACCCGCTGCTCGACAAGCCCATTCAGATGAACTTTGACCCCCAGGGTCGCCTCTGGGTTGCCGCCTCCGAGGTCTACCCCCAGATCGAGCCGGGACAGGCACTGACCGACAAGATCATCGTCTTGGAGGACTCCACCGGCTCCGGTCGGGCCGACAAAGCCACGGTCTTCGCCGAGGGCCTGCTCATCCCGACCGGCGTCGAACCAGGCGACGGCGGTTGCTACGTGGCTCAAAGCACCGAATTGCTCCACTTCCGTGACACCAATGGCGACGGCAAGGCCGACGTGCGGCGCACCGTCCTGAGCGGCTTCGGCACCGAGGACACCCACCACAATCTCCACACCCTGCGCTGGGGGATCGACGGCCGGCTCTACATGAACCAGGCGGTCTACACCCGCACCGACACCGAAACGCCCTCCGGGGTGGTTCGGCTCAAGGCGGGCGGCATGTTCCGCTTCGACCCCCGCGACCAACGCATGTCCGTGCTCTACCGGGGCTGGATCAATCCCTGGGGTCACCAGTTCGACGCCTACGGGCAGTCGTTTGTGACCGACGGAGCCGGCTTCCAGGGCGTGAGCTGGGCCGTGCCCGGCGCGACCTATCTGACGCTCGCCCCGGCCCGGCGCACCCTGCAGAGCGTCAGCCCGGGTCGGTATCCGAAATTCTGTGGCATTGAACTCGTGCGCAGCCCGCTCTTTCCCGCCGACTGGCAGGGCGACGTCGTGACCTGCGACTTCCGCGCCCACCGGCTGGTCCGCTTCCGCCTGAGCGATCAGGGAGCCGGCTACGTCACCCAGGAAATGCCCGATCTCCTGCGCACGATCGACGCCACGTTCCGCCCGATCGATATCAAACTGGGACCGGATGGCGCACTCTACGTCGCCGACTGGAGCAACCCCATCATCCAGCACGGCGAGGTCGATTTCCGCGATCCACGCCGCGACAAGGAGCACGGCCGCATCTGGCGCATCGCCCCCAAGGGCAGCAAACCGCTTCCCCGGGAAAACCTGAGCCGCCTGCCCACCCCCGCCCTGCTCGACCGCCTGAACTCACCTCTTGGCTACACCGAAGCGTCCGCCCGCCGCGTGCTGGTCGAACGTGGCGCCACCGCTATCGCCCCGGAACTGGCCGCCTGGACCGCCCGCCAAACCCAGGACTCGGGGCGACTCCGCGCCCTGTGGATGCATCAGGCCTTCAACCTCGCCCCCGGGACCCTGCACAGCACGCTGCTCGCGTCGCCGCAGGCCGAAATCCGCGCCGGAGCCGTGCGCGCTCTGGGTCAGGACGCTTCCCTCGCCACGCTGCGCCCGCTCATCGCCGACTCACATCCCCGGGTCCGCCTGGAAGCGGTGCGCGCCCTGGGCCGCGTGGGCACGGCCGAGGCCGCCGCCCTCGCCCTCACCGTGCTCGAACGCACCATGGATCCGTTTCTTGACTACGCCGTGTGGCTGACGGTCAACGATACTGCCGGCCCCTGGCTGGCCGCGCTCGAGTCCGGCGCCTGGTCGCCCGAAGGCAAGGAGGCTCAATTGCAGGCCGCACTGTCCGCACTCGAACCGGACCAGGCAGGGCCCGCACTCTCCCGACTCATCGCCACCCGCGGACTTCCCGCCGATGGTTCCGGTCCTTGGATCGAGCTGATCGGCGCGTCGGGCAGCGAACGCGATTTGTCGCTCCTGCTCAATTTCGCAACCGCTTCCGCCAGTCCCACCCCCGCGGTGGTGCGGGCGCTCAACGCCCTGAATGACGCCTCGCGGCTGAGGAGCCTGGTCCCGGGCGACAAGAAGGCGCGTCTCATTCCTTTGCTCGACTCCCCGGACAGCGCCATTCGCCTGGCGGCCATAGCCGTGGCAGGATCGTGGAAACTCCCGGACGCCATTGACCCGCTGCTCAATCGCGGTAGCGCCGCCGCGAGCGCCGAGGAGCGCGCGGCCGCCTGGACCGCCCTGCGCTCGATTGGGGGCGAGGCAGTGATCACCGGGCTGCGCCGCAAGGTCCAGTCCGCCACCTCTCCCACCCAACGTCGCGAAGCGGTCGTGGCCCTTGCCGGCCTCAGTCTCGATCAGGCGCTGCCGGAGGTGCCCGCCGTGCTCACGGCCACCGCCGATCCGGCCGAATCCGAGGCGCTCTGGCGGGCGCTTCTCGGCATCAGCGGAGCCAGCGACCGCCTCGCGGCGTCGTTGCCGGGATCCGGTTTCACCGCCGAACAGGCCCGCTTCGCCCTGCGCCTCGCCCGTGAAGGAGGACGTCACCCGGCCCTGGTTCAGACGCTCATGCAGGTTGCCGGTATAAATCCCCAAACCGCCCTGCTCTCGGCCAAGGAATTGAGCGCACTCGCCCAGGCCTCGCTCTCTCAGGGCGATGCTTCGAGGGGAGAACGGATCTACCGCCGGACCGAGCTCGCCTGCATCGCCTGCCACGCCATTGGCGGTGCCGGCGGCAAGGTGGGCCCCGACCTGACGAGCATTGGAGCGAGCGCTCCCCCCGACTACCTGGTCGAGTCGGTGCTCTATCCCAATGCCAAGACGAAGGAGGGCTACCACGCCGTCGCCCTCTCCACCCGCGATCAGCGTGAACTCTCTGGCGTGATCGCCAAGGAAAACGACCGGGAGATCCTGCTTCGCACCGCGGACAATCAGGTGCTGTCCATCCCCAAGGCCAACATCGCCAAACGCACCGATTTCGGATCGCTCATGCCCGCCGGGCTCGTCGACGGACTGCCGCCCGCTGAACTGCGCGACCTGGTGAAGTTCCTTTCCTCTCTCGGGAAGCCGGGCGACTTCGATGCCGCCCAGGGCGGCGTGGCCCGGGTCTGGAAATCCTACCAGATCACCGCCCGCAACACGCACCTCGGCATCGAGCGTATTATTGCCTCAGATACGACGCTCGAGGATTGGTCGCCCCAGCTCGCCCTGACCAACGGCACACTCGACCGCGAGCTGCTCGCCGGCGCCATGCGGGAGCCTCACGGGGGACGCGGGCTCTTTTTGTCCACGTCCTTCACTCCCCGGCAGCCAGGCGCGGTCACGTTCACGCTCACCGGAGCAAAACCGGTCCTCGGCCTCTGGCTTGACGGCAAACCGGTGACCCGCGGCGAACGCTTCACGGTCAATGTCACGCCTGGCGCTCACACCCTGGTCTTCCAGATCGACGACCGCAACCTGCCCGACTCCTTCGCCCTCCGTTCCTCCGACGCCAACTTCGCCACCGATTGAGGCGAGCGCCGCCGCAGGGGCCGACACCCGCCCCGCAGGCCCGCCCCTCACCCGCTGCGGGCGCACTCCTGGAGGGCGTTCCCGCATTCGCGGGATCGACGCCGCGGGTTCGACTGCCGGGCTCCGCCGCCGGTACAGGGGCCGACCTCGGTACGCCCTCAGCCCAGTTTCGGTGACGCCTTGGTCGTCGCGCCCGACCGTGTCGCCCAACAGGGGCCTCGGGAAATCCCAAGAACGGGGCCCTATTTCCGTCTCCGTGCTGTCGGTCGGCGTTCGCGTCCCGGATTGTTCGACGCCAGATGCCAGCGGCCACACAGGTCGCAGGCATAGGCGGTCCGTTCACGTTCCAAACCCAGCAGCGCCGCCGCCTGCAGAGCGTCGGCCTCTGACCGATAGCGACGCTTCCTCCCGCAGCGCTCAAAGTGTTCGTCACGCGTCGGTTTCTTCATTCTTCGACCGAATTTGAACCACGGATGGACACAGATCAACACGGATACAACCCACGCTTGCACCCCGGACCCGTTCCAGCGTTCCCTCCTCGCACGGGCCCCGACGCCCGGCCACGTCTCTCCCATGCCTTTGCCCGCTCTTTCTGCCGAACACTTTGAAGTCGTCACGGTGACTTTGAACCCGGCCATCGATCGCACCCTGACCATTCCACGTTTCACAGCCGGCACCGTCAACCGGGTGCTTCACGAGGAGTCACGCGCCGGCGGCAAAGGCATCAACGTGGCCTTCGTCCTCGCCCAACTCGGCCACCGGGTGGCCGCCACGGGCATCCTGGGCGATGAAAACGATGGGAGTTTCAAGACTCTCTTCGCCAGCAACCGCATCCATGACGCCTGCGTGCGGATCACCGGCGCAACGCGTCTTGGCATCAAGGTGTTTGATCCGGATCGATTCGAAACCACCGACATCAATCTCCCCGGCCTGGCTCCCAACGGCACCGCCCTCGAACAGATCGAATCGCTGCTGCTTGGCTTGACCACCGATTGGTGCGTGCTGGCGGGCAGTCTGCCTCCGGGCGTACCTGTCACTTACTATGCCGACCTGATCCGGCAGCTCCGCCGCCGGGGGGTACGGGTCGCCCTCGATACCAGCGGCGAACCCCTGCGCGCCGCCCTCTCCGCCGGTCCCACCTTGATCAAACCCAACCGCCATGAGCTCGAGCAGTTGCTCGGTCGCACGCTCGACACCGCCGCCGCGCAGGTCGAAGCCGCGCGCAGCTTGCTCTCGCCTGGCATCAGCGAGGTGATCCTGTCCCAAGGTGAATCCGGAGCCTGGTTTGTGACGGCCGAACACGTTCTGCACGCCCGGCCCCCGACCATGGCCGTCCGCAGCACCGTCGGAGCCGGCGACGCCATGGTGGCCGGGGCGGTCTCCGCCCACCTGCGCGGGATCGACCCGGCCGCGCGCGCACGGTTCGCCACCGCCACGTCCCTGGCAGCACTGACCCGTTCGCCTGCCGATGCCTATGACGCCACGGCCCTGGCGGAGCTTGGACGCCAAGTCACGATCTCGTGACAGGGGGCACGCGTGCCCCTGCGGAACCTGGGTTCATTCGCGTGCCTGCGTGGTCGAATCCGTCCGCGCGCTCTAGGCTCGCAACGAGATCATCCAGCCCATGCCGAAACGGTCCGCCACCATGCCGAAGCAGGGCGACCAAAAAGTCTTGCTGAGCGGCATCTGCACTTCGCCCCCGTCCGCCAGCGCCGCAAACACCCGATGGGCGTCGGCTTCGCTGGGCACGGCGAGGGAGAGGGAAAATCCGTCGAACTTTGCATTCGGACCGTCACCGTCCGAGGCCATCAACACCGTCTCGCCCACCCGGAAACTGGCGTGCATGACCTTGTTTTCAAATCCGGGTGGCACCATTCCAGGAGCCGGCGGTTCGGGACTCTCATTGAAATGCATGAGCATCTCGATCTGGGCGCCAATCGCCGTCTCATAAAACGCGAGCGCTTCCTCGCAGCGGCCGCCGAAGAAAAGGTAGGGCTGCACCAATGCTGTCGCCATAAAGTACTCCTGGTGGGTTGGGGTTGCAGACGAAGGGACGCTTCACGTTGTCAGGGCGGCTGGATCGTTCAAGCCCGACTCGGAGATTTCTGAAAAACGAATTCAAATCGTCTCAGCGACAGTATCCACAGGCCGGTCCAGGCGCATCCTCAGGCTCTGTCACGAGAGGAGGTGACCCGCCTCGTCGAAGCGAAAGAACGGAGCCCACGCCACTTCCCAGTGGTAACCATCCGGATCCGTGAAATAGCCGCTATGGCCACCCCAGAACACATCCTGGGCCGGCTTCACGATCTTGCCCCCGGCCCGCTCGGCCTGCGCCAGCACCGCGGCCACTTCTTCCTTGGTCCGAACGTTGTGGGCAAGGGTGATCCCCGAAAAGCCGTGTGAAGGCACGACCTGCGGACCGATGTCCTCGGCCAGTTTCTCCAGCGGATACAAACCGAACCAGGTTCCCCGGGTGGAAAAGTGGGCAATGGGATCGCCCTCCTTGGCCTGGGTGGGAAATCCCAAACCATCCCGATAAAAGCGAAGGGACCGCGGAAGGTCCGCGACCCCGAGGGTGATGATGGTGATGCGTGGCTCCATAACAAAGCGCGTTCGTCGGTGGGCGCGGGCCCACGGACAGACGATGCGCGTCCTAACGTGAAAGGTCCACCTCGAAGGCTTGCCCCGGCTTGAGCTCCAGCCGGCCGCCCACCGCACCCGCAGGTTCCGCGAATCCGGCCCGCGCCAGGCTGTCCGTGTGCAACACCACCCGGATGGTCTTGTCGGCGCGCACAATCGGTGCAATCCGCAGGCGCGCGGTCTTGCCGTCAGGGGTAACCTCGAGGGAAAGCGTCACGGCGCCGGCCCCCGTCCCCCACTTGTCCAGACGGTTCACGGCCCCGGCCCGAAGCCACTCCGCCGGCACGCTGGCGAGGAGGTGCAGGGTGTCGCTGCGATCATGCGCCAGCATGAAGCCGGCCAGTCGCGCAAACATCGTCGCCGCCCAGCAGTGCGGCTGGTCACCCGCCAGCTTGAGCGGCGCGCCGACCACCGATTGCTCCTCCACCCAGGTGCCGAGCCGGGACGCGTGGTTGGCAATCGCATACAATTGATCGGCGGTTTTCTCGGGATAACCCATCACCAGGGTGAAATGGCCAAACAGACCGCCATAACCGGCCCAGATGCCGTCCGGCAACCAGCCCGTGCTCGCGGGCAGTCCTTGTTTCTCCGCCGCCACCAGCATGCCGTAGGTGCCGCGCGCAAACTCGCCATCGAGGGGCAGCCAGTTCGCAAAGACGTGGGTTTGCACCACCGCCCACTGGGCGAGGGAGGGAATCGGGTCCTCACCGCGCACGTTCACGCGCACCGGGAGATAGAGATTGCCCTTCGCGTCCGGTCGCAGGTCGCGCTGGCGGTGACGCTTGAACGAGGCCTCCAGGCTTCGGGCAAACTCAGCATAGGAGGCGGCATCCGCGTCACGTCCAATCCGCTTGGCCATGCGTTGCGATGCCTCCAGCCCGGCCATCACCCAATAAACCGACGAGTACTCGGAGGTGATGTCGAGGATGCCGCCGTCGTTGAAGCCGGGCGGAAACAATCCCGCAACGGGTGAATCCGGCTGCGCCAGCGTCTGCTCGCGGAGCTGGCGCAGGGCCTCGTTGCCACGGCGAACCTGCTCCCAGCGCGATCGCACAAAATCCCAGTTGCCCGTGATCTGAGCATCCCGCTCCATCGCGAGGATGACCTGGGGCGTCCCCCGGAAAATCCGCAGCGGCGGCAGTTCGTCGATCAATCCGCTTTCGTCCTGGAAATCCCAGAGCAGCCCGAGTGTCTCGCGACCCGCCGGCGAATCTCCGAGGATCGACGCCAATTCGGCGATGTCGTTCGCATCACCCGCCCAGAGTCCCCGGTACAGGGTGAAACTCGAGTTGAACTGCGCCTGGCCGTTGATGGATTCACGGGCCTGATACAAGGTGCGGATCGAGGAATCGATGATGCGCTGGATCTGGGGATCCGCGACCGTGATGTGTCCATAGGGAATCGCATACGAAGCCCAGCGCTTGCGGTGCAGGTCGAGCGCCTGATTCACCCCCAGGGTTCGGGCCTGGGTCACCGTGGACGCGTCCGCACGGCCCGACAGCACCCAGGCTGTGACTTCGGGGGTGCCGGCCGGGAACACGAGGCGCAGGCCGGTCTCCGTCGTTTTCACCTCGGTCGCGCGCGGCTGAGTGACCAGGAAAGGCCCGACGTCATCATTCACCACGCCGTCGGATCCGACGCTCACCGGACGCCTCGTTTTCAAGACGAGCGACGGCTGCACCGTCCCCGTGTACCGCGCATGCACGAGGTCGATGCGCGGTTCCTGGCGGCGCGCCTCCACACCACAAGGAATGCGCAGTTCCGCCCGATCCTGAGTCCCCTTGGATCCAGCCACGAGATCGGCGCGAAACAGGGTCATGCCCGCGGGATACACGGCGATGGTCGCGAGGGTCGTATTCGGATCTCGGCCGATCACGGCAAAGATCGTGACATCGATCCAGCCGTTGCGGTCGACGTCACTCGCATCGAAGAGAAACACCTGCGGATGGTTCAGCTCGGCATTGAGCCCGAGGTCGACGCGTTGCACGGTCGCACCTTCAACCTTCATGTCGGTGGTCCGGTCCCAGAGCCGCACCTTATAGCTTTCATTGAACCCCAGCATGACGCGCTTGGCGGCACCGGGCTCGACGCGAAAGCGATAGCGGACCGGGCGGTTGACGCCCCAGGCCACATTGCGAAATTCAGGGGAAATTGCCCCGGTGGTGCGCGCCCAGTCGGGTGCGCCGCTGATGCCATCCAACCGTTCCCACCGTTCGGTGCGGCCCTCGGAAACGGCGGGTTTCTCCGGAGCGACCGCCAGCGTCGTCAGCTCCACCGTGGCCCCGTCGCGCTGCAACCGGGTGCGCACGGCCGGCGTCCGCGGCGACTCCACCCAATCCTGGCTCACCACCGTCAACGCCTGCCCTTCCGCACCCAGTTCCACCGTGGTCAGCGGCTGCACATACGGTCCCGGGCCAAAATCGTAAAGCAGGGCGCCCCGCTCATTGGCCAGTGGCTTGTGCCAGTCGTCCGGCACACCCAAGGGCTGATGCCACGTCGGGATGCCATAACGGAAGTCGACCACGCGACCCGGGGCCGGCTCCGCCGCACGAAGCGCCGGCGCGCCCGCTCCCGCCATCCACGCCGTCGTTGCCGCCAACACCACCACACTCCAGCCACGCACAATTGGGGAAAACATACCCCATCCTCCCGCCTCTCCGGCCCAGCACAAAATGAATGTTTATGAAAAAGCCGGCGCACCCCGCACTTTTTCACGCGATCCGAACCCATTCACCCAGCCCAGGCTCACGCGAAGCCGCCAAGGGGCGAAAGGTTTGGAAGCTTCCGAAGAGGTGCCCTCGGAGAGGAGGTAGCTCCGCAACACCTGTCCTTTTCTCAGAACCTTCCGGAACGTTGGTCGCACCAATTAGGCATTCAGCGTTAAGAGTTCAGCGTTGAGCGTTGTCGAGTGGATCGGTTTTGCGACTTCGCGTGAGACCCCGACGCTGCGACCTCGCGCGCCCATCCCGACCTACTCCTTTGCCTTCCGTACGGGAAGGCCGGCCGCCTGCCAGTCCTTGAATCCACCGGCGTTGGCCACGGTCTTGCCTTCCGCCGCCAGCTTCTCCGCCACCTGCGCGGACCGTCGACCGGAGCGACAATAGAGGATCAGTTCCTTGCCGGCCTCCTTCTCGAGGAAGGGATTCCAGAGCTTGCGGTCTCCGTTGAGGTCGCTCATCGGCAGCAACACCGCCGGCGCCGCCACCCCGGACTCGGCCCACTCGGAGGGCTCGCGCACGTCCACCAGCACCGCCTTGCCCGCCGCCACCCGCTTCGCCGCCTCCGCGGGGCTGACAGCGATGATCTCAGCTCCGCGGCTCACCGCCGTCAGCAGGGTCAACAACAGACTCACGCACCAGAACCAACGAAAAGGGGATTTCATGCATCCACGCTGCAGGGAACACCCGACGGTGCAAGCATCCGCCATCCCGCCGGTGGCCCTTCTTCCGGGCCACCCCGCGGCCGACGACCCAAATGCACACCGGCTGGGATTCCCGGCCGATCTGACCAACGGCTTCCACCCCAGCCGCCTGAACCGAGGGACCGCCTTCCGCCCAACGCCTCTATCCCCGTCGAAGTATGCCCACGCGAGATTCCCCTTTTTCCTCGTTTACCACCACCCCCTCCCACGCCTGACTGGCAGAATGTCCCTCGCGACTGTCACGCTTGCCTTGACGCGACTCCCGCGGGGCGCCGGAAGCGCCGTCGGCGACGAAGTTCCTGATGCATCTGCACGGCCCCCTTCGCATTTCCCTCCTCCGGTTCTTGCAACGTGGAGACACGCGCCGGGACTGCGCATGCGCGTCAACCTGAGCACTATCCCAGGGCTGTGTCCGTTGGAGGTGGGGTCGCCGACCCCGCGGGGATTGGCGTTGCGTGAAGAAATCGGACAACGGAAGCGGGACCAGTCGGTCCCGTCGCGGCCTTCCCGCGACTGCGGGACCACCTCCAGCTGAAACGTAGGTGGTTCCCACGCTCGGATCTTTCAATTGACGCATCTGCGCAATCGCGGAATTCGTGATTAATCCGCCCGGATCTTGCCTAAGCCAACTTTCCCATGAGACGTCTCCTGTTCTCCGTCTTCCTCTGGGCCATCGGCACCGCGGCCGGCACGGCCGCCGAAGATCCGCTGTCCACCCTGCGTACCGGCCATCCCCGGTTACTCTGCACCGACGCTGACCTCTCCGCCGCCGTGACCGCCGCGCAATCCGACCCATTGCGCGCCAAGGTGCACGCGAAGGTCATCGCCCTCGCGGAGGCCGACCTCTCCAGTCCGCCCATCGTCCATGTGCTCAAGGGACCGCGCCTCCTCGACCAGTCCCGCACCTGCGTGCGGCGAGTGCTGACGTGTGCCTTCGCCTTTCGCCTGACCGGGGACGCCCGCTTCGCCGACCGGGCCGTGAAGGAAATGGTGACCGCCGCCGCCTTCCCCGACTGGAACCCATCGCACTTCCTCGACGTGGCGGAGATGGCCACCGCCCTCGCGCTCGGCTACGACTGGTTGTATTCGCATCTCAGTGACACGGAACGCGCCGTGGTGCGTGGTGCGCTGGTCCAACACGCACTCAGCTTCGCCCAGGCGGCCTACGGCCGGCCCGGAGCCACCGGCGCCCCGTCGCGCCCGGAGGACAAACGCCTCAACTTCGTCGTCGCCCACCACAACTGGAACCAGGTCTGCAACGCCGGCCTGCTCGCCGCCGCCCTCGCGCTCGCCGACGAGGAACCGGACCTCGCCCGCACCGTCATCGCCGGCGTGCGTCGGTCCCTGCCGCTCGCGATGAAGGCCTACGAACCCGACGGTGCCTACCCGGAAGGCCCCGGGTATTGGACGTACGGCACGACCTACAACGTCCTGGGGATTGCCCTCCTCGAGTCCGCGCTCGGCACCGACTTCGGGCTCTCGAAGCTTCCGGCGTTCAACCGGGCCGCCGTCTATCGCCTGTACATCGAGGGGCCGATCGGACTTTTATTCAACCACGCGGATGGCGGCGCACGCATCGGGCCCTCACCCGCCTTCACCTGGCTGGCCACGCGTTTCGACCTGCCCACGGCGCGGGCACAAAGTCGCGGGGGGCTCGCCGCAGTGCTGGGTCAGAGCCGGAGCGACGGCGAAAACGACCGCTTCGCCGCGCTGCACGCAATCTGGTTCCCATCGCTCCCGGGTGCCGTACCCGCCTCGACCGCACCGCTCGATGTTCGCTTCGGCGGTCCGGCGGAACTCGCCCTCTTCCGCAGCGCCTGGGGCAATCCGCGGGCCGTCTTCCTCGGTTTCAAAGGCGGCAGCAACGCCGTCAACCACTCCCATCTCGACCTGGGATCCTTTGTCCTCGATGCCGACGGCGTGCGTTGGTCGCACGACCTGGGTCCGGACGACTACAACCTGCCCGCCTACTTCGGAGCCAAACGTTGGTCGTACTACCGCCTGAACAACCGCAGCCACTCCACGGTCACTCCGGACGACCGGCTCCAGGATCCGCGCGCCACCGCTCCGCTGGTGCGCTTCCTCTCCTCCCCGGAACGCGCCCACGCGGTGGCCGATCTCACCTCCGTGTATCCAAAGGCGGCGGAGCGCCTGCTGCGGGGTGTCGCGCTCATCGACCGGGAACAGGTTCTGATCCAGGACGACGCTTACGGTCTCGCCGCCGGTGTCTCCCTCACCTGGCGCCTGCTCACGGAAGCAAAGGTCACCCTCGAAAGCGAAGGGCGCATCGCCACCCTCACCCAACAGGGACGCACCCTGCGGGTTGAACTACTCGCGCCGGTCAACGCACAGTTTCAGGTGCGCGACGCGAAGCCTCCCACCTCCGCGGAACGCCAGAACAAGGGCTTCAGCGAACTGTTCTTCACGCTCCGCAGCCAGCCCACTCCCTCGGATCTCCGCCTCGCCGTCTCGCTCACACCGGTGGGCCCTGACTGGCGCGTCCGGGGACCGATCCGGACCCTGCCGTCCCTTTCTGCCTGGGAAGGCGAACTCGTCCGGTAGTCCAACCTTGCCTCGGGACGGCGATACGCTCCACCGCAGTCGTTTGCGCACGGGTTTGCTCAGGGCCGATTTTTCTCCTTGGCCCCTGCTGGTTCGGGACCAACGCTGGCGGCGTGCCCCGGTTCGGACTCCTCTCCTCTCTCGTTCCCCTCGGCCTTGCCACGCTCGTTTCGCTCCGCGCCGCTCCCGCGGCGGGACCGGTGGACTTCCGGCGGGATGTACTCCCCATCCTCTCGGACACGTGCTTCCGCTGCCACGGTCCCGATGAGGGCACGCGCAAAGCCAAGCTTCGCCTCGACACCAAGGAGGGACTTTACCGCACTCTGCACGGATTGACGGTGGTCGCCCCGGGATCCGCCGCTGACAGCGAACTGGTGGTCCGTATCAAGAGCGACGATCCCGACGAAGTCATGCCGCCCCGCGACGCGGTGCGCCAACTCAAGCCCGCTGAAATTTCAGTGCTGGAGCGGTGGGTCACCGAAGGTGCACCCTGGTCAGCCCATTGGGCCTTCACCCCGCTCGCGCAGGCGCAGGCAGTTCCCGCCGCGGTCACCACCCCGGAGGCCTCGCCGATTGACACGTTTGTCCGCGCCCGCCTGGTCAAGGAAGGCCTGCAACCCGCCCCGGAAGCGTCGCACGAGCGCCTGTTGCGGCGCATCACGTTCGACCTCACGGGTCTTCCTCCGACGCCGGCCGAGATCGACGCCTTTGTCGCAGACACCTCGCCCCAGGCCTACGAACGGGTGGTCGACCGGCTGCTCGCCTCACCCCGCTACGGCGAGCGGCAGGCCTTGGAGTGGCTGGATATCGCCCGTTATGCAGACACACACGGCTACCAGATGGACCGGCCTCGGGCCATGTGGGCGTACCGCGACTGGGTGATCCAGGCCTTCAACGAAAACCTTCCATTCGATCAGTTCACCACCTGGCAGCTGGCCGGTGACCTGCTCCCCCAGGCGACCAAGACGCAGCGTCTCGCCACCGCCTTCAACCGGCTGCACAACCAAAACGAGGAGGGCGGCATCGTCGAGGAGGAGTACCGCGTTGCCTATGTCGCCGATCGCGTCGCCACCTTTGGCACCGCCTTCCTCGGTTTGACCTTCGAGTGCGCACGCTGCCACGATCACAAATTCGACCCGATCACGGCCCGCGACTACTATTCGCTGTTCGCCTTCTTCCAGAACATCGATGAAGCGGGCCAGATCTCCTACACGGGTTTCGCCAATGCGATGCCGGTGCCCACGCTGCTGCTGACTACTCCGGAGCAGGATGCACAGCTCGAAAAACTCCGCGCCGAAACCGCCGCGGCGGAGTCTGCCCTGCAGGCCGCGGTGACTTCGGCAAAAACCGGCTTTCAGTCCTGGCTTCGTAACGGACGGGCGTCCGCGCCGCCTCAACCCCGTCCCGACGCCTACTATCGCCTCGACGCGCTCGAACAGGGCTTTGCCGCCAACGATGTCGACGCCCAGAAACCGGGCCGCGCCGAAGAGTCGCCCCGCATCGTCGAGACCGACCTCGGACCTGCCGCCGAATTGACCGGTGAAAACGGCTTCACCTTTCCCGGCGTCGGTCATTTCAGCCGCACCGACGCATTCTCCCTCTCACTCTGGCTGCAACCGCCCGCCGCACCGGCCGCCCGTGCTGTCGTGGTGCACCACTCCAAGGCGCCCGCCGATGCCGGCAGCCGCGGCTATGAACTGCTGCTCGAAAACGGCCGGGTGGCCTTCGGCCTCCACTACCTCTGGCCCGGCGCCTCGCTCAAGGTGGTGTCGCGCGAGCCGCTGCCTCTCACCCGCTGGTCGCACGTCACGGTCACCTACGACGGTTCCAGTCGCGCCTCCGGCACCCGGGTGTACGTCAATGGCAAGGCCGTCGAGGTCGAAGTGATCCGTGACGGGCTCTTCAAGGACATCACCTACACCGGCACCGAGCCGGATCTGACGATTGGATACCGGTTTCGCGACAGTGGATTCAAGAGCGGTCGCGTCACCGATCTGGCGGTCTTCTCCTATGCCGTGTCCCCGCTGGAGGCCGCCACCCTGGCCGGCCGGTCCGACCTGACCCGGGCCTGGACCGCATCCGCCACGGCGTTGACGAAGGAGCAGACCGCCGGCCTGCAGGACTACTACCTCACCCACCTCGATCCGTCGGTGCTTGCGGCGCGACGGGCCCTCCAGCAGTTGCGCGTCGCGCAAAACACCCTCGTCCAGTCCGTGCCCGAGGCCATGGTCATGGACGAGCTGCCCCAGCCAAAACCCGCCCACATCCTGGTGCGCGGTGCCTACGACGCTCCGGGGGCAGCTGTGACCGCCGACACACCGGCCGCGCTGCCGCCGTTCCCCGCCCACGCTCCGCGCAACCGGCTTGGACTCGCGCGCTGGTTGACGGACCCCGGAAATCCCCTCCTCGCGCGAGTCACGGTGAACCGGTTCTGGCAACAGATGTTCGGCCAGGGCCTGGTCGAGACGAGCGACAACTTCGGGCTACAGGGTTCGCCCCCGACTCACCCGGAACTCCTCGACTGGCTCGCCTCCGACCTCATTCGCCATGGCTGGGATGTGAAGCGCACCCTCCGCCAGATCGCCCTCTCGGCCACCTACCGCCAGTCGTCCGTCGCGTCCGCCGAGCTCCTCGCCCGCGATCCGCAGAACCAGCTCCTCGCCCGCGGTCCCGCCCGGCGCCTGTCGGCGGAGATGCTGCGCGACCAGGCCCTCGCGGCCAGCGGCCTGCTCGTGGAAAAAATCGGCGGACCCAGCGTGAAGCCCTACCAGCCGCCTGGGCTCTGGGAGGAGATCGCGATGGGCAAGCCGAAGTACGTCGTCGGCGAGGGCGAGGACCTGTATCGCCGCAGCCTTTACACCTTCTGGAAGCGGACCGTGCCGCCCCCGAGCATGATGCTCTTCGATGCGGCCGAGCGCAATGTCTGCACCGTGCGCCGCCAGAGCACCAGCACCCCGCTCCAGGCACTCGCCCTGCTCAACGATGTCCAGGTGGTCGAGGCGGCCCGGCTGGTCGGCCAGCGTATGCTCAAGGAGGGCGGCTCCACCCCGGATGCCTGGATCGCCTGGGGCTTCCGCCTCGTCACCGGCCGCCGCCCGGACAAGCGTGAGCGTGAGATCCTGCGCTCGCTCTACGACGAGCAGCTGGCCCTCTTCCAGGCCGACGAGGCCGCCGCGAACCAGTTCAACGCTTTCGGCGCCACCTCGACCGACGCCACGCTGCCTTCCGCGGTCCGCGCCGCTGCGGGCATGGTGGCGAAGGCCCTGCTCAATTTCGACGAGACCGTGATGCGCCGCTAACCCCTGACCCTTTTGTCCGCCATGTTCTGTGACCACGTCAACTTCGGCATGTCCCGGCGCGATTTCTTCGGAAAGTTCGCCATGGGTGTGGGCGGCTTCGCCCTCATGAATCTCCTGCAGCGCAACGCCACGGCCGCCCCGGCCGCGGGGTCCTCGCTGCTGCACGGCGTCCTCGACAAGCCCCACTTTGCGCCCAAGGCGAAACGCGTCATCTATCTTTTCATGGCCGGCGGGCCGGCGCAGCACGACCTGTTCGACTACAAGCCGCTGCTCAACACCATGAACGGCCAGGACCTGCCCGAAAGCGTGCGCGGCGGCCAGCGTCTCACGGGCATGTCCGCCCACCAGGCCAGCTATCCCCTGGCCGGCTCCGCCTTCAAGTTTGCCCAGCACGGGCAGTGTCGCGCCTGGGTCAGCGAGCTGCTGCCCCACACCGCCCGGATGGTCGACGACCTCTGCTTCATCCGCTCGATGCACACCGAGCACATCAACCACGACCCGGCCATCACCTTTTTCCAGACCGGGCACAGCCTGCCGGGCCGGCCGTCCATGGGTTCGTGGCTCTCCTACGGCCTGGGCAGCGCCAATGAGAACCTGCCCGCCTTCGTCGTGCTGATCTCCAAGGACCGCATCGACCAGCCGCTCTACTCGCGACTCTGGGGCAACGGTTTTCTTTCCAGCGTGCACCAGGGGGTGCAGTTCCGCTCGGGCGGCGACCCGGTGCTGTACCTGCGCAATCCCGACGGCGTCTCGGCGCCGTCCAGGCGCAAGTTCCTCGACCGGCTGGCCGAGCTCAACGCCCACCAGGCCGAGAGCCTCGGCGACCCGGAGATCACGTCACGGGTCTCTCAATACGAGATGGCCTACCGCATGCAGACGAGCGTGCCCGACGTGATGGACCTCTCCCGCGAATCCGCCGGCACCTACGAGCTCTACGGTGAGGAAGCCAAGCAGCCCGGCACCTTCGCGGCCAACTGCCTGCTCGCCCGGCGGCTCGCGGAACGCGACGTGCGCTTCATTCAGCTCTATCACCCGGGCTGGGATCAGCATGGCCGGCTGCCGAAGATGCTGCGGCGCCAGTGCGCCGACGTCGACCGCGGCTGCTGGGCGCTGATCACGGACCTCAAGCAGCGCGGACTGTTGAAGGACACCCTCGTGGTCTGGGGCGGAGAGTTCGGCCGCACCAACTACTCGCAGGGCAAACTGACCGCCGACGACTACGGTCGCGACCACCATCCCCGCTGTTTCACGGTCTGGA
>JAXMHM010000012.1:0-198347 GCA_046346755.1 Opitutaceae bacterium | reverse complement strand
ATAGAGCACGGCGATGTCGCTCAAGGACACGCCTTCCCCCTCGGTCAGTCCGCGAAGCCGCTTGAGGATGAACTCCGCCTGTTCCCGATCGTCGATCGCTTGAACGAGGAATGGTTTCTGGGAATGACCGCGATGGGCACGAAGCTCCTTGTCGAAGTGGCGCCCCTTGGGCTGGGCGAGGAGCACCCCGTTGGCGAGATTGAGGATCTCGGGTGTCGACCGGTAGTTGGTCTCGATTCGATGAATGACCGTGCCCGGGTGACGGTCCGGAAACGTCATGATGTTCTCAAAGTTCGCCCCGCGCCACGAGTAGATGCACTGGGCGTCATCCCCCACGGCCATCAGGCAGTGGTGGGCGGCGATGCGGTCGACAATCTGGGATTGGAGCGTATTGGTATCCTGGTACTCATCAACCAGGACGTGGCGGAACCGGTGGGCGAAATAGGTGGCAACCTGAGGGTCCTTGATCAGCAGATCGAGCCAGCGTTCCAGAAGATCGTCGAAGTCGCAGACATTCTGTTCCTGTTTTCGGCGCGCGTAGGCGGCGGCGAAGGTCGGAAGTGCCACGGCGATCTCCTTGTACTGGGGAAAATGCTTGTCGACGGTCTCGGCGAGCGAGAGCTGGGTGTTGCGTGCCAGGGAGAGCACGCTGAAGAGCGGTCCCGGGCGGGGATTGGTCTTGTCCTTGAAGAACAGCTTGTCCTCGGCGTCGACCACGTGTTTGAGCATCGATTCCGAGTCGTCGGCGTCCAAAACGGTGAAGGACTTGGAGAGACCCACGCTTTCGCCGTAAAGCCGGAGTGCGCGGTGGCCGAGGGAGTGAAAGGTGCCGCCCCAGAACTGGCGCGGTTCCCGTCCGGTAAGATCCTGCACGCGATGCAGCATTTCCTTGGCTGCCTTGTTTGTGAACGTGAGCAGGAGGATCTCCCCGGGTCGTACGCCCTGGGAGAGCAGGTAAGCGACGCGATAAGTCAGCGTGCGCGTCTTGCCCGAGCCGGCACCGGCGAGCACGAGCATGGGCCCGGGCGGAGCGGTGACGGCGGCGTACTGTTCGTCGTTGAGCAGTCCCCGAAAATCGATCGGTGGAATGCCGTCGGGAAGGTGCGTGGGCTCGTTCTCAGACTCCATGGGTGAGTTTCAGGCTCACGCAAACCCGTCGGGAGGCGAGGCTGTTTTCCTGGTGGGGTCGGTGGGCGACCAGGACATCAGCACGTGGGTGTCGGTTTCTCCCACCTCCGAGAATCCCAGCCGAAGGTAGAGGCGTCGGGCGGGATTGAGACTCAGAACCTGGAGCCGGATGGGTTTGCCCACCCGCCGGGCCTCCTCCTGGAGATCGGAGAGGATCGCAGTGCCGAGTCCGCGCCCCTGCGCACGGGGAAGAATCTCGAGCCTGCCGAGAAAGAGCTCGCTGCCCCGTCGGGCCAGTTCGATTAGGCCGACGTCACCTTCTCCCCGGACGACGATGATGCGGAGCGCCTCGGGGTGAAAGCCGCGCTTGAAATAGGCGCGCTGCAACGGTTCGTCCCATGCCCCCCACGTCCGAATGACGTGGGGTCCCATCGCAGCCACCTTGAGTTCCCAGAGCCACGGGGCGTCCTGGAGCTGGACGGGCCTCAGGTGGTAGATCGGAGGGACAGGCATAGCGGTTTCGAGCCCACTCAATGTCTCGAGTCGGATCAATCCCTGTTCTAGTCCACCGAGATGAGTCGGCCGGCCTACGCGCCAAACGAGTGTTGCGCCGAACGCCACCAGGCGGCGTGACGTGTTTCTAGATCCGCAATGGACGGCATGGGATAGTGACGGAACTCTCCGCCGGACGCGACGGCATAAAAGCCACCCTGGATGGTTCGGAGCAGTACGTCCTGCTGAAGCGTGCGGATCACGGTCTTGGTCGTCTTCCCCGCCTTCGTGCGCAACTCGCGGATGCAATCGCGCAGATGGTCAAGGTGAACGTAGGGAAGATTATCCACCCCGTTGGCCTCTGGATCGTCTCCAAGACGCTCGAGACGGAGCTCGGCAAAGACGAGGCAGGGAAGCGACACCGGCTGGCTTGTGTCGGTGATGTGGGCGGCAAACTCCCTTGGTTCCAATTCGCTTACCACGCGCGGTGTGACGGGACAGAACTCCTGGTAAAGGTGATAGCGTGGTCCCGGGTCCGGCACATACTCTGCCGGTTTCAAGGCCAGGACACGACCGTCGTCGGTTGCGAGGTGAAGAGACTCGAGAGCGGAGACTGGCGTTGATTCCAGGACCCGATAGATGGCGAGATAGCGACTTCGTCGCGGGGGTTGCGAATCGCCGCGATCCAAATCCGGGTCGACTCCCGATTCACCCAGTTTGGTGGCAGCGTACGAGTCAGAGAGCTTGAAAAAGATTGCCTGCCCGCGTGAACGCATGGCGGAACCCACCGCGAGATAGGCCCCGAATTCTTCGGGATTCAGATGAGAGGCAACAAGAGCCTCCGGCAGGAGGGATAGGTACACGTAGGTCTTCATGGCTGCGATCCTCGCGTGCAGCGGTGGGGGAACTGGCGCTGGTTGATTCTCGGCTGGAGGGCGCTTTGGTGCTGCGTGGCCCTTGGCAAACACTGCGCGTGCCTTGTCCCAGCGCTTGTTTCAGGCGCTCAGAGGTGCCGGAAGAGTGCCCACCTGGCACGAGGAGGCACCAGGAAGACCGTCGCCGCGGACGCGCTAAGCGTGGCTGGTTTGGCTGCGGGACTGTCTAGAGCAGCACCAGATCGTTGCGGTGAACGATCTCATGACGCTTCCGCGCTGGATGGAGCGCCTTGACTTCGTCGCCTTTCAGTCCGGCCAAGGCCGACACTTCGTCGCTGGCAAAGGTGGTCTTGCCGCGGGCAAACACCTGGTTGTCCGGACCGGCGATGTTCACAATGTCCCCCGCCTCAAA
Source organism: Opitutaceae bacterium (assembly GCA_046346755.1). GTDB lineage: Bacteria > Verrucomicrobiota > Verrucomicrobiia > Opitutales > Opitutaceae > UBA6669. Next base: position 195,440 of record JAXMHM010000012.1, on the reverse strand, counting down.
GCGGCCCTGGACTCCGGTAACTCCCACCGCCAGCAGACTCCTTCCCTGATCCCGGAGGACCGGAACGGCGCAGGTGTTGACGAGCACCGTGCCCGAGGGACGCTGAAAGTAGGCGAGCCAGCGCTTGCGTGCTTCGAGAGGCAGCCCGGTGGGCACAAAGAACGTGCCGACCCCGGAGTTCGAGAAAAGCCGTGCCAGCACCCGGGGTTCGGCTCCACTGGCGATGAAAACCCCGCAGCCGGCGCGGGTGGCAAGCTTGGCAGCGGTGATCTTGGACACCATGCCTCCGACCGCCGTTTCGCTGGTGGTTCCGCCGGCCATCGCTTCGATTTCGGGAGTGATCTTGTCCACCACGGGCACCACTTTACCGGTGCCCTTCATGTCGATCAGCCCCGGGGCAGTGGAGAGGATCACGAGGTGGGAGGCCTCCAGCAGCGAGGCGACGAGGGCGGACAGGGTGTCGTTGTCGCCAAACTTGATCTCGGCGGCGCTGACCGTGTCATTCTCGTTGATGATCGGAATGGTGCCGTACGTGACCAGTTGACGGATACATTCCTGGACTCCGAGGTAGCGGCCGCGGGTGCGCAGGTCCTCGTGGGTGAGCAGTACTTGGGCGACGGTGATGCCGGACGGGGCGAATGCCGCCTGCCAAGTCTGCATGAGCAGTGACTGGCCGATGGCGGCGCAGGCCTGCTTTTTCGAAAGTTCCTTCGGCCTCCGGGCGAGCTTGAGCGCCCCCATGCCGAGTCCCACCGCTCCGGATGAGACCACGATGACCTCAACCCCCTGGGCGCGCAAGTCGGCGAGTTCGCGGGCAATCGCTGCAATGCGCGCGGTGTCGAGCAAACCAATACCCGAGGTGAGCACCCCGGTTCCGAGTTTGACCACGACCCGGCGGGGTTGGGTGATGAGAGGTGAGGTCATGACAACACGAGGTGTCCGGCGGACGGCGGCCCAAGTGACGGACGGTGCGGCACCGATTGAAGTGCGACTGCGCGCCGAGTGACGTCGCCGGCCGGCAAGGTTCTGGACCTGTCCCGGGCGACAATCCCGGGCATCCGCAGCGGTGCGGAAGGCATCAAACGGTGGTGAGTTCTTTTTCCTTGTGGGCCAGGTGCTGATTGATCTCGGCGATAAACTTGTCGGTTGCGGTCTGGATGTCCTTTTCCAGTCGCTTTCCCTCGTCTTCGGGAAGCTTGGCTTTCTTGACCGACTCAATGATGTCGCGGCGAATGTTCCGAACATGGACTCGTCCTTCCTCGGCCAGGCGGTGTGCCACCTTGACGAATTCCAGGCGCCGCTCCCGGCTCATTTCCGGCAGCGGAATTCGGACGAGTCCGCCGTCGACCATGGGATTGAATCCGAGATTGGCCGTTTGAATGCCTTTCACAATGGCTTGTGCCAGGCCCTTGTCCCACGGCTGAATCACAATCACCCTCGCATCCGGAGTGCTGACTGCAGCACATTCCTTGAGTCGCATGGTGGAACCGTAGGCCTCGACCATCACGGTTTCCACCATGGCAGGACTGGCTTTACCCGTGTGGATCGTGCTGAATTCGTGGAGTGTGTGCTCAAGGGCTTTTTTCATGCGCGCCTGAGTTTCGTTGAGCAGTGCGTGAGACATAGGGGAATGAGCGTTAGCGTGGGCAGAGGAGTAAATTTGACTGATCGGCGCCGGTAATCGAGTCGGAAGCGGCAGCCCGACCGGGCCGTTGCCCGGGGTTCGGCCGCCGGAGTGCGTTATCTGCGGGTCGAGGCCGGTTCAATTATGAACGAGCGTGCCGATCTTCTCTCCCTGCACGGCTTTGCGAATGGCGTGGGGGTCGTTCAAATCGAACACCAGGATGGGAACGTTGTTGTCGAGGCAGAGTGAAAATGCAGTGGAATCCATCACATTGAGCCGTTGACGAAGCGCATCGATGAACGAGATTTCCTCATACTTGACCGCATCCGGATACTTTTTGGGATCCTTGTCGTAGATGCCATCGACCTTGGTCGCCTTCATAATCACATCCGCGCGCATTTCCGAGGCCCGCAGAGCGGCGGTGGTGTCCGTCGAGAAATAGGGGTTGCCGGTTCCGGCGGCGAAGATCACCACCCGCCCCTTTTCAAGATGTCGGATGGCCCGGCGGAGGATGAAGGGTTCGGCCACTTGGTTCATTGGAATCGCGCTTTGGACGCGCGTCGTGACGTTCATTTTCTCGAGGCAATCCATCAGGGCGAGCGAGTTGATCACGGTTGCGAGCATGCCCATGTAGTCACCGGTGGTGCGGTCGACACCCCGTTTTTCCCCGGTCAGACCGCGAAAGATATTCCCACCGCCGATCACCACGCCCACCTGCACTCCCAGCGCGTGGATCTCCTTCACCTGTGAACAGATGCGTTCCAAGACTCCGGAGTCGATTGGATCGGACGATTTGCCGCGCAGGACCTCGCCGGAAAGCTTGAGGACGATGCGTTTGTACTTAACCGCTGGTGTCGCCGCGGGAATATCACTCATGAACCCGAAGAAACGGGGAGGGAAATTTTCCGTCAATGCCCGAGATTCTTTCTCTCGATGCCCGAGAGTGAAGTTCGTGTACCTTCTCACCTGGATCGGTACCAAAACCCATCCTTGCCCAGTGGGTGCCGAGGCACTCATCGTCGCGGGCTTGTGAAAATTGGTTTCCTAGGTGGGAGTTTCGATCCCGTACATTTTGGCCATCTGATCGCGGCGCAGGACGCCTACGAACAGCATCGGCTTGACCGGTTGTTCCTCGTTCCTGCCGCGCAGGCCCCGCTAAAGCCCCAGGAAGCTCAGTCTTCAGCCGCAGACCGCTGGGCTATGTTGCAATCTGCTGTCGAGTGGGACAGGCGATTTGAAGTCTCCGACTATGAACTGCAGAAAGGCGGTACCAGCTATACCATTGATTCGGCGCGACATTTCCGGGCGCTCTTTCCCACGGACCACCTCTATTGGATCATCGGGGGAGATCAATTGCCTAAATTGCACCTTTGGAAAGAGATAGGAGAATTGGCCCGGATAGTGGAGTTCATCTTTCTTGAGCGTCCGGGGCACCCGGCGAAGGTGGCTCCCTCCATTCCAGGCCTTCGCTTGCACCGCTGTGACGGCCATTTGGTGGAAATTAGTTCGACCGAACTGCGCCAACGGGCGCGCCTCGGTTTGTCGTTGGACTACTTTGTCCCGCACAAGGCGATTGTGCACATCCGCAAAAACGATCTCTATCGCTGACCATGGTGATTGAACACGATCAAACTCTCACGCTCCTCAACGAAGTAGTCCGGGCGCTGGACGACAAGAAGGCGGCTGATTTGCGAGTGCTGCGGGTCAGTGCGCAGTCCACGATAACCGACTATCTTGTAGTGGCGACCGGGACTTCGGAGCCTCACTTGCGTGCGCTTCGTGTCGAACTGGAGCGGGTATTGGACGCTCGAAAGGCTCGCATTGCCGGAATGGACTCCGGCGAGCCGGGCAGTGGCTGGACGGTGGTCGATGCCTACCAGATCATGATCCACCTCTTTGTCCGCGAGAAGCGCGACGAATACCGATTGGAGAATCTTTGGAAGGATGCCCAGGAACTGCCGGTCGCCAACATCCTCAACCCAGATCTGCCGCTTCCGGTGGTAACCAAGGCGGCCGAGGTTCCGAAAAAGAAACGAGTGGTGCGGAAGCCGGTGACCAAGTCGGGCGGGCGCAAGTCCAAGTCAGCGAAGGGACCCTCAGCGGGCAAACGGGGTCGGTCCGCCGGCAAGCCGGCAAAAGCGAAGGGGAAGGCGAAGGGTAAGTCGCCGACCTCGAAGCGTCGGTGACGGGCAATTCGGGTGGCGCATCCGTCGGGCCCCCGTTCTCGCGATTACGGGCTCCAGATCAAAACGCGTATCCAAGCGAGCTGCTGATCCGTTGGTCGGACTTTGCATCCCGGTCCGCGATCGTGTTGTCGAATTCGTACTCAAAGCGCAGGTTCATCGAGATTCGATCCGTCACTCTGCCCTGGAGCGTGGAGTTGAAGCGAACACGGTAGTTCTGCACGTCGCCGGAGGTGGCGACGAGAGTGCCATTGCGCAGGATGTACTGGTCTTTGGTGACCGGAGAGTACTGGGCGAGGAGGTCCTGAATCAGGGTGATTCGACCGTTGATCTTGTAGGTGTAGTCCTGGAACACCTCGCCGAGGAGGGCCATGCCGTTGTCGATATTGACAGCCTGGCGGTACTGGGCGGTTGCGCCACCTCCTACGTTGACCACATGACGATCCCGCTTGAGCAGCGCGTAGCCGAAACCAAGGTTCTGTTCATAGTTCTGGTCGATCTGTTTGACGTCGTCGGTGAGAAAGCTCGTCAACGACTGGGCAAACACCCGCGGCGAAAGCTGATAGCGCCAGCGAAGGCTCGCGTCGGCGCGGTCGGTATTGATGCGGTCGTTGATCTCACCGTAGAGGTAGCGCATGCTTCCCTTGATTTGATTGCGTCCTCGTTCGCGCTCCGCGTCCGCACGCACGGTGGTGGTGAGTCCGTCCTGACGCCCTGACTGTTGCTGAAATCCCAGCTCAACTTTACCCTTCCACTTCCCCAATTTTTCGGGAGCCCCTGCCGATGGTTTTGCCGGACTGCCCGGAGTGGGCGCCTTCGCCACAGCGGTTCCTGGCGCCGCAGGCGTTCCTGCCACCGCGGGCGCCGCCTGATTGGGCGTGGTCTTTGGGGGAGTGGGCTTCGGTTTAGCCTTGGCCGGCGGCAGACCGGTCAATGACTCGACGGGGACATCGACGGACTCAATGATGGCAGCGTCGGTTTCCGAAACCACCAAGTCTCCGAGCAGCGGCGAGCGAAAATGAATCTTGCCGTCCACGCGATTGATCAATTCGCCCGTAACCCGATCACCATTCCTTAAATGCAGTTCGGCGGCGTTCGAAGGGGCCACCACCGAAATCACCGAGGCCAACAGCGCGGCGAACACGCCGGTCAAACGGTCGATTCGAAATCGCCGCAGTGTCACCCGAGGCCTCAAAACGTCTGAGCTGGTGCACGGTGCATTCGCGGTCTTCCCCAGGGGCTGAAGGCGGCAGTGCGATGTCCGGAACACTGAAACAAAAACGCGGGTCGTTGATGCGGTGGCGAGCATGAAATCCTGACCGACTATGACGTGCGTGATCCGCCAATGTTTCGTCAAAGTTGGGGTATTTTACGTCTGGCTGTAGGGGAAATCTCACAACTCCGAGTTTACAATTCGTTGACGGTGTCCCGACTTGCGGTAGCCAGCGGGATTTGTGCTTATTGTCTATCGCAAGCAATCGTGCTGTCGGTACCGTATATCATCTATCATATGAAAACCACCCATCGTTCGTCCAAGGGCTTCACCCTCGTTGAAATCATGATCGTTGTCGTCATCATCGGCCTCCTGGCCGCCATGGCGATTCCCGCGTTCCAAAAGGTCCGTGACAATTCCATCGGCAAGGCGATGGAGAATGACGCACGTCAAGTCGCGTCCGCGGCCCAGCAGTACTTCCTGGAGAATTCTGCTGTCACCAGCATCACCTTCTCCATCGACTCCACGACCGGTGCCGTCACCGGCCCGCTCAGCAACTACGTGAAGAACATCTCGAAGGGCACGGCGTCCGCGTCGAACCTCTCGATCGACACGAACTTCACGATGACCAACCCCCAGTTCAAGGGTGGCACGGGCACGGCGCTGACCGTCACGTTCAACTCGGAAGGCAAGAAGCAGTAAGCTTGCTCACCTGAGCGTTTGAATTCCAGGCCGCACCTCCGGGTGCGGCCTTTTTTTGGCTTCGTCTCGGATCGCACGCGGCGAAACGGGCTCTAGAAATTCGAACTTGGGACGATCACGTGACTTCCGCTTGTCTATCGTGAAGGACGTGGCAAATCCTGACGCGATGGTCGCGAGCTTCATTTTCAACGACGGATTCCCATTCGCACCCACATGAGCCGGCCTCCACCCGCGGCAAAGAAACCCGTAGGACCTGCGATGCAGGAGGTCCTGGCGTTGAGTCTGCTCGGTTTTTCCGTCCTCGCCATCTACCTTCAGGTGGCCAGCCACCGGCCCATTCCATTCGATGATTCCCTCTACCTGACGGGAAACGCCTGGGTCCTGCGGGGGTTGACCTGGGACGGAGTCGTATGGGCCTTCACCAATGTGGATGCGGCCAACTGGCATCCGGTCACCTGGATCAGTCACATGGTGGACCAGCAGATCTTTGGAGCCACAACCGGTGGCCACATGATCGAAAACCTCTTTTGGCACATCGGAAACAGCTACCTCGTGTTTCGCCTCCTGCAGGCGCTGGGGGTGTCAAGGCTGCTGGCGCTGGCGCTTGCTCTCGTCTTTGCCTGCCATCCCCTCAATGTGGAATCGGTCGCGTGGTTGTCACAGCGCAAGAATCAGCTCAGCACCTTCATGCTGCTGGGAACGGTGCTGCTCTACCTTGAGTGGCGTGGCACCGGCCGGCGCCTGACCTTGGTGTTGCTGACGATTGCCTATGCGGTGAGCCTGATGGCCAAGGCGATGGGGGTGACACTGCCACTCACGCTTGCGGTGTATGAGGCATTTGTGCTCTGGCGGGATCATCCGGAAAGCGTGTTGAATCGAGACTGGATTAAGTTGCGGTCGTGGTTCCTGGGAACCGTGCGGCGCATTCTGCCATTGGTGGCGGCGGCGCTCGGAGTCGCGGTCGCGACGTTCTTGGCGCAGAACCGGCTGGGTGCGGTGGCTTCACTGGAAAGCATACCCATTCTGTCCCGGGGTGCGAACGCCCTGGCCGCCTTCGCCACCTACCTTCGCACGTTCCTGTGGCCCGCGGACCTTTGCCTCTTCTATCCCATGAAGGAATCGCCTGACTGGCCCTTGGCATTGGTCGGCGTGCTCTTGGCCGCAAGTGGAACCCTCTGGGCCACGCTGCAAGCCCGTCGCGCACCAATGGTCGCGTTTGGCTGGGCCTGGTTTGTCATTTCCCTGCTGCCGGTGATCGGACTGGTGCAGGTAGGAAGTCAAAGCCACGCAGACCGATACATGTACGTGCCGATGATTGGACTGCTGTTGATGGCGGGGGCGTATTTTGACGGGGTGCGAATCGAGTCCTGCCGTTCTCCGCGTGCGGCTCTTGCGGCCCTGGTGTACACGTTCGCTGTTGGAATGGGCGTGCATGCCTACGCGTACACCATGCTCTGGCGCAATCCAGAGACCGCCTACCGGAGGTCGCTCGAGGTGGGTGGTGTCTCCTACACCATGATGGTGAACCTCGCTGCCACGTTGACTAATTTGAACTACTTCAAATCGGCCGAGCTTTATTCGGAGATCGCGGCCCAACTCTGGTCGGATCGGCCCATGGTGCTGGGCAACCTCGCGAGCCTGCAGGCGCTGCTCGGGAAGTTTGACAAGGCTGAGGCCGGGTATCGCCGCGCGATCGAGATCGAACCTGACAACGTCCAGCATTACTACATGCTGGCCCTGGTGCTTCTCCACAAGAACCAGAACGACGAGGCGGAGGTGGTGCTGAACCGGGCGCTGCGGCTTTTGCCGTCGGAAACCGACTGGAGGGCGAGCTACCGCATGATCCGAAGCGTATTGTTAAGGGAAATACCTATTTCCGCCCTGAAGCAGTCGACCATGATCGAGGCCGCCACGGCAAACCCGGGAGTTCAGTCCGCTGCGAGGTAGCGCGGAACTGGCAGGCCCAGTTTGGAACTGAGAAAATAGCGAAGCGCGACACGCAGGCAGCCCAGGCCGTAGATCACGCTGCGCTTGAAGTTGATCGACGAGGCCTCGGCGAAGTACTTGGTCGGGCAACTGACCTCACCAATCATGCAACCCCGCCAAAGCGCCTGAGCGATGAACTGGTTGTCGAAAATGAAGTCGTTCGAAAGCTGGTCCAATCGCATCTGTTCGAGCAGACGCCTGGAGTAGGCGCGGTAGCCGGTGTGGTATTCCGACAGCTTTGCGCCCATCAGCATGTTTTGCGCGACGGTGAGGAAGCGGTTGGCGACATACTTCCACCAGGGCATCCCTCCCTGGAGGGCGAAACCGCCGAGGATGCGTGAGCCGATGACAAACTGGTGGAGATCATTGGCAATCAGGCTGACCAGCGCCGGTATGAGCTTCGGCGTGTATTGGTAATCGGGATGCACCATGACCACGATGTCGGCGCCGCGCGCAAGCGCGAGCCGGTAGCAGGTCTTCTGGTTGCCGCCGTAGCCGAGGTTGTGGTCGTGGACATGTACCGTGACTCCCGGGAGGCTGCGAGCGAGCGCGACCGTTCCATCCTTGCTGCCGTCGTCGACGAGGATGATGTCGTCCACGATGCCCTGGTCCCGGACCTCGTCGTAGGTCGCGCGGAGGGTGAGTTCCGCATTGTAAGCTGGCATGACTACCGCGATGCGTTGATTACGATACATGGTCGGAGGGAGATTTTTGAAAAGTGAGCTCCACGGTGGCTCCTGAGCGAAAGGCGGCGGCGGCGGCATCGAGCAGCAGGGACGGGATCGTCAGCGCGGCGGCCGCTGCGAGGTGGACTGCAGGGGCGATCGTACGCTCCGCGTGATAGCCCCGGTTGCGTTTGAGCCTCTCGTAAAGAAAATTACGGTGACGATCGCAGGCGTTGAGCGCGCTCTGGATCCAGCCGAATAGGTTCTGTTCCGGGCACCAATGACGCTGATGAATCAGTTTCAAGCCGCTTGTCTGCATTCGGCGAATCACCGATCTGGGGGGCACCAGGGTGAGATGTCGGGGAGGATCCAGGTGGAACCAGTCGGTGCCAAACCAGGTTGCCTGCCAGCTTTCGAAGTTGGGAAACGCGAGGAAGAGTCTTCCCCCGGGTCTCAGCCACCGGACAAGCCGATCGAGCGCAGCGGCTGGATCTGGAAGGTGCTCGATGACATGCACGAGGCTGATCACGTCGAATGAGGCGTCCTCGAAGTTCGTGGTATTGAGCGTGCCGGAATGGAGGACAAGGCCGGGAACGCGGGCGGCGCGTTCGGCCGCCGGCCCTGGAAGTTCGATCCCATGGAGCTCCAAACCGGCGTGTTGCTTGCCCAACCAACGCAGAAAGCGACCATCACCGCAGCCGACGTCAAGAGCACGGGCGCGTCCGGGGAGTCCGCGCACCAGATTCCTGGCCCGGCCTGCGGCGGCAAAGTCGCGCAGGCGTTCGATGGCACCGCCGAACTTCGTGTCCCCTTCACCATAGTAGCTGGTGGCGTAGGCTCGTGTCAGTTCCGCGTCGGAGGGGGGCGGTGAGAGGAATCCTGTGCCGCAATCTCCACACTGCTTCAGTGGGAAGCGACTACCCGATTCATCCACGGCGACGCCGTGATTCCGAGTCGCATTCCCTGTGCAAAACGGACAGATCGCTGTCGAGGTGGAGGTGTCGGTTGCCGACGGTACCGTCATGGTAACACCTTGGGGGACTGGGTCATGTTCGCTACGATGCCTTTCATCGCAGCGTGAAACCTAGGCGGTCCCCCGCTCAGCGGAAGCTTTTTTGTCCCGATTGAGTCAATGATGGACCACGATTTACGGAAGTTTTGATTCCGTCCGGGGAGATTTGCGCTCGGTGGAGGAAAGCCTATACTGTCCGGCATGCGATCTGTGCCAGGCTTTTTGGGGTCGAAATCGTGGGCGCGCCTTGGATTTGTCGCAGGGCTGACGGCTCTCACGATTATAGCAGGTCGCATGGGATGGCGCTCTGGGCGTCCGTTGAACGAACCCAGCGCGATGCGAAACGAGGGTACGACGCCCTCAGCACCGGTGGGGAAGCCCAGGCCTGAATCCAATTCGATGGTCGGCTCGATGCCGGAGCGGGGACCCCTAAGTCGTTCCCTGTTTTCGTACGGAGCTCCTCCCTCCGACGTGCGTGAGGTGGAAGCGCGGATGGAGTCTCCGACCGCCAAAATCCACTATGTGAAGGTGAATGCTGACCTCTTCCGCGCCAAGTCGTCCCCTTTCTGGGCCCCTCGGGCCGAGTCATTTTTCGAAATCTCGCTTCCTGCATCCGCACCTCGCCGCGTGATCGGCTTGAAAACCGAGGTGCTGGGTCCGCAGCGTTATGTGGTGGAGGGTGGTTTGGAAGGGCGTCCCCAAAGTCGTGTTCTCGTTGCCTTCAATCAAGGTGCCGTCGCGGCTCAGATCACGGATCCAGATCTGGGCGAATTCCATTTGCGGACGGTTTCATCAGTCGACGGGGAAACTGGGCAGTTATTCCAGGTTGACCCTGAACGAATGAGAGCCTGCGGCGGGGTCCTCAAGCCGTCCCTGAGCGCCGACACGGTGCAGGCGTGGTCAATGCGGGGACGAATGTCGGCTGCGATTGATCAAGATCCGGTTGCTGCGTCCGAGCCGAGGACGGCTGCTGAAACCGCGCACGCCACGACCGCTCGCCTCCTGTTTCTCTATACGAACTCCGTTCTCGCCGCCTACGGTTCGGCGGCACAAGTCGAGTCCGTGATCGATCTGGCGGTGGCCGTGGTCAACTCGGACCTATCCAACAGCCAGCTGTCGGTGCGTATCCAGTTGGCTGCCGCACGGTCGGTGGCGCTGAGTGAATCGAGCATCAACTATGAGCGGACGCTGAACTCACTGCGGGGTCGAACCGACGGAGTGCTCGACCAGATCCACACTCTGCGGGACGAGACGTATGCAGATCTGGTGACGTTGGGGATCAGTGCCAACGACACAGGAAACAGTCTGGGAATCGCCTATCTGATCGAGACGCCCAACGATTTCGTTAATTCCTACTTTGCCTTTTCAGTTGTCCAGTTTGGCGTGATGTCCTCCAGCAACGTGCTTTCGCATGAGCTGGGTCACAACTTTGGCTGCGCCCACGATCGCGAAAACTCCGATGGTCAGGGCGCGTATCCCTACAGCTATGGTTACCGGGTCTTCACCCAGGACTCGCGCGGCTTCAATCGGCAATTCAGGGACATCATGGCTTATGCTCCGGGCACCCGGGTTCCCTACTTCTCCAATCCACGGGTCAAGCTGACGCAGGCAAATGTTGGAGGGTCGACCATTTTCCTCGCTACTCCGACTGCAATTGGGATCGAGGAAGGGCAACCTGGCGAGGCGGACAACGCCCGAACGATCTCGCAAACGGCGTTTGAGGTCTCGAACTATCGAAGTTCTCCGGATGCGCCTTATCATCTGGGAACACTGGTCAACGTATCCACCCGCGCGTTCGTTGGGACCGGTGCGCAGCAGCTCATCGGGGGCTTTGTGGTGGGAGGTGCGGCTGAAAAGACGATTCTCGTTCGTGCCGCCGGTCCGGCCCTCGCGGGTTTTGGCGTTTCAGGGGCACTCGCTGACCCGGTATTGAGCGTCTTTCGTTCGTCCGAAGCGCAACCGATGGCGCAAAATGACAACTGGGGAGATCAGGCCCGACCGCAAGATACGCTGGTTTTGGGATTTCCATTTGCCACCGGCAGCCGGGATGCGGCCCTGCTGCTGTCGCTGGCGCCGGGCGGATATACGGCGAAAATCGAAGGACGCGACGGTGCGACGGGTATCGCCTTGGTTGAGGCCTACGAGGTGGAGCGGTCGGGTGACAAACGGCTCGTCAACCTTTCAACGCGCGCCTATGCGGACACTCAGCGACCCATGTTTGCTGGATTTGTGATTGCCCCCGACCCGTCGTCGCCGGACCGAACCAAGCGGGTGTTGATCCGTGGCCTTGGACCGACGCTGGAGGGATTCGGCGTAAGTGGAGTGATGGGGGACCCGCTGATGACTTTGTATGACGCTGCGGGGCAAGTGATGCTCGAAAACGACGATTGGGATCCGCCGTCAATCAACTTGGGAAGCGGTGTTGTGACGACTCGCGGTGTCGTCGATCAGCCTTCAGAAAAGGCCATCTTCGATGTCATCACCGCCCTCAACCTACCGGCAATGAAGCCTCTCGAGCCAGCCCTTCTGGTGGATCTCCCTCCCGGCAGCTACACCGTGATGATTCGACCATTCGAGAATGAGGAACAGCCTGCGGTTCCGGGTGTGGGGCTGGTCGAGGTGTATGAGGTCAACCCAAAGTAATCGCAGCGGGAGAGGTAGTGGGCCCTTGGGAGACGACAACCGCTTGGTGGCGACAACCTAATGAGTTGGAATCGATGGCTGAAATGAGCCGGACTGGCGCGCTGGATGCCGAAGTGACTCACAATTGGGACAATCCGCCGGGGTGCGTCCGGGCTTTCGCTCGACGGCGTGGTTGGAACGGGGCATGCAGGGTGAGGTGATACCATGGATCCTTCGACCTTAACGATGATGTCCCGTCAGGCATTGACCGATGCGCAATCCGAAGCGCGTCGTCGCTCGCACAACGAAGTCGAAACCTGGCATTTGTTGCATGCCTTGCTGTCACAGTCCGATGGGATTGTACCCGGACTGGTTGAGAAGGTCGGGTTGACGTCCGGTGCCATGCTGCTCGCGATTGAGCGCGAGCTGGATCGGCTCCCAAAAGTCACCGGGAGTGTGGATACGTCGAAGGTCTACGTGACGCAGGCGGTCAACGAGGTGTTTACCCGCGCGGAGAGCGAGGCCAAGAAGCTCAAGGACGACTTTGTGTCCGTTGAGCACCTGTTTTTGGGACTGCTCGAAGTCGCAAAGCCCGAGGGATTGAACAAGTTCTTCAAATCCTTCGGAATTGACCGTCCCAAAGTGCTCGCTGCGCTCAAGGCGCTGCGTGGCAATCAGCGGGTGACGACTGATAATCCCGAGACGACCTATGCCGCGTTGGAAAAATACGGCATCGATCTTGTTGCTCAAGCTCGCAAAGGAAAACTGGACCCAGTGATCGGGCGCGATGACGAGATTCGACGCACCATACGAATCCTTTCCCGTCGGACGAAAAACAACCCGGTGTTGATTGGAGAGCCGGGTGTGGGCAAGACCGCGATCGTGGAGGGACTGGCCCAGCGGATCGTGAGAGGAGATGTGCCCGAAGGATTAAAGGACAAAACGATCTTCTCGCTCGACATGGGCGCACTGATCGCTGGCGCGAAGTATCGGGGTGAGTTTGAGGAGCGGTTGAAGGCCGTGCTTGCCGAGGTCAAGCAGAGCGACGGCAGAATCGTGCTGTTTGTCGACGAACTCCACACGATTGTGGGAGCGGGAAAGTCGGAGGGGGCAATGGACGCAGGAAACCTGCTCAAGCCGATGCTGGCTCGGGGAGAGCTCCATTGCATTGGTGCAACCACCCTCGACGAGTATCGCAAGCACATCGAAAAGGATGCGGCCCTGGAGCGTCGGTTTCAACCCGTACTGGTGGAGCCGCCCAGCGTTGAGGATGCGATTTCCATTCTGCGCGGCTTGAAGGAGCGATTTGAGCTCCATCACGGCGTCCGCATTCAGGATAATGCTCTGGTGGCGGCAGTGACGCTGTCGAACCGTTATATTTCGGACCGCTTTCTTCCCGACAAGGCGATCGATTTGGTGGACGAAGCGTGTGCCATGATCCGAACGGAAATGGACAGCGCTCCGCAAGAACTGGACGCGTTGCAGCGTCGCGTGCTCCAGCTTGAGATTGAGGAGGCTGCATTGAGGCTGGAGAAGGACGACGCTTCTCGGGTTCGCCTCGACACCTTGAGAAAGGAGCTCGCCGACGCCCGCACGCAGGCGACCGCGCTTCGCGCAAAGTGGGAACGCGAAAAAGCCTCAGTAGATCGCGTGCGGAAAGTGCGCGAAGATCTTGAGGCGACACGCTTGGAGATGGAACGCGCTGAGCGGGCATACGATCTGAACAAGCTGGCCGAGCTTCGACACGGACGACTTCCCCAACTCGAAGCGGAGCTCAAGAAGCTGGAGAACGCTGAAGCCAAGACAGAACTCTTCAAAGAGGAAGTTTCGGCGGAGGAAGTGGCTGAGATCGTCGCCAAGTGGTCCGGTGTGCCCGTGACACGGCTGGTTGAAGGTGAGCGGGAGAAGCTCTTGCGTCTTGCTGACCAGCTTCACGAGCGGGTGATCGGACAGCATGAAGCGGTGCAGTTGACCAGCGATGCGATTCTCAGAGCACGAGCCGGGATCAAAGATCCTAAACGTCCCGTGGGCAGCTTCCTGTTCCTTGGGCCGACCGGTGTGGGTAAGACCGAGCTTGCGAAGACCCTTGCCGAAGCGCTCTTCGACACGGAGGCCGCCATGATCCGGATCGATATGTCCGAGTACATGGAAAAGCACAGCGTGGCGCGCATGATCGGCGCTCCCCCTGGCTATGTAGGTTATGACGAAGGCGGGCAGCTCACCGAAGCCGTACGTCGCAAGCCTTACGCGGTTGTGCTCTTCGATGAAATCGAAAAGGCGCATCCTGATGTATTCAATGTGCTACTCCAGGTGCTCGACGATGGTCGCATCACCGATTCGCAAGGTCGAACTATAGACTTCAAGAACACCATCGTGATCATGACATCAAATCTCGGCAGTCGATTCCTGCTGGAGGGAGTCACGGGTGACGAGATTCCTGAAAGTGTTCGGGAATCGGTGATGACCGAGGTGCGGCGTTCCTTCCGTCCCGAGTTTCTCAACCGCATCGACGAAATGATCCTCTTCAAGCCGCTTACGCTGGATGAGATCACGCAGATCGTAGATCTGTTGTTGGCAGACTTGAATCGCCGTCTTGTTGATCGCCGTGTCACCGTAGTGCTTGATCGCAAGGCGAAGGCTTGGGCTGCGGAAAAGGGATATGATCCCGTGTTTGGAGCGCGACCCCTGAAGCGATTCTTGCAGCGTCAAATTGAAACGAAACTCGCGCGAGCGCTCGTATCCGGGGAAATTGCCGAAGGCGCAAAGGTCACCTTCAGCGTCAAAGAGGGCGAGTTGGTGATGGCCTGAGACCTAAGGGCCGAAACAGACGGTCAAAGTTGACGTACAGCTGCTCGCACAAAACCGGGAGCGAAACTCGCCGCAACGCGGCGAGTTCGCGTACGGTTGGAAGGAGATTGGCTGGATGATTGAGGGTTCGTCCTGACGTGGATTCGACTGAGCGGAACCCCGCGAGGGTGTCCGGCGGCGCCAGGGAAGGTGCGTCGGTTTCGACGAGAATTCGGTCCGAAGGCAGTGCGGCGAAGATTTTGAGTCGCTCCTGGAAGCGGGGTCGCAGAAAGTATCCATTGAACGAGAAATAGGCTCCTTTGTCCAGGAGCGCCGAGACTAACGCTGTCGGGCCCGAGTAGGCATGTAGCAGCACCCCGCGCGAAGGAAGAAGTGAAGTGGCCAGGATGGATTTCATCTCCGCCCACGCGCGCACGCAGTGGATTGAGGCGGCCCGATTTTCTTCGGCGGCGAGCGCCAGTTGGTCGCGAAGCACCTCGATCTGGTCCACCATTGGGGGCGGACTGGGGCTGGTGGGGTTGTTGCGAAGGAACGTGCTTGGTGTGAGAATGGATCGATCAAGACCCACTTCGCCCACCGCGGCGGCCGGGTCGGCCTTGATCCGGTGCTTCAGGTCCCGCAGCCAGCCGTCGGAACGCTTGCCCACCTGCCAGGGGTGCAGGCCATAGCTTGGAACAACCCAAGTCAACCGGGCCGCCAGATTTGCCACGTTGTCCCAATCCGCTTCGTGCGTGCCGTTCACCACCGCACCGCCGATTCCCAAGGCCGCAAGCTCAGTCAGACCGAAGTCTAACCAGGAGGCGAGCCGAGGATCCTGGAGATGGATGTGAGCGTCACACAGACGCATGGCGAGAGCGTCTAGGTGGGAGAAGCGGACGCGAGTTGCTTCAACCGGATGCGCACCGCTTGAAGACCCAATCGTCGTGTGCTCGAAAGGTTTTGTGATAATCCGAGAGACTCCAATGGATCAATACCTGACTCCAGTCGCGCTCGGGAGTCCGTTATTTCTCCGCTAAAATAGTCACACAGAAGTACAACGAGGCCCCGAACCAAAGGGGAGTCACTATCTCCCGCAAATTGGACCGACTTGGTGGCATGGGCGCATTTGATCCAGACTTGAGACTGGCAGCCCTGAACGCGGTTGCGTTCGTCGCGATCGGTGTTGCCGAGGACCGGGCGACGCCGGGCCCGGTCCAGGACCGCTCCCAGACGTTCTTGCGGATCTTCGATCAGGAGCAGATCGTCGATGAGTGATTGAGCAGGATCAGAATCTGACACGCCCCGAGTTTGGAGGCGGAGAGTGGGGGTCAGCAAGGCAGCAGGACGAGGTTGGGCTCAAGTTCGCAGAGGGTTTGGCCGTTTTTATGCTACGGTTGACTTTGGATCTGCCGCGTATGACCGAGAACATACTGATTCCGCTCCCTGGATTTACGCTGCCAGAGGACTTTCCCTGGCGCGTCCGCTTTGTGGATGCCGTGGAAGCTCAATTGAAGCGGTTGCGCGTGGCTGGTGGTTTTTCGCCGCCGCGTTTCTTTGGTTACTATTTCATGCAGGATGAACCCGTGGCCGTTTCTGGTCATTGGACTGTGACCCTGGACGAATCCGCCCCGTTGCGAGCGCTACCCGGGGCCTTGGATCAGTTCACCTTGGGACAGTATGCCATCACCAGTCCGGAACGGGAGAGGGCACCCGACTACCTCTTGGTCCATGACCGACGGGACGGGGCCTGTTGGCTCTGGCGATTTGCGTTTGGGCTTCGCTTTGTCGAGGCGACTGATCCACAGCTGTCTCGTTCTGCGTTTCCTGACGAGTAGAAGAAGGCGTCGGAAGCCGACCATATGGACCCGGAACCCCGTGCAGACGGACGGGTCGGCGTGCCCGTGCAGGGTGGAAGTCGGAGGCGTGCTTGATTTGGGAGTTACGCTGAGCCAGCTTTTGCCCATCCCTTTCATGCGTTGTCTTTCGCTTTGTGGAATCTTCCTCGTTGCCTTGATGTCGTCTGGGTATGTCTTGGGGCAGGAGGCATTGGTTTCACCCGCCCCCTTTCCGCTCACGGCTGCGGACCGCGTGGCCACCCCAGCTTCGGTGCTTCTGCCGCGTCTGGCAGCATCGCGGGCACTTGAACTTGGATTTCCCTCCATCGCGGCCGGAATTCTTCGTGCTGAACTGGTGGGATTGCCGGCCGAGGCGACGGCCGAACGCAATCGGCTGCTGGTCGATTTGGGTACCGCGCTCCTGGATGATTCCCGTCCGACAGAGGCCGAAGAAGCCTTGGGCTTGTTTGTCGGCTTACCCTCGCCGGCATTGCGGTTGCGACAGGCACTGGTGGCCGTTCGATTGAAGAAAATGGCGGCCGCGCGGACTGAAGTTGCCGCGATCCGACCGGACGAGCTGGCGCCCGGAGATCGCGGCTGGTTTTACTTCGTTCAAGGCCAACTGGCCGAAGCGGCAGGGGATCTTTCGAAATCGAGCGCGTTTTATGAACAAGCCATTCAGTCGGCCACGAACGAACTGCAAAGCGCTCGGTTTCAGTTGGCACGTGACGAAAATCGACTCGTACAGGGTGAGTTCAGCGAAGAGCAGGTGTCACGGCTTCGTCCCATTATTGAGCGAAACCCCGGCGGCGTCACAGGATACAAAGCGATCAGCCAACTCGTCGCCACGTTGAATGGCCTGGGTCGCCGGACTGAAGCGGTCGAGACCCTTCGGCGTCAGTTGCAGGAGCTGCCCAAAGAGCAGAAGCAGGTGGCCGACGAATGGCACCTGCTTCTCGGGCTGATCGCGGGGGCAAACGATGCCGTTGGCCGCAACGCGTTAATGCAGATTCTTGATAAATCGAGCGATAGGGAGAAACAACGGGTGGCCTTGCTCCTGCTTTCGCGAGTTGCAAATCCAACTGGCTTCAAGTCCGAACTGAATCGCTGGATTGATTCTCCGAGTGCCCATCCCATTTTAGAGGACTTGTTGATCCAACGGGCGGAGTTCAACCTCCTGTCCAAGGCCTACGTTGAGGCGGAGAACGACGTAGACCGCATGCTTGGGCTTTTTCCCGGCTCTCGATTGAAACCGCAGGCCTTGGGTGTGAGAGTGCGTGCGGCATGGGAAGCGTTGCGGTACCGGCGTGCCGCCGACTATGCGACCCAGGCTCGAACTGCTTTGGGTCCGGAGGGTGGGCAAGTGGGTGCTGAGCTAGGGGTCGTGGTGGCCGAAGCGTATTTTCGAGCGGGTGACTTTCGCCTCGCCGCAGATGCCTACGCAGCGGCGCTGAATCAAATCCCGGCGGGGATTGTACCGGGCGATTTGATCTTCCAGAGGATCCTTTCGGAGATTGAGTCGGCGCAGGCAGATCCGGCGAGACTTGCGGTGGCCGCGGCATTGGTCGATCAGTCCGCGCGGGACCCTCGGTTCGATATCAGCAACCGTTGGCAATCCGAATGGAACCTTGCACGTGCGCTTCAAGTTGCGGGTGGTCCCTCTCTCCGCGCCGCTTTCGATCGAATTGAACGACTCTTGGAACCCATGCAGGGCGGACAAGGAAGTGTCGTCTCCCTGCCGGACGATTTGCGCGTACGCATGGCTTGGTTGCGGGCAAAGCTTTCGCTGGATGTCGGCATGCCGGAAAAAACACTGGCGTTGGTTGATGTGATGCTGGCGACACTTGCCTCGGCCAAACTGGAGTCAGGATCCGAGATCTTGAGCTCGGCCAGGCTGCTGCAAGCGGACGCGTTTTTCGCATTGCCCGGGCGCGAAGTGGAGGGGTTGGAGATCTTGCGCCGTCTGAGAACGGACTACCCACAGAGCGATGCGGCAGTAAAGTCGATCATGAAGGAGGCGCGGTTTGCGGCGAATCAGAACCGTTTTGTGGAAGCGCAAAGCCTGCTCGTGAAGCTGGCCGATGACTATGGCAAACATGCCTACGCACCGTTTGCTCTCTACGAAGCGGCGCTCAATGCGGAGAAGAGAGGGCAGGCCACTTTTTACCGCGATGCGAATCGTCTGATCGAGAGGTTGATCCGCGAATATCCGAAAAGTGACCTCGTGTTTTACGCACGACTCAAGCAGGGCGATTTATTGCGAAAACTGGACGAATTTCCATTGGCGCAGCAGGTTTACGAGGAGCTCGTCAATTCGTTTTCCAAACACCCCGACGTCCTCTTTGCGCACCTGGCTCGAGCGGCCTGCCACGCGGCGCAGGCTGGTTCCGATCAGGCCAGTGCCGGGCAGATCTCAGGACATGCTGAACTGGCTTTGGGTATCTATGAACGACTTGTCGATCAGGCCGATGCGCCAGCCGATATTCGAATCGAGGCCGGATTCAATCTGGGCCTTCTGTTGTCGCGTCGCGGAAAATTGGAAGGGAAGAAGCGGGCGGAAACGGTCTGGTGGCAGCAGGTGCTCACACCCTTTCTACTCAACGCTCCACCAGATCGCGAGTTGACGACCACCGGACGCTATTGGATTTCCAGAGTCGTACTGGCTTTAGGGGAGTTGTTGGAACAACAAGGTCGGCTCGAACAAGCGCGAGACGCCTATCTGCTGATTCTCGACCGGGGCTTGCCCGGCTCTGCGCTCGCCAAGGGGCAACTGGCACGGCTAGGAGTTCAGCGATGAGGGGCCACCAAGACGGCGATGAAATTCCGGATCAAAGACACTTACTGCGGCCCGAGCGGACGGCGCCCTTCCGATGCTTTCCTTTGCTTTTGGCATTCCATGGGTTACGTAGGCTGATCTCATGAATGGATTTGATCTAGGCATTTTGTCGCATGGCGGACCGATGATGTACGTCGTGCTGCTGATGGCGGTGGCCGGGGCAGTGCTTTTCATTGAACGGACGCTTTTTTTGCACCGAGGACAGATTCGATCGACCGCCTTTGTTGACGGGGTGAAGAACATCCTCGCCAAGCGGCGACTGGTTGAGGCCCTCACCGTCTGTGAAGAGACTCCGGGGCCGGTTGCCGCCGTGGTAAAGGCAGCCTTGCTCAATGCGGGAGAAGATGAAGTACGGATGCGTTATGCAGTCCAGGAGGCCGCGTTGATCGAAGTTCCCGTGCTTGAACGCAGGCTCGGTTTCATTGCCGCGATTGCCCAGATTGCACCGTTGGTAGGAATCCTGGGGACTATTCTTGGCATGATCGCGACTTTTGGGAGCTTCATGCAGGGAGCTCACTACGCTTCGGCCCAATCACTTTCTGCGGGAATGTGGCAGGCGTTAATTTGTGCCGCCGGAAGCCTGATGGTTGGTATTCCCGCGCATCTTGCCTACCATTTCCTGAGTGGTCGTGTACGTGCATTGGTTCGCGATGTGGAATGGGCAGCGAATGAAATCATGCGTTACCTCCTCACCGACTATCGAATCGAGGCTAAAGGGGCGTCGCCCGCAGAGCCGGATTCGAAGCGCTAAACGAACATGGTCACACGACCTCTCGATTTGCTGTCGCGGTTGAGACGCGTACCTTCGTCGGGCGATTGGCTGTACTTTGTGAACGTGGGGCTGATCGGGCTCTTTTTTGTCCTCTTCTATTCCAAACACGTGATCGCACCCGGTATCATTCTGCAAAGTGCATCAGGAAAGCGTGGTATGGTGTTACCATCACTTTCTCAAACCGAAATAGTTGGTGGACAAGTTGATACTGTTGTCAGAGTCATGTCCAAGAACCTCGTGTATACCTGGGACGGAAAATACACATTTGCTGAGTTTCAGGCTTGGTTACGCCAGCGCGCGGGGTCCGCGAAGGACAAGCGGATGTTGGTGATGGCGGATGATTCGGTTTCTCTGAACGATTTCACGGCAATTTTCGATGCGGCAAACGAAGCGGGTTTTTCCGTACAGTTTGCAGCTGAGCCGAGTGTGCCGCATCCGTAGATTTGGACATTCCGAGCATGGCGCCTGAAGCATCCAGCGACAGAGAAAAGGCACCCGCTCCTGAAAGCGGCGCCGAATTGCGGGGCCAGGTTCGCCTTCGACGTGAGCCTCGTTTCCCTTGGGTGCCCGTGGGTCTTGCGGTCATGGCCGTGATAGGTGGCGCATTTGCGTTGGTTCGGGTTCCCAGTGCGAAGGTCGAACAAGCGCCAGACAGGGTCCCGTCGGCGCGAGTCGGACTGGGGCGTCTCAGTACCAGGGGCGCGGATGAAGCTACCCGAGAGGAGGCTGCGTTGCGCGATCCGACGCCGCTCTTTCTCCCGACCGTGTGGAATGCCGGAGCATCTGTGAGACCACCGGAAATCGCCACGGGCCCCGAGACCCGATTTCAAGACTATCCCGCCAAGCTGACAAACCCTGCATCGGGCCTTCAGCTCGGTTTTGAGCCCAACGTAGACCTGCCGAGGAGCCCAGCTGAGGGACTGCGGGTGGGTGATCGGCTCAACCCCTATGGCGCAGTTGGCAGAAAAGTAGTACCGTTGGCTTCTCTGGCTCAGAGACTGGGCCAGATCGACGTCGTTCGGACCAAAGACGGGGTGGTGGTGATTTCAGAGTCGCTTGCGATTCGCCCCGAACTCGTGGCGCCCGATTGGAAGCCCATGGTCCTTCTGGTGGGGGTAGACAGCTTGGGGCTGGTGGGCTCAACAATCGTATCTAGTTCAGGTGTAGAAGATTGGGATGCAATCATGCGACTTTTCTTAGAAAAGACGTTTCGGCTTGGCGAGCGACTAAGTCCCGGTTTCTATCGGGTAATCGTAGGGCCGTAGATCACCCTGCGGTGGGATTTTAAGAAATCGCGAAGATTGCAGTTGACGGGGATTGTTCCGAGGAGCAATTTCCGCGCTCTTTTCGTTTTTTGACCCACAGTCTTTTGGTCTGCCCAGATAGCTCAGTTGGCAGAGCACGTCCTTGGTAAGGACGAGGTCGCCGGTTCAAATCCGGTTCTGGGCTCCAGGTCAAAAGCACAAAAGCGTCGCATGACTTCCGCGACGAAAAAATCAGAGGTCAAAAAGCAGTTATACTTCCAACACACAACACGTTCCCATTCCATGGCTAAAGGTACATTCGAGCGCAAGAAACCGCACGTTAACGTCGGCACGATTGGCCACGTCGACCACGGCAAGACAACCACGACCACGGCCATCCTCGCGGTCCAAGCCGGCAAAGGCCTCGCTGAGGTCAAGTCGTATGCGGATATCGCCAAGGGTGGAACGGTCCGCGATGCGTCCAAGATCGTCACGATCTCCGTCGCTCACGTGGAGTATGAGACGCCCAAGCGTCACTATGCCCACGTTGATTGCCCCGGACACGCTGACTTTGTGAAGAACATGATCACGGGCGCCGCTCAGATGGACGGTGCGATCTTGGTGGTTTCGGCTGCCGATGGCCCGATGCCTCAGACCCGTGAACACATCCTCCTCGCTCGCCAAGTTGGTGTGCCGAAGATTGTTGTCTGGTTGAACAAAGTCGACCTGATCGATGACAAGGAACTGCTCGATCTCGTTGAGATGGAAATTCGCGAGCTCCTGAGCAAGTACCAATTCGATGGCGATAATGCCCGCATTGTGCGCGGATCCGCCACGGCTGCACTGGAAGGCAAGCCCGAAGGCATTGCCCAGATCACTGAACTGATGGACGCGATTGACGCGGAAATTCCGGAGCCCCTCCGTGAGACCGACAAGCCGTTCCTGATGTCGGTGGAAGACGTATTTTCCATCACCGGTCGTGGCACCGTTGCCACGGGTCGTATTGAGCGCGGCATTGTGAAGCTGAATGATACGGTTGAAATTGTCGGCCTCAAGGATACGACGACGACCGTGGTGACCGGCATCGAAATGTTCCGCAAGCTGCTCGATAGCGGTCAGGCTGGTGACAATGTTGGAATCCTCCTGCGCGGTATTGAAAAGGAAGGCATTGAGCGCGGTCAGGTTCTGGCTGCTCCCAAGTCCATCACCCCGCACAAGAAGGGTAAGGCAGAAATCTACGTCCTCACCAAAGAAGAAGGTGGCCGTCATACGCCGTTCTTCAATGGGTATCGTCCTCAGTTCTACTTCCGCACGACGGATGTGACCGGTATCGTTAATCTCCCCACGGGTGTTGAGATGATCATGCCGGGCGACAACGTGAGCGTGGAGATTGACCTGATTGTTCCGATCGCCATGGAAAAGACCCAGCGCTTCGCGATCCGCGAAGGCGGTCGAACCATTGGTGCCGGTCGTATCACCGAAATCTTGGTCTAATTCAGAAAACAGACGTTCTTTTACCACGCCGAGGCTCCGTTTCGGGGCCTCGGCTCTGTCGTCTAAAAGTCTTGTACACAGGGGTGTAGCTCAATCGGTAGAGTAGCGGTCTCCAAAACCGTTGGTTGGGGGTTCGATTCCCTCCGCCCCTGCCAGTCTCTTACACATGAAAAACCCGTTCCGCAGCACACGCATCTTCTTCGGTGAGATGGTCGATGAGCTGAAGAAAGCCACGTGGCCTACGAAGTCCGAGTTGCGCGATTCAACCATTGTGGTGATCGTAGCCGCTGTCTTGCTGGGCGTTTTTACGAGCGTAAGCGACTTTGCTCTCTATCAGGTCGTAGACCTGTTCACGTCGTGGGTTAGCTAAGGTACCTCTCTAATGGCTTCATCGACTTCCGCACCTGTTGGCGCCCAGTGGTTTGCGCTTCACACACTCTCCGGCCAAGAGGGTAAGGTGAAGACCTACATTGAGAAGTTCAAGAAGGCAGAAGAACTCGACGATCACATTTTCGAGGTTCTCTTGCCGACGGAAGTTGTTTCGGAGGTCAAGGGAGGCAAGAAGACCACGAAGACCAGGAAGTTATATCCGGGTTACGTCTTCATCCAAATGCATCTTTATGGAGAAGATGGCAAAGTCATCAATCGCCCATGGTACTTCGTAAAGGAAGTGGCTGGGGTGATAGGATTTGTTGGAGGTGAACGCCCAGCCGCACTTCGTCAGAGTGAAATTGACGAGATTCGTGCCCGAATCGAAGCCGCCTCGGGCAAAGAAGTTCCCAAAGTTCAGTACGAAGTGGGAGAAGAGGTTAAAGTCACAGACGGCGCATTTGCAAATCTCACGGGCCGAATCGATGAAATCGACCCCGAGCGTGGCAAACTCAAGATATCCGTGTCCATTTTTGGTCGTTTTACCCCCGTCGAACTCGAGTACTGGCAGGTCCAGAGAATCACCGAGTGATCCTTTTGACGAATCCCGGGCAGACCACATGGCCCCCGCAATTCGCACTTTACATCTCGAGCTCGCCAAATCCGGAATTTCAGAATACTAAGTCAAACCCTTTACATCCATGGCCAAGAAGATCCAAGGTTACGTTCGCCTCCAACTTCCCGCTGGTGCAGCCAATCCGGCTCCCCCTGTCGGGCCTGCTCTCGGTGCGCAAGGCGTCAATATCATGGCGTTTTGCAAAGAGTTTAATGCGAGGACGAAGGACCAGAACGGCATGATTCTGCCGGTCGTTATCACCGTCTTTTCTGACAAGAGTTTCACGTTTATCCTTAAGTCACCGCCGGCGTCGGTGCTGCTGAAAAAGGCAGCCAATATCGCGTCTGGCTCTGCCAAGCCCAATCAGGATAAAGTGGGTAAGGTCACCAAGAAGCAGCTGGCTGAGATCTACAAGCTCAAGGCCAAGGACTTGAATGCCAAGGACGAAGCGGCTGGGATCAAGGTCATTGCCGGTACCGCCCGAAACATGGGTATCGACGTTATCGACTAAGCACCGGTTGCGCCAATTTTTGAAGCAGGAAGGTTTCCTGTTTCTCGTAGAAAAAACCTGACGCGGGAGTCCTTCGGGACGCTTGGACCGCAAGGAGTCAACATGCCTGCCACCAAAAAGAGCAAACGTTATCGCAGCGCCGTACAAGTCGCTGACCTTGGTAAAGAGTATCCGCTGAAGGAAGCGATTGATATTCTGGCCAAGTTTCCCAAAGCAAAGTTCGACGAGACGGTCGAGCTTTCGTTCCGACTGGGCGTGGATCCCACGGCCGGTGACCAGATGGTTCGCGGAACGACGCCCTTGCCGAATGGTTCCGGTAAGAAAGTGCGCGTTCTCGTCTTTACGGACAACGTAAAGGCGGCGCTGGATGCAGGCGCTGATCATGCCGGCTTGCAGGACATCATGACGAAGATCAACGAAGGTTGGTTGGACTTCGATGTCGCGATTGCGACGACCGAAGCCATGAAAACCGTTCGTTCGATCGCCCGGGTGCTGGGACCTAAAGGATTGATGCCCAATCCGAAATCAGGGACGGTAACCGATGACATCGCTGCGGGCATCAAAGCGGTGAAAGCAGGCCGGGTAGAGTTCAAAATGGACAAGGCTGCCAACATTGGTGTTGGCGTTGGCAAACGTTCCTTTACTCCGGCTCAGATTCACGAGAACGCGTCCGCGGTTTTGGATGCGATCGGCAAGGCCAAGCCGGCCTCCTTCAAGGGCAACTACATCAAAACGGTAGCGATTTCGTCGTCCCAGAGCCCGTCGGTGCATATTGCTTCGACGGAGTTCTCAAAATTCTAATCTGAGCCTCGACTATCCATGAGAGCTGAAAAGCAATATCTGATTTCCGAGGTCGAGACACACCTCAAGAAGAGTGATTACGTCATCCTGGCAAATTTCACCAGCGTCACTGTGTCTGACGTGGCTGAACTGCGAGCGCGACTCGAAGCCGAGAAAGCCGAGTTTCACGTAGTAAAAAACAGTTCCTTACGGGTAGCCGCAAAGGCGCTGGGATTGCCTGAGATTGACTCCGGTCTGTCTGGTCCAACCGCGATTGTCGTGGGTGGCAAGAATCCGGCCGGTGTGGCCAAGGTCCTCAAGCGCTATATTGAGGAAAAGAAGAAACTGACGGTCAAGGTTGGCGTGTTGGAGAAGAAACTCTTCAGCGCTGACGAGATGTCCAAGATTGCCGACTTGCCGCCGTTCGATGCGGTGCGTGCACAGTTCCTGGGCATGTTGACGAGTACCGCCGCCGCATTCGTGCGGGTCGTTGATGCCAAGGTGAAGAAGGAAACCCCGGCAGCCTGATCGATCAAACAACACTTTGATAGACGGGACTTTTGGGTCCCTAAATCAATAACCATCCAAAGAAACGCGCTAGGGGATACGTCCCTTAAACGTGGCCTCGTTTTTTGGCCCGCTAGCACTTTCAGGAGACTAATATGAGCAATATCACGAAAGACCAAGTCATCGAGTGGCTGTCCGGCCAGTCGATTCTCGACCTCGCCGCCCTGGTTAAAGATCTCGAAGCCAAGTGGGGTGTTTCCGCTGCTGCTGCTGTGGCCGCTGCCCCTGCCGGTGGTGGCGCAGCCGCTCCTGCCGCCGCTGCCATTGAGCAGACCGAGTTCACCATTGTTCTGGCCGAAGCTGGCGCGAACAAGATCGGCGTCATTAAGGAAGTCCGCGCAATCACCGGTCTTGGCTTGAAGGAAGCTAAGGACCTGGTTGACGGAGCTCCGAAGCCGGTCAAGGAAAACGTCGCCAAGGCTGAGGCGGAGGAAATCAAGAAGAAGCTCGAGGCCGCTGGTGCCAAGGTTCAGCTGAAATAACCGGCTTGGGTTCTTTTTGTACAAAAGCCCTAAGTACTTCGGGACAGGCTGCGTCCGCACGCAGCCTGTCCTTTGCCTTTTTCAACTTTTGTTCTTTGTTTGCTTGGCGCCGAGGGTTTTTGCTCGGTTGCCGATTCTCTGAGCGCGCCCGTTAGCGCGCCCTGTCGCTTTTAGTCGTTTCGTCTTTTATCCGGGAACTCCCATGGCCGATCGTAGCAACCACGCAGACCGCATCAACTTCGGCAAGCTTCGCGAAGTAATTCAGCCACCGAACCTGATCGAGCTCCAGATCAGCTCGTATCTCGAGTACCTGCAGAAGGGCATACCCGAGAAACAGCGGAAGAACCAGGGCCTCGAGGCTGTTTTTCGCGAGGTCTTCCCCATCGAATCTTACGATGGGCGGCTGGTGCTTGAGTATGTGTCGTATACCATCGGGGATCCGAAAAATACGGAGATCGAATGTATCCGCGAGGGAATCACCTATTCAGTTCCTCTTTATGTGAAGCTCCGCCTGCGCGAGGAAGATTTCATCAAGGATGAAGAAATCTACATGGGCGAAATTCCCATGGTGACCGAACGCGGTTCATTCATCATCAATGGTGCTGAACGCGTGGTGGTTTCGCAGTTGCACCGTTCTCCGGGTATTGCGTTTGAAGTAGCTCCCCACCCGAATGGCAAACTGCTTCATTCGTTCCGAATCATCCCGGATCGTGGCACGTGGCTGGAAGTTCAATTTGATAACAACGATCTCCTTTACGTCTATCTCGATCGCCGCCGCCGCCGTCGCAAATTTCTCATCACGACCCTCTTGCGGGCGATTGGATTTAGCGCCGATATCGATATTCTGAATCTCTTTTACGAGATCAAGGAACTCAAGGTCGCCAAGGCACTCGACTTGGAAAATGTGAGCACGTTGGTGCTCGTTGAAGACGCCATCGATGCCCAGCAGGGCGTGGTTCTGGCGCGCGCATTTGAACCGTTGACGAAGGCGATTGTTCGCACTTTCGAGAAGCACGATATTTCTGCCATCCGGGTCATTGATACCGCGGCCGACGAAGGTGCCATCATTCGCGCGTTGAAGAAAGACCCGACCCGCAATGAAGAAGAGGCGCTAAAAGAAATCTACAAGCGCCTTCGCCCGGGCGAACCACCCACCACGGCCAATGCGAAGGCTCTTCTCAAGCGTTTGTTTTTCGATCCCAAACGTTATGACCTAGGCCGCGTGGGCCGTTACAAGGTCAACCAAAAGCTCGGTTTGAAGGTGGATTTGGAGCAGCGTATTCTTGAATCGGGTGACGTGGTGGGAGCAACGAAGTACCTTGTTCGCCTAAAGCGCGGAGAGGGCGTTGTCGACGACATCGATCATCTTGGTTCCCGGCGCGTGCGTACGGTCGGCGAGCTGCTGGCCAATCAGTGTCGAGTCGGCCTTGCCCGAACTGAACGGCTGGTACGCGAGCGCATGACCATGTACGATCAGAGCGTGGATTCGATCACGCCTCAGAAGCTGATCAATCCGAAGGCGCTAACGACGGTGATTCGCGACTTTTTTGCGCGCTCGCAGTTGTCGCAATTCATGGACCAGATCAATCCGCTGGCCGAAGTGACGCACAAGCGCCGTCTTTCCGCACTCGGACCCGGTGGTCTGAATCGTGATCGTGCAGGCTTTGAAGTTCGCGACGTCCATCCTTCGCACTATGGACGCATTTGTCCGATCGAAACTCCGGAAGGCCCGAACATTGGTCTGATCAACTCGCTCTCGACCTATGCTCGCGTGAACGAGTTTGGTTTCATTGAATCGCCTTATCGCGTGGTCAAGGATGGGCGGGTATCCGACAAGATTGATTATCTCACTGCGGATCAAGAGGAAGGGAAAATCATTGCTCAGGCTAATGCCGAAATCGACGACAAGGGTAATTTTGTTGGAAAAGTGACCGTTCGTCAGGACGGCAACTTCCTCGAAGTTGCCGCGAGCGAAGTCCATCTGATGGACGTTTCTCCGAAGCAGGTCATTTCCATTGCAGCCGGAATGATCCCGTTCCTTGAGCACGACGACGCGAATCGCGCACTCATGGGAGCCAATATGCAACGCCAAGGCGTGCCACTGCTTCAGGCGGAGTCTCCGTTTGTGGGCACCGGCATTGAAGAGCGTGTTGCTCGCGACTCGAAGATTGTTGTGGTTGCCGAGGAGGCGGGTGTCGTCGCTTCTGTCGATGCGAAACGCATCGTCACAACCCGCGACGGCGAACTTCCCCGTAACTTCGAAAAACACCCCAAGAGTGACCAAAAGAACGGGGTGGCCGTGTATGAACTGCGCAAGTTCATGCGTTCGAATGCCGGCACGTGCTTCAATCAAAAGCCCATCGTCAAGAAGGGTCAGAAGGTCAAAGTGGGTGACGTCATTGCCGATGGTCCGTCGACGGACAAGGGAGAAATGGCACTTGGTCGAAACGTGCTCGTGGCGTTCATGCCTTGGAATGGATACAACTTCGAGGACGCTATTCTTATTTCCGAGAAGGTGCTGAAAGAGGATATCTTCACCTCGATCCACATTCAGGAGTTTGAAGTCACAGCCCGCGATACCAAGCTTGGGCCCGAGGAAATCACCCGCGATATTCCCAATGTCGGCGAGGAGGCCCTCAAGAACCTCGATCACAATGGTGTCATCCGGGTTGGCGCGGAAGTGAAGCCGGGCGATATTCTGGTCGGCAAGATCACACCCAAGTCGGAAACCGAACTTGCTCCCGAGGAGAAACTGCTTCGCGCAATCTTCGGTGAAAAGGCCGCGGATGTGAAAGACACGTCCTTGGTTGTCCCGTCTGGTGTCGCTGGGATTGTGATGGACGTCAAAGTTTCATCACGCATCGACAACCAGCAGGAGAAACTGTCACCTTCCGATCGGCGCCGCCAGATCAAGCAGATCCAGGAGGACTACAAGACGGAGATGGACAAGCTTCGCGAGTCCTTGACGGAGGCTTTGTCGAACATCCTTCTAGGCGAAAAAATTCCCTTGGACGTGGTCAATGGGCAGACGGGTGAGATCATCATCCCCGCCAATCGCAAAATCACGAAGACGCTGCTGCGAAAGCTCGCGGCGGTTTCAAAACATGTAGAAATCGATCCCTCACCGGTACGTATCAAGATCATGGAGATCATTGGTTCCTACCAGGGCAAATTCGACGAACTGGAGGGTGACCGCGAACGGAAGATTCAAGGCGTTGAAGCCGGTGAAGACGCCGGGACCGGGGCCATCAAACAGGTCAAGGTCTACATTGCCACCAAGCAGAAGCTTGAAGTGGGTGACAAGATGGCCGGTCGCCATGGCAACAAGGGCGTGGTTGCAAAGATCGTGCCCGAAGAGGACATGCCCTTCCTCCCGGATGGCACGTCGGTCGAGATCTGCCTCAACCCCCTCGGCGTGCCTTCGCGCATGAATGTGGGACAGGTTTTGGAGACCCATCTCGGTTGGGCCTGCAAAAAACTCGGCATCAAGGTGGCAACGCCTGTCTTCGACGGTATCCCGGAGAAGAAGGTGCGCGAGTATCTCAAACAGGCGGGTCTGCCAAATTCCGGCAAGAGCCCTCTGTTTGACGGACGTACTGGCGAAAAAATCGATCAAGAGGTGGTGGTGGGCTACATCTATATGATGAAGCTCAATCACTTGGTTTCGCACAAGATCCATGCACGCGCCGTTGGTCCGTATTCGCTTGTCACCCAGCAGCCTTTGGGCGGCAAGGCCCAGTATGGTGGTCAGCGCTTTGGCGAAATGGAGGTGTGGGCACTCGAAGCGTATGGCGCGGCGCACACGCTGCAGGAGTTGCTGACGGTCAAGTCGGACGACGTCCAAGGTCGAACCAAGATCTACGAGTCGCTGGTCAAGGGTGATAACACCTTGGTCGCCGGCACACCCGAGTCGTTCAACGTCTTGATCAAGGAAATCCAATCGCTGGGGCTCGACATCAAACTCGCAAAGAATGACGCCCTCAGCTTCGGCACCTGAAGCCATCCGGCCGGCATTCCATCGTTTTAAAACCAAGTCAGTGTTTACTACATGAGCATCCAACCTGCTGAAACCGCCGCGTCGGCCCGTGACGAAGCCCGTTCCGCGCTCGGTCTCGACGAGAACCTGTTTGATTGCGTTTCAATCACAGTCGCTTCCCCCGAAACGATCCGTGCGTGGTCCAAGGGGGAGGTCAAGAACCCTGAGACCATCAATTACCGGACGTTCAAGCCCGAGCCGGGTGGTCTCTTCTGTCAGAAGATCTTCGGCCCGGTGCGCGACTACGAGTGCGCGTGCGGAAAGTACAAACGAATCAAATACAAGGATGTCGTTTGTGATCGCTGCGGAGTCGAAGTCACCATCGCCCGCGTGCGCCGCGAACGCATGGGGCACATCGAGCTGGCGGTGCCGGTCGCGCACATTTGGTTCTTGAAGAGTATGCCGAGCCGTCTCGGCCTTCTCCTGGACATGACGGCTCGCTCACTTGAGCGGGTCATCTACTATGAGAACTACATGGTGGTTGATCCGGGCAAGACGCCGCTCGAACCCAAGCAGCTCCTGACCGACACCGAGTACCGCCAAGCATTGGACGAATACGGTGATGATTCCTTTGTAGCCAAGATGGGTGCTGAGGCCGTCCGCGAGGCCCTTAAGGGCATGGATATGGCCGCAACCGTGGCTGAGTTGCAGGAGCAGATGCGGGCCACTCGCTCAAAGCAGATCAAAAAGAAGCTGTCGAAGCGACTGAAGGTCATCCAGGGCTTTATCCATTCCAAATCCCGTCCCGAGTGGATGGTATTGGAAGTTCTTCCTGTCATCCCGCCCGATCTGCGCCCGCTGGTTCCGCTGGAAGGTGGCCGGTTCGCCACGTCGGATCTTAATGATCTCTACCGTCGAGTCATTAATCGCAATAATCGTTTGCGTAATCTGATGCAGCTGAAGACGCCCGATGTGATCATTCACAACGAGAAGCGCATGCTGCAGGAGGCTGTAGATGCGCTCTTCGACAACGGTCGACATGGCCGGCCGGTTACAGGTGCTGGTAACCGTCCGCTGAAGTCCCTTTCTGATATGTTGAAGGGGAAGCAGGGTCGCTTCCGTCAGAACTTGCTCGGCAAGCGTGTCGACTATTCTGGCCGTTCGGTGATCGTCATTGGACCCGAGCTCAAGCTCAACCAATGCGGGTTGCCCAAGAAGATGGCGTTGGTTCTCTTCGAACCGTTCATCATCCGCCGCCTCAAGGAGCTTGGCTTCGTTCATACCGTGCGCGGCGCGCGCAAGATGATCGAAAAGAAGTCCCCAGAGGTTTGGGATATCCTTGAGGAAGTGACCAAGGGGCACCCTGTGCTCCTGAACCGTGCTCCCACGCTGCATCGACTCTCAATTCAGGCGTTTGAGCCGGTGTTGATTGAGGGCGAAGCCATCCGCGTCCATCCTCTGGTTTGTACGGCCTACAATGCCGACTTCGACGGAGATCAAATGGCGGTACACGTCCCGCTTTCGCTTGAAGCGGTCATGGAGTGCAAACTCCTGATGATGTCGACGAACAACATCTTTTCGCCTTCCTCGGGCAAGCCGATCCTGACGCCTTCGCAAGACATCGTGCTGGGTGCCTATTATCTCACGATCGAGCCCCGCCGTAAGCCCACCAAGGAACAGCGTGTCCCCATGCTGAGCGGACTGCAGGAAGTACTTTACGCTAAAGCGGATGGTGCGCTCAAAGTTCACGATTGGGTAGATATTCCGAATCCTGATTTTAAACGGGAAACCGTCTACGGGAATACGGAGAAGAAATTGCTGCGTACCACCGTCGGTCGTGTCATTTTCAACCAAATCTGGCCCAAGGGACTCGGCTTCATCAATTTCCCGGTGCCCAAGAGCAAACTCGGTGACCTGATTCTGAATACCTACAAGGTGGCCGGAGATGTTGTCACGGTCGAGATGCTCGACAAGCTCAAGGAGCTGGGATTCCAAACCGCGTTCCAAGCGGGTATTTCCATCGGTATCGATGACATGATCATCCCCGAGGACAAGAAGGACATTGTCGCGGATTCGAGGAAGAAAATCGCGGAAGTCGAAGCCCAGTTCAACAAGGGAATCATCACCGACGGTGAGCGCTACAACAAGGTCGTCGATATCTGGACGGGTGCGACCGACAAGATCGCCAAAGCGGTGTTCTCGAAGCTGGAAAACAACGAGGGCAAGAATGAGGTCAATCCGGTGTACATCATGATGGACTCCGGGGCCCGTGGTAACAAACAGCAGGTTCGCCAGCTGTGCGGAACCCGCGGACTGATGGCAAAGCCCTCGGGTGAGATCATCGAGCGGCCGATCTTGTCCTCGTTTCGCGAAGGACTCACGGTTCTCGAGTACTTCATTTCAACCCACGGAGCTCGTAAGGGTCTGGCCGATACCGCGCTGAAGACGGCAGACGCAGGCTACATGACCCGAAAGCTGTGCGACGTGGCGATGGATGTGATCATTGCGGAGGACGATTGTGGTTCCCGCGACGGCATCTGGAAGAAGGCGATCTTCGAAGGAGACGACGAAATTGTCGGTCTTCGGGAACGCATCGTGGGACGGTGTTCCAGCGATGATGTGTACAACCCCCTCAATCCGACGGAGCGTTTGGTCGGCTCCGGTGAGCTCATCACTGAAGAGGTGGCCACTCGCGTGGTGGAGTCCGGCATTGAACGCGTCAAGGTCATGTCTCCGCTGACTTCGATCAGCAAACACGGGATTGATGCGCGCAGTTACGGTATCAATCCGGCAACCAATCGGGTCGCCAAGATTGGTGACTCGGTCGGGATTATTGCCGCCCAGTCGATCGGTGAACCCGGCACTCAGCTCACCATGCGCACCTTCCACATTGGTGGTGTCGCTTCGGGCGGATTCAAAACTCCCGAGATCCGTGTTCGTTCGTCGGGCGTGGTTCGTTATCGCGGTCTTCGCTTGGTGCAGACTGCCGACGGCGGAAACATTGTCCTTAACAAGACTGGCAGCATCCAGATCTACGATGCGGATGACAAGGAGTTGGAAACCTACAACATCGTGGTGGGCTCCTTCCTGCACGTTGGCGACGGTGAAGCGATCGAGAAGGGCGCTGTGCTTGCGCAATGGGATCCTTACAACGTACCGGTGCTCTCTGAAAAGGGTGGAACCTTGATCTTCAAGGACATGATCCCAGGGGTCACCGTGAAGCGCGAACTGGACGAGTCGTCTGGACGCATCGCCACAGTAGTGATCGAACACAAAGAGGATCTTAATCCGCAGATTGAGATCCGCGACTCAGCGAATCGTCCCTTGGCTTCCTATTCGATTCCAGTTGGAGCCCAGATCGTTGTGAACGAGAGCGATGTCATCGCGCCGGGTGCTTTGCTCGCTAAGACGCCCCGCCAAGCCTCCAAGACAAAGGATATCACGGGAGGTCTTCCTCGCGTTGCCGAGCTCTTTGAAGCGCGGCGTCCCAAGGATGCAGCCGAGATGGCGCGCATCGACGGAATTGTGTCGTTCGAGGGAACTGTTCGCGGCAAACGCAAGTTGGTCGTGAAAAATGATGAGACGGGGCAGGAAGAGGAGCATCTTATCCCGACTGGCAAGCACATCATTGTTCAGCCGGGCGATGTGGTACACAAGGGACAGCATCTGACGGAAGGTTCAGCCGATCCGCACGAGATTCTTGAGATTCTCGGGCCGAGCGCTTTGTACGACTTCTTGATTTCGCAGGTGCAGGAAGTGTATCGCCTCCAAGGTGTGACGATCAACGATAAGCATATCGAAATCATTATTCGTCAAATGCTTAGGAAGGTTCGTATCACTGATCCCGGCGACAGTGAATACTTCTGGGGTGAACAGGTCGATCGCGCGGCTTTCCTTACGGAAAACAAGCGGATCGAAGAAGCGGGCGGCAAACCTGCCGAAGCTGAGCCTATCCTGCTTGGCATCACCAAAGCCTCACTGGAGACAGAATCCTTCATCTCTGCTGCTTCCTTCCAGGAAACGACGCGCGTACTTACCGATGCGTCGACCTTGGGCAAAGTGGATCACCTCAAAGGCTTCAAGGAGAACGTCATCATGGGTCACCTGATCCCGGCGGGCACGGGTCTCCCGGCATTCAAGCAACTCAGAATCAGCCTGCCGTTTGGTGAAGAACTGAATGTGGCGGACGATGCTCCGGCTCCGGCTGCCACCTCGGCCTAGTTTGGGCTAGCAAGAGAGTAGTTTGTCCTTTCAAAGCCGCGGATCTAAACGGGTCCGCGGCTTTTTGCTGGTCGATGATCGTGAAATGAAAGGGGGCGGTTCGAGAGTTTGATCTTGTCAATTTGGGCCCGCCATCACTTTATCCAAATCCCTCCCGCCAAAACAGCTTGTTGAGCCTAGCTCCAAGTTGTTATTCGCCCGGTCTGCAAAGACCGGGCGATTTTTTTGGCGTGTGGCCGAGAGTGGACATGAGGTCACCCCTACGGGGATGACTCGTCCGCGGCGCCCCGCAAAAGATGCGGATGAATAGGCAACTCTGGCATAGCTGCGGACACCGGATGTCGCTATCGTCAAACCTGTTCGAGGTGCGGCGTTGCGCCGTTTCGCGAGAACGACGAGATGAAGCCTATCCAATTCAACAACACGGTCTTGCGCGATGGGCATCAGTCTCTGGCAGCGACTCGCATGACCACAGCGCAGATGCTCGCGGCCGCACCCATTCTGGATGAGTTGGGGTTTGGCAGTTTGGAAACCTGGGGAGGGGCCACCATCGACTCCTGTCTGCGCTTTCTCGGCGAGAATCCATTTGCCCGACTCGATGCGCTCAAGCCTCTGACTCCCAAGTCGCCGCATATGATGCTTCTGCGTGGCCAGAACATCGTACAGTACACGAGTTTTCCGGATGATGTGGTCGAGGCGTTCATACGATGTTCCGCGAGACACGGGATGGACATCTTTCGCATTTTCGACGCCCTCAACGATGTTCGAAATCTGCAGACTGCAGTTCGGGTAGTGAAGGAGCTGGGCAAACACGCCCAGGGCACCCTCTGCTTCACCACCAGTCCTGTTCATACCACTGGCATGTTCGTGCAGTT
The DNA here is from genome assembly GCA_046346755.1 of Opitutaceae bacterium. Classification (GTDB taxonomy): domain Bacteria; phylum Verrucomicrobiota; class Verrucomicrobiia; order Opitutales; family Opitutaceae; genus UBA6669. The sequence goes on along the minus strand of JAXMHM010000012.1, from coordinate 160,068 downwards.
GGCCGATCGACTTGTGGATCTTGAAGTCGATTCCATCTGTTTGAAAGACATGGCTGGACTCCTGCCCCCGTCCATTGCCTATCAGGTCGTTCGCGGCATCAAGGATCGCCACCCCGGGAAACCTCTCGTGGTACATTCGCATGACACGGCCGGGCTGGCCGGAGCGACCTATGCGGCCGCCGTGGATGCGGGTGCCGATTTCATCGACTGTTCAATCGTGCCTTTTGCCAACGGTACTGGTCAACCTGATACACTCCGCATGATGGCTCTGCTGCAAGGTAACCCTCGGGCGCCGGAGTATGACTTGGGTCGCTTGGCAAAGCTCCGCCGGCACTTTGAGGGTGTGGCGGTCGAACTCGCTTCCGTGATGAGTCCGGTGAACGATCGTGTCGACAGCGATGCGCTCTCGTTCCAGGTCCCAGGCGGCATGCTCTCTAACTTCAGGAATCAGCTGAAGGAAATGAAAATGGAGAACCGCTTGGACGAGGTGTTGGCTGAGATACCTGAAGTGCGAAAGGCGTTGGGTTGGATCCCATTGGTTACACCAACTTCACAAATCGTAGGCACTCAAGCCATGCTCAACGTGAAGTTTGGACGTTGGAAGAATCTGGCGCAGGCCACCGCGGACCTGGCATTGGGCAAGTATGGTCGCGCACCTGGTCCGATTGACACAGAGGTGGTGGCCTTGGCCGCAAAGAAATCCGGCCAAAATCCGGTTACGGGAAGACCGGCCGACGATTTGGAGCCTCGCATGCCGTCGATCCGGCAGGAACTGGGCGCAAAAGGACTGCCAGTCGACGATGATATTGCGGTGCTTTATGCCATGTTTCCTCGCGAAACAGAGGCACTTCTTCGTCCAAAGGCGCGGGCAACGACGGAGATCGCGGCACCAAAGCCCGCAGTCCAGCCCGTCGTAAGCAAAGCTCCTGCGGAGGTCACTCCGGCGCTTCGAACTTCCGTCGGAACTCAACCCACGTCTTACCTCCGGCTCCACGTCGGTGGGCGCTCGTTCAATGTCACAGTTGAAGACCTAGCATGACCGCGGTTGGCCAATCACTTCCATGTCTGCACTCGTTTGTGAAAAGAGGATCCTATCCGAGTTTCCGCCCCCCGCGCCCGAAGCATGGCGCCGGGCGGCTGAAGAGTCGTTGGAAGGAGGAACAATAGAACGAAGGCTCGTGACGAAGCTGCCCGAGGGAATTGACCTCCAGCCGATCTATTCACGAGTCGACGCTGAGCGATTGGGAATCGAAGCCGGCATTCCTGGTCAATTTCCTTACACGAGAGGGTCGGCTGCGCAGGGGGTCGAACCTTGGAAGATCTGCCAGGAGCTGCCTTATGGGAATCCGGCGGAATTCAACCAGGCGTTGCTGCAGGATCTCAATCGCGGACAAAACGCGGTTAACCTGCTACTGGATGTGGCAACCCGGCTTGGAGTTGATCCAGACCGAGCTCAAGTGGGTGACGTTGGCGGCTGCGGGCTTTCGGTAGCAAACGTGGCGGATTTGGGACGGGCTTTGGCTGGAGTCGACCTGGATGCGGCTCCGCTCTATGCTCAAGCAGGAGTTGCGGGACCTGCACTTGTGGCCATGTTGACCGCTCTTCGTCGGTCACAGGGCAAAGGGTCGCGCCTCCCGCGTGGCGCCGTCCTCAGTGATCCTGTAGGGGAGCTCCTGCAAAAAGGCTCGCTGCCGCTTCCTACAGCAAAGGTGTTCGATACGATCGCTGAGACGGTTGGCTGGGCCGAAGAGAATGCGCCTTCGCTTCGGGTCCTGGGCGTCCAGGCGAATCTGTGGGCTGAAGGCGGCGGAACTGCTGTTCACGAACTCGGCTATGGCATCGCGACCGCAGTGGACTACCTGCGGAGCCTCGAGGCGAGGGGGGTGCCACCCTCAGCAACAGCTCGCCGGATCATGTTCACCTTTTCGCTGGGATCGCATCTGTTTCTTCAAATCTCAAAGGTGAGGGCCGCCCGAATGCTCTGGGCGCGCGTTCTTCGTGCGTGCGGTGTCGAGGACGCGGATTGTGGGCTTGTTTGCCACGGAAGATCGGCCATGTGGAACAAGTCGATGCTTGATCCCCATGTGAATCTTCTGAGATCCACCAGCGAGGCGTTTGCCGGGATCGTTGCAGGTTGCGAGAGTATCCACATTGCTGCCTACGATGACTGTTTCCGCGTTCCAGACGATTTCTCGCGACGTCTGGCTCGCAACACCCAGATAATTTTGGGCGATGAGTGTCACTTGGGTCGCGTCACCGATCCTTCCGGTGGCTCATGGTACATCGAAACGTTGACGAAGCAGCTGGCGGAAAAAGCCTGGGAGCTATTCCAAACCATCGAGTCTCAGGGCGGGATGTGCGAGGCGCTCGCCACCGGCCTTCCGCAAAGGGAAATCGAAAGGGCGGCCGCCGATCGGCAACTTGGACTCGAGTGCAGGCGGGACAGCGTCGTTGGAACTAACTTGCAGCCTAATCTCCGAGAGACTCTGGCGAAAGTGGAGATGCCCGATCTACTGAAGCTTGCTGCGGAAAGATCTCAAAGGGTTATGCGTCAGCGTGACCAAGGGGACGTGGAACATTCGGCCGAGGTGATTGCGGCGTTGAGTCGGATTCAGGAATCGACTCCGAAGAATCGGGTCGAGTGCATGATTGAGGCTTTCGCCCTGGGCGCGAGCCTGGGTGAAGTTGCGGCTGTGCAACGGGGGCCAACGGAGCCGTCCCCAACGGTTCAGACGCTCCGATTCCGGCGTCGGTCGGATACCTATGAGTCACTGCGCCGCCGGTCCGAGGCATTTTGCAGCACCCACGGTCGATTGCCGCGCGTATTCCTCGCCAAGATGGGCGCGAGAAAGCAGCACAGCGCCCGTGCAGAATTCAGCGCCAATTTTTTCTCGAACGGCGGCTTTGAAGTGGTGGCTCCTCGAGGATTTGGCAGTCCCTCCGAGGCGGTTGCGGCTGCAGAGCAGGAAGCAGCGCCGGTTGTTGTCATCTGTTCAACCGATGATACCTATCCTGAGTTGGTGCCCGCGATCGCCGGGGGGTTGAAAGCACTGGACAATCACCCGATCGTTGTGCTCGCGGGATTCCCGGCTGAACACGTGGCGGCCTTCCGAGCAGCTGGAGTGGATGAGTTTATTCACCTACGGGCCAATAACGCACAAGTGCTCTCAGGCATCCTCCAGAAACTCGGCGTCTAGGTCTCAATCGACTGTTACGATGAGCATTCCAAACTTCTCACAGGTGGCATTCAACGCCGAGTCACTGGTTCCAGAGTCGGGCCGCCTTCCTCAGGCTGCTCCGCCTTGGCTCACCAGTGAACAGATTCCGGTGAACCGGTACTATTCTCATCAGGACTGTGTCACCTGTGAGCACCTCGACTTCACTGCGGGTGTGGCTCCGTACCTGCGGGGCCCCTATGCCACCATGTACGTTCAGAAGCCGTGGACCATCCGACAGTACGCAGGCTTTTCCACTGCATCTGAAAGCAATGCCTTCTACCGAAGGAATCTGGCCGCTGGTCAGACAGGTCTTTCCGTTGCGTTTGATCTGGCCACGCACCGTGGCTACGACTCCGACCATCCACGCGTCATGGGTGACGTAGGCAAGGCGGGGGTGGCTGTTGACAGCGTGCTCGACATGAAGGCCCTCTTCGATGGCATTCCGTTGGATCGTATCAGTGTCTCAATGACAATGAATGGAGCGGTGTTGCCTGTGCTCGCCTTCTACATTGTGGCAGCGGAGGAGCAAGGTGTCGGATTGGAGCAGCTTTCCGGGACAATTCAGAATGATATTCTCAAGGAGTACATGGTGAGGAACACCTATATTTACCCACCTGGCCCTTCGATGCGAATCATCGCCGATATCTTCGAATACACCTCACGCAAGATGCCGAAGTTCAATTCAATATCGATCTCCGGCTATCATATGCAGGAGGCCGGAGCGACGGCTGACCTCGAACTTGCGTACACATTGGCCGATGGACTGGAATATCTGCGCACGGGAAGGCGTGCCGGCATTGCGATTGATGCGTTTGCTCCGCGCTTGTCGTTCTTCTGGGCACAGGGAAAGAACTTCTTCATGGAGGTCGCAAAAATGAGGGCTGCTCGCCTCCTTTGGGCCAAGATCGTCCGAACCTTCGATCCGAAAAATCCGAAATCGATGGCGCTGCGGACGCACTCCCAGACTTCAGGATGGAGTCTCACTGAGCAGGATCCCTACAATAATGTGGTTCGCACCTGTGTTGAGGCCATGGCGGCGGCAATGGGGCACACCCAGTCGCTGCACACGAACTCGCTCGACGAGGCAATCGCTCTTCCAACTGACTTCTCTGCGCGCATTGCCCGGAACACGCAGCTGTTCTTGCAGGCCGAAACAGGCCTTTGTCAAGTTGTCGATCCATGGGGAGGTTCATACTATGTAGAGAAACTGACACACGACTTGATGCAGCTCGCGTGGAAACACATTGAGGAGGTGGAATTGCTTGGAGGTATGGCGAAGGCCATCGAGACCGGCCTGCCAAAACTGCGGATCGAAGAGGCTGCGGCTCGGCGTCAGGCGATGATCGATTCGGGACAGGAAGTCATTGTCGGCGTGAACAAGTACCGTCTCGATCGCGAGGCCCCGATGGAGATACTCGAGGTGGACAACACCGCGGTTCGGGAGTCACAGGTTCAGCAGTTGCGCAAACTACGGGCGGAGCGAGATAGCGAGGCGGTCCGCACGGCTCTGGCTTCGCTCAAGGCGGCGGCGGCAAGCGGCGATGGCAATCTCCTTGAGCTGACTATCGTCGCAGCCCGTGCGCGCGCGACTTTGGGTGAGATCTCTATGGCAATGGAGGAGGTGTTTCACCGGTATGAGGCGGTGATACGCTCGGTTTCTGGAGTCTACGGTGGAAGTTACGGGGACCGAAACGAGATTTCGGATGTCCGTCGTATGACGCAGGAGTTTGAAACCAGGGCGGGACGTCGACCACGCATTCTCATCGCGAAGATGGGGCAGGACGGGCATGATCGCGGGGCCAAAGTGGTTGCGACGGCGATGGCAGACATGGGATTTGACGTGGACATCGGACCCCTCTTCCAGACTCCTGCTGAAACCGCACGGCAGGCGGTTGAGAATGATGTTCATGTCGTTGCCATGAGTTCTTTGGCGGGAGGTCACAAAACGCTCCTTCCGCAATTGGCGGAGGCGCTGGCGGAGCTTGGCCGGAGTGACACACTGCTCGTCGCGGGCGGGGTGATACCGGCACAAGATTACGAGTACCTGCGGAACAAGGGAGCAGTGGCAATCTTCGGGCCGGGAACGCCTATACCGTCGTCAGCGCGAGTCATTTTGGAGCGTTTGCTCGAGACGAGCATGGACGCCTGAACTTCTGTGCCAGCCTGACACTTTCACGCTGGCAATGGTTTCGATGCACAGCTTGGTGAACAATGGACTCCCAGCCGCCACGCCAGAACTGCCCGGATTGCGTGCCACTGTTGGGTGGAGCGGGCTGTGCGACACGCCTCGTGACGACGCCCGCCGGTGACCCCGGGGTCGAGCCTGTCTCCCCACGGCGGGACCACTCCTCGGTCGATATCGAGTGTCTGCAGCATGGCATTGTATCGGGAGACCGGAGTGCGCTGGCGCGGGCAATCACACTGATTGAAAGCCGGGCAGAACGCCACCGGGTGATCGCGGACCAACTCATCTCGCGGCTCCTGCCCGGGGCCAAACATGCAACGCGGGTGGGAATTTCCGGTGTGCCAGGAGCTGGCAAGAGCACATTCATCGACACGCTGGGTTTGTTGCTGGTGAAACAAGGGCGGCGCGTGGCGGTGCTGTCTGTGGATCCAAGCAGTCCTGTGTCCGGCGGCAGTATCTTGGGTGACAAGACTCGCATGGAACGCCTTGCCCGGGAACCGAGCGTGTTCATACGTCCGTCTCCCAGTGGGGGCATGTTGGGAGGAGTTGCCCGCCGAACCCGAGAGTCGATCTGTCTTTGCGAAGCGGCTGGATTTGATGTCGTGCTTGTGGAGACGGTCGGGGTCGGGCAAAGCGAGGTAGTTGTCCGTTCCATGGTGGATTGTTTCGTTGTGCTGACCATCGCCGGTGCGGGCGATGAACTCCAGGGAATGAAGAAGGGCATATTGGAGTTGGCGCAGCTGGTAGTCGTGAACAAGGCCGACGGTGAAAATCAAATCCGTGCGAATTCTGCGGCACTTGAGCTGGAGCGTGCGCTTCGATACCTTGATTTGGACTCGGGCGACTGGAGAACCCGAGTCATGACATGCTCCTCGCGAACAGGTGAGAATGTCGAGCTGGTTTGGACGGCGGTTGAAGACTACATTTCTCAAGCAAGTGCGAATGGCCGGCTCGACGGCATCCGGCGGGAACAGAATGTGGCCTGGATGGATGAACTCCTCGGGCAGATGTGGCGTCAGAAAATTGAATCTGATGATCGGATACGAGAATTGAGGAGCAGGCTGGAATCCAAGGTCGCCGAGGGCAAGTTGCCAGCGCCGCAGGCGGCGGAGAACCTGTTCTCGGAGATTGTGGGAGGCGAAGGGCCGCGAACGTTCCCGGGGGGTCACAATCGCGACGCACTCTTTGACAAGAAACGAGGAGTAGCGACCACGCCCATGCCGTAGGCTCTCTGCCGTCAGGTTGATCTGTTCACCACTCATTGCCATGATCCAAAAAATTGACCACTTGGGCATTGCGGTTCGCTCGCTTGATGAGGCTATCCCGTACTACGAAAATGCGCTGGGATTGCGCTGTGAAGGAAGAGAGGAGGTTGTATCGCAACGAGTCAGGACCGCGTTCTTCGACGTGGGCGGTGTGCACCTTGAGTTGTTGGAGCCGACCTCAGCCGAAAGTCCGATTGCAAAGTTCATTGCTGAGCGAGGCGAGGGCGTTCACCATGTGGCCTTTCGGACTGACGATATTGGGGCTCAATTGTCGCAGGCGGCTGGATCCGGGGTTCGTCTCATTCACGAGCAGCCGATCGCCGGGGCGGCTGGAAAATGGGTTGCCTTTCTCCACCCCAAATCGACGCGGGGTGTACTGACGGAATTCTGCGCAGTGAAATCGCAGCAGGAGTCGAAATAGGAGGACATTTTCATGCCCATTCATCCCAACTTGCTGGAGTCGCTACAGTCTCGGCGCCGCGTGGCGCTCGCCGGTGGAGGCGAGGACAAGATCGTGGAGAGACATGCCAAGGGGCTTATGCACGCGCGCGAGCGTCTGGTTTCCCTCTTTCAGCCGAACACCTTCATGGAGTGGGGCCTTCATGCCGATCACGACTGCCACGATTTTGGCTTGGAGAAGAAGTCTCTGCCTGGAGACGGTGTGGTCACAGGGGTGGGATATGTGGATGGTCGACCGGTCGCGGCCTACAGCCACGACTTTACCGTGAGCGGAGGGAGCCTTGGACGGATTCATTCCAAGAAAATATGTGACTTGATGGATTATGCGATGAAATCGGGCATGCCGATCATAGGCATCAATGACTCGGGAGGTGCCCGTATTCAGGAAGGTGATGATTCGCTATCTGGATACGGACAGGTTTTCTTCAGGAACGTACTGGCATCGGGTGTCGTGCCGCAGATCTCCATCATTGCCGGACCCTGCGCGGGCGGCGCGGCCTATTCGCCAGCCCTCACCGACTTCATCATCATGACGAAGTCGAATGCGAGTATGTTCATCTGCGGTCCGGACGTGATCAAGGCGGCGACCGGTCAGACGGTCACCATGGAGGAGATTGGCAGTGCGAGCGCCCACGCCTCTGTGAGCGGTAATATTCACTTCGTTGCCGACGATGAGAAGGACGCTCTCCACTTGGTTCATCGAATACTTTCTTTCGTTCCACCGAACAATGTTATGGATCCTCCGCACCGCCCGTCGCCGAACATTGACCTGTCCCCGGATCCGGTCTTGAACGAGCTTGTTCCTGCCGACGCGAAAGCTCCCTTCGACGTGATCCAGGTGATCCGACGGTTGGTTGATGGGGCTGACTTTCTGGAAGTTCAGAGAGACTGGGCGAAGAACCTAGTGGTTGGGTTTGGTCGAATTCAGGGGGTGGTCGTGGGTCTTGTGGCCAACCAGTCCACTGTAAAAGCGGGTACGCTCGACATTGATTCGTCGGACAAGGGCGCGCGATTCATCAGGTTCTGCAATATCTTCAACATTCCAATCGTGACGCTGGTCGACATTCCCGGCTTTATGCCTGGTTTGGCTCAGGAGCGCGGTGGCATCATCCGGCATGGTGCCAAGATGTTGTTTGCATATGCGGCCGCCACCGTTCCCAAAATCACGATTATTCTGCGCAAGGCCTACGGCGGTGCCTACTTGGCCATGTGCAGTGCCGATATGGGAGCGGATGTGGTTTACGCGTGGCCTGGGTCTGAAATTGCAGTGATGGGAGCGGAGGGCGCGGTCAAGGTGCTTTACCGCCGAGAGCTGGCCGCGGCACCCGATCCACGTGCGTTGGAAGCAGAGCTTGTAAGTCAGTACCGTGAGAAATTTGCTTCGCCCTACGCTGCAGCTCGCAAAGGCATGATCACCGATGTAATCGAACCCGCGCAGACACGGGCAGTGCTTTCCATGGCTTTGCGCAACACACTGTCGAAGCGCGAGACTCGCCCGCCCAAAAAGCACGGCAATATTCCTCTATGAGTCCCAGCTTTTTCGTTTTCGCGCTCGCCGGCGGTTCCATTAATGGCGGGGCGCACTGGTCAAATCTGTTCTGGGTCCTGCTGGGTGTCGCGGTACTCATGCTGATGGTGCGCGGTTTGGGGGAGTGGCTGGCACGAGGACACCCGGTTGAGCGGCGTTTGGGAGAGGAAGCTGTTCCAGCGGTGGAAGCGGTTTTGACGCCGGAAGTGATGGCAGTGATCGCCACTGCCGTGCACGCCACTCTTGGAGCCAAGGCTCGAGTAGCCGGGGTCACTCTGGCCACACCTTCCGCTCCGTCGGTCGAGAGCCTGATGTTGGCTTGGTCATTGGAAGGACGTCGTCAGATCTACTCTTCGCATAAAGTCCGCTGAGAATTTCCTTAAGTCATGAAAAAGCTCCGTGTTACCATTGATGGGAAGGCATTCGACGTAACGGTCGAGATTCTTGACGACGCGTCTGCGCCGTTGCCGCAAGCGACACTCCCTTCTACTGCTGCGCCGGCCGCAACGGTAACGTCGGTCCCGGCCAAACCAATGTCGGCGGCCACGCCGCCCGCTTCAGGGGCAAATGGACCTGTTGGCCCGGGTTCGGTCGCCAGTCCCCTTTCCGGAAAAGTTGTCTCAATTGACGTAAGCGTAGGTCAACAAGTGGAGGAGGGGACACAGGTTGCGACAATCGAGGCCATGAAGATGAACACCTACGTGTACGCCTCTAGTGCCGGTCGGGTCAGTCAGGTCTTCGCCAAGGCCGGCGAGGCCATTGAAGAGGGTGCGCCCCTGCTGGCCATCGCTTCGTAGGAAGTGCCTGCTCCTGCAATGATACTCACGGCCACATTCTATGCAGTGATCATGGCCGCGCTTGCGAGCGTGATCTCACTCTTTGTCGCCTACTTGATCAAAGGACTCTTCCGCTTGATCCGGTTCTTTGGCGGCAATTCCTGACGGCGGAAAGTTTCCATGATGGATGACATTCTTAGTATTTTTCAGGGGTTTTCCACCCTGCTCAGTTCGTCACCAACCATAATCGTCGCACGTCTTGGATTGATGGTTTTGGGAGGAGTCTTGGTCTACCTGGGTCGAAAGGGGGTGTTGGAGCCCCTTCTGATGATCCCGATGGGGCTTGGAATGAGCATGGTCAATGCTGGCGTCCTTTTCCTGGATCCCACGACCGCTGGCCATGTGACCGAGCGGACAATTGACTCGGCAGAGCGAGTGCAGGGAACGCTCTTCATGGCACCGCTGGTTTCGGATACCAATAATTTGATGTATGTGCTTCAGGTGGATTTCCTCCAACCCATCTACACCTTCGCCTTTAGCAACGGACTGATCGCCTGTTTTGTATTCATGGGAATTGGCGTCCTTCTCGACGTGGGATTCCTGCTCGCTCGGCCCGTTCAAAGTATGGTGTTAGCGCTTTTCGCCGAACTTGGGACGGTGGCGACTTTTCCGATCGCGGTCTCCCTCGGTCTGGATTATCGGGAGGCAGCGTCGATCGCCATGGTGGGAGGGGCTGACGGTCCTATGGTTCTGTTTACTTCACTGACCCTGGCAAAGCACCTGTTTGTTCCCATCACCGTTGTTGCGTACCTTTATCTCGGACTGACCTACGGAGGGTATCCGTATTTGATCCGGGCGCTCGTGCCGGCAAAGCTGCGCGGAATGCGGATGCCGGACCGACCCGTTGTGCGCGTTACCTCGGACCAAAAGCTGGCTTTCGCTCTCGTTGTCGGCACGGTGCTCTGTCTCCTCTTCCCTGCGGCGGCGCCGCTGTTCATATCGTTGTTTGTGGGTGTGGCCGTGCGCGAAGCCGGTCTTAAATACTTTGTCGCCGTGATCGACGGCCCAATTCTCTATGGAGCGACATTGTTCCTTGGTCTCCTTCTGGGCGTGCTTTGTGAGGCTTCCACGATCCTGAATCCCAAGGTCCTCTTGCTCTTGGTTCTAGGGATTCTCTCGCTTTTGCTTTCGGGCATAGGCGGTATCATCGGCGGCTATGCAGTTTATTTCTTTAGCGGAAGGAAAGTGAATCCCGTTATTGGCATTGCCGGAGTGAGTTGCGTTCCGTCCACCGCAAAGGTTGCGCAGAAAGAGGTTTCAAAGGTGACTCCTGATGCGATCATACTTCCGGACGCCTTGGGTGCAAACATCAGCGGAGTGATCACGACCGCCATTCTCACGGGCATTTTTGTTAGCTTGATTCCCCGGATACCGCAGTGAGTTCGGTATCCTGAATGGACACATGGGGGCGAACCAGAGGGTAGCGGCTTCCTCTCACAGCAGTGGGGTGGATTGGAACGTGGAGTACCACCCCTGCCTTCCATCGACCCAAGATCTCGCCCGAACCCGAGACTGTTGGGCTGTGGTGATTGCCCGCGAACAAACCCATGGAAGGGGCCAGTACAAACGCCGATTCGTTTCGGACCTGGGCGGCTTGTTTTTGTCGGCGGTGGTCCCATTTGACGGAGACGCGAAAAAGTGGGTTGGGCTCTCATTGGTGGTCGGACTTGAGCTCAACCGAGCGTTGCGAGGTTGCGGTGTTGCCGGAGTGCGTCTGCGCTGGCCAAACGACATTATGGTTGGAAGTAAGAAACTTGGGGGCTTGCTCTTGGAACAGGCCGGCCCTGTTACCCTCGTTGTGGGAGTTGGTCTCAATATCCACAACCAACCGTGGGTGCAGGAGCCTGAATTGGCACGCTGCGCAACCCGCTTAGTGGATTGTGATCCAGAGATGTTGGATGAACCCCAATTGACCAGCTTGGTGTTGGACTCAATCCGCAGGGCTCACTCGTTGATTCAGCATCAAGGGTTCGGTTCGTTGTATCCAGAGGTAAACTCATGTTGGTCAAAAGATTATAGAAACGTCGAACTCGAGATGTCCAATACACGAGTGCGAGGCAAATTTGAGGGAGTTGATGAGCGGGGTGCGCTCTTGCTGCGGGAGGCCACTGGGCAGCTATGCGCCTATTCGGCTTCGAGAGTTGACCGCATGCGGGAACTGGACGCCATTTGAGTGCACTAACGGTCGCTTCATCTCATGGGTACAAGGTACCCGATTGCGTTTTTCCGCGATCAGGACTACGGTTTGGCCTCGCTTGGTGCCGTCGAAACGTTCCCAGCCGTTAGGGAAGAGCAGAAAAACCCCACGTGAGCTGTGTTGGCGAGCTGGCCGCTCAGGGAATGTGACTTTCTCTCAGATTCTTCTTGCGGAGGGCCCCCCCGTTGGTAATTTCCGCGTCTTTTCGCCATTTCCGAGACCACCATTTCGTATGCCGACCATCAACCAACTCGTGCGCAAAGGCCGCCGAAACATCCGCGCGAAGTCCAAGTCGCCGGCGCTTTCCGGCAACCCGTTCCGCCGTGGTGTCTGCGTGCAGGTCATGACCCGCACACCCAAGAAGCCGAATTCCGCTATCCGTAAGGTGGCGAAGGTTCGCCTGACCAATGGGAATGAAGTCATCTCCTACATTCCCGACGAAGGTCACAACCTTCAGGAGCATTCGATTGTGTTGGTGCGTGGCGGCCGTGTGAAGGATTTGCCCGGCGTTCGCTACCATATTGTGCGCGGCACCCTCGATGCCACCGGAGTTGAAAAGCGTCGCCGGAGCCGTTCGAAGTATGGTGTCAAGCGTCCGAAGGAAAAGAAGGCCTAATTTTCAGCCAGGAGAATACTGACCATGTCACGTCGTCACAGAGCAGATAAACGCACCATTGAGCCGGACATCCGTTACGGAAGTCCTCTCGTCGCCCACCTCGTTCATGTAGTGATGAAGAGTGGAAAGAAGAACTTGGCTGAGCGGATCGTCTACGGGGCGTTCGAGAAGGTCTCGGAGAAACTCGAGAAAGGTGACCCTGTCGACCTCCTCATCGGTGCGATGGAAAACGCCCGTCCGCGATTGGAAGTGAAGAGTCGCCGCGTCGGTGGAGCCACTTACCAGGTCCCGGTGGAAATTTCGTTTGAACGCCAGGAAAGTCTCGCCTTGCGCTGGATCGTAACCGCCGCAGGTACCCGCAAGGGTGTGCCCATGCGCGACGCGCTGGCCGCTGAGATTGTCGACGCTTACAACAACACTGGGAGCGTTGTGAAAAAGAAGGAAGACACGCACAAGATGGCGCAAGCCAATCGTGCGTTCGCCCACCTTCGCTGGTAACCCGTCCAATTTCGGAAGCAGAGATCGCCCATGTCCGCCGCCATCGACATCAAAATCGTCACCGACAAGTCCAAGATCTCGTCGGTCAATTCGCCGAATCGTCCTTTCCCGATGGAGTGGACCCGTAATATCGGCATTGCCGCGCATATCGATGCGGGCAAAACGACGACGACGGAGCGAATCTTGTTTTATTCCGGTGCCGTCCACAAGATGGGCGAGGTCCATGAAGGGTCCACGGTCACGGACTGGATGGAGCAGGAACGCGAGCGTGGCATCACGATCACCGCTGCAGCCATTTCTTGTGCCTGGAATGCGTCCTGTGGGCCGTGGAAGGGCATTAAGCAGCGCATCAATATCATTGATACGCCCGGGCACGTGGATTTTACCGCCGAAGTGGAACGTTCCCTGCGTGTTCTCGATGGGGCCGTCGCGGTATTCTGCGCGGTCGCGGGCGTACAGCCGCAGTCCGAAACAGTCTGGCGCCAAGCCAACAAATATCGCGTTCCCCGGGTGGCGTTCATCAATAAGATGGACCGAACCGGAGCTGACTTTTTCCGCGCGGTCCAGGAAATGAGGGACAAGCTGAAGGCGAATGCCCACCCGCTGTTCATTCCGATTGGCAAGGAAGAGAACTTCAGCGGACTTGTGGATTTGGTTCAGCAGATTGCCTACATTTTTGACGAAACAACTGATCCGCTTGGTTTGAACCCGATCACAAGTGAGATCCCAGAGGCCTACTCGGCACAGGCGAAGGAATATCGCGACAAGTTGATCGAAGCCGTTTCGGATTTTGACGATGTCATCGCTGAGAAGTATCTCAGTGGCGAAGAGATCACCAATGACGAATTGATGCTCGGGATCCGGAAGGCGACGATTTCGCTCCAGTTCACTGGCGTCATCCCCGGCTCCGCTTTCAAAAAGAAAGGCGTTCAACGCCTGCTCGATTGCGTTGTAAATTATCTCCCGAATCCCATCGATGTTCCTCCCATGAAGGGGCAGGATTCCGATGGCAAGGAGGTTGCCGCCGTCGTTGATGACAAAGCAAAACTAGCTGGCCTGGCATTCAAGCTTTGGAGTGACCCGTTTGTCGGCAAGCTGGTCTTCTTCCGCGTCTACACTGGCACGGTCACAAAGGGCATGTCCCTTTACAATCCTCGTACCCGCCGGACCGAGCGCGTTTCACGGCTGGTTTTGATGCGTGCGATTGAACGCGAAGAAATCGATACCGCGTACGCTGGTGACATTTGTGCACTCGTGGGCGTCAAGGATGTCATCACCGGCGACACGCTCAGCCATGAGGACAACGATATTCGCCTCGAGCCCCCTTCGTTCCCGGACCCCGTGATCGCGATGTCGATCGAGCCGAATTCCAAGGCCGATCAAGAGAAGATGGGCACGGCTCTTCAGCGTTTGGTGGCAGAAGATCCGACGCTCCGAGTTTCAACTGACCCGGATACCGGCCAAGTCATTCTCGCTGGAATGGGTGAGCTGCACTTGGAAATTATTCGCGACCGAATGAAGCGCGAATTCAAAGTCGAAGCCACGGCCGGCAAGCCTCAGATTGCGTACCGCGAGACCGTCACTACCTCTGCAGATGCCGAGGGTAAGTTTATCCGCCAGTCGGGTGGTAAGGGCCAGTACGGTCACGTTGTGGTGAAGATCGAACCCAACGAAAAGGGCAAGGGCATTGAAGTGGTGAATGAGATCGTCGGTGGCTCAATCCCGAAGGAATTCATCAAACCCGCAACCGAAGGTATTCTTGAGGGCGCCAACAATGGTGTTGTTGCTGGCTACCCGGTCGTGGATGCCATTATCAGAATTGTGGACGGCTCCTTCCATGAAGTCGATTCCTCGGAATTGGCATTCAAGATGGCGGGCATCTTTGGATTCAAGGAGGCCATGAAAAAGGCCAAACCGATCCTTCTGGAGCCTATCATGGCCGTCGAATTGACGACCCCTGAAGAGTATCAGGGAGACCTGATGGGTGACATCAATCGTCGTCGCGGCACCATTCAGGGTATGGAAAACAAAGCAGGTGCGTGCATCGTAACCGCTGCGGTTCCTCTTGAGACACTCTTTGGTTATGTGACCGATATTCGTTCGCTCTCCAAGGGCCGCGCAAGCGCCTCAATCACTCCGTCCCATTTCGAGCAGGTTCCCAACAATCTCCTCACGAAGATTGTCGAATCATCCTCGAAAGCGCCCGCACGTACCTAACCCTCCGTTCTTTTTTGCCATGAAAGGCCAACGCATTCGTATTAAGCTTCAAGGTTTCGACTATCGAGTTATCGATCAGTCCGCCTTGGAAATCGTCGAGACCGCCAAGCGCTCAGGCGCACGCGTTTCCGGTCCCATTCCGTTGCCCACCCGCATCGACAAACTTTCCGTCAATCGGTCTCCTCACGTCGACAAGAAGTCGATGGAGCAATTTGAGACCCGCACGCACAAGCGGTTGATCGATATTATCGAGCCCACCGCACAGACGGTGGACGAGCTGAAAAAGCTCAATCTTCCGTCCGGCGTGGACATCACCATTAACGTTTAAGCTGCACCCAGCAGGTTTCACCACAGTCTAGCGGCCACTCCCTCAAAACCAGCGAGGGAATCGCTAATGTAGGTCCTTAAACGGAAACCCTCCACCTACCACTTAGCCCATGTCAATCAGCACACTCATCGGTAAAAAACTCGGAATGACCCAGGTCTATGACGCTCAAAACGTCTTGGTCCCGGTCACCGTGGTCGAAGCAGGACCCTGCTCCGTGGTCCAGGTCAAGACCGTCGAAAATGACGGTTACGACGCAGTTCAATTGGGCTTTTCCCAATTAAAAGAGAAGAACGCGTCCAAAGCTGAACTCAATCACGCGAAGAAGGCCGGCATCAATGGCGCTCCTCGCGTCCTTAGCGAAGTACGACTCTCTGCCAAATCGGCGCTCAAGCCGGGCGATGTCGTCACCGTTGAGACATTTAAGGAAGGCCAATTGGTTGATGTAATTGGCATCACCAAGGGCAAGGGATTCCAAGGTGTTGTACGTCGTTTTCGTGTGGCAGGCGGTCCCGCCTCGCACGGATCGATGTTTCACCGACGTATCGGCTCCATTGGCATGCGCCAAACTCCGGGTCGCTCCTGGAAAAATCAGGCTATGCCTGGACACATGGGCAGTGAGCGCCGGACCATGCAGAACCTTCGAATCGTCAAGGTGCTGCCGGAGAAAAATCTACTCCTCGTCAAGGGTGCCATTCCTGGTGCAAACGGTGATGACGTGATCGTCCGCACTGCCATCAAGGGCCAACCCAAGACCAATAAGTAATTTTGAGAGGAAACTCTGCCATGAAGCTTAAAGTTTATAGTTCCGACGGATCTTCTTCTCGTGATCAGGACTTTCCCAATCTCCCTGTATTCGAGGGAGATAAGGGTGTCCAGGCCGTGAAGGAAGTGATCGTCGCCATCCGCGCCAACCAACGCCAGGGCACCCGCTCCACCAAGACGCGCGGTGAAGTTTCTGGCGGCGGCAAAAAACCTTGGCGTCAAAAAGGTACGGGCCGTGCTCGCGCCGGATCGATCCGGTCTCCCCTCTGGGTCGGTGGTGGTGTGGTATTTGGGCCTCGCCCCCGCGATTTCTCGAAAAAGATCAACAACAAGGTCAAGGCCCTCGCATTCAGCCGGGCCCTCTTTGATCGCGCTTCAGCGGGTGAACTTGTTGTCATTGAGTCAGTGTCGTTCACGACATCCAAGACCAAGCAGGTTAAAGACGTGGTCAGTCGCATCGAACCCAAGGGCAAACTGCTGTTGGTTGATGCTCCGTTCGCTCCCGAGTCTATTCGGGCGGCCCGCAACCTTGCTCGTGTGTCCCTTCAGGAGGCCTCGAAGCTCAACACGCTCGATCTCGCACACTACAAGAAGATTATTGTCAGCTCCGCCGCTTTGGAAGCCATTACCGCGCGTATCAACGGCGCCCAGAACTAAGATGAACGCCCATAATGTCCTCAAAATGGTTCGGCTGACGGAGAAAGCCACACAGGCTTCGTCCGAGCTGGGTCAATACACCTTTGAAATCGCTTCCGGTGCGACCAAAGGCGCCGTGCGCCTCGCCGTCGAGCAGACGTTCAAGGTCAAAGTCACTCGCGTGAACATCCAGAACTACCGTGGCAAGAACAAGCGCGGCCGTTCCGGACAGCCCAGCGTGACCTCCGATTTCCGAAAGGCGATCGTGACCCTTAAGGCAGGCGACAAGATTGAGCTGGTCTAACCAGCAACGCGAAATCACGGAGACCTAACAAAATGGCACTTAAACCTTTTCGTCCCCTGACACCGGCTCAGCGGTTCACGCTGCTGAACCGAGCCGAGGGACTCACCACCAAACGGCCTGAGCGTGCGCTCACCGAGCCGAAACCCAAGACCGGCGGACGCAATGTCTATGGCCGCGTCACGTCCAGGCGCCGCGGTGGCGGCCACAAGCGGCTTTATCGAATCATCGACTTCAAGCGTTTCGACAAGGTCGGGGTACCCGCCAAGGTCGTTGCACTGGAATACGATCCGAACCGCACGGCGCACATCGCCCTGATCCAGTATCAGGACGCCGGTGCTGAAAAGCGCTACATTATCGCTCCGAAGGGACTCGAAGTGGGAGCTACCATCATCGCGGCCGACAAGGCTACGACGAATGACTTCCTTATTGGAAACAACTTCCCGCTCCATCTGATTCCACCTTCGACTAAGCTTCACTGTGTTGAGCTCGTACCTGGACGTGGGGCAAAAATGGGCCGTACGGCTGGAACTTCGATCGAGTTGGTCGCGGTCGAGAACGGGGTGGCTCAGCTGAAGATGCCTTCCGGAGAAATCCGTTTGGTCAGTCCGAATTGCCGCGGGACTATTGGAGAAGTGGGGAACGGTGACCATTCTAATGAGTCGCTCGGCAAGGCGGGCCGGAATCGTTGGTTGGGTCGGCGGCCTCGCGTACGCGGTATGGCGATGAATCCGGTTGACCATCCCAACGGTGGTGGCCAGGGCAAGTCCAAGGGCGGTGGCGGTCGTCAGCAGCTAGTTTCCCCTTGGGGTCAGCTTGCGAAGGGCTTTCCGACTCGTCGTCGCTCCAAGACCTCGAGCAGCCAGATTCTGGTTCGCCACAATGGTCGTCCGCCGCGCAACAAGAAGTAATTACCACCTGCTACCATGGCTCGTTCCATCAAAAAAGGCTTCTTTGTCGACTACCACCTGCTCGAGAAAATCGAGAAGGCGGCAAAGTCCGGCGGCACCAAGAAACCGATCCAGACTTGGTCCCGTCGTTCCACGATCACACCCGATTTTATCGGACTCACGTTCAACGTGCACAATGGCAAAGCCTTTGTGGCGGTGTATGTGACCGAGAACATGGTCGGTCATAAACTCGGCGAGTTCGCTCCTACGCGAGTCTTCAAGGCTCACGGTGGCATGACTCGCAAGGAAATCTAAGTTTAGCGCGTTCATTCGCCCAACCAGTCCCGTCGCCTGGCGGGTCGTCACGTCACTACTGATTCAACAAAAAAAGGGCAGGGCATCGACTCCGTCACTGCTGCTGTCGCCCACCTCGGGAATCCCCTTCGATACCATGGAAGTTCAAGCCATCACCCGCTATGCTCGTATGTCACCCAAGAAGGTGCGCGAGGTAGCCCGTACCATTCAGGGCCGCAAAGCCCCCGACGCCGTCGATCTCCTCGGTTTCATTCCGCGCAAGAGTGCGCGGTTGATCGTGAAGACGTTGAAGAGCGCGATCGCCAATGCTGAAAACAACAATAACCTCTCGGCGGACGCCTTGACGGTGAAGTCCGCTATTGTTGATCAGGGCCCCGTCCTGAAGCGCTTTAAGGCGGGTGCTCGTGGCACTGCAATGCCCCGACGCAAGAAAATGTCCCACATCACGATCGTCCTGACTGACGGCAACACAAACTGATCCTCGCCATGGGCCAAAAAACGAATCCGACCGGTTTCCGTCTTGCAGTTCGCCGTAACTGGCAATCGCGCTGGTTTGCCAGCAAGAAGGATTTTCCGAAGCTGCTGCTCGAAGATCAAATCATCCGTCAGAAACTGATGGAGAAGCTCAAGCAGGCTTCAGTACCTCGCATCTTCATCGAACGCGCCTCCAACCGTGTGCGCGTGAAGATATACACCGCCCGTCCTGGTGTCGTGATTGGACGCAAAGGGCAGGAAGTGGAGAAGATCAAAGAGGAGTTGGCGAAGTTGACTGGCAAAGAGATCCTCCTGGACATCCAGGAAGTGAAGAAGCCAGAGATTGAAGCACAACTGGTGGCGGAAAACGTGGCGCTGCAGCTGGAACGTCGTATAGCGTTTCGTCGCGCGATGAAGAAGGCCGTCGAAATGGCCATGGCGCTCGGTGCGGAGGGAATTCGTATCCAATGTTCGGGCCGCCTCGGTGGTGCCGACATCGCACGTCGCGAGTGGCAGCGCAAAGGTCGCGTGCCGCTGCATACTTTGCGTGAGAATATCGACTACGGCTTCTCAGAGGCCCAAACGGTTTATGGCAAGATTGGTGTCAAGTGCTGGATCTGCAAAAAGGAATCCGACAACGCCGCCTGAATCAGACCTCGTTCCGATCAGGGAGCGCCCTAACTCGGGCTCCCGCTGAAGAGGAAACCTTTATCATCCGCACATCCCATGGCTCTCGCACCTTCTCGTACAAAATATCGCAAATCCCAGAAGGGATCCCGCGCCGGAAACGCGAAACGTGGAAACACGCTGGCGTTCGGTGAATTTGGACTCCAATCACTCTCTCGTGGCCCGATGACCGGGCAGCAAATTGAGGCCGCGCGCGTGACCATTTCGCGGCACCTCAAGCGAAAGGGTAAACTCTGGATCCGGGTTTTTCCGCACAAGCCGATTTCCAAAAAGCCCGCCGAGGTTCGAATGGGCCAAGGTAAGGGCCCGGTGGAATACTACGTCGCCGTCATCAAGCCCGGCGCTGTTCTCTTCGAGTTGTCCGGCGTGCCTTCGAGCATTGCCAAGGAAGCGTTCCGCTTGGCGGATGCCAAGTTGCCCTTCCGTTGTCGCTTCATCGTTCGTGGCGGAGCAGCTGCCTAATCTCAAATACCATCCCTCCTCGCCATGACTGCGAAAGAAATCAAAGAACTCTCCCCGGCGGAGATCGATACCAAGGTCCGTGAAGCTCGCGAACAACTTCTCCAACTCCGGCTGCGCAAACAGACCGGGCAGGTGGAGAAGACGCACGAACTGCGTTCGCTGCGGAAGGACGTCGCTCGTTTGCTGACTGCAGCGAAAGCCAAGAAGACCGTCAAAGCCGCCTAACGCCATGTCCACTCGCAATACTCGCAAAACCCTTACGGGCTTTGTCACCAGCCGTTCTGGCGACAAATCGGTCAAAGTGACCATTCCCTACAAGACGCCGCATCCGCGTTATCACAAGGTGATCAATCGACAGACGGTTGTTCACGTGCATGACGAGAACAATGAAACGAAAACGGGCGACAAGGTGGAGGTGATGGAAACCCGTCCTCTTAGCCGGCTTAAGCGTTGGCGCGTCGTACGTGTTGTCGAGAAGGCCGTTACTTCCGATGCCGTTGCCATCAGCGAAGCCGATGTTGCGGCTGCTGTCCCAACCAAGACCACTTTGGTGTCCGCACCTGCGGCTCCTGCCAAGGGCTGATCTCGCAGCCTGACCTGACCATTTAAAGAAAGGACTGCCATGATCCAACTCCGCTCCATTTTGGAAGTCGCCGACAATACCGGCGCACGCAAAGCCGCCTATATCTCCCGTAAAGGGCAGAATACGGATACCGCGGGTGTCGGTGACATCGTCACCGTGCACATCAAGGAAAGCACAACCGACGCCACGGTTAAGAAAGGTGAAGTCGCCAAGGCCGTTGTCGTTCGTACACGGGCCCCGGTGCGCCGGGCCGACGGGAGCTATTTGCGTTTCGACTCGAACGCGATCGTCATCATTGGACCGGATGGCAATCCCAAGGGGACCCGTATCTTTGGACCGGTGGCACGCGAGCTCCGAGCCAAGAATTTCATGAAGATCATCTCGCTCGCCCCCGAGGTGCTTTAACCGTTACGACCATGCAGAAGTTCCATATCAAACGCGGCGACGAAATTGTCGTCATTTCCGGTTCCCATAAAGGCAAGTCCGGCAAGATCCTTGAGGTCCTCGCCGGCAAGAGTCGTGCCCGTGTGGAAGGGGTCGCTATGATCAAGCGACACCTCAAAAAATCGCAAGAACATCCCAACGGGACTATCGCCGAGCGCGAAGGCTCCATTCACGTCTCGAACCTGCAGCTAAAGAGCCGGTTCGAAGGGAGCAAACGTCGCGCATCCAAGGGGACCCCAGCCGTCAAGGCCTGAACGATGACTGCCCCAGTCAGAACGCGCTTGCCTGCGCGCCGCTGATTCGGCACTGTCGACCCTTTTCTCTTATACCTTCTCATCCTTACGCCACCGGCTTGGAAACCCGGGGCAATCTACATGAGCACCGTACCTACTCTCAAGAAAACCTACGCCGAGCACGTTGTTCCCGGTCTGATCAAGACTCGGGGTTACAAGAACAAGCATGAGGTCCCCCGGATCTCCAAAATCGTTCTCAATACGGGAATCGATTCTGAGGCCGACAAGAACCTCATCGCCGATGTCGCCCGGGATCTCAGCTTGATCGCTGGTCAGAAGCCGGTCTTGGCTAAGTCGAAGAAGGCGATTGCAAATTTCAAGCTTCGTGCCGGTCAAGTCGTAGGAGCTCACGTCACTCTGCGAGGGGACTCGATGTGGGAATTTCTCTATCGTTTGCTCGCCGTGGCTTTGCCTGCGATTCGCGATTTTCGTGGTGTGTCTCCCAAACTTGACGGCCAGGGAAATTACAACCTCGGCATCAACGATTTCACAATTTTTCCGGAAATTACGGTCGAAAATGTGAAAAAGACCATGGGTCTTGATATCACGATTGTAACAACCGCCGGTTCTGATGACGAAGGCCGGGAGTTGCTGAAGTTGATGGGTATGCCGTTCCGTCGTACCGAGGCCGCTAAAGCGACCCCATCCGCCTAAACCTTAAAGCCGCACTGCCATGCCGAAAACCTCCGCCATTCAGCGTAATGAGAAGCGCAAGAAGCTCGTTACCAAATTTGCTGCGAAGCGTGCCGAACTGAAGGCCATTCTCGCCAATCCTGGAAGCAACGACGAAGAATTTTTCGCCGCCCAGAAGAAGCTCCAGAAGCTTCCTCGCAACTCCTCAGCCAACCGGGTTCGCAATCGCTGCTCAATGAGCGGACGTCCGCGTGCCTATATTGGTCGGTTCGGGGTCTCGCGTATCCAGTTTCGCGAACTGGCACTCGCCGGTAAGATCCCGGGCGTAACCAAATCTTCCTGGTAATTTTTAACCGGTCTTCGGGAGTCAATGCACCGTCAACGGTGCAGCGGATATGACCCGATGATCTACTCAAGCATCCACCACCATGACTGACCCAATTAGCGACTTTCTGACCCGGCTGCGAAACGCGTCTAAGGCCAAAAAGGCTGAGACTTCTGCTCCGCACTCCAATATGAAGGAGAATATCGCCGCCATCCTCAAGGCTGACGGCTTTATCTCGGACTATTCCCAAGGTGTTGACGAACGCGGTCACAAGATCCTCGTTGTCAAGCTGAAGTACGTGAACGAGAGCCCGGCGATCACCAATCTCTCCCGCGTTTCTACGCCAGGACGCCGGCTGTACTATCGGTACAGTGAAATCCCGCGCGTGCTGAACGGTTTGGGAATCAGCATTCTTTCCACGTCGCGCGGGCTCATGAACAACCAGGACTGCCGCCGCAACAAAGTCGGTGGTGAGTTGGTTTGTAACGTCTGGTAACCGAGGATCTACACCATGAGTCGTATTGGAAAACAACCCGTTCCCATTCCCGAGAAGGTCAAAGTCGACGTAAAACCCGATAATACGGTTTTTGTCGAAGGACCCAAAGGAAAGGTTAACAAGACTTTTTCGCCAGTCGTTAAGATTGCCATCGAGAACAAGAAGGTAGTCTTTGCTCCCACCGAGGAGACTCGTTTCTCCCGAGCCATGTACGGCACGGCAAGATCTGTGGTCGCCGGGATGGTCAAGGGCGTCACCGACGGCTACGTCAAGGAGTTGGAAATTCAGGGCGTCGGCTTCAAAGCCAATCTGAAGGGAAAGCAGATCGACCTCGCATTGGGTTATTCCCATCCGATCATTTTCGATATTCCCGAGGGGATCAAGGTTACGATCACGGACCAAACCAAGCTGAAGATTGAAGGTGTGGACAAGCAGCTGGTAGGTGCCGTTACCGCGGAAATCCGCAGCTACTATCCGCCGGAACCCTACAAGGGTAAGGGTGTGCGCATCGTCGGTGAGCGAGTTCGCCGCAAGGAAGGTAAGACCGTCGCCTAACGTTTCGACCAAATTTAACCACTTCGGGGAATTGTCCCATGAATACCATTCAAAAAGCAGACCTGCTCCAAAAGCGCCGCTGGCGCATCCGGAAAAAGGTCGTCGGTACCGCACTTCGTCCGCGCCTGAGCGTCAAGTTCAGCGCGAAGCACATCTATGCTCAGGCGATCGACGACGCCGCGGGCACCACCCTCGTTTTTCTTTCCAGCCTCGATCCCGAGCTCCGGAAACAAAGCCTGAAGGCAAATCTGGCCGGCGCAAAATCACTTGGCGTCGCATTTGCGAGCAAAGCGAAGGCCGCTGGCCTTTCTTCGGTTGTCTTCGATCGCAACGGTGCCCGTTACCATGGCAAGGTGAAGAGCTTTGCCGAAGCCGCCCGCGAGGGTGGGCTTGTGTTCTAATCTAGATGCCCATGAGCGCTGAAACTGTTTCTACTCCTCCTGCTGCGGATACTCCTCCCAGCGACAACCGCAATCAACCGGGCAATACTGGACAACGCCGCGGTTCCCGCCCGGGTGACAATCGCGGACCCCGTCGTGACGGCGGCCAAGGTCGCCGCGACCGTCGTGACGCGCCTGCGAAGTCCGATGGTCCGGAGATGATTGAAAAGGTCGTCTTTATCAACCGGTGCGCCAAGGTCGTGAAGGGCGGACGTCGCTTCAGCTTCTCGGCGCTCGCTGTGGTGGGCGACCAAAAGGGTAATATTGGAGTCGGACTCGGCAAAGCCAACGAAGTCCCAGATGCCATTCGCAAGAGCACCGAGCACGCGAAAAAGCGGTTGATCAATGTGAAGCTCAAAGGCGACACGATCCCCCATGAGGTCATGGGTGTCTTTGACGGTGGGAAGGTCCTTCTTAAGCCTGCGTCTCCTGGTACAGGATTGATCGCGGGTGGTGGCGTGCGCGCAGTCCTTGAGGCGGCGGGCGTGAAGAATGTTCTGACAAAATCGATGGGTTCGAACAACCACATCGCGGTGGTCAATGCGACCGTCGCCGCTCTGCGGCAGCTACGCCTTTCCGAAGACATTGCTGCCATCCGCAAGGCTTGATATTTTTACCATCCGAGTCTCCGGTAACTAGTGTTGCCGGAGGCGATTACTGAGGAACCTAGTTATGAAACTTCACGAACTTAAGAACGTCGAGGGTGCGGTGCACCGTCGCAAACGCGTTGGCTGCGGCGAGGGCAGTGGCCATGGCAAAACTTCTGGCCGCGGCGGTAAGGGGCAAACGGCCCGCTCAGGCGGAAGCATCCGTCCTGGATTCGAAGGTGGCCAGATGCCCCTCTATCGAAAGCTGCCGCATCGCGGCTTCAACCAGGCTTCCTTTCGGACTGAACCAGCGGTTGTTAATTTGGGTGATCTGACGGTGTTGGAAGCTTCAGTTACCGATGTTAACGCCAAGGTTCTTGCGGATCATGGGTTGATTCGCAAAGACGAGACGTTCGTCAAGGTGTTGGGTGATGGTGAACTGACCAGAGCCCTCAAGATTACGGCCGCCAAATTCTCGGCCTCCGCCAAAGCGAAAATTGAGGCGGCCGGCGGCCAGGCGATCGTCGCCTGAGTTGCAAGGTGTAGGCCGCGCGAACTCCGCGCGGCCTTTGTTCGTTTTCCGTCCAGCGAATCCCGACTTCTGATTTTCACCTGTGTTTTCTGCTTTCACCAATTCCCTGAAGATTCCGGAACTTCGCTCCCGGATCTTCTACACGTTGGCGCTGCTGTTTGTCGCCCGAGTTGGAGCACATATTCCGCTCCCCGGTCTCGATCCGAAGCCATTGCAGGCTTTTTTCGGAGATCAGGCGTCGGGAGGGGCAAGCGCGCTCGTTGGTCTCTATAACATGTTCACGGGCGGTGCGCTCGTGAAGGGTGCGGTTTTCGCGCTCGGCATCATGCCCTACATCAGTGCGTCGATCATCTTTCAGTTGATGACCGCGGTGGTGCCTGCATTGAGTCGATTGCAGCAGGAAGGTGATGTCGGCCGTCAAAAGCTCACGCAGTACACGCGGTATGCGACTGTGCTGATCTGTTTGGTCCAAGGTACGCTGCTCATTCTCGCATTGGAGAATCCCAGCCGGCTCTTTCCCGGATATGACATCAACCAGTATGGTTCGATTGTCATTGTGAGTAAGGTATGGTTTCTTATCACCTCGGTCATTTTTATGACGGCGGGAACCCTCTTGTTGATGTGGCTGGGAGAGCAGATCACCCAGCGTGGCATCGGCAACGGTGTCTCTCTCCTCATCACGATCGGCATTCTTGCTGATATTCCTGGAGCTGCTGCCGCGACCTATCAGTTGTTTTTTGCGCCTGTCGGTGTTGCTCGCCTCGGTCTGCCGCAGGCGATCATCATGGTGGCGCTCTTCGTGGTGGTGACTATGGGAATCATCATGGTCGTCCAAGGACAGCGAAAGATTCCGGTCCAGTATGCGAAACGCGTCGTCGGGAACAAAGTTATGGGGGGACAAAGTTCATTCCTTCCCCTCAAGGTGAATTATTCGGGCGTCATGCCGGTGATCTTTGCCAGCGCGATCCTTCTCTTCCCGCAGCAGATCTTTGCTCAACTGGGTGCGGCGATGAACTGGAAGTGGATGATCGATTTCTCGAGCAATCTATTGCGCGGCCATTGGACGTACTATGCGTTCATGATCTTCCTGATTTTATTCTTCAGCTACTTTTGGGTATCGGTGATGTTCAAGCCGATCCAAATTGCTGATGATTTGAAGAAATACGGAGGATACATCCCGGGCGTCCGGCCTGGGGATCCCACTGCCCAGTTTCTCGACTTCATCATGACGCGTCTGACGCTCGCTGGTGCGATCTTCCTGACCGTCATTGCCGTCATGCCCGACGTGTTGCTGTTTGAACTTAACGTTCCTCAGCGTATCGCCATCTTCTTCGGCGGTACGGGCATGCTCATTACCGTCGGTGTGATTTTGGATACCATGCGGCAGATCGAAACTTTCCTCTTGCAGCGTCATTACGATGGTTTCCTGAAAAAGGGCCGTATTCGGGCGCGCAGTGTGGGGACGCAAAGCGCTACCAGTGAAGCTTTAAGCTCAGAGGCGGTCATGAAGCTGGTCTATCCCATGTTGGGCTTGTTCTTGTTGGGTCTCGGGATTTGGGCTTACCGCCATTTCTCCGGAAAATAGCCTTTACTTCGGTCTTGAGGGCCCTAGCGTATGACCTCTTTGCCGGTTCTGGTGATCGTACCAGAATCAAAGTGGTAGTCATTGGAAACCGCCAAAATCGGAGTCCAGCCTTCCAAACTTGGCTAGGTTCTTTGAATTTTATCGAGCACGTCTCTCCGGCCTCGCTGATGAGCCCGGAGATTTCACGACCAACCTCACCTTACTCAACCAAATCATCTGAAACGCAGATGTCCGGGATGAGAAAGTGGTTTTGGGCGCGCAAACCCGATGCGGGTTTCCTGTTATTGGATTACCCGGCTACGTTGCTCCAGGCCTTAGTGTTGGACGAGTGGGTGGAGGCTAGGAATGAGTGCATAGATGCTGTTGTTGCATCTGCCGGTTCCGGTGCGTCCCCAGAAATTGAACACCACTATCGTGACCTTGGCATCCTTGTGGTGCCTGACTTTTGCGAGGTTACGCCATGATTCCGATTAAGAACGAACGACAGATTGTTCGCATGCGAGAAGCGTGCGCAGTTGCCGCAGCTGTTCTACAGGAACTTAAGCAGATGGTACGGCCTGGAATCAGCACCCAGGATCTAGAAGAATCCGGAAGGCAAGCCATGGCCAGGTTAGGCGCGTCCAGCGCCTGTTACGGCTATCAACTCGCGTCGCGGCGCTACCCCGCTCACACCTGCATATCGGTCAACGAAGAAGTGGTGCATGGGATACCCTCCTATCGCAAAATCCTTCGTGACGGTGATGTGGTTGCCATCGACATCGTGGTCAGCTACAATGGTTACATTGGTGACAACGCGGTGACGGTGCCTGTGGGTCAGGTCGCCCCAAGAGTCAGCGAGTTACTCCGAGTGACTGAAGATGCCCTAAGAATCGGGATTTCCCAAGCAATCGTTGGCAACCGAATTGCCGACATTTCCCAGGCAATTCAACGCCATGTTGAAGAACGTGGATTTAGCGTTGTTCGCGACATGGTCGGACACGGTGTTGGACTGGCCATGCACGAAGAGCCTCAGATTCCGAACTTCGGACGTGAAGTGAGAGAGAAGATCAGGCCAGGGATGACCTTGGCGATAGAACCGATGGTCAATCTGGGCGGCTACAAGACCAAGACTTTGTCCGACGGCTGGACGGTCGTGACAGTAGATGGATCCCCTTCCGCGCATTTTGAACACACCGTGCTCACCACCATGGCAGGTCCGGAGATATTGACCCGTCCTTCGACGCTCCTCGGACCCATCCATGCCAGTTAGTCGTTTCTCTCTGTTTTTATCGTTTTCACATTCGGGGCCTTCGAGCTCCGACATCCTTTTCCAACCAAACGTCCGTAACTAGTAAACTCCCTCCAACATGCCTCGTCTCCTTGGCGTTGAAATCCCGGCCAAAAAGAAGGTCGGTTATTCACTCCGTTATATCTACGGCATCGGTCCACTGCGGGCCGATCAGCTGATCAAAGAAGCGGGAATCGACCCGAATCTGCGAGCTCAGGATCTAACCGAAGAGAATCTGAACAAGATTCTCCATATCATCACGGAGCATAAATGGGTTTTAGAGGGTGATCTCCGACGGGAACTGGCTGCTAACCTCAAGCGACTCCAGGCAATCAATTGCTACCGTGGCATTCGCCATCGTCGTAGTCTCCCGGTGCGCGGTCAGCGTACCAGTACCAATGCTCGTACCCGTAAGGGCCCGCGCAAGACCGTCGGTGTGACCAAAGCTAAAGAATAATTTCCCGCCATGGCCGAAGAAAAGTCAGCTCCCAAGAAAGAAAAGCCCGCCAAGCCCGCTCCCGCTGGCGAGGCTGCCCCCTCCACCGAAAAGAAGCCTGCGAAGGCTGGCAAAGCTCCGGCTGCCGATGGCGCACCCGCTGTTGCCGCGACCGAGGCTGCTCCCACTGCTCCTGCCAAGCCTGTAGAGTTGGTGGGCGGTGTTGCCCGTCAGCCCACGGCAGAGGAGCTCCTCAAAGAGGAGTTGGGCGCCATCAAGATCCGTAAGGCAAAGGGTTCGAAGAACGTTACAACCGGATTCGTCAACGTATTGGCGTCGTTCAACAATACCATTGTCTCGATCACGGATCTCAAGGGTCAGGTCATTGCGTGGTCCAGTGCCGGAAAATGTAACTTCCGCGGTTCCCGCAAGTCTACTGCTTACGCCGCTCAGGTTGTTGCGCAGGATGCCGCCCGCAATGCGATGTCCCATGGGCTCAAGGATGTGGTAATTCGCGTCTCGGGTCCTGGTCTCGGACGAGACAGCGCGGTCCGCGCGCTTCAGGCCATCGGACTCGAGATCACCTCGATCGTCGATGTCACTCCGATTCCCCACAATGGATGCCGTCCGCGCAAGCGTCGTCGCGTCTAACGCAGCGTTCCCGCGAACGTATTCCCATTCCTTTTAACCTTTAGATTAGGTCTATCATGGCTCGCTACACAGGTCCCACCACCCGCATGAGTCGGCGCTTTGGACAGCCGATTTTCGGCGCCACCAAAGCTTACGAACGTCGTCCCTTTCCCCCGGGTCAACATGGCCCGAAAAACCGCCGCAAGCTCTCCGAGTATGCCGTTGGTTTGAATGAAAAGCAGAAGCTACGCTACATTTACGGCCTCCTTGAGCGCCAGTTCCGCCGCGTGTTCGAGATTGCCAAGAATGAGCGCGGCGTCACCGGCGAACGCTTCCTCCAACTCCTCGAGACACGTCTCGACAGTGTGGTTTATCTGCTCGGTTTCGCCAAGAGCCGCGCGGCCGCGAGACAGATGGTGAATCACGGCCATGTCCGCGTAAATGGCCACAAGGTCGACATTTCCAGTTACAATGTCCGGGCGGGTGAAGAGATTGAGATCAAGAATACTCCGAGCTCGCGCCAGATTGCCACGCGCAACCTTGAGGAGAACCGCATGCGGAATGTTCCTGGTTGGCTCACGCTGAATGCCGAGAGTTTCAAGGCCGTCGTCAACCGTCTCCCGACGCGCGATGAAATGGATCCTTCCGTCAATGAGCAGCTGATCGTCGAGTTCTATTCGCGCTTCTAAGCCGAACGGACTCGCTGTTTGGAGTTTGCCTTCAGACCCCTTTGTCAGGGCATTCTGAAGGTCAGGCTCCGACATCCACTCACCTTCACTTCACTCGTTTCATCGCCATGCCCAAACGCCTCGGAAAGTTCGAATTGCCGAACAAGCTTACCAAAATCGAGGAAGGCGCCACCGCCACCTATGCGAAGTTCATCGCTGAGCCGTTCGAAGCCGGCTACGGCCATACTGTCGGAAACTCCCTTCGTCGCGTTCTTCTGAGCTCGATCGAAGGCTCGGCGATCGCGTCCATCAAGATCGACGGGGTTAATCACGAGTTCCAGAGCATCGACGGCGTCGTCGAGGATGTCACCGATATCGTGCTCAATCTCAAGAAGGTGCTCGTTAACTCGGAGAAACGGGAACCGATCACGCTTCAGATCAAGGTCAATCGCGAGGGTCCGGTGACGGCAGCGGATATCCAGGCCGACGCCAATATCCGTATCGTCAATCCCGATCAAGTGATCTGCACGATTGATAAACCTCGCGCCTTTGAAGCGGAGATCGAAATCAAGACCGGTCGCGGCTACTATCCTGGCGAGCAGAACAAGAAGGAAGAGCAGGCCATTGGAGTCATTCCGATCGATTCCCTGTTCTCACCGGTAAAGCTCGTTAAGTATGCGGTTGAAAACACCCGCGTTGGACAGATCACCGACTACGACAAGTTGATCTTGGAGATCTGGACCGACGGACGGATCACGCCTGACGATGCATTGAAGCAGTCGGCTTCGATCTTGAAACATCATCTCGATGTCTTTGACCGCGTGAGCGATGAGGCTTACGAATTCGAGAATCAGCAGTCTGAGGTTAGCGAAGAGCAGAACAAGCTGCGAAAGCTGCTGAATATGTCGGTGAACGAGATCGAACTCTCGGTGCGTGCCGCCAACTGTCTCAACAACGCGAATATCACCACGGTCGGCGAGCTTGCGATGAAAACGGAGCAGGAAATGCTCAAGTACCGCAATTTCGGCAAGAAATCGCTCAATGAGATCAAGGAAAAGCTCGAGGCGCTTGGTCTCTCCCTGGGCATGAAATTCGACGAACGCCTTCTCGACACCAAGAAGGAAGCTTAATCTGACGAAAGGTTCGGCCCCGACCGGTATAGTCGGGGCCGACTCCTCGGCTCCTAACAGCCGTTCTTCGTCGTCACACCCAACTCACTTCTGGCCTTCGCGCCGTCCGCTCCGCCCAACGCTGCGACCGGATTGCCGATCGGAGGCCACTCCCATAGACTACCATGCGTCACAATAAACATCGCTCATCTCTCGGCGTCACTCGCGAACACCGCGAGGCCATGCTGTCCAATTTGGCAGCTTCGCTGATCATTCACGGTCGTATCAAGACGACTTTGACCAAGGCCAAGGCGCTTCGGCCCTTCGTCGAAAAAGTCATCACCAAGGCCAAGAAGGCCGCGGTTGCGACCGAAAAGAAGGACAAGCTGCACTTGCGCCGCCTTGCTCTCCGTGACGTACGCGATGAAGTCGCGATCGACCAACTTTTCGGTGAAAAATGCAAGGAGTTCGCCAATCGTTCTGGTGGCTACACGCGCATTTACAAGCTGAGCCAGCAGCGGCTGGGCGACGCAGCCGAGCTTGCTTTGATCGAATTCGTCAAGGCGGAGGACACCGGATACAAGAAGTCGAAGACCCGTAAGGGTGCCAAATCGGTGAAGCCCGTGGAAAAGCCGGAAAGTCCCGCCGCAGCGGCGGAGCCGGTCGCTCCAGCGGCCAGCGCCTGAGAACGATCTGACGCTCAGTTTTGCCTCTCCAAGCGCCGAACCTAGTTTCGGCGCTTTTTTGTGCCCCCCGTCGTTCA
This sequence comes from Opitutaceae bacterium, assembly GCA_046346755.1. Taxonomy (GTDB): domain Bacteria; phylum Verrucomicrobiota; class Verrucomicrobiia; order Opitutales; family Opitutaceae; genus UBA6669. Next base: position 128,848 of record JAXMHM010000012.1, on the reverse strand, counting down.
CCGAACCGTGGCTTGTGTGTCGTCCCATGCTCTGTAGGGTGTCTCCGTGCTCGAATTGACCACCGCTGCCGTCGGCTTTTGCATGCTTGTGGCCGTGCTCTATCTTGGACTCTGGATTTACTACGACCGCCGCGACCGCAGCCGGTTCGAGGCTGCACGACGCAAACACGCCTTCCACTGCGTTCGGTGCAATTCGGTCTATGCCAGCGCTCAAGGCTCTGACGTCGTAGCCTGTCCGCACTGCGGTCGGGAAAACGTCCGATTGCGCTTCTAGTCTTTAATTTCCCAAGGGTCCCGCTTGATTTTGGGACCGTCGCCCGATTTGGTTTTCCATGGCCCAGATCATCGCCGTTCTCGATTTTGGATCCCAGTACACGCAGATCATTGCGCGTCGCATCCGGGAGTGTTCTGTTTTTTCCAAAATCTACCATTTTTCAACGCCGGCTGAGACGCTGCGTGCCGAAGGGGTCATTGGTATCATTCTGTCAGGCGGCCCGAGCAGCGTGTTCTCAAAGACCGCTCCAATTCCCGACAAAGGTATTTTTGAGCTCGGCGTTCCCGTCCTTGGGATCTGTTATGGAATTCAATTGATGGGTCGACTGCTCGGAGGCGAAGTGGCCAATGGCGACCGGCGCGAGTACGGCAACGGAACCCTGTCGATCACCAAACCAGGGCGTCTGTTCGCCGGACTTCCCAAGCGGCTCAAGGTTTGGAATTCGCACGGGGACAAGTTGACCCGACTTCCTCCTGGTTTCACCGCCATAGGAGTGACGGAGAACTCCCCCTATGCGGTGATTGAGGACCGTACCCGCGGTATTTACGGCATTCAGTTTCACCCAGAAGTCTTTCACACCGAGCGCGGAGTGGATGTGATCAAGAACTTCCTCGTTGGGGTGTGCGGTGCCCGACAGGACTGGACGACCGAGGACTACATCAAACGCTCCATTGAGAACATCCGGACGACGGTTGGCAAATCCCGGGTAATCCTCGGGCTTTCCGGGGGAGTCGATTCATCTGTCGCTGCCGCGCTGATACATCGTGCGATCGGCCGCAGGCTGACCTGCGTGTTTGTCGACAATGGTCTTCTTCGCAAAGGAGAGCGCGAAGCGGTGGTTGACCTCTATAAGCGTAATTTCAAAATTGATTTGAGAGTGGTGGATGCATCCACCCTCTTCTTGCGGCGGCTCAAGGGAGTGAGTGATCCCGAACACAAGCGGAAGATTATTGGAAAGACTTTTGTCGCGGTGTTTGAGAAATCGCTGCGTCAGGTCGGCGAAGCCAAGTTCCTGGCACAGGGTACACTCTACCCGGATGTGATTGAGTCCGTCGCCATTGCCGGGAATCCCGCGGCCCTCATCAAATCGCATCACAATGTGGGCGGTCTGCCGGAACGCATGAAGCTCAAGTTGCTTGAGCCATTGCGGGAGCTGTTTAAGGACGAAGTTCGGGCTGTTGGATCTGCGCTCGGATTGCCCCGGGAGGTGGTCTGGCGTCAACCGTTTCCCGGACCCGGACTCGGTGTACGCGTGATTGGCGACATCACTGGGGATCGCTTGCGGGTTTTGCGCGAAGCCGATGCGATCATCCAGGATGAGATGATGAAGAGCGGATGGTATTGGAAAGTCTGGCAGTCGTTCGCGGTTTACCTTCCCGTCAAGTCGGTGGGCGTGATCGGCGATGAGCGCAACTATGCCGACGTGATTGCGCTTCGCGTTGTCGAGTCCAAGGACGCGATGACCGCCGATTGGAGCCGGCTCCCCTATGATCTTCTTCAACTGATTTCATCCCGTATTACCAATGAGGTGAGGGGGGTTTCGCGAGTGGTGCTGGATATCAGTTCTAAACCACCTGCTACCATCGAGTGGGAGTAGTTGTCCCTTTTGGCGAAACCTTATGCTCCACACACCAGTCTCATCGCTTATGATGTCATTCCTAAAGGGTGGGTGCTTTTTGCTCGGGGTGTGCCTCGCAGGGAGTACGTGGGTTTACGGTGCCGATACGAATGTGGCGATTTCCAAGGCCCGCCGCTACCTGGGTCCGGAGGCCGTCCTCGATCAAGTCACCTCCGTTCACTTTTGGGGCACGCTTTTCACCGACAACGACCAGAAGATTGCGATAGAGATCGTGTTTCAAAAACCTTATCGTCAACGTATTGTGACCACCGGAGCCGAGCGGATGGAGACGACGGCACTCGATGACTATGAGGGTTGGCAACAGATTGAGGACTTGAAGGACAAGGGCCGTTGGCGGATGAAACTGTTGTCCAAAGATCAGGTTAAGCGACTGAGAGCCAACACCTGGGAGAATCTGGCGTTTTTTCGGGGAATTGAGGCAAAAGGGGGCAAGGTGGAAAACCTCGGCGACGTTGAGGTTGAAGGGAAACCAGCACACAAACTGAGTTTTCTGCACCCAACAGGGAGTGTCTTCACCCGCTATTTTGATGCAGAAACCGGGCGGTTGGTGTTGACCGAAACGGAGCAGGGAGGACGGATCCGGGAGGAGGGAGAAATCGTCGCGGGTGGGCTGCGATTTCCGCAGAAGATTGTGACCATCACCCGTCTGGACGGAGGTCGGGAACGTTCGGCAACGATCGTTTTTGACAAAGTGGTCGTGAATGAATCGTTCCCGCCTTCTTTCTTTTCCATTCCCGTGACAGGGGCCCCGGCCGTGCGTTAGCCAGTCCTCCTTTGTGGAGGGTATGCGTTCGTCGTTGCCCGCTTCCGGAGGTGACCTAGGGTGAGTTTCCTCCATAATCATCACCCTTGTGCGCGTTCTCACTTCAACCGATAAGTCCTTCCAAGACGACCTAGCCTCCTTTTGCCGCGGATCGATTGTACCCAAGGAGATTTCCGACTCCGTTGCATCCATTTTGGCCGATGTCCGCAATCGCGGCGATGAGGCCGTTTCGTACTATGCGGCTAAGTTCGATGGCGCCAAACTCGCTCCTCGCGCTTTTCGTGTGAAGGATTCCGAGGTTTCCGCGGCTGTGAAGAGACTCAGTGCTGCGGACCAGAAGGCAATCGACGCGTGCCTGGAGGCTGTGACCAGTTTCAATCAGCGCAGTCTTCCAAAAGATTGGAATGCGAAGAATCCGCATGGAGCAGACGTGGGGGAGATGCACCATCCGATTCGCCGGGTTGGACTCTACATCCCCGGTGGTCAGGTCCCGCTCGTTTCCACGGTGCTCATGACCGCACCCTTGGCGAAGATCGCGGGTTGCCCCGAAGTGGCCGCCTTTACCCCGTCGACGGCGGAAGGGCGCATTGCGGACGGCTTGCTCGCGGCGCTGCACGCGGCGGGCGTCACCGAAATTTACCGCATCGGAGGAGTGCAGGCGGTGGGGGCTATGGCCTACGGCACGATCACCCTGCGGCCAGTCGACAAGATATTTGGCCCGGGAAATGCCTACGTGTGCGAGGCCAAACGTCAGGTATTCGGCACCGTAGGGGTGGACTCACTACCAGGGCCCAGTGAAGTGATGATCGTGGTGGATGAATCCGCCGATCTGTCGTATACCGCCGCTGACCTCCTGGCTCAGGCAGAACATGGGAGCGGCCGCGAAAAGATTTATCTGGTTGCGACGTCGCGGGCGTTGGTTGACGAAGTACGGACCCAGATAAACCTTCAAGTTAAGACACTACCCCGTTCGTTGAAGATCCAGCCGGTTTTGGACAACGGGTTTTTGTCCATCGTGGTGCCCAGTCTCGAGAAAGCGGCGGAGGTTGCGAACTATGTAGCACCCGAGCATCTTCAGCTGCTGGTGGCGGAGTCAGCACAGGGCGACCTGACGCGTTTGATCACCACTGCAGGTGCGATCATGCAGGGCAACCTCACTCCCACGGCCTTGGGTGACTTTGCCGCGGGTCCGAGCCACGTTCTGCCCACGGCCCGGGCCGGGCGATTTTTCAGCGGGTTGCGCGTCGCCGACTTTATGCGGCGGACGAGTGTGATGCGTTACGACAAGGCATCGCTGAAGAAAGCGGCTCCGGTGGTCGCCGCTTTCGCCGCCATGGAGCAACTGGAAGCACACGGTCGGTCGGTGGCTCTCAGGGTGCGTTGACGGTCGTTCAACCACCTGGTCGGTCCCTGAATCATTCGCGGCGATTGCGTCACCGAGACTCTCATGTCCACCCTCTCTTCTCATGTTTTACCGCATATAGCCCGGCTGCATGCCTATACGCCGGGTCTGCAACCCACTGGGTCCGGTTGGACGAAGCTGAATACCAACGAGTGTGGGTATCCTCCCAGCCCACGGGTGGTGGATGCCCTGCTCAAGGAAGTGGGGAGCGAAGGAGCTTCTCTTCGGTTGTATCCGAATCCCACCAGTGCCGGGCTGAGGGAGGCAATTGCCTCCTATCATGGTCGTGGATTGACTCGCGAACACGTTGTCGTTGGCAACGGTTCAGACGATATTCTCAATTTGCTTGTTCGTTGTCTTGGAGGAGCGAGTGCCGAGACTGGATTCACATTCCCCAGTTATTCGCTCTATCCGGTCTTGGTCGAGATTCAGGACGGATCCTGTCGGATAGTTGAGTTTGACCGTTCGATGCGATTGCCGCTGGAGCAGATTGCCAGATCTACCGCTCGTGCGTTCTTCCTCACATCACCCAATGCTCCCACCGGCGTGGCATTCACCAACCGGGAAATCGAGCAGGTACTGTTGGCCTACCCGGGCATTCTGGTGGTGGACGAAGCTTATGCACCCTTTGCGCGCGAGAATGCGGTTGAACTCGTCGTCCGCCATCCTCGACTGGTGGTGGTTCGCACGCTTTCAAAGGCGCACGCACTCGCGGGTATTCGCGTGGGCTACGCCCTCGCTCACCCCGAAATGGTGGCGATGCTCGACCGAGTGCGGGATAGTTACAATGTGAACCGGCTGTCGCAAGTGGCCGCACTCGCGGCACTTGAAGATGTCGGCTACTACGCGGCGATCATAGAGAAGATCAAATCGACACGAGATTATTATCGGGCCGAGTGGGAACGGGTTCTGGGTTGGTTCTCCTATCCGTCGGAGACCAACTTCATCTTCGTGGAGCCGAAGACTCGGAGCGGAAATACGGGCGTGACCGTGGCCAAAGCCCTTTACGACGACCTCTTGGCGCGAAAGATCCTCGTCCGGGCGTTTCCTAACCATCCCTTGACCGCTCCGTTTCTCCGCATCAGTGTGGGAACGGATGACGAAATGCTCGTTGTTCACCAAGCCCTCCTCGCATGGCACTCAACCGCTCCCTGACTCTGGCACGCAAGACGGCGGAAACTGATATCGCTCTCACCCTGAAGGTGGATGGTACCGGCGTGTCGACGATCGATACGGGTGTTCCGTTCTTCGATCACATGCTAACGCTCTTTGCCAAGCATGGGCTCTTTGATCTGCAGGTGACCTGCAAGGGCGACGTGGCGGTCGACTACCATCACACCGTGGAGGATGTGGGTCTTGTTCTGGGAGATGCATTTCGGCAGGCCTTGGGTGAAAAGAGGGGTATTCGCCGTTATGGATTCTTTTTCGTTCCGATGGATGAATCGCTCGCCCGCGTCGTGGTGGACTTGAGTGGACGTGCCTGCCTGGTGTACGACGTGGCCCCTCCGACGCTTTTCGTTCGAGATTTCAATCTGATCCTGGTCAAAGAGTTCGCTCGAGCCTTCAGCAATTCTTTGGCCTGCAATCTCCACATCAAATTGGAGTACGGTGAAGAGCCTCACCATGTGGCCGAGGCGATCTTCAAGGCGCTCGCCCGGGCATTGGATGTCGCCACCCAGGTGGACGAGCGGGTGGCGGATCAGCTGCCTTCGACCAAAGGCAGGCTCTAGAGATGGAGCATCGCCGAGAAAGAAGCAGTGGCAACCTGTCACGCAGGCTCGCGATAGGTGGCGCGTGCTTCGCTGAGTCTGCCCTACAACCATGAGTGTTTCCACGATTGCCGTCGTAGACACCGGAATCTGCAACCTTCGTAGCGTCACCAAGGCAATCGAGGCTGCTGGTGGCTTGGTGAACATTGTGGCCACTCGCGGTGAGTTGGCCGCTTCCCGAGCGGGAGGCTTGGTCTTGCCGGGGGTGGGCGCCTTGCGGGACTGCGTGGCTTCGCTCCGTCAAAGTGGACTCGGTGATGCCGTGGCCGACTGGATTAGGTCCGATCAGCCCTTTCTCGGGGTCTGCCTGGGCATGCAGGCTCTTTTCGAGCGTTCCGAAGAGGGTGGTGTGCGTGGTTTGGGAGTGTTTCCGGGGCAGGTGGTCCGCTTCAAGCGTCCGGCAGAATTCAAAGTGCCCCACATGGGATGGAACTCGGTGCGGTTCGTGCAGGAAGGGGCGCCTTTGGCTCGCGGTCTGCGCAAGGAAGGCGAGACGTTTTATTTCGTCCATAGCTACCACTGCGAACCTGAAGATCCGAATCTGGTGCTCGCGGAGTGCGACTATGGCGGCGTGTTCTGTGCCGCTTTAGCGATCGGTCGGATTGCGGCGACGCAGTTTCACCCCGAAAAGAGTCAATCCACCGGGTTGAGCATCTATCGAAATTTCGTTGCTTTGACTTCCGTGTCGGACGTCGAATCCCGTCCAAGTCTCCTCGGAGATCTGAACCGCTGAGCAACGGGACTGCCCAAGTTCTGCTAACTTGGGTGAACTCTTTCCCTACTGTTCAGCGCCTTCTATTGAAAGTAGGGCAACTTTTCTTTGCAAGCGGAGCGGTTTTTGCTGTCGTGTATACCTATGGCCAAGACCGCTACCCTGAAACTTGACGACAAGGAGATCATTCTACCCATTATTGTCGGCACCGAAGCCGAAAAGGCGGTGGATATTTCCAAGCTCCGCGCCGATTCTGGTTTCATCACCTTTGACGATGGTTTTGGGAACACGGGTTCGTGCCAGAGTTCCATCACCTACATCGACGGAGAGGTCGGAATTCTCCGCTATCGCGGGTATCCGATCGAGCAGCTCGCGGAAAAGTCTAACTTCATCGAGACGGCGTATCTGGTGATCCACGGCGAGTTGCCGACGCCGAAGGCGCGCAACGAATTTTCCGAGCGGCTTACCCGGCACGCTCCGCTGCACGAGGGTATGGCCCGTTTGTTCGAGGGTTTTCCGCCGGATTCACATCCTATGGCAGTGCTGTCCGGCGTGATGAATGCGCTCGGCTGCTACTATCCCCATTTGGCGACCAACAATCACCAGCGCGACCTCGAGCACTTTGACGAGGCTGTGGCGATTGCCATTTCCAAAGTCCGTACCATCGCCGCCCATTCCTATCGTGTCAGCCGTGGCTTGCCGCTGAACTACCCCAAACGGACACTGAGCTACTGCGATAACTTCCTACACCTGATGTTCTCGGAGCCGTACAATGAGTATGTGCCGACTCCGGAAGTGGCCTCCGCATTGAATCTCTTCCTTCTTCTTCACGCGGATCACGAGCAGAACTGCTCAACTTCGACGGTGCGTATGGTGGCTTCGGCCGGTGCGAATCTATTTGCGTCCGTCTCAGCCGGCGTGAACGCGCTCTGGGGCCCGCTCCACGGCGGCGCCAATATGGCGGTGATCGAGATGCTGAAGTCGATCCACGCCGAAGGCGATGACGGGACAAAGTTTATTGCCGCCGCGAAGTCAGGCAAGGGCGACCGGTTGATGGGCTTCGGTCACCGAGTCTATAAGAACTACGATCCCCGAGCCAAGATCATCAAGACCAGTTTCTACAAGGCGCTGGCGTCACTTGGGATCAAGGACGATCCGCTGCTGAACATTGCGATGAAGCTGGAGGAGGTGGCACTCAGCGATGACTACTTCATCTCACGCAAGCTGTATCCGAATGTCGACTTCTACTCAGGGCTGATCATGCGCGCGCTCGGCATTCCGGAGGCAATGTTCACGGTGATGTTCGCGATTGGGCGGATGCCGGGTTGGATCGCGCAGTGGCACGAGGTTGCGAAGAACCCGAAATTAAAAATCTACCGGCCGCGTCAGATTTACGTGGGACCTCCCCAGCGTAATTACGTGCCGACCAACCTGCGCCAATAGGGCCGGGGGGCCTCTGTGCCGAGATTGCGGCGGCCGAGGCTTAGGTCTTGGCTGCGTGCTCCTTGGCTTTGAACACCTCGTCCGCCGCGAGTCCGGTCAGCCGTGTGATGCTCCCGATCAGGCGCCAGAGGGTGAACATCATCATGGCCATGCTGGGCACCACAATGACCGGCCAGCTCCAGAAGTTCATCTTGCCCAATTCAGTATTGAACTCCGGGGTGCCGGTGTCGCTTCGGATGAGGTAGCGGGCAAGCCCAAAGTTCAGCACTGCGCTGATGACGAAACTCGCGGCCAGCAGGAGACTGGCTTGGTTAAGTTGTTTGGCGAAGGCCGATTCGGATCCGCGCTCAACCAAGGCCCGCTGGACCCGCTCCACGTCAATCACCTGATCGTTGTAGATCAGCTGCCGCACCAAAGGATTTTTGGACTTGAGCGAAGCGAGTACGGAGAGGCCGATCACGGTTGGAATGGCAGCCTCCTTGACTGCGAACCAAAAACGATCGACTTGGATCAACGCAAACACGCCGGTCAGAAGCACGCTTAGAAAACCGATGACTGAGACAAAGTTGGCCTGCCGACGCTGAGTAAAGTCCCAGACGCCATAGCCAAGAGGAAATGCCAGGGCGACGATCAACCCCCAAACCGGGCCCAGGCGTTCCGGCTTGCTGAGCCACGAGAGCAGCACTGAAGGAAGCACCACATTGAAGACAATGTTCAGCAGGAGGTTCTCCCGCTTCGGGTTCGGCGACGGCATATTGAGGTTGAACGATGAATTTCCCGTTGCTGGAAGCGAAATCCCGCAGCACTTACGCGTTTGCGCGCGGCGGCAACTCTGTCAACCTGATGCTCAATGATCCTCCTTGGAGTGAATATTGACCATGCTGCCACGGTGCGGCAGGCGCGTTACCGCCACCAAACCGCGACCACGGGCGGGGCGATCGAGCCCGATCCCGTGACGTTGGCGTTGGCCGCAGAACGTGCCGGTGCTGATGGGATCACGGTCCATCTTCGCGAAGATCGCCGCCACATCCAGGAACGGGATGTCCGCCGTTTGCGCGAGTGCCTTGGCACACGCCTCAATCTCGAGATGGCCTGCACTCCGGCCATGGTGGCCTTTGCGATCAGCCTGCGGCCGGATACGGTTTGCCTCGTTCCCGAGAGCCGAGATGAAATTACCACCGAGGGTGGCCTCGACGTGGTGCGCAATCGACCCCGGGTCAAGGACGTGGTGGATGCCATGATCGAAACCGGGATCGCCACGAGTCTCTTCATTGATCCGGATGCACCGCAAATCGAGGTTGCCGCGGAATTGAAAGCCCCCTTGGTCGAACTCCACACGGGAGCTTACGCCAATGCCTATTTCGGACCTGCAGAGCGAAGGCGCGCCGAGTTTGCACGCCTCTGCTCCGGGGCGGAAAGGGCGCATGCTGCCGGTCTGACTGTAAATGCAGGTCACGGAATAAATTACGTCAACGTGACTGAAATGCGGCGGCTGCCCTATGCCCACGAGTTCAATATCGGCCACAGCATCATCAGCCGGGCATTGTTCGATGGCATCGACGTGGCGGTGCGCGAAATGAGGACTCGCATGAATGAGGGCTGACCTCGGCGCTGGACTTGGTGAAACCGACACTCGTAAAGTAGCAGTGAGCAAAACGCGACCGGTCTCCGATATCGTTCATGATTCTTGAATTACCTCCGGGTGGCTACTTGGTCGGGTTGGGTGCGGACATCGTTGAGGTGGAGAGAATCCGTGGGGTGCTGGAACGTCAGGGGGAGCGTTTCCTCAATCGGGTGTTCACGGAAGAGGAGCGCCTCTACTGCAACGGCATGAAGTTCCCCCACAAGCACTTCGCGGCGCGATTTGCGGCCAAGGAGGCCGTCTCCAAGGCTTTCTCGACGGGCATTGGAGCCGAACTGGGATGGAAGTCGATTTCTGTCTACCATGGAGCGCGGCATGATCCGCGGGTTCGCCTGGACGAGAAAGGACAAGCGTTGCTCCAACAGGTGGGCGCCACGCAGGTGTTCCTGACGCTCTCCCACACCGATGGGATGGCAATGGCTGTGGCAGCCCTGCTACGGGCCTAGAGACTTCGTCGAATGAGTACCGAGGATACCAAGACAACTCCGCGTCCCTCGGAACTTTCGAAAGTTCCCTCATGGCTACTGCTGGGGTTCGTGGTCGGAGCACTCTTTGTCGGACTACTTCGACGAAACTATCTGGTGAAGACCTCGGCGTTAAATGAGGCGGAGACCTCGCCCGCCGTGCCACTGGCGCTTCCCTCTCCAGCCGTGAGAAGCGGCGAGCCTAGTTTATCGGCCGTAGAGGCGATTTGGGCCGTTTGGGGGGAGAAAGCGGTCTGGGTGGACGATGTGACGCAGATTTCAATTTGGAACACGGAGACGTTGTCGTTTGCCGATAGTTTTGAAGTGACCCGACGTGGAGACAGTGCGTATTTCCGAAGCATTCCTCGGCTGAGCCGACCGGTCGTGGATCGAGGTTTGGGAGCAGCGGCTCCGATTCAGTTCACCGGCCCTCCGGTGATTGCTCCACGGCGTCCATGAACACGTTGCTCGTCGATTCAATCTCTGCGGTGACCTGTGATCAGGCGCGCGTGTTTGAGGCGCGTCTCCTGGGAAAGAACGAATGGGCCGAGTGGAATGCGATGGAACAAGCGGGGCGTGGAGTCGCTGAGATGCTCCTTCTCGACTTTGAGGAATTGGGAGGGTTTCCTGCCACGGGTCGAATCCTGGCGGTGGTGGGAAAGGGACACAATGGAGGGGATGCGTTGATCACCACGCGGCTTCTGCTGCAGCAATTCCCACGTGCTCAAGCGGAAATCTGCTTCGTTTTTGGTGAACAATCGCTGCGTCCGCTCGCAAAGCGTGCGTGGCGTGATTTGATCACTGCTGCGTCTTCGCGCGTGGTGCTTCGTCGGTGCGATGATGCATTGGGGACCTACGACCTGTGTCTGGACGGACTTTTCGGTTTTCAATATCGACCACCGCTCGACCCTGCCGTCGCCCGATTCTTAGGTCATGTTAACCGCAGTTCAGTTCGACTGCGTGCTGCGATCGACCTTCCTTCAGGGTGGGACGCGCCCGATGCATTTCGCGCAGACTTTACCTATGCCACCGGTTTGTTGAAGCGGCCACTGTTCTCGCTGCCCAACGCGGGGCGCCTGCGACTCGTTGACTTAGGGTGGACCTTGGATGAATCCGAAGTCGAGGGCGCCCCACGCGTGTTGTTGCCCCGACTGCTCGAACCACTCAGTCGACTTCGCGCGAGCGCCGCCGACAAACGTACGTTTGGACATGTGGGCATTGTTGGCGGGTCACGAAACTATCCGGGCGCGGTTTTGATGGCGGTAAAGGCTGCACTCCGTAGTGGCGTGGGGCTCGTCACAGCCTTTGTACCCGAGTCACTCACCCCTGCCTTTGCCGCTGCTGCGCCTGAAGCGATGTGGGTGGGCTGGCCGGAGACGCCGTCGGGTTCACTTTCGTTGGAGGGTGCATATCTTCTCCGGGAGAAGATGGGAAGAGTGACGGCGTGGGTGGTGGGTCCAGGACTTGGCCGAGAGCCTGAAACCCTTATTTGCGTAAAGGAACTGCTGGGAACGACGACAGCACCCGTGGTCATCGATGCGGAAGCGTTGCAGGCGGATTTGGTTCACCACGGCTCGGTCCCCCGGATCTTAACGCCGCATGCCGGAGAGTGGGCGAGAATATCAAAACGCGAGTCAATCGAGTCGTTTGCGGCCGAAACAAATGCAGTGGTGGTGGCCAAAGGACCGCTGACGGCGGTCGTTTCTGGGTGGCAGCGTTACTACTCTCTCGCCGGGGGACCGGTATTGGCCCGCGGTGGAAGTGGAGATGTGCTGGCCGGATTGGTGGGCGGTCTGCTGGCTCAAGATCCCGAGAATCCTCTCAGCGCCGCCGCGCGAGGGGTGCTGTGGCATGGACTCACTGCCGACCACCTGGCGCGCGCCCAAGGGCAAACCGCGGTGGTCGTCACCGATCTCATTCCTCTCTTGGCTTCTACCCTCCGCGCTACGTCGACCCAGGTGCGTTCGACCTAAGGTTGCGGGGAGTGCGGCTTGTCTCCGGCAGGCGGCGTTTCTGAAGTGGGTGGAAGTGGCTGGTCGGGTCCGGGGGAAGGTGGCGGGCTGACGGAGGTGGATTCAACCGACTCACCGGACGGAGCCGGAGGCAACGCTTCGGGAGGCAGGTACTCTGAGTCCATATCCGGATGGGCTTCCGGCAGGGCTGGGGGAGGCGGGAGCGGTGCCGGCCGCGGAACTGGACGTTGAGGTTCCTCCATCGCACGTTTTATCTCTTCCTCAACCCCGCTCGTTGCCTTCTTGAACTCACGGATCGATTTTCCCAATCCTCGCGCAAAATCTGGCAACCGTTGTCCCCCGAACAAAAGGAGAACGAGCACGAAGATCAGAATCAGCTCCGGGCCGCCAATATCACCGATCAGGCCAAAGAGTACGGGAGGCATGCTGAATGGAAGCACCATGTGATGGGTTCAATAAACAAACTAAAGACCAGATGGCAATGGAAAGGACGGCGACGGGCGGAGGCGAATTCGACCGAAGGCGGGCCCAGAAAGAGACAAGGTCAACCCACGGCAATCTCGACCACAAAGTTCTGAGTCTGCCCCGGCTGTACCCACGCTAAGCCGAGTTTGTGCTCCTGGGCATTGGGTGGGCCCATCCAGGGTTCCACGCAGTAGAAGGGAGACTGGTCGTCGATGGTCCAGGTGACCACAGTGGCGTCAGGATTGGGCACCTTTTTGGAACCCAGTCGTATGCGCACGTCGCCAGGAGCGCCGACCGGTCCGAACACCACCTCGTTGTGTTTCAACGCGGTATGGAGCGTGTCGATCAATTCGGGCTGGTCTAGTCGCTCTTCCGACTGAAGAACGGGGCCAGGCTGAAGGTGACCTGCAGCGTCCTGACGATAGGTCTTACTCGCTGGAATTCGAATCGCGTAATCTTTGCGTTTCTGCCCTTCCCCCCAAGGCACAGTGAAATAGAAGTGGTGGCCCGCACTCCACGGTATGGGTTGGGTGTCGTGGTTACTCAGCACAAATTCGCAGGTGAGCGAGAGCGATGAGAAGCGGTAGGCTACGGTGAACTCGTAGGCAAACGGGTAGATGGCCCTGGCTTCGGCGTCGGGCTGGAGAACGGCCGTGAACCCGCGCTCGTGCAGATGGGTGGTCTTGAAACGTCCCTGGCGGGCGAAACCATGCATGGGCATCGGTCGGACAACATGGTCCGGGCCCTTCCACCGATATATTTCTCCCTGATCAAAACTGCGGGCACAGAAAGGAAACAGAATGGGGTTTCCGCCCCTGACTTTGTGAAATGCTTCGATCACCGAAAGCTCGGGCCAATATAGGACGTCTCGGATGCTTCCGTCCGCATGGGTGACATGCCAGTTCATCAGCCGCGCGCCCTGTTCCGGTAGCGCGAGAAAGGTCGATGATCCGACCTGCCAGCGCGTAAGCATGTTGCCAAGGTAGGGCACCGATTCCATGCTTGGCGTGATACGCCCATGTGGGATACCCCGCCAAGGGTTTTATGGAAAGGGTGACCACTTTTCAACCCCCGCTGCGCTTGCGTGTCCGCTTTCCCTGCGGTAACCTCGTTTGATATGGCGGATCTCCCCAGCATTTTCCGCAGGGTCGCGATTGGACTCATACTGACGTTCGGGCTGCGAGGGTGGGCTCAGGAAGCGTCCGTGGCCCTCGCGCCTGGAGCAGTGACCCGCGCGGATGAGGCGAAGCAGCCAATGAAAGTGGTGGTGATTCCTATCCGTGATGAGATCGCCAAACCGGTGCTCTACATTCTTCGACGCGGGTTGAAGGAGGCGATTGAACAGAAGGCGGACGTGGTCGTACTCGACATGAAAACACCAGGCGGCGCCTTGGATGTCACCCTTGATATCATGGAAGCGTTGGGGCGATTTCCGGGCAAGACTGTCACCTTTATCAACACCGAGGCCATCTCCGCAGGGGCGTTCATCTCAGCGACCACGGGTGACATCTGGTTTGCTCCCGGCGGCGTGATCGGGGCGGCCGCCCCTGTGCTTGCAACGGGCGGGGAAATCGATGCATCGATGAAGCAGAAGATCGTCAGTTACCTCCGCGCGCGGGTTCGTTCCATATCCGAAGGCAAGCCTCATCGAGGTGCCGTGATTTCGGCGATGATCGATGCGGACTATGAATTGAAGATTGGAGACAAGGTGATCAAGCCGAAGGGTGAACTGTTGTCGCTGACCGCCTCTGAAGCCATGGCGACCTACGGAGATCCGGCCCATCCGTTGCTGGCTGCCGGCATCGCGGATAGTCTCGACGATCTCCTCTACCAAAAACTGGGCGCAACCCGCGAGACGACCCGCTACCTGAGTGTCACCGGTGCGGAAAAGGTCGCTGTGCTGATCAACAGCATGAAGACCATACTTCTCGGGTTGGGTCTCCTGGCCGCGTTCATCGAATTCAAGACACCGGGATTTGGAGTGTTCGGCATCTCTGCTGCCATCCTCCTGGCGGCCGTATTCTTTGGTCACTACATCGCAGGGTTCTCTGGGCATGAGCCCGTGCTGGTCTTTGCGGTCGGCGTGTTGGCTGTGGTGGTGGAGCTGTTTTTCTTTCCTGGTGTCGTTGTGCTCGCTCTGGCTGGCATTGTCCTGATGTTGGGTTCGCTGGTGTGGGCGATGGCGGACATATGGCCTGATCAGCCGCTTGTATGGTCGGGCGATCTGCTTTTGGCGCCGATCGCGAACGTCGGGGCGGGACTCCTCTTCGCGACGGTGCTGGCCCTGGTTTTGGCGCGCTTCATGCCCCGGGGATGGGTTTGGGATCGGCTGGTCCTGACCACCAGTGTGGGCACTCCAACCCCGATGGCGCAGAACGAAGGCGAAGCGGCGGGTGAATTCAAACACCTGGTCGGTGCGCGGGGTGTTGCCATGACTGGCCTGTATCCAAGCGGTCAGATCGAAGTCATGGGACGTCGCTACGAAGCCCACCTTGCTCTTGGTTCGGCCGACCCGGGCACTCCGGTGGTTGTGCGTGGGCAGTCGGGATTTTCGCTCAAGGTGGAGCGCGTCGACGTATGAATGCGATCACAATCCTTTTCGCCCTGGGTATTCTCCTGCTGGCGCTGGAGGTGTTTGTTCCGGGCATGGTGCTCGGGGTCATCGGCGGTCTGGCTCTTTTGGGCGGGGTCGTTGTCGCGTTTCAGAGCTACGGTGCTCGGGGTGGCCTGGGGGCCTTCGCGGCGGCGCTGGTTTTGGTGGGAGCCGTCTTGGTGATCGAGTTCGTGGTGCTGCCGAGGACGTCGTTTGGCCGCCGCATGTTCCTGAAAACCGATGTGGCGGGAACCAGCCAGCCCCCTCTCGCTGATGCCTCGGTGGTGGGAAAATCTGCGGAGGCGCTCACGGCTCTCGTTCCTTCCGGGTATGTCAGCATTGAAGGGAAGCGCTACGATGCATTCTCGCAGTCAGGGCATGTCCATCCGGGTGAGACACTGCGGGTCGTTGGATTGGATAACTTTCGTGTCATTGTAACCAAGTCGTAATCTCCCATGGATATCCTTCGTTCCCCTACCTTCTGGGTGGCCGTTCTCAGCATCGGCCTCTTGTTCTTCCTGTTCATTGTCCTGTCGTTCCTGAGCGTCTACGTTCGTGCGTGGTTGGCAGACGCCTATGTCGGCATCCTGAACTTGCTGGCAATGCGGCTGAGACAGGTGCCCTACGGGATGATCGTGGATGCTCGCATTACGGCCAAGAAGGCGGGAACGGATCTCTCCAGTGATGAACTTGAAGCCCATTACCTCGCGGGAGGCAATGTTGTCCCAACGGTTCAGGCCATCATTGCGGCACAAAAGGCCGGAATCTCTCTGACGTGGAGACAGGCCTGCGCAATCGACCTTGCGACAAAGGGCTCGGGAAAGAGCGTGGCGGAGGCAGTGCGGACCTCAGTTGATCCCAAGGTCATTGATTGTCCGAATCCGGAAGGCGGGCGGACCACCATTGATGGCGTCGCCAAGGACGGCATCCAGGTGAAAGTAAAGGCTCGAGTGACCGTGCGGACAAACCTCGACCGCTTTGTTGGCGGAGCCAAGGAGGACACCATCATCGCCCGTGTCGGCGAGGGTATTGTGACCACCATCGGTTCGGCCGAGAGTTACAAGGTTGTGCTGGAGTCTCCCGACAGCATTTCCAAGACGGTGCTTAAGCGCGGGCTCGATGTTGGGACTGCCTTTGAAATTCTCTCGATCGACATTGCCGACGTAGATGTGGGCGAGAACGTCGGCGCCAAGCTGCAGGTGGCCCAGGCGGAAGCCAACAAGAACATGGCTCAGGCGCAGGCTGAAATCCGACGCGCGGCGGCGGTTGCGCTCGAGCAGGAAATGAAGGCGCGCATCCAGGAGATGCAGGCCAAGGTGGTTGAAGCCCAGGCCCAGGTACCGCAGGCCATGGCCGAGGCGTTTCGCTCCGGGCGGCTCGGGGTGATGGACTATTATAAAATGGAGAACGTCCAGGCGGACACGGCGATGCGCAAGTCCATCGCCGATCCGGAAGGTAAAAAATAGTCGGCATCGGCGGGCCCGAGCTTTCACATAGAGCCGTCATCATGGACTGGATTCTTGATCACCTTCAGATCCTGGTGTTTTTTGCCGGCATCATCGCTTATTGGATCAACCAGCGACGTCGCGAAAAGGCGGGAGAGTCGGCGGATTACGACGGGGATGGCATACCCGAAACACCAACGGTCCGACGTAAGTTGGACCCAAATGAGCCCGATCCGGAGGAGGCGGAGCGCACCCGCAAGATCCAGGAACAGATACGGCGGAAGATCTCCGAGCGCCTCAACGGTGAGGCGGAGCCTGCAGGTCCGCCTCCTTTGGTGCCGGTTCCGTCGACCGGTCAAGCACGCACCCCATCTCCGGATCCCACCACCGCCCCACGTCCGGCCTCAGAGGGGCCCATACCCGACGTCATCCGTCGGGTGTTCGAGCCGGCGCGTGACACTGAAGCGGAGGCTCGACATGCCGCCGAACGGGCGGCCTGGGAGCGGCAACGCCTGCTTCAGGCGCAATTGGCGACCCTAGAGGCCCAGCGTCAAGCCGAGCTGACGCAGGCAGCTTCAGTCCGTTCTCTGGCGATTGAAGCTGAGACCCGCAAAGAAGTCTCCCCGTCGAACTGGATAGCCGAGTTGCGAGGAGCCAAGAATCTGAAGCGCGCGGTGGTGCTGCGCGAAGTGCTGGGAACACCTGCTGGGCTGCGTTGACCGGGCTTCTGGATTGAGACGCAGACCTTGGCGGAGGGTGAGTGCGCCTTTCGCTTAGGGCGGCGCAATGATATCGGCCTTGCGGGCCCTCACTCCGTTGTTCATCGGCATCGGCGTCCGGCCGGAGAAGACCTTGCCATCGAGCTCAATTGCCTCCGGGGGATTGGCCTCGACCTGCAACTGGCCCCGGTGCGGAACCACACGGACCTCGCCACCAGAGAGCCGGCCCTTGAAGAGCACCTTGCGTCCTTCCGCCTGTGTGACCGTGACGGATACGGCTTGCAGGGCGTAGACCGTGATGGTGGGTTCGCCGGGTACCGGTTCGACCGCGACCTGCGCACCCGAGGCAGAGTTCGATCCAGAGCCGGAACTTGTACCCGATTTGTCGGAGCTGAAAACGCGGATACCGACAAACACCATCACGACAAGCAGCACCAACGCCCCAAGAGCGAGGCCTCCCTTGAGCAGGAGCGCCCGGTCGATTTGAGGGCCTGCCCCGGCGCGGGGACGAAACGTGGCTGGATTGTTGTCGACGGGGCCACCTTCGACCGCGCCTTCCGTGGCTCCAGGCGAGGCTCCACCCGGGACCGATTCGCGAGTGGCAGACTTGGCGGTGGATACAGAAAGGTCCATTCGACCAAAACTCTCCCGATTGAGGCCACGCGCCTTCGATTCGCCGAGCCCCAGTCCCTTATAGTCGTTGATGATCTTGTCTCCCGGCAGCTTCAGAAAGAGCGCGTAGGTGCGCAGGAATCCGCGCACGTAAATCTCGGGCAATTTGATGTCGAACTGGTTGTTCTCGAACTTGTGCAGGTAATCACCCCGAATTTTGGTCGCTTCCGCGGCTTCGCGGATGGAAACACCTTTCCGTTTGCGAGCCTCTTCGAGTCGTTCACCGATCGTCTGCATGGCCGTGAGTAAGGTGAAATGGGCGGGGGAGGAAAGACGGAACTGCCCGGGCGACCCGACTTTCCGCGGCTCTGACCGGGTTTGAGTCTGAGGGGCCTAGACGTCCGCGAGAAGGGATCGAAACGTCAAAGCGAGTCCAGATCGACCAGAATTTCACGAGGGCTGGATCCATTCTCAGGTCCAACGACGCCCTTTTGCTCCATGAGATCCATGATTCGGGCGGCACGGTTGTACCCGATTCGAAGGCGACGTTGAATCATGGAAGTGGAGGCGCGCCGCGTCGAACGCAGAACGTCCAAGGCCTGACGGTACAGGTCTTCGTCGTCCCCCATGTCGTCATCGGAATCGTCCGTATTGCCATCCTCGTCCGCTTCCCGGGCCGCGCGATCGATCTGGGCCTGGACGTCATTCGCAAAGAGGGGAGGTCCGTTCTTCTTCAGGAAATTGACGACTTCGTGCACCTCGTCATCGGAAACAAATGCGCCTTGGGCTCGAACCAGTCGCGAGCTGCCAGGGGGCGAAAAGAGCATGTCGCCGCGGCCGATCAGGGTGTCGGCGCCCTTCGTGTCGAGAATGGTCCTGGAATCGACCTGAGAGGCGACTTGAAACGCGATTCTCGAAGGGAGATTGGCCTTGATCACGCCGGTGATCACGTTGACCGACGGTCGTTGGGTCGCGATGATCAGGTGAATGCCTGCGGCACGTGCCAGCTGGGCAAGGCGGGCAATGCTGGTTTCGATCTCAGCAGGGGCGACCATCATGAGATCCGCCAGTTCGTCGATGATGGCGACAATGTAGGGCAGTCGATCGGGAATCGGCAACCCGTCGTCTTCGGCCGGATCGAGTCCTTCCAGTGCGGGTTGCTCAACTCCAGCCGGCGGCTCATGGGAAATGGCGTGTTTCTTGCGATTGTTGAAACCAACAATGTTGCGAACCCCGACCTTGGCAAAAACCTGGTAGCGTTGCTCCATTTCTCCGAGCAGCCACTTGAGGGCCGCCGGTACCTTCTTGGGTTCCGTCACCACCGGAATGAGCATGTGCGGCAGAGTGTTGAAGACCTTCAGTTCGACGATCTTCGGATCAACCATGATCAGCCTCAATTCCTTTGGACTCTTGGAGTACAGGATTGAGGCAACGATGGAGTTGATGCACACGGACTTGCCGGAGCCGGTTGCACCTGCGATCAACAAGTGCGGCATCTTGGTCAGGTCGGAGACAATCGGTTTGCCCGACACGTCCTTGCCGAGGGCCACGGGGATCTCCCCCTTCGAAAGGCAAGCCCCCCAGTCTTCACTCTCGAGGATTTCACGCATACCGACCGGTGTCGGGTGCTGGTTTGGCACCTCCACTCCCACCGCTGCTTTGCCTGGGATGGGGGCCAGAATACGCACCGATTGCGCCCGCATCCCCAGGGCGATATTCTTGTCGAGCCCGGCAATTTTCTCCACCCGGACCCCGGGCGCCGGAACCACCTCGTAGCGGGTGATCACGGGGCCAACATGGATTTCTCCCAGGGATACCTGCACTCCGAATTCCCCTAGAATTCTCAGGAGATTCTCCGCGTTGCGCCGGTGTTCTTCTTCGGAGTTTTCAGGCGCAACGGGTGTTTGTTCACGCAAGAGTGAAAGCGGAGGGAATTGGTAGTCTGCGTCACTGGGCGGCGGAACAAACGTACGCGCCTTCTTGGGCTCCTCCGGTTTGACAATGTTCAGTTCGAATTTTCCGCCGGCCTGAGCCGCCAGGTCCTTTGTGTCGGAAAGCGGGGCCGCCGCCGACTCATTCGAGCGCTCGGTTGGTTCGTTGAGCGGTGGACGCTTCCGCCCCGGTTTGGTGGCTGTCTCATCGGCCTGAGCCACGTCAAGAGGGATGATGGAATCCACTCTCCCCTCGGCCATGGGGTCTGGCAGGCGTTGGGCCGTTTCGCGACTTGCAGCGCTTTTCTCCGCTTCAACCTCATCCTCGATTTTGGGTAATGCGGTCTTCTTCGACACGGAGTACGCGGCCGTTACCGCTTTGGCACCCGATTTATTGCCCTCCGCCTTCATCGCAGCCTGTGCCTCGTTGAATTCGCGGCGAAGGGCTTCGTGCTCGGCCCGGATCAGGGCACGTCGCTCTCTCCAGGCCTGAAAAGCGGCCATGATTTTCTCGATTTCAGTCGTGATGTCCTTGGAGAAGATGAACAGGAGACTGAGTACGTAGAGGATGCCGAGGAGGAGGGCGGAACCGAAGACGCCGAGTGTTTCTTTGAAGGCTTCGTTGTAAAGCAGGCGGCCCAATTGTCCCCCAGTACCCTGGTTGAAGTACTGCGACACACCAAAGCTCTCCCACATTGACCAGAGCCCGGAGAAAGACCCGACACACAGCATCATCGCGACCAGTCGAGTCAGCGCCAGCCGACGGGCATTGCGCAGCGCCACGAATCCGAACCATAACAGGAACAGCGGAATCAGCCACGTGCTGACCCCGAGCCAATACAGGGTCCAATACGACACCTCGGCGCCGAAGAGGCCGACGAGGTTTTTCTCCGTGGGATGCGTGGTGATCCATCGGCTCTGGGGCGGTGCATAATCCAAGAATGCAACCGCGAGGAGAATACCGAGGACGAAGAACAGGATGGCCGCCACCCAATTGGGACGGTGGCGCACGCTTTGGAACGTGGGCCCCTGATTTGGGTTTGAACTCGCTGGTTTGGGCATCTGGTCTAGGTCGACGGCAACCGGGGTGATTGCACGGCATCATGGTTCACCGTCAAACGCAATATCCGCGGTCGTATGCCGCTGCGGCAATCCTTACGCCTTTCACGATTTATGAACGAACTCTTTCGGTTTCGCCCCCTCTACCAGGAACGGGTTTGGGGTGGTCGCGGTTTGGAGGAACGGTTGGGCCGAGCGTTGCCGTCCGGCGGGCCCATCGGTGAGAGTTGGGAGATCGTGGATCGCCCGGAAGCACAGTCGGTGGTGAGTGACGGGCCGTTCGCCGGACAAAGCCTGCGACAGCTGCTGCTTTCGCACGCGACCGAGATCATGGGACCCAGCTACGACCCGAGACGGGCTTTCCCGATCTTGGTCAAGTGGTTGGATTGCCGCGAACGGCTGAGCCTGCAGGTGCATCCACCCGCCGATATCGCTCCCGCCTTGCGGGGGGAACCGAAGACGGAAAATTGGTACATCGCCGACACCTTGCCGGGCTCGGGACTGATCGTGGGCCTGAAGCAGGGGACGAGTCGGGCTATTTTTGCTAAAGCCCTGGTAAATATGACGTTAGAGTCATGTTTGCATCGATTTCCGATCCATGTGGGTGACTCCATTCTCGTTCAAAGTGGTACGGTGCACGCGATCGACGCGGGCAATCTCATTTTGGAGATCCAGCAGAATTCGGACACCACCTACCGGGTCTACGATTGGGGGCGGTTGGGCTTGGATGGAAAGCCTCGTCAAATGCATGTTGCGGAGTCACTTGCCTCCATTAACTGGAATGAAGTTGAGCCGCAGCCACTCCGGGCGGCGAAGTCGTCGGGCGTGATCGCCCGCGCTCAGGAGTTTATGATCCGCCGGGTCGTACTGGCTGGTGAGGATCGCTTGCTCCTTCGCCCGCGTGAACAGCCACGTTTGCTCAATGTGGTGTCAGGGAGTGTGGAGGTGACTTCCGCCAGTGGCGGGTTGACCCTGCGCCGGGGTGACACGGCTCTTGTCCCGTTCGCAGGCGACTTCGTGGTTGCTCCGCACGGTGAGTCGATCCTTCTCGTGACGGAACAGTTCGTGTGAGCGAAGCTGCCGGTTACCGTATATCCATGAAACAGTTAAGGTTCTCCTCAGACCAACTTCGCGGAGGTGCCATGCTCCGCATCATCCTCTTCTTGTGTGTGGTGGGGGCGGGTCTGGCCTTGGCGTGGATGCTTTTTTTGCCGGAGATCCTAGCTACCACGGTGAAGAAGCGTACGGGTTTTGAGGTGCAAATCGCTCGGATGTCGTCGAATCCGTTTACGGGTGAATTGAAGGCCGATGAAATTGTGGTGCGTAACCCCGCCGGTTGGCCGTCGGGTGCGTTCGTGCAGATACGAGAATTGAAGGCGGTCATGGATATGAGTTCGGTTTTTGGATCCAGGCCGGTGGTAAAGTCGGCCTACCTCGATATCTCAACCGTGTCCTGGGTCAGTGACGCGCACCGTGCGTCCAATTTCCAGGTATTTGAAGACCGACGAAAGGGCGAGAAGCCGCAGCCGAAGAAACTACCGGCCAAAGAGAAAGAGCCGGAGGTTCCGCGCGAGTTTCTGGTGCAGGATTTGGAGCTTCGTTATGGCCGCTTGGAGTTGAACGATTTCTCGGGCCCCAAACCAGCCAATCGTGAGTTAACTCTCAATTTCGTAAAAACTTACAAAGACATCTCGGATTCGAAAAAGGTGCTCGCGGGTGGGCCGCCAGGATTGTCCGCCGTGGGGAGTGTGGTATTGGCCTTGTTTCCGGGACCCTTCGGTGAGGCGTTGGGTTCGGCGCTCCACGAGCCGCTGCTTCCGAGCAAGGACAAGAATCGCAAGCTGCCCGATCCCATGCGTGGAGTGTTGGAGAAACTTGAAGAAAAGCCGAAGCCGTAGTTTCCTTGGCGTTTATCTATGAACGAGTCTGATCCCACATCCGCTTCTGCTCCCACAGTGCCTGTTTCCACCGCTGATACCGCCGCATCGACTGCTGCCGGGAACGGCCCTGCCACAGGTGACGCGGCCTCCATTGCGGCGGCCGAGCTGCAGCGGTTGGGGACAGACTTGGCGGCGGCGAAAAAGGACGCGGCTGAGCACTATGAACGATACCTGCGGGCGATCGCTGACCTCGACAATGTTCGCAAGCGATCAGTGCGTGAGAAGGACGAATTGCGTCAGTACGCGGCCTCTCGGGTACTGGAGGATCTGATTCCGGTGCTCGACAATCTCGCTCTCGGGTTGGCGGCCGCCAAGGCTCCGAATGCCGACCTGAAGACCTTGGTGGGCGGAGTCGAAATGGTGCTGGCGCAGGCCAAGTCATCGCTTTCCCAGCACGGATTGAAAGAGATCAACCCACTCGGACAGACCTTTGATCCGAATCTGCACGAGTCGATTTCGGTCCAGCCCAGCCCAGACGTTGCGGAAGGGGCTGTGTCGGTGGTGGTGCGCACCGGATACAGCCTGAATGGCCGACTCCTCCGACCGGCTTCGGTCGTTCTGTCGAGCGGCGCCCCCAAGCCCGTGGAGACGACCTCCTGATTGAAGCGCGGTTGAATCCGGTCCGTCCCCAAGGATGACCAGGACGATTCCCACCATGGCCAAACAAGACTACTACGAGTTGCTCGGTGTTGCGAAAGGGGTTTCCGAAGAGGACCTCAAGAAGGCCTATCGCAAGAAGGCCATCCAGTATCACCCTGACAAAAATCCGGGCAACAAAGAGGCCGAGGAGATGTTCAAGAAAATCGGGCATGCCTACGAGGTACTCAAGGACCCCGAGAAACGGGCCGCGTACGACCGGTATGGTCATGCTGCGTTTGAAGGTCCGGGAGCGGGCGCTCCCCGTGGTCCCGGTGGGGCCGGGGGAGGTGGCTTCCACGATCCTTTCGACATTTTTCGCGAAGTGTTCGGCGGCGGCGGTGGTGGTGGCGGAGGCGGTGTGTTCGACGAGATGTTTGGCGGCGGAGGACAACGCGACGGCGGGCGCGATGGCGCGGATCTGCGTTATGACTTGGAAATCTCCCTGGAGGAAGCCGCTCGGGGTGTTGAAAAGGAAATCACGTTTCGCAAGAACATGGTTTGTGATCGTTGCGAAGGCAATGGAGCCGAACCGGGTTCGAAACGGACGACCTGTCCAACCTGTAGAGGGACGGGACAGATTCGTCGCAGTGGCGGAATCATCACCTTTACCCAGACCTGCCCGACCTGCGGTGGGGCGGGTACCAAAGTGGAGAAGGCCTGTACGCAATGTCGTGGCGAAGGCAGGCTCCCGCGCACGGCCAAGATCAACGTCCGCATTCCGCCTGGGGTTGACACCGGTTCAAGGCTGAGATCCGTGGGGAACGGCGAAGCTGGAGTCGCCGGAGGCGAATCGGGCGACCTCTACATTGTGCTCACGGTCAAGGACCATGAGTTGTTCGAACGGCAGGGCGACGACTTGTTCTGCGAGATTCCCATCAAGTTTACTCTCGCTGCACTGGGCGGCACCATTGAGGTGCCGACGCTCTTTGGCAAAGCCTCGCTCAAACTTCCTGGCGGCACCCAAAGCGGCACGACGTTTCGGTTGCGCGGAAAGGGTATGCCTTCGCTACGCAATCGCGGCGACCAAGGCGATCAATTGGTTCGAGTTCATGTTGAGGTCCCTCAGTCGCTTTCGTCGGAACAGCGCAAGATCCTCGAGCAATTTGCCCTGGTCAGTGGTGACGCCGAAAATCCAACCTCGAAGAGCTGGTTCGAGAAAGCCAAGAAGTTCTTCTGAGGTACCGCACCATGGCTTCCGAACCCCTGCGGTATTACGACCGTTACCGAAAAGCCATCCGAACGGAAGCGATCTACGGCGAGGCCTGGCTGCGCTGGGCCTACGAGTCACCGACGGGTCGGTTTGCCACCTGGTTGGTGGCGCGTCGTCCGCTCTTCTCCCGTTACTTTGGCTGGAGGATGAGTATGCGGGGGAGCGCCCGACACGTGTTTCCCTTCATCGTCGACTACAACCTCGACGTCGAAGAGTTCGCAAAGTCGGCCTTTGATTTTCGCACGTTCAACGAGTTCTTCACCCGGGCATTGAAACCTTCGGCGCGTCCAATTGCCGAACCCGATAACCCCCGGCTCGCCGTTTTTCCCGCCGACGGTCGACACCTGGGGTTTGCCAATGTGGATGATGCACCCGGATTCTATGTGAAGGGCGCCAAGTTCACCCTGTCCGAATTGTTGGGGGACACTGCGCTCGGGGAAGCTTTTTCAGGCGGTGCCATGGTAATCTCCCGGCTTTGCCCGGTCGACTATCATCGGTTTCACTTTCCCGTGCGCGGATTGCCCGACGATGGACGTACGATCGGCAAGTGGCTCTATTCGGTGAGTCCGATCGCCTTGCGGCGCAATGTGCGCCGCTTGGTCGAAAACAAGCGCCGTATCACCCTTGTGAAGTCCGAGGGCTTCGGTCGCGTCGCCCTGATCGAAGTCGGAGCCACCAACGTCGGAAGCATCGTCGAAACCTACGTCCCGGGTCGCGTCGCCGCCAAAGGAGAAGAGAAAGGGCTGTTTAAGTTTGGCGGCTCCTGCGTGATTACGCTGTTTGAACGGGGTCGGATCCGCTTTGACTCGGACCTTCTGACGCAGAGTGCAGCCGGTCTAGAGCTCTACGCGCGTATGGGTGATCGCTTGGGCATAGCGCACTGAGAGGGCCCCGTTGCTGGTGGAGGGACGAAAGGGAGCGGTTACTTGAGTTTGTCGATGTCTTGGCTGAGGTTGGGGTATGAATGCGAAGTTCTCCGCCTATGCGGATCCGGAGGTGTTGGTGGATGGTGCCTGGCTTCAGGCGCATCTCGACGATCCGGGGATTCGAATCGTCGAAAGTAACGAAGACGTTCTGCTCTACCAAACGGGTCACATTCCGGGTGCCATCCACATCGATTGGAGAGGGGATTTGCAGGACAATACGGAGCGCGACTATGTCTCGCCCGAAGGATTCGCCTCGCTCTGCGCGCGCAGTGGAATCACACCGGAAACAACCGTCATCTTTTATGGCGACAAGTCCAACTGGTGGGCCGCCTATGCCCTTTGGGCCTTTCGGCTTTTTGGGCACCGAAACCTCAAGCTTCTCGATGGGGGCAGCGCAAAATGGAAGTCCGAGGGTCGACCTCTCAGTCGTGAGAAGGTGAGGCCAGTTCCCAGCGTCTACCCCGTACCGGTGAGGCGTCACGATGACGAGATTCGCGCGTTTTTCGACGACACACTTGCGCATGCACGCGCCCGGCGACCCTTGATCGACGTCCGATCTCCGGGTGAGTACCGGGGAGAAATCACGCACATGCCAGAGTATCCCCAGGAAGGAGTCCTTCGCGGCGGGCATGTTCCCGGGGCGCGAAGTGTGCCATGGAAAATGGCGGTCAACGACGACGGGACCTTCAAGTCGGCCGAGGAGCTGAAGAGGATCTACTCCGAGAATCTCGGGTTGAAACCCACGGATGACATTATCGCCTACTGCCGCATCGGGGAACGATCGAGCCACACGTGGTTCGTTCTGACGTACCTGCTGGGCTATTCCCGCGTGCGCAACTACGATGGTTCCTGGACGGAGTGGGGCAACCGGGTGCGCGCGCCGATCGCCAAAGGGGACGAACCAGGTTGACCGCTGTACTGCCGCTGGCGTTGCGACTTTGAGCACCTGCGGATCTTTTCCCTCATGGCCTCTTCCCTCCCTCCAGCCTTGGCGGAGATTGTCGACCTCTTCGATGCGTTGCCGGACGATGAAAAACGCGAAAACCTCATTCTCTATTCCGACCAAGCCGCCGCATGCGCTCCCCGTCCGAACGAACCGTTCGATCTGGAGGATGTGCGCAAGGATGAAGAGTGCACCGATACCGTAGGCGTGTACCTCCGAGTCGATCCCGACACGCGCCAATCTCACTTTCGCATTTCGCTCGGACCGCAAGTGCAGACTCTGACCCGGGCGATGACGGCCATCCTCTGCAAAGGGCTCAGTGGTTCGACACCTGAAGTGGTCGTGGATATTCCGCAGGATTTTGTCCCTCGTCTTGTCGGTGGACAACTGGTGCGCATTCGCAGTCAGACCGTTTACTACATTTTGACCCGCATGAAAGGGGCTGCCAAGGTCTGGCTCGGTCGCGAGCGCCAGCAGGCTGTTGTATCCGCCTAAAGCTGCTCGAGGCGGAAGACGTCGGCCGAGGGCTGTCGTTCAATCTGCAGATCGGCAAGCAAGGTCTGATTGTCGCGCCAGAACGAACTTCCGCCAGCTCCGTGCACGGCCAGTTCACTGACATCGTTGGCTGCACCGGCGGCAAACGAGAGCAGCGGACTGAGTGGCGCGGCAGAAAGCGAGAACATCAGTCGTTTGCCGCCTGCGATCGCTTTGCGCAGGTCCGTCAGATCAAACAGCAGCGAACGGTGGCTGGGGTCGGGACCAAATACATGCACGGATTCGAGCACGTCTTCATGAATCTTGACCATCAGCCGGTCCACTCTTGATTCGTCGGCCGGGGTCCTCGCCTTTTCGAAGAATTCGAGGAAGTAGTCCGTCACGCTGAAGCCGAGATCGTCCTGGACGTGGGCGGCGAGATTTTGATAGGTGTGGAAGATATCCTCGGTTGGATTCGCCGGCAGGGTCACCGCAGTCAGTTCGTCGCACCATTTCGAATACGCGTGGTATTCGACCTCCGTTCCAATTCCCAGGAACCGGGTGATCAGGTCACCCAGCTTGCGGTTGCCGAGATCGGGGCGGGTGACACTCTCATGGTCGCGATCCGCCAGGACCCCAAATGCGATTTGCTTGGCCGCCCGCGGCCATTCCCGCACCAGCGTCGGGTCGGGTTTTCGCCCGAACTGAATGGAGATGCCTGAGGCGTTGAGGTTGGCAGTGCTGACGTAGACGGTGCCGTCGCCCCCCGGCCGGTCGGCCAGGCGGCGCAATCCGGTCTGGTACGGCTTGCTGCCCACGATCACTGCGGTGAAACACTGGGCAGGATCATAGAAGGAACGTTTGCCGAAAAGGTCGCGTCGTGCCAGGTTCCTGGTGTAAGGCGACGCCAGTTCCAATGCGTTCAGTACCTCGCGTCCTGATTCAAAGCCGGATTTCCATCCCTTGATGACGCGACCCATCATGGTTTTTCCCAGGGACGCCAGCGGCGAACCAAAGTTGGCCGGAGCCAACATGAGGTAGCGACGGACCGGGCAGGGAAGTCCCTGTTCCAGGAAGTAGCGGGTCATCCACTCCCGGGCAACGAGGCTCCCGGTCGAGTGAACAACGAGGTTGAAAGAACCCGCTGCGAGCGACATTCCTCGCTCGAGCAAGGCGTGGTGGAACGCCTTGGCGAGGTCGGGAATGGTGACATGATCCTCCAGCGAGACATAGTTCCCGAGGTGCAGATCGACCGCGGGAATGCCCCGGCTGGTGAGGTACTGGGCCAGCGGACGGAACGAGTCTGCCGTGTCGCTGTAGCCGTGGAGGATAATCGTCTGATTCACGGGGCGGCACCTGGGCGGGCAATTCCGGCTCTTCTCTTCAGGTGCCGTCGCGCGGTGCGACTCAGGCCTTCAACCGCCGCAGCAAGGTGATGCGTCCGATCGGCAGCCACTCGGAGACAAGGATGTCACCGTTCTGGAGGAAAATGGCGTCGTGGGGAGTGATGAATTCGCCCGGTGTGAATTCGGGGCGTTTCTGGCTCCTTCGCGAACCGACCTTGCCATTGTTTGCCATGCCGTCACCGAGTTGCGCGACCACCGTGTAGTTCTTGTCCAGGATACAAACCTGGCTGTCGAGATCGGGACACACCATCCATTCACCGCGGGTGTGGAAGTGACACGGCATGCGGAGGCGAGCCTCATCCTTGATGGTGCGAAGCGGGCGACCGTCGAGCGAGAAGGTCTGAATGCGGCGATTGCCGCGGTCGGCGACTACCAGGACCGGTTCCGAGCCGCGGGTGTCCACCCATTGGCCATGTGGATTGTTCAGCTCGCCGTCACCCTTGCCGGGCTTAGAAATTTCGCCAAGGAACTCACCCTTGGCAGAGAAGCGCATCAGGTGGTGCGAGCCGTATCCATCACCGATGTAGAAGTCACCATTGGGCGCAAACGCCACATTGGTGGGGATGAAGTTAATCGGCTTCTCTGCATACACTGGATTTTCGCGTGGGTACCCGTGGGACCATAGCAACTCGCCCTTCAGCGTGGTCTTGGTGACTTTGCAGCGAGTGGTGTCACAGTGATAGAGAATCTCCGTGCCTCCTTCCTTGCGGACGTCCAAACCATGCGCGCCGCCCCGGTACTCTTCGCCGAAAGCACGGACGAATTTTCCAGTGGGATCGTAAACGGCCACAGCCTCGGGCCGCATACTCGAAGCATGCACCGTGTGGGAGACGTAGATGTAGCCTTGGCTGTCCTGGCAGAGACCGTGGGTGTCGCCCCAGACCATGCCTTCGGGGGGGAGCAGCCAGTCGTGAACGCACTCAAACTGATGGGCGCCGCTGCCGACAATGGGGTTGGGATTGGTGGCAGCTGCCGCCCGGACAAAGGGAGCGGGCAGAGAGCTGACGGCAGCCGTGGCGGCCAATTGGGTGAGGAAGGAACGACGGGATTGCATGATCGCGGTGGGGGAGGGGAAGGAGTTTCGGCGAAACGAGAGCCGCGACGCGACGCGCGTCACGGGCTATCCCGAGTGAAACCGGCCCCGTTTCCAACGCACTCTGCGCGAACCGCTCCGACAATGGCAATCCCGCGATTGCGCAAGGGGGCTAGTCCCTTACCCCGCCGCCTGGATCACGGGGCCAACTCGTACACTTCAACCAGCGCCTCTCCCGTGCCGCCGTCGGCCCCGGAGACTTGAATGGTGTAGCTTCCGGGTGAGAGTGAGAGCGTCAGGGCGCTGTCCTTCGAAGCGGCGGGAAGGGCAAAAGCCCCGGCGGATGCAAATGTGCCGGCGAGGCCGGCATCCCAGGTGTCGTTTTCCGCAATCTTGGCCTGCGAACTGTTAAAGACCGCAATCTTCGGATCCTGCAGCACCCCTTGTACCCCAAAACCAGCCAGACCGGGACCCACCGCGCGGATGAGGACCGACTTGGGAGCGGTACCCTCGATCACAAGCCCAACGATCAGGATATCAGCTCCGGTTCCGACCCGGTTTCGGGCCGAGATGTTGGTGAGCCGGGGAGTCAGGCCTGGACCCGCATCGTAGAGTTCAACGAGAACATTGCCCGCGGGACCAAACACTTGAACGGTGTGGCCGCCGGAAACCGTGCGAACCAACGCGGCATCCAGGCTGTTGTTAACCAGGGCGAAAGCACCGACGCGCAAGAACGTATCAATCAGAGCGGCTCCCCCGCCCCACGTATCGTTTTCCTCGATGAAGGTCGGCCCCTTGAACAGGGTCAATTTCGGGTCCACCATGAAACCAGGTACGTCAAACCGGGCCAGCCCGGGTCCCACGGCACGCGCGAGGATGGGCTTGGCGCCGCTGGAAACGTTGAATCCAATGATCAATGTCTGGGCGGTCGCCAACGTGCTCCGGACCGATGCATTGAGGATCCGGCTGAACGGTCCCACCGGGGCTGGTTCCACGGTGAGGGTGGCGGCCGCACTCTCAGCGGTACCACCTCCATTGGTGGCAATCGAAACATACACGCCAGCGTCGGAAGGTTGAACGTTGGCAATCGTCAGGGTGGAGCTGGTTCGACCGGGGAGCGGCTGACCGTCCTTCCGCCATTGGTAGTTGGGAGTGGGATCACCGGTGGCGATCGCAGAAAGGGTGACGGTCGAGCCGACATATGCGGTTTGCGATTCCGGTCGGGTCACAAACACGGGCCCTCCATCCGCCAGCGACGCGGCCGTCGAAGGAATGGAGACGGGTGTTGAGGTTGCATCGGCGTTCGAAGCAAGGCCGCGGTGGGTGAAGGCGGCCGAGACGAGCAACGCACAAGAGAAGCGGAGGAGATGGAGCGGAATCATGGCGTTAGGGTTGGCGTTGGAGAGATCGAGGGCGGCATGTCGTTCAAGAAAACGCTCATGGCTTCGCATGCGTGGCGACCAAGCGATAAGAATGCGGAAAGGTCGGTCTGGACACCGAGAAACGAACTACGTGTGGCTCAACCGTGGCTTTGATGGGATTTTGACGGCGCAAACACAAAGGGGGGCTGGTTTGGGCACGACTGACCCACGCGAGGTGCCCCGGTTCCTGAACCCCTGCAGGGTCGGACAATTCCCCGAGACCAATGTGCTTCACTCGTTGGCTTCGTTTTGTAGGTATTGTAAATATCTTTCAATTAACAGATTGTGGTGAAATTTGGCGCCACGGGCCGGCGAGTCGTGATGCGGGTGCTTCGCTCACGCATTGATTCGGTGGATGTCATCTGATTCGTTTCCTGCGGTTTTACTCCGAATATGGATCCACTGAAGAAGTACATTGAAACGTCGGCCAAGGTCATTGGATTCCGCACTCCCGCGGAAAAGGCCTACGACAACGAGGTCTTGCGCTGGCTTCACATCACCAAGGACATGCGTTCGGCGTTGGACAAGGCGAACCAGAAGTTCCCCACCCTGGCCCGGGTCGTGTCGGACGAGCAATTGCCGGAGCAGGAATCCCGATACGAGTACCTGCGCGGTCACGAGCAAATCGTGCGCCGCCTGAAGCGTTGAGGTCCGGGACGGGACACGGTCTCACGGTCCAACGAGGAGTTCACCCCGAGCGCCATGGACTCGGATACGATGACTCCCGGGTGGTCGAACAGGCTAGGTCGGGCCTTGCCCCGGGGGTGTGCAATTGATCCTGCGTCTGGTGGATCCGGGCGCGTCGATGACATTGCAAGGGATGGCATTTCCGGTTCCAAGCCCACCGACTGTCAGCGGTGCGGAGTCTGTTGTTTCTCAGACCTTCCCACCTTTGTGCGAGTGAGCGGGGTTGACTGGGACCGTTTGGGTGAAGCGGCTGAGCGCTACGCCCACTTCATCGGAAATCGTGCTTACATGAAGGTGGCGGGTGGGCATTGCGCAGCGCTCGTGGTGACGTCGGATGCGCTGGGTGCCCACTTTCACTGCCAGGTTTACGAGCGCCGGCCCGAGGTGTGCCGCGCTTTGGAGCGTGGATCGCCGGCGTGCGAGGCGGAGCGGGAGCTCAAAAGCGCCCGTGTCGATTGGATCGCGTCACCCGGCGTCGTTACCGGTCCCTGAATCCGCCCAGACGATCAGCCAACCGCTTTCCTGGTCCACGTAAACCAGGGTAGAGGCCGTTCCTTCGGCCTGGACAAAGTCGGCGCTGGCTGAAGCGAGTCCGTTCAACCGGGCGACCGGAGAATGAACAAGGCTCACCGAAACCGCCACCAGCGCGGCCGCTGCAATGGGCAGCCCCCAGGTGAGTCCGCGCCGTAGCAGGCTGGATCGCCTGCGTTCCGACTTGGCGGTGTGGATACGCTGCTGAAGGCGCGTCCATTCACGATTTGCATCCGGTGTGGGGGTGTCCGCCGCGACCTGACGCAGAGTACTCCGCGTGGCCGCCAGAAGCGCTCGCTGACGATGGCACTGCGCGCAAGTGCTGACATGTGACTCGATGCGCGCGAGCTCGGCGGGCGATAGGGCTCCGTCGAGCTCGGCGAGCAGTAGGTCAGCAAGAGTGCGACAGGGTGACATGATCAAAGCTCCATCCTACTACCAGCGACGGGGCGCATAGCCATATCCACCGTCGAATCCGCGACCATGGCCGGGCCCGGTGGCGACCCAAACACGCTCGGTGCGGACTTCATAGTAGCCGCCAACCTGCGTCCGGATCCGCCGACCGCAGGAGTCGTAGGAGACGACCCAACGAGCCGGGACCCAGACCCGGGTGCGGACATTGTCCCAGTAACCTGCCGGGGGACATGGCGCATCGCGCACGACCACGACCGGAGGTTCACAGGCCGGGGGCGGGCATACGACCGGGGCCGGCCGGTGGTGATCGCGATCCAAGTGAGATCCAACAATGACGCCGCCGATGAACCCGCCGATGGCGGCCGCTACCTTGTCACCCCGGTCGCCCGCGCGAACCGGTGAGGCCAGAGCCGCAAGCGCTGCCAGCGAAGCCGTAAGAGTGAGAATGTGGTTTTTCATGGGAGTTGTAAGGTGAGTTACGCCCATGAGACGAATGTCGCCTCGCGTTTATTCTGAACCACGCGCACTTTTTCCGGATCGGTCGCGTTTTTGCAGCAGTCTTTTCATCAAGCTCCTCTGGTTGAGTGAGTAATGTAGTTCAGGGCGGCGGTTACCGCGCCACCACAATGACGGCATAAACATCGCCACCCTCGCCCGTTCCGGGTCCGCCCAGCACGGCTGGAACGCCGGAGCGCAAGACCAGGCCGGTCCGCATGAGGGTGCGTCCCCCTTGTTGCCAAGTCACTTGCACGTGGTCGCTCTTACCATCGGACGATTCGGCTTCGATTTGGAGGCTATGCCCCGCGCCCAGCGACACCGAGCCTTTGCCCGGAGTCGTCAGCGAGGCGCGTCCTTGACCCACCAGCTTGAAGCTCTCGAATCGGAGGATGCGGCGAAGGGTCGCTTCGTAGGGTTTTAGCCGTGGATCCGAGGCTCCCGGCTCTTTGGAAGCAGAGACCAGCAGGGCAGAGAGATCGACGGCGTCCGCGGCGAGAAGCGCTGGGCCTCCAAGGACGGAGGCCAGGGCAAAGGTGAGGAGGAGCGTGGTTAGTCGCATGGGAAATTCTTGAGCTGACGGGTCAATTGGCGGCGGGCATTGTGCAAACGGGACATGACCGTTCCGATCGGCCAGTCGAGGGTGGTGGCGATCTCGGCGTAGGCTAGACCTTCGATGTCGCGCAACGCGAGCACCGCGCGTAGCTCGGGCGGAAGGGTTTTTAGGGCGCGCTCGAGCATCTCCCGGCGTTCACTCCGTTCCAGCGTGTCCGTTGTGCCGGGAGAAGGGTCGGCGGCTTCCCACTGGGTCTCGGGTTCACCGTCGCGCGTCGCAGGACGGGTAAACGAAAGAAAGCGATCGAGCCAACGGCGGCGGCGGCGCAGGTGATCGAGCGCGCGACGGGTTGCCAAGGGGAAAAGCCAGGTGGTGAAGCGAGACTCCCCGCGAAAGGTGGGAAGCTGTTTCCAGACCGCAATCCAGATGTCCTGGCATAAGTCCTTGGCATCTTGTTCATTGCGCACAATGGAAACGACCCGCCGAAAAATGGAATCGTAGTGGGTACGCACCAGATGCCCAAACGCCTGTTCATCTCCCCCCCGGGCCAGGCGCAACCACCGTTCCTCCTCGGAGTCGGTCTCAGGGCCGGCGAAGGGTATGGGTTGGTCCGACATGGAGGTGCGGGCATCCTTGGGTTCGCGTCCCGACGATTCAAGTTCCCTCGATTTCCAAGACGGGGGAGCGGCCATGCGGGAATGCGAATGAGCGCCGTTCAGAACCGGGCGAGGGTCGACCGCCTCCTGCCTCTCGTGAATGCCGAGAGCACCTTGCGCGCGGGTGCGGGTGCCGCTTCGAAGGTCATGTTTGGTCCTGATATCAACCGGGGTCGGGGGCGCGCGACGGGAGGTTCAATGGAGGGACCACCCGTCGGTCATCGATTTGCCAGAGAGGGGCCGGAAGACTGCGGCCGAACCGAGTTTCACCGTCCGGCTCACCCCATGACCTCCAAGCAACTTCGTTCCGCCCTGCATGCGGGCCGCCGGGTTTACGGCACCCTGGTGGTGTCCGACTCGCCACGCTGGCCGGCCCAGATTGCCCAGCTCGGCCTCGATTTTGTATTCATCGACACTGAGCATGTGGCGCTGGACCGGCAGCCGCTGGCGTGGATGTGTCAGGTGTACAGTGCACTCGGTTTGGCACCCTTGGTACGGATCCCGTCTCCGGATCCCCATGCTGCCACCATGGCGTTGGACGCGGGGGCGGCGGGCATCATCGCTCCCTATGTCGAAACGGTTGAACAAGTCCAGGCGCTCCGCGGCGCGGTGAAGCTCAGGCCCATCAAGGGCGAGCGGCTGCAGGCGGTGCTGGAGGGACGCGCGGCCTTTCCGCCGGAGCTGGCTGCCTACCAGACCGAGCGTCATCGCGATTCGCTGCTGGTCATCAATGTCGAGTCGCAGCCGGCCCTCGATCGGCTGGACTCACTGCTGGCAGTCGAGGACCTCGACGCGGTGCTGGTGGGTCCGCACGACCTTTCCAGCAGCCTGGGCATGCCGGAACGCTATGAAGCGCCGGCCTTCGAAGCGGCGGTGAGGGAGATCGGCACCCGCGCCCGCGCCAAGGGGATCGCCGCCGGCATTCACAGCTGGATGGGCATTGAGCGGGAGATCACGTGGGCGAAGTTCGGATACAATTTCTTCATCCACAGCGCCGACATCATTGCCATGCGCACCACGCTGGCGGCCGAGGTGCGGGCGCTGCGCACGGCTCTGGGCGACCTCCCGGCGGCCGCAGGTGGGTCGGAGATCGCGATCTAGAAGCCAGGCGTGGCTTTACCACTCGCCTCGCCGGCCGAAGGTGGCGCGGGCGCGGCGCTGGAACTCGGCGCCCGCCGCGTCGATGTCAGCGCAGATCCGGCGCAAGGGCTTTCCGGCCCCCCCCCGGGCGGCGGGGATCAGCGTGAGGCATTCATTCTGATCCATGAAACGCGCCGCCTCGAGCAACCGGGCTTCGTCGCCCCGCGGCACGGCGAGAAAGCCGTGTTTATCGGCGTGAATCAGCTGGCCCGGGGTCACCGTGCGGCCGAAAACCTCGACCTCGACGCCCCAGCGAACGGGACAGGAAAAGGCGTGTCCGACGCAGAGTCGCCGCGCCAGCGCCTTGAAGCCGGCGTTGTTCATTTCGTCGAGATCGCGGATGGCGCCATCGGCAATCGTGCCCACGCAGCCCAGCGCCCGGTGGATGTTGCTATTCACCTCACCCCAAAACGCACCGATGACGCGCGGCTTATCGAGGTCCTGGACCACAACGATCTTGGGTCCGGGAATCGAGGCGATGTAGCGGCGGTACGCGCTCCAGGCTTTGGGATTGGCCTTGGGGTGGGCGGCGTTGCTCGGCTCGATCACCACTGTGACCGCATAACCCACCATCGGACCCATGTGCGGCATGAAGTCGCGGGTCTCCTCAAGATTGAAGCCTTCCTTTGAGGCATCGCGGCGGGTGATCTGCTCCCAGCCATTGTAGATGGTGGGTGTGTTCCACCGTTTCAGTTCGAGCAGGCTGCTGTGCGGCAGTGCGGGGGCGGGGTGCTTCATGTCCCGCGGAAGCATGCCGGCCGATGGCGATCGGCGAAGTCCGCTTGTGTGGTGCATTGGGTGCACCACTAAAATCGTGCCGGGGATGATTGAGCCCCAGCACGGCTTTCAGACTGGATGCGCCGGTAGCCAGGCGCCCGAACCTCGCCGATGATGCGGGCGTGCGACGGTGGCCGGCGGCGGTGTTATCAGACCTGGCAAGCCTTGAGCGGGATCGGATCGATGACGTTGGCTCCGGGGAGTTGCAGGGCCAGTTGCTCAGCGAACCAAGCGCGGGCGCCGGGGTCCCCGTGCGTGAGGACAATGCTGCGAGCCTGGGTTTGGACGGCGAACTGCAGGAGTTCATCGCGTTCGGCGTGACCGCTCAGTTCGAAGCGTTCGACGCGGGCCATGACTTTTGCTTTTACATCGATGGCGGAGAACAAGAAGGACTTGCCGGGTGCCGTCGCGAGCAATTTTCCGCCTGGGGTGTCGGGGTCGCAAAATCCGACAAAACCGATCGTATTCCGGGCGTGGCCGAGCAAGCCGGAGGCGAGCGTGTAGCTCGGGGTGCGTTCGACCAGCATGCCCGAGCTTACCACGTAGAGTGCGTTTTGTTTTGGATCCACACCTGGCCTCAGCTTTCGGGGCATCGGTTTGAGGTGCAGTTCCTTCAGGATGCGACGGTCGAAATGAACGTCCTTGGTCTTGCGTGAAACCTCATCGAAGAGCTCGGCGATACCCATGCCCAGACCCGCGGCATAGATCGGGCAGTCGATCAGGCGGCCAAAGCGGCGCGCGTCGTGAAAGACGGACAGCAACTCCTGCATACGGCCGAGTGCGAACACGGGAAGCAGGAAGGAACCGCCACTGGCGATGGTCGCGTTGATGGACGCGACAAGACGAGCGATCTCATGCACGCGCTCTTTGCCGAACGCCCGTTCCGTGGTGCCACGCGTCGTTTCAATGATCAGGGTGTCGAAGTGCCCCATGGGGAACTGTGCTCCCTGCAGCGTACGCTGATCCTCGAACATTACATCGCCGGTCACGAAGATCTGGCGTTCCTTGTGGTGAATTTCGACGGCGGTGGCGCCGGCCACGTGACCCGAGCGATGGAACATCAGCTCGATCTGGTCCTTTTTCCCGCGGAACCGTTTGGAGACCCGAAATGGCACACCAACAAAACGGCCGACGAGTCGATCCACTTCGTCATGGGTGAAGAGAGGATAACCGGGAACGTTGTCCTCCTCTTTCTGTTTCTTCATGACGCTCGCCGAGTTGTGCAGCATCTTGTCGATCAGCATGCGACTCGACTGAGTGAGCCAGACCGGGGTTTTCGGGTGTTGACGCATTACCACCGGCAAGCCGCCGATGTGATCAAGGTGGCAGTGCGTCACGATGATCAGGTCCAAATCCACCCCTCGGAGCAGATCGAGGTCTGGCAAGGCGCCGAGGCCCGGCGTCTTGGGATTGAGACCGCAGTCGATCAGGATATTGAGTCCCCCGATTTGCAGAAAGAGTGAATTGGCACCAATGCCACCCTGACGGTTGAGGTCGGTGAGTTTCATTGGAGTCGGGCCGGAGCCCGGGGTTCGAGCGCCGGAGCCGGTGCGGAAGAACAAAACGAGAACATCACCTCAGCGTTCGCCCAAGCGGTCAAAAACGCAAGGAATGGCGCCATGCGGTGTCCCGCCCTGTACGCGGACCGTCGGTCAGGCGCTTGGATTCGGGACCATCCGAACGGCGAGACTGAGCTTGAAACCCTCGGACGATCTCAGCGCCTTCGGTGCTGCGGAACGGGTAAGTTTCCGGTGGGCGGTACAACCGCACCCGATGACACAGATGGACCACCCCCGTGCGATCTCAGGCCCACAACTAGAAGCCAAACGTGGCCGTGAGGGTGTAGTTGCGCGGGACTATGAACGAAAACTGATTGGGGGTGGCGACACGTACCGGGCTGAGGATGTTACCGCCAGGCGGGCGCTGTGTGGTGCTGTAGTAGAGCAGCATGTCCTCGTCAAAGAGGTTGCTCACGCGCAGATCGAGCTTCACCCGCACCTTGTCCTTGATTCGAAACGAATAACCGATGACTCCGGTCCACAGGCTGTACGGGTCGCGATACACCGGCGTGGTTGCATCGACAGACGGATCGTCGATGGCCGTGGTGGGGCCTGACGCGATGGTGTCACCTCCGCGGTAACCGATGATCTCCTTGCCGCGGTAGTTCACACCTATTCCGAGTCGGAGGTCCTTGAAGCGACCATTCCGAAACGTGTAATCCGTGAACAGATTCCCGGTCCCTTCGACGAGACGCGCCACCTTCTGTTCCGCGGCCGTAAGGTTGCGGGCGATTTCATTCATCTGATTGTAGGACGCCACGGCGTTGGAGACGTCCGGTGAATTGGTGGTGGTGACTCCCGGGTTGATGGTGGCCAGGCCGTTGGCGACGGTGGCACCGGCGTCGCTCAGGATGTTGCGAAACACGGCGTCATTGGCGGCGATGTAGGCACGGGTATCGGCATACGCATCCACTTCGACGGCGTTCTGGAGAGCATAGTTGGCGGAAATGCGCCATTGTGGCGTGACATTGGCGGTGAGTTCGAATTCGTAGCCCTTCGATTTGCGACTCGCGGTGTCGAAGTAGTTGCCTGGCACCGAAAGCATGCCGCGGGCGTTCACCCCGGCGGGCGAGAGGTCGCCCAGCACGTTGGTGTTGGCGAGGCTGTTGAAGAGATTGCCCAGTGCGTTGGCGAGACCGCCGTTGGTGCCGGTGCCCTTTCCCAGATTCTCCTGATTGGCGCCGTAGCGGGAGGCGGTGAATGAGAGTCGATCGCCGAGCAGCGTGAAGCGAAGGCCGGCGTCCCAGCCGTCGGAAACCACCGGAACAAACCGTTCACCGTTGATGCGCAGCTCACCCGCGGGCGGGGCCCAGGTTTCCGCGTAGTTGGCGAAGACATTCACCCAATTCTTCAGGTGCACCACGCCTCCCGCCGAAAAGGTGTCGACCTGTCCGGTGATCGCCGGAAGCGAATAGTCGTCTCGGAACCGGTCGTTGGCGTATTGGGGCTGACCCACGTTGTTCGTCCGGGGGCGCGAAATCGCCTCCGTGGGCGGTCCGATGGCTACTCCCGCGGCATTCTTCGGAACGTAGGTGAGCGAGAAGTAGTCCGCCGGGGGGCGCGGACGAAAGTGGACCTTTTTTCCGTCCCAACCATTGGGCTGGTCTCCCCGCAGGACGATGTGATTGGTGATGCTCTCGTAGTCGTCACGCCGGATGGCGGCGAGCAGGTTGATCCGTCCCTTGAAGATCTTGGCGCCAAAAGCCGCCTGGTAGTAGGCGAAGACATCATCGATTGAGTTGGTGTCGTTCGGTCGCCCGACATCGATCGCGTAACCCGCCGGTACCGTGCGCGTGACTCCGGTGAAGGGCGTGCGAACGGTGTAAGTGCCTGGGCCGGGAAGGTCGAGCGGGCCACCCCAGTAGTACCGGACCCGGGCGAGTTCGTTGATCCAATCCCGGGCCGGCACGGCGGGGTCCTGCAGGCCAAAGCGAAACTTGATGCGCGATGAGTTGGCGTCTGAGATGCCGGTCTCGAGATTGATCCGAAAGCTGCCGAAGCGGGTGTCATCGAACACGAAAGCGGCGTTGGCCCGGGCATTACGCGAGCGCCGGGTGACATGGTCAAAGTCGTGGGTGGACTCTGAATACGGTGTGAGAAAATTGGGGTTGTTCTCTCCGGTGGGCAGGAGGCGGTTGATGTCGATGTAGACGTTGTTCAATCCGCGGGCGACGGTGAAGTGCGTCCGGACGATGCTGTACGAATAGTTGCCGGAAAGACTGAGAAAGACATGCCGTCCCACCTGCTGGTCAAATCCGGCATGGATGTTGTCGAATTCCGTCATCCAGGTGTCGCCTCCCAGCGACGTGGACGCCTCCCGGGGCGGAATGAAGAACTTGGGTGCGCCCCGCAGCACATTGTCGAACGCATTGGCGGGTCGGTTGATCGCGCCCAGGAGCGGGGCATCCTGGTAGTTGCCCGACGGGCCCACGACAAGGACTCCACCGATGGGAATACTGGCGTTGCCATTGCCACCGCTGGTGTTGGCGTATCCGCGCCAATCGACGATGGCGCTGCCCATGATCCCCGGGGAGAAGATGAAGTTGTTCGCGCCGAAGATGCCGACGCCAGCGGCGTTGGCGTTCGACGGCGAGGTGGTCTGCAGACCCGAAAACACGGTCACGCCATCCCAGCCCGACACGCGGTCGCCCATGCCGGTGAGGGAAGCGTTGCGGTGGTTCTCGCCGACCTCCGCAGTGATGCGCAGATTGCCGCCCCGCCAGGGACGGTAGGTCGAGGTCAGGGTGGCGGCGCGGCGATTGTAGTATTCGACGTCGCGCCAGGTGTTGGAGTCCTCCCAGAGGGCGTTGAGTCGGACCGCGAGCTTGGGGGTGATGGGACGATTCAGGTCGAGCGTGGTGCGAAAGCTCTCCCACGAACTGATGGCCGTGGTGACTTCGGCGATGGACTTGCTGGTTTGTGCGCGCTTGAACAACCCGTTGGCGGTGCCACCCATCGAACCGCTGCCGAAAAGGATGGAGTTGGGTCCGCGGGCGAAGTCGAAGCGATCCAGGTTGTAGCTGTCGTAGTCGTAGTAGGCGGGAAAGAACTCTATCTGCTGCTGGTTGCTGGCCACGCCACGGAAGGTGCGACGCCCGCGCTCCCCGTCACCGAATTGGTTTTGCCGTCCGTCGTCCTCGATTTCATTGAACCCGGTGGTCCACTGCTGGGCCATGCTGAGATTGGTGATATTGAGTGCGTCGATGAAGTCGCGGGTGAGCACCGAGTAGGCAACGGGGGTGTCCTTGAGGTCGGTGGAGAGCCGGCCGCCGGCCAGGGAGCTGGCCGCCACAAAACCGCGGTCGCGGCCCGAGTTTACGGAAAAGGGGGAGAGCTCGACCACGTCCTTGGCGAGCGAGGGGGCGGCTTCACCGTTGCTGGCGGTTCGGCTGGCGGCGACGGCGGCGGCGGCGGTTTCACTTTTGGAGGGCTCGTTGCGGCGTGTGACACTCAGGGCCCCCGTGGCTGCGTCACGACGCGCGACCAGTCGTGTGCCGTCCAGCATGAGATCGAGTGCGTCGGCCGGGGCGAACTCGCCCTTGACGGTGTTCGTTATGACTCCAGCGACAGCTTCCGCAGAGTAGAGCAAGTGGCCGCCCGCCTGGGTGGAAAAGACCTTCAAAGTTGAAGGTGCCGCTCCGGCCGGCACATCGAAGGCTTTTCGAACCGTATCCGCCGCGCGGGCGGGCTGTTCCGGAGTGAGGAGGACGAGCGCCAGGAGCGCGCAACCAAAGAGACGGGGGAATCGTGGGGTCACGATCATACAACGAATCGTTGTGGAAAATCCTCTAAAGCGAATCTGCAATCACCAAGGAATCCCCAGTATGACATGGCTCCGCCTTCGGGGAGGTGAGGCGCCAGGACTGAGGCCGGAATCGGGTCGGAGCCTGGACTGGGTCGTGGCGGCATCTCCATCGGAACCGGCGCGCCACGACTCAATTGACCCGTTAGCAAGCGGCGGAGCGAGGCCGGGGCACAACCGAAGTCGGGTTTGGGTTGGAGAAGGGATGCCCTCTTCCTCTCACGGTTGCCTCAGCCGAAGCCGGGTTTCGTCCGGCCGGTTCTCCGCTTCCACGCCGAAATTGTCCTCCAGCATGCGAACAAACGTGCCATGGTCGCTGGCGGGAAAGGATCCGCCGAAACGACGGTCCTTGAGGCGGGGGTCGGCAAGGATGAGTTTGTGACGATTGTAGCGGTTGAATTCCGCCACGATATCCTGGAGCGTGGTCTCGTCGAAATCCAGGCGGCGCGTCGTCCACGCCAGGGTCTGCCGGATCTCGACCGCATCGACGGATACGGGCGCAACCTCAGGGGCTGTCTCGGAACCGAGAGCGATCGACACTCTTTGCCCGGCAGAGACTGAGCCGAGGTCTGGATTGCCGGGGGGGGCAACCCGCACTTTCCCCTCGGTGACGAGGACGTCGACGGATTCCGGGCGAAGGCGCACATTGAATACGGTGCCGACGACGCGGACGTCGATCGCGGCTGCGCTGACGACGAATGGGCGGGAAGGGTCTTTGGCGACGGAGAAATGGGCTTCGCCTTTCACGAGTCGCACGCGCCGCAGCGTGGGCTCGAAATTCACATCGACCACGCTGTCGGTGTTGAGTTGGATGACAGAGCCGTCCGGTAGACTCAAGTTTCGCCAGGTGCCCACCTCGGTCGCGGCCGCGGCGGCGTAGGACGTGCCCTGGGGTTCGAAACGATGGCGGACCCCGAATGCAACAATGGCCAGGGCGGCGGCGGTGGCGAGCACGGCCGGCCACCAGGACGTACGCCGGGGCGAATCCGAGGCGAACGGGGAGCGCGTGTTCGAATCGAGGATCGGTGGCAAATCAGCGACCAGGTGCCAGGTTTCGGCCAGAGCCTTGAACGCTGCCGCATGGCGCGCATCAGCGGCCAGCCATCGGGTGAGCTCCCGTTCCTGGGCAGGCGAAAGCCCTCGGTCGCGCCGGACCAGCCAGTCGGCGGCGCGCTGTTCGGTGGGATCGTACTCAGCGTCAGCGGACATCGGGAGAGGAAAGGGATGAAGGCGGAATGCAGGCACGGGTGACGCCGTGGGAACACAGGTACTGGCGGCAGCGGATGATGCCGATGGCAAGTTGCGCATTCACGGTGCCCTCTGCGATTCCGAGGCGCTCAGCGATGGCGCGATGCGAGAGTCCCTCGATTCGTCGCAGGAGGAGAATCTCGCGACACCGCTTCGGCAGGCTCCGCATCGCTTCGGCAAGCAGCGCAAGTTCCTGGTCACGGCTGACGGTTTCGGCGGCATCGGGCTTATCATCTACAACGGACAGGGAC
The DNA here is from genome assembly GCA_046346755.1 of Opitutaceae bacterium. GTDB lineage: Bacteria > Verrucomicrobiota > Verrucomicrobiia > Opitutales > Opitutaceae > UBA6669. Next base: position 85,835 of record JAXMHM010000012.1, on the reverse strand, counting down.
TGCAGACTGTCTATGCGTTCGATTGGAACGACGCGATTTCGTCGGATAAGGTCGATGCCGACATTGCGTGCCACGACAAAAAGGTAGGCGCGGGTCAGCGTGGCCTGACCGGAGTTCCGTGCGCGCAGCAGGCGGGCGTAGGTTTCCTGGATCAGATCATCGACGTCCGAGAGCGAGGGGAAACGTCCCCGTAGGTAGGTGCGCAGGTCGCGTTCATGCGGCCGGAGCGCCTGGACCAGACGGTCGACGTCATCGGCGGATCCGACAAGGGCCGGCGACGACGGCGGCACGGATCTGGCAGTGGGGGAATTCACGGTGGGGGTGGACCGGACACCGAGGAACTGGCGAAAGCCCCGCACCAACGCGAGCGGATTCTGTCAGACACCACACTGAACGCTGTAACGAATTAGCGGGTACAGATTTGGGATGACGTTCAGATCGAACCAGCGACCGGGGAGATGCCGGCAGGATTTGCACGATCTTTGACGCGGCGGGAATTTTGCGCCTCCGCGGATTCAGGAGGGCAGTGGGATCGGCGCATCAGTCGGCAAGACATCCTGGAAAAGGCTAGAATGGGGGTCGCAGGGGCAATCGAATCCACGCCAGCCCGATGTTGCGCGGAAGGTGACCTCGGCCGTCGCCGGGAACTCCATCGTAGAGGAGCGCCAGCCGCTCTCCGGCCTTGACCACCGCCGGCATGCCGATGGCACCATGCGCCCAGCGACTCGTCGAACCGTCCATGACCACGGCCTTGTTGCGTGGATCGAAGCGGGAAGGGTCTCGCGACCAATACACCCACACCGCATCGGCGTACTCTCCACCTGCTTCGTCGATGCCAATATGATTGGTGAAGAGGAACCAGTATCCGCTGATTTCGTCGAAGTACACGCTCGAATTCTCCACTTGTTCCTCCCACGGCAGCAGGGGAGCACCTTCGAAGGTCCACGTTGCGTTGAGATCCTCAGTCCGTCCAAGAATGAGCGTGCGCTGCGGTGCTGCCAGTCCGGGAACCGACCGACCCATGGAAAAGTACTGCCTCCAGCCATTCGCTTCGCGCACCACTGCGCCAGGGCTTGAGTCGGGACTTGGAAGCGTTGAGTTCAACGCGATTACCTGGACCTCGGGTTGTTTGACCCACGGTCCCCACGGCGATGATGCGCGTGCCTTGAGTGAAGGATAGGGAGATTCCGGTACTCGTTCGGGCGGGGGCGTGGCGGTGCGTGATCCAAGGTAAAACATGTGCCAGATACCCTGATGTTCGATGATCCACGGCGAGCAGGCACCTCCCGCATCGCGGCTTCCGGGCGGTCCGAAATCAAGGATGGGACCCTGTCGTGTCCAGCTCACCAGATCGGTGCTCACCGCCGCGCACGCCAGCCAGCCCCGGGCACCTGCACCGTCATAATGCAGCAGATACTGCTCCCCGATTTGTGTCACCACCGGCTCCCGCGCGCCTTCGCGATCGGATAAATCCGGTCCCTGACCGCGCTTCAGCACTTCACCGGAATCTTCAACTTGCAGCCCCCAAAACGCCGGGGGCCGCCCATCGGAGAATCGCTCCGCGTGACGGGGAAAGAAGTGGGCGCCTGCCGCGGAGTCCGGAACCGTCGCATTGGCTTCCGGAATCAGCTCAAACGTCCCGGTTCCGGTTCCCAAAACCACTCCGGCGGTGTTTCCTGCGGCCAACCGGTGCCACGTATAGGAAAATTCACCGCTGCTGTAGGAAGCGAAGGTGAGGACAAAGACTTCGAGGTACGATTCGGAGGATTCGGGACGAATCACGAGATTTCGTATCACCGCAGAGGTGGCTCCGGTTTTTTCGTAGGCGGGAGAAATGGTCCTTCCGCGCGAATCCACGACTCCCGCGCGCCCGGCGGTGTTTCCATTTTGCCCGTTGGCCCGCCAGGGCAAGTCCACCACGGGTGCGGTGCCCGTTGCACTCCAGGGCAGGGTGGCGGCAAAATGCAGCTGCGTGACTGAGCCAGAGGTGGGATCAACCATCGCGCCGGGCGCGAAGCCCGCCTGCGCTCCAGCGCCGAATCTCGTTGTCGGCAGCCTCCAGACCGGGTCGAGCGGATCGAGGGTGCTCGGCACGACATAGGCTTCGACCAACCCCACGCCCGTGCTCTCGACAGCACCGGCGAGTTGCGCGGTGTAGAGCCCGGGTGCGAGGCGAACATAGAGTGCGGCATCGCCGGACGCCGGTGCAAAGGCGCCCACCCGGGCCATGATCTCGCTGACCACGGCAGCCGTCGAACCTGCGTCGGACCCTGGAATGGCGGATCGCCAATCTGAGTTCTGGGCCACGACCCTCCCCTGGTTGTCGAAGAGGGTCAGCACCGGTTTCGCAAGCGGCTGCAAAATCCCGAATGGCTGCAGCCCTGGCCCAATGCCTCGAATCAACACATTTGAAGCCGATTCGACCACCAGCCCGGCGATCAGCGTGTCCTGTCCCGGTGCGATGCGTGCCCGCGAGGATAGGTTGAGAAATACGTTGGTGGAACCGAAGGCCAGGCAAGTACTTGAGATCGCCAGTGCGACGAGCGCGATTGGCCACCCGCCTCCACCGCCATGCCAGGACTTTGGTTTCGCTCGTTTCGAGAGGTGGCCGATCATGGCCGAACTTCGGAGCAACGCGTACCGCGGTCAAGGAGCCTGACCCCCTTTGGGTACGGCTGCGGAGGAGCGGGATAGGGATTCCCTGGGAAGCGGGTCGACAGTCCCGGCGGGCCAGCGCGCATGGTCAAGCCCCCGAGATAGCCTGTCTGCAAATAGGCAGTCGCTCCGCACCCGCGGGCCAACGTCGGTCCCGTTGTCCCTGGTTCCATGGTTTGGGTTTTTGGCGCGAACCCCGAGTCGAACGGTGCCGGATCTTGCTCGCCACCCATCCGGTTTCCCAAGATTGAAAAGATTCCTCGACGCGTGCCTAGACCCGACTTTGGCCAGGGCATCCACGCGCCGGAGTGACTCCATTCCTCCCGTCCAATGAAAACGCACCGCTTCTTCGCCGCCGTTGTGGCGGCATCACTGACGCTGTTTGCCGCCTCGGCCAGCTTCGCAGCTGACCCCAAGGCCGATCTTGATTGGCAAACCTACGAGAGCGCCGGCCGTGCGCGGCCGCCCAAGCCGTCGAAGGAGATGTCGCGGCTTGAACTGTCGATGTGGATGGAAGCCCAAGCCCAGCAACGTCGAGAACTTGCTCTCGCCTTCATCGAGCATCACCCCACCGATCCCCGGCGATGGAGCATTGTCCTGCAGCTGTCTCCCCATTCACCCCGTTTCGTCAAGGATTGGGGCCCGCTTGATGCCGCGGGCGCGCCCACCAAGCCCGTGATTGACGAAGAAGCTGCGGCCGCCTGGAGAAAGAAGATCGGAGAACTGCAGGCGGAGATGGCAAAAGCCCCCGATCTTCCGGAAACCACCCGTAAGCTCCTTGCGGAGCGAACTGAGCCTAAGCCGGTGATTTATCATCCGGAGGCCGACGCGACCCAGCAGATCCGTGACGCGGTCGCTGAAGCCAAGAAATCGGGCCGGCACGTTCTCGTGCAGATCGGAGGTCAATGGTGCATCTGGTGTATCCGCCTCCACAAGATGATCGCGGCGGATCCGGAACTACAGAAGGCGATGAACGACAATTACGTCGTGGTGCACCTGAACTACAGCCAGGAGAACAAGAATGAAAAGACGCTCGCGGAACTCGGGCACCCTGAGCGTTTCGGGTTTCCGGTGCTGGTGATTCTCGACGCAGACGGAAAACGCCTGCACACACAAAATTCAGCGTACCTCGAAGAAGGCAGCTTTCACAGCAAGGACAAAGTCATGCGGTTCTTCGACCATTGGAGCCCCAAGGCACTCGATCCCTCGACCTACGCGAAGAAGGGATGAGAACGATAGGGAAATCGCGATGACATCAGGCCTCCTCCGGGCAAATGGGACCTGATCAACCGCGCGGAGTCGGGTGAGGACTAATTGCTCACCTTTTCGAGTGCGCGATCGACGTTAGTAAATTGGTGGAGGTGCCGGGAGTTGAACCCGGGTGCCCCTGGCCTTCACGATCCGCGTCTACCGGTGTAGTGCCGAATTAACTTCGCCAGCGACATGTGACGGCACGCGCTCGTCGTCGGCTAGGCCCTGGTTGAAGGTACGGTCCGCCAGTCAGGGACGACCAAGGCGGATTATTCCTGCTGTCGACGTACGTTCCGGCTAGCAGGTGTCGCCGGACATACGAGGCTGCCTAATTAGGCGGCCAGGGGCATTTCTTCAGTGTTGCCGTTTATTTGTTTTCGCAGGGAGATTTACGAGAGACCCACGACTCTCGACAGGCAGCGGAGCGCTCTAACCAAGGGTAGAATCCATAACACCCCCAAAAGGAAAATCGGGGAAGACGAATCGACCGGCGGTCGCGAACGGATCAAAGAACAGGAGAGCCAATCTACTCGATCTTCGAACCAACGCAAGGCCAACGGGCCACGCACAGCGATCTCGTCAAGGCCCGTTGGAGGCACGGCGCAGCCGGCAATAGCTCTGCACGATGGGCAGGTCGGCCGGGGCAAGATCATGAAGTGCGAGCTCATCTGGTAGAACCCATTTAATGGCACAGTGTTCCACGGGATGCGGCAGGTCGGAATCCTCATCCAAGGTGGCCAGAAACGGAATCAACTCAATCGCAACGGTGGGGTAGGTATGGACCGCCGAAGGAAGGCGATCACCGACGTGGATTTCGCACCGCAGTTCTTCGCGAATCTCTCGTCGCACGGCCTCCGGCGCGGTTTCCCCGGCTTCGATCTTTCCTCCGGGGAATTCCCATGCCATGGCAAGATGCTTGTGGGAAGGACGTTGCGCGATTAGTACCCTGCCTTTGCGTTCAATGAGGGCACAAACGACGGAGAGCGGCGGCGACGATGACACGGGGAGGGTGATGTCTCCACTCGATGCGGCAGGCAAGTGCTCGCGTGCGCGTGGAGGTCACTGCAACTTTTCTCGCGGAGCGGGGTGATAGAAGCATGAGAACCTTTGTAAAACTCCTTCTGGTCGCGGCGATTGTGCTTCTGGCGATCAAACTCTGGCCGCTGGCTGTCTTCCTTCTGGGGGCAGTCGGCCTTATCCTCGGCCTATGCGGCGGGCTCTTCAGCCTCACCCTTGGCGGATTGATGACCGTACTGGCGATTGGACTCTCTGTCGTTCTCGTGCTGGCGATCGTCACCTCGCCTCTCTGGATCACGGCGTTGGCCGTGTTCGGATTGGTGGCGCTTGCCCGGCGGTCGCCCTCTCGGGTGGCTTGAACCGGGGTGCGGCTGACTGGCTTGCCATTTCGGTTTGAGCGCACCGCCCGGACGCAACCGGGGCTTGCGGGCGGGCCCGGGCATGCCCTTGCTGCGGGGTTTCATGGGGACAGATCCTACCGCATCCATACTCTCCGGCGTGGCGCTGATTGGGCGATCCGATGGGTTGGTCAAGTCCCTGCGTGGATTCAAAAAGGATCGACACAGCGTGCCCGACTCAGCCAACGCGGCGACCCAGGCGTTTTTGGCCAAACTCTGCGAAGCGGAACTGAAGGAGGAGGCTGAGCTGCTCTTTCAGCAGGCCCGGGTTGCCATGGCTTATAAACGGAAGGACCTGTCACTCGACCTCGCCCCTGCCCAGGCGGTGTTGACGACGCGCGACTTCACCGTCGAGTGGTCCTTCGCCCTGAAGTCCGAAGATCCTGCGCGCTACGAGCGAGTCCGGACCCTGCAGGGGCTGCGCTCGCCCGAGGTGGTGCAGCTTGAAGCCTTCGACGGTCTGTTCACCCGCTGGTTTCAATGCCTGGTCTTCACACTCGCGAAGGGGGTCGCGGTCGAGTCGGTGATCGACGCGGTGGAAGGGCTTTCCGACGAGCCGGACTTCGGACTAACGGTGACTTACCCCTCAGACTGCCATCAGTGCGTGCTCAAGGTCGAGGGGGTGGAGGCGAGTGTGCGCTGCACCGGGAGCACGTTGGAGGTGGAGTTTCCTCAGGCGGGCTCCCCGCGCGAACTCATCGCCGCGTTTTCCGAGGTGCGACGGGCCTTTGTGCTCACCCGGAATGCCACCCTGGCGGGCTTGTGGTGAGTTGCGGAGGCGATTCCGGAACAACGGCAAAGTGCCCGACGCCAAGCGGTGTCGGACACTTCCCAAAAAACACAGACTTAGGCCTTACTCCGCCGGAACCGATTCAGGTATTCCGGTAGAAATCGATCACGATGCCCTCCGGACCCTGCACCCAAACGGATTCCGTGCCCCACGCGGTGTGGATCGGACCCTTGAGCACGGCGGCGCCGTAGGCCTCCGCCCGCCACGCGGCAGCGGAGATATTCTCCTCCTCAAAGTGCAGGATGATTCCTGCGGCCGTGGCGACCGGACCGGCCGGCTCGGCATTGAGCATGATACGGATCTTTCGACCTTCCAGTTCGGCGAATTGCTCGAATTGCTGGAGGACCTGGAGGCCCGTGACATGTTGGAAGAATGCGACGGCTTTGGCGACGTCACGCACGATCAGACTCGTGCTTCGGAGTGAACTCATGGCAGGTGGCAGGCTGCACGTCTGCGGATGGGGCGCGGTGCGCCGATCCTGTGGACGCCGATCGTCGGTCAAAATTTTGACCGAGTGTGGAAAGAGAGGAAGTTTGCCGAATGGCAGCATGAAACGGGGGGAATCAAGTGTAGACGATTGTGGGGGGGAACGTCCGACGGAATGCGACGCAGCCGGATAAAACGGCGATGGACCGGGTGGTATTTGCGATCAGAGATCGCTAGAGGAAGAAGTACTGGGTGTCGGGTGAGAGGAAGGCTTGACTGGGTGGCTCAAAAAGGACGCGCCAGACATCCGCGTAGCGGCTCCAAGGTCCGGCAATCGGGCCGTCAAAAACCAGGCGTCGCTTCGGCGGAGCCGACGTTGGGCGCAAGGTGGCGCGAAGTTGGAAGCAGTCGTGTCCCTCCTGAGAACTGAAGAAGAGGCTGCGACGCTCCAGGATGCCCATGTCGGCGGGCGGCGTGGTGAAGCTGCCGACCCGGGCCAGCCAGTAGGTGCGGGACACATACTCCCGTCGCGCCAATTCGATCACCGCATGTTCGCACGCGGCATCGAACGTCGGAGCGGCCGAACGGCCGTAGACATGGAACCCACCTTCGCAGGCCTTGTGCAGAATGACCGACACTTCGCCCGGTTGATCCCAGATCACCCAGGCCGTGACGCCCGGCCACCGCGTTTTCCGGGCGAAGCCGCCAATCAGACCCTCCCACCACGCCAACACACTGTGGCGTTCGACGGCTTCGAAGTACGCGCTGGCCCGGGCCTGACGGGCAAACAGACCGGGAAACGCGGCCATGCCGGTCGACGTAGGGTCCAGGTCGAAACCATGCTGGGAGCGCCGATCGCTGGTGATGCAGGTGTAATAGGCCCACCTTTCGATGGATTCTGACACGGCTTTGTGACGCGCGAGCAACGGTGAGTCATCCGTTCCTGTGCCGTCGGCATCGCCGTACAGCAAGGGCTTGGCGCGACTTGGGAGCAGCTCGGCCCGGAGATGGGCATTCGCTTGAAACGTACGGCGGCCCTCCACCAGGAAGTCGCTGGTTTCGACCCGGGACACCGGTCCACCCAAGTGCTCGAAAACGTTGCGGAATCGGAAATTGGCGAGAGTGAGCATGACGTAAGGGCTCAACTTAACCTAGCCCGGAGGCCAGACGCAGTCCCCACCGCTTCCACAGTCGCCAGATGGGTGAAGGTGGGAGACGTTTACGATCCGGGTTTCATGATCGAGCGAACTCACGAGTTCGGCGGCCCGAACCCAACCGGCGGAGAGCAAGAGGCTGGCGAAAAGCCCGGAAGCAGCGCGGAAGACGAATCTCATGAGGCCACGCTAAAACAGCCTGAATTTCCTGCGATATTTCAAATCGCCTGATTTAAGGAGCCTGCGTATCCGCATTGAGGGGACCGCGGCCTCTTATTGGGTGGTGGACCCACCTTGAAATAGGTGGCGTCCGGTCAAATCTAGGTGTTGCCGTGCTGGGGTTATTGGCAAACCTCTCCCCATCCACCTTCGTTGTGCGTTTGTTTAGGCTGACCGTCCTACTATGGCTCCTTGCAGCCATGCGGATTCCAGGTGCTGCGGCACCCGGACCCGCGGCGTCGGTGCGCGATGTCGGGTTGCCGATCATCGAGGTGTATTCGAATCAGGAAACGGGAGTGCACAGACCCAAGTGGTCGCTGGCGGAGGACGAGGGCGGCCGCATTCTGGTGGGCAGTTCTGCGTTGCTGGTGTTTGATGGAAAACGCTGGGCGCACACGGTGGTGCCCGGGGTGACCCGGTGGCGCACCTTGGCGTCGGATGGAACCGGCCGGATCTGGGCCGGAGGAGGCGATGAAGTGGGATATTTTGTCCGTTATCCGGATGGGGGATATCACTACACTTCGTTGCGTGACCGGCTTCCGCCGCGAGCGGCGTCGCTTCGCGATATCTGGCAGATCCTGGTTCGTGGGAACGAAATCTTCTTCTTTGCCGATGAGTGCATTCTCCGGTGGGCGGATGGAAAAATGGACGTAGTCGAGGTGCCCAATCAGAAGCGTCTGGCCGGAAGCATGTCGGACGGGCGCATTTTCGCCGGACCAGATCGATTGGGCGTGATGGAATTGAAAGGCTTGGAGCTGGTGCCGGTGCTGACCATGGACCAATTGGGTCGCGCGAATCTATTTTCGGTCACCTGCGAGCCAGATGGGGGGTACTTTCTGGCCACCTCAAACGGATTGTGCCGTTGGAAGGACGGACAGCTGACGGTGCTTTGTCCGGAAGCCAGCGCTTACATCAAACAGAATATCATCACGAGCCTCGCCCGTCTCCCGGACGGCTCCCACGCAGTGGGCACGTACCACGGTGGCCTTGTGATCGTGGCGCCCGATTTCTCGGCGTACCGGATCCTGGGTGTGGCCCAAGGACTGCCGAGCGACTCGATCAGCCGCTTGATTGCGGACCGGCAGGGAACGCTGTGGGTCGTATCCGATACTTTTGTGAGCCGCGTGCTCCTGTCACCTGCGGTCAGCTTCTTTGGACCGGAGAACGGTTTGAAAGGTCGCTCGCGAAGCCTGGTGGTCATGGGAGGCGACGTCCTCGCGGCCACCTCAGAGGGCATGTTTGGCCTTGTAGGTGGAGGGGATGTTTTCCCCTCGTTCCGACGATTGCCCGCGACCGCGTTTCGATACAACGACCTTCGAGTCGTGGGGGACACCGTACTGGGGGCACGATTTGGCGGCGTCGATTCCCTGTCGTTTGCTCGCGTACACGCGGTGGCGAAGGCGATCCGGAATGTGTCGGTCGTGGAGCCAAGCCGGACCGAAGCAGGGCGGATGTGGATAGGAGACGGAGCGCTGGTCTCTTCGTTCCGACTTTCGGCCGACGCTACGGCGTCGACGGTCCGGGTTGCCGCGCTGCCCGACTCCGTGATGTCGATTTATGAGACGTCCGACGGGGTTCTCTGGATCTGCACGGATCTGCGCGGCGTGTATCGACTTGCTCCTGACAGCAAGGGGGGCTATGTCGTGTCTCAGGTTGGCCCGGAGATGGGGCTTTCAAAGAAAGAGGCATATTCCTCGATCAAGGGTGTCGGGGACACCTTGTTCGTCTTCGCTTCAACCACGGCCTACCGCCGTCGTCCCGGGGAAGCGTCGTTTCACCGCCTCGCCGCCGTTCCGGTGGCGACTCTTCTGAAGGCGGTGGTCTGCGAGAAGAGCATGCTCGTCGGCTTTGATCGCGCTACCGACAATGACGGCAACCGCCCGGGCATTGGCTTCATTGAGAACCTCGACAGCGAGGTTCCGACGTGGCGCGAGCTCTACGTCGCCGGACTGGTGAAGATTGGGGCGGTCGAGTCGCTTGCGGTCCAAGAGCACGCGGGTCGGCAACTTATCTGGGTGGGAGGAAACCGCGGGGCGTTGCGAATCGATCATGCCGCGCTACCCAAATCCGGTGCGCCGGTCAAACCGGCCATCACCCTGTCGGAGGGGAATTCTCGTATCGGAGATCTGGATTCGCCAGCGTGGTCCCTGGTCTTTGCGCATGAAAACAACCGCATGCTCTTTACCTATTCGTGCCCGGATTTTCAGCACCTGGGCCAGGTTAGGTACCAGACCCGACTGGTTGGGCAGAGCGATGATTGGTCGGAACCGTCGAAGGTGACGTCGCGGGAATTCACCTTCCTGTGGGAGGGTGATTATCGGTTTCAGGTCCGCTCGGTCTACGAAGACGGCCAGATGAGTGAGGTCGCGGAGGTCGATTTCCAGGTCAGGCCTCCGTGGTTCCGCACGGTCTGGGCCTATCTCGGTTACCTGGTGCTGCTCCTGGGTGCGCTGGTGCTGGTGGCGCGGGTGCGCAACCGTGCGGAGATTGCCAAGAACCGCGAATTGTCCAGCCTGGTCAAGGAGCGGACCCGGGAACTCGAGCGCGCCAATGCCGCGAAAGATGAGTTTGTCGCGTCAATGAGCCACGAAATTCGCAACCCGATGGGCGGTGTCATCGGCCTCGCCACCGCGCTCGAGGGGACGAAGCTGGATGGGCACCAGCGTCAGTTGCTCGCCATGATGAGCGAGTGCGCCAGTCACCTCGCGGGCCTGGTGGAGGACGTGCTGGACTTTGAACGGATCAAGGTGGGCGCAATCACCTTTGAGAACGCGCCGTTTCGGGTGCGCGAGCTGATTGAATCGATCCGGCAAATGACGCGCGAACAGGCGCGAAAGGCTGGCATGGAAATTGAAATCGATGTGGGCGAGTCGGTGCCTGAAACCTTGGTGGGTGACAAGCTTCGTATCCGGCAGATCTTGCTCAACTACGTGACCAACGCGGTGAAGTATGCGCAGCGTGGCCGGATCACCGTGTCGGCCGATGCCGCCCGGAAAGAGGGAGATCGGTGTACGGTATTGTTTGCTGTGACCGACGAGGGGCCGGGGATTCCCCCGGCCGAGCAAGGCAAATTGTTCACCAAGTTCTCCCGCGGGCGCGTGGCGCGGGCGGGCAAGATCTCAGGGGCGGGCCTGGGGCTTGCGGTTTGCCGCAACCTGGCGGAAAAGATGGGCGGGTCTGTTTCAGTCGAGAGTGAGGAAGGGGCCGGCGCCACGTTCTCCCTCCGACTGCCCCTCGAGGTGTCGAGACTCGCGGTGGCGGAGCCGATCGAAGTCGAGACGCCAATTGGCGCGATCCTTCCAGCTTCGGCGCTGATCGTGGAGGATCAGGAGTTTAACCGGGTTGGGTTGATTGCGACACTGAAGAAGATGACAGTCGATGCCGAGGCGGTGCCTTCCGCCGAGGAAGCGCTCGACCGCCTGCTGATCCGAAACTACGACCTGATTCTGGTCGATTGGGAGCTGCCCGGCATGTCGGGACTCGAGCTCGTGGCGGAGATCAGACGCCGAGAAGGACCGGCCCGTCGGGCGTTCATCGTGGCGGTCACGGCGCACGCCACCGAGGAACGGATTGCCCAATGCATGGCGGCGGGCATGGACAGTTTCGTGAGCAAGCCCATCACGGTGGACCGGCTCCGTCGCGCCCTCCTTCATCCTCGGGGAGCGCGCCGCGCCAGCGCGCCCATGGTGCTGGCCGAGAGTGCCTACAGCCTCGAAACGCTCACCTACCTTTCTGGCAATACTCCCGGAGCCTTCTCGCGACGCGTACAACAGTATTTGGAAGAGCTGGACGGACTCATTTCGACCCTTCGTTTTGGCATCCGTGGCGACGATTTTGAGACCGTCCGCAAACACGCGCACAAACTCAGCGGTCACGCCGCGGTCGTCCAGGACGGCGCGATGATGACCGTGGCCGGCCAGCTCGAGGAGGCCGCCGTCAATCGTGACGGCGGGGCTTTGCCGGCGCTGGTGGAGGAGCTTTCCCGCCGAGCGTTGCTCCTGAGGCAATATCTGGATCGTTCGGTCGAAAGTTTTCGGTCCGCGTGAATCCGTTCATGATCGCGAAGCGGATGAGCTTGGGCGTGGTGTGGATGTCCAGCTTGGACATGATGTCGCGACGCCGGCTTTGAATGGTCGACGCGCTCACGCCGAGGAGGTTTGCAATTTCACCATCGGAGAGGGCCTCGCCAATCAGCGACAGCACCCGTTGTTCATACTCGGAGAGGATGCGATTGAAGGCGTGCGCGTCCTTCCGAATCGTGGCGGCGGCGTCGTTCACCACTTGGGTGAAGAAACTGTGTCCTCGACTGACAAGCCGGATGGCATCGGCCAGTACCTCCCGGTTCTGGTCTCGTTTATCGACGAATCCGTGCACGCCCGACTCCCGCACTCGCAGCAGCGCCACCGGGTCGCGCAGCGAGGAGAGGACCAGCACGCGGGTTTGGGGAAGGTCGTTGAGCACCTGTCTAGCCACCTCGAGTCCGTCGATATCCGGAAGTGACAAATCCAGCAGAAGCATGTCCGGTTTGAGCTCGCGCAATTTCGGGAGCGCCCGCAGCCCATGGGTCTCAATCAGAACTACGTCGTACTTCAGCTCGCGCGTGCAGAGCGCGACGAGCAAGTCGGCGATGAGGGAATGGTCTTCAACGATGGCAATTTTCACGGAAACACGCCGCAGCCATGGGTCGCGGACGGGTAGACATACCCGGACTCATGAGCCCTGACGGGCGGAACCATGCCAGCGAGCGGGGCCGGGGCAACCGCGAAAGCGTGCGGCCTCTGCCTTCGCCGCCGGCCGATGTCACCCCTTCCGGGCGTGTCCCGCCGAGTCAGGCGAGCAGGAAGTGGCGCTGGGAAAGCAGGGTCACGACGGACTGAACCCGGGGGGCGAGAAAGGCGGTCCGCTGCTCATCGGTCTCAAACGCGGCACTGCCCGTGTCCTGAACGCGAAACACGCCCTGCCGCAGGCGCTGAACCAAGGCTGCCGTGACGGCGGCGAGATCGCGGTGGCCGTCGAGCAGCTCGATCACCTGGCGGGCGAAGCCATCGATCGGCACACAAAGGTGGCGAAGGTTGGTCACATGACGCGGGTGATTGCGCGCCTGGTGCTTCATCAGTTCGGTTGTCCGGGGAAGCCGGACCTCCGGGGGACTGCAGGCGACCGGCGGCTCGGAGAGCACCTCCACGAGGTTGCTGCCATAGAGCATCATCACCTGCTGGCACACGGCTTCTTCTTCGCGGTCTCGCCCCGTAACGGCCTCCAACATCGATCCCCCGGGGCTGAGTCGTTCCCGGACCCTGCCGAGCAAGTCCTCATAGCGCAATCCATTGGGACGCGCCTCGTGAAGGAGGCAGATCAGGGTTTTGAACAGGGCGCTTTCCGACGAGAACGTGGTGCCGTTGGCGAGGCGGAACGTTTCGCGCACTCCGGCGCGCGTGTCGGTCGCCGGGCTGACCGGGTGTGCGTTGGCGGAAAACCAGCAGGTCCGCAGCAATCGCGGGTCGAGCCCGCGCTCCAAGCGGAGGCCGTCGCGGACCAGCAGCGTCATGCGAAAGGAGCGGTTGCGTAGAAAATCCATATATTGCTCCATGGCGATCAGATCGCGCGAAATGGAGGCCAGGGTGGATTGCACCGTCGGGCTCAGGTTGCCCGCGAGCATTGAACTCAGGTCGGGTTCCGACAGGTATTGCAGGTGATGCCGGCGGGCGTCGCGGATGAACTCGTGAAAATAAAACGCCCGGTTGTCATCCTCCAGCAGATCGTGACGAAGGTATCCATCCTGCCAATGCTCCATCGCGGCGAGTTCAGCCTGAAGAAACTGGCCATAGGCGCTGCCCACTGCGGGGACCGCATCGGCAAGGAAACGCACGAGAGCCCTCGCCTGTGCGACCCGCTCACTGGTCTGCTCGAAATGCGAAGCGTGATAGAGTGTCATGTGCCGGATCATGCCGCGCATGTGCCATCCGGGCAGCGTGTTGTAGCTGATGTAGGCGACGCCCTGGGAAGTCAGGGCCTGCTGACAGAGGGCGAAGATGCGTTCCCGGACGGAGTCCGGCACCCAGCTGTAGAGGCCGTGGGCGATAATGAAGTCAAAGCGCTGTTCGCCGGGGTCGAAGGTGAGCAGATCGCCTTGTTCGAGACGGATGTTGGGCAGACCTACCTGCCGGACGACTTCGCGACCCGCCTCGATTTGGCGGGATGAGAGGTCGAGGCCGACAAACTCGCTGTCAGGATAGAGTTCCGCCAAGGGAATAAGATTGGCTCCGTCCGCACACCCCAACTCAAGGACCCGGCAGCGCGAAGGACTGGCAGGCGACAGCCCAAACAGACGGGCCATGGTGGCCAGACGGAGGGGATGAGTCTGCGGAAACGAGGAGCTCGGATAGGGAACCTCGTCGTAGGTGTTGGCCGACATGGCCTAGGAGTATCGGTTGCCCCCGGGAAATGCCTAGCGAATTCGAGGCCTTCGGGGAGTCACGAAGCAAGACGGGCTTGCCGCAGGGCGGGCGGGGCTCTCAAATTGCTGGCTTCATGATTCTACCGGGCAGTACCTTGGGCGTGTTGGGGGGAGGCCAGTTGGGCCGGATGTTCGCGCAGGCGGCCCAGTCGCTGGGCTATCGTGTGCACGTGTTTGAACCGGCGGCGGACTGTCCGGCCAGCGCCGTGGCCAACCGGACGTTCACCGCCGACTATCGCAATGAGGAAGAACTGACGGCGTTTGCTCGCAGTTGTTCGGCCGTCACCTATGAATTTGAAAATGTCCCGGTTGAGCCGTTGTGGAAAATCGAGAGTCTGACGCGGCTGCTGCCTCACTCGAGCGTGCTGGAAATCTGTCAGAACCGGCTGCGCGAAAAGATGTGGTTGAAAAAGCAGGGGTTTCCGCACGTGCCGTTTGCCGAGGTGGAGGTCAATGGCGACCTCGCGGCCGCGGCGCGGCGGGTGGGTTTGCCGTGCGTCGTGAAGACGGCGGATTTCGGTTACGACGGCAAGGGCCAGCGCAAGGTCAGCGACGAAGCTTCGCTGGCCGCCGCCACCGCAGCCTTTGCCGGCACGCGGGCGGTGGTGGAGCGGTATGTGGATTTCAAATGCGAATTGTCCGTCATCATTGCGCGGACCGAAGCCGGTGAGGCACGGGCCTTTCCCGTGGCGGAGAACATCCACACCAAACACATCCTGGACTTCACGATTGTACCGGCCCGCGTTCCCGCCGCGGTGGCCAAGGAGGCGGAGGCGCTCGCACTTGCCATTGCGGAACGCCTTCAGGTGGTCGGGTTGCTGGCGGTGGAGTTGTTCCTGTCGGATCGCGGAGAGCTGATGGTCAATGAGCTGGCTCCGCGCCCGCACAACAGCGGGCATTGGTCCCTCGATGGTGCGCGGACGAGCCAGTTCGAACAGCATGTGCGCGCCATTTGCGGGCTTCCCCTGGGTGACGTGGGGGTTCGCGATCCCTCGGTCATGGTCAATATTCTCGGCGATGCCTGGAAACCCACCGCGTCGGCACCGGGCGTGACTCCGAATTGGTCCGCAATCCTGCGGGCGCCTCGCGCCAAGCTGCACCTCTACGGGAAGGGCGAAGCCCGGGTGGGGAGGAAAATGGGGCACTTCACCGTCACGGCGGAAACCGCAGATGCCGCCCTCGAGCAGGCGCGCGACCTGAAATCGCAGCTCTGACCCCGGGGTCAGAACGAGACGTCAACCGGCGAACTGGCGCGAAGGACGGACTGCGCACCGGTCTGCTGCTTCCACGCCACACGAATCGCGTCAATGTCGGCGGCGCGTGCCGGGGTGTCTTCGTGCAGGATGACAATCACCTTTGAAAGCAGACGTCCGGGCTCTGATCGGGTTCGGTCACGCCACTGTCCGTACGCATCCACCACCGAGAATCCGTCGGGAAAACGCGGTGTGACCTCTCGGTCGAGAAAGGCCCGCCACCCCGCCTCGTCCGTGCCGGAGCCTGGCGCGTCAACGCGGCCTACGGCGAGGTAAAGTTCCGTGCGGAGCCAGCGAGCGTGCGCCGGACGTTGCGAGTCTCCCTGCAGGGTGGCTGTCGGCGCGGTGGTAACGGTGGCCGCGGACGGCCGCGTGGTACAACCGGCCAGGGATACTCCCGCCAACACCACGGTGGCGAGGAATCCGATCTGTGACGACCAGGTTGATTTCGGCCGGTTCCCAAGGGCCGGAGGGAAGCACAGCAGAATCGACATGGCTGAGGCTGGAGAAGGGAGGTCTAGGCCAGAGCACATCGTTCAGACGAGTGCCTGCTCGAGGTCGGCGATCAGGTCTCCCGTGTCCTCAAGTCCGACCGACAGTCGAAGCAAGTCCGCCGGGGTGGTGGATTGCGGTCCCTCCACGCTGGCCCGGTGTTCGATCAGGCTCTCCACGCCGCCGAGGGACGTGGCACGTTTCCAGAGTTTCAGCCGGCCGATGGCCGCCAGCGCGGGTTCCGCCCCGCCGTGCACCCGCAGGGAGAGCATGCCGCCGAAGCCGCCCTGCATCTGGCGGGCGGCGATCGCGTGACCCGCAAACGAAGGAAGGCCTGGATACAGGGATGCGAGAACAGCGCGATGGCCTTCGAAGTGGGTGGCCACCGCCAGGGCCGAGCGGCACTGGGCGGGTACGCGGACATGCAGGGTGCGCAGGCCGCGCAGGAGCAGCCAGGCTTCAAACGGACCGAGCACCGAGCCGGTCTGCACCCGAACCCGGAGGACGCGCTGCCAGGCGTCGTCCGCGACCCGCGTGGTCAGGGATCCCGCGATGACATCGGAGTGTCCGTTGAGGTACTTTGTGGCCGAGTGCATGACGAGGTCGGCCCCCAGTGCCAGCGGCTGGGTGAGCAGGGGCGTGGCAAAGGTCGAATCGACCGCCAGGCGGGCCCCGGCCTGGTGCGCAATGTCCGCGAGGGCGGCGATGTCGCTGACCACGAGTGTGGGATTGGCCGGTGTCTCGCACCATACCAGCCGCGTCTGTCCGGGTCGGACGGCGGCGCGAACCTGCTCGAGATCAGTCATGTCAACCGCCTGGATCTGCAGTCCCCAGTCCGTCGCCCAGCCCACCAGCCAGTTGCGCAGCGCCCAGTAGATCACCCGAGGGACCAGCACATGGTCGCCGGGATGCAGCGCCTGAAAAACGGCGGTCGCCGCCGCCATTCCCGAACTGAAGACGGCGGATGCCGCGCCGCCCTCCAGATGCGTGAGCAGGGCCTCGACCCCGTCGTAGTTGGGGTTGTCGGCCCGCGAGTAAAGGCGGCCCGAGAGCAACCGGTTGTCGGTGCCACGTTCATACGTGGTTGAAGGATGAATGGGAGGCACGACCGCTCCAGTGGCCGGATCGAGGAAACCCAGGGCCTGGGCGATGGCGGTGGCAGGCTTGACGGAAGAGGGTAGCGACATGGGGGTGCGAAGTCAGGGAAGACGCGCTTTGCGCGCACTGATCAGCTCGGTGTTCATACCGGCGAGGTGGAGCCGTCCTGCGTAGCGTCCGTGTTCCATCTTGATGCAACGATCGAGGATGACTGTGAGTCCGGCTTTCCCGGCCAGCTCGGCGGCCTCGAGATTGATCAACTTGAGCTGCAGCCAGAGGGCGCGGGCGCCGATGGCCACGGCCTGCTGGGCGATCGCGAGGCATTCCGCGGCCGGGCGGAAGACGTTGACGAGGTCGACCGGCTCGGGAATGTCGGCCAGGGTCCGGTAGACGCGTTCGCCGAGAATCTCGTCCGCCTTGGGGTTGACGGGGATGATGCGGTACCCCGCTTTCTTGAGGTAGTTGGCCACAAACCAACTGGCCCGCTGGGGGTCTGCGGACAGACCCACCACGGCGATGGTCTTCACCTCACGCAGCAGACGCTGCACGACCCGAGGATCCTGATACAAACGCTGCTGTTCGGGGGTCAGTCCCGAGTTCAGGGTGACGGCGCAGACAAGGCTTGGTCCAAGTCCCATAGGAGATCCTCCACGTTTTCGAGTCCGATCGACAGTCGAATCAACTCCGGTCCCACTCCGGCCTTTTCCAGTTCCGCATCGCTCAGCTGCTGGTGCGTGGTCGATGCGGGATGGATGACCAGGCTGCGCACGTCGCCAATGTTGGCGAGATGCGAGAAGAGCTGCAGGGTCTCGATGAAGCGTCGCCCAGTCAGGCGCACGTCTTCGCCGAGTCGATCCTTGAGTCCGAAGGAAAAGACCGCACCCGGACCCTTGGGCAGGTATTTTGCGGCCAGGGCGTGATCCGGATGGCTGGGAAGGCCGGCGTAGGCGACCCAGGCGACCCTTGCATGTCCCTCGAGAAAACGAGCGACCTCGAGGGCGGTCCGGGTCTGTCGCTCCATCCGGAGCGAGAGGGTTTCCAGACCCTGAATGAGCAGAAACGCGTTGAACGGCGACAGACAGGCCCCGGTGTCGCGGAGGGTTTCCGCCCGGGCCTTCATGAGAAAACCGTAGTGCCCGAAGGTGTCGTGAAAGCGCAGCTGATGGTACGCGGGCGAGGGTGCCGCGAGGGTCGGAAACTGGCCGAAATCGAAACGTCCCGAATCCAGCAGCACGCCTCCCAGCGCGGTCCCGTGGCCGCCAATGAACTTGGTCGCGGAGTGAACCACCAGCGTTGCTCCGTGGTCCATGGGCCGGCAGAGGGCCGGTGTGGCCATCGTGCTGTCAACAATCAACGGAATGCCTCGGCTCTGCGCCAGCGCGGCGACCCGTTCGATGTCGAGGATGGCGCCCCGCGGGTTTCCGATGGTTTCGCCGTAAAGCGCGCGGGTCTTGGGCGTGATGGCAGCCTCCCAATCGTCGAGGCGCGAAGGGTGCACAAACCGGACCGTGATCGACAGTTTCTTCAGCGTGTGGACCAGTTGTGTGATCGAGCCGCCGTAGAGTTGTGACGATGCCACCACCTCGTCCCCTGCCTCAAGCAGCGTCATAAACGTGACAAGTTGGGCGGCCATGCCGCTCGCGACCGCCACGGCGCCGGTGGCCCCTTCGAGCGATGCGATCCGCTCCTCGAACACCGCGGTCGTGGGATTGCTGATCCGCGTGTAGATGTTGCCGTACTGCTTTAGTTCGAAGAGCTGCGCCGCCTGCTCGGCGTCGTCGAAGACAAAGGACGTCGTTTGGTAGATGGGAACCGCGCGGGCTCCGGAGACGGCATCGGGGATGTGTCCGGCGTGGACCATGCGGGTCTCAAATCCAAAGCGGTGGGATTCGTTGCTGCTCACGAGCCACGAAGAAGCGGAAAATGCGTCCGGAAGCAATGCGTCGAGTGGATTCGACTTTGGACGCCCGGCTGTTAGCTGTTCCGGTTTCCTATCTCCATGCGCGAGTCCGAACTTCTGATCGTCTATCGGGTGCAGGCACGTTCCGACGAAGTGGAGGCGCGGGCGGACGCGCTGCTTCTCGAGCAAACGGTGGAACTCTCCCGGCGCGCTCTGCACGATCCGGAGCTGGAGGGACTCACCGTCGGACGGGTGGTTGCGATCGAGGCGATGGGAGAGGGTGACTTTCGGGTGTCGCTCGCCCAGCCCCGCAGCGCGACCGCGGATGACCCGGCCCAACTGCTCAATGTCCTCTTTGGCAACTCCTCGCTCCAGCCCGATGTGGTGCTGGAGAGCGTAACCGTGACGGATGCGCAGGCCTTGATCCTCGGCGGCCCCCGGATGGGGCTGGCGGGGCTCCGGCGACTGGCCGGCGCGGAGAACCGGGCCATGACCATGACTGCGCTCAAGCCCATGGGACTGTCGGCGGCCCGACTTGCCGCCCTGTGTCACGCCTTTGCCTTGGAGGGACTCGACTTCGTCAAGGACGACCATGGCCTCGCTGACCACCCGTTCTGCCCATTTGTCGACCGAGTGCGGGCCTGCCTGGAAGCCACGCTCCGCGCGGCGCAGTCCACGGGGCGCCGCACCCGCTACGTTCCCAACCTCATTGGCTCCCCGGAAACCGTGCTGCGCCAGGCGCGCATCGCCCGCGAACTTGGCGTGGAGGCCGTTATGATTTCGCCAATGGTGGTGGGGTTGCCGGTGTTGAACGAATTGGTGCGTCGTCACCTGGACGTACCGGTGATTGCGCATCCCGCTCTGGGCGGGGCGCTGCGAATCCAGCCCCGTGCCTTGCTGGGACAGCTCTTCCCGCTTTATGGAGCGGACGCCGTCATTTATCCCAACGTGGGAGGACGTTTCAGCTATAGCCGCGACGAATGCGATGCCATCGCCCGGGCGCTGCGCCGCCCCAACGTACCGATTGCGCCTGCGCTGCCCACCCCGGCGGGGGGCATCAAGGCGGATAAAGTCGGGGAGGTGCTGCGCTTTTACGGGGCCGAGACGATGCTATTGATGGGGGGCAGCCTGCTGGAGTCGCCCGACGAGACGACCCTGCGGCGTCGCAGCCGGCAGTTTGTCGAGGACGTGCACCGTTTTCCGTATGTCAATTGAGTCCGCCCCGCCGTCCGGACACGCCGCCATTGCACAGGTGACGGAGGATGATCAGGATGGGGCTTCGTAGCTTCACCGATGACCCTTCCCACCCACGTTCGACAAACCGAGCCCTTTCGTTGGGAGGATATTCCCCTGCTGGCCTACAAGGAGGACGGTGGCACGCATTTCAAGGGAGTGACACGGCAGATTCTCTTTCCAGGCAGTGCGACCCTGCCGGCCCAGCTCCGCTACTTCGAAGTGGCGGAGGGCGGCCACTCGACGCTGGAGCGTCACGAGCACGAACATTCCGTCATGATTGTGCGTGGGGCCGGCGCGGTGCTGGTCGGAATGCGTATTCACCGCCTTGCGACGGGAGATCTTGTCCATGTCCCGCCCGGCACATGGCATCAGTTCCGGGCATCGACGAATGCGCCGCTCGGATTTCTTTGCCTGGTGTGTTCCGAGCGCGACAAACCGGTGCGGCCCGCACCTGGCGACTTGGAGCAACTGCGCGCGGATCCGGCGGTGGCGTCGTTTATCCGCGTGTAGCGGGTGTGTCGAAGAGCGAGCTCAGGCCTGCGCGGGAGGCGGGACAGACGCCGCGTTCGGTGATCAGCGCCGTGACCAGCCTTGCGGGGGTGACGTCGAATGCCGGGTTGGCGGCCGGAGATTCCGCGGGGGTGAGGCGAATCTCGCGCCATTGTCCCCCGGCATCGACTCCGCGCAGATGGGTCACCTCGTGTGCAGAACGCTCCTCGACCGGAATCTCACGCACGCCGTCATGCCGTGTCCAGTCGATGGTGGGCGACGGCAGGGCGACATAGAATGGCACCCCGTTGTCGCGGGCGGCGAGCGCCTTCAGGTACGTGCCGATCTTGTTGGCCACATCCCCGTCGGCGGTGACCCGGTCTGTGCCGACGATGACCGCGTCGACCTGGCCGTGCTGCATCAGGTGTCCCCCGGCATTGTCCGCGACCACCGTATGCGGGATTCCATGACGCGCCAGTTCCCAAGCCGTCAGGGCCGCGCCCTGGTTGCGCGGGCGGGTTTCGTCCACCCAGACATGCAGGGGAAGGCCGGAGTCATGGGCGAGGAAGAGCGGGGCCAGGGCAGTGCCCCAATCAACCGTCGCCAACCAGCCCGCGTTGCAGTGGGTGAGGACGTTGAGACGGGCTCCCGGTGGCTTGCGGGATGCCAGTGCGCGAAACAAGGGGAGCCCGTGTTCGGCGATGGCACGGTTGATGGCCACATCCTCGTCAGCCAGCAGACCGGCCAGCCGGTAGGCTTCGGCTGCGCGTTTTTCGGGAGGGAGTGCCGACACGCCGGAACGAACCCGTTCCACCGCCCAGCGGAGGTTCGCGCCCGTCGGACGCGTGGCAATGAGCTGGTGGGCGGCCGCGTTCAGGGCGTCGTCGCCGGGATCCTGACGGAGGGCCAGGGCAAGTCCGTAGGCGCCGGCGATACCGATCAGGGGTGCTCCCCGGACCTGCATGGTCACTATGGCGTGTGCGATTGCTTCTGCGGTGCGCGCCCGTGCGATCGTGAACGCGTGGGGGAGAAACGTCTGGTCGATCAGGCAGACCGTCCAGCCATCGGAGTCGAGCCAGAGAGTGCGATAGGGGACGCCATCAACCTTCATGGTTGGAGAGAGTTAATCTTGGGTGAGAGAGCCGACACCGAGACAGCCTCGACCCCTAGTACCCAGCCAAAAAAAACGCCGCTCAAGCGAGCGGCGTTTCGAAATCAGGGAGCGAGACCCCGACGCACTCAGTGCGTCAGAAGATTCGCGCGCGAGTGCTTAATCGTGCGGGTGACCGCGCGTTGATGCTTCGCGGAGAAACCGGTGTACTTGCGGGGGAGGATCTTACCCGTGTCCGTGACGTAGCGAACCATCATCTGCGGAGTGGTGAAAGGAATCTCCGGCGGAGTGAGGCTGCGCTGGGTCTGTTCGTTGGTGCTCATGGAAAAGAGGCGAGAACGAAAGGGATCCCCCCGGCGGTGTCAACGGGCGAATTCTTCGGATGGGATATAATGTATATGAATAGCAATAATTGGCACATGGCCGGAAGCCTGGCTGGTGTAAAGGGGAAGACTTTCCCGGTTGCCGGGAGCTATCCCTTCAAAATGTGGCTTGCGCCCAAGGCGTGTGCCCAATTGGTAGCGCGACACACCTCGTTTCACCGTTCCATGGCCAACGCCTACACAGAAGCCAGCATCAAGACCCTCTCGCCCCTCGAGCATATCCGCCTGCGCCCCGGCATGTACATCGGGAGACTCGGTAGCGGAACCCATGCCGAAGATGGCATCTATGTGCTGCTCAAGGAGACGATCGACAATTCGATCGACGAATTCACGATGGGATTCGGCAAGAAAATCGAGATTGAGCTGAACGACCGCACGGTGCGGGTGCGTGACTACGGGCGGGGCATTCCCCTCGGCAAACTCATCGATTGCGTTTCGATCATCAACACGGGCGCCAAGTACGACAGCGAGACCTTCCAGAAAGCCGTGGGCCTGAACGGCGTGGGTCAGAAGGCGGTCAATGCCCTTTCGTTCAGCTATCGGGCCCAGGCCGTGCGCGAGGGTGAGTCCAAGGTGGTCGAGTTCGTGCAGGGCAAGCTCAAGAAGGACCACCGCGTGGCCAAGACCGATGAGCGCAACGGGACAATCATCGATTTCACTCCGGACGAGGCGCTTTTCGGCAAAGATTTCAAGTTCCGCCCCGAATTCATCGAGGATATGCTGTGGAACTACGCGTTCCTCAATCGGGGACTGACCCTGACTTTCAACGGCAAGTCGTTCCGCTCGGAGAATGGGCTCAAGGATCTGCTGACCCGCAAGCTGACAGGCGAGACCTTGTATCCGATCATCCACATCGAGGCGGACGACATCGAGGTGGCGATGACCCATGGCGGTCACTACGGCGAAGAGTACTATTCGTTTGTCAACGGCCAGCATACGACGATGGGAGGCACGCACCTGTCCTCCTTCCGCGAGGGACTGGTCCAGACGATGCGCAACTTCTTCAAGAAGGACTACGATGCCGCCGACATCCGCCAGTCGATTGTCGCAGCGGTCAGCGTGCGGGTGATCGAGCCGGTCTTTGAATCCCAAACCAAGACCAAGCTGGGCTCGAACGACATTGGGCCGAAGGGGCCTTCGATCCGCCAGTTTGTCGGCAACTTTCTCCAACAGCACCTCGACAACTGGCTCCACCGGAACCCCGAGGCCGCCGAGGCCTTGAAGCGAAAAATCGAGGATTCCGAGCGCGAGCGCAAGGAGCTGTCGGGTATCCGCAATCTCGCCCGCGAGCGCGCCAAGAAGGCATCGCTGCACAACCGCAAGCTGCGCGACTGTCGCGTGCATCTGGATTCCAAGGACAAGCGGGCCGAGGAGAGCACCCTCTTCATCGTGGAGGGTGACAGTGCGGCGGGTTCGCTCACGGCCTGCCGCGACGTGCAGTCGCAGGCCGTCTTCGCGTTGAAGGGCAAACCGCTCAATACGTTTGGCCTGACGAAAAAGGTGATCTACGAAAACGAGGAGTTTCACCTGCTGCAGAGCGCATTGAACATTGAGGAGGGATTGGACGGCCTGCGGTACAACCGGGTGGTGGTGGCGACCGATGCCGACGTCGACGGCATGCACATCCGTTTGTTGCTCCTGTCATTCTTCCTCCAGTTCTTCCCGGAGCTGATCACCCAGGGGCATCTCTTCATCCTCGAAACGCCCCTGTTCCGGGTGCGCAATAAAAAGCAGACGATCTACTGCTACTCGGAGGCGGAGAAACAGGCGGCGCTGCACAAGCTCGGACAGACCGCGGAGATCACCCGTTTCAAGGGATTGGGCGAGGTGTCGCCCTCCGAGTTCAAGGATTTCATCGGCGAGGGCATGCGGGCGGAGCCGGTCAGTCTCACCCACCTCCATAACAGCAATCAACTCCTCAGCTTCTTCATGGGTAAGAACACCCCGGAGCGGCAGGATTTCATCATTGAGCACCTCAAGGTCGAGAAGGACCTGGTGGAGGCTTGAGCTCGAACCTGTTTGATTCCCTTTTGGCATGTCACCTCGCAAGACCCCCAAGGACGACCAACCGGAACTGCCGCTGAGCGCCGCCGCGCCAGAGACGCCCGCCTCCGCCCCCGCGGAAGCTCCGCCGGCCGCGCCGGCGACACCGGCGCTTCCACCGCCTCCGGCCGATCCGTTCAACGGTTCACCCCCGAGCAATGGTCCGGAAGCTCCGTTGGCGAAGTCGTACCGGCAGTGGTTTCTCGACTACGCCAGTTACGTGATCCTCGATCGCGCGGTGCCGCACATCGACGACGGGCTCAAGCCGGTCCAGCGGCGCATCCTGCACACGTTCTGGGAGCAGGACGATGGTCGCTTTCACAAGGTGGCCAATATTGTTGGCGCGTGCATGCGTTTTCACCCCCATGGTGACGCCTCCATCGGCGCCGCCCTCGTGGGCATGGGGCAGCGTGGCTTCCTCGTCGAGCCGCAGGGCAACTTCGGCAATATGCTGACGGGTGACGAGGCGGCTGCGCCGCGTTACATCGAGGCGCGTCTGACGGCATTTGCCCGCGAGGTGGTGTTTAATCCAAAAACCACGGTCTGGCAGCTGAGCTACGACGGGCGGGCCAAGGAGCCGGTGACGCTGCCGGCCAAGTTTCCGCTCGTGCTGCTCGACGGCGCAGAAGGCATCGCGGTCGGTCTCTCGACCCGCATTCTGCCGCACAATTTCAACGACTTGTGCCGGGCCGCCATCAATCATCTGCAGGGAAAGCGGTTCCGCATCATGCCGGATTTTCCGACAGGTGGCATCGCTGACTTTTCGGAGTACAATGACGGCGAGCGGGGAGGGCGGGTCAAGGTGCGGGCCAAGATCGAAGTGCGGTCCAGGTACCTGCTCGCGATCACGGAACTGCCGTTCGGTCGCACCACTGAAGCGCTGATCGAGTCGATCCTGGCCGCCAACGCCAAGGGCAAGCTCAAGGTCAAGCACGTCGACGACAATACCTCGGAGAGCGTCGAAATCCTCGTGCACCTGCCGCAGGGTGCGGATACCGACCAGGTGATCCGCCAGCTCTACGTCTTTTCCGACTGCGAGGTTTCGATCGCCCCGGCCGCGTGCGTCATCGACAAGGACAAACCGCTGTTCCTCGGTGTATCGGAGATCCTGCGTCGCTCTGTCGACAAGACGGTGCAGTTGCTCAAGCGCGAGCTGGAGATCCGCCTGGAGGAGCTGGAGCAGCAATGGCACTGGGACTCGCTGGAACGCATCTTCATCGAGGAGCGGGTGTATCGACGGATTGAGAAGTCGCAGACCTGGGAGAGCGTGCTTGAGGAAATCCGCACCGGGCTGAAGCCTTTCCTCAAAGGGTTGCGCCGGGAGGTGACCACCGAGGACATCACCCGCCTGACCGAAATCCGGATCAAACGAATTTCCGCCTACAACCGGTTCCAGGCCGACGAGGCGATCAAGAAAATCGAGGCGGAGATCAAGGAAACCAAACACCACCTCAAGCACCTGACCGCCTATGCGATCGCCTGGTTCGAGCGGCTCCAGGAAAAGTACGGCAAGGGGCACAAGCGTCGGACGACCTACGACGAGATCGAGCAGATCAGCGCAGCCGAGGTCGTGTCGGCCAACCAGCGCCTCTACGTCAATCGCGAAGAAGGCTTCATCGGACTGAACTGGCGGCAGCACGAATTTGTCACCGAGTGCACCATACTCGATGACGTGGTCTGCTTCATGGCGGACGGGACCATGAAGGTGGCGCGCGTGGCGGACAAAGTTTTCATGGGGCGGGAAATTCTCCATGTCGCGGTGCTGCCCAAGGAAGGCGACAAGGCCTTCTACACCATGATCTACCAGGACAAGGAGAGCGGGAAGGCCTTCGCCAAGAAGTTCCAGGTTGGCGGCGTGACCCGCGACAAACTCTATTCCCTGGTGCCCAGCGAAGGCTCAAGGGTGGTGTTCCTCGACGTGGCCAAGGTCGAGTCTTCGACGACCCAGAAGGTCAACGTGACCCTCAGCGGACGGTGTGCGGCGCGAATCAAGGAGTTTGAATACGACTTGTCCCCCCTGGCCATCGGTCAGCGCGGGGCCAAGGGGGTGACGGTGACCCAGTGGCCGATCCGCCAGGTCAAGCGGGCCTGAGTTTTCCGGCGCCATGAACCACTTCATCCGGTTTCGGGACGGGAGCACCGGGAGGGTTTCCAGATTGCGGACCGTGGCGATCCTGCTGGTCGGTCTTTGGCTGACGGGCTGTTCGTCGGCGCCGCGATCCCATGAGCCGCTCAATCTCTCGGAGGCGAAGCGCGCCGTTCTGGCTTATGTGGATTCGGGTGACTATGAGCGCGCGATGATCGACGTGGCCAGTCAGGCGCGGGCATGGATCCGGGAACGCACGGATCGCAAGGACTCGAAGGAGCGCCTGGTGGTCGTCTTCGATATCGACGAGACGGTGCTGTCCAATCTGCCCCACATGCGTGAGATGGATTTTGGCTACCTGGGAGATCGCTGGAACGAATGGGTGGCGCGAGGTGAGGCTCCGGTTCTGGCGGCAATGCGGGGCGTATACGAGGAGGCGGTGGGCCGCGGCGTCGCCGTTGTATTTGTCACCGGTCGCCTCGATCCGCGGGATCGGGAGGGCACGGAACGGAACCTGCGCACCCAGGGCATGGGCGGATACACCCAACTGGTCCTGGCGTTGCCGGAGGAGAAGGGATTGCCGACATCGGAACGGAAGCGCCGGGCGCGGGAACAACTGGAGGCGCAGGGATTTGTCGTCATCGCTGCCGTTGGCGACCAGTGGAGCGACCTCGAAGGCGGCCATGCCGAGCGCCTGTTCAAGGTTCCCAATCCGTTCTATTTGATTCCCTGAGTGGGGATCTGAGGCGCCGGGGAGGGCGTGCAGCGAGCCGGGCGGAGGCGTCGTCCGCCGTCACTCCTTTGTACTCAAGAACTGCGACTGAATCACGGATCGATTCGCCTCATCTGCAGAAAATAGGTTCAATCAACCCGGCCGGGCGCAAAAAAAGGGAGCCTGTTGCCAGGCTCCCGTGCTGTGGAGGTGAGGGATGCGCTTAGCCAGCGGGTGCTGGCGCGGGCGCGGGGGCGGGAGGCGTCTCGATGGGAGCGGCGGCCGGGGGCGCCTTCTGCCAGAAGTAGTGACCCCGCTTGTTATGATCGATGCGGATCCAAACAGCGGCGATGGCGAGCAGCACCAGTACGACGTAGATACGCGTCCGGCGACGGGCGGCGTCCTTGTCCTCGTAGGGATCGTCCAGCGAGCGCTGGGCTCCTGCCGGCAGTGTGGCCCGCTGTGTGAGACGGGTGCCGAACGGAATATTGATTTTCACGCGGCCGTTGATGGCCCAACCGTTACCCTCGAGAATCGGGCCGAGGGTGCGCTGGCGTAGTTTGAGCCAGGCGATCAGCATGGAGGGGCCCGAGATCAGCAGAATGATGCCGAGGAAGGCCAGTGGGTACTGCCAAACCTTCATGCCGAAGATGTAGCCGAGGATCAGCGTGATCACGCTCACCGCGCCCGTCACGGCGACACCGATCGCGGCAACCGCGCCGATGTCGACTTTCTTCGGAGCTTCGGCGGGCTTGGCCTTGTCTACATTGGCCGTCTTGTCGGCGGCTGCGGCAAGCTTGGCGTTGGACTCCGCATCCGCGGCGGCGGCGCGTTTGGCCACCTGTTCCTCGATCATTCGGACAAACTTCTTGTAGGGGGAGAAGAACGCCTGCCGGATGCTGATCGGGTTGTCGACGATGCTGGTGATGGTGGCGTCCCAATCGCGGCCCTTGCGATCGTAGAAGATTCCATTGCGTCCCACGAAGAGGTAGTCGCTGTCACCCTGGGTGAAGCAGGCGGCAATTTTCATGGATTCGCCGCTGGGGCGCTTCAGGTCGCAGTAGGCAATGTAGGCCTTGCTCATCGCGGCCAGGGCATTCGGACCGTCGACGCGGATGCAAAACTCCGTGCTGCGGCTGTCGAGATAGAGCGTGCCCGCCTGGAAAACGGCCCAGCGCTCCGGTGAGTAGAAGTCCGTGAAGTTAACGAAATTCGCCAGGATGACGCGGAAGTCGCGGACGTAACGAAGCAGACGCTCCACATTGGCGACGGCGGCGAACTCGTCGGCGAGATCGAGGTCTTTAGCGACCAGGGCAGACAACACCGCTTTCTGGTTGGCGGCGAGCAGGGCCCTGATCCGGTCGAGTCCGAGCTTTTCCACGGAACCACCGACCTTCGCAGCGACGTGGGCCTCGTAGCCGGCAACCTTGGCCTTGAGTTGGGTCCACTCGGTTTCGTTCAGGCTGGTCTTGGCCGGTCCATAGAGTGGCGCAACCGCGTCCTTGTGGAGGCTGGCGAGCGCTCCGGCCCAGGCGGGGTTGACTCCTTCGAAGAGCGGCAAGGCGCGTCCCGCCTCGATGCGGGCGAGCGGGAATCCCGTCACTTCGCTGGCCGTAATGGAAAGGTCCTTGGCGGCGAGCGCCAGGTACTCGGACTCCGAGCGATTGAGGGCGGCGAGGGCACGTGCATCAAAGGCGGCGAGACGGGTGCGGGCAAAGAAGTCATCCACCTTGGCGGCGACCGCCTTGATGGCGGCGCTGGCGGCGGGAGTTCCGGCACCAAGTCCCAATACATCGGCGCTGGCGGCTTTTTCGCTCCAGGCGGCGAAGCCTGCCAGGTCGGCGTAGAAGGTGTCGATGCGCGCCTGGTCAACGCCGGCGGCGCCCGAACGGTCCGCTGTGCCGCCCACCGTCGCGAGGATGTCGGCGATGACCACCTTGAGCGCGGGCTCGGTGGCGGTATCCGGAACGATCACACCATCACCGTTGAGCGTGGTCGCGGCATAGACCTTCGCCGTGCTCTGGGCCTGCTCCAATGTGATGTCGGTGGCGGAGGCCTGGCCGAGGCCGGTCAGCAGCTCCTTGGCGGAAGCGAGCAGGGCCTTGCCCAAAGCCGTGCCTTCATTCAACGAGGCGAGGGGCAGGGAGTCCGAACCGCGCAGCAGGTCCACCGGATTGCGCAGGGCGTCCGCAGCCCAGTCGATGGCGGCGAGGAGCTCCGGCACGCGGATGCGCCCGTCCTTGTCCGTGTCGATCAGCGCCAGGGTCTTTTCGTCGAGCTCAAGCCCCTTCACCGGACAGCTCAGAGCTACCCACAGTTTTTGGTCGAGGTGTTTGAGGTTGAGGAGGTCGTCAGCGGATTCGATCGCAACTTGATCGAGACCGCCGATACGGAAGAACTTCCAGACATGCGAGGAGGTGGCCATAGCGGGTGTGTGTGTGGACGTGGGGCGGGGAGGCTAGGTGTCGCCTCCGAATCTTGGCAACCGCCAAACGCGAAAAAGCACTCACTTGCACGACCTTAGGGGTCGTGCCGCACGAAATTGCCAGTGAGGATGAGTCGGGAGATTTCCCGAAGGTCGGGCCGTGCCGGCGGGCTTAGGTGAAGGTCACTCCCCGCATGTCTCCGGTCCGCATGTAGTGTTGATGAAAGGCAAACGCCTCGCCGAGGGTCTGCGGGGTCTGACCATCCTTGGTGCGTTCCACATAAGCGTGCAGCGCCCCGCGGAAGTCGGGGTGGGCGCACCGCTCGGTGATGAGCTGGGCACGTTCGTGGGGTGACTTCCCGCGCAGGTCAGCGATGCCCTGGTCGGTGATGATCACTTGAACCGAGTGCTCGCTGTGGTCGGCGTGCGAGACCAAGGGCACAATGGTGGAGATCCGTCCGCCTTTCTGCAGCGAGGGGCAGACAAAGATCGAGATGAAGGCATTGCGGGTGAAGTCACCCGATCCACCGATTCCGTTCATCAGACTCTTGCCGAGGACGTGCGTGGAATTGATGTTGCCGAAGAGGTCCGCCTCGATGGCGGCGTTGATCGAAATGATTCCCAGTCGGCGCACGACCTCGGGGTGGTTGGAGATTTCCTGGGGGCGCATGACGATGCGAGACCGGTAAAAATCGAGGTTACGGGTGAACTCGGCATTCATTTCCGGACTGACCGTCACGGCCGTGGTGCTGGCGAACGTCAATTTGCCGGACTGCAAGAGCTTGAAAACGGCGTCCTGAAGGACCTCCGAGTACATCTGGAATGGAGGGATGTCCGGATGTTCTCCCATCGCGCCGAGCACGGCATTGGCAATGTCGCCCACACCCGATTGAATGGGCAGGAAGCCGGAAGGGATGGTGCCACGCTTGCGCTCCCGCGCGAGGAACTCCGCCACGTTATGGCCGATCTTCAGCGTCGCTTCATTGGGTTGCTCGAAGGTTCCGCACTCGTCCGCCTGGTTGGTCTCCACGATGCCGACGATGCGCGAGGGATCGATTTTCACCACCGGAGAACCGATGCGATCGCGCACATCGAAGAGGGGGATTTCCCGGCGCCGCGGCGGGTCGAATGGTTCGTAAATGTCGTGCAGGCCGCGCAGCGCGGGCGAATGGTGCCGGTTGAGTTCGATGATGACTTTGTCCGCCGTGCTGCAAAACGTGGGAGACGCACCCACGGAGGTGGTCAGCACCACTTCACCGCCTGGATACACTTCGCAGGCTTCCACCACCGCCCACTTCATCTTGCCAAGAAATCCGTAACGCACCGCCTGGGGCAGCATGGACAGGTGCATGTCAAAAAACTGCACCTGGCCCGCATTGATGCGCTTTCGCAATTCCGGGTCGGCTTGGTAGGGCGTGCGAAAGAGCACCGCTTCCGCGCGGGCCAGCTCACCGTCGAGGGAGGGGCCGGTGGATGCGCCGGTGATCACCCCGACCTTGAAAGGCCGGCCTGCCTGGTGTTCGGCCCGGGCGCGCGCAGCGATGGCGCGGGGTATCGCTTTGGCGGCGCCGGCGGGGGTGAACCCACTGAAACCAATGATATCGCGGTCCTGAATCAGGGCTGCTGCCTCATCGGCAGTAAGGAGGGGAAAGGGCAAGGGCATAGGTGACGTACGAACGTTGCCCCCAGCATAGCGGGATCCGGAACAAAGAAACACGCACGCCTTGGCGAAGCCTGCGCACGGCTTGCGTCAAATCGACGTTATTTTGCAACGACGCTGGCGTCCGGCCCTGGATCAGGCTGAATACACGCCTCCGTTGATGTCGAGCGTCGCCCCGGTGATAAACCCGTCGTACTCTCCCGCGAGGAAGACGACCGCTCGCGCCACATCCTCGGGCGTGCCCGCCCGGTTGATGGGAATGCCGGCGATGGTGGCCTTGGCTGATTCCGGGGTGGTGTGAGTGGTATGAAACGAGGTGCCGAGAATGAGGCCGGGCGCCACCGCGTTGACCCGGACGCCGCGTGGTCCCAGCTCGTTGGCCAGAGCTCGGGTGAAGGTCAGCACAGCACCCTTGGCTGTGGAGTAGGCGAGCGAGCCTCCGTGGCCCCCCTTGCGTCCGGCCAACGATGCCAGATTGACGATGCTCGCACCTCCAGAAACCGCGGCGGCCGCCATGAGGTGAGGCGCTGCAGCCCGGGTCACCCGCCGAAGGGTCGACACATTCAGGTTGATCACTTCGTCCCAAAACGCGTCATCCGCCTCCACCAGCGAACGACGGGCCACCAGCGAACCGGCATTGTTGATCAACACGTCCAAACCACCTAAGCATTGCACGGCTTCGGCGACCAAGCGTTCGCTCTCTCCCGGAACTGTCAGATCGGCCGCTCCGCAGGCGCACGGCACCCCCCAGGATCGGCCCGCTTCTACCAGCCGCAACGCCTCTTCCCGACTCGAGCGGTAGTGCACAAACACCGCGCATCCGGCTTGAAGCAGGGCTCGGGTGATGGCGTCGCCAATCCCTTGGGCCCCGGCAGTGACGAGGGCACGTTTACCCTGAAGGCGAGCGGGAGGGAAAGAGGTCATGGAGATTTATGATTATTAAATCAACCTCCGGGGCAAGTCGGTTCAGGTGTGACGGGTATGGGGTGTCGATGGTTCAGTTGAGATGCCAAATGGCGGCGTTCAGGGCGGTGGCGAACGAAACCCAAAGCACGTAGGGAATCCAGAGCATGCCAGCGATCCGGTCGAGGCGCCAAAGGGCGGCCTGGAGCCAGAGGAGCACACCGAGAAAGAGGATGATTTCAATCAGGGCGAGACCCGGATTCCGCAGGCCGAAGAAAAGGACGGACCACGTCGCATTGAGCGCCAATTGCACGCCATAAACCCATAACACGGACCTGGCGCCGGGGAGGTCGCGGCGACACCAGATGCGCCAGGCGGCGACCGCCATGAGGCCGTATAAAAGGGTCCAGACGGGAGCGAAGAGCTGGCTGGGTGGATTCCAGCTGGGTTTGATGAGGGTGGGAAACCATGTCTTGACGCTCCCAGCCGTCACCCCACCGCCGATCGCGCTGACCGCGGCGGAAAGCAGAAGAAAACCGACCAATGCGAGCCAGGGCCGGGTGCGTGAGTGGGGCATGGACATAATCAGGATGGGACCATGCTACAGGACTGCACGGGACGGGCTCAGTGCCCTCAGCGGTCAATTTTCTGGATGCGAGCCAGGTGACGCCCCCCCTCGAATTCGGTTGCGAGCCAGACCTGGACGATCTTCAGCGCCTCGGCCTCGCTGATGGTTCGTTCGCCCAAGGAAAGGCAATTTCCATCATTGTGGGTGCGGTTCCAGATGGCGACTTGCTCATTCCAGCACAGGCCGCAGCGGACTCCCCGCACCCGGTTGGCCACAATCGCTTCACCGTTGCCTGAACCACCGAGGACGATACCGCGTTCAAATTGGCCGGCTGCAACGGCTTCTGCCACGGGGCGGATGAAGTCCGGATAGTCGCAGCTCGCATCCGAATAGGTGCCGAAATCGCGGACGGTGTGTCCCTGCGAGAGCAGCATGGCAATGATGGCCTCCTTGTAACGGAAGCCCGCATGGTCGGAGCCGATGGCGATGGAGAAGGTTTTCATGGTGAAGGAGTGCCAGTTGACCCGGGGCTCAACCTGTGGAGTGTGGGTGAACCGCCGGAGTGAACGGCTGTCTGAGATCGTCACCACCAACTGTGCACGCGCAAAGCCAAAACGCTCGCAAGCGCCTCCTCTCCCTCGCCGCGGCCGCCATCGGATTGTCCCTTGCGGGTTGCTCGACCGTGGACTCGCGCGTCGCGTCCCGACCGGAGGTCTATGCGGCCTCGCCGGCCGAGGTGCAGCGAAAGATCCTGGCAGGTGAAGTGGATGTGGGCTTCACCCGGGACCAGGTTCGCCTGGCGCTGGGTGATCCAAATGGGGTCGCCCGCCGGTTGACCGAAAACGGGGAGGAAGAAGTCTGGAGCTACCTTCGTCGCGGGCCGCGATTTGGCATTGGGGTGGGGGTGGGTGCCGGAACCGGTCACTCGTCCGTCGGGGCCGGAATCGGGGTCGGGGGCGGGGTGGCCGACGAGGAGCCTCGTCTCCGGGTGTTTTTCCGTGGCGATGTCGTGACGGCCGTGGAAAAGGCACGCAAGGCGTGAACCTCCCGCTGTCTGCGCCGGAGTGAGTTCAGGCTCGCGGATCGACGAGATGCCAGAATGCGTCGGCGTCGCTCAGATCTGCCAGGTAACCGTCGGGCCGGTGCGACCGAAGGATGTCCGGGTCGCAATGACCTGTACCCACGGCCAGGGTGCGGGCTCCGATCGCCCGCCCGCAGGCGATGTCATGGGGAGTGTCGCCAATGATCCAGGTCCGGGAAAGGGAAAAGCTGTATCCACGATGTGCCTGCGCCCGGCGCAGCGCGTGCGGTCCGAGTTCATTGCGGAGTTCGTGGTCGTCGGCGAATGCGCCGAAGGGAAAGTGGTTCCACAGGCCGTGGTGTTCCAGTTTGACCTGGGCACCCTGGCGCCGGTTCCCGGTCAACAGCCCCTGGGTGACGTGTGGGCGGGCTTCTGCCTCGGCCAGCCGTTCCCTCACGCCGGGCAGCACCCGGGCGGTCCCACGGTGCAGTTCACCGGGCAACGCCGCGAGGTAGTTGTCAAAATAGCGGTTCAGGGTAGCTTCTTCCTCAGCAAGACCGAACTTGGTGAAAATCTGGCGGATGATCAGCGGATCCGTCCGACCCGCAAAGTCGATGTCGTCGAGCGAGCCGTTGATGGCGAACGTGCTCTGCAATGCCGCGCCCAGCGCCCGCATGCCCGCGCCACTCGAGGTGAGCAGGGTGCCGTCGATGTCCCAAAGCAAGAGCAGAGGAGATGAAGTGGACACAGGTGACAAATCTCCCGCGCCGATGGCACACGTTGCGAGCCAAAGTGTCAGAATTTTCAAACCATCGTCATGAAAACTCGCACCCTCTCCCTTTTGCTGCTGGCCCTTGCGGCCGGCGTGTTTGTTACCGGCTGCTCCACTCCCGAGGCGCGCATTCGCCGCAATCCGGAGGCATTCGCGCGCCTGACGGCCTCACAACAGGAAATGATCAAGCGTGGCGAAGTGGGGCTCTATTTTGACAAGGAAATGGTCCAACTTGCGCTGGGCGAACCAGACCGGCTCCTGACCCGGACCGACGAGAATGGCATCAGTGAAATCTGGAGCTACACCACTTACGAGGGTCCGAATGGCGCCTTCCTTTACCGGGGATGGTACCACCGCTACTACTCCTACCGCGATCCCTTCTATCCGTACTACCTCGATGTCTCCGCCCGTCGGGAACGGGAGCGTTTCCGGGTCGTATTCCGCGACGACAAAGTGGTCGAAATCCAGCAGGAGCACACCTGACCGCGCCCGGGCTCCGGGAGCAGGACGTACGATCCGGGTCACTACGCCGGATTCGGCGACTCATCCTGTCCGGCGTTGTGCCCGGCACGAACTCCGGGCGATCCCGCTTCAGAATGAGAAAGCCCCTCGAGGTGGGCCGAAACGAAGCGTTCGGTCCTTGTGGTGACTTAAGCTATTTGTGTGTAACTGTTTGCATAAAAAAGTCTGGGTGTTAACGATCAACCCACCCGCACTCGCTCCGGAGGGGGCAAGCTGATTGTAAGATGGGTTACCATGCGCCCGATCAATCGATTCCTTGTCGAGAACAACCTCCGCAATGCGGCCAACCCCTGCATCAGCCCCGATTTCTGCCTGGACTGGCCCACGTTGGTGTCCCGCATTCGCGCGCGCGATGCTGCCGTGCAGGCCTGGCCCCGCAGCGTGTTCCGAACCGCGGCCGGACAGTGGACGCTGCTGGAGGATCGTGCGACGGGGGACTGCGCCTGGCAGCTGGAACGTGCCCCTGGTGCGGCGGGCGACGGCGGACTGACCGACGCGGCGGCGGCGGCCGGGTTTACCGTGTATCCGGCAACATGGGACAATTTGATCGCGCTGAAGAACCAGGTGCAGTCGTTTGCGCCGGGCTCGACGATTTTCCCCACCGCGGCGGAACGTCTGGGGCAGAGTACGCTGGGCATCGGGGCCCGGTTCACCACCCTGCACTGGCCGGCGGTGGAGTGGTCGATGAGCGCGCTGGGCATTGGAGTGACCGCAAATCAGAACTCCATCCCGCGCGAACTGGTCTATGACGTGGACGCGATGCTGGCCGGCCGGCTCGACACCGTGCCTTTCCCCTTCATTGGCACGAACGTTCCCGAGGGTCACCAGGGCCAGAGTGTCGAAGGCATGAGCCATGGCTGCGTGCTGTCCAAGCTGAAGAATGGATTCCATCACCTCGGCATTGCCTGGAGTTTCAACGCCGACCACCAGCCCATTGGCGGCAAGTTTGATGGACGCGAGGACGTGCTGGTCAGCGGCTGCGTGCTGGCGAGCTATATCACCTTCGATCTGTCTCCGGAGCTGGCGCTCAACCAGCCGGCGGACGTCGGCACCATCGATCCCAAGCTGATCGCCACCGTGCGCGCCCGGGTGGCGGCGGCGGGAGTGTCACTCGACGACCAGGCGTTCTCTCGGCTGCTCGCGACCGTGTGGACGCCCCTGCAGAAGATGAAGCGGCGGGACGAGAAGTATGCCGCCGCGCGGGCTCGGCTGTTCACCACGGAAGTGGGGCGTGCCTACCTGCGCGAGTTGTCGATCGACGAATTGCCCGGACTGACCACCCCGGAGACTACGGCCATCATGCTCGCCCTCTGCGAGGCGCTGGGCATGAAGATCCACTTTGTGGCGCCGGCCTTCGGCTTTCAGAAGAACATGCCGTATCCGGACAATGCGGCGCTCCGCGGATTGATTGAGAAACAGTGGGCGGTCTGCCGGAAGTTCGGTGCGAGCATCGGATTCCACTCCGGTTCCGGGAAGTCGGCGGAGAACTATCGCGTCATGGGCGAGGTCACCGGACAGCGGCTCGAGATCAAGACCAGCGGCCGTTACACCTACGAAATGGGTCGCGCGCTGCATGCGTCAAGCGACGCGGCCGACCAGGCATTGTGGCGCGACTGGTACCGGTTCACGCTTGAGCTGGCCCTGAAGGGGGCATTCAGCACCGACGCGACGGAACGCAAGATGGCCCGGACGTTTGTCACCGATGCGCTCGTCAAGAGTGGCGCGGCGCAGACGGAACCGTATGCGACCGAGGCGGCGACGCGGGAGGCGCTCGAAGCTCTGACCCCGAGTCCCGAGCACATGTTCTGGTTCGAATACAATTTCCTTTTCGTGCTGGCGGCGGAAGGCAAGGCCGAGAAATCGGCTCTCGGCGACCATTCTCCCGCCGGTTATCGCCAACGTGCCCGTTTCTACGCCATCAGCGAACAGGGGCGGCTCAACTATGCCCGCAATGTCGCTTCCTACATTGTCTTCCTCGCCGAGGCGACCGGGGTGGCGCCGGCCGAGCGTTGCACGGCAGCGCGCGCCTTGCTGGCCCGCTACACGACCATGAGCGCCTTCCTGGCTGACATCGGTCGGTAATCGCCGCAGCGATGCGGCGGCGGAATGACGAATGATGAATGACGAATGACCCCCGGGAGGCGGTTGCCCCGGGGGCGTTCGAGCTAGAGTGCGTGGATGGCGCTCTTGGAAACGGCGAGGCCGGCTTCTTTGACGGACTCGCTGAGGGTGGGGTGGGCGTGAATTGTTCGGCCGAGATCCTCGGCGCTGCCGCCGTAGACCATGTGCGTGACCACCTCGGAAATCAGCTCACCGGCGTTGTGGCCGAGGATTTGAGCGCCGAGAATGCGGTCGGTCTTGGCATCGGCGATGATTTTGACGAAACCATCGGTGGCGGCGGCGGAGATCGCGCGTCCATTGGCGGCAAAGTTGAACTTGCCCACCGCTACGGCGATACCCTGGGCCTTGGCGGCGTCCTCTCCGAGTCCCACCGAAGCGACCTCGGGTGAGGTGTAGACGACCCCGGGCACAAGGTTCCAGTCCACGTGGCCGGCCTTGCCGGCGATCCATTCCGCCACGGCGACACCGTCTTCCTCGGCTTTGTGAGCGAGCATCGGGCCGGCGATGACATCGCCGATCGCCCAGATCCCCGGTGCCGAGGTGCGAAGGTGGCCGTCGACTTTGACGCGCTTCTTTTCGTCGAGTTCTACGCCGGCCTTATCCAGGCCCAGACCGTCGGTGAAAGGACGGCGGCCCACGGCCACAAGCACTTTGTCGGCCGGGAATTCGAGTTTCTGTCCCTCGCGCTCCGCGGTCAGTACGCCTAGGGTAAAACCGGTTACCTTTGCACCCACCTCGATCTTCATCCCCTGCTTCTGCAGCAGACGCGTGAAGGCGCGGACGATATCATCATCATGGGTGGCGATGATCTTGGGCAGGAATTCCACCACCGTGACTTCGCTGCCGAGCCGTGACCAGACGGAGCCCAGCTCCAGTCCGATGGCGCCGCCGCCGACGACAACCAGGCGTTTCGGGACTTCGCTGAAAGCAATCGCGTCATCG
Organism: Opitutaceae bacterium; assembly: GCA_046346755.1. Classification (GTDB taxonomy): domain Bacteria; phylum Verrucomicrobiota; class Verrucomicrobiia; order Opitutales; family Opitutaceae; genus UBA6669. Next base: position 47,731 of record JAXMHM010000012.1, on the reverse strand, counting down.
CTTGAGACCACGGTCTTGCCGTCGAACTTCATGAACGGCAGCTCAACCGGGGCCGAGCCCGTGGCGATGACGATGTTTTTGCCCGTCACTTGGGAGACCGCACCGTCCGCTCCGGTCACCGCGAGCGTGGTGGCGTTGACAAAGCTGGCGGCGCCGGTGAGCACGGTGACCTTGCGTCCCTTAGCCAGAGCGGAGACCCCGCCGACCAGTTTGGCGACCACCGCGTCCTTGCGCTTCAACAGGGCGGCAAGGTCGAGCCCCACTCCGGCGAGCGCAATCCCGTGTTCCGCAGCATGGCTGCGGGCGAAAACGAACTGCTCGCTGGAGTGCAGCAGGGCCTTGCTCGGGATGCAGCCGACATTCAGGCACGTGCCGCCGAGGGTCGCGCGTTTGTCGACCAGAGCGACCTTGAGGCCGAGTTGGGCGGCGCGAAAGGCGCAGACATAACCGCCTGGACCGGCGCCGATGACAATGAGATCAAAAGTATCCATGGGAGCCGGCCGGTGGCCGGAAGTGCGAAGAGTGAAGAGTGAAGAGTGAAAGGGGGACGAGAATCCAGAATTCAGGAGCCAGAAGCGAGAGACGAGGAGGAGGGAGCGTTTGCAGAAAGAACGGTCGTTCGGGTTGGGTATTGGATAGTTCAGTTTCCAGATTCGATCGCTGGCTTCTGGATCGTGGATTCTGAATTCCGAATTCCCCCTTCACTCTTCCCGGCACCTGCTAGATCGCGAGCAGGAGCCGGGCTGGGTCTTCGATGGCCTGCTTGACCTTGACGAGGAAGGTGACGGCTTCCTTGCCATCGACCAGGCGGTGATCGTAACTCAGTGCCAGATACATCATCGGTCGGATGACCACCTGTCCGTTGAGGGCGACCGGGCGTTCCGTGATGGCGTGCAGACCGAGGATGGCGCTCTGGGGTGCATTCAGAATCGGCGTGGAAAGCATCGAACCGAAGATTCCGCCGTTGGTGATGGTGAAGACCCCGCCTTCGAGGTCGGCCAGTGTGATCTTTCCGTCCCGGGCCTTCTTGGCGGCGTCGCCAATGGCCTTTTCAATGTCCGCCATGCCGAGTTGGTCGGCGTTGCGGATGACGGGGACCATCAGTCCCTTTTCCGTCGAGACCGCCACCCCGATGTCGAAGTAGTGATTCTGGATGATCTCGTCGCCCGCGAACTGGGCGTTGATGGCCGGGACCTCCTTCAGGGCGTTGACGACCGCCTTGGTGAAAAACGACATGAATCCCAGCTTGAGGCCGTTCTTCTTGACGAAGTCGTCCTGGTACTTGGTGCGCAGTCCCATGACGGCGGACATGTCGACCTCGTTGAAGGTCGTGAGCATGGCGGCTTCGTGCTGGGCCTGCACCAGCCGTTCGGCGATGCGCTTGCGGAGCGGAGTCAGTTTCCGGCGTGATTGGCGGGCGCCTGCCGGCACAGCGGCCACCGGAGTGGGGGCAGGTGCTGGAGTCGCAACGACGGGTTTCTCCTCCCGCTTTGCCTCCGTTTTCGGTGCAACCTCCGAGGCGGCGAGCACATCGCCCTTGGTCACTCGTCCCCCCTTGCCGGAGCCGGCGAGCGTGGACGGGTCGATTCCGGTTTCCTCGGCGACCCGGCGCACGGCGGGCGAAGAGGGGTGACCCGATGTGGACGGAGCGGCGGGAGCGGCCTTGGCTGCCGCATCGCCCGTCGCGGGCCCGGATGCAGGCGCCGGAGCGTCACCCGTGGCGGCTGTATCGAGTGTGGCCACGACCTGGCCGATCTTTACCTCGGTCCCGGGTGCGACCTTGAGGGTAATGCGGCCGGCCGCTTCGGCGGTGCCTTCGGAAGTGATCTTGTCGGTCTCGAGCTCGAAGAGCGCCTGGTCCTTTTTGACCGTGGCGCCGTCGGTTACGTGCCACTTGGAAAGGATGCCTGTGCTGATCGATTCACCCAGCGGTGGGATTTTGACGTCAATGGAGGCCATGGAGAGGGATGTCGTAAGGTGGGGAGAGAAGGAGCGCCCCGCGAAACCGCGGGGCGGACGGGTGGGTTAGAGCGTGAAGGCGGCTTTGAGGAAGTCGGCCAGTTCGATGCGATGGAGGGCGAGTGCGCCGACGGCGGGAGAGGCGGCGGAGTCGCGGCCGGCGTACAGGGCTTTGCGACCGAAGATTTCTTCGAGCGACGGAGCCAGGTGGGACCAGGCACCCATGTTCTGGGGTTCTTCCTGAACCCAGATCAGACGGCTGCCGACGTGCTGCTTCGCGAGTTCGGCGAGGCGTTCCGTGTGCAAGGGATAAAGCTGCTCGACGCGCACAAGGGCGGTGTCGGTGATGCCGTGCTTCTCCCGATAGTCGGCCAGGTCGTAGTACACCTTGCCCGAACAGAGGATGAGCCGTGCGGCCTGTTTCGGGCCGTGCGGGTCGTCGATGATCTCCTGGAACGATCCGCTGGTGAACTCCTCGAGCCGGGAAACGGCGCCGGGGTGGCGCAGTAGCGATTTCGGGGACATGATGACCAGCGGTTTCAGGAAATCGCGTTTCATCTGCCGCCGCAGCACATGGAACAGGTTGGCCGGAGTGGTGATGTTGGCCACCTGAATGTTGTTCTCGGCGCAGAGCTGGAGGAAGCGCTCGAGTCGGGCTGAGGAATGCTCCGGTCCCTGGCCTTCATAGCCGTGGGGCAGAAGGAGCACGATGCCGGAGGTGCGCTGCCATTTCGATTCCCCGCTGACGATGAACTGGTCGATCACGACTTGGGCCCCGTTGGCAAAGTCGCCGAACTGGGCTTCCCACATCAGCAGCATCTGCGGGTAGTCGAGCGAATAGCCGTAGTCGAAGCCCAGCACGGCGGCTTCGGACAGAAGGGAATTGTAGACACAGAATCGCGCCTGTTTTCCCTCGTCGAGGTGGTTGAGCGGAGTGAAGCGCTCCCGCGTCTCGTAGTCGTGCAGCACGGCGTGGCGGTGGCTGAACGTGCCGCGTTCGCAGTCCTGTCCGCTGAGACGCACCGGGGTGCCGTCAAGCAGCAGGGTGGCGTGGGCGAGCGCTTCGCCGAGCGACCAGTCGACGGGACCTCCGTCCTTCAGCGCCTGGGTGCGGGTGTCGAGCAGCCGCTTGATCTTCGGGTTGACCTTAAAACCGGCCGGCAGCGTGGTAAGGCCGCGAATCGCCTTGGCGATCATTTCGGCGGATACGCCGGTTGGAACCGCGGCGTGGCTGTAGGCGGGCTGGAAGACGGCGGTGGAGCCGGCGAAGCGCGCCTGCGGGTTGGCGGCTGCGGCCTTGGCCTTGCGCTTGGCGGTCTTCTCCGCTTCGCGCAGCTTGGCCTTCTCGAGGTCGGCCTCGAGTGCGGCCATGTACTCGGCCTTGATGGCGTCGCATTCGGCCACGGTGTGGCTGCCTTCGTTGATCAGCTTGCCGGTGTAGAGAGCGGAAACCAGCGGATGGGCCGCGATCGTGCGATAGAGCGTCGGCTGGGTGAAGGCGGGCTCGTCGGCCTCGTTGTGACCGTGCCGGCGGAAGCAGTACATGTCGATGACGACATCCCGCTGGAACTTGACGCGGAACTCCAGCGCGAGGCGGGCGACCATGCAGACCGCCTCGGGGTCGTCGCCGTTGACGTGAAAGATCGGCGCCTCGATCATCTTGGCGACGTCGCTGCAGTACCGCGTCGACCGGGCGTCGCTCGGCAGCGTGGTGAATCCGATCTGGTTGTTGATCACGATGTGCAGGGTGCCGCCCGTGCGGTAACCCGGCAGTTGGGAGAAATTGAGCGTCTCGGCGACGACGCCCTGGCCGGCAAAGGCGGCGTCACCGTGCACGAGCAACGGCATGACGCGACGGCGCTCGGTGTCGCCCCGGATGCGCTGACGGGCGCGCGCCTTGCCCTCGACCACGGGGTTGACGATTTCAAGGTGGGACGGGTTGGCGGCAAGTCGGACCTCGACCTTTTTGCCCGAGGCGGTGTCGAGCAGCGATTCGTATCCGAGGTGGTACTTCACATCGCCGTCGCCCGCGACCGTCTCGGGGATGTAGTTTTCCGAAAATTGCTCGAAGAGCACCTCAAACGGCTTGCGCAGGATGGAGGTCAGCACGTTGAGCCGGCCGCGGTGGGCCATGCCCATGACGATTTCCTCGACGCCGACCTCCGGCGAGTGCTCGACCACCGTGTCGAGCGCTGCGATGAAGGTCTCGCCGCCCTCGAGGGAGAAGCGCTTCTGGCCGACATACTTCGTGTGCAGAAACTTCTCGAACAGCTCCGCCTTGTGCAGGCGGCGGAGAATGCGGGTCTTTTGCTCCTTGGTAAAATGGGGCTGGTTGCGGCTGGGCTCCATCCGGTCCTGCAACCACCGGCGAATCTCCGTTTCCTGAATGTGGATGTACTCGACTCCGATCCGTCCACAGTAGGTCTGGCGGAGGCTGTCGATCATGTCCCTCAGCCTCATCTGCCGGACGTTCAGGTAGTGTCCCACGTCGTAGACCTTGTCCAAGTCCTCCTCGGTCAGTCCAAATTCCGAAAGGGCCAGGCGGGGGGAGGGGCCCGGCGGTCCCGACAGCGGGTCGAGGTGCGCCTGGGTGTGACCAATGGCGCGGTAGTGGTAGATCAGACTGTGCACCTGCGACTGCTTGAGGCTGTCGCTTGCATCGACCGTCGCGGTCGGTGCGCCGGGGGCGGCGGTCGGTGTCCGGGGTGCGCTGCCATTTCCGGTGGTGCCCAAGGTAAATCCTTGGAAAAAGGCATGCCACGTCGGATCGACGGAGTTGGGATTCTGGAGCCACGCGGAATAGGCCGCGTCGATGACGTCGGCATTGGCCCGGGTAGGCAACGTGAAGGAGTTCATGGATTGAGATTAGAAAACGAACCCAGCGAACACAGGCAAACACCTGCATCCGCTGGGAACGTTACAAGCAGAGCTTCTCACACCCTTGCGAACGCTGCCCCCGCAGGCAAGCCCGCCACCGGGATTGGTCGGAGGATTGAAAACTCGCTTACTTCGGGTAGAGTCATCATTAGCACCGGGTCATTCGTATTTCCCTTCCATGGAGCAAGAGATCAAAGCCACGCTAATAGGCCTCCTCGATCGCATTAAGCAAGCGGATGGTCCCGGCATTGGGGCCAGCCTGACCAAGTTGGACGAGCTGCTGGCCCAGGGTCGCGGACGTCTGCATCCGCAACTGATTCACTTTTTGGAGGGCCGGAGCTACGCCAAAGCCGTGGCCTGGTTGGGGGGAGAGGGCGGAATTCCGGTTGGAACCTGCCGTGGAGGGAACAAGTAGCCATGGCTTCAGCCAAGAAGCTCACCACCGAGGGTGGAGCGCCGCTTGCTCAAAACCCGTTCGCTTCCCTCTCGGGCTTGTCCGTTCCGTCGGCGCCGGTCCGTGCGACGGCTGCGGCCCCTGCGCCGGTCCGAACCTCCGCGCCCGACGTGGAGGCACCGAACCGGGGCCGGGTGGATATTCTGCGCACCACCGCCGGGCGGGGTGGAAAGACGGTGACGGTGGTGCAGGGCTTTACTGGCATTGGTTTGCCTGAGAAAGAGCTGCTGGCAAAGAAGATGCAGAAGCGGTGCGGCTGCGGTGGCACGGTCAAGGAGGGTCGGATCGAGATCCAGGGGGATCAGCGTGACGCCGTGGCCGAGGTACTGAAGGCGGCGGGATTCCGACCGGTATTTGCCGGTGGATAGAGACGTAGTCCGTCCGCTTTCGATGTCACTGGACCCATCGCCCGACCTGCGTCCCCGGGTCACTGTGCTGTGTGGTTTTCTGGGAGCCGGAAAGACCACCCTGCTCAATCACCTGCTGACTCAGGTGGAGGGGTCGCGCTGGGCACTTGTGGTCAACGATGTCGGATCGATCAATATTGACGCGCGCCGGGTGGGGGCCGAGGTGACTCGTCCGGGCGGTGGCAACCAGCCGCTTGTGGAGTTGGGAAATGGCTGCGTGTGCTGTTCCTTGAAGGACGAACTTGCCGAGTCGCTTTCCGCTTTGGCCCTGACCGGACGACCCGGCGGGCCGGCGGGACTGCCCTTCGATCACCTGCTGGTCGAGACCACGGGCGTCGCCGAACCCAAGGGCATCGCCGCCCTTTTCACTCGGAGGAATCCCTTTGGACGTTCCCTGTCTGACCTCGCGCGCCTGAGCAGCCTGGTCACCGTGGTGGATGCGTTTCAGTTCCTAACCCTGTGGAAGAACCAAGGGGGACTGGCCCGGGGAGCAACCCGGGTGACGGTGCCGACGGGACCTCAGCCGCTGATTGAGCTGCTCATCGAGCAAATCGAGGTGGCCGACCTCATCGTGCTGAACAAGTGCGACCGGGTCACTCCCGATGAACTCGAAACCCTCAAAGGGGTCATTGGTGGATTGAACGAACGCGCCGAGGTCTTGCCTGTGGAGTTCGGTCAGGCGTCCCGGGAAAGCGTGGTCGACCGGATCCGGTTTGATGCGAAGGCAACCCTGGCGTCGGCCCAGTGGATTCGGGCGCTCAATGCACTGGCGCCGGTGTCGGCTGGGACCAAACCGGCGACGGTGGTCACCAAACCCGTGGTCTCGCCGGGTCGGGGTGAGGCTCCCGCCTACGAACGACGGTTCGGGCTGCGCACGTTCACCTATCAGGCGCGACGACCGTTCGTGCGTGAGCGGTGGCAGCGCCTCGTGCAAGAAGGTCTTCCGGGGGTGGTGCGAGCGAAGGGGTTCTTTTGGCTGGCGGAGCAACCGGATGAAATGGGGTTTGTCTCGGTGGCGGGCGACCAGGTTCGTTGGGAGACCCTCAACTACTGGTGGGCTGCCCTGGTGGAGAGCGGCAAGGCGACCCTCGATGATCGGCCCAGCATGATTCGAGCGCTCTGGGTGGAACCCCACGGCGACCGACGCCAGGAATTGGTGTTCATCGGAGTCGGCCTCGACGAGACGGCCCTGCGACTTGCGCTGGACGCGTGTCTTTTAGAGGCGGGAGAGCCTGCAGAAAGCCGTACCACCGCTCTCTGATCGGGGGCGTGGATTCGCCCGCGCGCGGCGCGAAATTGTTTTGCCGCCATCTGGGTCACGGCACGGGATGGTGCGATGCCTGACTTACTGCCGCTAGCCGATGTTGCGCCGGCCGGAGACCTGCGGCGCCGGGCCGCGCTCGCGTTCCAACGCCTGCAGGAGCCGGCGTTTCGTTACGAGGCGATGGTGCGATCCTCGACGGCCCGTGAGGCGCCCGGAGATTGGATCGGGCGGGCACTGCTTGGGCTGTCGCTGTTGGGGCAGACCTTGAAGGTGGAGCCCACCTACCTGGAGGAAATCATCGCCCGCCTGCCCGAGGCGTTGAATGCACGCGGGTACATTGGCGAAATTCACCCGGAGGGACGGGCGGACGAAAACCAGGTGGGCGGGCACAACGGCCTCCTGCGCGGACTCTGCGAGGTTTATCTCTGGAAGCAGGATCCCCGCGCCCTCGCCCTCATCCGCAGTGTGGTGCGGAACCTGATGATCCCGACCCGACCTCTGTATTCGGAGTATCCCGACCACAAGCTTGCGGCCCTGGCCGACGGTCGCCCCATCGGCCTGACCGTCAAGCATGACGGAGTCTGGGTCGGGCTCTCCACCGACATTGGCACCGTGTTTTTCACCCTGGACGGGCTCACACAGGCCCACGCTGTTGATCCCAACCCGGATCTTCGGGCGCTGATTGAGACCATGATCGCGCGCTACGCCCAGCTCGATGTGCGACGCATTGGTGCACAGACGCACTCCACGCTCAGCACGCTTCGGGGCATTCTGCGCTGGTGGGAGCAGACGGACCGTCGTCCCGAATTGCTGGCGCTCGTGCGTGACCGCTACGCCCTTTATCGCGAGTGCGCGGAAACCGAACACCACGCCAACTTCAATTGGTTCGACCGGCCCGAATGGACCGAAGCCTGTGCTGTGGTCGATTCCTTCCTCCTGGCGATCGAACTCTGGCGCGCCACCAGCGAAGCCGGCTACCTTGAGCAGGCCCACCGCGTCTACCACAACGCCCTGAGCTACGCGCAGCGTCCCAACGGCGGCTTTGGCTGCGACCTGTGTGTGGGCGCCGCCGGGCGCCTCCACCTTGCACCCCACCCCAAGATCTACGAGGCACCCTGGTGCTGCTCCATGCGCGGGGCGGAGGGACTGGCCCGCGCGGCGCAGGCGGCCACCGTCGCCGACGCCGGGGCCGGCGCGCTCTGGCACCTGTTTTACTTCGAGGGCGAGACGACGCTGCGGTTCTCCTCCGGGGAGCTGGTGCTCCGCTCGACCAGTGCGTATCCCTATGACGGACACGTCGAGTGGGTGGTGGTCCGCACAACTGTCCGGCAGGCCCTGGTCTGGAACTTCGTGGTGCCGCCCGGCGTGTTCGCGGACGAGCTGAAGCTCAGTGTCGCGGGAAAGTCCTGCGGGCTGGACGCGAGTGACGGGTTCGTCCGGAGTCGCATGATTGCGGAGGTGGGGCAAAGGCTGTCCCTCCGCTTTCCCCTGCGGGTGGCGGTTGCGCCTCCCCACAGTCCCGCGTTCCCGGCGGGACACCACCGCTTCACCTATGGCCCGCTCCTGCTCGGGGCGGAGTTGCCTCCGTCCGAGGCGCCATCGGACCGTGTGGTCGCGCTTTCACCTGACGATGCGTTTGTCCCGGTGGGCCGGGGCCGTTTCCATTGTGTGCGAGCGGGAGTGGTGCTTCAGCCGATCGACGACCTGACCTATCGCACGGAGTCCGAGGCCCGCGGGCACCGCACCCAGCTGCTGTTTCCTGACGATACACTCTGACGGACGCGGCGGGAGCTGGTCAGGGGAGAGCCCGCGAAGCTCTACGGTGCCGGGGGAACGCTGGGTGCAGGTGCGGTTGTCGTGGCCTGCAGTGCGGTGAGCAGCTCGGCCACCGCGGCGCTCACCTGGGTGGCGTCCATGCTGGCGTTCAGGGAACGCGACCAGACTTGTCTGCCGTCGTTTGCATCGAGCAAACGAACGGTCAGACGGTTCGGATCGGCTGCGGGTCCCGGATCGGCGCGAAGGACAAAACGCAGACCTCGATCCCGGGCGAGCAGCACCAGTTCCGGATCGGACCGTCCTCCCTCGTCGGCGGCGAGGAGGCGTGGAGCCACGCGTGCAACGGGCGGCGAGGACGTGTCTGCCATCGGCTTGTCCAGGGCTTGGAGCAGGGCGGCGCGCACCTCCTGACCAAAACGATTGAGCGGGCTCTCCTCGGGATCGCGCGAAAACGAACCGACGGCCACGGCGAGCGGTGCACCCGGGGCATCGGGTATGCTCTTGGCGACACCGGCGGCGATTTCGGCGCCGATTCGAGTGAGGTTGGCGGCGAGCGTGCCCCCGGGGACCTGCCCGGACTCCTTGCGGAGTTCGTTGGCGGCGTCCACCAGAGCTTTCTTCAGATCCTGGCCCTTCTCCTTGGCCGCGTCGGTGGATTCGCCCCGCACCTTCTTCGATTCCGACTTTTCCGAGCGGGTTGCGGGCGGGGTGCTGTCGCGGCCTCCCGTTCGGCATTGGCTGACCACGGTGATCACAAACCAGATGCCGAGCACGATTCGAATCCATCGTGGCAGGCGGCGGACCAGGAGCCAGACAGCGGTGACCACCCACCAGAGTATTTCAGCGACGAAACGAAGGTAGTGCCGATCCCCTTCCGCCGGCAGGTGCGGAAACGGAGGCATCGGCGGTGGAACATGATCATCGCTGGCCGGCGCTGGCGTGGCGGGTGGCGGGAGCGGGGGTGGTTTGGGTGAACCTTGAGAGGGAATCCGGGCACCGGGATGATGCCGGGGGCCGCGTGGTTTTGGGCTGGCGGCAGGCGTGCGAACCGAGGCAAGCAACCGGCGGGTAACTCCGTCCAAAGCCGGGTTGGCGACGCCATCAGGAACGCGAACCCATTGCACCGTGAGAAATTTCTCCGGCACGCGTGCGCCTTCCTCGTGCGTTTCGTCGATGACGATCGGGACGAGGAAGAGCATGTCGTCGGCCATGTCGAGTGTGCGCTCCACCGCCAGGCGCCACTCCCGGCGGAAATACCCTTCGCTGCGTTGATCGGTCGTACTCGAAATGACAGCTATGAAAAACGTGCATTCCCGAATCTGCCGCCTGATTTTTTGGTCCCAGGCGTCGCCTCCACCCAGTTCGTTTTCGTCATACCAGACCTCCAGCCCCGCCTGATTCAGTGCGTCGCGCAGGCGTCGCGCCGCCGGGCGGTCCTCCGAGGCGTAGCTGAGAAAAACGGACGGCCGGACCTCCTCGGAGGTGTCGGCTGGTGAACCCGCACTGGACATAGGGAAGCGACCTTCGGAAAGGCGCGGAGAAGCGTCAAGTTATGTCTGGTTGCGCCGTTCCGGGGGCGAAGCCAGGACCTGGTGGAGGATCAGGCGGGTGATGGCGGCTCGTGACCGCGTGAATCGCCAGGCCCGGGTGCCGGATCGTCCTTCGAGGACCAGCACCTGTGTTTCCACCAAGGGACATCCCGAATCGGCGCAGGCCGTTTCCCGCACGGAGACCACGGCATCATCGGCGAGGCGCAGAAACTCAGTTGTCCAGCGTCGGATGGCGTCGGTATGGGACGGATCGATACCAGCGGGAGGGGCATCCGGAGTGGGAATGAACCGGTGCATGGCGGCGGGCGCGGACGGGCGGCGAGGATTCCTGACCGGGCGGGTTCATCCCTCGCAGCGCAGCACGTACACCGCGCCTTTGGCGCTTCCGACCGCGAGGTAGGTGTCGTCGGGGGACCAGGCGATCTTTGTGGCCGGCGACGGCATGCGCACCGTGGCGCGCAGCGGACGCGGACGCTCCGGACTCCAGATCATGAGCGTACCGTCCTCGCTCGCGGTCGCGAGCAGGCCGTGGGCGTTCTGGTAGGCTACGGCGCACACCTTGCTCTCATGCGCCAGCATGACGGGTTCGCGACCCTCGGGACCCCGACCTTCGCAATCCCAGATGCAGGCATCGCGGCCGCCACCGGTGGCGAGCCAGCGACCGGTGCGATCGAAGGAAAGTTCCTTCACCTTGCTCTCGTAACCGCTCATGTGAAACTCCTCGTCCTGCTCGGGCAGCCAGAGGTGCACGCTGGGGTCCTGGTTTCCGGAAACCAACCAGCGGCCGTCGGGTGACCAAACCAGGGCGTGAATGCCGTTGGCGTAGGTATAGGTGCGCTGGGCGACATAATCGTCGGCATCCCAGAGCGAGACGCCGCCAAAGTACGCCACGGCCACGGCGCCCCCGCTCGGTTCCCAAGCCATCGCGGTGAGGGTCTTGGGCGCAGGTGCAAACGTGTGCCGGACGGCTCCATCCGGCCCGAGGAGGCAAAGGGTGCGACCGGCGGCGGCGGCAAGGAGTGGCGAAGGGCTTGGAGTGTCGTTTCGTCGGGAAAGGGGACGCCAGGCCAGGTGCTCGACCCATGCCGACCCCAGCGTTGCGGTCGCGGTGTGCTGACCGGCCTGGGGGTCCCAGAGCTTGACGGATCCATCTTGTCCGCCCGTGGCGAGGACATGACCGTCGGGGTGCCAGGCCACGGCATTGGTGCCATCGTCGTGTCCCCCCAGACTGTGACGCAGCGCGCCGTCGAGGGAAGCAAAGAGCGAGACAGAGCCGGCGGAGGAAGCCGCGGCCAGGACGGAGCCATCGGGCGACCAACCAAGGTCGATCACATAGTCGTCGAGGGCGGCGGCCCAGTGTTTGGTCAACTGCATGGTGGAGCGTCACGGTGAAGGCGCGGACGTCCGGACGGAAGTGCGAAAATGGTGGAGGACATCCGGCTGGTTTGTCCGCGACCGGCCGGGACTTGGACTTGCGGCTTGAATTGGTCCCGGGCCGCACTAGGGGGGTCAGTGGTGTCCCTTTCTCCTTCCCGCATCCAGGCGATCATGCCGGCGCTTAATGAAGCGGAGACCATTGGCGGGATGATTCACGCGTTGCAGGCCGCCCGCCTGGTCCGGATCCGGGTGGTGGACAATGGCAGCACTGACGCCACGGCCAGTCTGGCCCGGGCGGCGGGGGCAGAGGTGGTGATCGAGCCGCGTCGCGGTTACGGGCAGGCCTGCTGGACCGGGACGCGTGGGCTATCCCGGGAAGTCGACTGGATTCTGTTTTGCGACGCCGATGGCAGCGATCGAGCGGAGGACGTGGCCCGCCTGCTTGCGGAAGCAGAGAAAGGGGCGGATTTCGTTCTGGGGGACCGCCGTTCACTTCCTGCGTCGCGTGTCGCCCTGACGTCCGTGCAGCGCTTCGGGAACGCGCTTGCCACGACTCTGGTGAATTGGGGTTGGAGGCATGCCTACCGGGATCTCGGCCCGCTCCGCCTGATCCAGCGTGATCTTTACGAGCAGATGGGGCTGCGCGATCGTGGCTTTGGCTGGACGCTCGAAATGCAAGTGCGCGCAGTGGAGCTCGGTGCAACGATTGTGGAGATTCCGGTGCAATACCGCCGCCGATTGGGCGGGAAGTCCAAGATTAGCGGTACGCTGCGCGGCAGCGTGAAAGCCGGTGTGGTCATCCTGACTACGCTCGTACGTCTCTGGCTTCGCCGCGGGTGGCCGGCGTCGCGGCCTCCACGAGGCCTCCGCCAGCGATCCAACTAGCGCACGGTGCGGAGCTGGATACTGTCAATCAGGCGATTGGAGGAGAGGATGTCGGTCGCGATGACGAGTTTGTCTCCTGCCTGGAGTTTTCCGTCCCGCACAAGGTACCCGATGGCCCGGTTGATGGTGTTGTCGGGGTCGGAGTCGAAGGGCAGCAGGATCGGTTCGACCGCCCGCATCAGGCGCATCTGGCGAAACGTTTCCGGCAAAGGCGTGAATGCAAAGATCGGCGCCATGGCCGGGCGCATGGCGGCGAGGCCTCCGGCCATGAAACCCTGGCGGGTGAACGTGAGAATGGTGCTGCCTGGAATCTCGTTGGCCATCTTCACGGCGGAGAGCAGCAGCTTGATTTTGTCGCCATCGAGGTAGCGCGGTTCCGCCATGGGGGCCGGCGCTTCCTGTTCGATTCGTGCAGCGATTTTTTTCAGGATGTCGACACACTCCAGGGGATAGCGCCCAATGGTGGTCTCGCCGGAGAGCATGACGCAGTCGGCCCGCTCGAGTACGGCGTTGGCGACATCGGTGATCTCCGCGCGCGTGGGCATCGGCGAGGTGATCATCGATTCCAGCATGTGGGTGGCGATGATCACCGGTCGGCCGTAGTCGTAGCAGGTTTGCACCGCCCGTCGCTGGATGATGGGCAATTCCTCGAATGGACACTCGATGCCGAGGTCCCCGCGCGCGACCATCAGGGCGTCGCAGGATCGCACGATTTCGTCCAGATTGGTGATGGCGGATTGGTCCTCGATTTTGGCGATGATGCGTGCTCGGGAGTCATGTGTGCGGAGGAATTCCCGCAGGGATTCGATGTCCTGCGCTTCGCGAACGAAGGACAGGGCCACGTAGTCGATGCCTTCCTCCAGGCCCACCAACGTGTCGGCCCGGTCTTTTTCGGTGAACGCGGGCAGGTTGACCTTTACGCCCGGGAGATTGATGTGCCGCCGCGACTTCAATTCTCCGGGGATCAACACGCGGCAGCGGATGCGGGCGTTGTCTTTCTCGAGCACCTCCAAACGAATCAGTCCATTGTCGACCAGTACCGTATCGCCCACTCGGATGTCGTTGATGAGGTCCTTATAATTCACGTCGACCGAGCGAACCTCCTCGGCGTTGTCGCGTTCGGGACCGCCGCCCGGCTTGACCGTAAAGTCGAAGATTTCCCCGGGCCGTAGTTCGATCGGGTGTTCCAAGTCGCCGGTGCGTATCTCCGGTCCCTTGATGTCCATCATGATCGCGATATCCCGTTCCAGCCGAGCCGAGACGGCCCGAATGCGCCGGATGATCATGCGGGTCCAGTCGTGCTTGGCGTGCGCCATGTTGAGCCGGGCGACATCTGCTCCCGCCGCAATCAGCGCCTCGAGCATGGCTTCACTTTCCGTGGAGGGGCCGAGTGTAAAAACGATCTTGGTCCGGCGAAAGCGGGAGAGTGGGTGCGGGAAGGTCATGCCAAAGCAGGGTCTGCTGGAATCATGCCGTTTCGCAACGCCTGAAGCTCTCCCCGCGCACGTGATTGTAAATTCGGCGGGGTGCGGTCCGACTGGGTCCAGGTTAGGTCAATTCGTGGAAGGGCGTGCCGGTGCCGGGCGCCACGACACAGAATTCGCAGCTCAGCTGGGGCCGCAGGGTGGACAGCATGCGGTCGACCGCCTCCAGGCTGTTGCAGTCGCGGGATAGGTGGGTGAGGAAGACCCGTCGCCACCGGGGACTGGCAATGGTGGCGAGCAACTCCCGGGCAGCTTCGTTGGATAGGTGTCCGTGACGGCCGCTGATGCGCTGCTTCGTCGACCAGGGACGCTTGATGTCGGCCTTGAGGAGGTCGGAACAGTGATTTGATTCCACCGCGAGCATGTCACAGTCGCGCAGGCGCTCCCTCACATGCTGCGGCACATGGCCCAGATCCGTCAGCCAAGCGAGCGACCGGCGTGGCGAAAAAAGGTCACCTTTGAACCCGTGGGAGAACCGGAAGCCGACGGGATCGTGGGCGTCATGGGGGACCGCGAACGTGTCCACCTCGAGGTCGCGGAAGATGAACCGCGAACCGGTTTCGAAAAACTGCCAATCGGGGGTGAAATCGAGTCCCTTCTGCACGGCTCGCGCAGTCGCAGAATTCGCGAAAATTTTGATATGTGGCCACTTGTGGAAACCGCAAACCCCCGCCGTGTGGTCCCCATGTTCGTGGGTCAGGAACAGGGCATCGATCTGTTCGATCTTCACTTCGGCTTCGGCGAGCAGTTCCCGGGTCTTTCGGGCGGAGAACCCGGCGTCAATCAGGACGCGGGCCTGCTCGGTCTGCAGCAGGGCACAATTGCCCGAGCTGCCGCTGCCGAGGATTCTGAACCGCATGGCCATCGCGGCCGGTTCAACGGCGCCCGCGGCCGGGTCGCAAGAGCGAAGCGTGAGAGCCCCGGAACTCCAAGGTTGAAAAGAGGTTCTGGGACATTCGCCAATCGGCTCGAAGTGAGGTGTGATCGCGTCGCAGGACGCTTCTGACTGTGGCGGGAGGTTGACCCAACCGCGTTTGGGGTATCTACTGACCCCTCATGCCTCGCCCACGTCGTGCTTCCGCCGCCTCATCGCAGTCCGTGCGCCCTCAACAGGGCACGGTCTATGTGACGCGCCAGGTGCACTTCAATGCCGGGCATCGGCTGAACAATCCGACCAAGAGTGCCGCTTGGAACAAGAAAATGTTCGGTCTTTGCAACAATGCGTTCGGTCATGGGCACAACTATGTGCTGGAGGCGACGGTGCGGGGGCAGCCTGATCCTGAAACGGGGTACGTCATCGATCTCGGCGTGCTGAAGGAGATTTTGGATCGGGTCATTGTGCAGGCCTGTGATCACCGCAGCCTCAATGACCAGGTGCCTTTTCTCAAGGGAGTGATCCCTTCGACCGAAAACCTCGTCATTGCCTTTTGGAACCAGATTGAACCCCACATCGTTGGCGGGCGGCTCGACGCCGTCCGAC
Source organism: Opitutaceae bacterium (assembly GCA_046346755.1). Taxonomy (GTDB): domain Bacteria; phylum Verrucomicrobiota; class Verrucomicrobiia; order Opitutales; family Opitutaceae; genus UBA6669. Next base: position 32,218 of record JAXMHM010000012.1, on the reverse strand, counting down.
TCTACGAAACGCCCCGCAACTTCGCCGAATACCGCGGACCGGACATTCGCTGATCCAAACTCAATTTTCAGGGCTGGCGTCTGGTTGTTATCGTCACCAACCGGCGCCGCGACGGCCACCCACCAAAAACGACCATGAAGAAGACCAAACCCAAGAAAATGTACCTGCACCACGGGCCCGGAGGCACGCAGCCTTCGATCGTCCGGGCCTACGATGCGGGATTCAGACTGACCCCTGCCTATCAGGAATCGTTGCCCGACATGATGGAGGCGCAGGACGCCATCCAGGGCGCGCCGGTGCCGATCCAGCAGGTGGGTGTCTCCAATTTTCGGTTACCGCTGCGTTTCCGCACGAAATCGGGCGAAACCGTGACGCTCGAGACCGCGGTGACCGGCACCGTTTCGCTCGCCGCTTCGCTGAAGGGCATCAACATGAGCCGCATTGTGCGCTCCTTCTACGAGCACCGCACCGAAGTGTTCTCGCTCGAGGCGCTGCGCCGCATCCTCGTGAAGTACCGGCGGAAGGTCGGCTCCCTCGAGGCACGGGTCCGTCTCTCCTTTTCCTACCCGTTGTTGCAGCCGTCGCTGCGCAGCGGGCTGGAGGGCTACCAGTACTACGCGGTGACGTTGGAGGGGTCGATGGACGCCAAGGGGCGGTTTCGGAGGTTCATCGAGTTCGACTTTGTCTACTCCAGTTCCTGTCCGTGCAGTGCGGAGCTGGCGGAGCATGCGCGTGACCTGAGGGGCGTGTACGCGATCCCGCACAACCAGCGGTCCAAGGCCCGCGTCAAGGTGGAGCTGGCGGAGGGCGCCCGCCTCCGGATCGAGGACCTGCAGGCACACTGCCTGGCTGCGCTCCGGACCGAGACGCAGGTGATGGTCAAACGCGAGGATGAACAGGCGTTTGCCGAGTTGAACGGGGCGCACATCAAGTTTGTCGAGGATGCCGCCCGGCTGGTCTACGCCCAGCTGGCGAAGGATCCGCGCATCGCCGACTTCCAGGTGGCCTGCTCGCACCTCGAGTCGCTGCATTCGCACGATGCGGTCAGCGTGATCTGCAAGGGCGTGCGTGGAGGGTTTGCCGCCGACTTCTCCGATTTCCGCTCCCTTGTCTGCTGACCTGCTGCGTATGAAGAAAACACCTACCCGCAAGAAATCCTCCGGGGGCGCCCCCTCGTCCGCGCCGGTCGTGCTCATCACGGGCGCCTCCCAGGGCATTGGTGAGGCGCTGGCGCTGGCATTTGCCGGCGGCATCCCGGGCGCGCGACTCGCGCTGGTGGCGCGGCAGGCGGGCAAGCTCCAGCGGGTGGCGCGCGCCTGTCGCGCCCTCGGTGCCGAGACCCGGGTGTTTCCGGCGGACGTGTCCGACGCTGCCGCCGTCGAGGCCCTGGCCCGGGCGGTGCTCCGCGTCTGGGGTGGCGTGGATGTGCTCGTGAACAACGCGGGCCGATTTGCCCCGGGCAGCTTCCTTGAGTCGTCGGTGGCGGATTTTGACGCCATGATTGCGGCCAATCTGCGCAGCGTGTTCCTGGTCTCCCGTGCCTTTGTGCCGGGCATGATCACCCGAGGACACGGGGATGTGTTCAACATGAGCTCGATTGCCGGGCTTCAGCCTTATTCATCGAGCGCCGGCTACTGTGCGGCCAAGTTTGGTGTGACCGGTCTATCCAAAGTCATGCGTGCGGATCTCAGGTCCCGAGGCGTGCGCGTCTGCACGGTCTATCCGGGCGCGACGGTTTCACCGGCCTGGGAGGGCAGCGGAGTCCCTCCGGACCGCATGATGCCGGCTGAGGACATCGCGCAGGCCTTTCTCGACGTCTATCGCCTGACTCGTCGCACGGTGGTCGAGGAGATCGTACTCCGTCCGCAGGCCGGAGACATTTAGGCAGCAGCCGTACCCGGCCGCGGAGGGATCGGGCTCTCGGTCCGACAAACCGCACCTTGCAAGACCCCCATCGGGGATGGCTTGCGAATTGCACGGGGTTGTCGATGCGAATGGGAGGCCAAACCTCCGAAGTGCCTCGTAAAACAATGGTTAATTGGGCGGCCCTCCGGGTGGCACGCGGCTCGCATAGGGTTCTGGCATGAACCTCCACAATGCGCTCGGATTTGCTCTGGTCGGCTTGGCGATGAGGGTCCTTCCTCTGCTGTTTCCGTCTCTGATTGAAGTCGGCGGCCCCGAGGGCACCCGCGCCCTGTGGCTATGGCTGATGAGCTGGGTCATGTGGGGGCTGACGGCCTGGGGCGTGGCTGGCGCCGCCTGGGAGTACCGTCAGGTGTGGCTGGGGAGCTTCGGGTCCGAGGGTGCCCGGGCCGAGCGTCGCCGCGAAGTGCTGGCCTCCGGTTCCCGGACCGTTCGAGTGGCGCAAGGTTAGTGCCTGAGGGCGCGGAGGCGGCGGGACGCTCCGGATGACGGTCTCGCCCCGCGCCGCTGGATCAATGGCCTTCGCTGGAGTGGGCCTGGCTGACCATGATCTTGTCCGTCCAGGCGAGCAGGAGGGCGGACAGGACGAACGCGAGATGGATTACCACCTGCCAATACATGACCGATTCAGGCCGTTTTTCGGCTTCGATGAAGGTCTTCAGCAGGTGAATGGAGGAAATGCCCACCAGCGCGGTGGCGAGCTTCACCTTGAGGACACCGGCATTGACGTGATTGAGCCACTCCGGCTTGTCCGTGTGAGAGTCGAGGTCGAGGCGGGAAACGAAGGTCTCGTAGCCCCCGATGATCACCATGATCAGCAAGTTCGCGATCATGACGACGTCAATGAGTCCCAGGACGGAGAGCATGATGGCCGTGCTGTCGAGGGTGTTGGCATGGCGAATCAAGTGCCAGAGCTCGAGGAGGAAGTGGTAGACGTAGACGCCTTGGGCGACGATCAGACCCAGATACAACGGCGCCTGCAGCCACCGACTCCAGAAAACGAAGCTCTCGAGCTTATGTTCGACTTTCATAGGTGTGCCCCAGTTGGAAAAAAGGCGGAACGTGAAGGTCGGGGGGGTGGCGCGCCAGAAAAAAGTTGGCGTGTCTCCACGGTCGCGCTCCTGGGCTGTGCAGCCGTCAAGGGAGCGGACGGCGAAAGATTGCCAGCGCGTTCGGAGCCGGCAGACTCGCAGTCCGATGTCCACCTGCCTCGGCCTCGATATCGGTTCTTCGTCTGTCATTGCGGGGATTCTCCGCGGCACGCGCGTCCTGGCCGAAGCGCCCCGGGCGTTCTTCAAGTCGAAACACATCGGACCCTCCGTGGAAGTGGATCCCGAGGAACTGCTGGCCGCCGTTGCCACCGCCATCCGCGGGCTTGGCTCTGCCGCCCGAGAGGTGGATCACATCGCCCTCGCCACGATGTGTCCCGCCTGGGTGGCCATGGACAAGACGGGCAAACCGCTCACCCCGATCGTCACTCACCAGGATCGCCGGAGTGTGCCGGAGGCCCGGGCGATTGAAGAAAAGATCGGAAAGGAACGGCACCTGGCCCTCTGTGGATGCCGGCCGTTTCCTGGGGGGATCAGTTCGACCACGTGGGCCTGGTACCGCGCCCATCAACCCGGGGCGCTGCGACGCGCGGACTTGGTGGGCCACCTGAACACGTTCCTGCACCGTCAGATGACCGGCGTCCGGGTGACCGATCCGTCGAATGCCTCCTTTACCGGGTTGTATCACACCTTGGGACTCGATGGATGGAGCGAGGAACTGTGTGAGAGTTTGGGGGTGAGCTCGTCGTTGCTTCCGGAGGTGTTAGAAGCAGACCAGATTGGCGGCACGCTGACCGAATCGGCGGCGCAGCGTTTCGGCCTGAGGCAGGGCACGCCGATGATGGTCGGGCTCATGGATGGCAGTGCTGGCATGCTGCTGGCTGGGGCCAAGGTGGGGCAGCTCTTCAATGTGGTAGGATCGACGGATGTCCTGGCCTTGTGCACGGACCGGCCGCGCCCGCACGAGCGACTGCTGACCCGTGCCTTGGGCGTTCAGGGAAAATGGCTGCAGGTCAGTACCCTCGCCGCCATGGCATCCTCCATTTACTGGGCACGAGAGCAGTTTTTTCCCGAACTCTCGGTCGATGACTTTCGGGCCGAATTTCGGCGTCTCAGTCGCAAGGGCCGACGTCCCGGCAACACCGTACGCTTTGAACCCTATATGGCGGGTGAACGCACCAGCCTCGAGCAGCGCCAAGGGGCATTCACTGGCATCACTCTCGCAACCACCCGCATGGATCTGCTTTCGGCGATCATTGAGGGCCTGACCCAGGCCAGCGCGGAACGGCTCCCGCTGCTGCAGGCAACCGGCACCCGGTTGCGCCGGGACGTGGCGGTGTCGGGCGGTTCGGATCGTCTGGACGAACTCATGCACCGCGACTGGCCCGGCGCCTGGCGCTACCGGTCCGTGGTGGATGCCACCATGCGCGGACTCGGGCTGCTTCGTCCAAGAGTTCGCTGACCGCAGCCAGCTTTCCAGCAGTTCCCAATTGCAATGAGCGAGTTGCGCGTCTGATGGTCACACCATGACACGGGATTCTGTTCAGTCCGCTTCGGGCGGGTGGCGATCACTTTTCACCGGAATGCGGTGGGGCAGGGGACTGCAGGGTGGGTTGGCGATGTGCTGCCTGCTCGGCAGCTGCGCCGCTCCGCCCAAGGCCGAAGCGGTCAAAGCTCCCGCTGGGGAGGTGGAGTATGAATACGTCACGGTGCTCGGTTCGAACATCCCAGTTAAAGTTCCCAAGGGCAGTCGTCCTTTCAGCGCATCCAGCTCCCCGACCTCGACGATGGGGACCGAAGAGTCCCAGCGTGCGCTCCTGCGCACGCGGGCTGCTCCCCCTCGTCCGACCGGGGCGCCCTAGCGTCTGATCGAGCCCGGCGCCTTGGTGCGACGGGTGGAATGTGATTAACCTGTGAATGGTTGGACCCGAGGCAAGGGCCGTGGGAATCAACGCGCTGCTCGGTTGCGTATTAAATTATTGTTCAATAGGAAATTACGTTCCCTGTGAGAACGGCAGTGAGCGAAATCTCTCTGAGAATTCTCTCCGTATGGGCTGTGAGTAACTCCAAAGCTCGTTGGTAGAATTTGAAAGAATTCTATCACAATCTCGCAAAATCGGCGGGCGAATCGATTCTGGGTGGCGCCAACGTCAGGTACTTCGGACGTGTCTCCTCGCGCCGTGCCAGTGCGAAAGCATGCGTGAGAGGGGTTCAGAGGTGTGGTTGTAAGTAATTGAATTAATGATGATTATGATATTGTTGTATAGCCGTGAGAATTGAGGTGACTGATTCAAAGGGGTCGTCAGATTGGCAGCAAACCCCCGACTGTGAGGAAATCCCTCTCCTCATCGCTTTGGGGTTGATTTTGCCACAATTCTCGCAAAATCTATCAAAAGCTTTCAAATGACTTGAGCGGGCTCCGCTTCCGCGACTGTTCACCCCTGTCATTTGCCGATGTCATGCTAGCTTCGCCCACCCCTCATCGCGCAGAAATCGAACACCGGGTTCGCCGCATCCTTTACGAGCGGCTGGGCCGGCCGGTTCCGACTCAGGCCCTGGGCCCAAACCCCTTGGTGGTCAACGTGAGCGCCCGCCATTGTCACCTTACGCCGGCGGCAGTGGAGACGTTGTTTGGTCCGGGGCGGACTTTGACTCCGATGAAGTGGCTCTATCAGAAAGGCCAGTACGCGGCAGAGGAGTCGGTCACACTGATTGGACCACGGAGCCGGATCATCTCGAATTTGCGCATCCTGGGTCCGTGTCGCGACCTCAACCAGGTGGAGCTCGCGTTGACGGATGCGATCGCTTTGGGTTTTGACATCCCGGTGCGCCAGTCGGGCACGATCAAAGGCACGCCCGGCTGCATGCTGATGGGCCCCGCCGGGTTTCTGGAATTGTCGGAGGGCGTGATTCGCGCCGCCCCCCATGTGCACATGAGTCCGGACGACGCGGCCTTTTACGGCGTCAAGCCGGGCGACTTCATGCGTTTGCGGGTGGGTGGGGCGTGTGGGATCACCTTCGAGCGCATGCTGGTGCGCGTCCATGAAGACTTCAAACTTGAGATCCACATCGACACCGACGAGGGCAACGCCTGCGTGCTCCGTCCCGACAGCACGGTCGAACTTCTGAAATGATCGACGCGGTCGTATCCTGAACCTTTCCATCACCTCCCAACACTCAGTTCCCTTCATTTATGAGCGATTCCATCGGCATGGTAGAAACTCGCGGTTACATTGGCTCGGTTGAGGCCAGCGACGCGATGGTCAAGGCGGCGAATGTCACACTTGTCCGCCAGATTCAGATCGGCGGCGGTCTCGTCACCGTCGTGGTCAAGGGCGATGTCGGCTCCGTCAAGGCGGCCGTCGACGCCGGCACCGCCGCGGCCAAAGCCGTGGGCGAATTGATCAGCTCGCATGTCATCCCGCGCCCGCATCCCGACCTCCTGAAACAAGTCGGTCTGGCCTGAACCCTGTCCCTCCTCCGCACCTTTCTCCTCTTCAACCCGCTCCTTCCATGGCTCAGCTTGCTCTCGGAATCATTGAAACCAAGGGGTTCTGCACCCTCCTCGAAGCCGCCGATGCGGCTCTCAAATCCGCCAACGTGACGATGACTGGCTACGAGGCCATCGGCAGTGGCTACGTCTCGGCCTTCTTCCGCGGTGACGTCGCGGCGGTCAAGGCCGCGGTCGACGCGGGCGCCGACGCCGGCAAACGCATTGGCGAGATCATCAGCGTGCAGGTCATCCCGCGCCCGCACGACGATCTGGTCGGTCTCGGCAAGTGGCTGAACACGCCGGCCTGAGGCCGGCCTCACCGCGACCGCACGGCCGTCAGGCCGCGGCGGACCTTCTGGTTTTGTCCGCGTCCGGACTGCCTCCGTCTCCATGAACATCCTTGTCGCCAACCTCGGTTCCACCTCCTTCAAGTATCGACTTTTTCGATGCGAGGGTGCGGTTGAGACGCTGCTGGCCAAGGGCGGCTTTGAGCGGGTGACCGATTATGGCGAGGCGATCGATGCCTGTCTCGAGGCGCTGCGCTCCGCCGGGCATCTGGCTTCCGGAGATGACTTGCAGGGAGTCGGATTCAAGACGGTGCTGGGTGAGGGAGTGACCGGCTGCGTCGACGCCGACGAACAGGTCGAGGAGGCCCTGTTGCGCTGTGCCGACCTCGCCCCCGCCCACAATCCGCCCTACGCCAAGGGCATCCGGCGCTTCCGGGAACGTCTCCCCCGGGTGCCGCGCGTCGCGCTTTTCGAAACCGCGTTTTACCAGTGGGTGCCTGACTATGTTCGCTGCTACGCCGTGCCTGAATCCTGGCGCAAGGCCGGGGTGAGGCGCCATGGTTTCCATGGTGCGAGCCACAAGTACATCGCCGAGCGTTCGGCCGAACTGCTGGGACGCGACGATGTGGCCGGTCTCGCCCGGCGGCTCTATCAGGACGGACCGCGCACCATGCCCGGCGCGCCGCTTCGCGTCATCTCCTGCCACCTCGGCGGCTCCAGTTCGGTCACCGGGATCTGCGACGGCGTGGCCATCGGCACCAGCATGGGGCTGAGTCCGCAGTCCGGCCTGCCGCAGAACAACCGGGTGGGTGACCTCGATTCCGCCGCGATTCCTTTCATCCAAAAACACCTCGGTCTCTCGGCCGAAGCCGTTGAGAAACAGCTCACCCGCGAGAGTGGCCTGCTGGCGCTGTCGGGTGTGAGCAATGACCTGCGCGACATCCGCGCCGCCTGTCTCGCCGGCAACCGTCAGGCGGAGATGGCAATCGACCACTACATTCATTCCATCCGTCACTGGGTCGGCGCCTTCTGGATCGAGATGGGTGGCTGTGACGGGCTCGTCTTCACCGGCGGCATTGGTGAGAACAACCCGTGGTTGCGCGAAGGCGTGTGCGCCGGACTTGGCGAACTCGGCCTCGAGATCGATACCGATCGCAACACGGCTGGAGCTCTCGACGCGGATCTTGCTGCCGATGACTCCCGCACCCGCATCTTCGCCGTGGCCGCCAACGAAGAGCTGGTTGTGGCCCGTGAGACTTACCGCCACCTCCTGGCCCGCCGCTGAATTTCCGCTCCGCATTTTCCCAACCTCAACTCCTCGTTTTATGTCACAAGCCATTGGCCTCCTCGAAACCCGCGGTCTGACCGCGCTCGTCACCGGCACTGATGCCATGCTCAAGTCAGCCAACGTCACACTGGCCGGACCCATGAAACAGGTCGGCAACGCCCTGGTCACCGCGGTCGTCGTCGGTGACGTCGCCGCCGTCAAGGCCGCGACCGATGCCGGCGCCCAGGCCGCCCGGGCGGTCGGTGAAGTGGTCTCCGTCCAGGTGATCGCCCGCCCGCACGACGACATTGCGCTCGTGCTGCCCAAGCCTGCCGCCGCCGCCGCGCCCAAGAAGTAGTCCCTCTCCGGCCGCGAAACTCCCGTCATGTTCATTGCCCGTGTCATTGGTTCGGTCGTGGCGACCAAGAAGGATCCGGCGATGGTCGGCCGGAAACTGCTGCTCGTCCGGCCGATGCTGGTGGACGAAGCCCAGCCGGACCGGCTGCGCCCGGGTGCGAACACGATCGTCGTGGTCGACACGCTCGGCGCCGGGGTCGACGAACTTGTCCTGCTCTGCCAGGGCAGCTCGGCCCGCCAGGCGGGCGGCATGAAAACGCTGCCGGTCGACGCCGTCATTATTGGAATCGTAGATACCGTGGATGTGTTGAACCGGAAGATTTATCCCCAGACATGAGTGCTCCCCTGATGGTGGATGAGGCGACGTTGCGCGCCGTGATCAGCGAGGTGCTGAGTGGCCTCAACCGCGCCGCTCCAACCGCGGCCACTCCCGTTGCGGCGCCGGCGGTGCGGACGGCGCCGGCGGTGGTCGCCCCCCGGGCCGACGGGCGTCTGGGCGTGTTTTCGGACATGAACGCCGCCTGCGAGGCGGCCCAGGGCGCATTTGTGCGCCTGCAGAAACACGGACTGGAAGGACGGGCCAAGGTGATCGAGATCATCAAGGGCCTCTGCACCGCCAAGGCCGCGGAGTGGGGCCCGCTCGAATTCGCCGAGACCAAGATCGGGCGTCTCGACCACAAGATCGAGAAGCTGCAGATTGTGAAGCTGGTGCCGGGCCTGGAGTGGTTGCGTCCCTACGCATTGAGTGGCGACCACGGAATCACGCTCGAAGAGTACACTCCCTTTGGTGTCATTGGGGCCATCACCCCCGTGACGCACTCCGTGCCGACCCTCGCCGGCAATGTGGTGTCGATGGTGGCGGCCGGAAACGCCGTGGTCTTCAATCCCCATCCGGGCGGCGCGCGCTGCGCGGCGGTGGCGGTGCGGGCCTTCAACGAGGCGATCCAGGCGGCGCTGGGGATCGAACACCTCGTCTGCACGGTGATCGAACCGAGCTTGCAGACCTTTGACCAGATGTGCCGCAGCGAGGCCGTGCGCCTGCTCTGCGTCACCGGCGGTCCGGGCGTCGTTCAGGCCGCGATGAAGTCGGGGAAACGCGCGATCTGCGCCGGTCCGGGAAATCCACCGGTGGTGGTGGACGGCACGGGCAGCCTCGCCAAGGCGGCGGTCGACATCATCAAGGGCGCTTCCTACGACAACAATCTCCTCTGCATCGGTGAAAAACAGGTGTTCGTGCTCGAGGCGTACGCCGAGCGGTTCATGAACGAACTCGCCGCCGCGGGCGCGGCCAAACTCACCCCGGGACAGCTGGACCGCCTGACGGGCGCGGCCTTCACGACGGCTCGTGATGCCGGCGGTTGCTCCCATCCGGTGCTCAACCGCAAGCTGGTGGGCGCCGACGCCGCCGTGCTCGCGGAACAGGCCGGTACCCGGGTCGGACCAGACGTGCCTTTGCTCTTTGCTGAGACGGATGCCGAGCATCCGTTTGTCATGGAGGAGCAAATGATGCCAATGCTGCCGATCGTGCGCGTGAAAACGTTCGACGATGCCGTGGCTGGTGCCGTGCGCAGCGAGCACGGGTACCGCCACTCCGCCATCCTGCACTCGCTCAACGTCGACCACATGACCCAGATGGCGCGCGCGGTGGACACCACGCTCTTTGTCAAGAATGGCGCCAGCGTGGCCGGGCTCGGTCTTGGCGGCGAGGGCTACCTCAACTACTCCATCGCCACGACCACCGGCGAGGGCATCGCCACACCCCGCACCTTCACGCGGACCCGCCGGTGTGTCATGGTGGACAACCTTCGTATCTATTGAGGCCCTGATCATGCAGCTGGCGCGAATTGACGGAGTGATTGTCTCGACCGTGTGCCATGCGAGCATGCGGGGACATCGCAGCGTCATCTGCCAGCCCCTCGGTCCCGACGGGAAGGACGAGGGCACTCCGGTTCTTGCCATCGATTCCCTGGGCGCGGGGCTTCACCAGACGGTCATGATCACGACGGATGGGTCCGCCACTCGCGAACTCGTGGGGGACGAGCGCTCGCCGCTCCGCAACTCCGTCCAGGCCATCGTCGATCCGACGATCGAGCGACCCTGATCTCGATGCGACTTGGATACGTCATTGGCCGCGTGACCCTGACCCTCGCCGATCCGGCCCTGATCGGCGGACGGTTTCTGCTCGTGCAACCGCTCAATCACGCACAGTTCGCCGGCGCGCCGGCGGTGCCCCTGGCCAAAGGATCGAGTCTTGTCGTCTACGACGAACTCGGCGCCGGGGAGGGTCAGATTGTCGGCTTCACCGAAGGCGCCGAAGCCACCATGCCCTTTGCCAAACCCACCCCGGTCGACGCCTACGTCGCGACCCTGGTGGACCGTATCCAGTACACGCCACCGACCGCCTGATTCCGTTCTCTTTTTCCCATGCCCAAGGTAATCACCGCCCAAGACCTCGAAACGCTGCTGCGCACGGGCACGCCGGTGCCGGAAGACGCGTTGCTGACGCCGTCGGCCCGCGACCTCCTGCGTTCGCGTGCATCGCTCCTGCCGCGCACCCCGGCCAAGGCGGCGGCCGCACCCGCGGCGCCGATTGTGCCCGACTTTGAGTTCAAGTGGACGCCGGGCGGCGATCCGAAAAGCCCCGCCGACATCGAGGCCTTCTTCCGCTCGCCGGCGATTGAGGAGCTGAAGCGCCGGATGTGCGACATTGGACGGCGGATCTGGGAAAAGGACTACGTGGACGGCAACGGAGGCAATATCACGGTGCGCGTCGGCGACAACCTCGTGCTTTGCACCCCCACGCTGATTTCCAAGGGGTTCATGCGGCCCGAGGAACTGTGTCTCATTGATCTCGATGGAAAACAGCTGGCGGGCACGCGCAAGCGCACCAGCGAGGCGCTTACGCACCTGGGCATCATGAAGCGCCAGCCGGCGGCAAAGGCCTGCGTACATGCACACCCGCCCCACGCCACCGCTTTTGCCGTCGCCGGGGTGCGGCCGCCCGCCTGTCTCATCCCTGAGGCCGAGGTGTTCCTCGGGGAGATCGGTTACGCCCGCTATCAGACCCCCGGCACTCCGGAGAATGCCAATGAAGTGGGTCAGGAAGGTGTGGACCACCAGTGCGTGATCATGGAAAATCACGGCGTCATTGTCTGGGGCAAAGACGTCGAGGATGCGTACTGGAAAATGGAAAACGTCGATTCGTACTGCAAGACGGTGTGGATCGCGTCCCAGCTGCGTGGTGGTTTGCATCAGATCAGCAATGACAAGGTGCGCGACCTGATCGCTCTGCGGAAAAAGCTCGGCATGCCCGACAACCGCGACGGTCTCAAGGAGTGCGAACTGTGTGACAACAGCGAATTTCAACCCGGGGTGGTCTGCCGTCCTCCGACTTCCGCGCCTGAGTCCGGAGCGGCACCGGACCCGCAGATCGAGGCCCTGGTGACTCAGATCACCCAGCAGATCATGGCCAAACTCAAGCCGGGCAGCTGAACCCGCGCTAACCAAGGAGCATCGATCCATGAAAGTCACCATCATCGGAGGAGGCGGGCGCGTGGGCTCGAACGCCGCGTTTGCCCTGCAATGCGCCGGCATCGTTTCGGAGATCCAGATTCTCGACGCCAACGCTGATCTGGCCGAGGGCGAGGCCCTCGATCTGCTGCACGGTTCGTCCTGTGTCGGGGGACAACGGATCTATTCCGGTGACTACACGCGGGCGAAGGACAGCGACGTGGTGGTCATCACCGCCGGTCTCCGTCGCAAACCCGACGAGTCCCGGCTCGATCTCATCAATCGAAACGTCGCGCTGTTTTCGCAGATCCTGTCCGACCTCAAAAAAACCGGCCTCCGCGGGGATGCCCACGTCTTTGTTGTCTCCAACCCGGTCGATATCCTGACCCAGCTCGCGGCGGAGCGTCTCGGACTTCCCGCTTCGCAGGTGTACGGTCTCGGCACCATGTTGGATACGGCGAGGTTCCGGTCGCTCATCGCCCGCGATCTTTCGCTCGCTCCGACGCAGGTTGAGGCACTGATCCTCGGGGAGCATGGTGACACCATGGTTCCGATCTGGTCGTCCGCGGCCTATGCCGGGCTGCCGCTGGCCAAGGTGGCGGGCTGCACGCCTTCGTTTCAGACCCAGGTGTTCGAAAAGACCAAGGGAAGCGGTGCGGAGGTGATCCGCCGCAAAGGGGGAGCGGGCTGGGCCGTGGGACTGACCATCGCCGAAGTCGTCCATGCGGTGGCGCTGGACCGGAAGACGGTCTTGCCCATTTCAAGCATGCAAACGGGTGCCTATGGATTGAAGCACGTGGCTCTCAGCGTCCCCACTGTGGTGGGCAGACGCGGCGTGCTGGGGCAACTCGATCTTGAGCTCTGGCCAAAAGAGCAGCAGGCCCTACAGACCTCCGCGAAGGCGCTGCAGGATACCTACAAGAAGATCTCAGTGACCTGAAGAGTTGGGCCTTGGGGGCGCCCGGCGGTGGGGAATAGCGCCTCCTTGGTTGGAGCTGGCCTCACTGAGGCCGGTCATGGCTGAGACTTGGCGTTGATCTGGGCACCGATGCCAGAGGAAGCCGCCTGGACTCGAAGATGCCCGGCGTTTCCGCTCGCAACTGGTGAATGGAGGCCTATATCTTTCTTTTGCAGGAAGATATGGATGTTATGGAGAGAGTACGATCTCCCTTCTGGTCGCTGGACAGTCCGAACCCCTTTCTGACAGAAATTGATCGAAATCTTCCAATATCTACCATCTAGTGGTCTACGACGGCCGACTGTTTGCCTGACCGCGCCCAGTGGCTTTGCTGGGCGAGGGTGAACGCAAGGCCCCTTTTCCCACATGAAATCGTATACTTTCGTCAACTCTCTCTGGGACGACGCCCGCGCGGCGACGCTCGATCCGGTGGCACGCCTTGTCTACCGGTCAAACCTGCTTGGCAGTGACCAGCGCATCACGAACACCGGGGGCGGTAACACCTCCTCCAAACTCACCGAGCGGGATCCGCTGACCGGCAAGCCGGTGGAGGTGCTGTGGGTGAAGGGCTCGGGCGGGGATCTCCGCACGAGCACGCGCGAGAACTTCTCGTCGCTTTACCAGGACAAGCTGGTCGGGCTGCAGCCCCTGTATGCCGCCCGGGCTGACCGGGGGCTGAAGTCGCCCGCGGAGGATGACATGGTGGCGATGTACACCCACACGACCTTCAATCTGAATCCGCGTGCCTCCTCGATTGACACGCCGCTGCACTCCTTCCTGCCGGGCAAGTTCGTCGACCACATGCACCCCAACGCGATCATTGCGATCGCGGCCTCGGCGCGGTGCGAGGAACTGACGAAGGAAATCTTTGGAGGCGCGATGGCCTATGTGCCCTGGATGCGTCCGGGCTTCGAGCTTGGGCTGGCCATGCAGGAGATCTCCCGCCGTCAGCCGGATGTCAGGGCGATCATGATGGGGCAGCACGGTTTCATCTCGTGGGCGGATGATGACAAGGCCTGCTACACGCTGACCCTCGATCTGATCGAGAAAGCGGCGGCGTACATTGAAAAGCACTACGAAGCCAAGGGCGGCCACGCCGCGGCGTTTGGCGGTGCAAAGTTCATCACCCTTCCGGAGGAGCAGCGCAATGCCACCCTGTCCGCCATCCTGCCGTGGCTGAGAGGCCAGGTTTCCCGCGAGAAGCGGTTCATCGGCACGGTGCAGTCTGACGAGTCGATCCTGCGTTTCGTCAATTCGAAGGACGCCCCGCGCCTTGCCGAGTTGGGCACATCCTGCCCCGACCATTTTCTTCGCACCAAGATCAAGCCGCTCTACGTCGACTGGAATCCGCAGACCGACGACCTGGCGGCCCTCAAGGGCAAACTGGCCAACGGGCTGGTGCAGTACCGCAAGGACTACGCCGCCTACTACGCCAAGTGCCGCCACGCCAACTCGCCGGCGATGCGCGATCCGAATCCGACCGTGGTGCTGATCCCGGGTCTGGGCATGATCGCCTGGGGCAAGGACAAGTCGGAGTCACGGGTCACCGCCGAGTTCTACTCCTGCGCCGTCGAGGTCATGCGCGGTGCCGAGGCGATTGACCGCTACATTGCCCTGCCGCTGCAGGAGGCGTTCGACATCGAATACTGGCTGCTGGAGGAGGCGAAACTCAAGCGCATGCCGGCGGAGAAGGAACTGGCGCGCCAGGTCGTGGTGGTGGTCGGCGCCGGCTCGGGCATCGGCAAGGAAACCGCCCATCGCATGTCGCGCGAAGGCGCGCACGTCGTGTGCGTGGACTTGAACGAGGCGGCGGCCCAGGCCACCGCCAAGGAGATCACCGACAAGCTCGGCGTGGGCATTGGTGTATCTGGTACTGGGATATCACGCTGCGGACCGGCCCTCGGCCTCGCCGCCAACATCACCGATCGCGCCAGCGTGCGTCGCATGCTCGACCAGACGGCCCTTGCCTACGGTGGCTTTGACTCGATCTGCGTCACCGCGGGCATCTTTGTGCCAACCGACACCACCGGCCACATCCCCGACGACAAGTGGGCGCTGACGTTCGCGATCAATGTCACCGGCAGCTATGTCGTGGGTGACGAAGCCGCCAAGACCTGGAAGGAACAGGGCCTGACTGGTAGTCTGGTGCTTACGACCTCCGCCAACGCCGTTGTGGCAAAGAAGGGCTCCGTTGCCTACGATACCTCCAAGGCCGCGGCCAACCACCTCGTCCGTGAACTGGCGATGGAGCTTTCCCCGCTGGTGCGCGTCAACGGCGTGGCACCGGCGACGGTGGTGCATGGCTCGGCCATGTTCCCCCGCGAGCGGGTGATTGGATCCTTGGCGAAGTACCACATCCCCTTCACCGAGGACGAGGCGACCGACAGCCTCGTACGCAAACTCGCCCAGTTCTATGCCGACCGCACGCTGACCAAGGCGCCGATCACCCCGGCGGACCAGGCCGAGGCCTACTTTCTCCTGGTCGGTACACGTCTCTCGAAGACCACCGGCCAGGTCATCACCGTCGACGGTGGCCTGCACGAGGCCTTCCTCCGCTAATCGGGACATGCCACCCGGGATCGCTGCGATCCCGGGTGGCATTTGAAATTTGAGATTTGAAATTTGAGATTCGGAGAGCGTGCGGTTGGGCGGCGAAAGGTCGGCGTCGAGATGATCGAAAACGGCGGAGGAGATGGGACTGTCAGCCGTTGCACTCATGAACGAACGTTCGCGGAAATGGAGGCTGCGACGGCAGAGTGAAAGGAGGGCGGCGGAAAGGGGGATTTGAGATTTGAAATCTCAAATTAAAGATTTCCCCGGCCCGATCTGGCGCGCCGGATGGCCGGGAGGCAGGTGCTGTGCGAGGAGCTGCTGGAAGGCTACCTCACCCTGTTCTCGGGCCTTGCGCTTCTGGAATTCAGAACGTGTTTGGTCATTGAGGTGGCGTTGACCGGCGATATCCGAGTTTTGGAGCGAGTCGGCCCAGGCGCGAAGTTGACGGGAGCAGCTCTCGGCCACCGATTTCAAATTTGAGATTTGAGATTTGAAATCCTGCAGAGCAGGCCGGCGCTCGAAAAAGCAAAGCATGGAGCGGACTTCGCCCGCGGAACCGCGAGCGATGTAGAGAAAGGCGAGAAGTTCGTTGGTGGTGCCGCGCTCGAAGCCCTCGGCGATGTTGTTTGAGACCGAGAGTGACGCGCGGTCCAATTGGTCGCGCTTGGACCAAGTGATTTGATTTTTGGCGGCCTCGATAAAATCCTCACAACTTTCCGCGAGTCGCAAAGCCTCCCGCCAGACCGGCAGGTCCTCGAAACGCTGGAACGTAGGCATGGGGGTGGGGGGATTGAAATTTGAGATTTGAGATCTGAGATTTGAAATCTGATGTCTGCAGCCTGAGCCACCTGTCTTTGCTTTGTGGGAATATCAATTGGTTGTGGCGCCGCGGTGGCGTTGTGCATCGGTAGAATGCTTGGTGGTGGGGCCTAAATATCTGCGCAGGTAAAGCGATGGTTCGTTGCCAGAGGAAACTGCCTTAGCTTTAGACTAAAGCAATATCATTGCAATAAAATCCGAAATTGAGTGTGCGCTACATCAACCGGAGCAGCCCGGGTAGAGCCGCAGATTGGCGCGGATCGACGGAGGTAGACGGGTTGTGCTAAAGCGAGCAGTCCCCTTGCGGGTGATAGCCGTTTGTTATCCCAAACCCGCTGCTCACAGCTTGGCCAGGGCTTCCCGGGCCCGGCGTTTGGCGGTGGCGTCGTGGATTTCCTTATCAGGGAGAGCGAGACCTTGATCGAAGGCGACACGGGCTTTGGCGGGGCGCGAGGCGGCGAGGTAGGCGAAGCCGAGTTCGACGTGGTGTCCCACCGCGTCGGGGGCGAGTTGGACGGCTCGCTCAAGGTGGCGGATGGCCTCGTCGACCGAGGCCTTGGGGAGCCCTCCAAAGAACAGGCGGACGACGAGGCGTTTGGTGCCTCCGAGTTCGGCCACCTCGTAGTGCCATCGTCCCAACACGTGGTGCGCCCAATCGTAGTCGGGGTCGAGGGCAAGGGCTTCCTCGGCGTACTGCTTGATCAACCGGGCGTTGGCCACCTTGGTTTCGGTGTCACCATAAAGGCCGAGCTTTCCGTAACAGATGGCCAGTGACAGGACATTGACCGGGTTCCGCGGCTGAAGCTCGTACGCGCGAAGGGAATAGCTCAGGGCCGACTCCGCCAGGCGGCGTTTCTCGTCCGGCTGGGTTGTGAGGGTGGTGGCGTCCGAATACTGGCGCGAGATGCGCTGGAGGATGAAGGGATCATTCGGACGCAGCGCATCAGCCTGCTGAAACAGGACGAGGGCCTGCTTGGGATTGAAACGGGACTCCGCCGCCAGGCCCTGCTGCACCAAGGCGTCCGCGGTGGACGCCGGCATGGCCCGGCCGGGTGCGAGGGCAAGCGTCAGCAGGAGTCCGGCACTGCACACCCATCGGACGAGGCCAGGACGCCGCGAGCGAGGCTCAAAGACGTCCCGATGGATGAGCGGTACCTGAGTGGTCATGCAAACTATACGGTTCACACTGACGATTGGACGTTGAGGGCGGGGGGAGAGATTTGAAATCTGAGATTTGGAATTTGAAACCTGAGGCCAGCGGAGGCGGACGTGGCTACGTGACCCCTAACTTCTGACTATTGGATACTGGGTTCTAGATTCTGGACTCAGGATGCTTGGTTTTCGTCCTTTGACCCATGGCCAAGCCAGGTCGCTCACCGGGTCTTCGATTGAAAGAGGTAGTGGCTGACTAGCCACTCCTCGCCCTTGCGGTAGCCCCAGAGCTCGGCGCACGCCATGTAAAAGACACGCCAGTACACCCACCACTTGGTGACCGACTGCGGTCCATAGGTGTCGGCGAAGAGGGGAAGGATCTTCTCCCGGTTCCGGTCCATCGCCTGCAGCCAGTGTTCCGCCGTCTGCTGGTAGTGACGGCCATTGACTTTCCAGTCCTGGAGAAGGGTGAGGTCGTCCTGGAAGGCGGACAGCAGGTCGTGGGCGGGCATTTGTCCGCCGGTGAAGAAGTAACGGGACATCCAGTCCGTCGCGTCCCGGGCGACGAAGTGGTAGCTGAGGCGGTGGTGGGTGAAAATGTGCACGAAGAGCAGGCCCCCGGGCTTGAGCCAGCGGGCGACGTTGGCGAGCAGGCGGTCGTAGTTCTTCATGTGCTCGAACATCTCGACGGAGACGACGCGGTCGAACTGGCCCTCCGCGATGTCGAACTGATTCATGTCGATGGTGAGGATGCGCAGGTGGGTGAATCCCCGTTTGCGCGCCTCGGCGTCGATGTACTCCTTCTGGGTGCGGGAATTTGAGACTGCGGTGATGCGGGCATGAGGGAACTTCTCCGCCAGGTAGAGGGACAGGGATCCCCAGCCACATCCGAGTTCGAGGATGGTCTGGCCGTCCTTGATCTGCGCCCGCTCGACATAGAGGGCCAGCATGTGCTCCTCGGCCTCGTCGAGCGACTCCGTGCCCTTGGGGTAGAAGCACCCGGAGTACTTCAGGCGCCGGCCGAGGCAGAGCTGGTAGAACGGGGTCGGAACCTCGTAGTGCTGCTCGTTGGCTTCGGCGGTGTTTTCGGCGATCGGCCGTTTCCGGAGGTCGGCAACGTAGTGCTCGCGGTTATACACCGCCGACTCGTCGCGAATCCGGCGCGCGAGCAGCCGGCGGATTCCGATGCGGATCAACCAGTCGGGCAGAAGATTTTTCTCGAGGAGGGTGTCGATCATGAAGAGAGCCGCGCGGGGCGCGGGGAGCGAAATGACGAATGACGAAGCGACGGAGTGGGAGGGCCAGCTTGGGACTTGAGATCTGAAATTTGAGATTTGGGATCAGGCCAACGGCCTCGCCGCCCGCGGTTCTCCGTCACCTGGTCACGGCTTCCTTGGGAACCAGGGGATAAAGGCGCTGGTGGTGGCCTGGTAGCGGCGGTAGGCGTCGCCCCGGCTGCGCACGCTTTGTTCCTCGGTCATGGGGATGCCGGTGACCCGGAGGAGGAGGTACAGCATGCTCGCAGGACAGATGAGTGAGATCCATCCCCAGGGGGAGCCGCAGGCGAACACGAAGTAGGCGACCCAGATCAGCCACTCGAAAAAGTAATTCGGGTGACGGCTGTAGCGCCAGAGTCCGAAGTCACAGACCTTGCCGCGATTCTCCGGCCGTCGTTTGAAGGCGGCAAGTTGGGCGTCGGCGACGGTCTCTCCGCAAAGAGCGATGAACCAGAGCGTCAGTCCGGCGAGTTCGAGCGGATGGATCGCCGGGGTCGGATTGAGGCACACCAGGACGAACGGCAGGGAGAGGATCACCAGCGAAACCGCCTGGAGTTGGTAGAACTTGAACATCTCCCAGGTAAAGTTCTTGGCCCAGCGTATGCGCATTTCGCGGTAGCGGCCGTCCTCCTCTGGGTGGTGGCCCATCACTCGTTTGTAGAGGTGGGTGCCCAGACGGAGGCTCCAGAGCACCACCAGCGCAGGCATCAGGATGCGACGCAGCGGCAGGCCGTTCGCGAGGACGCCGTAAAGGATGGCCAGCGCGCCGAACGCGTAGGACCACGCGATGTCGACGATGCCGTAGTTGTTGATGCGGCGGGCAAGGAGGAAGAGCAGGGCGAAGGCGATACCGCAGGCGCCCGCCGCAATCAGGAGGATCAGAGGCAGACTCATGGGACGGGAGTGGGCGACGAGTCGAAGAGGGTCCGGGCCGCGTGGCGCAGAATGGGCCTCAGGATGAGATTCAAGACGAATACAAGGATGGGAAAGGTCAGAGCCCAGGCCGTGAAGGCGTGGACTCCAGCCCACCCGAATCGGTGCAAGAACACACTGAGGGGTTGATCGCGAAAGGTCTCGAGCAGCACACGGATCGAGAAAGGGATCTGTTCAGCTCCCCAGATTGATTCGCCGACGCGAACATACAGGATGATCATGAGCAGGTGAACCGGTCCGAGCAGCTGATTGAGCGTCTGCAGGATCGGTTGGTTCAGTCGCAACCAGAGACCTACCCCGAGGTTGAGCAGGGATGTGAACCCGAGGAAGGGAAACATCGAAAGACCCGTGCCCATGGCGAGGGTGAAGGCAATTTTGTCGGGTGTGACCCCCTGCGTCAGCAACGCGAGGACCGGGTCCACCAGCCGGCGTTGCCAGAACGTGCGGTGACGGACAGGGCTGGGGGGGAGGTCAGGATGCGGTGCGGTGGAGTCGGTCACAGGGAGGGACGCCGGAGCAGCACCTCGGACAAGGGCGCATCGGTGCGAACCCGGAAGAGTTGGATAAGGCAGTACACCGACATGGCGATGTTTCCGAGGAGCAAAATGCCCAGCAGCCACAGGGCCTTGACGAGAAGTCGGGTCTCCTTGTAGGCGACCCAGACAAAGAAGGTGAGAAAGCCCCAGTAGGCGTCGAAGAGAGTGGCGATGAACCAGCGATCGCCGGAGACCGGTCCGCGAATGAAGTCAGGCAGTGACTGCCCGAGCGTGGCCCAGCTTGTGACCCAGAGCATCGAAGCGAGGACGACGGTGAAAAAACAGCGGAGGAAAAGGATCATGACGGGAAAGGGTGTCGTTGATAGGGGCGTCCCCGAAAGCACAGGGCAGGCAATCGATTGAAAACGGCGACAACACCAGTTCAGGAAGTGCGTGGGATAGCCCCCAGGCGAGGCGCGGGCGCAAGGCCCGGACCTAGAAAGGAAGTCGCGACATGCTCCCGCGCGGCGGCACCGTCAGAAGGTGAGATTGTTGGCCCGGGTGTGCAGCGTCTGGACCACGGAGATGTTGCGCATGGCAAACGCGGCCTCGCAGTAGGAAAGGTAGTACGACCATTTGCGAATGAACCGGTCGTCGAAGCCCAAGGCGCGGACCCCGTCGAGACGGGCCTGGAACGTCCCGCGCCAGCGTTGGAGGGTGCGGGCATAGTCGTGACCCAGGTCGTCGATCTGATGGAGGACAAAGCCTCCGGCGCGGGCGAGTTGGTCGTTCACACGGTTGAGGGAGAGCAGCAGCGAACCGGGAAATACGTGTTTCTGGATGAAGTCGACGCCGCGGCGTAGCTCCTCGTAGCGGTGGTCCGGGCAGGTGATGAACTGCAGCGCGAGCAGGCCGCTGGGTTTCAGCAGCCGATGGAGCGCCTGACAGAACGCGGGCAGATAGGCGTGTCCGATCGCTTCCATCATTTCAATCGAGACGATCTTGTCGAATGTGCCTTCAATGTCGCGGTAGTCCTGCAAACGCACCTCGATGCGGTGGGATAATCCGGCCGCAGCCACGCGGGCCCGGGCCAGTTCGAGTTGCTGCTGCGAGAGCGTCACCGTCGTGACGCGGCAGCCCCGAGTCGTGGCGGCGTGCAGGGCCCAGCCGCCCCATCCGGAACCTACTTCGAGAACATGATCGTCCGGACCGAGCCGCAAGTTGCGACATAGGGCCTCGTTTTTCTCCCGCTGGGCCGCCTCGAGCGAGAGGTCGGGAGAGGTGAATTTCGCCGCTGAATACATCATCGAGGGATCGAGGAAGAGCGCGAAGAATTCGTTGGAAAGGTCGTAGTGACGTGAGATGTTGTTCCGAGCATTGCGCCGGGAATTCGGCTGGAGCGCATGCTGCAGTCGGTGCGTAAATCGCAGGAGATTCAGCATCCACGACTGGGAGCGGCGCCGGGCCGAACCGGAGAGGGTGGGCGCTTGGTCGACGTTGAGGATAAACCAGGCGATGACGGCCGTGAGGTCGTTGGTTTCCCAGTCGCCGTCGATGTAGGACTCGGCAAATCCGATGTCTCCAGCCAACACGCAGCGACGAAAGAATGATTCCCGACGCAAGCGGATCGAGGCGCTGTCCTGAAGTCCCAGGGGAAGCGGCGCCGGACGCGTGTGGCAACCTTCACCAAGATCCACCTGTCCCCCTTCCGGCAGCTCGATGCGAAGACTGCCGCGGCGCATGTCCCGAAACGCTCCCAAAACGGCGCGCCGGTAAAACGAGGGCGCGGCTGCGTGCGGGAAGACCGTGGCGGCAGATGATACGGAGGAGGTGGTGGACGGGGAACTCATACGTCGGAGTGCTTGGGCTGGAGAAGGGAAGCGTGGGGGCGAAAGAGCCCACGCTGGTCAGCGGGTCGCGCGGCTTTGCGGTACCAGGGGAGGGACTTGAGGTAGAGCCGGAGCGCCTGCCAGTGGATCAGCGTGATGATTTTTAGGGTGATGAGAGGGTACAACAGCGTGAACCACGCCAACCGCCCATCGGTCAGCGGCCGGGCCGGGCCAGCGAGCGTGCTGGTCAGGGTTCGCTCCCCGTTCACGTAGTCATCGATCTGGATCGAGAGCTGCTCTCCGGGCACGCGCAGTTGGAAGTCAAAGGCCACGTCCACATCCGAGAAAGGTGAAACGTAGAAGTGCTTCGGAATCCGGAGGTGAAAGCATCCGTCAACCCGACGCGTCTGGGGCCCCAGCACGAAAGGTTTCATCTCCTTGAAGGTGTTGGTAACCTCCGGCACCGCGGCGACGGGTGTTCCGTCGGCGGCCTGGCAGAAGTAGAAGGACACCGGATTGAACAGGTAGCCGGCGACCCGAGGAAGGGTCAAAAGCTGGATCCGGAGTCCCTCGGTGGCGATTCCGTGCTGGCCGAGGAGGGTCATGACCCGCTGTTTCAGCGTCGCTCCGGTGGCCGCTCCGGTGGGCAGGTAGTCGCGATCTCGAAACGAATAGAGATTGCGTCGCTCCGCCGAAAATAAACGCAAACGCTGGTCGAGTTCGTCGATTTCATCCAAATCGAGCGCGAACATGAAAATCCGGTACACGAAATGATGAGCCCGGGGTAAAAACCGGGCGTGCATGACGCGGCACTCATAGAGGCAGGACTTCATGCGCAATGATTTATACAACAGACTGAACGGGAAAGGCGATGGGACGCAATGAGAGTGAGGAGAATGATCCGCTGGTGGTACGGGCAATCCGGGCTGCTGGATGCAGCGGGATGCCACAATCCAAACGTGCACGGCCGAGAGGGCTGCTTTCAAATCCGCGGAGCCGCTTTCCTGAGCTGTGAGGGCCGGGCTTTAGCGCGATTGGTGCAAGAACTTTGGGACAACGTCCTCAAGGGGCAGCGACCTTGCGGGTTCCCTGACGGTGGTCTGCTTCAACCTTGCCGTCATCCGCCGTGGGTTCTCAATCGGCGCACCCTGGGGTGCGACCAATCGTGAAACTGAAAGCTGTGCTGACGCCGTTTGCCTTTGGTCTGCTGGGGGCACCGCTGCTGGTCGCACTTCATGAGCTGGGACACTATGGGGTGGGCAAGTGGCATGGGTTCACGGTGCGGTATTCCTATGCTGCGGTTCGCTATGATGGGCCTCCGGGGTCAATCTCGGATCGGGCGGAGACCTTGATCACGCTGGGTGGACCCATGGTGGAGGTGGTGGTGGCGACGACCGCCTGGGTGCTCGTCCGGCGGCTGCGGCGAGGTCGCGGGCACGAACCCGCGTCGGTCGCCGACTGGCTGGCGAGCAGCGCGTGCGTGCTGGCAGCGGGACGCTGGCTGCGTTGCGTCACCGGTACACCGCAGCTCCCCCAACCGGCCGACGAAGCCATGTTATCCGGGGCGATGGGCCTGCCGGTGTGGGTGCTGCCCTACGGACTCGCTCCGTTGTCACTGCTGGTGATCGTCGCCGTCATCCGCCAGCACCCGCCAGGTCAACGGCTCGTTCCGTTCCTCGTCCTCTGCTCCAGTGCCGCGGGTGGATTGGCCCTGTGGTTCGGGGTGGTGGGCCCCGCGCTCTTCCCACGCACCTGACGCGCGTGCCTTGTTTCCGAGCCAGACGAAAACGGCTCAAAGCGGCTTCAACCAAAACCGCGATTGAACCACGGACCGATTCGCCTCAACGGCGAAAGAGAGGTCAATTCACGGGTGAACCCGCCATGACCGAGCGGAGCTTGCGGCTCAGTTCGTCGGCTCGCAGGGGCTTGCTCAGGTAGTCGTCCATGCCGCCATTCAGGCACCGCTCCCGATCGTGGTCGGTCGCGTTGGCGGTGAGGGCCACGATCCTGGGACGCTTGCCCTCGGGGAAGCGTCGGAGGATTTCGGCGGTCGCTTCCAGTCCGTCCATTTCCGGCATTTGTAGATCCATCATCACGAGGTCGTAGTTCTGACGTTCGATCGCGGTGACGGCCTCGCGCCCATTGGCGGCCAGGTCGCAGCGGTAGCCGAGATTCATGAGCAACATGGAGGCGACCCGCTGGTTGACCACATTGTCGTCCACGACGAGGATGCGGAGGGGCAGGGTGTCGGCCAGGCGCGCGACGGTCTGCTCCCGAGGCTTGACCGGCTGGTCCGTGTGGGAGCCACCGAGAGCGAGCAGGAGCGCCTGCTGAAGCTGGTTGAGTTTGGTGGGTTTGGTGAAACACGCGGCAAAGTGCTGCCAGCGCGCGTCGCTGCGGTCGCGCAGGCTGCCTGCGGAACTGAGCAGCACCATGGGAAGGTCCTTGCGATGGGGCAGCGCATGAATGCGGGCGGCCAGTTCCAGTCCGTCCATGTCGGGCATTTGCATGTCGAGGATGGCGACATCACAGGCGGCCTCGCTGAGCAAGGCCTGCAGCGCCGCCGGTCCCGATGCGGCCTCGGTGGCGGACATGCCCCAACGCTCGGCCTGGAGCCGGAGGATGCGACGGTTGACCTCCCCGTCGTCGACAATGAGCACGTGCTTGCGGTGGAGCGCTGCGGGTGGAACCGGCGGGCGAATGAGCGCCGGCATCGGGCTCGAGCGGGCCTGCAGGGTGAAGTGAAACGTGGAGCCTGATCCGACCTTGCTCTCAACCCAGATGCGTCCGCGCATCAGCTCGACCAGACGCTTCGAAATCGCCAGCCCGAGCCCGGTGCCCCCGTGACGGCGGGTGGTGGACGCGTCGATTTGACTGAACTGTTTGAACAGCCGGTCCATCCGGTCGGATGGGATGCCAGGACCTGTATCCGTAATCTGGAAGTGCAGCTCGTGCCAGGCGCCTCCGGGCGCGTCGAGGGCCGGAGTCGGGGGCGGAACCGACCGGCTGGCAACCGTCACCAGCACGGATCCGTGTTCCGTGAATTTTACCGCGTTGCCGACCAGGTTCACCATGATCTGGCGCAGGCGCGTCACATCTCCGACGATACACTCGGGCGTGTCACCCAGGACCAGGTAGACCACGTCGAGTCCCTTGGCGGTGCTGGTCGGACTGACGAGATCGAGGGTCTGTTCCACGCACTCGCGCAGGTCGAAGGGATGCTCCTCCAACTCCATGTGGCCCGACTCGATCTTGGAGAAGTCGAGGATGTCGTTGATGAGCACGAGCAGGGAATCACCACTGGAACGGATGGTCTCGACGAAGGCCTTCTGCGACTCGTCCAGGGGGGAGTCGAGCAGCAGGCTCGTCATGCCGATCACGCCGTTCATGGGGGTGCGGATCTCGTGACTCATGTTGGCCAGGAACGAAGACTTGGCCTGGCTGGCCGCCTCCGCCGTCTCCTTGGCAGCCTTGAGCTCCTCTTCCATCCGGGCGCGTTCGACGATCTCCGCCGCCAGGCTCCGGTTCGAGGCGGCGAGTTCCGCGGTGCGTTCAAGGACCGCCCGTTCGATCAGGTCGGTGTTCACTTCAAGCTGGGCGCGGCGCTGGGCGATTTCCCGCATCTCTGCCTGACTACGCAGGCAGGTGTACACCAGAAAGACGTCCTCAAACACCACCCACGCCGTGTGCTCCAGCCAGCGCCAGGGTGCCGCCCCGGCCGCACCGAAGACGGATTGCGGCCAGTACACGCCGCGCAGGAAGTGGTCGAGCGTCACCACCACCGAAGCGGTGACCAGAACCCGCCAGTCGCGATAAAACGCGAGAAACGCCAGGGATCCGAAGATGTGGAAGTGCGTCTCGATCCGTCCCCCGGTGAGGTGCACGAATAGCCCGGATGCCAGCATCTGCGCGATCGCGATGGCGTGGCGCGTCACCGCCTCACCCGGTCGCCAGTAGGCGAAAAGCGTGGGAGGGATGGCCACCAGGCCGCCCAGCAAAACCGCGGCCCACACATGAACATCGCTTTGATTGAAGCCGCCAATCCACGTCCGCGGGGTCAACCAGAGGGCAATGGCTACTCCGGCCAGCCACTGCAGCATCAGGAGCCCGCCGAATAGTCGGTCCGTTTGGCAATAGATCCGGTGTTGATGTTCGCGCCAATGCTCCTCGGAGCGGGCCTCTACATCGGTCCGGATGGACAACGAGGCTGAACTCATGGCGGCGATCCTGTCGGTTCCGACTTGATTGGGTTCGCGAGCCGCGTCCTTCCCCCCACCATCGCCTCCCTCGGCGCCCGTGCCGCTGCTCTCAGGGCATCACGGGAGCGGCTCGAAACCCGATGGGGTGGAGGAGGGGTTGCATTCGATTGGCGCACGAAGCCTGAAGTTTCGGAACTCTGGCCGGCGACCTTAGCCCTGAATCACGAACCAAGCTGTTTTCTCAGGCCTAGGGCCATCATTTTGCATCGTTTTGACAGACGGCGGCGAAAGTGCCTCGCGATGGGCGGCGCCGACGCCGGCAGATGTCACGCCGGACGCCGGGACGGGCGGTTCAAGGCGCGGTCTGCCACGGGAGTCGATCGAGGTCGACATTTCCTCCGGTGAGCAGGAGGCCGGCGGAGCGGCCCGCCAGCTTAACGCGCCCTTCGAGGATTGCGGCGTAGGCGACTGCGCCGGAGGGCTCCACCACCACCTTCAATTCCTCCCAGAGACAGCGCATGGCGGCGATGATCGACGCTTCGCTCACGGTGACGATGTCGTGCACATGCTTCCGCATGAGGCTCAGGTTGGGTACGCCCACCAAGGTGCGTAGGCCATCGGCGATGGTCCTAGCGGTTTGCGGCACGACCTGGCCGGCGTGGAAGGACCGGAATGCGTCGTCAGCCTGCTCCGGTTCCACTGCGATGACCTGGATCGTGGGACTCAGCGCCCGGGCTGCGACCGCGGTGCCGGCGAGGAGTCCCCCCCCACCCACCGGGCACAGGATCAAGTCCAGCTGCGGAAACTCTTCCAGCAGTTCGAGCGCAGCCGTTCCCTGGCCAGCCATCACTTCGAAATTCTCGTAAGGATGGATGAATGCGGCCCCCGTCTGCTCGACGATCTGTGCGCTGGCGCGTTCGCGGGCCGACTGCGTGGGTTCGCAGAACGTGATCAACCCTCCCTGCCGCTGCACGTTGCGGATCTTCTGTTGGGGCGAGTTGGACGGCATTACGATGTAGGCCGGAATTCCGCGCAGCCGGGCGGCGCGGGCCAGGGCCGCGGCGTGGTTGCCCGAGGAGTGTGTGGCCACCCCCCGCGCCGCCGCTTCATCAGGCAGCGCGAACACGGCGTTGGTGGCGCCCCGGGCTTTGAAGGCTCCGATGGCCTGGAGATTTTCACATTTGAAGCGCAGGGAACCGCCCGCTTCTTGATCGAGCTGCTCGCTCGAGAGCACCGGGGTACGCAGGATGCGGGAGGCAATCCGGGCGTGAGCCTCACGGATGGAGGTGAGCGTGAGCGTGGACGACATGGACGACAGGCGCATCGCGTGGAGGCGCGACCTCGCCGCGGCCGAGTCCAGACCAGCGGGCGGGGCCGTCAAAGTCGAAATTCAGGGAAAAACCCGCTTCGACAAACCCACACGTGACACCTCCGGCATTCCGCCAACGAATGGGAGCCTGCGCAGCAGGGCGCAAAAGAGCCGCGGACCTGGTGGACCGCGGCTCTTTTGCTATCTAACTAACTCTTTCTATCGGCTTTGATTACACGCCCCGACGCTTGAGACGTTGCGTCAGCGCGAGTCCGCAAAAGGCAGCACTGAACAGCAGCGCGGTGGCGCCGCTGTCCGGCACCAGTGATCTGGTCCCCAGGGTGGTGGCAGAGAAGGAGAAGTTCGAATCCGTAAGTCCCTGGCCCTGGCTGGTGAAGTACCAGGTGGCGGGCGTGGGGTCATAACCGTTCCCCACGATGAGCCCGAAGCCCTTGACCGTGAGAAACTCGGAGTCCTGGAAGATCACGGATGACGTGCCCAGGTTGAAGGTGAAGCCGCCCACGGTCCAGAGCGCGGGCATGCCGCTGTTGAAGCTCCAGGGAAAACTCATGGTGACGGAGTCGCCCGGGTTGATCGTGGTGTCGAGTGTCGAGCCAGCCGTGACGCCGCCGTTGGTGACAGCGACCGATGACCAGTTCAGGACTTTGGTGGCTGTGCTGAGCGAGGTCCCGTCGAGCAGGACCCCGCCCGAGAAATCGAGGGAGCCGGTGATGGGCAAGGCAAAACTCATCGACGTCGCCATCAAGGCTGCGAAGAATGTACCGACGAGTGGTAGGAAGGCTTTTTTCATGGTGTGCAGAGGACTGATAGAGTCCGATGGATACGAACTCGCATGACAGAAGATAGCAGGATCGCCCGCGGCGCGGCATGGGGTGTGCGCCTACCGTGATCGCGCGAGATTCGACGCGACTTTCGCCGCGAGTCGGGCCGGCAGCGCCTTGCTTGGCATGGGCTTCCGGAACCTTGTGCATCTGGTCTTCTGATCGCCTGGCCGACGCCTCTGTGGCGAAAAATAAAAAAAGCGGCCGCATTGCTGCGGCCGCTCGAGGAGCAAGGGGTTGGTGCCCAGGCTAGAACTTGATGCGCATGCCCAACTGCACCTGCCAGCGGGAAATCGGCGTATCGTCGGCTGTTACTGGCACACCGTTGAGTGTCGTGGTGTTGAAGACGTAGTTCCACGCGCCCTGTCCGCCGTTGGCTGCAGCGTCAAGCGTGGCGCCGGCTACGGCCCGGCGGTACGAGAATGGAACCTCTTCCTGGATGCCCCAGCTGTCGTTAAACAGATTGGCAAAGTTCAGCACGTTGGCGAAGAGTTCGGCCCGCACGGACTTAAAGATCGGCAGTGCCTGCGTGATCTTCAGATCGACCGTCTGTAGCCACGGGGAGGTTTCGGTGTTTCGCCCCGGGCTGCCACCCATGTAGTTCTTGAGTGAGGACGACTCAACGAAGGCAAAAAACGCATCCCGTTGGGTGGCATCGGCCCAGCGGACCTTGGGGTCAGTCGGTCCCGTCGGCACGTAGAGCAGGTCGTTGAAGGTGAATCCGTCGCCATTGGCGTCGCCGTAGAATACCCACGAATACGGATGACCCGTGCGTGCGATGTAGGTGAGATTGACCGTAGTCGGAGCCTTGGAGACGAACTCAAACCTGCGAGTATAAGAGGCGACGATGGTATCCTGGATGTTGGTGTTGGAGATCGAGGCGACATCTTCGTTCGGGTTGAAGACCGCGCGGTTCGAGTAATTGGACGACGCGGTGGACGAGGTGATAGGGCTGACCTCGGTGGCGTGTCCGTTGGTCCAAGAGAGCGACCAGGCCCAGTTGTTCTTCATCGGCCGGTTGAGCGAGAGCGTGAAACCGCGGCTGACGCCCTTGGATGTGTTGGTCAGATAGAAGACGTCCGCGAATGTGGCGACCCGTCGACGGCCGGCGACATTGCCTTGGGTGGAATTCACGACGCTGGCGGCCGAGCCGAAGCGGTACCGGCCGTCGGGAGCGAGTCCGCTGCCATTGCCGTCCGTCGCGCGAAGGTAGTTGAGAAACTCCGTCTGCACGCCGCTCTCGACGAGATGATGGTAGTATTCGGCAGTCAGGGTGATGCCGCCGAAGGGAAGTTCCCGATCGATTGCGATGTTGGATTTCCACAGGGCGGGCTGCTTGAACTGCTCGTCGGTGATGTTGAGATTCGGCGCCGGGTTGGCGCTTCCCGGCGAGCGCTGCGTGTTCGGATCAGGGTTGAACGTGATCAGAGGACGTTCTGCCGCCGTGGCCGTGTAGTTGTAGACCGTGCCGGCGTTCGAGTACGCATTGGAGAGCCAGACGGCGGGATTCTTGCCTTGGAAGAGACCGATGCCCCCGCGGATCTGGGTCTTCCGATCCTCGGCCAGCTCGTAGGTGAAGCCGAGACGAGGTCCAAAGGTCGCGTTATTCGTGTTGGTCGTGTCATTGCGCGTGATAGCTCGACCGTTTTCGCTGCGGAAACCGGCGTTGCCCACGCCGCTTGCGAGGGGAGGCTTTCCGTCGATCTTGGGCAGGTCGTAGCGCAAACCGGCAACCAGCGTAAGCTGTGCGGTCGGACGCCACGTATCCTGAACAAATACAGCATAAGCATCGTAAGCCCAGTCGGCGATCGCCTGCTTCAGGGTAAATCCGGCGTAGGGCTGCTGCAGAATGTAATTGGAGGGAGGAGTACCGGCGAGCCAGTCGGCCGTGGAGGCAAACGTGTAGTTGCCCATCGTATTTTGGATGAAGGCATTGTTGTACTTCGTGGAGACGCTTTCACCGCCGAAAGAGAGCACGTGGTCGCCCATGTTGTAGTCTCCGCTCAGCTTCATCTGGGTTTCCTCCGTGGTAATCTGATTGAGCTGCCGGCTGTTCTCGGTGCCGAAGTAGATCGAGCCGTTAGTGACAGTGGCGCCGGTGTCCAGACGCTTGCCGCTGATGCCTAGGACGCGCACCATCGGGAAAGCCGCACCCCGATTCACCGGGGTGCCGTCGAACTCAGTATAGGAGTAGGTGGCCTCCGTGCTGAATTTCTCGTTCCACTGGCTGTTGAGCTGGGCGGTGTAACTTTCCGTATTTCGCGGCTGGTCGAACCAGTGATTGCTGAGAGACGTGTCAAGTGCGGTCGAGTAGTTGGCGAAGTTTGCGAACTGGCCGTAATTGCGCCGATAGGTGGCCGAAAGGCGGTGGGCGTTGGAGATGTTCCAATCCAGCTTGCCAATGTAGGTTTCCTGTTCCGTCAGATTGGTGCTCGGTCCGCTGAGGCTTCCGGCGTCGTAACGCAGGGCGGTGGCACGGGCGATGATCGAATTGATTTGAGCGATGCCGGTGGCGTCAGGCACGAAGTTGGCCTGAGGGGGAACGGTTTCCCGCTCCTGCTTGTCGTAGGAGAAGGAGAAGAACAGTTTGTTCCTGATGATGGGGCCGTTGACGTTGATGCCGTAGTTTTTTTCGTCGAAGGGTTCTTTGCGGCCGTTGAGAGGGTTCTTGGCGCGCAGATTTTCGTTGGTATACTGGTAGTAGACGCTGCCGCGGAGGCGGTTGGTTCCGGACTTGACCACGGCATTGATGACCGCGCCGGTGAATCCGGCGTAGCGGACATCATAGGGGTTCAATTGGATACTGATGGTTTCGAGTGATTCGAGCGGAACGGGACTTCCGAGTGAGGAAAATCCGTTGGAGTTCAGGCCGAAGGGATCGCCCGCCTGCACGCCATCGATGAGGAAAGAGTTATAGCGGAAATTCTGGCCCTGGGCGCTGAGCTGTCCACCTTGGTCGAGGGATCCGAGGAAGAACCGCGAGTCGAGGCGGGCGATGTCCTGCACCGAATTGCGCACCGAAGCGGTGTTGGCGATGGCGTCCGAATCGAAGCTGCTGCCGGTCCCCATCTTTCCGGTGCCGAAGGTGAGGTCCCGTTCCACGGAAACCCCCACGGCTTCGAGGACGACGACATCACTGCTGACAGTAAAGGAGACGTCCACGTTGCTGGACACATCGAGAAAGATGTCCTTCGTTTCCTGGGTCGCAATGGTTGGCGAGGAAACCGTCACCGTGTACGGGCCACCGATACGCAACCCCGAGAAGGAATACTGACCATTGGCGCGTGACGTTGTGGTTGCACGTGTGCCCGAGGGTACGTGCAACACCGTCACTGAAGCACCCGCAACTGGGTTGCGCGCCTTGTCGGTGACGAAGCCACCGATACCTGCGGTGGTGACACCTTGGGCGCGTGCGCCCGGAATGGCGATCGTAGCAAAAACGAGGCCGAATACCGCGAGCCAAAAGGCTCCGGCCGTACGTAGATCAGTCAGTGGTTTCATGGTGTGTTGTTCGGTGGTGACAGGAGTAATTCGAGGCGCCGGTGATCGCTAATCGAAGAGCCCGGGTCGAGTCCCGATTGCTCCGACCGTGTGACCTTTCGGTGTCGCCGCGCGTTTCATCGCCGAGCCACTCAGTGAAGGGTAGCGAGCGTAGTTCCCGCAGCGTCATTTGTGCGTCGAGAGTCCCGACGTTGAAAAAGGATGTCCAGCTCGTTGTTTGCGCACATGCTACGCGCGGCAGTCGGCCCAGCGTCCGAGCCGGTTCGGGCACAAACGGCGCCCAGGGACCAAGTCGGCGCGCCTGGGCTGTTTTCGCTGCTCGGGAGCGCAGCTCGTGTCACACTGGTTGCTGATCGGGATCAAAAGGTTTGCTACTAAGTCAGCTAAAGGGGGCGGAAACGGCGAGCCAGTCGGGATGGGTTTCGGCGTGGCGGGCGATTTCTTCGAAGATGTGATCGGTCGGGATTGTTGGGCGCCACGACCA
>JAXMHM010000011.1:0-203662 GCA_046346755.1 Opitutaceae bacterium | reverse complement strand
CGGATTGCTCGACCGGAGTTGCCGGGCTGGCCGCCGCGTCGGCGGCCTGTCCTCGGAGGCAGGAGGCGGCGATCGTGAGCGATGCCGCCAGAGTCAGCGCCAGGGAACCACGGAAAACCGTTGGCCGGTCGGAGAGGAAGGGGTTCACCCGGAAAGACTACCACGCAATGGCCGTCCTTCCGCCAGTCGAAATTGCGAACCGATCAGCGACGCGGAGCGGACTCGCTGGTTGGGCTGGCCGGTGGGGTCGGTGCCCCCGTGTAGAATCGATTGATGCGAATCACCCGGGTCTGGAGCTGGATCGGTCGCTCGACGATAATCGAGTTCAGGTAGTTCGTATCGATGAAGAAGTCGATGGACGAATGGTAGTTGGAAATCTTGGTGTGGCGTCCGTTGGGTGAACGATAAAGGACCCAATAGTACTCCATGCGTCCCTTGTAGAGGATGCCCACCAGGTCACTCTGGGCCGCGCAGCTGCCACATAGGAGGACGAAGAGCAGGAAGAGGCGTTTCATGGTGGCAGGATGGGAGGAGCGACGGAGGGATCATCGGCACAACGGGTCTGGACTTGAGTCAGGGGAACTACGCAGTCAGCACCTTGGGCTGTGGATCAACTGTTTATCCGAATCATGCACCCTGCTGCAGCCTTCCGAACCCATTCTGAAAGAATGGTTTCCTGTCGAACCCCATGACGCTTGCCGACTACGGCTGGTCCGACGACTGGGCTGCGGCCTTTGCTCCCCATGCGGCGGCTGGATTGGAACCGGCGCGGGTGGTGTGCGAGCTTCGACGAAACTTCTACGCCGTCCAGACCGGCACGGACGAGCTGCTGGCGGAGTGTGGTGGCGGCTTCTTCCACGTCGCCCGCACCCCGGACCAGTTTCCGGCTGTGGGTGACTGGGTGGCGATCCGGCGGCGAGAGTCCGAGGCGCGGGCCGACCTGCACGCCGTGTTGCCGCGTCGCACCAAGTTCTCGCGACGGGCAGCTGGATCAGAAGACATCGAGCAGGTGGTGGCGGCCAACATCGACACCATGGTGCTCGTGGGAGGTCTCGATCGGAACTTCAATCCCCGCCGAATCCAGCGTTTCCTCGTGGCGGCCAAGGAAAGCGGCGCCACCGCGGTCATCGTGCTGAACAAATCGGATGTCTGCAAAGAACCCGACGTCATGTGCCGCACTGTCGAGGCGCTGGTGCCGGGCGTGCCGGTGATTGTCACCAGCGCCCGGACACGGCGCGGATTGAAGGCGCTGACGACTACCTTTGCGCGTCCCGGTCAAACCCTCGCCTTCATCGGTTCCTCCGGCGTGGGAAAATCGAGCCTGATCAATGCTCTCGCCCGCGACGATGCCCTGCCCACAGCCGAGGTGAGGCAAAAGGACAGCAAGGGTCGTCACACCACGACGCGACGTGAACTCATCCTGATGCCGACTGGAGCTCTGCTCATCGACACTCCGGGCATCCGCGAGCTTCAGTTTTGGTCGGTGGACGAGGGGTTGGAGGAGGCATTTTCCGATCTGATGACGCTGGCAACCGGTTGTCGCTTCGGCCGTTGCACCCACGAAAACGAGCCGGGTTGCGCGGTGCGGGCGGCCCTCGAGGCCGGGACGTTTCCTCGTGAGCGGCTGGAGAACTACCGGAAGCTGAAGGCGGAGCAGGTGGCCGCCAAACCCCGTTTGCGCAAGCCCGGTGCCCTCGCCGACAAGCCGGGTTGGCGGAGATCTTCGGAGTCGGAAAAACCCTTCCGGCATCGACAACACCACGAGGATTAGCCGGCGGGTTGGACACTGTTCTTCCTCGTCGCGGCCCGATCGATGTTCCAGCGTGATTGCCCGGCGGGCCCCGCCGTTTCCCCGCCATGAACGGCATCGACCTCATCCTCGACCTCTCGGTCATCCTGGCGGGAGCCGCCATGGGAGGGTGGTTGTGCCGACAGCTTCGAATTTCCGTGGTGGCCGGATATATTGCGGCCGGCATCCTCATTGGTCCCCACACGGCGGTGGTGGCTTTGATTCAGGACCTGCCGCGCATTCAGATGCTGGCCCAGGTTGGGCTTGTCTTCCTGATGTTCTCCATCGGCCTGCGGCTGAGTCTGAGAAAGATCCGCCGCATGGGTCTCGGCTTGATTCTGGGTGTGGTCGGGGCCTTCGCGCTCATCTACAACCTGACCCGTCTGCTTGGCCTCCTGCTGGGCTACGAAGGGCCGGCCGGGGTCTTTTTTGCTTCCCTGCTGGTGGTTTCTTCGTCGGCGATCGTGGGCAAAGTGCTCTTCGAAGTGGGCACGACGCACGAGCGGGCGGGACAGATCGCGGTGGGTGTGACCGTGATCGAAGGACTTCTGGCGGTGGGCATGCTCGCCTTCCTGAACACCTACGTCGCCCTGGGGGAGCAGGTGGCGCGTCCCAGATTGGGGCTCGCGCTCGGGGAATTTGGCGCCTTTGTGGTGCTCGCCAGCATCGCCGGCCTGCTGACCGTGCCCTGGCTTCTGCGGCGCATGGGAGTGGTGGCCGGAGAGGAACTGCAAACCCTCGGAGTGGCTGCTCTCCTTCTGGCCATTGCGGCCATCACCTACGCCGCCGGCTACTCGCTCGCCCTCGGCGCGCTCCTCCTCGGCATGATCGTGGCAGAGACACCCCAACGCTTTCAAATCGAGCGTTCGTTCGAGGGCCTGCGGGATCTGTTCACCGCGGTGTTCTTTGTCGCGATGGGACTTCAGATCGATGTGGCGATGCTGTGGGAGCACGCCGCCGTCATTGTTGGCATCGCATGGTTCACCGTGGTGACGCGGTGCGGCGCCGTCACCGTTTCCCTGGCACTGGTCGGCACCCCTCCCCGGGACGCGTTTCGTGCCGGTCTGACCGTGACGCCGATCGGTGAGTTTTCCTTTCTCTTCGCGCAGGTGGGCGTATCGGCGGTGCTCGTACCCCCGGCCTTGTTCCCGATTTCCGTGGGAGTCTGCCTGCTCACCTCCCTGGCTTCGTCGCCCCTGACCCGGCGCGGAGGGGAGCTGGTGACTCGGGTTGCGGCCCTGCAGCCGAAGTGGCTCAATGACTGGGGCGAATACTACCGCGACTGGATCGACCGCATTCAAGCCCAGCGCAGTCGCAACCTGCTCTGGCAGTTGAGTAAGAAACGCCTCGCCCAAGTGCTGGTGGGGGCACTCCTGGTTTCGGGATTGCTGGTGTTCTCGGAGCGGTTGCATGACGCCTGTCAGGCGTGGCTCGGACGGGATCTGCTTTTTCCCAACGGCCTGCGTGTGGTGTTCTGGAGCGTCCTGTTTCTCGTCGTGCTGGCCCCCCTGGTGGCGATTTGGAGAAACCTCTCGGCGATGGCCTTGTTGTATTCCCAGGTGGCCACACGGGGCATGCCGCGACGGGAACGCATCGCGCCGGTGGTGGAAGCCGGACTCAAGATCCTGGCTGGCGGCATTCTCTTTCTCTGGCTGCTCAGCCTGCTCCCCAATGAAGGCTCGGCGCGCTGGTTGCTCGTGTGGATGGCGGGTGCGGCGGTGATTGCGCTCATCTTTCTCCGGCGTCAATTGGTGCACTGGCACAGTGAATTGGAGGTCGAGTTGCAGGCTCAGGTGGGCGATGAAGTCTCGGCGCCGGCGACCGACTCGGCTCCCTGGCTCCGCCCGCACGGTGACTGGAACCTCAGCGTGAGCGACTGTGTGATCCCCGATTTGGCCGATTGTCAGGGAAAACGGATCGATGAACTCGCGCTCCGGAGTCGGTTTGGCTGCACGGTGGTGGGGATCGAACGGCAAGGGCACATGATTTCGCTGCCGACGCCGGAAGCGGTGCTTTATCCCCGCGACAAGGTGTTGTTGTTGGGCACCGCGGAGCAGGTGGAGGCAGGGAAACAATTCCTGACCTCGGCCAGCGGCACCACGCCGGCGACCGCCCAGTTCGACGAAGTGCGCATGGAACTTGTCCGCGTCCCGCGTTGGAGCCGGACCATCGGGGTCAGCCTCGCGGAACTGGCCCCTACTCACCACCATCAAGTCCAGATTGCCGGGATCAACCGCCGCGGCATGCGCATCCTGACCCCTCGCGGAGACTACCGGGTGGAATCGGGTGATCAGCTGCTGGCGCTCGGCACGCCAGAGCACCTCCGAAGTTTCAAGGACTGGGTCGACGAAAGTGCAGACGAAACTTCGTCACCTGACTAAAAGTCCGCGTTGTCATCGGAATACATTACCACCTGATAGTCAGGTTATTCTGGAGGCGCGGGACGGAATCGAACCGTCGCATAGAGCTTTTGCAGAGCTCGGCCTTACCACTTGGCTACCGCGCCGCAACCAGAGAGGGGCGGACGTTGCAGGATAAAATGGGGTCCGGCAAGACCTGAAATTTGCGCAGAAGAGACCGGGGGACCCGGCGCGGCCATCACTCCTCGGGCCGAAGCCGGTTAAGGGGTGCCAGGTTCACCAGTGCCGGCACCTTCTTCGCAACAATGAGGACCACGAGCAGGGTTCCGAGGCCACCGCTGACTACGGCCGCGACCGGACCGAACAGCGCGGCCGCCAAGCCGGCTCGCAGGGCGCCAATTTCATTCGAGGACCCGATGAAGATTTGATTCACGCCCGTCACCCGCCCCCGGAGCGCATCCGGAGTCAGGAGCTGGACCATGGATTGTCGGACCACCACGCTGACATTGTCGAATGCGCCGGTGAGCACGAGGGCGACAAAGGAAAGCCAGAACCACGGTGAGAATCCAAACACGACAATCGCGCCTCCAAACCCCGCGACGGACCAGAGTAGCACCCAACCCGGACGCTGCATCGGCGCCCGGTGGGCAATCCACATCGCCATCGCAAAGGCCCCGAGGCTGGGTGCCGCGCGCAGCCAGCCGAGGCCGATGGCTCCAACGTGCAGGATGCGGTCGGCATAGAGCGGCAAAAGAGCAACGGCGCCGCCGAGCAAGGTCGCGAACAAATCCAGCGAACTCGCCCCGAGGATGAGTTTCTTTTCCCAGATGAACTTGCCGCCGGCCAGCAAGTGACTCCAGCTGCGGGCCTTGGCTGCGGGCTGCGGCGCCTGAAAATAGGTCACCCGGCCCAGCAGCAAGCAGAAGCCCAGACCCAGGAGGGCGTCCAGGAGGTAGACGGCGGGAAATCCGAGTCCGGCAATCATGAAGCCGCCGATCGCGGGCCCGGCCATGGTTGCGATTTCAAAGGCCGACGAATTCCAAGTGACTGCGTTGCTCAAGGCCTGCTGTGGGAGCAACAGTGGAATAATCGTGGAGCGGGCGGGCCAGCCCAGGATTCGCACGCAGGCGCTGATGGCCAGCAAGGCCAGGAGGAGCGGCAAGGCGGGTTGGTCGAAGCGCAGTGAACCCGGATCGGCGTGACGCTCGAACACCAGCGCGAGCTGTTTCAATCCCGCATTTGCCCAGCGCAACGGTGCCAGGTCGGGAATCGAGGCGTGCCCGAGCGACAGGGCCGCCAAGGCCACCGACAGGCCGGCGAGAATGAGTTGAGCATTCCGGATGATGGTTCTCCGATCGGCTTGATCGGCGAGGGCGCCAGCTGGAAGTGAAAGTGCCAGCAAAGGAATGACATTGATCAGGCCGACCAAGCCAAGCGCCGTGGCCGAACCTGTCCATTGGTAGATCTCCCACGACACCGCTACGCTGACCGCCTGGCGCCCCATCAAGGCGAGAAAGCTCCCCACCATGTAGTCACGGTAGTTCCTTACCCGAAGGGCGGCGTACGGGTCATGGGATTCGATCGGGTCGGCAGCGGCCATGAAGCAACAGTGACGCACACTTTTTCGCGACTGACCAGTTCTGGAACCGCGAGGCCCGGGGATCAGGAGCGCGAAGTGAACACGGAACTCAGTTTTTCGAGGAGATCTATTCGCGTGAAAGGTTTGCGCAAAAACGAGTTAGGCGCCACGGGTAGGTTCACCAACGTCGCTTCGCGTTCGGAGTATCCACTCATGAGCAGCACGCGCACGTCGGATACAAGGGCGCGCATTTCCATGAACGTGGCGGGCCCGTCCAGACCGGGCATCGTCATGTCGAGCACCACCGCATCGAAAGCCGTGGGCTTTTCACGAAACAAATCCAATCCTCGATTTCCGTCCGCGGCAGTCACAACGGTGCAGCCTGCCGACCGGAGGAGTTCGGCGGTGACGGTGCGTACCGCCTCTTCATCGTCGACGACAAGGATGTGCTTTTGCTGCAATGGGTCCTTCGGTGCTTCCATCGCGGGCTTCGGCACTTCGGGCGCGGAGCTGGGACCGGCTCCGGGCAGGCACATGCGAAAGGTCGAACCTTGGCCCAGCGTGCTTTCGACAAAAAAACCACCGCGGTGGGCGCGCACGATGCCCAGAACGGCGGCGAGGCCGAGCCCACGTCCGGTGAATTTCGTCGTAAAGAACGGATCGAAAATACGGGCAATCGTCTCTGGAGACATGCCGCAACCGGTGTCGCTCACCTCGATAAACCGGTAATCTCCGGGCGGCAAATCCTGGCCAATGCAGGCCCCAGCCAGCATTTCGGGAGTGAGCCACTGCGTGCCCGTTCGCACCCGGATCAGGCCGCCTTGGGTAGGGAGAGCCTCCGAGGCGTTGATCACAAGGTTCATGAGCACCTGGTTGATCTGCCCGGGGTCCGCTTCCACCGGGGGGAGCTGGGGATCCAGATCGAGCTCGAGCCGGGCGTTCTTTCCCAGTGTCAGCCCAAGCAACTGCACCGTCTCGTGAATGAGGTCGTTGAGCCTTGTGGTCTGCGTGCTGGTCGGACTGCGCCCGGCATAGGCGAGCAGTTGGCGGCAGAGGTCTGCCGCGCGGAGCGACGCCTTCGCAATGGACTGAAGGTATTCGTCCAGCTCCGTGCCGGCGTCGGTGAAGAGGCGGGCGAGCTCGGCATTGGCCAGGATCGCCGTGAGCAGGTTGTTGAAGTCGTGCGCAACTCCGCCCGCCAGCACCCCAAGACTTTCGAGTTTCTGGGTTTCAAGGAGCTTGCGCTGGAAATCCTCGCGCTCCGCCTCGGCTGCTTTGCGGGCGGTGATGTCTTGGAATGAACCGTAGACCTTGGCGATGCGTCCCCGCTCTCCCCGCATGACGCGGCCCACCATCCGCACCCAGACGAGTCGGGATTTCGCGGTGGTCAGGTCCAGTTCAACGTCAAACGGCTGTCCCTCCGATTTGGCCAGGGCGATCGCCTGGCGAATCGTGGCCTGGCTGGTTTCGGTGTAGAAACGAAGGAACTCCTCCAAGGTCGGACTTGATCTGGGGGTGTCGATGTCGTGAATGCGGTAGGTCTCGTACGTCCAATACAACGTATCCGATTCGACGTCGATTTCCCAGCCGCCGATGCCTGCCGCCTCCTGGCTTTGGCGGAGGAGTGCCTCGCTTCGCTGCAACGCCTCCTCCGTTCGCTTGCGTACGTTGATGTCGCTGCCGGTGCCGACGATCCGCGTCGGGCGGCCGTTCGCGTCGCGAGAAACCACTTTCGCCCGGTCGAGCATCCACCGCCAGTTGCCGTGTGCATCCCGGATGCGGTATTCAAACCGCGAATAAGGCGGCGACAGGGGATGCAGCAGATCCTCAAGGGCCCGGCGGTAGGAGGTCTGATCGTCGGGGTGTACCCGCTCGCCCGAGCCGTTCATGTCCTGGAGGGACTGCGACGCGGGCAGTCCCAAGACCTCGAGCCAGCGGGCGCTCCGTTCCACCTGACCCCGGGACACGTCCCAGTCCCAGAATCCGTCCTGGCTGGCCTCCAGCACCAGCGCGAGCTGCTGACGGCTCTCCTGCAGATCCGCCGCCTGGCGGCTGAGACGTGAGAGCAGCCGGCGTTGCCAGGCAAACGCGATGAGTGCGCAGCCCAGCGCCACTCCAAGAGGGATGACAAACGGGGCGACGTCCCTCCAACGCAGCTGGCGGCGCTCGAGGGGGCCGATCCATTGCTCGTAGACCCGGTCATAGGTTCCATCGGCCCGGATGGCGGCGAGGCCATCGTTCAGCCGGGCCAGGGTGGCGGCGTCGCCTTCATGCACGGCCATGTGCATTTTGAACGCGACCTCGGGTACCGCGACTGCCAGCGCCTCCAGGGTGCCGAGTTTTTCCTCGCGGATGATCTTGTTGCCGATCAGCCGGACGGCGATGACGGCGTCGCACCGGCCATCGGCGAGGCCGACGAAGGCAGTTTGGAGCGTGGGGTAGAAGACCGGGCTTCGATCATAGCCTTTCCGACGCAGATAGAGGTGGGTGAACGACTCCGACTGCACGCCGACGCGGACCCGGGTCAAATCGTCCAAGGTGGAAATCCGATGGTCGCCAATTTTGGTGAAGATTGCGCCCTCCATGGTCAGGTGTGAGACCGCGAAGTCCATGTAGGATTCCCGTTCGGGTGTCTTGACCACATGGGCCAGCACGTCGATCTCCCCGGCCTTGAAGGCCGAGTGAATGGACTCCCAGGACGCGACGACAAATGTGATATCGAGTCCGGACGAGGACGCCACGGCCCGGAGCAGATCGGGGGCAAATCCCAGGGCTTCGCCGGAGGGGCCGGCAAACATGGTGGGAGCGGCCTGGATTTCGACCCCGACGCGAAGGCGTCGTACCGCCGTCGGGGTTGGATCTACTCGGACGGCTCCGGGTGGTGCCGCGGGGTGGGCGGCCTGTTCCCGAGTTTCTTGGGCGAGGAGCGACCCGGCGGTCACCGACCACACGAGAATTAGGAGTGCGAGTTTGGGCACGGGACGGCGTCGGGACGGAGCAAAGGAGGGGGGGGGCGGAGCACCGAGCCGCGAGAGCATGTCCGCCGGTGCCAGTCTGTGGCGGGGGACCGGTTCACGCAACGAAGCAACGGATACCGCCGAGCTCCGCGACAGAGGTCTCAGCACACGGGCAGGAGAACGAGGGATCGGCCTTGGGTCAACACCGCCAGCAGGCAACCGGTGTATCCGCGTCGGCAATTGCGCCCTCAATTGACCTGAAGGGGCCACGAGACCGAGTTGCCGGTCCCGACCAGGGTTGCCTGGTAGTTTCCCGACTCAAGTGCTCCCGCGGGAATGGTCAGGCGCACAACCGATTCCTTGGTTCGAGACAGCAGTTCGCCCGGCAGAGGTTCAAAGTGGACCAGAATGAAGAGCTCGTTGTCCTTCGAGTAAAGGTGGGCGCTGTGCAGGGATTCTCGATTGTCCGGCAGTCCCGCCGTGAATTGCAGGGTGTAGGCAAGAAGGCGGTTGGCCGTGGGCGCTGCGATCAGGCCGGCGACGCGATTGGGGAGGTGGGGCGTCTCCAGCAACGCCTGTCCCAGAACGTCGGGAATGCCGCCCGGAGTCGCCGCGGTGGCTGCCCGTGCGCCGGTGACGACGCTGGTGGGACCGAGATCGGCAGGACGTTCCGCCACGAGGGCCACCCGGTGAAAGCCTGCGGAAAGCAATCGCTTCACATTGGCCTGTTTCTTGAGGTCGCCGTAGGGTTCGAAGGCCTTGCCTGGCTTGCGGTAGTGGAACGTGACCCACGTGTAGGGCACGATCACCACGAGGATCGCGAGCACGATCCACTTCATGGGCCAAGGTTTCTGATTGCGGGAGGCAGCCATCGCGACCGAGCCAACCCATTGCCCGACGCGGGGCAATCCTTCGTTCGCTGGTCGGGTCGCGCCCCACGCAATTACGGTTGCTCCAGTCCGCACCGCCGGT
The DNA here is from genome assembly GCA_046346755.1 of Opitutaceae bacterium. Classification (GTDB taxonomy): domain Bacteria; phylum Verrucomicrobiota; class Verrucomicrobiia; order Opitutales; family Opitutaceae; genus UBA6669. The sequence goes on along the minus strand of JAXMHM010000011.1, from coordinate 194,005 downwards.
TTGGTTGGGCGATTCCATGACGCTCTGGTCCCAATTCTTTATTCCCACCCTGAAGGAAAGTCCGGCCGACGCGGAGATTCCTTCCCATAAACTGCTGATCCGAGCCGGCTTGGTGCGAAAACTGAGCGGGGGGCTCTATACCTACATGCCCCTGGGACTGAGGGTGATGCAGAAACTGACGGAAATCTGCCGTCAGGAGATCAACGCCGGGGGTGGCATCGAGCTCTGGATGCCCCACGTGCATCCCGTGGAAAACTGGCAGGATGGTCCGCGCTGGGCAGCGGCGCGGGAGATCATGTTCCGGGTCGACAGCGCCGGGGATGGCAAACGAGGTCCGCGCGAACCCGAGTTTGTGTTGGGGCCGACCCACGAGGAGGTCATTACTCCGCTGGTCAAGGCCGAGATCACCAGCTACCGGGATTTGCCGAAAAACTTTTACCAGATCGCCACCAAGTTCCGGAACGAAATCCGGCCCCGGTATGGACTCATGCGCGCCCGGGAGTTTGTCATGATGGACGCGTATTCATTTGATGCGCACGACGAGGGAGCGGTGAAGAGTTATTTTGCAATGAAGACCGCCTACGAGCGGTTCTTCAAACGCATTGGCGCCCTCGCCATTGCCGTCGAGGCCGATACGGGAGTCATGGGCGGCAGCTACTCCCATGAGTTCATGGTGCCGGCCGAGGTGGGCGACGATGATATCATCTACTGTGAAGAGAGCGGATACGCCGCGAACCGCGAAAAGGCCACCAGTGCCCTGGTGCCGGCCTCTCACGTTGATGGGGCGCCCGTGGGCGCGGTGGAGGAGTTTCCCACGCCCGGCGCGGTCACGATCGCGGCGCTTGAAGCGCCGCCCTATTCGGTCCCGGCGGATCAGCAGTTCAAGACCTTGGTGTACATCGGCGATGGCAAACCCTTCCTGGTGGTTCTGCGGGGCTGTGACGAATTGGAGGAGGCCAAACTGGGCCAACTCGGGTTCGGCCTGTTCCGTCCCGCCACTCCGGACGAAATTGTACCGGTGATGGGGGCCAAACCCGGCAGCCTAGGCACGGTGCGTGGCACGATCGCCAATCCTGCGGCGCTGGCCGGCATCTTTGCCGACCATGCCATCCGTCTGATTGGCAATGGCACGACCGGCGCCAACAAGGACGGAGTCCACCTGCGAAACGTCAACGTGACCCGTGACCTCCTGATCACGCGGTTTGGCGATTTCCGACGGGTCAAGGCCGGTGAGCCCTGCCCGAAGTCGGGTCATCCTCTAAAGAGCCGCCGTGGAATTGAAGTCGGCCACATCTTCAAACTGGGCACCAAGTACTCCGATAAATTTGGCGCGGTCTACACCGACGACCAGAAACAATCCCACGCCATGGTCATGGGCTGCTACGGCATCGGCATCAGCCGCACGCTGCAGGCGGTGATTGAGCAAAGCCATGATACGGATGGTATTGTCTGGCCTTGGGCGGTGGCACCGTTCCAGGTGTTGATCTGCCTCCTCGATCCGCAGGTACCGGAGGCCATGGAACTCGCCCGACGTCTCGCTGCCGCTGCGGAGCGGGCAGGGGCCGACGTGCTGATCGATGACCGAGTCGAGCGTCCCGGCGTGAAGTTCAAGGATGCCGACCTGATTGGCGTGCCGCTGCGACTGACGATTGGTGGCAAGGGACTGAAGGAAGGGATTGTGGAGCTCAAGCGTCGCTCCTCCAAAGACGTCGCTAAAGTCATCCTGGCTGATGCGGAAACACGTCTGGCAACGGAGATTGCTGAATTGTCAGCCGCGGCAGGTCGATAAAACGAACCAGCTGAGCTACTGTCCACGGGTCCCGTCATGAGCGATCGAAACAAACCTCAAACCGAAACCGAAGTCAGTTCATCCACCGCCACCGCGGTGGAGGGCCGATGGAATGTCGTGGTGTTGAACGATCCGGTCAACTTGATGTCCTATGTGGTCTTGGTGTTTAAAAAGGTGCTGGGATTCAGTGAGTCGACCGCGCGGAAGCACATGATGGAAGTCCATGAGCAGGGTCGTTCGATCGTTTGGAGTGGGGTGAGGGAACAGGCTGAGCACTATACATTTACACTGCAGCACTGGCACCTTCATGCCGTGCTTGAATCCGATGAAACGCATTGAGGTTAAACTCAGTTTGCCGGTGGTGGCGCCCCTGTTGGACGTGATCAAGGAGGCGGCGGACTCCTTGTCGTCGGACCTGGCTGCTTCAAATACCCTGGTTGAGGTGGAGGCGGAGCTGCGCGACACCTGGCGGGATGAGTTGTTGTTGTCGCAGAACGAGGAAGTGAAGCAGCTGCTTGCGCTGTTCGACACCGAGTTTTTTGCGAGCGGGGTGGTGGCCTTCGACTCCTCGAATGCCGAGCCGATTGTGCGGGCCTGCGCAGCGGTTCGTTTACGGCTCCGGGAGCGGTTCCTTTTGGATTTGAAGGAAGAGGTCCTGGAAAGCGGTGAAATTGAACTGGAAGCGTTGGAGGAACCGAGTCGCCGGGCTTTCATGTGCTACCTCTTCCTCGCCACGATCCAGGAGCTGATCATCCAGCACCTCGATTCCTCGATTCTCGAGAATTGAACCGTGGGTACGGAGTTGTCCGATCGGAACCGCCTGTCTTCCCGCCATGCGGGCGAATCGCGACCCACTTGCGCCGCTTGTGAGCAAAGACGGGCGGCGTTGGGTTCGGACACCGCGTTTTGCTGCGCCGCATGCGCGCTTTCGGCCGGAGTGCCACGCGATGCCGACGGGAATTTTCCGATCACCCGGCCGCTGGTGATTGCCCTCGTGCTGTTCTTCATCGCCTTCAACCAAGCCCTGCTGGCCGGTTTGATGAGAGTGGTCGTCGACAACCCCGCGGTTCGACAAGGCTTGTCCCTCGGGTCGCTCGCCTGCGGTGTCCTGTACTGGATCTTGCTTGTCACGATACACTTCCGAATCGGAGCGACTCGGATCATCGATCTGGGTGTGCTGGTGGGCGGAGCCATCCTCCTCGGGTTGGCACTGGTCACCGGCAGTACCGGATGCGCGTTGGCCGCCACCGTGGTCGCAACCGGCTGGACCCTGCGCGGATGGCTGCGGATTAAATCGTCCTGATGGACCTGCCTTCGCGTTTGACGAGGACGACACCCCCCGTACGGTGCTGGCTGACACCCTGCAGTGTTCGAGGTGCTTTCAATAACTGCTCTTTGCCTTTGAAATATACCGGGAGCCGCGAGATTGACGGTGGATGCTAGGCCGTAAATCGGAAAGCATGAAGCCGTCTAGTGGCGCCCACCTTAGGATAAAAAGGTCCTGAGCCTTTGAGTACACGGCACAGGTGGGGTGTCTCCTTTCTTTTGCATGAATCCTCACGAATATACGGCGCTCCACATCCTGCATGTGCTTTCCGGACTGACCCTGGTGGGCTTTACGTTCTACGCATTCGCTGCTCCTCCTGAGGCGCGGAAACGCGTCATGATCTGGACCGGAGTGGCCAACTTGGTGATCCTCCTCACCGGGATTCGCATGTGGCAGGGTCTGTACCAATTCGGCGGGGGCTGGGCCATTGTGAAGATTGTCTCCTGGCTCGGGTTGGCGGCGATGGCCGGCTTGGCCTTCCGCAAACGGGAGAAGGCCGGGACGTATATCTGGGTGACGCTCGCTCTGGCCGCGCTTTCGGTGGTCATGGTGTACGCACGCCCGTTTTGAGGCGGGCCCCCCGGGCGTGGCTTCCGCGCGACCTGCTCCGGCGGCCTCGCCTGAACCGACCACTGCCCTCGATGTCCCGTCAGGGCTTATCCTTGTCGTGATTTCAGCATCTCATTGACCATGGAATCCCTGTGCGGCGTGTGGGTGGCTCCCAATGGCACGGTGCACCTCAGCCTGGCCACGGCCGAGGGCGGGCGGGCGACACGGACAGACTCGTTCCGTCCTTTCTCCTGGACCAAGCAGCCGCTGCCGCCGGAACTGCCGGAAGGGATTACAGCGAGCGAGCTCAAGGGGGACGGACCTTATCGCTGGTTGGTGCACGCCGCCACCCTCGAAGCCCACGCGGCCTGGACCGAGCAGGCACGCTCTGAAGGGAGAAGTCTCGATACGTTGCGCCCCTTGGAAAGCCAGTACCTGCTGCAGACGCGGCAACGCCTGTTTCAGGATGTGCCGTTCACCCGGTTGCGGCGGTGTCAGCTCGACATTGAAACGGGTTCCGAGGACGGCTCATTCAGTGATGCCGCAAAACCGGGCGATCGCGTGCTCGCGATCGGTCTGCACTGTGGCGACCGCGTTCGGACCCTGGTTCTGGCGGAACCGACCGATGCGGCGGAACGCACCCTGCTCGAGCAGCTCAATCACGTCATCGCCGAAGAGGATCCGGATGTCATCGAGGGGCACAACATCTTCAAATTCGACCTCGACTACCTCAAGCAGCGCTGCCGTCGCCACAAGGTGGCCTGCGCCTGGGGGCGCTTTGGCCAGAAGGCGGTCTGGCGCAACAGTCGCTTCAAGGTGGCCGAGCGCCAGATCGATTTCCCGCGCTGCGATCTTCCCGGTCGCACCGTGGTGGATACGTACCTGCTTGTGCAGCTGTACGACATCACCGCGCGTGAGCTGCCGTCCTACGGCCTAAAGGATGTCGCCGTGGCCTTCGGCATCACCCCCGAGGACGCGGCGGAGAGCGGCGAACGCACCTACATCGCGGGCCCGGCGCTGCAGGCGGCCTTCGAGCACGAGCGTGAACGGTTCCTGCGCTACCTGGCGGACGACCTGCGGGAGACCCGCGCCATCGCCGACCGGCTGTTGCCGACCTACTTTGAGCAGGCCAGGACATTTCCGCTGCTGTTCCAGGAGGCCACGCTGCGGGGCACCACCACCAAGATCGATCTGCTCTTTCTTGAGGAGTACTATCACGCGCGTCAGGCCTGCCCGGAACCACCCGAGATCCTCCCGTTCGAGGGGGGCTACACCCGCAGTTTCCAGGAAGGGGTCTTTCGGCAGGTGCTGCACTTTGACGTGGCTTCGCTCTATCCGAGCCTGCTGCTGGCGATGGGGCGCAATCCGGTGACGGATTCGCTCGGCGTGTTTATCCCGCTCCTGACAAGGCTGCGGACCTATCGCCTGACCTTCAAACAGCTCGCGCGCACGGCGCCGACGGAGGAAGAACGCGCGGAGGCGAATGCGCGCCAGGCCAGCTTCAAGATCCTGATCAATTCGTTTTACGGCTACCTGGGCTTCTCGGGCGCTCGCTTTGGTGACGGTGACCTCGCCAGCGAGGTCACCCGCCGGGGCCGGGAACTATTGCAGGCCCTGATCGATGCTTTTGGAGCTGCGGGTTGCACCGTGCTCGAGGCCGACACCGACGGGATCTACCTGTCCTCGGCGGAGTACTTCGAGCAGCCGGAAACGCTTCTCGCCCGGGTGGCGCCGGTGCTCCCTGCGGGCATCGAACTGGAGTATGATGGACGCTACGAGGCCATGTTCTGCTACAAGGCCAAGAATTACGCGCTCTACGACGGTCGCCGGGTGGTCCTGAAGGGCAGCGCGCTGCGGTCGCGGGGCATGGAGCCTTTTCTCAAGGCGCTCTCGGATCATCTCATTCACTTCCTGCTCGGGGTGCGTCCCGACTCTCCGCTCACCGCATTGGAAGGCCTTCGCACCCGCATCGCGGCGCGCACCCTGCCGGTGGCGGAACTGGCGAAGACGGAAAACCTGGGACAGAGTGCGGACGCCTATGAACGGTTCATTGCGGGGGGCGGCAAACCCAGGCGCGCGAGTGCTGAGGCGGCCCTGCAGCTCACACCCCGCCCTGCGATGGGGGACCGTGTGACCTACTACCTCACGACCAAGGTCAAGGGCAAGGCGAGCGACTGGCAGCGCGCGCGTCCGGTGTCGCTCTTTGATCCAGTGGCGGCCCCTTACGACGCCGACGGTTACCTCAAACGGATCGACGACTGGCTGGAGCGATATGGACCGTTTTTGGGAATCAAGCCCACCGCGTCGGGGGAGCAGGACGAGTTGGTCCTGTCGTAGTAAGGATTCGAGAGACCGGCCCGCTCACGCTTCGAGCGGACCGGTGCGGGGCCAACGGCTAATTCTCGGTTGCCACTCCCATTTTCTGCGCCGAGACGAGGAAACCCGAGACCTGGTTGCCGGCTGCCGAGAAACGAACAGCAGCTAGTCCATATACCACCGGGTTTATGAAGGGAGGGCCTAAGCAGTGCTTTCGTCGCCGGTCAGGCTGGTAGGTTCAGGGCACCTCGTAGGCCTCGATCAGTGCTATGCCGGTGGACCCAGTGGGACCCACCAGATGCACGGTGTAGGTACCGGGGGTAAGCGTGATCAGCAGTGCGGCGTCGAGCGAGCTGGCGGCAAGAGGGAAGGCACCTGCACGGCTGGCGGCTGCGTTCAATGGCGAGCTCACCGCCGCGCCGCCGGTCGACCAGTTGTCGTTCTCGGCCACAATTCGGCCGGAGCCATCGTAGAGAACGATCCGTGGATCCGGATACACGCCGGTCACGCCGTAGGCGGTCAAACCCGGCCCGATGCCGCGGATGAGCACCTGACGTGAGCCCGCGCCGACCACAAAGCCTGCGACGAGCGTGTCCGCCCCGCCGCTTGCGCGAGCCCGCATGGAGAGGTTGATCAGTCCGCTCCCGGTTTGCGGCAGCAGGGCGGTGCGGACAATCTGGCTCGCGATCGCATTGCCGATGGACTGGCCGAGGGTGCAGGCGGTTCGAAAATGGAAGCCGATGTGGATACGTGCCTCGGTGATCGCGTCCGCGTAGGCGCTGAAGCTGGTAAACACCGGCGCGATCGCTGGCGCGCCCGGATTGCTTGTCGTGAGGGTGAAGGTCGTGTCGTCGCCGAGCAGCGCTGCCGCCGTCGCGAGCATGGCCGTGGATTGGACGGCATGGCCGGACAAATACTCCGGGTGAGAGGGCGTGGTGCCAAGTGGCACCCACGCGGGATCGGCAACGGTGGCGGGATTGCCGTCTTCATTGGCGAACGGAATCGCCTGCAGGGGACGCCAGAGCCCGTATTTGTATTTCGACTGAAAGCAGACGATGGTCGCATCGTTCGCGGCGATGTTGAGCAGGGCGAAAATGCGAGCGTTGTCCACGAGCTTGGAGGTGGCGGGCAGGGACCGGCGCACGTAGGCGTTGATGTCCGCCGGGTCAGCGATATTGACAAAGAGGGCGAGGTTGGTCTGCGCCGTCGTGCGGACCGTGCTGACGGCGCCGCCTTTGGCCTTCGTTTCGTTTACATCGGCGGCGTAGGCGGCGGTGGCCATGGCCGCCATCCGATCGGCGTTCCCATAGGGGGGACCCGGATCGAACGCGGCAAGATTGGTAAGCGCGAACGGGGCAGTGACCGACATGCTGATTCCGGCAGCGGGCGCAGTGGCGAGCGGCGCATGCCGCCATTGGCCGGGCCCGCCGCTATCCGTGTAAGTGAGCACCTGTGTAAATCCGTCGTTCGCGCGCCATGCGAGTATCTGCCGGGCGACGGTTTCTCCCCACGCGAGACCCGAGGTGATCGACGAGCTGCTGCCGTTGTCACCCTGAATCTGCGCCATCGAGGCCGCATATTGTGCGTCGAAGAGTGACTTCTTGGTCGGGAAGAGTCCGAGCAGTGTGGTGTAGGCGGCCTGCACAGCGGCGGCTTCAGCACGTGCGCCTGCGGGCGCGGGATCGGTGACGTGCAGCGGTGCGTATTTGCGGGCGATGCCGTTGACGGCATCAAAGATTGCGCCGTGGACGATCGCCGAGGAACGTACTTGTACCCCGGGGGAGGCGGTGGGATTGCGGAGAGCCTGTTCGAGGATCGCGTTCCAATCGGTAACTACATCGGCGGACGCCACGTACGGCATGGAGCGCAATAGGAAGACTCCGATTAGCAAAGTCCGGAGTGCGATCCGGAGGCGGGAAAAACAATACATAACTAGGAATGGAAGAGCAGCCGGCGGTGAGGAGAGTGGACCGGCGCGGCCGGACGGCGCGCAGGCCACTGTTGGGACAAGACGGAAGTCTGAAAGAGTGGGCATGGGAGGGATAGACGGGCGACCATGCGCGCGGCCTACGGTACTTCGTCGATCTCGACGAGGGCGAAGCCGGTGCTGCCGTAAAAGGAGCGCGTCGCAGGTTCAGTCGCATTCACCGGCTCAGGGGCACCGGCAAGCCTCGGGAACGCGTGTTCCTGAGGGCGCGCAGAAAAGGCGAAGTGGAGCCTGAGGAAACGAGACGCGAGGGCGGAGGAACAGGTAACGATTGAGAGTGAGCACGAACGCAAGAAGGTGAATGAGGGCATCGTTGCTCCACGGGCTCGCCGGCTTCGTTCTATCAAAAAATCAGTTACAGGCATTTCTTATCCTCGTTGAAAGAAACCTCCATTTTCGCCGTGCACCTTCACGAATGAGCACTTTCCGTCGGTACCCCGGAGCTTCGGTCCTGCCCTTGCAGAGTTTGTTGTTTTGTGCGCGCGACCGGCGCGACTTTGCCGGTCAGACAATTGAAGACTGGGGCGGGTCCTTGGTGGACGAAACCACCGCGACACTACATGGGAGACTTGTTCTCCTGGTTTTCGGCTGGCCTACGTTCTGGGCGGATGGCTGGATGATGGTACGATGTCCAGCGCGCTCGACAGTCCCAACCCGAGTCCGACACCGCCTGCGACCACCCGGATAAAGCCATGAACGCAGGGAATGCGGTGCGTCGGATCGGACTGCCGGTTTTGGGGCTCTCCGTCGCTTTGCTCGACGCCCACGCGGCGGAGGGTGGAATCCCAGTGCTGGGGAAGCCAGCCAAACACTCCGCCGTGGCTGAGACGGAAAGCACGCCGCTCGCTCCCGTTGCCGTCGAGGCTGCGCGCGCAAACGACGAAAGTGCGGTGGCCGATCATGCGCAGCGGACGGCGACCAACATCACCAGTGTCGTTGCGACCACGGAGTTCGGACCCTTGGTGGACAGCAATCCGGGCGAGTTCCTTAAGTTCCTTGCGGGAATCGACATCGATCCGGTCGCGCCCGGCTTTAATCGGTTCAGTGTGCACGGTCTCGGCTCGGAGAATACCGAGATTCTTTTCGATGGCCTGCCGCTGGCCAACATTCACGGTGAACGCGTCTCCCGGCGGTTCGATGTGAGCCTGGTGTCAGCCGCCGACATCGTGCGGGCTGAGGTCCGCAAACTACCGCTGCCTTCCGACAGCGCGAACTCGCTCGGCGGTACAATCAATCTTGTCCGTCGTTCAGCCTTCGATACTGACCGCCGGAGCATCACGTATCGCGCCTCGTTGCGCGCCGATGCCCAATTGCTGACGACGGAACCCCTGCCAGTGCCAGGCGGGGAACGCCTTGCGCGGTGGAGGCCAAGTTGGCAGATTGTTTGGACCGAGCCCATCCGCCGAGATTTCGGGTTTTCGGTCGCGCTGGGGCAGGACGATCTGCTCCTAAGCACGCAGGTCATGGGGCTCGGGTGGAATCTCGGGACGGTTGCAAGTAATTCCACCGCCGAGGAGTCGATCGCCTCTGGGCGTGGCACACCGAACAGCGTCAGTATTTTCAATCCCGCCTTGGCCAACGCAAGTCTGCTCGACGGTCCTCAGCGACAGCGCAAGACGTACGCCTCAACACGCATGGACTGGCGACCTCGACCGGAACTCGCGATCACGGGAGAATTGGGCGTCCACGGCAGTTGGCAGCAAGACAGGCAGTCGCTCTACGCGTGGAACGCTGCGCTCACGGGTGTCGGTGACGTGGTGCGCGCGCACGATGCGACCCACACCTATGGGCGCCCGGGAGGTGGTGCGGTCTGGCACAACAATCCGGTCTGGCGCGAAGCGGCCAACGTAACGGCTACCACGATGCTCGCCCTGACGTGGACCAAGGAACCGTGGGAGTTGAGCGCGAAGGCGGGTTGGTCGCGGTCGGGCTTTACTTTTTCAGATACGCGAAACGGCTACTTCGGCAGCACGAGCGTCGGTCCCGGCGTACCTGGCCTCATCGATATCCCCAACACTGGGGTCGGTTTCCAGACGGCGAATCCGATGCCGCTTACCCTCGATTTTCGCCACGGTGCAGACGGCTTGGAGAGTGTCGAGGCATGGACGACCGGGACCGGCTTGCCGAGTGCCAACGCGGCAGACTACACCGTGCCCGTGAACTGGCGGAGCAACGACGTGGTGCGGATCGGCGGCGCACGTTCAAGGCCTGGACACGCAGAAGAGATCATCGCGACCGCGAAGGTTTACGCCAAACGGAACTTCATGCTGGTCGCGCCGACCTCGGTGAAGTTGGGCTTGGACTGGTCTGAACAGTTCCGCGACCGACGCTATGACACCCACGCCTGGCGTTTTGTGGGCGCCGACGGCGTGCCGAACTCTGCCGACGATTCCGCCGCACGGATCGGCGCCGGTCCGGCGTCGGTGCGAGTCGACCCAACGTATGGCTATCCCGAGCCTGAATCAGTGAGTGTGACCAAGCTCTACAATGTGTACCAAGAACATCCGACTTGGTTCAGATATGACACCGCGCGATCGGAGCGGCTCACCCTCACCGCGAATTCCGCCTATGAAGTGAAGGAGACAGTCGCGGCGCCCTACCTCCAATTCGAGTCGGTACCGATCGGTGGGCGGCTGCGTCTGGCTGGAGGAGTTCGCCACGAACGAACGGCGGCAAGGGCGCGTGGTCTGCTCACCGACCATGGCGCTGCCTACCTGCACTACGCCGACGGCACCACGGTCCGTTCCAACGACACCCATCCCGCATCGGTTCGGGCGGATGGTCGCCTCGTGACAAACCTCGGCACCTCGACGGCGGTGAACTACGTGCTGGCGAATGGCCCTGGGCTGCTCCCGGCGGTCCGCGGGGGCGTGCCGATTTTTTCCTCCGAGATCCAGGCCGCGGGCAATGCGGCACGCGCCGCCGGGGAGAGCACAGATACTAACATGAATCTCGGACGGGGCACGCTGGCCCATACGCGGGCCATCTACCGAGAAAAAGGCGCAGCCAACGATGCAGTCAACGAAGGGTGGTTTCCCAGTCTGCACGTCGCTTATGATTTCTCCGACCGGCTGAGTCTGCAGGCCGGTTACGCTCGAACACAGGGCCGGATCGACTATGCCACCGCACTGCTGCCAAACAACCAGGTGTCGGACGATCCGGTCACGAGTGGCGACGGGGTCGGCGCGATCGGTCAGATCACGCTGCAGAATCCCAACCTGCGGCCTTGGACGGCTGACAATTTTGAAGCGCGCCTTTCCTGGCGTTTCGGCCGTGGTCTGATCGCGCTGGGGGGCTTCAGGAAGCAATTCCGCAATTTTCAGCCGCAGATCGACACTCCGCCGCTTTCGGTCAGCGACCTCGCGATTTACTCCGAACGGTTTCGAGACGCCGGGCTCGGTCCGGAATATGAAGGCTACTCGCTTCGCTACCGTACGAATGCAGGGACGGCGCGCATCGATGGGGCAGAGATCGAGCTGCGCGCGCCGCTCGAGGGATTGCTGACCGGATGGCTGCGGGGATTGGATCTCACCGGTACCGCAACCTACCTCAATCGTATCGGGCCGAACGGCGACGAACTCGGGTTGAATCGGGCATGGATGGCCTCCGCGAGCCTGCGCTATGCCGCGGGCAGGCTGGCACTCCGTATTGGCTATCGGTACAATGGCACACAAATCGTGACCCCTCTGCTCGTTTCAAATGGACGGAGCGGTCAGTCGATTCGCGAGCCGCAGCACGTATTCGATGCCACCATCGAGTACACCGTGAATCACCGGGTCCGCGTCTTCATCGCGGCCACCAATCTCACCGACGAACTCAGCGTCGATGAGCAGCGCTTCCCCGAGAAACCTTCCTACGCGAACCGGCAGACCTCGCGCAACCTTGGCACGACCTGTGCGCTCGGCCTGGCAGGGACGTTTTGAAAGACCGGTCGCCTGCGTAGTGCCAATGAGGTACGCAGCACGGGTCTCAGGAACTTGAGTGCTTTGGTTCGGTCATTATAAGTTGTTTGAAATCAAATAAATCCGTGTGTAGTCGCGATGCCGTCTCGCCCAATACGGATTTAAGTCCAGCGCAGGTCGTTCTTCGACAGCGGCAGCGTGCGGATGCGTTTGCCGCAGGCGGCGAAGACCGCGTTGCACACGGCGGGGGCGAGGGGAGGCAGAGCGGGTTCGCCGAGTCCGGTCGGTGGATTGTTGGTCAAGAGGTAGTGGGTTTCCACCTTCGGGGCCTCGGTGATGCGCAGCAGCGGATACTCGTGGAAGTTTGACTGCACGATCCGGCCGCGGTCGAGATCGAGCTCCTGATAGGCCGCACTCAGGCCGTCAATGATCGAGCCTTCGACCTGATTGTCGGCGCCGCTCGGATTGACGATCTGCGAACCGACGTCACCGACGACGACCACGCGATCGACCTTGAGCACGCCTTCCTTGGACACGGTCACCTCCGCGACATTGGCGAAATAGCCCCGGTGGCTGAAGTGGAACGCAATGCCCCGCCCTCGGCCCTTGGGCAGGGCCTGTCCCCAGCCGGATTTTTCGGCCACAAGTTTGACCACCCCCCGCATGCGGGCGGCGTCGTAACCGTTGGGACGTTCGCCCGGGGTCGTGACCATGGTCTTGTCGCCCAGCAGGGCGAGGCGCAGTTCCAGCGGATCACGTCCGCCGGCGGCGGCCAGTTCATCGATGAAGCTCTGGATCACCCAGGCGAAGACACAACTTCCCGGCGCCCGCCACGGACCCATGGGGATGCCGCAATCGATGACCGACATCTCCGACTGGTAATGCGGCAGGAAACGGGCGGGAAATTCATCGGCACTGAGGGAGCCGCCGCTGCCGGGACGCCCGCGATTGCCGAACGTGACAAAGTGATTGTGCCAGGCTGCGATCGCGCCGGCGCCATCGACCGCACCTTTCAGGAAGTGCACCCCACCGGGGCGGTAGTGGTCGTGGCGGAGATCGTCCTCGCGCGACCAGGTCAGCTTGACCGGGGCGGGCACACGCTGCGCGATGGCTGCGGCCTCGACCATGAAGTCGCTGCTGAGGCGCCGGCCGAAGCCGCCACCCATGCGCGTAATGTTCACCTTCACCTTGTCCTTGGCGATGCCGAGGACTTCGTTGATCAGGTCGGGACCGCCCCCGGGACGCTGGGAGGGCGCCCACATCTCCATGACGCCGTCGCGGAACCAGGCCGTGCAATTCTGCGGTTCGAGGTTCGCGTGGGAAATGAACGGATACGTGTAGACCGCCTCGACCTTGCGCGTGGCGGCGGCGAGTTGCGCCGGGACGTCCCCGTCCTTGCGCAGGCTTTGTTTGCCGGGTTGGGGGCCGAGCTCCGCGGCTTTCGCGAGAAAGCCGGTCCAGCTGTCATTGGCATGCGGACCCTCGTCCCAGGTCACCTTGAGCTGGCGTCGCGCACTAAACGCCGCCCAGGTCGAATCGGCCACGATGGCCACACCGGGCATGAGCCCGGTCAGGTTGGACGTGCCCTCGATGACAAACGCGTCGCGTACCCCCGGCAGTGATTTGACCGTCTCAAGATTGGCCTGCACGACCTTGCCCCCGAATACCGGACATTTCTCGAACACGGCGTAAAGCATACCCGGCAGTTTCTGGTCGATGCCGAAGAGGGCCTTGCCACTTACCAGGGCGGGGTTGTCGACGCCACTGATGCGGCGCCCGATGACCTTGAAATCCTTGGGGTCCTTCAAGACCACGGACTTGGAGTCCGGTACAGGCAGCTTCGCCGCCTCTGCCGCCAATTCACCATAGCTCAGCGAACGCTTGCTTGCAGGGTGGACGACTTTGGCGTTTTCCGTCCGGCACTCGGCCTCCGGCACGGACCAGCGCTTGGCGGCCGCGGCCACGAGCATGAGCCGGGCTGTCGCACCCACTTGCCGAAGCGGAGTGTAGCAGCGCGGCGTGGTCGTGCTCCCGCCGGCAAACTGGGCACCGTAGGCGGCGTCGAGGGGGACGAGTTCGACGGTCACCTGGCGCCAGTCGACGTCCAGCTCCTCGGCAACCAGCATGGGCATGGAGGTCCGCACCCCCTGGCCGCACTCCGGGGTGTGGGCTGCGATATAAATCCGACCGTCGGGCGCGATGCGGACAAAGGCGTTGAGGCTGGCGCCACCGCCCAGCCCTTTCTCCACCGGCGCCGCGGCGTCGCTCTCGTCGGTGAATGACAGGTAGGTGCCGAGCAGCAAACCGCCGCCGGCCAGCCCGGAAATCTTGAAAAAGGCGCGCCGATCCATCGGAGGTGCGATCAGGGTGCTCATGATGCCACCGCCTTTCCGGCCGCAAGGTCGGCCGCGCGATGGATCCCCTGCCGGATGCGTTGGTAGGTGGCGCAGCGGCAGAGATTGCCTGCCATGGCGTTGGTGATGTCTTCGTCCGAGGGTTTCGGATTGGATTTGAGCAGCGCTGCCGCCGTCATGATCTGCCCGGACTGGCAGTAGCCACACTGGGCCACGTCCTCTTCAATCCAGGCTTGCTGGACCGGGTGACTGCACTCCGCCGAGAGCCCCTCGATGGTGGTGATCTGCATCCCAACCGCCGTGCCCACTGGCATTTGGCAGGAACGCATCGGCACCCCGTTGATGTGAATGGTGCAGGCGCCACACAGGCCCATGCCGCAACCATACTTGGTGCCCACCAGGTCGAGGTGATCGCGAAGCACCCACAGGAGTGGGGTGTCGGGGGGAACGTTTACCGTGCGCGCCTGGCCATTGATCTTGAGTGAATAGGTCATGGGTTGCGGAAGGGGATGACGGACACCGGAACCGAAACGGGCGAGCCGCCCCGGCTGAAAGACCCGGCCACAGTATGACTCAACCGGTCTGCGTCAACCCGCGGACCGCCATATCCTAACTTCTGTCCAAAAACTCCGTCTCAGGACTTCGCGGCGCTGCGGCGCGCGACCCAGTCAATGATCACCTCATCGTGGTCGCGACTACGCCAGACGAGCGATAGAAACTCGGCGGGATGAATATCGTGGGTCCGGAAGAAGTTCCGATCCCCGCCACAGCTGTACATCAGGCTCGCGGGTAGTTCTCCGCGGAGCTTGGCCCTTGCCTTGGGAATAATCCGCGGCAGCCAGGGAATGCCGGAGGCCTCCGCCTGCTTGGGGGGCAGGGAGTCCTCATCCAGCACCGTCGTGCTCGCCTGTCCGTTCTGGACGTTGAGAAAGTAGTCACGGCGCACGAGCTCGATCGCCAGAGCCCGGTCATAACCGGGTTCGCCCCCATTCACGTCGTCCTCCGCGTAGTCGTAGAGGTGCTGAACCGTGATTCCGTTTTCGGCGAGGAAAGCGGCCTCCGACGGACTCACAAATCCAGCGGTGCCGCGGTGGCCTCGGCGATAGTTGTCGACCGCCTTGATGTAGACGGCCCGAAATTGATCGGCAAAGACGTAGTGCTTCATGTGGGAAGGAGCCTATCCAGGAACCGCGGAAACGCCAGTGGCGAGCCGGTCAGGCCGGTTTGAAATCCATCTGACGCTTGAAGCGGTCTACGCCGGCCACGACGACGTCGAGTCGGTCGCCCAGTCCCAGTTTGCGTTTGGTTCGACGCCCGATCAGCGCGGTGCCGTCGGCGGTCGGCAGGTACTGGTCGTCCGTGAGTGAAGCCAAGGGGAGGAAACCAAAGGTCATCGACTCCGTCAGCTCAATGAACAGCCCCTGCCCGCGAACGTCGGTGATGATGGCGGCAAAACGCGTCTTGATCTTCTTGTGCAGCTCCCGCTCGAAGAATTCGACGAGTTTGATCTTCTGAGACTCCCGTTCGGCCTCCTGCGAGTTGGTCTCGGTCAGGCTGAGGTGTTCGCCCAGACTGTCCATCTGGCTGGCCGAGTAGGAGGGGCGCCTGCCGTCAGAATGCGCGTCTCGCGACGTCTTCTTCACCAGCGCTTGGTCGAACACGCGGTGCACGACCAGATCCGAGTAGCGGCGGATCGGAGAGGTGAAGTGCGTATAGTCTGACTTGTTGAGTCCGTAGTGGCCGTCCGGGGAAGCCCGGTACACCGCCTTCTTCAAGCTGCGCAGCAGCTGGCTCCGCAAGGAATAGCCCTGCGCGTGGTCCGCGAGCGTGGCGAGGAGTTTGACGACCTCCGGACGCTTGGTCAGGTCGCCCGTTTTGACGTGGAAGGTCGCCAGCAAGTCCCGCAATTCGCCGAGTTTTTCGGAGTCCGGTTCATCGTGCACCCGATAAAGCGAAGGGAGGCGTTTTTCGCGGGTTGCCTGCGCCACCGCCTCGTTGGCGGCGAGCATGAACTCCTCGATCAGCTGATGGCTTTCGTCGTGTTCAATGCGTTCCAGGCGCTCGGCGTAACCCTCGGCGTCGACGTAGATCTTGGTCTCCGGCATGTCGAGGTCGAGGGAGCCGGCCGCCATGCGCTGCTCGCGCAGGCGCTTGGCCACGGACCACAGCTTCCGGATCCACCCTTGGAGATCGGTGAGTTCGGCATCGGTCAGGGAGCGCAGGGCGCGGCCGGTGGAGCCGGTCTGGTGCTTGGCGGGTAGCGGGAGCGCCCGGATCGCCGCCAGGTCGTCGGTGAAAAGCAATCCGTAGGCCTGCTTGTAGGTCAGGCGTTTCCGGCTGCGAATGATGGTGTTGGCAAACCGCGTCCCTTTCAGTCGCGCGCGTTTGTCAAAGGTCAGGAAGACCGCCTTGCACAGGCGGTCTTTCGCTTCGACGAGGGAGCACAGTCCGTTCGAGAGTTTTTCGGGCAGCATCGGAACCACCGTCCCGACCAGATAGGTGGAATTTCCGCGCCGTTGCGCCTCGCGATCGAGGGCGGTGCCTTGGCGTACATAGGCGGAGACGTCGGCAATGTGCACTCCGATGCGGACGTCACCCTGATCGAGCTCCTCCAGGCTGAGCGCGTCGTCAAAGTCCTTGGCGTCATCCGGGTCGATCGTGAACACCGCCTTTTCCCGGTAGTCTTCTCGCCCGCGCGCCTCGTCGGGCCCCACCTCGTCGGGGAGTTTGGCGACTTCCGCCAGGACCGCATCCGGAAACTCCGGGGTGAGGTCGAACTTGCGGTATACGCCGGCCAGTTCGGCCCGCGGCTCAAAGGTCTTGCCCAGGCGCTCGATTACCTCGCCTTCCGGGATGCGGTGACGCTCGGTCCACGACTTCAGTTTTACCACCACCTTGTCGCCGGGCTGGATGCCTTCGCGCGGGAGGCTCGTCGCCGGATCAGGTACGGAAATGTCATGGACAAACCGGGGGTCGTCGGGCGAAACGTAGAACGCATTCCGCACCCGTTTGAGTTGACCGACCAGCGTATCGCGGGCCCGCTCCACCACTCGCACCACCCGGGCGCGTTGCTCCCGCTCACCGCCAAAGGCGCCGCGTCCGGGAATACGGCCACCGCCGGACTTGGCCTCCGGCCGAATGGTCACGCGGTCGCCGTGCAGGGCCACATCGGTTTCTTCGGCGGGAATGAAGTAGCTCGCCTCCGCCGGTCCCCGTTCGTTGATGCGCCGATCGGGGGTAACCAACGCGTGTCCGCTCTGCCGGAAGCTGATGCGGCCGGTGATGAGGTCGGACTCCTCGGGCTCGGCCAGGGCCAGTCGGTCGCCCTTGACGCGCTGCACCAAACCGGCAGAGGCCAGCAGTCGAACTTCGTGGGTCAGCAGCTTCCGGCGTTTCTTGTCGAGTCCCAGGGCTTTGCTCAGGCCGGTCTCGTCAAGCGGACGATACTGGGGGGCGCGAAGCAGTTCGAGGATCTGGTCTTTGAGTTTCTTCATGGCACGGTTCGGCGGGAAGACAGACCCGGTCCGGCGTCGTGGTTCCCTCCCGCGCACGGTGGGTGCAACCGGCCGGGGTCGCGACGAAAATCGCCGCGGCCCCGCGCTGACGGGGTGAGACTACGGAGTCGCCTTGGCTGCCGGGAGGATGACCACCCGCGACTCGCGGGCGGCGCCGAGGTAGGTCTTGGCCAGCTGACTCATTTCCTCCGCGGTGATGCTGGCGATGTCGGATTCGCGGGTGCGCGCCCACTCGAGCACGATGGGTTTCTCCTGTACGCGAGAAACCACACTGCCCAGCCAGTACCCGTTGGTGCGGGCGCTTTCGCGCACGCTGGTCAGGATGGGCTGCTTCGCCCGGGTCAACTCATCCTCGTTCACTCCCTTGGCCTGCAGGTCGGCGCTGATCGCGTCGACCGCCTCCGAGATCTTCTGGGTCATGCTGGGATCGATGTCCACCGCTCCCATCAGGTAACCGTACCCCGGATAAACATCGCTGGCATTGCTGCGCACCGACGGACTGTAGGTGCCGGCCATCTGTTCCCGGATAATCACCCGCATGCGATCCGCAAAAATGCTGGCCAGCAGGTTCAGCCGCCGGGCGGTGCGGGCATCGAACCCGTCGGTGGTCGGCCAGTAAAACACAGCAAGTCCCTTCGGAATTTGCGTGCTGATGGTATAGTCCTTGGTGAAGGGCGTGCTCGGGAACTTCACGGTACGGAGTTCGTTGAGGGCTGGCTTGGACTCTCGTGCGGGCAGAGCACCCAGGGTCTTCGCGACCGCGTCGATGCTGGCATCGATGTCGAGGTCACCGACCAGGGCGATTTCAATCGCGCCCTTGGCAAACTGCGGCGCAAGCCAGTCGCGGACTTCGCCGAGGGTCCGGGAGAGCAGGACCTCTTTGGGCGGGGTACCGAACCGGGGGTCGCCACCACCGAGGAGGTTGGCCACCTCGGTCGCCAGGGGGCCGTTCGGGGTGTGGGCGAAGCCATTGAACATCTGCTCGATGCTCTTGTGGGCGAGACGCAGGGACTCCGGGCGGTAGCCCGGATCGGTGAGTTTTGCGGTCAGCCATTGCAGGGCCAGCAGCAAATCGCGTGGTGAAGCGCCGCCGACAAATTCAAATGCGTCCGCGCCCGGACGGAATCCAACCGAGACATTTTTGCCGGCGAAAATCCGCATCAAGTCGTCGGTGCTGTGACGGCCCAGTCCGCCGGCATCGAAGACGCCGCCGGCCAGCGAGGCCAGCCCGCGTTTGTCCTTGGGCTCCGTAATCGTGCCGGAGCCCACCCGGGCGACCAGGCCGATGCGTTCCGCTTCAAAAGCGGTCTTCTTCAGGTTCAGCCGGACACCGTTGGCGAACACGACGCGGGTGATTTCCAAATCGGCGACGACGTCGCGCGACGTGACCTTTCCGGCCGGCCCAAAGTCGGTGTATGCCCAGGCCACCGCCGCCTCCGCGGCAGGCGCTGCGACAGCCACGGCGCGCGAGGCCTCGAAGGCGGATGTGACCGCGACGGTGCCGGTGGGAATGACCGCATTGCCGCTGACCATGACAAAACGATGGTCGGCACTCCAGGTCTCGCGGAGCGCGGCGACGCAGTCTTCGACTGTGATCTTCTCGAGCACCGGCTTGAAGAGGGCGAGATCGGCGCGCGGATCGGTGGACACCTTGTCGTTCAAGAGATCCTGCGTGAGTTCGTCCGCGAGGTCCGGTGAACGACGCGTGGAGATGGTTTTGACCGCCTGTTCCAGGCTGTTGAGGTAGTTGGCGCGCACTTCAGCCAGCTCGTTCGGCTGGAAGCCGTGCTGCAGGGCCCGCCGCAGTTCCTGTTCGCCCACGGCCAGTGCGGCGGACCACTGCTCCGCCTTGGCGTTGAGATCGAGCGAAGCCTCACGGAAGAGGTCGAATTGTTCCGACGCATAGATCCGCGCACTGATGAAGGCGGCATTCTCCTTCTTCGCCAGATTCGAGAAGCGACGATTGATCATGGCGTGGGCCATGTTGCGGGGCAGCACTTTCACTCGATTGGCCGCCGTATCGGGTTTCGCCGTGATGGCGGTCAGCGTGCTGATGCTGATGCTCGTATTGGGTGACTCGGACTCCGGATGCACGTGGACGTGCAGGCCGGGCGTGGGCGCAACCTTGCCGAGGTCCGGGTTGGCTCGCGCCGGGGCCCGGGCCGCCACTCCGGAGAGGGCATGGACGATCTGCTTTTCAACCTGGGCGGCGTCAAAATCGCCGACGATCACCACCGCCATGCGTTCCGGCCGGTACCACGTGTCATAGAACTCAACGAAGCGCTCGCGCGGTGCTTTCTCGATGACTTCGGCCAGACCGATGGGGATGCGCGAGGGGAAACGGGTCGAGCCAAGCGCAAATTCAAACTGGGCGACGAAGGTGCGGAAATCGACGCTGTCGCGCGCCCGCTTTTCGCTGAGAATGATGCCTCGCTCGCGGTCGAGTTCTTCCTTCCCCAGCAGCAGGCCGCCGGCGTAGTCCGCGAACACCTGCAGACCTTCCGCGAGGGTCTCGGTCTTGGTGTCGGCCAACTCGAGCAAATACAGGGTGCGGTCGAAGGAGGTGTTGGCGTTGGTGTCGCCGCCAAAGCTCATCCCCATGCGTTGAAAGAACTCCACCAATGGCTTGTCCGGCGGATAGTGGGTGCTGCCATTGAAGGCCATGTGTTCCAGGAAGTGGGCCAGCCCCCGTTGATCCTCGTTCTCATGCAATGAGCCAACATCGACGAGCAAGCGCAGCGATGCTCGCGACTTCGGTTCCTTGTTGGCCATCACCACGTAACGCAAGCCATTGGGCAGCTTGCCAAAGGTGACGCCATTTTCGGGAACCAGATCGCTCGCCTCGTGCGCAAAGGGCTGGGCCTCGGCAGCATAGAGCCCGGTCAGCGAGCTCACCGCCAGCAGCACAGCCCCAACCAGCGATCGGTAATGAGGGAAAGAGATGATCATAAGGTAGAAAGAGAGCGGTGAGGGCACCAGTGGGGTCAACACCTTTGCGGCAGACTGCCCGCAATAGACCCTAAGGCACAGGTTTCAGTTGTGTCCTGCAGGACCCCGGCCGAGTTCCCTGGAGCCGGTCCGGCCTTCTCCTTGCATCTCCGACTTCCCTGTTGCGCTTTGCCGTCCGGCCACCTCATTTGCCGGTTTCCATGGCTTACGACTGGCTTAAAGGAACCGCGGACGAGTACGATGTCATCGTGATTGGCAGCGGCTTGGGCGGGCTGACCGGAGCGAACGTGCTCGCGAAGGCGGGCCATCGCGTGCTGCTGCTGGAGCATCACTACCAGTTTGGCGGCCTGGCCACGTGGTTCACGCGAAAAGGGGGACATATCTTCGACATTTCGCTGCACGGATTCCCCAGCGGCATGATCAAGTCCTGTCGCAAGTACTGGACCAAGGAAATCGCCGATTCGATTGTACAGCTGAAGGACATCCGGTTCGTCAATCCCCAGATGGATGTGTGGACGACCTTCACCCGGGACGACTACACGCGCGTGCTGGTGGAACAGTTCAAATTGCCCCGCGAAACGGTCGAACGGTTCTATGACTACCTGAGGTCGATGAACTACTACGACAACAACCCGGAAACCACGCGGGAGTTGTTCGAGCGGTTTTTTCCCGGTCGGGCCGACGTGCACCGGCTCCTGATGGAGCCGATCGCCTACGCCAATGGCTCCACCCTGGACGACCCGGCCATCACCTACGGCATTGTCTTTTCGAACTTCATGGGGGCGGGGGTGTTCACGTTCCGCGGTGGATCCGATTTGTTGATTGCGAAGATGATCGACGAACTGAAGCGGAATGGCGTCGAGTGCCGCAAGCGGGTGCTGGTGGAGCGCGTCCTGGTCGAAGAGCGCGACGGTCGCAAGGTGGTCGTCGGCATCGTGGCCAAAGGGGGCAGGGTGGTGCGCGCCAAGGCGGTCCTCTCCAACGCCAACATTCGCAATACGATTTTCTCGCTCACCGGCGCGGAACACTTTCCCGCCGCCTACATCGCCGCCGCCGAGGCCGTGCGCATCAATTCATCCTCGTGTCAGGTGTACCTGGGAATCCGCAAGGGGGAGAGCATTCCCCATATCGGTGATCTCGTGTTCACCTCAAGTGCACCGACGTTCAGCAGTGAGGAGTTGACCGATTTTCACACGACCAGCCGGACGTTTTCCGTCTACTACCCCGACACGCGTCCCGGCTCCGATCGCTACACGGTGGTGGTCTCGCTCAACGGACGCTACCCGGACTGGAAAGCGCTGTCCGACGCGGAGTACGAGGTCCACAAGCGCCGGTTGATCGAAGAGTCGTTGGTTGCCCTCGAGCGTTTCATCCCGGATGTCCGCGGCAAGATCGATTGGACGGAGGCGGCAACGCCTCGCACCATCGAGCGCTACACCACCCATTCGGCCGGGACGTCGTTTGGCACCAAGTTCGAAGGCCTGAAGGTGTCGATGGACCTCCCGGAGGTTCTGCCCGGTTTGTTTCACGCCGGCAGCGTGGGGATCATCATGTCAGGCTGGCTTGGCACGATCAACTACGGGGTGATCACCGCCAACAAGATCGACAAGTACCTCTTCGGACAGAAGAAGTCCCTCGCCTAAAGACTCGCCGAGGTTCCCTTCAATCGAATTCTGCTCCCTCCACATGAGGGCTTGCCGAGCGTCTCATCCGTCGGACACTGGTGGACTGTGATTCCCGTCTCCGTCAAGTCAGCCGAACTCCTCCGCGTCGCCCTGCGATCCCGTTTGCCGTTCCGGTACGGGATTGTGACCATGGTGGAGGTGCCTCACGTGTTTCTCCGCCTGAAGGTGGAAACTCCGTTTGGAGTGAGCGAGGGACTGGTCGCCGACCACCTGCCGCCAAAGTGGTTCACAAAGGATCCGTCCCGGGACATCCCGTCGGAAATCGAGGACATGATGGCGGTGATCTGTCATGCCGCCACGACCGCCGCCACGTTGCCCGCGGCCGAGCCGTTTCGCTTCTGGACCGAACTGAAGGGCAGGCAGGCGGAGTGGGCGAAACAGCATCAGCACCCTCCGCTGCTGGCCCAGTTTGGCACGTCGATGGTCGAACGGGCCATCCTGGAGGCGGTGGCGTCGGCGGCACGATCCACCGTGTCAAAGCTGGTCCGCGAGGAGCGACTCGGGATCCATTTGGGCGACGTGCATCCGGAATTGCGGACGCTACGCGCCTCAAGCCTGCTGCCGGAACATCCTCTGGCGTCCATCGTCTGCCGCCATACGGTGGGTTTGCTCGACCCCCTGACCGACCTGGACATCAGTCCTGAAGCGCGGGTTGACGACGGGCTGCCGCAGTCGCTCGAGGCCAGCATCCGTGCGTATGGGCTTTTCCACTTCAAGCTGAAGGTGGACGGCAACCAGCCCGACGCCGCTCTGGCCCGGTTGAAGGCGATCTTTGCGGTGCTGGTCCGTCAGGTCGACCGGCGTCTGGCCTTCACCATTGATGGCAACGAGAGTTTTTCCTCCGCGGAGGCGTTCCGGACGTTCTGGAAACGGGTGGAGGCGGATGCAACGCTGCGCGAGGTGCTGCCCGGCCTGCTCTTTGTCGAACAGCCCCTGGCCCGGGCCGTTGCACTCGACCCCGCGCTGGGGGACCTGACGGGCTGGAAGGACCGTCCCCCGATCATCATTGACGAATCCGACGCCGAACCGGCGGATTTGCGCCAGGCCCTCGCCCTGGGCTACAGCGGAACGAGCCACAAGAACTGCAAGGGCCTGTTCAAGGGCATCGCCCACGCGAGTCTGATCCGGCATCGCTCTGCCGGACGGGCGACGCCCCTGCTGCAGTCAGGCGAGGACCTGTCCAACATCGGACCGGTCGCCGTGCAGCAGGACCTCGCCGCCCAGGCATTGCTCGGCATCGAGAGCGTCGAGCGCAACGGGCATCACTACTTTCCCGGTCTCTCCCTGTGGCCGCCGGAGATCCAGGATGTGGCCCTCGGTGCCCACCCCGACCTCTACCACCGGTCCCGACTGGGCTGGCCGACGCTGCGTATTGCGTCCGGACGCATTTCAACCCAGTCCGTCCTGGCCGCTCCGTTTGGCATCGGTGGGCGTCTCCCGTTGGAGAAGATCGCCGGCGAATGGACCACGCTGGCTTAGCTGCCCTGCTCAGAGGGTGAGGTTTCCCCAAGCGTGAGCCAGGTTTCCAGTTCGTTGTCCGTGGTGAGGTTGGTGCCGAACTGGTAGTCGGGCGCCAGCAGGGAGGCATAACTCACCTCCGCGAAACGGGCGCAGTGGAGCAGCACCGCGGCCCGGTGTCCGGGTGCGCGCACCAGCCGGCCGAGCGCCTGGTTCACCTTTTGCATGCCGGGAATCTGGTACACACGCCGGAACGCATCGGGGGTGCGGTTGCCTCCGAAAAGCTCGGACCGCGCCGCCTGCACCGCGTTGACCTCGGGCAGGGCGGGACCCACGACCATGGCGTGACTGATGCGCCCTCCGAGCACGTCGATGCTCTCGGCGAAACTGGAGCCGAGGACCAGGAAGAGCACGTCCGCAAAGACGAGTGACTCGTCCACCCAGGCCGACTGCGCCCCCAGGTCCGAGAGTTTCGGTTGAATGACCACGCGAAGGGAAACAAACCGCTTCGCCATCTGCTCTTCGATCATCTCCGCGTACTTGTAGCTTGGAAAGAAAACGGCGACACAGGACTTCGCAGCCTGGTGAAGCCGTGCCACCGTCGCGGCCGTCGTTGGGGCATGGGCCGCCCGGTGGCGAAACCGGGTGTCGACACGCAGGTCATAACCAATTCGATACGCACCTTCCCGCCAGGGCGTCTCAGCCACCACCCGGTCGAGCGCAGGCATGGGCACGCCGGGCGACTCCGGTAACGCGAGCGAGGGGTCGGTCGCCGCGGACAACCCGACCGATTGAGCAAATTCCGGCAGGGGTCCCAGCGTCGCACTGGCCAGCAACACCCCTCCAAAGGTCCGCAGCGTGGCACCGATCGCCGCCGAGGCGTCGATGCAGGTGAAGCGCAGTTCTCCCGGCCGGGGACACCAGAGCAGGGTGCGCAGGGTGGTGTCCTTGAGCCATTCCACCAGTTCGAGCGTTTCCCACAGGCGGTCCGCCAGTCCGGGCGCCAGCACCGACGGATCGACGCCACCGGCCGACACTTCGTCCGCGACGCGACGCAGGACCTCCGCGAGGTCGTCCTCGGTCGCGAGGTCGACCGCATCGGACACCGGCAGTGAAGCCAGGAGATAGGTCCAGGCGTCCCAGGCCCGGATGAGGGACGGTTTCGCTCCATGATGGTCGAGCTCCGCCAGCACCGCATGGGCATCAGCCGAGTTAACGACGTAGGAGCGGCTGTCGGCCGCCCGCGACGGAAGATTGTGCGCTTCATCCAGGATCAGCAGCGTCCGCGCCGGGTCGAAGCCGAGCTGGTCGAAAAAGAGGCGCCGGTTGCGGGGCGCAAAGACGTAGTTGTAGTCGCCCACCCACACATCGTTGAACGCCAGTGCCGCGCGGGTGATCTCGTAGGGGCACACCTGCGCGTCGCGTCCCGCCTGTCGCAGCGTGTCGAGGTCGCGGGGATGATCGTCCATCAGGTAAAACCGGGACAAACCGCTGGTTGGCCAGCGCTCAGCCGCTTCGGCCAGGTAGGCACAGCTCTCGCGGGTGCAGTGAAAAATGGTGTTGATGCAGTGCTCGGTCTTGGCCCGGACCTGCCAGATGGCCAGCGGCGTGCCTCCGGCCGGGTCGTCGGGAGCGCGGGCGGTCATGGTCCGGAGCGTGCGCACGACCTGCAGTTGTCCCGTCGATTTGCTCGTGAGGTAGAGAATGCGTTCGCAGTGTCCCGACTTGAGCTGGGCCAGGGCGCATTCGAGCAGAAGGCCGGTCTTGCCGAAGCCGGTCGGCGCCTCGAAGGCGACGAAGCGGTACCGTGCCAGCGCCTGCTCGAGGTCGTGCCGGGTCGACTCCTGGCCGATGCGCAAGGTGTCGAAGGCGGGTCGGTAGCGGAGGTGCCGTGCGCGTTCGCGGGCGCGATGGCGGGATTCGAGGAACGTCACCAGCACGTCGAGACGCTCGGTGAAGCGATCCTCGTCCGTGCGGTCGATCGGCACGGGCTGCAGGGCCCCGGTGCCGATCTCGACGAACATGAGCTGACCGGCCACGCGCGCCGCCGGCTCGGCGATGCGGCGCAGGGCGACGTAGGTGGCGATCTGGGAGAAGTATTCGGGGTAGGTGGCGCGCAGCGACTCCTCGGATTCGGGCAGCGGGCGGGAAACCGTCTTGATTTCGCGCAGCAGGGTAGCCCCTCCGGGTCCGACCGACGGCAGGACCTGATCGATGCGCCCCGTCAGCAGCAGTCTCCAGCCGCGGTGTGCGACCCAGGCCTCGATCGTGACCTCGAACTCGGCGGCGGTGCCCTCTGCCGCCGCCTTGCCTCGCAATTGCTGGTGCCAGAGTGTCCCCAATTGCGCGCGCCAGAGTCCCGCGCCGAGTCCCGTGCCTGGTTTCGGGCCGACAGCGAAGTCGGCCAGTTCCCCCACACTCAACGAGGCGGAGCGTTCATCGAGGTTGAACGTCATGACCGGTGACGGCGGGTGCGGCGACGCGAAAAACGGCGGAGGCGCATGGGCGTCACTCGATCCGCAGTTCAGTAAAGGCGCGCAGGTACTCGTGCAGCCGTTCCTGCAATTCAGCCGTGGCCCGGAGCGTTTCGCTGTCGGGGGCCGCCTCCAATTCCCCGAGCGGGGTGCGGAGGAGCTGGTCCACCCTCAGCCGCTGCTCCGCGGGTAGGGTGGGAAACCACTGCTGCCGGACCGGGTAGCCTTCGTCACGGGCGAAACAATACAGACTCTTGAAGTGTACGACGTCGGGCCGGCTCGAGGTCGAAAAGGCGCTGAACGCCACGCGCAGCAGTTCGTAGACCTTCGCGCGGCCTTCCTCCGGCACATCATTCTGGGCCACGGTGGCGGCAAACTCGGAGGCGTGCTTCAATGCCTCGTAGTTGCGGCCGATCAGGGCATGCCGGGCCAGCACCTGGGCCTCCTTGACAAACCACACCTGGCCCTGCGGAGCAGCCTCGACGACGAGGGACACCTCGTCGAAGAGGTCGAGCGCAACCGAGGGGCTGGAGGCTTTTCGAGAAATGCGAACGTAGGCGGTCATGCGCCCGTGCTCCTCCGAAAACGTCAGGTAGGGCTGGAATCGGTCGCTCGCCGGGCGACGACCCAGAATCCAGACATCGGAGGCGAGGCTCGGCTTGGACACGGTGTCGGACAGGGGCCGGCTCGTTGGTTCCGCGTTCAGCTTCGCGAGGCGGTGAAGCGACCGTGTGCCGTCTCGGTTTCGCCTGCGACCGGCGACGGCCAAGGCGGCACCACGGCGCCGCCAGAAATGATCATCTTCATGCCATCACCCACACTCATGTCCAACTCCATGATCTCGTGGCGCGGAAGCATGATGAGGAAGCCGCTGGTCGGGTTAGGCGTGGTCGGCACAAAGACGGTCCAGACCTCCTGGGCCGTTTTGAGCTGGGGCTCTCCCTGGGTACGGTTGGTCAGAAACGCCAGCGACCAGGTGCCTTTGCGCGGAAACTCAATCAGTACGACTTTCGAAAAGAGGTTCCGGTTCTGGGCGCTGAAGGTCCCGACGATCTGTTTCACCGTGTTGTAGACGGCGTTGACGCCTGGAATGCTTTGCACGAAGCGCTCCAGCAGTTGGCCGAAGAACCGGCCGAGGACGTAGCGCGATACATAGCCGAACAGCGTCACCAGGCAGAGCACCAGCAGCGTCGCGAGCACGTTCCACACAATCGAAAGACTCGGGTGATCCCGCAGTGTATCCGGCAGTGCGAAAAAGAAGAAGGGACGGAAGCGTCCGCCGATGGCGTCGACCAGCCAGGAGAAGACGATGAACGTCACCGCCAGCGGGGCCAGCAGGGCGAGTCCCGTGAGGAAGGCATTTCGAAGCTTGGTAAGTCGGGAGGACACGGCGGGCATGAATCAACCAGATCGTCACTCCTAGCCCCGCCCGGCGCAACCGGTTTTCTGCGTTTCCCGACCCGGCCGGGATCGCATTGGCAGTGGTTTGCAACCCGCCTCACATTCGATTGAACCGACGCGCGGCCAGAGGGTCCACGAAGCCAGAACCTGTGTACGGAGACGCCAACTTGCGCAAATCGAGGCGCTAGGAAGCGCGGGTGACCGTGGATTTTCGCCGGGGCGACGAAGGCGACGCCGACCTCACCTGGGGCTCACCTGTGAGTCGGAACTCAGGCACCGCTTTGGCAGCCTGCAGCAGGGCCATGGCGCGCGCTTCGGCGGCCCGCATGCGGCGTTTCTTCTGCGGTTGCAGGTCGTCATAGCCGGCCAGGTGCAGCCAGCCGTGCACGAGGTACAGGGTCAGCTCCTCGGCAAACGACCGGCCGTGATCCCGTGCGTAGGCCCAGGCTGTGTCGACCGACACGCACACCTCGCCGGCACTTCCGTCGAGTTCGCTGCCTTCAAACGTGATCACATCCGTGCAACTGGGATCGTCGAGAAACTGGGCGTGCAGCGCCGCGAGAGCGGGATCGGTCAGAAACACGAGGGAGAGTTCGCCGGCGGGTACTGCGGGTGGCGGCCCGTCCGGCTCCGCGGACTCGCTCACGTGCCGATGCGCACGGCGCACCGCGGCATCGCTGAGCGTCGGGAGGTCGGCCGCCGCGTAGCGAAACTCCGCGTCGAGAACCCGCACCATCCGGGTGACCGCCGCCCGGTTCAGCGACAATCCCGGATGCTGGTTGGCGAGGCCGATCGTGCGTTTCGGCAGGGTTCGGCCCATGGGCTTCAGGTGGCGGCCTGCCGCTCCGGAAGCAGGGCCGGGGAGGCGCCCGCTGCGGGGTAGGCCACGCGGCTGTGCAGCATGTTGAGCAGCGTGAAATTGAAGCTGCTCTTGATTTGGTTCAGCTCTTCGAGGGTCAGAGGAGCTTCGTCCAGCTGTCCGTCCGCCATGCTGGCGCGGAATATCTGCTCGATCAATTCGCCGAGATGCTGCGGCGTGACCTTGCGCATGGACCGCGAAGCCGCTTCGCACATGTCGGCGAGATGAATGATCGCGCTTTCCTTGAACTGGGGCTTGGGGCCATCGTAGCGGTAGGTTGTCTCGCAGACGCGCGCCGCGTCGCCCCGGTGGGCGGACTCACGAAGATCCGCAGTCGTGCCGCGCGTGGCGGGCGGTCGGGCCAGTTCCTGCACCGCCCGTTGGAAGAAGTAGCGGATCAGGGTCGTGCCGTGATGCTGCTGGATCACATCAATCACCGCCCGGGGCAGTTTGTGTTTCAACGCCAGGTCCACCCCATCCTTGACGTGGGCCTTGATGATCAACGCGGATAGCGATGGATTGGCATCGTCGTGCGGATTGATCGCATCCCGTTGATTCTCGGTGAAATAATCCGGTTTGGTCGTCTTGCCGATGTCGTGGAAGAGCGCGCAGACCCGGGCCAGCAGCGGATTGGCGTTGATGGCATTGGCCGCGTTTTCCGCCAGCTGCGCCACCACCAGGGAATGGTGGTACGAACCCGGCGCCTCCAGCTGCATGAGTCGCAACAACGGGTGATTGAAGTCGGTCAGTTCGAGCAGCGTGATGTCCGTGGTCCGGCGGAACAGCCCTTCCAGGACCGGCAGCAGCCCGACCACCACGACACCGGTCAGCAACCCGGTGCCCAGCCCGGCGCCCATCTGCTTCAGCACGGTCGCCACCGGTAGTTGATCCACCACTCCAAACAGCAGGGCAAACCCGGCCACGGTCAGTCCTCCGAGAATGGCGGCGCGCACCACCCGGCCGCGCTTGCGACTCGAGCGGGAGGCGAAAATGGCCACCATCGAGGCGAGAAAGGTGAGCACCAGCAGGTCGAGGCGGTTGCCGTAAATGACCCCGGTGAAAATGGAGATCAGCAGCGCCATGAAGATGGCGCTGCCGGCGTTGATCAGGATGGCCACGATGAGCGGGGCGAGGGCGGTCGGTGCGAGGTAGGGGAGCAGGGAACCCGCCGCTGCGTTTTCGACGAAGAAGGGCAGGCTGCCCATCGAGTAGGTGGCGCGCACGAGCCCAAGATTGACGACCACCGTCAACGCCAGCAGGGCCAGGCGACTGTTGCTCTGCACGGTTTCGTGGTCCTCCATCCGGATGTAGAAGAGGCTGGCCAGCACCATCGCGAGCACCAGCAGGATTCGCCCGAAGAGCTGCAGGCCCTCGTTGAATTCGAGGTTCGCGTTCTCCATCAGGTACTTCCGGTGAGCCTGGAGCATCTCGTACTGCTCGGCGGATACGCGAGTGCCCTGTTCCACCAGCGTTTGCCCGCGGGCCACGTTGACCGTCGCCGGCCGCAGGGCCCGCATGGCGTCGCTTTGCAGCCGCTCCGTCGCCGCCCGGTCGTAGATAAGGTTGGGAGTGAGACCGTTTTGGAAAATTCGATACAGGGCGAGGTGGGTTTCCTTGCCCATGCCCTCGGCCGCGAGGTTGATGCGGAGAAACGTGTGCGCCTCCTCGAGTGACTGGACCGAACGTTGCGCGACTTCGCCGCTCTGCTTGAGGATGCGAAACACCGTCACACGTCCCTCGGTCTGCCCGCCGAGGATGCTGCCATCGTGCACGCCTTCGGCGTAGATCTCGCGCAGGACCACCAGCGCACTTTCCACGAGCTTGTAACGCGCCGCGGCGTCACCCACCTCACCGAGCAGGGCGACGTGGTCGACATTGACGCGGTAGGGTCCCTTTTCGTTGAACGCGTCGACGAGGGGAGTCAGGGCCGCCGGACGGCTGAGCGCGCCCGGTTGTTCCTTTTCCAGTTTCTCCAGCCCCGCCAATAGCTCCCGGATGTTCGCCTCAAACTGGCGCAGGGGTTCAAATTCGAGCCGGTAGACCGGCGGGGTGCGATCCCGCATTTGTTCTCCCTGCAGGCGCGTTTTCTCCGAACTTTCGTACGAGAAGGGCGCGTTGGCGACGATGCGGACGGGCGCGCGTTGATTGGGCAGGAGGGAAAGGTCCGCGGTCGTGACCCCGACGAAACTCACCAGTACAATTGCCGCCACCGTCGCGACGAAGATCAGCGAGGCCACCAACCGGCTCGATTCCAAGTACTCCACCTTCTCCGAAACCTTGGCGGATTTTCGGGTGCGGCGCGCGCCACCGGCACCGCCACGCAGGAGCTTGAATGGACGGATCAGCGCCATCTCAGGCAAAAATCACCGGAACGGGAAGCGGCTTTCTGGTCATCGAGCTGGGACACACCTCTCAATCGTCACACTTTTTCATCCGTTTGGCCAATCGGGTTTTTGTAACGCTCATAAGCTTCGATAATCTTGAGCACCAACGGGTGACGCACGACATCGGCTCCGCTGAAGTAGTGGAAATCCACGCCATCGATATCACGGAGGATCCGCCCGACCTCGACCAATCCACTTTGTTTGCTTCGCGGGAGGTCAATCTGAGTCACATCTCCCGTCACCACCATGCGGGAGTCTTCACCTAACCGTGTGAGGAACATCATCATCTGTTCCGGCGTGGTGTTCTGAGCTTCGTCGAGGATGACGAACGAGTGACTCAGGGTGCGCCCGCGCATGTAGGCAAGGGGAGCAATTTCAATCACCCCTTTTTCGGTCAGGGCCGCGACGTCCTTGGCATCCAGCATGTCGTGCATCGCATCGTAGAGGGGACGCAGGTAAGGTAGGATCTTCTCGCGCAGGTCACCGGGCAGAAAACCAAGGGTTTCACCCGCTTCGACCGCCGGACGAGTGAGGATGATCCGCTGTACCTTGTTCTTCAACAATAGGTTAATGGCATGCGCCACCGCCAGGTAGGTTTTGCCGGTACCAGCCGGACCGATGCCGAACACCACGGGGTTGCGAATCATTGACTGCAGGTAGAGCTTCTGCCCCAAGGTCTTTGGTGCAATGCTCTTACGTTGCGTTGAAATGACCAGCGGCTCGCCAAACAGCTGTTTGAGGGACTCAACTTCGCCCCGGGCCAGCGTTTCGACGATGCGGGTGAAGTCATTCGTGCGGATCGCTACACCCTGGGTTCTGACGTCATTGAGGAAGCCAAAGAGGAGCTCGGTCCGGGCGACGTCGGCGTCGGAGCCCTCGATCTTCAGCCAGTCCTCGCGGGCCACGAGCACCACGCCCAGGGCCCGTTCGACGAGGGAGAGGTTCTCTTCGCGGCCGGCGTAGAGCTGGTTGAGATGACGCGGGGTCGGAAAACGGAGCGTGGTAGAGGCCATGCGAGGGAGGAGGGAAAGGGAATGGGTCCGAAGCGAAACCGATCAGAAAGGATCACGAAGCGACTCGAATCGATACGAAATAATGGTCAGGAGAGGCGGGGCCGTCGCCGCAGTGATGTTCGTTGGAGATGGGGTCGATGAGTCCGCGGAGACGGCGTAGTGCTGAAAACGTGAAATGCGGGGTCGGAGCCAGGTCCGTCCATCGCGGGACGGGATCGACTTCCAGGGAGGAGCCTGCACCTCCACCGAAGTTGGGCCGAAGCGCCGAGCTCTTCAGCCGCCACGACGGAGTTCGTGCGCAGCGGCAGAGAGTTTCGTCCACGTCGCCTCCAGCGCTTCCGGCAGAATCCGCGATTGGCCGATGACCGGCATGAAGTTGTTGTCGCCCGACCACCGCGGCACGATGTGACCGTGCAGGTGATCGATGCTGCCGCCGGCCGAGCGCCCGAGATTGAACCCGACGTTGAATCCGTCCGGCTTCATGACCGTGCGAAGCAGTTTTTTCCCAAACACCACCGTGGCGAAGAGGTCGGCGCTCTCGGCATCGCTCAGCTCTTCAATGTCGGACACCTCACGAAATGGAATGACCAGCAGGTGACCCGGATTGTAGGGAAACCGGTTCAGCATCAGGTACGAAAGCGGGGAGCGGTGGACGATCAAGGCCTGCCGGTCATCGCCCAGCAGTGGCAGCTCCGAAAACGGCCGTTTCGCTTCCGGAGCCCGCGGCGCCGAAATGTACTCCATGCGCCAATAGGCGTGCAACGATGTGAAGGGTGACTCCATGCGGCGGGGTCAGGAGTTGTGACACCCCTCCGCCCGAAGTCAAAGCCACTCCCGAGGGGCCACTCACTGCCTTCCACCCGCGTCTCCATTTTACTTCGCCACGTGCCTTGAAGTCCTCGTTTCACACGAGCGGCTTGACGGTGCCGCCGGAGACGAACTTGGGCAG
Organism: Opitutaceae bacterium; assembly: GCA_046346755.1. GTDB lineage: Bacteria > Verrucomicrobiota > Verrucomicrobiia > Opitutales > Opitutaceae > UBA6669. The sequence continues at coordinate 161,094 of JAXMHM010000011.1, read as the reverse complement.
GATGTAGGTAGGCTCGGGATTGAGGAAGCCCTCGTTCACCAGTCGCAGGAGGAGGCGGGCCAGGGTCTGAACGAAACTACCAGTCGGGTAGCTGTAGTGCGAGATGGAGGGGTGAGCGATTTCAAAGATGTGATCATGGTCGCGGGCGATGAGGGACACCGTATCCGGCATCGCGAGTCCGCGGCGCAGGAGGTGGATGATGACGAGGAACACATCTTGCGGCTTTGCCACCAACAGGGCGGTGGGAGGGTGAGGGGATCTGAACAACGCGTCGAGGCGCGTGTTGATGCTTTGGGCGGAGCCGGTGTGACGCACCACGATTCCCTGAGCATCGGGGCCGTGTCGCTCCATGCCTTCACGGAATCCGTCCTCGCTGGCGAGGTAACCGGCGAGGCCCGAATTCGGCACGATGAGCGCCACCCGACGGTGTCCCTTCGCCAGGAAAACGCCCGCCGCGTGACGACAGACGGCGCGGTGGTCGACATCCAGCGAGGGCAGCTTGACCGACGGATGACAGGAACCGAGCACCAGCGCAGGGATCGACTGGGACGCAAACCACACCTGCAACTCCCGACTGACCGACATGAGCACGCAGCAGAAGACCCGTCCCTGCCGGATGAAGGCCTGCAGTCGACGCTGCTGATCCGCCACGCTGCTCTGGGCACAGACAAAGTTCTCCATCGAAAATCCCTGCTCCGACAACTGCGCCCGAATCTCACTCAGGAGTTGAATGGCGCGGGAAGTCAGGTGCGCGATCGGCTCGTGGGTGATCAGGCCCACCCCTTTTCTTTTCTCAGCGACGGGCAGCCCTGGGGTGCCAAGGATGCGCACTCGGCGGCCTTGACTGATTTCAATGATCCCGGTTCCAGCCAGCATCCGCAAACCGGCCCGCACGGTGGGCCGGCTCACGTGCAGGAGCTCGCACAGCCGTCGTTCACTCGGGAGGCTGGTGTCCCAGGTGCCCTGCTCGATGCTCTTGCGAATCGAGGCCGCCACTTGCGCGGCCAGCGACGTACGCAGGGGGAGATCAAACGGTGTGGCCGGTGGCATGGCGTTGACTGGTAAGGGCAGCTTACCCCAGGGGTCGTCTCGCGTCGATGCGATTTGACCCATTTGGTCCGGCGCGAGCCCCCTGTTACCCATGAAATCTTTGATTACATTCATTCTCGCGATTGGCACCGGCGGTTATGCGCCTGCCGCCACCGCCCAAGCCGCGCCGCCAGAGGGTGTTGCCCTCCATCGTGCCGTCACGTGGGTGGATTCGCTGCCCGCGGGACCGTTCGTTCGTCTCGCCGACGGCGCGCTCGTCACGGTCGACGGTATCCAATTGTTGACTAGCCGGGATGAAGGCCTCACGTGGACCCCCTCGCCGCTCTTCACCGATCCCGACCGTTACTTTGTCCGGGTGGAACGCGCCCTGATTCGCACGCGCAACGACACGCTGGTCCTTGCCTTCATGAACGATCGCGAGCGCTCGTGGGTTTGGGACACCAAACTCGGTGAACCGGGACCGAACGTCCGACTGCCGACCTACGTCACGCGCAGTCTCGACCACGGAAAAACCTGGCTGCCGCCGCAGCTGCTTCATGAGGAATGGACCGGGGCGATCCGCAACCTTGTCGAATGCGAGGACGGAACCTTGGTCTTCACGACCATGAAGATCCTGCGCAATCCCGGGCGGCACGGGTGCCTCACCTACCGGTCGAAGGATGATGGGAAGACTTGGCAGGCCAGCAACCTCATCGATCTGGGCGGACACGGTCATCACGACGGTGCTCTTGAGCCGGCGGTCATGCCTCTGCGCGACGGACGAATCTGGATGCTCATTCGCACGACCTTCGGAGTCTTCTACGAGGCGTACTCCCGCGACGGCGGACTCACCTGGGGTGCGGCGACGCCCACTCCGATCGACGCCGCCACGGCTCCGCCGATGTTGCTTCGCCTTCGCAGTGGACGACTGCTCCTCGCGTGGAATCGAGCCAACCTCGAGGGCCACTCCGAGCACCCGCGACGCGGAGGCGACCATCAGTGGTCGGCGCGACCCGCCAGCAACCAACGTCAGGAGTTGTCGATCGCGTTTTCTGAAAACGACGGTGCCTCCTGGTCGAAGCCGGTGGTGGTGATCCGTGCCGGCAAACGAGACACCTCCTATCCCTACCTCTTCGAAGTTCAGCCTGGCCAGATCTGGCTCACCACCATGCGCCAAACGGTCAAGGTTCACTTGCGGGAATCCGATTTCGCGGGCACCACCTCCGCGGCTGCACCTGCGATCCCGATTGTCCCGCCCGCGGTGGTGGCGGATACGTCCAGCCGGAGGTAGTTGACTCCCCACTCCGCGGCCCGCTGCACGGTGCTGCGTTTCACCACGGTCCCGTCGACGCTGAGAGTCGCCTCGCCGGCCGCGCCATCCGCGCCGGACCAGGTCAAACGGACCTGACTCCATTGCTCGGTCGTTGTTTCCGGCCAAGCCATGGAGAAGACGGCCTCTCCGTTGGCACGGCGGTCGTCGACGCGGGTAAAATGGTCGTTCAGACTCACCGTCACCTGTCCGGCTCCGACCGGCACCCGCATCCGCCAGGTGAGGGTTCCCGCCGCACCGAGAGGAAAATTCCACGAGGCACCGTTGCCGCGGTCTGCGGCGACGGGGAAGGAGAGTGCGGGCGTTCCGTCCTGCTCGCGCAGGGACAGGCCCTGCCCGCCATACTGTGTCCAGCCGACAGGGCCACTCGAGAGGTCGTCGCCTTGTCGTGTCTCCTCCAGCCAAGCGGGATCGAGGAGGAAAATGGCGCGTTTGCCCTCTCCCTGGCCACTCACCACCACGAGCTTTCCTTCCCGGTTTTGTACGGCGGAGGCGTAGGCCGCGCCGCGGTCACCCCGGGTGAGTTCCTGCGTCTCGTGCAGCACCTCCCGAAAGCCCCGCCAGCTGTGTCCCTCGTCGTCGCTCAGCGCCGCCTGAAGCACCTCTCGTCCTCCCATGGCATAGCTCCGCGGGTTCGTCCAGTTCTGGCAGGCGTTGAGCAGCAGGAGAATCCGTCCGTCGCGCAGGCGCAGGAGTTCCGCCGGCGAGTCGGACGAAATGAAGCGCGTTCGTTCCAACGGCGGCCAGCGGAGCGCTCCATCCTCTGAATACGACTGCCAGAGCCGCCCCTGGCGATCGCGCACCAGCATCCACACGCGTTTGTCCCTCATCTCCAGGAGCACGGGCTCGATCGCGCCATAGCGGGTCGCATTCGGCGAGTGCAGGGTCACCTGCAGCCGGTCCGGTGACTCGCGCCAGGATCCGCCCAGATCATCGGACGTGAACACCCGGGTGTCATGCCAGCCCAGGTCGGGCCCCGACGGCGGCGGCTGCAGGCGCTCCGGCACCGCCTGGGCGACCGCCAGTACCAACCGGCCCGACTGCAGCTGGGTGAAGCCGCGGATCGAACCCACATAACCCGGCACCACTTTCCGGGGTGGACTCCAGGTCGTTTCACCCGGCCGGCACTGGGTGTGATACACCTCGTAGAGCCGACCGCGGTATCCACCCGGTCCTTCGCCCAGCAGGTGATAGACCGCCTGGAGGGAACCGTCGGCGGCTTCCAGAGCCTGCACGGCGTAGTAGGCCTTGCCTGGCAAGGTAAAGGCGAGGCGGGGTTCGCTCCAGGTGAGTCCGCCGTCCTCCGAGCGAAGGCAGGACACGGAGTCGCTGGCGGGTTTGGTGATGAAGTACACTTCGACCGCCCCGTCGCTCCGCTCCACCATCGAGGCTTCGTTCGTGGGTGCCTCGCGGACGATGACAGGGGCCCGGATTTCCGCCATGGTCTTGGGAGGCGGGCGGAGCTGAAGGCCGAACGGATTATTGAAGCCGGCACGAGCAGTAGGGCCGCTCAGAGCGAGGCCCGCCAGAAGGACGAGGGTGCGACGAAGGTTGGGACGATGGCTCATGGAGTGGGGAGGGCGAAACGTGACTTTAAGTCGCGCCACGACGTACGCGGCGACCAACTCGATTCCAAACCATCCCAGCGCGGTCATCATCCGTGAAGCCCCTACAATGTCGAAGGGGGAGCTCAGCGGGTGCGGAGCCACGGGTGCCGTCTGAACGGGAATTGTCTAGAGTCTCACAGGTTTCGCGGAGGTCGATTCGGACCGAGTCGGGCGCCTAGGCTTTCCAGGCGGGCCGTGAGGTGAAGGCTGCCGACTTGGACGTGGTCCTGGCCACTTTGATCATGTGGTAATGCGGCCTCTCCAGTTAGTGCACGTGGAGCTGCAACAGGAGGACGGCCGCGAGCCTGTCAACTCCGTCCGTGCGACCCCACTCCCGAGTTCGCCCCCCTCGGCGAAGGGTCCGTCGGCCGATCAGCTGTCCTCCAACTTGACGCCATTGCCCTGCAGAAAGGGCACCAGTTCGTCTACACCAAAGTCGGCAAGGATCTTGCCGTGCCAGTCGAGGGTGGGGGCCTTGCTTTGGCCGGACTTTCGTTCCATTTCCGCGCGCGCCACGGCGTCGGTGCTGACATTCTGTTCACGATAGCCGATGCCGTGTTCGCTGAGGAACGCGACGGCCTCCGCGCACCACGGACAACCGGACTTGATGTACAGGATGGGGAGGGTCTCAGGTGTCATGGGTGGAAGCGTGAAGGGTGAGGGCACAGGCCTGCGCCGGGAGGTGCAGCCATTTGAGGACAAAGTTAAGTCTCGCGGCGCATGCGGCAAGCGATCGGACCGGTGGATCAAAGACCGGGATGGTGCGGTCGTTCATAGTGGTCATGCAAACGGTGCGCGTAGGTCTCGTCCATCGGAACCTTGGGGTCAAACTCCGGGCTATTCTGGACACTTTCTCGCGTCAGATCGACGTAAGCGGATGACTCACTCCAGCGGATACGGCTGATCCATTCCGGAGCGAGCAGCACCTTTTTTCCGGGAAGCCAGTTGCGGGTATCGATGATGCAGTAGCGGATGTCCCATGTCTGATCATCGACCAGAAAGTCCTCGATGTGACCGATTGAGCCATCGGTGGCCTCGATGTGATAGCCGACCACTTGATTGACGCTGCGAAGACGACGATCACCGTCGGGCGCCCGCCGACCGAGGGTGGGTCCAGGAACGGCGACATTTGACCGGGGAGAAGGCGTCAGGCCCACCGGCACTGCGCCGACCGCGCCACCGAGGCCGGCCATGGACTCCATCCCGTCGGTGCTTTCGCTCCAGTAGGTGGGCCATCCGTAGTATCGGTGGAGTGACTCCTCGTCTTCCCGATCAATCGGTTCCTCGGTATCAAGACTGGGACTTTTCCGGATCTGGTCCTGGGTCAAGTCCACCAGCAACTGGCTCGCATCCCAATCCGAACCGAAAAAGACGCCGGTGGAGAGAAGAACCTTGCGACTGCGCAGCCAGGCGGCGGTGTCGACCACCACGTAACGGACGTTCCATTTCACGTCGTCGAAATACAGGTCTTTCACCTTGCCCAGAGCCCCGTCGGTGGCCTGCAGTTCGAACCCAGTGAGTGATTTTGCGCTTCGTATCATGATGTTTCTTATGTTGGGGATTGCCCAAGCGACTGCACGGTCGAGCGGCACAAACAGCACCACGGACCGGGGACAGGCAATTGGGTTGGACCGCTACTTTAGGGTCCGGATCCATCTGGCGCCATGGGGTCTTCACGGGTGGGTCCTGGCGGAAAGTCCTGCCGGGGATGACCCACCTGGGCGCTCACAAATCAGTTCGATTCGATCCAACTGCCACGGCCTGACCTGATCGATGGGATCAAGACGAATTGAGTCCCGGGGTTGAACTTCATCTCAGCGACTTTGCGGGAGGAGTTTTCCCATCGACCGCTACATCGCGGTCAAAGCCCTCATATACGTTGTCTCGCAGCACGACATCCTCGGCGTTACGCACGTCAACCGCCACCGCTCCGGACTGGCGATGGGGATTCTTGAATACGTTTCCAGTGATGAGGATGTTTCGATTGTAGCGGGGTTCGACAAAGAACTGGCTCATCGAGTGGATCACGAGGCTCGCTGGCTGGCCGCGACGCGCAATGTCGATCCAGCTCGTGTTCAGAAAAACATTGTTGCGCACGATGTTGTTGCGGACGAATCCGCCTGATATGGGGTTCGGGCCATATTTGACCTGATACGCGTTGCTGTCGAACGTGCAGCCTTCCACGGTGATATTCTCCTCGAAATTAACGATGGCACTGCCGAAGTTCTGAGCGAAACGGGTGTTGCGGATCACACCACGGGTGAGGCTGTAGGTCAGGAAACTCACCGCCGTGCCTGGAACCGTGGCCGCGGGAGCGCCGCCTGCGAGGTGGTAAACGACAAGGTCCTTCTCCCTTCGGAAATTCGTCACGGCTCGGTCGACCGGATCGGTGCCGACCCAGAAGCGCAGGGAGTCGCCGGCGGGGACCTCGTAGCCTGGCGAAATGGCAAGCGAGCCATCGCGGCGCACCTCTTTCACGATCCCAAAATTGCGTTTGATCACGAGGGGATCCATGCGCAGCCCCATGAAGACACAGTCTTCGACCAGCAACTCGCCGGAGTTCATCGACAGGTGCATGCCGTCCCGACCGCCGATGGCGAGGTTGCCGTTTTCTGGTTCAAACCGGACCCGGCGGAAAGTGAGGTTGCGGTTGAAACTGGCACCCATGCCCATGTTGCTGACGTTGGGAATGAGGATATTCTCAAAGACAAGATCGCGAGAATTCCGGACCAAGGTCTGATTGGGCATGTCGGTCGACTTGTGATGCCATGAGATGTGATCTCCCACGGCCACCTTTGCCGCGAACCCTGCGCCGGTCATGGACAGCTGCCGGGCGGTTCCGCCGGGCACGGCCTTCCAAAAGGCGGTGATGGCGAGCCCGATCGTTAGCGTGGCGTCGCCCGGCGTGGTGCCGAACCGTTTGAGTTCGCCGGTGTCCTGGGCCCAGACGTGCGCCGAGGCGCAGCGCATCCCGTCGTAGGCTGGCAGACCGGGCAGGACCTCGACGACGACCTCGTCCTTGGCCAGGTCCACCGCGATCACGCGGGCGGTGGAACCGAGGGGCGGATTATTCGCGAGGATGAAGTTTTTGAAGGTGACGTGACTCGATCGCAGCACGCTCAGCTGGGTCGGCAACGTCGTATCATTGGTGAGGGTGAAAGTCCGTTCGAGCCGCGTTGCCGGATTTCCTTTCGCGTCGACGGCACCGAGCAGCGCGAGGTCCTTTACGTCGATCACGCCGAGATAGTAGTCTTTCGTGAAAGGCTTGATCAACGAGTAGGTGCCGGCGGCAAACCGCAGCTCGGTCGCCCCGCTTCGCTGCGCAGCGGCAATCGCGGCCTGGATGGCTTGAGTGTCGCACTGCCCGTCATCGGGCCGGGCACCAAACTCGGCCACCGTCAGGGCCGATGCAGCCGTCCGCGCTGATGAAAATGCAGCGACTGAAACGCACGCGAGCAACGGGGCGAGGGAGCGGAGCAGGGATAAACTCATGAGGAAGGCGGTCGGGGGAAGGGCGGTATTGTGATTCCGGCCTGCGCGCTGCGATGCGAGGTGGTAAGCGATCACGAGTCTACCCGACCCCGTCCCTAGACAGAGACCGCCGCCGGTCGACGGTTGACTTGTCCGTACCGCTCCCGATCACCGCCTATGGTTTAAACGACCGAGCTTGGATCACTACGGATCGACTCGAAATAAACGAGTGCGGAACCGATGGGAGGCTGGGCGCAGCGAGCGTCAAACTAACCCCTTGGTGCGCCGGCCAGAGGACGTTGGATACGGTTGGCTTCGGGTCAACTCGTGGGCACGCCTGGTCCTGTCCATCCGATCCGGATTTGCGTTAGGTCAGTTGTCCTGTCCCTTCAGAAGTCTCCGCAATTTCACCTGACTGATGCGTCGACCATCCATCGTCCGCTGGTCAGGAGCCCGGGCCTGGATACCGTAGGACTGCAACTCCTGTTGAGAATGAACCTGGGACCAGGCGGGAGGATCAATCCTTGACGAAGGATCCGCCGCCGCGGCCGGACTGAGCATCTGCGCAAAGGCCACCAGGTGGTAGCAAATCAGTGCACGAAGAAAAGTGATGCGTCGTCGGATCCTGATGAACATAAACGCGTATCGCTAAAGGTAGCAGCATGGAATCCCACGTCAACGAGCCGGATCGTTCTCTCAGACTTTTTACACCTTACCTCAGGTGAGAAAGGCGCCCGGACACGTGCATACTGTCGCAGGCCGGGTGCCGACCGGGGGAGTGTAACGCACGAAGCGAACTCACCCAACGTCAAATGGGTGTCGGCGCGCACCGTCAGCCGGGTTCGCACCAAACTCTCCTTCGTCGCCGTCGCTTGGACCAGACACCCTGTCGATTCGTTTAGGGCAGGAAATACACTTCGATGAGAACCTCGCCACCGGCGTCGCCTGGGGGGGCTGATGCGATGACGGTGTAGGCGCCGGGATTGAGGCGGGCTACTTGCACAGCGTCCTTCGAGCCAGTGGGGAGTGGAAATGCACCAACGTAGTTGAAGAGCTTGCGAAAACCGGCTTCAGATCCCGCGTCGACAGCGCCCTCCGGTTGACCGGGTGTCGTCGGGAGGACGGCCCAGTTCTTGTAGTGAACGTTGTTGTTTCCGCTGATGGACCCTTCGGGCGTTATGAGTTGGAAGTCAGGATCCGCCCAGGCTCCCGAGACGGAAAATTGCGCGAGCGAAGGGCCGACGGCGCGGATGACCACCTCACGCTGTTTGAGCCCGGCGGGCGGCGTAAACGTGTTCGTTGCCGGGGGCGGGTAGGATTGAATCGATACACCGGGTACGACGAAACCCACGATCATCGGCCGTCCCGGCTCCACTCGGGCGCGCGTTGAAATATTTGTCGCGGCGAGATGCTCCTGGGCGACGATGGGCCACAGAGAAAATGAGACGTTGGGGCCGGTTCCGGAATCAGAAGCCCCGCCTTCGGCGGTGGTGAAATCAAGATTCAGTGTCTCGGAACCACCTCCATCGAAATTCAACGTGACCACCGCGGAATTCTCCCCGGTGCGAGTGTAGACGTAGGCGCCGTCGGGTCGTGGGGCATTGAGTTTGATACCGTAAACGAAAGCCAAGTTGAGGGCGCTGCCAGAGCCGTCTTTCAGGTAGATGAACCGAGTGCCAGACTGGAAGAGGATCGTTTTCTCCGCTGATGTGCGGGTGCGGGCAGAAATCAGCGTGTCGCGATAAACCAAGCCGGCGATGGATCCCGGAGCAAAACCAGCAAGAGAGCGCAGGACGGACATCATCAGCACCACAACCAGGATGAGGGACTTCATGCCCAGAACGTTGCCGCGCCAGAGATTTGCTTCAAGAAGGGAGTCTGGAATTTTTCACCTGGAACAGTCGAATTTCCGAGGGCAAATGGGCAGGCGGCGAAGGGAGCGACGGCCGTGCCTTGTCGTGAAATCGGACATCCGTATCCGGGCACGACAGCGGTGTCTCGTCCCGTCCGAAACGGATTGAGCCTGCGGGGCTCCTTAACTTCATGACATCGAGACAATACCTGCACGATGGCTCGACAGGCGGCACGCCGTCGCACACCCCTATGACCATGGAACCTGAGAAACGACCTACGGTGGGCTTTACGCCCAAGGAGATCCAGGCGTTCAAGCTCCATGCCGTCCTGATGGCGGCGGTGGGCGCCTCCTTCACTTTCATCCTGCCGCCGGGCCCCGGGCGCGTGCTCGGAGCGCTGTTCGCGGTGGCGCTCCTGCCGGTGCCGCCGTTGATCGTCTACGCCTTGCGTCGACGCAAGGAGCGCCGTTGATCCGCCACCGGCTTTGATCGCGCTTGGGTCCAGTTCCCCTGCTCCAGGCCCGGCTCCCGCGACCTCGCCATTTTCCGGGGAGCCGACTTACACTGCTTGCCGGTGGTCACCACCGACCTGGAAGCGTATCCAAAAAACGCTAACCTAGAGGCGAGCCGGTGCGGGAGTCATCGCTGGTGCTGCGACGGCGGGATCTGTGTCCATCCGCGGTTGAGGTTCGGATCGATTCGTTTCGACAGCGGATCGTCGGTTCATTCCCTATTCGTTTGTCGACCCGCAATCCGGGTTTCCAACGCACTTTTTTGCCGCTGCCAATCGCCATCGAGGGCCGATTGAATCAGGAACCTCCGGTACGGGCCTTGGTTCTTGTCGGAGGAGACGAGGTAGAGTCGGTTCCCGGTCTCGTCACCCTCGGCCTGATACATCAGAAGCGTTCGATTACGGCCGTACTGGGCGATTCTCTGTTTCGTGGCGAAGGTGGACTCCTTGACCAAGGGCTTCCAGTCGACGCTTACTCCCTCCGTGGAGAGGCGCCAGCTGCCTTTGCCCGTGACCTGCGACGGGGTCGTGCACCGGTACTCTATCCTGTAAGCCGAGTGATCCGGAAATAGATAGAGCACGCACCCATCGAGCATATCCAGCGGATGCGAATATTCACCGCTCGCTCGATCTCTCCACGGCTGGTTAGTGATTCCCTTGACCGGCTGCAAGGTGGTGGCGCCGAATACCTGTCCGAGCGATTCGTCGAGGTGGAAAGGGGCAGAGATGTCTCCATTCTGGGGCTCGGGAGGGACCGGGATCGACTTCTCAAGCAGTTCCAAAGCCATTGAGGGTTGCTTCAGAGCGTAGTAGAGGATCGCGAGGCTGCCCCAGTCTTCGCTTGCAGTCAGGTATCCGTAACTCTGCGCGCGTTCGATCGTCAGGGCGGCACGGAGATCCTGGTGGAGCGTGCTGTAGGTGACCGCAAGTTGGCGCCAGGCGGCCTCATTGCCGGGGTTGTTCTTCACCAGCAATTCCAGGTACTCGGCCGCCAATGCAGGTTCATTTTGTCTCTGCAGCGACACAACCAAGGCGACATAAAAGCCCTCGTTGGGGCGAACGCGCATCAAAAGGCCTTTTTCTGCCTCGAGCTGTAGTCTTTGTGCAATCGCCCTGTCTGCTGGCGACGGAGTCTGGAGGAGCTGCGCGTAGAGCACACTGGCCAAGAGCAGCTGTTCGTCCGAACCGGCCGACGGGTGTTCAGGTGCGGTTCGTTCGAGCAGTGCCCTCGAACGGCGGAGATGTTCTCTCTGGACATCGACATCTGGAGCGACCGTAGATTCCTGAGAGTGCAGTCGCGCGAGAAAGAGTGCAATCTGCTGCGTGCTGGCGCGGTCGAAAAAGCCGTGTCGGTCTGAACTGGCGAGCGCTGCCTCAAGCAGGGGGATCGACTCGGCGAACTCGCCCTTCCACGCGAGAACCGTACCTTTGGCTCGGGAAAGCGCGGCAGCGTCATGGCTCTCTGGAATTGCGGCGTCGAGCAGGGCATCAACACGAGCGAGGTCGGAGGCAGAGTGAGTCGCGTCCACACGTGCTGCAACCTCAGCCACAACCGAAGCCACTCGTTCGCTCCACTCTTGATGCGGCGAATTCCACCGGAGCGCGGGATTCAACTTGTCGGCACTCGCCGTGCGGCCGGCAGACGCAGATAGCAAGATGAGTCCCGCCGCAAAGGCACATCTCGGTATCGAGCGAGCACCTTGGCAAACGTGACGGAACGCCTTAGTCGCCACAGGTCGGGGGCTCATGTGAGTGAGACGCAGCTGCCCCCGTTTTCTTAGGCGCGCCGTTGTCAGCCGGCGATTCGGAGGTGCTGCCGTGACCGGTGGCAGTTCGGTAGATTAAATGCCTTTTAGCCAAACTCTTAAAACAGAACGTAGGTTTGCTAAAATTGAACATTTCGATGCATCGGTTTCAGTATGGAGCCGGGGCTCTACTTCAACCGAGTGGAGAAGGTCCGCGAATGGTGGTGGGAGGGGATGCTGAGCGTGTAGCTGCGCGTGTCGGGGGCGACGGTGAGCTTGATTCCATGGCCGGGGCAGGCATTCGCATCGCTGCCGAAGTTGGCGATGAAATCGTCCGGGGTGTTGTTTTCCGGATCTTCGGGTCGAAGATTCTTGTGCACTTGATAGATGGCCTGGATACCGGGCGAGCTACGCAGGGCAGCGACCGGCTCCGTCATCGTGCCCTTGAGGATGCCGTTGTTCATGACCGCCACGCTCGGGGCGAGGCTGTGGATCAGGACGGGGTTGTTGCTGCGATCGAGTCCGTGGTGGTTGACCTGGTAGACATCGACCTCGCCGACGCGGTTTGCGGGTGTCACCAGTTCACCCTCCTTGTTCCAGGTAAGATCACCGCCGTCGAAGAAGCGGAATCCACCAAATTCCAGTACCCAGGCGCTGCTGTTGTCATTGTCGCCCGGCCGTATCTCCTTTCGCGTCAGGCGCGAGGCAAGTGGATTGGCCGGCGCTTGGGGAGGAGCAGGAATGAACTGCTGCATGGCCGCCACACATCGCAACGAAAGGGGAGCGGAACCCTTTTCCTGCCGCAGCGGCAGACTGAACCCAGCCCTGACCACGTTGCGCGGGATGGGCAGTTCGCGGTAGGGTTTGATCAGCAGTGGCCAGCGCGGGTCGTCGGGACGGTTGTCCGGCTGGGCCTCGGGGATGCCGTTGTCGTGGATCAGAGCGATGGGCATCAGAGCGGCCAGTTCGACCAGCCCACCGAAGTGATCGGCATGAAAGTGAGTCGTGATATAGTGGTCGATTTTCGTGAGCCCCGCGATCTGTGTCGCAGTCTTGTGGATGCGCACCGCGTCGCGGCCGCCGGGATTGCCAGAGTCGATCAGCACGGATTCCCCGGCGGGGGTGACAATGAGCGTGGCGCCGCCGCCCTCGACATCCACCCAATAGATTTCGAGCGAGGTGCGGGGGGATCCTCCGGCAGCGGGCGATGTCAGCGGGACGACGAGGAACAGAAACAGGAACAGGAACTGTAGATGGAGTTTCATGGGGAAGGGCGACGAATCGGAGCCACGGTTTCACGTTCACTGAAGGGGGGAATGCCGGGGGAGTTAAGCGCAAAGACGCACGGATGCGTAGGTCGGATGCGAAGCGGAACCGCTGAGGCATTCGGAACGACGAAACGCGCGGAAACAGAATTCCCATTCCAGCGCGAAGTGGCGCACCGCCTTGCTTCGCCCGCGAACTCAGTCGGCCCGGAGGGCTTCGATGGGATTGACCCGCGTGGCACGCCAGGCCGGCACGTAGCAGGCGAGCAGTGCAATCACCACCAGGAGGGAAGGCACCCCAAGGAACGTCAGCGGATCAAACGGGCTCACTCCATAGAGGAAGTTCGCCAGCAGGTGCGTCACGCTCAGCGCGATCACGAGACCCGCAGCGGCTCCGGCCAGGGCAAGCAGGAGTCCCCGCCGGACGACTTGCCACAACACATTTCCCACACTCGCACCCAGTGCCATCCGCACCCCGAATTCCTGCGTGCGCTGGCTCACGGAGTAGGCCATGACGGCGTAGACCCCCATGCCCGCAAGCACGAGTGCGACGGCGCCGAGGAACAGCAGCAGGCCCGCGGCCATGCGTTGGGTGAATGAGGCCAGAATGGTCTCGGTCATCGGTGTGACGCGCAGCAGACCCACGCCCGGGTCGATTTCATGCACCGTGCGAATGAGGGTGCTGGCAAAACTCTGGACGCGGCTCAAATCCGTCGCGGACGGAGTGCCACCGGACCCGCCTTCGTTGGGTCTGCCTGCGGTGACGCGGACGCAGATGTTCAAGTCAAGGTCGGGCACGCCCTGCAGGTACGGCAGATAGAAGAAGCAATGCGCGGGCTCGTTCAATTGGTTGTAACGTCCCGTCTTGGTCACGCCGATGATGGTTCGCCACGTGGGACCGGTGCGAAAACGGCGGCCGAGCGGATCCTGACCCGGCCAGAAGCGATGCGCAAACGCCTCGTTGACGATGGCCACAGTGGGGGCCTGTGCATCATCGTTTGCGGAGAAATCGCGTCCGGCCACCAGCGGGATCGCGAGTGTCGCGAAGTAGCGCGGTGAGACGATGGCGTATTCATAGGTCAGGTCCTCGTTGGGCGGCGGTTCATAGCCCTCGACAAAGGCGTTCCAGCCCTTGCAGCCGGAGAGGCCGAGCGGGAACCAGCTGGCGAAGGCGGCTTCTTCCACGCCGGGCAACGCCGCCAGACGTCGTTGCAGATCGCGGTAAAAGGCCTTGCCGGTTTCCGGGGTGTAGCCGTTCATGCCGATCTGCATCCGACCAATCAGGACACGACTCGGGTCGAATCCAACGGCGACCTTCTGCGCCCGGTCCAGACCCTTGATGCAGAGGCCGGCGCCAATGAGCAGGACCAGCGCAAGGGCGACCTCCGCGATGACCAGACCGTTCCGCAGCCGGTGGTGAACGGCTCCCGTGCTGGAGGACCGTCCGCTTTGCTTGAGTGTCTCGTTGAGGTTCACCCGCGTGGATTGCCATGCCGGGAACAGTCCGAAAGCCAGGCCGGTGAAGAGCGTGAGGAGGAGCGTGAGAGTCAGGGTTTCCGCATCGAGGACAAATGTGACCGAGACACCGGGAGGGAGCTTGGGCAGGAAGAGTGGGATGCTGTCGACGGCCCAGCTGGCGAAAAGCACGCCAAGGATCCCGCCCATCGCCGCGAGCAGCAGGCTTTCCGTCAACAGCTGACGCACGATCCGCCCGCGACCGGCGCCCGCGGCCAGCCGGATGGCGATTTCCTTGTGTCGCCCGGCCGCCCGCGCGAGCAGAAGATTGGCGACGTTGGCGGTTACGATCAGCAATACGCCCAGGCTGACGGCGAGCAGCAAGCGGAGCACCGGACCCATCAGGGATTGCGAGCCCCAGGGACATTGCGAATAGGGCAGTACGCGGTGGTGAATGTCGCGATTGGTCTTGGGGTAGGCGTTGGCGAGACTCTCGTCGAGGGCGGATACAGCGGCCTGGGCTTGCGCGATGCTCACCCCTGGGTTCAGGCGTGCGAAGTTGTGCCAGCCCCTCACTTCGCGCCGGGTGGTTGAGAGCGCCTGGCCGCGCACCTCGTAGACCATCGACAGGGGAGCCCAGAAGTCGAAGACGGAGGGCGTCATGGTCCCCGGAAACTCCGCAGGCACGACGCCAATGATGGTAAAGGCGTGGCGGTTCAGGTCGACGACGCGTCCGATGATGCCGGGGTCGGCCGCGAACTGTCGTCGCCAGAGCCGCTCGCTAATGACGAGAACGGGATTTCCGCCCGGCATCAGGTCCTCATCCGGCAGGAAGGTGCGACCCAGGATCGGTGGAACACCTAGCAGCGTAAAGAAGTTGGCGCTGACTGTCTGCCCCTCGATCCAATTCAGCGCCTGGTCGACCGTGAGCGCAGCCGAAGTGGTTTGGGAGGCGGCGGCACCGACAAACAGACCCGGGAGGGCCGCGATATCCTGCAGATCGGGGACGGACAGGTTGCCGCTGCCCTGATTTGAAAGGACGACGACGATCTCGGTCTGGTGGGTGACGCCCGGCAGGGGACGAAGTACCAGATTACGCAACCAGCAAAGCACCGTGGCGTTGGCTCCGATGCCCAGGGCGAGGGAGAGCACCACCACGACGGCTAAGCCGGGGCACTTGGCAAGTTGACGGAGGGCGATCCTGAGAGTCTGCATGGCTGGTCCGGAGGATGCGGGGAACCAGCGTGACGTTGTTCTCAGCAAGACTAGGGGTCGCCCCCGTGCTGTCGATCTGCGAGGCGCCCGCCCGAGCGGGCAGTGGTGATTTGCATAGGCCCGAACAGAAGCGCGTATGGGTTGCCGACTGCTCCTGCAGCGGTGGCAGAGTCGGACTGATCAGGGACGAAGGGTGGACGCGGAGCAGGCAGGGTGGTCGTTACCCTGCAGCGGAGCAGCGGAGAAATCCGGCGAGTCGTGCTGGGGTATCCAGTGACCGTGCCGATACCGGTGGCAGGTCGAACCTTGGAGCGAGAAGAGATGCAGCCACTCATGCTCGACCAGACGCCGGACGGCTGGATTCCGTTCCAGAACCGCGGCGATCCGGGTCGGATCGGCCTCGACGTAGGCCGCAAGACGGCGGGGTTCATGCACGAAGTCGACGCCGTTATGGACAGACTGGAGGGGCAGGCCGATCCGGAGGTCGCCGGCATTGCCCTCCAGCACCCCCATGCCGCCCACAACGTTGTGCAGGACCTTGTTTCCCGAACCGTAGCGCTCCGGGTCGATTCGGGAGGCGTAGTAGTGGAGATTGATCCAGTTGGCCACGACAACAGGTGCCGTCAGGATGAGCGTGAGGACGGTATCGTCGGGGTCGAGGGAGGCGTCGTAGTCATGAAGGAAAACCCGGCCGCTCAGCCGGAGGTGAAGGGTGCGGCTTCGCGGGGCGGCGATGAAGGCGGCATGGTTTGCGAGTCCCCACTCGGGGCGGACCTGGGCGATATCGGTGGCGCGCGCGCGAAGGGCGGCATCGATTTTTTCGTCGGGGATCCCGGCGAGACCGAGAGACGGCGCCCGTTCGCGGCGAGCGGAGGCCCCGGCTTGGGCGAGCGCGGTGCGGAGGACGACGAGGTCGGCGTGGTGGGACGGAGGCACACGCTCAAGATCGAAGAGAACGACGTCATCGGTCGTGGTGGTGTGTAAACCGGCAACGAACACGGTGTCCGCGGCGACGACCATTCCCTGGGCCGCAAGCCGGCTCCGAATCGCAGGGTCGTTAAGGGTCGCGGCGGCGAGTCGGGCGTTGACGTCGCCGGCGTGGCCCCCGCAGGCACCGCAATCGAGCGATGAGGCAAACGGGTTGTTGGCGCTCTGGCTGCCGTGACCACAGATCAACACCAGCCGCGCGAGGCTGCGACCAAGTCCCAGATTGCGAAGCATGCCGGCTGCAAGCGAGACGCGGGTCTCGAGCGAAGCCGTGGCGAATTCGGGTGCAACCCGCGTGCAGGCGCGGGCCGCGGAGCCGGACCGGAGCCCGAGTGCGGCGCCGAAGGCGAGACCGTACGACTCGACGAACGAGAAGCAGGAGGCCGCTGAATTCTGGAACGCCTTCCAGGCGCCGACTGCCGCGCGGTCGGTGCGGACGGTTGCCATCGCATCGGGTGAAAGCGGTTCGACGGTGTCAATTGCGGGCACGAGGAGCGCCGGACAGCGCGCGGCGGAGCTTGAGTCTGCGGCGGCGTGGTGGGCGACCGGAAATCCAAAGAAGCCGGCAAACCCGAGGGTCTGCACCGACGGCAGCGCGGCTTCCAGGTGACGACGAAACACCTCGGAACGGACGTCAATGCAGAAGACAGCTTGCACGGCGGGTCGGGTGGATGGCGATCGCAGGCTGAAAGACTGCGTGGCGAGGGAGCGGGCGAGTCGGCGTTGGTAGCCAGCCTCGTAGGCAGACTGCCAGCAGGCCAGCGCGGACAGCCGCCGCTTCGCTGTCGCGGGCGGGGGGGGGACGGGCCACAGGGGTCGCGGTGCGGCGGTGTCGACGAACGCGTGAAACAAGGCGGCGTCGTAGGCGAGGCGTACGGCGAGAAGGTCCCGGAGTTCGTGGTTGACGCATCCCCGGAGCGCGTCTTCGCGCACCCGATACTGAATGTAACCGGCCCAGCCGGCGATGCTGGCAAGCTGCCGGTGTAAGAAGTCGGTCAAGTCGACTGAGTCAGGATTGAGCACCTGCAGACAACGGGTGATGGACTCGGTCGCATCCTCCGGAAGCGTGGTCACGAAGGAGCGGAAACCACGCACCCCAGACGCCTCGGGGTTGCAGTCGTGCGCAGAGGCCTCCCGCCACGCAGTGTACAGGCCGGTGCCTCTCCACGGAGAGATCCAGGTCGTCTGGTTTTCATCAAACTGAACGGCACACCACTTGGAGATCTCATCGACCACCCATCGAGCCCAGCGGGCGGGTGGGTGGCTCCGGTCGAGCAGGTCGGCTCCTGTGGCGAGGGGAACCGGAGGGCTCGTCACCTCGATTTCGTCGAGGGCTTCGATGAGCGTGGGCACGGTCCAGGAGGCCGCCACTGAGTCGGCCAGATCTTCACGAGTGATTCGTCCCTCGCGAAAGGCGTTGCGGTAGTCAACCGCGCGCTGCACGGGTGCGGCACCACCGACGCGTTCCAGCAGCACGAGGGCGTCGACAAACGGAAGGTGCTGCAAGCCGAGGAACGGATTGCCCGCGACGGCGTGGCGCAGCGGCCAGACCGGTGCAATCCGGGAGAGCGCCGTTTCAATCGCGTGCGCGAGCCCGGGTTTCGGGTGGAGGGAGTCTGGAGCGGGAGAGGGCATGGGAAGGGAACGGTTCACGCCTGAGCCGGGAAGCGGGGCCAGAGCCGGTTGAGCAGGCGGTTGGTCAACGTGCCGACGTAGAGACCGTTCAGGGCATGAACATAGAGCCGCCGTCCGAACGCACTGCGGTTGGACCGCCAGAGCAACGCCTGGAACAGGAAAAGCCCGAGGAACGCCACCGCCACCACCGCGAGCAGCAGGCCCGGCGGACGCACGTCGGGCCACGGTCCATACAGGGCCGAGGCGCCGGCGTGGAGGGCCATGCTCACCATTGTGGTCGCCGCGCCGAGGATGAAGCCCCGAGCGGTGAGTCGCGGTCCGCCTCCGGCCGACCACGTGCGCGCCACACCATAGGCCACGGCGAGGCCGAGGACGACACCGAAGACACCGGGATGAGCGGCCGCGCTGGTCGGGGCAAGGACCCGGAGCGCGGTGGCGCCGAGCGCAACATACAGGCCGCCCACGAGGAGGCCGATGGTCAGGGCGGGAGTCCGCAGCGGCAGGGCGGCCCGCGGCACCGCCCCCACGGTCGAGCCGGCGGTGAGAAAGGCATGGGCCTTGTAAAGTGAGTGCGCGGCGAGGTGGAGCAGGGCAAGGCCGTAGGCCCCGAGGCCGCACTGCAGGAGCATGAAGCCCATCTGGGCGATGGTCGAATAGGCGAGCGCCCGCTTGACTGTCGGCTGGGCAAGCATGATCACGGCGCCAAAGGCGGCGGTGACCGTGCCGACAACGACGAGCGCCTGTGAGGCACCCGGAGCAGCTCCGAAGATCGGCGCGAGCCGCACCACGAGGAAGCCTCCCGCGTTGATGATACCGGCGTGCATGAATGCCGAGACCGGTGTTGGGGTCTCCATCGTGTCGGGCAGCCAGCTGTGAAACGGGAACTGGGCGGACTTCAGCATCGCACTGCCGGCGAGCAGCGCGCCGATCCAAGTCAGGCCTCCGGTGTGCCCGGCCTCGATGGCCCGGAAGATGACCTCCAGGTCAAAGGTGCCGTACCGGGCCCGCAGCAGCAGGGTGGCGGCGATCAGGCAGACGTCACCCAGCCGGCTGATCACAAATTTCTTTCGCGCTGCGAAGACCGCGCCTGCACGACCGGGATAGTGGAGGAGCAGGCGGTGCAGGCAAAGGCTGGTTGAGATCCAGCCGACGACCAGCAGCACGAGGTGACCGGCGAGCACGAGAGTGAGCACCGACGCGAGGGTCAGGCTCATCCAGACAAAAAAGCGGCTCTGGCCGGAATCGCCGGCCAGGTAACGGCGGGAGAATTGCAGGATGGTCGTCCCCAGACCCGTGATCAGAACGATCATCGTGGCGGAGATGGCATCGAGGCGCAGCACGAAGGCGATGGCTGCATCCGGTCCGAACGGTGTCCAGCGCAGGGTGTACGGCCCCTGCAGCACCAGCAGCACGGTTGCAAGCACCGCCGCCAGCGTCGCGACCGAGGCGGCATGCACCGACAGGCGACCCGCTCCAAGGCCCCGGCGGAATCGGGTGATCGCGGCGGCAGCCAAAGGAAGGAAGGGAACGGCCACCAGCAGGAGAGAAAGAAACAGACGCATCGCTGGTGAGATTAGCGAGAACTTGCCTTTTAGGCGATTACATCGTTTTGAACGATTCGTTAGATTAAATTTAACCTGTTGAACCATGCCCGCCTTCCTGAACTATCATCACCTGCGGTACTTTCGAACGATCGCCCGTGAGCTCAGCGTCACCCGGGCCGCCGAGAAGCTGAACCTGTCGGTGCCGGCCCTGAGCATTCAGCTGAAGCAGCTTGAGGAAAGTCTGGGTCAGTCGCTGTTCGTGCGCGGTCGTGGCGGACTGCGTCTCACCGAGGCGGGCCGTGTGGCGCTCGACTATGCGGACACGATCGGCCGGGCCGGTGAGGAGCTGGTGGACGTGATGAGCAACCGGGCACCCGGTGCGGCCCGGCAGATCCTGCGTATAGGAGCGGTGGCGACCTTGTCGCGGAACTTCCAGGTGGAGTTCCTCCGGCCCGCGCTGCACCGGGCGGAGGTGGAGGTGGTGATTCGCTCGGGCGCGCAGCGTGAACTGCTCGTCGCGTTGCAGGCGCACGAGGTGGATGTGGTTTTGTCGAGCTCACCGGCGCGGCGTGATGCGGAGACTCCGTGGCACAGCCATCTGCTCGCCGAACAGCAGGTCGGGCTGGTGGGTGTGCCCGCCTGGAAGAAGAGGCGGTTGCGCTTCCCGGACGACTTTCGCGACGTGCCGGTGATCCTGCCCAGCCTGGAAAGCAATTCACGGGCCGCCTTTGACCGCATGACAGCTGCGGCCGGCGTGCGACCGCGCATCCTCGCGGAGGTCGACGATATGGCGATGCTGCGGTTGCTCGCCCGGGAGGGAGAGGGACTGGCCTTGGTTCCGCCGGTGGTGGTCCGCGACGAAATCGAGGACGGAATGCTGGTGGAGACCCATCGGATACCCCAGATCCGGGAAACGTTCTACGCCATCACACCGAGTCGCCGGTTTCCCAACGCCCTGGTGGGAGAACTCGTCGATCGCATGTCCCGGCTGAAGGTCTAGCACGAGCTCGAGTCGCACCGCCGTGCCGGCATCTGCGTACCGGCGGTTTGGCGATCCCGATACGCGTGGATTTGATTCTCGATGCCGCTGGCGAATGGCCGCGCGAACGATCTTCTGTGATGATCCACGTGAGGCCTCTTCCCGGGCTTAATTCTGCTTTTAGTCGCTTACTGTGGTGGGGTCGGCGCATGGACTCACTTGATAATTACTGGCAATACTAAAGGACCTGTTGCCGCGAACCACTCTCATCGCTTGCCCAGCGACGGGAAGTCCTTGATTGTCGTCAATTCTACATGAGTTCACCTGCGTTCGCACCTCCTCCCAGTCCTGCGGTCCGCCGTCGTGTGGTGGTGACCGGAATCGGCGCCGTCACTCCGCTTGGCCTGACTGCTCCTGAAACCTGGGACGGGCTGGTCCACGGCCGGTCCGGAATCGGTCCCATCACCCGGTTTGACGCTGCCCTGTGTTCGGCGCGGATTGCGGGAGAAGTGCGCGGATTTGATCCCGCCAAGCCTTTGGCCGCTCCGCTCTATCCGCGGGGGCGGGAGAAGGATCCGGTCCTGGCGGCGTTTACACCCAAGGACTTGAAGAAGTTTGGTCGATTCACCCACCTCGGGGTCTCGGCGGCGGTGGAGGCCTATGCGGATTCCGGACTGGATGGCCACCGCGCCACGCTCGATTCCGATCGCATGGGAGTGAACCTCGGCGTCGGGATTGGTGGGCTCCCGGAAATCGAGGCCATGCACGATACCTACAAGGCAGGTGGATTTCGGAAAATCTCCCCCTTCCTGATCATCCAGATCGCGCCGAATCTGCTGTCCGGCCAGACCTCCCTTTTACTCGACTTGCGGGGACCCAACATGTCGATCGCCTCGGCCTGCGCCACGAGCGGCCATGCGCTGGGTGAATCGGCAGCCGCCATCGCCCGGGGTGATGCCGATGTCATGATCGCCGGGGGGGCGGAGTCCACGGTGTCTCCGCTCGCCATCGGTGCGTTCGCGCAGATGCGAGCCCTGTCGACCCGGAATGATGCGCCGGAAAAGGCGTCGCGTCCCTACGACGCGAACCGCGACGGATTTGTTCTCTCCGAGGGTGCCGTTGTGTTTGTGCTGGAAGACCACGAGCACGCCCTGCGCCGCGGAGCCCGGATCTACGCGGAGCTGCGCGGTTACGGCGCGTCGGCCGACGCCTATCACCTGTCGTCGCTCGCGGAAGGTGCCGAAGGCTCCCAGCGGTCGATGCGCCGGGCCTTGATCACCGCCGGCCTGAAGCCGACCGATATCGATTTTGTTTCGGCGCACGCCACCTCGACGCCGGGAGGCGACGGGGAGGAGGCCGCGGCCATCGCCACGGTGTTCGCCGAGAACAAGTCCCACCTGCGGGTCAGCGCGACGAAGTCGATGGTCGGCCACTTGCTCGGTGGGGCGGGTGCCATGGGCGCCTTTGCCGCGGTGCTGGCGATTCGGGATGGCGTGGTGCCCCCGACCATCAATCTCGACCAGATCGACCCGGCCATTGCCGCCCTGGGGCTGAATATTGCGGCCAATCAGGCGGTCCGCACACCCGTGCGGGCGGCGCTGGCCAACAGCTTCGGCTTCGGCGGCACCAACGCGTCGATCGTGGTCGCGCAAATCTGAGTCGGCCCAGGCCGTTCGGTGCGCGGGAGTCAGCCCGGTGACGACCCGGCGCTTTCGACCGTGCGCAGCGCTTCACGGGCGGCCGCCTCTTCGGCGACTTTCTTGGAGGGGCCGCGACCCCGGCCGAGGGGTTTGTCGTTCAAGCTGACCACGACCTCGTAACTGCGCTCGTGGTCCTTGCCTTCGATGGAGGCGACCTCGTAGCGCAGCGCGCCGTTTCCGTGGACCGGCTGGACCCACTCCTGCAGCCTGCCTTTGGGATTCTCACCCGATTCCAAGTCCAGCAACGTGCGGTCCACATCGCCGTACCAGGCCAGCACCGTGGCCCGGGTTGTGGCGAGATCGCTGTCCCGGTAAATCGCACCAATGACCGCCTCCATCGCGTCCTCCAAGGCCGACGCGCGGGAGCGTCCACCCGTCGACTCCTCGCCGCTGCCCAGGCGCAACTGCACCTCGAGTCCCAAATTGCGGGCCAGACCGGAGAGAAACGTGCCCTTGGTCAGCGTCGCCCGTCGTTTGGTCAGACTGCCCTCGCGGTCGTCGGGGTAGCGACGATACAACTCATCCGTCAGCACCAGGTGCAGCACCGCGTCGCCGAGGAACTCGAGCCGCTGGTTGCTCTGCGTCACCTTCGGATCGTCCTGCAGGTAGGAGGGGTGGGTGAGCGCCTCCTCCAGCAATCGGGGATCCCGGAAGGTGTATCCCAGCTTTTCCTGCAAGGTCTGAAGTGAGGCGCTCATGAGCTGGCGCTGGTGTAGCGGCGCACCCCGACGTGGAACATGGTCACAGCCAGCACCAGCCAGAAGACGGCCGCGGCCACCAGCCAGAGCGTCGAGCCCCACTCAATCCCATGCAGCAGCGTGCTGGAGGGAACGTTGGTCACGATGGTGACGGGCAGCGCGTAGACAAAGACCACCGCCGACACCCCGCGCAGCGCTTCCCGCGGCAGTCGGGAAAACTCGTTCAAACCAAAGTAGCCACCCTCGACGCCCTTGGCGCTCTGCAGCCAGAACACGAGGGAAATGAAAACCAGAAGCGTGGCATAGTGGATGGCGAGGCCGCAGAAAATGAACAACGCGTAGACCGTGATCTGGGCGGCCGAGGGATCGAGTCCCAGTTGCCGCGCGGCGTAAATGATCACGCCGAGTGCGATCGGCACATTGAGGAAACCGTCCAGGTCGATTTTTCGCGTCGACACCATGAACAGCAGCTGTCCCGGCTGCGCGACGAAGAAGTCGAACGCCCCGGAGCGGACATTGCGTCCCATCTCGAACAGATTCGTCCAGAAGAAGCCCATGAGCAGGCGCTGGATGAGCAGCGAGGTGCCGACCAGCAGCGTCATTTCCCACTGATTCCAGCCGGCGATGCTGTCGGTGTGCTGGTAGATCACGCCGATCAGGCCCAGATTGACCGCCATCCAGAAGAGCTCGACGAGCGACCACATGATGAAGTCGCCCCGAAACATCAGGGTGCGCACCACGGAGTAACGCACGCAGGCGAGCCAGAGGCGCAGGTAGTGAATGAGGCGCATGGAGGAAACTCAGCCTCCGACGGCGGTGTGCCGGCGCAGGCCGCGCACCCAGAGCAACTGGGCCACGCCATAAAGCGCAAACACCCAGAACAACTGGATCCCCAGCCCGCGCACGGCCTCCATCGGCGTGCCGATCCGGCCCGTCAGCAGGGCGGCCGGGAAGTACATCTGGTAGTAGTAGGGCAGGTACGATGAGAGCTCGTAGAGCCAGCGCGGCAGCAGGTCGAGGGGGAAGACCTGCCCTCCGAAGACGGTTTCAATCGCCAGCGACAGGATGACGAAGGACTGGATCTCGAGGAACCAGAAGGTCAGCATGCCGAAGCAGTAGGCGAGGGTAAACTGGATACACGCCGACATGAGCAGCGCCGGCACCGCCGCGGCGTAGGTCCAGCCCGGGGCCGGCAGCGAGACGTAGGCGAGGAGGAAGGGAGATGCGATCAGGATGGGAAGGAGGGCGAGCGAGCCCGACACGAGCCGTGCCGCCGCGAAGATGCTGAAACGGTAGGCGAAGTAGTTGATCGGCTTGAGCAGGAACTGGTTGATCAGGCCGTTGCGGATTTCCTCCGACACCTCGTAGTCCTCGTTCATCGCGCTGATGAAGAACTGCAGGATCAGCATGACGATGAAGTAGGTCAGCGTCTGGCGCAGGTCGAAGCCGGCCACGCTGGTCTGCCCGGCGAAGGCGGCGCCCCAGAGGATGAACACGTAGGCCAGGTGGACGAGCGAGAAGCTCGCGCGCACGGCAAAGTTCCACCGGTAAACGAGGTTGCTTTGCAGCCCGATCAGGAAGGCGTGACGATACTTGGCCAGAGAAGCCATGGCTCAGACGTTTCCCAATCTGGTGCCTGCGTTCTGACGCGCCTCGTCAACCCAATCCGATTCCCCGGCCTTTTCGTGTCCATTCGTGTCCATTCGTGGTTTTCCCCTCTGAGCTCCGAAGTCAGCTCGGGTCCTTCAACTTGAACCGCGAGATGACTTCCTTGGCCAGGTTCTTGTAGGCCGCCGCGCCGGGCGAAAGCGGGTCGTAGGCGAAGATGGTCTTGCCGAAACTAGGTGCTTCACTGAGGCGCACCGTGCGGGGAATCACCGAATTGAAGATCTTGTCGGGCAGGTGCTTTTTCACTTCGTCGACGACCTGCCGCGAGAGATTCGTCCGGATGTCGAACATGGTCATCACCACTCCCCCCAGCTCCAGCCCGCCGTTCACGCCCGCATCCCGGATGCGGTCGACGTTGCGGAGAATCTGGCCGAGTCCCTCCAGCGCCAGGTACTCGCACTGCAGGGCGATGAGCAGAAAGTCCGCCGCCGCCAGGCTGTTCATCGAGAGCATGCCCATGGACGGAGGGCAATCGATGATGATGGCCCGGTAGCCCCCGCTCTCCCGCACCGGCTTAAGTACGGTGCGCAGCTTGTTGAGGTAGTTTTCGGAGGTGGCGATTTCGATTTCGGCGGCGGCGAGGTCCTCCTCGCTCGGAATGAGGGCGAGGCACTCGTACGGCGTCGGCACCACCTTTTCCAGGGCGGTGCCTTCCCCGCGCAGAGGTCCATACAGGCTCATGCCTTCCTGCTTCTCCACGCCCACGGCGCTCGTGGCATTGGCCTGGGGATCGAGGTCGATCAGAAGGGTGTGGATTTTCTTGTCGGCCAGTGCCGCCGCCAGGTTGACCGCGGTGGTGGTTTTGCCGACGCCGCCCTTTTGGTTGGCGATGGTGAAGACGATGGAACGCATGAGGAGGAGCCGAATGAAAACGACGGTTCAGACATGGCAGCAAGCCTCCCACCTTGTCCACACGGCAATCGGGATTCTCTCCAATCGTTGGCGGTCTTCACCCTTTGACCGCTCCCTGGGTCAAACCGGAAATGAACTCCTTCTGGAGCAGGATAAAGAGGCACATGACTGGCGCGATCGAGACAAGGGTGCCCGCCATGATCAGCCCGTAGTCGGCGCCATAAATCCCACGCAAACTGTTGATCGCGACGGAGAGCGGCAGGCGTTCCGGCGATTGCAGCACCACCTGGGGCTGGATGAAGTTGTTCCAGATGCCGAGGAACGTGATCATGAGAAACGCGCCGATCATGGGACGCACCAGCGGCAGCACGAGGGCGAAGAAAATCCGGATTTCCCCCGCGCCGTCGATGCGGGCCGCCTCGATCAGCTCGGCCGGCACGCTGTGCAGCATGGCCTGGCGAAAGAGAAAAACTCCAAAGGGAGGAGCCAGCGCCGGGAAGAAGAGTCCCGCGTAGGAATCCAGCAGATTGAGCTGGAAAAGCACCTGGTAGCCGGGGGCCAGCAGGAGCGGGGCGGGGATGATCAGGGCGGAAACCACGAGCGATGTCAGCCACTCACGTCCCGGGAAGGAGAACTTGGCCAGCGCGTAGCCCCCCATGGCCGCCGTCAGGGTGGCGCCCAGACTGGTCACTGAGGCGAGGAACACCGAGTTCAGCATCGCCCGGGGCACGGCCAGCTCCGACCCCAGGTGCCGGTAGTTTTCAAGGGTCAGACGATCCCAGGCCACACCGAAGAGCCCGTTGCCGGCGGGCAAAAACAGGGATTCAAAGAAATCGAGTTTGGTCTTGAGCGAGGCCGTCAGCATCCAGGCGAAGGGCAGGAGCATGAGGAGGGCAAACCCCGCGAGCAGGACGTGCACCCCAATCAGCGCGAATCGGTGGAGGCCGGGTTTCATCGGGGGGACACCGGTCACTCGCTCCGGCGCATGATCCGCCGGTGCAGCAGCGCCAGCGTGCCGAGCACCAGGGTGATGACCCAGCCAATGGCGCTGGCGTATCCAAGATCCCCTGTCATGAAACCGGTCTGATAGAGGTACATGACCAGGGTCAGGCCGCCGTTGTCAGGTCCGCTGGAGTTGTCGAGCAGCACCCAGGGCAGCTCGAAGAGCTGGAAGCTGCCGACGATGGACAGGAGCACGACGAGACCGGCCACCGGCTTGATTTCGGGCAGGACGATGTGACGAAACCGTTGCCAGGCGGTGGCGCCGTCGATGCTCGCCGCCTCGATCAGGTCAGCGGGGACGTTCTGCAGTGCGGCGAGAAAGTAGACCATGTTCAAGCCGACGTAGAGCCAGAGCGCGGCGAGCACGAGCGAGGTCAGGATGGAGGAGTGCAGCCAGCCGAAGTCAGGATCAAAGGCCGGGATGACGGAGTGCAGAAGCGTGTTGAGCAATCCGGTGCGCTTCTCGAACACGAGGGCGAAGAGCATGCCGACGAACACCAGTCCGACGAGCGAGGGGGAGAAGAAGACGAGCCGGAGGAAGGCCCGTCCCCGCAACCTCGGGCGGTTGAGCAGCAGGGCGAGACCGAGGGCGAGCGGCACTTGCAGGGCGACCGAAGCGACCGTGAAGATCAACGTGTTGCGTGTTGCTTTCCAGAACAGGGGATCCTGCAGGAGGAACTGGAAATTACCGAGTCCCACATAACGCGATGCGCCGGGTCCGAAGGTCTGCTGAAATGACAACGTGAGCGAACGGGTCAGGGGCCAGAGCGTAAACAGCGTGAATACGACGACAAAGGGGGTGAGGAAAAGCCAGGGCGTCCAGGCGGGGAAGGCCCGGATTGAGGCGCGGGGAAGGACGGGGTGCCGGTGCTTCATGGGACAAGAAATCGATTGCGGCCGATCTGCCGCAGCAGCTCCGCCTGCGCCACCTGCAACAGTCGCCGGGCCTCCGGCTGGAGTGACTCGGGTGTGAACTGGCGGGTGTTCTGCGCGTGCTCCTGCAGCGCCACCAGGACCGACGTCAGCTTTTCAATGGCCAGTTTGCTATAGGGCGAGGCGACGCGGGCTGGCACCGACGGGGCCTGCGCGATGTACAGCGCCCCCAAAGGCTGTCCGGAAAAATACGGATCAGGACGATGAAAAATGGGGCGCGACCAATGCGCCTTCACCGGCGTGACAATGCCCGCGCCTTCGAAGAGTGCGTCGGCCAGAGCCGGTGAGAGGTAGAGGGTTTTGGCGAATGCCCAAGCCGCCTCGAAATCCGGAGTCGTTCGCGCGATGCCCAGCATCGTGCCCCCCCAGACACTGGTGCGCCGGCCTCCCTTGGTCCACGCGGGCAGGGGCATCAGCTTGATCTTGCCGGACAGGCCCGGCAGCTCCCGTTTCCATTGCCCTGCCATCCAATCCGGGATCAGCGACGCGATCACCACCCCGTCCAGACGCATTTTGTGACCCGAACCGGTGAACTCCGGGGCCTCGGTGCACATGCGATCGGGGCCGGCGAACCAGGAGATCATCTTGGCGACCAGCTCAACATTGACGTCCAGGTCGAAGCACGGTCGTTCCTGGGCATCAAAGAGCGTGCCGCCTCCCTGCAGCAGCAGCATCTCGGTGAACGGCCCATTGGTCGACCATCCGCTCAGGAGGTAGCGGTCAACCCGCCCATCACCGTCGAAGTCCTGCATCAGGGGCCGGAGCACGCGGAGGAAATCGTCCCAGGTCTCAATCTGCGCCATGTCGATTCCGGCGGCTTCGACCAAATCAGCCCGATAGGCCATCAGTACCGGGTGCACATCGTGGGGCAGGCCGAAAATCCTCCCGCGAGAAGTCCAAAGGCTAAACGACGGAGCATTGAACTGCTCCATCAAACCTTCGGATTTGAGCCGATCGGTCAGATCGAAAAAACCGACCCGATCGAGGGGACCGGCAAAGCTCCGGGAGGCCACCATGCGCTCCGTCTCGAACAGGT
Source organism: Opitutaceae bacterium (assembly GCA_046346755.1). Taxonomy (GTDB): domain Bacteria; phylum Verrucomicrobiota; class Verrucomicrobiia; order Opitutales; family Opitutaceae; genus UBA6669. The sequence continues at coordinate 132,579 of JAXMHM010000011.1, read as the reverse complement.
CGGCCACCGGCGTGCCGGCCATGAACCCCGACAACAAGCGGCGCTCCAATGCATAAAACTGGATCAGCTGAAGATCCACGGGCCGGCGGGGATTGGCCTCGTTCCAGGACGAGACGATGGGTCCGTAGGTGTCCTCGTGAATCTTCGAGAAGATCCAGAACGGCATGCCCTTGCGGGGGGACGGGGGCGTAAGGAGAATCAACCCGCTCGACGTCAAGGCCAGCACTGCCATCACCCACGCTCCGGGAGAGAAAGCCTTCAGCCAGTCAGGGATCCGGGGGGCCATAAGGTCAGATCTTCACGACGACGACGTGCCAGCAAGACAGGTAAAGCCAATTCCTTTCAGGGAGCGCAGACGCGAGCCGGACCCGCTTGACGTAAGCTCCAACATCGGTATCGGCCCATTCAAGGCAGTCGATTTGCCTTAGTTCCGCGCCGCCGACTCTGGCCTCGACAAGGTCCAAGTGCCGGGGCGAAACTCCCTTCCCGGCAAATTGATGCGGCCGTAGGATTTTCCCCCGGGTCCAGCTGGGTTCCCGTTCACCGCGTTTCTGGTCCTTTTCATTCAGCCTCACTTACTTTCCTTCGATGAAAATCGTACATGCGGCCAGCGAAGTGTATCCCTACGTGAAAACCGGCGGCTTGGCGGATGCCGTCGGAGCCCTGGCGAGCACCTTCGCGGATCGCGGGCACGAGGTGTCCGTGTTTCTCCCGGGATATCGCCTGGCCCTGGAGCACCCGGCCACGGCGGGCGCCGAGCGGAAGCTGCGATTGAAGATCGAGATGGGTGACCGCTTTGCCTCAAGTGATGTGTTTGTTTTCTCTCCGAAGAAGAACCTGACCATCTATTTGATCTGCCGGGAGGAGTTCTTTGACCGGCGGGGGATTTATGGGAACGGCGAACGCGACTATGAGGACAACGACAACCGGTACATCTTCTTCGCCAAGGCGGTAGTTGAGACTCTGAGGCTATTGGAATTCAAAGCGGACATCGTTCATGCGCATGACTGGCCGACCGGATTGCTGCCGGTTCTGCTGCGTTACGCGGAGCGCCGTCATGGCGTGACCCTCGCTCTCAAGACCGTGTACACCATCCACAACATCGCGTTCCAGGGCGTGTTCTCCATGCGGTCCTTTCCCCGCACGAACCTGCCGGAAGAACTCATGGGAATCGATGGCTTGGAGTACTATGGCCAGATGAGTTTCATGAAGGGAGGGCTGCTCTTTGCCGATCACGTCACCACGGTCAGTCCCCAGTACGCCAAGGAAATCCAGACCCCGGACTTTGGCTGCGGACTCGATGGCGTCGTGCAGTCGCGTGCCTCGGATCTCGTGGGTTTGATCAACGGCATTGACCGTTCGGTCTGGGATCCGTCCACCGACGCGTTGTTGCCCGCCCGTTACAGCAGCGAGGACCTGGCGGGCAAGGCGGTCTGCCGGACCGAGCTCATCAAACGCATGGGACTCACGCCCGGATTCAAAGGGCCCATCTTTGGCATGGTGGCCCGCCTGACTGAGCAGAAGGGCATTTCGTTGCTCCTGGCCAACCGGGACTTTTTCATCAACCAAACAGCGGCATTGATCGTCCTCGGCAAGGGGGACGCCCGTTTTGAGAAAGCGCTCAAGGAACTGGCTGATGACCTCCCCGGGCGCGTGGCCCTGGCAATGCGTCTGGACGAAGGCATGAGCCATCTGGTCGAGGCGGGCTCGGATTTCTTTGTCATGCCCTCGCTGTTCGAACCGTGCGGTTTGAATCAGATGTACTCGCAGGCTTATGGAACGGTTCCACTGGTTACCCGCGTGGGCGGACTGGTCGACACGGTGGTGGACATCGGTGACCAACCGTCCGCCGGCACCGGAATCATGTTTGCGCCCACCGTCGAAGGCCTGCAATCGGGTCTCCATCGCGCGCTCGCGCTCTTTGCCAACCGCCCGGCCTATCAGGCCGTACAACGGCGTTGCATGCAGCGGGACTTCAGCTGGACCCAGGCGGCGGTCGGGTACGAAAACCTCTACGGTGACACCCTCTGAAGGCGGCACTTCGGCGGCCGGACCGGCGCATCTGCCCTCGTGACCCGATTCAAGCGCTTGCGTAGCGATCACTTGTTCACACCTGTAGGCTGATGTCGGGCGCCCCCAGTCTCGTTTGGTTTCGTCAGGATCTTCGTCTCGCCGACAACGCGGCCCTGTCGGCTGCGGTGGCGCGGGGTGGCCCGGTCATTCCCTGCTTTGTGCTGGACGACGAGGGCGAAGGGGCCTGGCGACCCGGTGGTGCGAGCCGTTCGTGGCTGCACCGGTCGCTGGCGGCCTTGGCCGCGAGCCTGGAGGCGAGGGGATCGCGTTTGATCCTCGCGCACGGACACTCCCAGCGCGTCATCGAAGCGCTCGTTCGGGCCACCGGGGCGACGGCGGTTTACTGGAACCGACGTTATGAACCGGACGTCATTGCCCGTGACTCCGCCCTGAAGTCAGGCCTCGCGGCGCAGGGGATCGAAGCGCGCAGCTTCAACAGCGCGCTCCTTTTCGAGCCTCATACGATTTCCAACAAGGCCGGAAACCCCTTCCAGGTGTTTACGCCGTACTGGCGCCATTGCCAGAGTCTCCCGATTCCTGAACCCGTGGCCCTCCCGCGCGGCCGTCTGGTCTCGCCCCCGGCCTGGCCCGACTCCCTCGCGCTGCCGGACCTGAAACTGGCTCCGAAACTCGCGTGGGATCGCGATTTCTATCCCTTTTGGACACCCGGTGAGACGGGGGCGACGCAGCGCCTGCGCGACTTCCTCGCGCACGGGATCGAGCGTTATGACGCGGAACGCGACGTGCCGTCGGCGGATGCCGTTTCCCGCCTGTCTCCCCACCTGCACTTTGGCGAACTCGGCCCTCGCCAGATCTGGGCGGCGGTGCGCTCACTCTCGGCGAAGTCGGGCGTTTTTCCCGCTCACCGCGGCGCGGCCAAGTTTCTGGCCGAGGTGGGATGGCGCGAGTTTGCGCACCACCTGCTGTTTCACTTTCCCAAGACGCCGAGCCACCCCCTGCGCTCCGAATTTGAGGCATTTCCCTGGGCGCGCGACCCCGACGGAAGGCTCCTGCGCGCCTGGCAGAAGGGACGCACCGGGTATCCGCTGATCGACGCCGGACTGCGTCAGCTCTGGTCATGCGGGTGGATGCACAACCGCGTGCGCATGGTGGTGGCGTCGTTTCTGGTCAAACACCTCCGGCTTCCCTGGACGCAGGGAGCGGCGTGGTTTTGGGACACCTTGGTCGATGCCGATCTCGCCAGCAACACGCTCGGCTGGCAGTGGAGCGCCGGGTGTGGCGCGGATGCAGCCCCGTACTTCCGGGTCTTTGCCCCCGTTCTGCAGGGGGAGAAGTTCGATCCGAAAGGTCACTACATCCGACGCTGGGTGCCTGAACTGGCGCGCCTTCCCGATGAGCTGATCCACCAGCCGTGGGAGGCGCCGGCTGCGGTGCTTGCCCGAGCCGGTGTAACCCTGGGGGAGACGTATCCGCGACCGATCGTGGATCACGCGACGGCCCGGGCGGCGGCCCTTGCCGCCTTCAAGACCCTGCGGAGTGGCGAGACGACCACCGCGGAGGAGGCGTGATGCCCCCGCTGCCTGTGTCCGGCCCCGTGCGCCACCTCGTGATCGTGCTGGGCGACCAGCTGGACATCGAGTCGGCGGCGTTCGATGCCTTCGATCCCTTGCTGGATGCCGTGTGGATGGCGGAAGTCGCCGGCGAGTCCGACCACGTCTGGAGTGCGCAGACCCGCATCGCCTTGTTTCTGTCGGCCATGCGCCATTTCCGGCAGACAGTCCGGAACTCGGGAATCCGTATCCACTATGTTGAGCTGGATGATCCGGACAACACGCAGACGCTGGCCGGAGAACTCGGCCGCGCCGTGCGGCTTCTGGCCCCCCGCCGCCTCATTGCCGTCGAACCCGGCGAATGGCGGGTGCGCGAGGCGCTCCGCGGAACAGCGCAGACGGTGGATTGCCCGTTGGACCTTCGTCCCGACCGCCACTTCTACTGTACAGCCGAGGAGTTCGCCCAGCACGCCGCTGGACGGAAGCAGCTCCGCATGGAGTATTTTTACCGCGAACTGCGGCGCCGCCACCGGGTGCTCCTCGACGAAACCGGCGGTCCGGAAGGTGGCGCCTGGAACTACGATGCCGACAATCGGGAGAGTTTTGGGAAATCGGGACCCGGGTCGCTCCGTCCACCGCTCGCATTTGCCCCGGATGCGCTCACCCGGGAGGTCATTGCGGTGGTCCGACGCCGATTTTCCGACCGACCGGGCCGCCTGGAGCGGTTTGACTGGCCGGTGACACCGGCGGATGCCCTGCGGGCGTTGGATGATTTTATTGAGCACCGTCTGCCGGAGTTTGGACGGTTTCAGGACGCCCTCTGGGAAGGGGAGCCCTGGCTCTACCACTCACGTCTGGCAAGTGCGATGAACCTCAAGCTCCTCGACCCCCGTCGGGTGGTGTCCGAGGCCGAACGGGCCTACCGCGAGGGCCGGGCCGGGCTGGCGAGCGTCGAGGGTTTCATCCGGCAGATTCTCGGCTGGCGGGAGTACGTTCGCGGTGTGTATTGGCAGCACATGCCAGGCTACCTGGAACGGAATGAACTTCAGGCCACGCAGCCGCTCCCCTCGTTTTTTTGGACCGGGGAAACGGCGATGGCCTGCCTCCGCTCCGCACTCCGGCAGACCCTAGACCTGGGTTATGCGCATCACATCCAACGCCTCATGGTGACGGGCCTGTTCAGTCTCCTGCTCGGAGTTCGACCCAAGGAGGTCCACGCGTGGTACCTTGCCGTCTATGTCGATGCGGTCGAGTGGGTGGAGTTGCCCAACACCCTCGGTATGTCCCAGTACGCGGACGGTGGCGTCATGGCGTCGAAGCCCTACATTGCCTCGGGACGCTACCTTCAGCGAATGGGCAACGCCTGCAAGGGCTGCGCCTTCGATCCGGCAGTGTCCGTTGGACCGCGCGCCTGCCCATTCACCACCTTGTACTGGGATTTTTTGCTGACGCACGAGAGCCGTCTGGCCTCGAATCCCCGCATGTCGCCTCAGCTTCGCAATCTCCAGCGCCTCGGTCAGGACACGCGCATCGCAATCCAGGCCGCTGCCCGTGACCTCCGCGCCCGTCAGGGTGAACCGGCGGCCGAGGCCACCTTGCTGCTTCCCCTGTCATGAAGCGGTGTTTTCCTGTTGTTTGTTCGCGACGGTGCACGGCTCCTGAGGCCGGGGAGAAGGTGTCCTGTCAATGAGTCCGTCCCTGCCAGCCAACCCGGACGTCACCGTCCTGCGCCGGACCGTTCGCATCGAGCGACCGGCCGCGGTCGTATTTGCCTGGCACGAACAGCACGGGGCCTTTGATCGCCTCGCACCGCCCTGGACCCGGGTCTCCCAAGTGGTGCGTTCGGGCGGGATTCGTGACGGGGCGAAGCTCTCGATGCGCCAGCACCTAGGGCCCTTCCGGTTGTCATGGCAGGTCGAGCACGCGGACTTCGTGGAGAATGTGCAGTTTCGGGACATTGCCGTTCGATCGCCCTTCCGCAGCTGGGAACATCTTCATCGGGTGGAAGAGATCAGTCCCTCGGCGTGTGTGTGGATCGACGAAGTGCGATACCGGCTCCCGGGTGGCACCTTGGGCTCCTGGCTGCTCGGAGCCCGCACCCGGGCTGAACTGGACCGGTTGTTCACTTATCGCCATGCGGTGCTCAAGGCCGACCTCGAACACACTCCGCAAGCCGCACCGCAGCGTATCCTGTTGGGCGGGGCATCGGGGCTCCTCGGGAGGAGCCTAGCGGCGTTCCTGTCCACGCAAGGCCACGACGTCCTTCGCCTGGTCCGGCATCCGGCGACGCAGCCCGACGAATTGCAGTGGAATCCCAATGTGGCGCAGCTTCAGGCAGGACCGCTCGACGGCATTGACACCGTCATCAACCTGTCCGGCGCCAATATTGCCGAGCGCGGCTGGAGCGACCGCCGCCGGGACACGATCATGCACTCGCGCAAGATGGCGACGAGCACCCTGCTGTCGGCATTCAAGGACATGCCCTGTCGTCCCAAGCTCCTTCTCTCGGCATCCGCCGTCGGCTATTACGGCAACCGCGGAGACGAGGTACTTCGTGAAGACTCCGCGACTGGAATCGGTTTTCTCGCCCAGGTCTGTTCCACCTGGGAGGACGAGGCGCGTCGGGCCGAGAGTCTGGGGATTCGCACGGTCCTGCTCCGCACCGGCGTGGTGCTCACGCCCGAGGGAGGCGCACTTGGCAAAATGCTGCCGCTCTTTCGACTCGGCCTGGGTGGTCCCATTGGAAGCGGCGATGCTTGGATGAGCTGGATCACCCCCGACGACTATGCGGGAGCGATCCAGCACGCCATGGCCACCGCCGCCATGTCCGGCCCCTACAACCTCGTTGCCCCGAATCCCGTCAGAAACGATGAGTTTGCCCGCACCCTGGCCGCCGTGTTAAGCCGGCCCTGCCTCGTGCGCACCCCGGCGTGGGCTCTGACCACCCTGTTTGGCCAAATGGCGGAGGAAACCGTGCTCGCCAGCCAGCGGGCCGTGCCAGCCGGCTTGGTGGCGGCCCGCTATTCCTTTCGGCATCCCCGACTCGATCAGGCCTTGCAGCACGTTCTCGGACGCACCGACGCTCCGCCCCCACCATGAAACACACGATCGCCATCGTCGGCGCGGGCATTTCAGGCCTGCTCACCGCCCGCGTTCTGGCCGAACGAGGGGCCAGCGTCATCGTCCTCGAGAAGAGTCGGGGAGTGGGAGGACGCATGGCGACCAAGCGGGTGGGGGATGCCGTGTTCGACCAGGGCGCGCAGTTTTTCACGACGAAAGACCCCCGCTTTTCCTCCTGGGTGGAGGTCTGGGGCGGACGTGGGCTGGCGGGACGATGGCCGGGATCGACTCACCGCTGGATCGGGATTCCGGGGATGACCGCCATTGGAAAGCACCTGGCGATGGGACTCACGATCGAGCGCGAGCACAAGGTGACGGCGGCCCGGCGCCACACCTCTGGTTGCTGGGAACTCGATATCGAGGAGCATGGCATGCTGCGCGCAGAGCGTCTGGTGCTCACCGCGCCCGTGCCTCAGTCGCTGGCCATTCTCGACGCCGGCGGAGTCAAGTTGGATGGAACCTTGAAGTCCCGCCTGCAGGCGATCCGCTACCATCCCTGTCTGGCGCTGCTGGTGGTGCTTGACGGCGCAAGTGACGTTCCCGTCGAGGGCATTTCACCGGAAAGCGGACCGCTCCGATGGGTGGGCGACAATGTCAAGAAGGGCATATCGCCGCAGGTGCCCGCCGCGGTCACCCTGCACGCCAGCGCCGACTTTTCGGCCAAGCACTACGGGCTGCCCGAGACGGAGGTCAGCGCGTTGCTGCTGGAGGCGGCGCGGCCGTGGCTCGCCGGGCGGAGTGTGGTCAGCTCCGCGTTGCACCGATGGAAGTTCAGCGAGCCGCGGTCCGAGTTTGGCGAACCGTGTGTCTGGTTGCCGGAGCTTACCTTGGGATTTGCAGGTGATGCGTTCGGTGGTCCGAGGATCGAGGGCGCCGCCTTGTCGGGCCTGGCCATGGGTGAGCGGGTGGCGTCCCACCTCCTGCACTGAGTCCTGGGTGGCACTGGCGTTAGGCTTGACGTGGCCGGGAGCGATCCGGGAACGTGCCTCCATGTCGAGCGCCCTCTACCCGAACATTGCCGCAACCGTCGGACATACGCCGTTGATCCGGCTCAACCGCATTGCCGCCGGCGTGGGCGCGGCGGTCTACCTCAAGGCGGAATTCTTCAATCCGCTCTCGAGCGTCAAGGACCGGATCGGACTGGCGATGATCGAAGCGGCAGAACGCGACGGGAAGATTCACGCGGATTCCATCGTCGTGGAGCCGACTTCCGGCAACACCGGCATTGCACTGGCCTTCGTGTGTGCGGCGCGTGGTTACAAACTGATCCTCACCATGCCCGAGACCATGTCGATTGAGCGGCGGGTGCTGCTGCGCATGCTCGGTGCCGAAATCGTGCTGACTCCGGGCGCCGAGGGCATGCCCGGTGCGATCCGGAAGGCCAACGAACTGGTGGCACAGTATGGCACGCGCGGGTTCATGCCGCAGCAATTTGAAAATCCAGCCAACCCCGAGGTCCACCGTCGCACCACCGCCGAGGAGATCTGGAAGGCCCTCGATGGCAAGATCGACGCGTTTGTCGCGGGCGTGGGAACCGGAGGCACTATCACGGGCGTCTCCGAGGTGATCAAGGCCCGGCGGGCGATGAAGACCTTCGCCGTTGAACCGGCCGCTTCTCCCGTGCTGTCCGGAGGCCGGCCGGGACGCCACCGGATCCAGGGCATTGGCGCGGGCTTCATCCCACGGAACTGCAACACCGCCATCATCGATGAGGTCATCCAGGTCTCGGACGACGATGCATTCGAAACGGCGCGCCAGTTGTCCGTGCTCGACGGAATTCTCGGCGGTATCTCGACGGGAGCCAACGTGTGGGCGGCATTGCAGGTGGCGCGCCGGCCTGAGTTCGCGGGGAAGTCGATTGTCACGGTCGGCTGCAGTTTCGGCGAACGCTACCTGTCCACCGCGCTGGCCGAAAAGGCCAGGCAGGAAGTATCCGTATAGTCACGGCAGGATCGGGGCCGAACGCGCGGGGAAACGGCCCCTCGCGCGGAACCAGCCGGGTGGGGTGAATTCCCCGGTGAGGAAGGGGAGAGACCCTGGTTCAGGGTAGGGTGGCCGATCGTTTTGTGGGTGCTCCGACCGGGCGGGGTGGGGCGCGTGGACGCGCAAATCGGTGGATCGCACTGGTGGGCGAAGTCCGGATTGGTCCGATAGACTGTAGGTATGAATTGGTTCGGACTCCGCCTTCGCATCACGTGCCTCGTACTGACGCTGCTTCCCGGCGTGGTCGGTCAGCGCGCGTTCGCGGCGGATCCGGATGTTCCCAGTGCCTCCACCGCCCTCGAGGATGCCAAGGCCATCGCCGACCGGCACGAGGGTGCAGCCGTCTTTCGTGTATCCGGCACTTCCATGCTACCGTACTTCGGGGATGGGGCGTTGCTGGTGATGAAGCCCATTCCCGCGTCGCGACTCCGACCCGGCATGGTCGTGGTTTATCGGAATCGCCTCGGTGAGACAGTTGCCCACCGACTCGTCGCGGAGGCCCGGGAGGGTTGGGTGGTGCGCGGTTACAACAATGACCGTCCAGACTCGACCCGGGTCGACGGCACCAATCTGCAGGGCGTGGTTTATGCGATTCTTCACCCGCGGAACATCGAGTCCGAGTCGGATGCCCCAGACGGGGCACTGCGCGACGTTCCGGTCGCCCTGGCTGCGCCGGCCCGTTGACATTCACCCCCGCCGGGAGAGCCCAGGGGCGGGACGGGCGGTGCCGCTGAACAATCGACGCCTCCGGAAACCGCAACTTGTTGTGACAGACTAAGGTAGGTGCGGATTGGCGCCGTTTTGGCGTCCGCGGGAAAGAAATCATTGTCCTTCCCGGCAGGCATGGTTCACGTTCCCAGCTTTTACGCGCCGTGCCATGACATCCGACGTCACCTCGCTCATTCCGCATCGCCCTCCTTTTTTGTTTGTCGACGAAATCGTTTCGGAGTCCCCCGATGGCCTGGTGGCGCGCCGTACCTGGCGGGCGGAGGAAGATTTTTATGCCGGACACTATCCCGGTGCACCGATCACTCCTGGGGTACTATTGTGTGAGGCGGTGTTTCAGACCGGGGCCCTTTTTCTGGCCCGGCGCGCGGCGGGGACCGAACTCGGGAAAGGGGTGCCGTTGCTCGCAAAAATCAGCGATGTGCGCTTCCGCAGTCCGATCTATCCCGGTGACACGGTGGTGATCGAAGTGAAGCGGAAGGAAGAGATGGGTGGTTTCAACCTCATGAGCGGGTCGATGAAGAAAGCCGACGGCACGCGCGTGCTCACGGTCGATTTTGCGGTGGCGTGGAAAGTGCCGGCGGGGAGCGCCCCGTCCGCGTCCTAACATTGCCGGAGTCTTTGTCTCGATTCCCTTCCTCGCTGAATGCCTGACTTCCTCAATCTCCTCGGCAAGACGATTCTTGTGACCGGTGTCGCCAACCGGAAGAGCGTGGCGTGGTTCGTGGCCAGGTCACTGGAGGAACAGGGCGCCCGGGTGGTCTACAGTGTGCGGTCCGAAACGCGTCGCCGCTCCCTTGATACCCTGTTGGCCGGAAAACCGGTGTTTGTCTGCGATGTCGAGCGGGAAGGTGCCGCCGAGATCCTGGCGGGCGAGGTCGCCGCCGCCGGGCTCGGACCGCTTCACGGACTCGTGCATTCGATCGCCTTCGCCAACTATGCGGAGGGGTTCAAACCCTTTCACGAGACGAAGCGCAGCGACTTCCTTCAGGCCACGGCGATCTCGGCGTTTTCGCTGGTGGAGCTGGCGCGGGCCTTTCGTCCCCATTTTGCTCCCCAGGCCTCCGTCGTTTCGATCGGCATCTCGTCGCTCCTGGTAACCCCGGACAACTATGGCTACATGGGGCCGATCAAGGCGGCCCTCGAGTCCGCGTCCCGATTCCTGGCCAAGTCGTTCAGCGCGAACTCCGAGGTCCGTTTCAACGTCGTGGGTGCCGGTCCCCTCAAAACCAGCGCCTCGGCTGGCATTCCGGGCTACCTGGAGAGCTACCTTTACGCGGAGAAGCTCACATTCCGGAAACGCGCCCTGTCCACCGCCGAGGTGGCGAACGCCGCGCTCTTTCTCCTCAGTGAACGCAGCAGCGGCCTGAATGGGGCCACGCTGGTGGTCGATGCCGGCCTGGGGTGCAACGCCTTCGATGCGGAAATCGTCCGCCTCGCCATGCGACCCGACCGCCCCGCGGCCAAGGACTGATCGTGGCCACGTTCCGCTTCACCTCCACGTGTATCGAAACGCTGGCGACTGCGCTGCCGGACGAGATCCTGAGCTCGACGGAGATCGAAGCCCGTTTGCGTCCCATGTACGAGCGCCTGCGCCTGCCCGAGGGTCGCCTTGAGTTGATGACCGGGATTCGGGAGCGCCGGCTTTGGCCGGTGGGCACGCTGCCGTCCGACGCCAGCGCCGCCGCGGGCAGGGCCGCGCTGGCGCAGTCGGGACTGAAGGCCGATCAGGTGGAGCTGTTCGTGCACAGCGCGGTCTGCCGCGACATGCTCGAGCCCGCCACGGCCTCCTTCGCGCACCGCAAGATCGGGCTTCCCGCGCAAGCGCAGATTTTCGACCTCTCCAACGCCTGCCTCGGTTTCCTCAACGCCGTGGTGGTAGCAGCTGGGCTGATCGAGTCGGGGCAGATCCGGTGTGCCCTCGTGGTCGCGGGCGAGAACGGCCGCCCACTCGTGGAACAGACGCTCGCGACCTTGCGCGACCGTCCGCTGTCACGGAACGAGATCAAACCCTATTTTGCGAACCTCACGATCGGCTCCGGAGCGGTGGCAGCGGTGGTATGCCATGAAGACCTGGTGAAGGATCGTCCCCGGCATCGCCTGCAGTGCGGCGTGGCGCGGGCGGCAACCGAGGCCAGCGATCTTTGTCGCGGTGACACCCACGGGGCCGACGCGCTCGCGATGCAGACCGACTCCGAACGCCTCCTTGTGGCGGGTGTCGATCTGGCGGCCGACACCTGGCGCGAATTTGTCGCGGTGTCAGGTCGCGCGGGAGCGGACTTTGATCGCACCGTTTGCCACCAGGTGGGAAGCGTGCACCGACGCCGACTCTACGAGACGCTTGGGCTCGATCTGAGCCGGGACTTCTCGACCTTTGAAACCTTGGGCAACATGGGTTCGGTCTCGCTTCCCGCGACTCTGGCCGCGGCGGTGGAGGCCGGGGCAATCGTTCCGGGAAACCAGGTGGCCCTGCTTGGCATCGGGTCGGGTTTGAACTGCCTGATGCTCTCGCTTGCATGGTGACGTCACCGGACATTCCCGACTGGCTCCGCCGCCAGTATCCCTTCACGCCCAAACGGCACCGCACCGCCTCGGGCGCGGGCCTCAGCTACCTGGACGAAGGGCCGCGCAGTGACGAGGCCGTGCTCATGCTGCACGGAAACCCCACGTGGTCCTATTTCTACCGTCACCTCGTGGCGGCGGTGTCCCCCCGGTGTCGCTGCATCGTACCCGATCATGTCGGGATGGGTCTGTCAGACAAGCCGGCGGACTACTCCTACACCCTGGCAACCCGGATCGACGATGTGCTCGGCCTGCTTGAGACGCTCGCCCTCCGACGTATCCACCTGGTGGTGCACGACTGGGGTGGGGCGATCGGCTTCGGCGTGGCCGCGCGGATCCTTCCCCGGGTCGGACGCCTCGTGGTGCTCAACACGGCCGCATTCCGGTCGGATCGTATTCCGCTCCGGATCGCGCTCTGCCGGCAACGCGGCCTCGGCACCTGGCTGGTGCGCCGGCTCAACGGTTTTGCCGCTCCCGCCACGCGCATGGCCATGCACCGGAGGGCTCTCTCCGCCGAGGAGCGGCGCGGGTATCTTCTCCCGTATGACTCCTGGGACAGCCGGGTCGCGGTCGATGCCTTTGTGAAGGACATTCCCCTGCGCGCCAGCGATGTCAGCTATGCCGCCCTGCACGAGGTGGAAAAAGCCCTTCCGGGCTTCCGCCGCCATCCGGTCAGTCTCATCTGGGGTGGACGCGACTTTTGTTTTAACGATCATTTTTTGGAGCGATGGAAGCAGTTCCTGCCGGAAGCCCGGGTCACGCGCCTGGCCGATGTCGGCCACTATGTACTCGACGATGGGGGTGCGGAGGCGATCGACCTTTGCAGGGCGGCATTGTTTCCCGAGAACGGATAGTGGGATGGGACGGGATTACAGGGGCAAAGTTCCATCGGCACTGCATCCAACCTGAGGTCGGCAATCACGGATGGACGCGGACACGGAGATGAGATCGTGGGCCATCGCCGGCTCATCGTGAGGGCGATTATCCGAGGTCTGGGGTCCAGAGCTCAACCGCAGCCTCACGGCACCGCAGCCGGAGTGCGCCCCTGACTATGTCGGGCGAGCAAGGCGCGCAGCTGATCACCCCGAACCAGCCGCGCCTTGCGCAGCCGTCCTTCGGCGAACTGCACGACCAGGGTGTCGTATCCGAATTCCACCGATCGAGCATCTGCGCACGACATGTTCCAATAGACCCAGACCTCGGACGGCAGCACGTGGTCGGGCGTACCAAACTCCTCGGCGATTGTCGTCGACGGAGTTCCTCGCTTCAGACGGTCTTCCATGGACGGTTCGGACAGAACCCGTCGCAACGGCAGGGTGCCGGTGACCGGATGTCCGGATACGAGTGTGCTGAGGCCGCACCAACAGGCGAAGAACGCCGTCCAAAGGCCGAGACGATGGCGAGTTTTCATGAGTGGGATTCGGGCAGGGGAGAAACCCGCCCAAGTGAATACTCATGAAGCGTCGCGGTTTTTCTGGATTGTCTTCCAGCTGGCGCAACTTTGCGACCAAGCGCCGGATTAAAGCGACCAATACAGGAGGGAGGCCCCGCGCGCGGGCTCCGGGATGGCCAACGGCGGCCTTCGAACCACGATTCCCGCAGACGCGCCGGCGCGTCAACTTAAGCTCGATTCAAGGTCGGCGTTTGGTGGAGGTGGGATCGCCGACGCCGCGGGGATCGGCGTCGCGTGAAGGAAGCGGACCAGGGAGGCGGGACCGGTCGGTCCCGTCGCGGCCTTCCCGCGACCGCCGGGCCACCTCCACCTGAACCCTAGGGCGTTTCAACGTTCGTTCGGATTCACCACTCTTACGTCGAGGTCTCTCGGTTGGATCGTTCCGGCTTAAGGAGCGACGGGGGTTGTCGCGGACTTGTGACGCAGGGCGGCGCCGGGGCGGGCGCCGGTGAGCTGGCCTCCCCGGATGATGGGCACTCCCTGGACGATGACGTCGTCAAATCCGACGGCATAGTGGTGGGGGTCGCCGAACCAGGAAGGGGCTTGTACGGCGGCGAGGTCGAAGATGACCAGGTCGGCGAAGAAGCCCGGGCGGAGTTCGCCGCGCTGTTCGAGAGAGAAGGTTCGCGCCGGGAGGGACGTCATTTTACGCACGGCCTCCTCGAGAGACAGGAGGTGCTTCTCCCGGACATAGTGGGCCAGCACCCGGGCGTTATTGCCATATCCCCGGGGATGGGGAACCGCCTCGCCGAAGCGGCGCGGTCCGGAGTCCGATGCCACCATGGTCATGGGATGAACCAGAAACCGTTTCAGGTTTTCCTCGCTCATGCCGTGAAAGACCGCGGAAGCGCCACCTTGGGCTTCGATCTCGAGGATGGTTTCGATCTGGTCGTCGAGTGTTGCGGAACCCCGCCGAAGGGTGGCGACCTCGGGCACGGATTTCCCGTTCAGAGAAGTATCCGCCTCGAAGTTCGCGATGACGGCATAGGCGTAGTCCGTCCGGCGGCTCCGCTTCAACGTTTCCTTCATTTCGGCGACCATGCGTGCCTTTTCGACCGGATCCGCCAGTCGCTCCCGAAAGCGCTGCCGTCCGCCTTCGCGCGCTTCGGCGGGAATCGGGGTTCCCAGCGAGGTGCTGGAGGCGGTGTAAAGATACTGATCCTGGGTGACCTTGATGCCTTCGGCTCGCGCGGCATCGAGGAGCTTGAGCACATCACCGGCCATTTCCCAGGCCGCAGGGCCGGACAGCTTGATGTGCGAGACCTCGGCCGGAATCCTGGCCTCGCGCGCAATCCGAAGCACCTCGTTGAGCGCCTCCATGATCCGGTCGTTTTCATAGCGCATGTGGCTCGCGTAGATTCCGCCGTAGGCTGAAGCCCGCTGGGCCAGGGCGATGATTTCCTCGGTGGTGGCAAACGTGCCGGGTAGGTAGATCAATCCCGTGCTCAGGCCGACGGCGCCGTCCCGCATGCCACGGTCGACGAGCGCCTTCATCTGGTCCAATTCCGCCGCGGTCGGCGGGCGGGCGAAGCTGCCGCCCATGACCTGGGAACGCACCGTATTGTGGCCGATCAGGGTGGCCACGTTGAGGGCGGTTCCAGTTTGCTCAACCGACTTCAGAAATGCGCCGATCTCCAATTTGGATCCGCCGCAGTTGCCGGTGACGATCGTCGTCACCCCCATGCGGATGAAGTTCTCGGCCACCGGAAGCTCCGTGATGTCCTCGGAGTGGGTGTGTACGTCGATAAACCCCGGCGCGACGATTCGGTCGTGGGCGTCGATTTCCACGCGGCCCTGGCCGCTGAACGTGCCAATGGCGACGATCCGCCGGTCCCGAATGGCAATATCGCCCGCGACCGCCGCGGCACCGGTTCCGTCCACGATGCGTCCGTGCCGGATCACCAGGTCGAATGGCTGCGATCGCAGGTCTCCCGCAAGCCAGGCGGTGAGTGCGGTCAGGAAACAGAAGAAACGGGTGGAACGAGTCAGCCCCAGGAATCGCATCCTTTGAACCGAATCCCGGGGCAGTGGGATGGCGACTCAGAAAGCATCGGCTGCGACAACTGCGGAGTTTTTAACCACGGATGGACACGGATTCGGAAAGGGTGTTGGTGCGCCTCGTTTTTGATTAAACATAATGTTTATTGTGCGTAAGTATGGCACGGGGCCAAAATCGGTTCGAGGCGCTGTCGATCCGACCATACCGATCAGAGCATTGACCACGAATGGACACGAACGAACACGAATTCCGAGGACAACGGGAGAAGATCGAGTGGTGGGAATCTCCCATCGCGAGCCCCACGAGTTCACTTACAGCTGACCCACACCGTGTTGGATACGGTCGCTGAACCCACGGTAATGACGTAGGTTGTAATCTATGGCGCCGGACCCCAACGACGCGTGAACGGGAAATAAATCATCAGTGGACGACCGACGACGTCCTTCTCCGGGACAAAGCCCCAAAAACGACCATCAGAGCTATTACCCGAGTTGTCGCCGAGCGCGAAATATTTGTTCTCGGGAACTTCTATCTTGTTTCCAAAGGTCATACTTTCGATGGCAAAGTAGCCGCGGTAAAGGCCGACGCGATTATTGTTCTTGTCGAAGGCAGTGGAGCCAGAAATCGGTTGACCGTTTCGCAACAATACTCCCGACGGGTCAGACGAGAACCCATTCTCGACACTATCTTTGACCTTCGAGCCACCCTTCACAATTTCCAGCGTATCTCCCGGTACTCCTACCAGTCGTTTGATATAGTACTGATCGCCATGAGTTCCGTAGATTCCAGGAATGTTGCCGGTCCGAAAAACGAATCCACTCCCCACCGAAGGCTGGACGAAGTGGTAACTCATGCGATCTACGAAGAGCTGGTCCCCGGTCATGAGGTCGAACGCTAAGATCCGCTCCCCTGCTTTCACCTTATGCCCGGTGGGAAGAAAAACCACCTGCTGCATCTGACCACCCAGCATGACGTTCCGAGCAACCAGTTGTTTCTTCTTCCTATACTGGTGGATCGTGGCAGCCAGATTGGTTGGCTGATGAAAGTAAGCCTCTGCAAGAGCCCAATCAAAGTCGAAATCGATGGGCACGGTCACAGTGACAGGGGACTCATTAACAAAAAGCACGTACTCCTTCAATTTAGTAGGAAACACCAGCCAGGACCGTCCGTTGACTATGCGGTAAAGCGGCACGGCCGCTTCAGCAGTGATCTGAGCGAGCGGAATCAACACCTCACCGTCCTGCGGCGCGTCCAGCCGTTTGGCTCGGGCTCCAAACGCCACAAATCGAGCCGCCTGGGCGAGCGCACTCGGCTCATCCGCCTTCGTTTTGAACACCTCCGGGGTCATTCCATAGTAGCTGGGCCACATGGAATTGGTCGGAATCTTGAAGGGCTGCACGAAGTACGTGCGGATGCCGAGGATGACAATGGCCGCCACGAGGAAGAATTCCACGTTCTCGACCAGGGACGACTTCGGATAGACCTTGCCGCCGGTGCGCCGGAGCACGAGTTCGAGCGCTTCGATCGAGAGCTTGAGCTTGGCCGAATCGCTCCCTTCCTTGAGCTCACCCTTGAGCTGTGCTGACCGCGCCTGGATTTCGGCCACCTCGTTGGGCGGGAGGACGTCGCGGCGGAAGTGAAAGACCTTTTCGGCCAGTTCCAGCCAGTTGGCGGCGTGACTCCGCATTTTCTTTTCTTGGGAGGCAAAGAGTCCGAACACGGGAGTCCTGGGTTGGAGAGAAAAGTCGGTCAGTTCTTGAGCACCTGAATGAAGGCATCCGGCGGGATCGAAACCCGGCCAATCTGCTTCATCTTCTTCTTACCTTCCTTCTGTTTGTCGAGGAGCTTGCGCTTGCGCGAAATATCGCCGCCGTAACACTTGGCTGTCACGTCTTTACGCATTTCACGGACATTGTCGCGGGCGATGATCTTTCCCCCGATTGCCGCCTGGATGGCGACCTTGAACATCTGGGGCGGGATGATCTCGGCGAGCTTTTCGCAGAGTTCCCGGCCTTTGCCCTCGGCTTTTTCGCGGTGGACGATGCTGGCGAAGGCATCGACCGGATCACCATTGATCATGATGTCCATCTTCACCAGGTCGCTCGCCCGGTACTCGCCCAGCTCATAGTCCATGGAACCGTAGCCGTGCGTGATGCTCTTCAGCCGGTCATTGAAATCGACGAGGATCTCATTGAGCGGGAGAATGCAGGTGAGCATGACGCGGTTGGCATCCAGGGTGTCGGTGTGTTCGCAGACGCCGCGCTTTTCCATGATGATGGAAAGAATGTCGCCCATGCAGTCGTTGGGGATGTGGATCGCCGCCTTGATCGTCGGTTCGCGGATCTCGATGAAGGTGCCGGGATCCGGAAGATTGATCGGATTGTCGACCTCCATGACCTCGCCGTTGTGTTTGACCACGTGGTAGACAACACTTGGATACGTGGAGATGATGTCCACATCGTGCTCCCGGCGGATCCGCTCCTGGGTGATCTCCATGTGGAGCAGGCCGAGGAACCCGCAGCGGAAGCCGAAGCCCAGCGCGACGGAGCTCTCCGACGAGTAGACGAAGGCGGAGTCGTTCAGGCGCAGGCGCCCGAGCGCAGCCTTGAGCTTCTCGTAGTCGGAGCTTTCGAGTGGATACAGTCCGCAGAACACCATCGGACGGACCTCCTTGTAGCCCGGGAGCATGTCTCCGGCCGGTTGACGAGCCAGCGTGATGGTGTCGCCGGTCTTGATATCCGCGGTATCCTTGATGTTGGAAACAATGTAGCCGACATCCCCGGCGCTGAGCACGTCGGTCTTCATCATCTTCGGCGTGAACACCCCCACTTCCTTGACCTCCGACTTCTGCCCTGTGCTCATCAGCTGCATGATGTCACCGGCCTTGATGGCCCCGGAAAAGACGCGGCTGTAGGCAATGACGCCCCGATAGGCGTCATAGAGCGAGTCGAACACGAGGGTCCGGGTCTGCGGGTAGTCCGCCCACCGCGGCGGCGGGACGCGCGCAATGACCGCCTCGAGGATGTCTTGAATGCCGATGCCGGACTTGCCGCTGGCGAGAATCGCCTCCTCGGCGGGAATGGTCAGGATGTCCTCGAGCTGCTTCATGCAGAGCTCCAGGTTGGCGCTCGGCAGGTCGATCTTGTTGATCACCGGGATGATCTTGAGGTGCTGGCTGAAGGCCAGGTGGGCGTTGGCCACGGTTTGGGCTTCCACGCCTTGGGCGGCATCGATCAGCAGGACGGCGCCTTCACAGGCGGCCAGGGAGCGCGAGACCTCGTACGAAAAATCGACGTGTCCCGGGGTGTCCATCAGGTTCAGTTTGTAGGTCTTCCCGTCCTTGGCGGGATAGTGCATCGTCACCGGGTGACTCTTGATGGTGATGCCGCGCTCCTTCTCGAGATCCATCGAGTCCAGGTGCTGGTCGGTCATGACCCGCTGCTGGACGGTATTGGTGTACTCGAGCAGGCGGTCCGACAGCGTGGTCTTGCCGTGGTCGACGTGGGCGATGATACAGAAATTGCGGGTGAGCGGAACGTCCACAGGTGCAGGGAAAAACGGTTGGCGAGGAGGGAAAAACGAGGACGCGACGTCAGGCGACAATATCCGCGTATTCACTGAAAGAGCGAACGACCCAGGCCTTTTCGGTGCGTCGGGCCAGTCCGGCGAGTACGCCCCCGGGTCCCAATTCCCAAAACTCAGGCAGGCCGGCCGCGGCGGCGGAGCGGGTGCAATCCTCCCAAAGTACGGACGACACGACCTGCCGGACCAATGCCTGCCGGAGAGCGTCCGGGTCGGACAATGCCTGGCCCGTCGTATTGGTGTACACAGTGAACCGGGGGGCCGCAAAGGACACACTGGCCAGAAAGTCCGCAAAAGCAGCCCGGGCGGGTTCCATCAGGCGCGAGTGGTAGGCGCCGGCGACATTGAGCGGCAGGACGCGTTTCCACCCCCGCTCCTTGCACGCCGCCACGGCCGCGTCGATGCGGCCCTTTTCCCCGGAAATGATAATCTGTCCCGGAGCGTTGAAGTTGGCAGCCTCGACATCGAACTCCCGGCACAATTCCGAAACTCGCTGGCGGTCTTCACCGACGATCGCAGCCATGCCACCCACCGTTTTTTCGCACGCGGTCTGCATGAGGCGTCCCCGCTCGGCGACAACGCGGAGTCCCGTGGCGAAATCGAAAACCCCCGCGGCGGTGTAAGCGGTGATTTCGCCCA
Organism: Opitutaceae bacterium; assembly: GCA_046346755.1. Classification (GTDB taxonomy): domain Bacteria; phylum Verrucomicrobiota; class Verrucomicrobiia; order Opitutales; family Opitutaceae; genus UBA6669. The sequence continues at coordinate 112,931 of JAXMHM010000011.1, read as the reverse complement.
GCGAAAGCCCCAGGGCCGCCTGCGGCTGTCCGGCGGGGACTTTCCCCGCTTCCTGTAGCGCCGCCAGCAGCGCCAGGCCGTGCACGAACAAAGCCGGCTGGCAGACCTTGGTTTGGGTCAGTTCTGCTTCCGGGCCTTCAAAACTGACCTGACTCAGGCTCCAGCCCAACGTCCGGTCTGCCTCGTCGTAAAGGGCCCGGGCAGCCGGTGAACCAGCATAAAGGGATTTCCCCATGCCGACTTTCTGAGCGCCCTGACCGGCGAAAAGAAGTGCGAGTGCCATAGCGATGAAACCGGCAAGACAACCGGGCGGCCATGGAAAAACCAAGCTCGAAAGCAGCCCAATACCGGAGTTAATTGCAAGCGATTAACTCCGGTATGTTTCTTCGAGCAGCACTATTGGTTAAGCTTGGGCGTTTCGACGCCGTTGGCATCATAGATTTCGACCAAGGCCGCGCCGGTGCCACCGTCCGCGCCACTCACCGTGATTGTGAACCCTCCTGCCTCCAAAGGCGTCAGGAAAGCTGCGTCCGCACTCCCGGCTCCGAGGGGGAAGGCTCCGACCAGCGTGGAGCGTGCCTGCAAGGCCGCCGGGTCGAACCCGGTGGACCAACCCTGGTTGCTGGAGACGAGCAAACCCGTGCTGCGTTTCAACTCCATCCTGGGTTGCGCCAGCGTATTGGGCACACCGAAGGTACCGAGTGTCGGGCCTACGGCTCGAAGCAGAAGCAGGCGGGACCCTCCTGAAACAGTAAAACCGGGGATGAGGAGATTTTCACCTGTGCCGACCGGACCGCGTACCGCGGAATTGACCAGCCGACTCCGCCCCAGATCCACCGCGTAGATCTCTCCGAGCGCGACACCTTGGGAACCCTCGTAGCCACCAATATGGGCGGTGTATGCTCCCGGGGCCAGATTGAGCAGGATGGCCGTATCCTCCGGATTCGTGAAGGAAAACGCTCCGACTTGCGCCATCGCCTCCGCCAGCCCGGCGGACGCGGCCCCTGACTGCCAGCCCACGTTCTGCTGCAAGACCTGGCCCGCGCTATTGAACAAGGTCAGTTGCGGACGGGGCACCGCATCGGCGATTCCGAAGTTGCGCAGCGTGGGCCCCGCGCCACGAACGAGGACACGCATGGAGTCAGGTCCTTGAATGACAAAACCGAGGATGAGCACGCCGCTGCTCGGGGAAACCCGGGCGCGGCAAGATAGGTTGGTCAACCTGCTCCAGGCGCTCGCGTCCTCAATGATGCCCACATTGTTTCGGTCCGTGCCGGCGAGGCTCGAGAACTGGCCGGCAACAGCAAAGTCCTCATCCTCCGTGATCGAAATTGCGTTGGCCGCACCGGCCACTTCCACGGATTCCGTGCTGGAAACGACTCCGGCGGGGTTGATGCCAACGACGGTTTGCGCCGTGGCCGATCCGTTGGAGACCACCAAGCCGCCATTGGGCTGAACCTGGCCGGCGCGAATTGCGTCGAGCCGTCCTGCGCTCAGCCGGGAATTCCCGCCGGCGATTGAACTGAAATCCCCCGCCGCGGTGATCGGCGCCAGCGGCGGATTGTAGGTCAGATCGAGCTGGCCACGCGGCCCAAGCTTGGCGATGCCCGCCGGTCGGGGCTGCCCGTTGAAGGAGGTGAACGAACCCAGCGCATACAACGCGCCCTCGGGCGAGCGCAGCAGGGTGCGCACCGGGGCGTTCGGTCCCGTGCCGACATCGAAGGTCAGATCGATGCGGAAATCCGGTGTGAGGCGCGCCATGCTTGCCCGGACAAAACCGCTCATCAGGGTGAAATCTCCGCCAGCGACGATGCCACCGTCGTACTGCTGGACGAGGCTAAACACCCCGCCGACCGTTCGGAACACCGTTTCCGGACGATTGGCGCCTGAGGTGTTCAGGGCCACCAGCCCCAACTTACCGCCGAGCAGGTAGCCGCCGTCACGCAGGGCGATCACCGCGAATTGAAACCGTTCCAACGCGGGAATTTCGCTTTCGCGTCCGATGAAGGGCAGAGGCAGATCTGCATTGAAGGTCGGATCGATCCGGCCTTTGGAGTCGATGCGCACCACGCCGGCAACGACTTGTCCATCGTAGGTGTCGAACTGCCCCACAATGATGTAGCGGTTGTCGGTCAGCTCGAGCATGGCTCGAACCGGGCCGTTGGGACCTCCAGCGGGATCGAATGTCGTATCCACGGCACCGGTCTTGAGCAGTCGGACCAGGCGGTTGCGAGGGACGCCGGCAAAGCGGTCGAAGTTGCCTGCGACCATCAATCCTCCATCGGCCAGGCTGATCACTTCCGTGACTTCGCCATCCGGACCGCCGCGCGGGTCAAAGCTTGGGTCCACCGCGCCGGCCACGGTGAGGTAGGCGACGTTGGACGTGACACTGGCCCCGGAGGCATCCCTGATGACCACGGAAAATCCGCCCACGCTGTCCGCGGTGGTGGTGGCGAGGCGGCAAATGCGCGTGGTGGCTCCGGTGCGGGTCACCCCATTCTGGCTCCACTGAAAGGTGAAGGGACCGTCCCCTTCCATATCGACCGTGAACTGGGCGGACTGGCCCGCTCGCACCAAGACACTCTGGGGTTGGGTACGTATGCGCATCGACGCACTGGGCGCAGTGGTGCGCAACGTAGCGATGGAACTGTCGACAGAACCGATCGCATTGGTCGCCCGCACCTGGAATTGAAGTCCGTTTTGGGCGGCAGACACCGAGCCGATGCTAAGCAATGATGAGGCGACACCACGGAACGGGCCGCCTTCGGTCAACGCTGTCCAGGGACCATTGCCGGTGCGACTGAACCACTGCAGATCGGGCGTGGGTTCGCCCGAGGCGATGGCACGGAAGGCGGCGTTAAGCCCCACCTGAACCTGAACGTCAACCGGCTGCACCGTAAAGTCGGGCGTACGCAGCACCACGATGGGTGCGCTGGAAGACTCCGCCACGCCTCCGCGTGCCGTGACCACGGCATGATACCCCCCAGCATTGGCAGCGGCTAGATTGGTCAGGGTGAGGGTTGATGCGGTCGCACCGGAGAGCGCGCGGCCATCTTTGAACCAGGCGTATTGGAATGGTCCCGTACCGGTCGCCTCGACGCGGAGGGTTGTCGACTCGCCGACACGGAAAACACCGCCCACGGGCTGCAGTGAAATGAGGGTCGGTCGAATCACTTCGATCACCGTAAGGATGGCAATCGCACTCACGGATGAGCCGAGGGAATTGGTCGCCCGGGCGCGGTAGCGCTGCCCGTTTTGGGAGAACAGGAGGTTGGTGAGATCCAAGCGGGTGCTGGTCGCACCAGCCAGAGGCAACCATGTAGCACCATTGTCGGTTGAGCGCTCCCATTGCAGCGTAGGGGCCGGATTTCCGCTGAAAGACGTGATGAAGCTGACAGCGGTGCCTTCGTTGGCGGACACGGATACGGGCTGTAGGATAAAGGCGGGCGCTTGATTGGGCGCGGTCACGCTCAGCGTGGCTGTCGCGCTGGCGACTTCGGACTGAGGGGCGGAAACGAGACACCGGAAACGGTCTCCGTTCATCGCGCTCGTGACACTGGCGATCGAGAGCGTGGCCGTCGTCACGTTGGAATACGGGACTACATTGTTCAAGTTTACCCACGTGTTCCCGCCTACGGCCATGCGCTGCCAGCGGTAGGAAAACGGCCCCGGGCCATTGGCACCGACGGAGAAACTGGCCGAATTCCCCTGCGGGACCGCAGTGTCGGTCGGCTGGGTGAGGAACGACACTTCTGGAGGGTACACCAACAAGAAAGCTGACGATGTGGTCACCGCACCGCGCACATTCTGCGCGATGCAGCGATATTGGTCACCGCTCATGGCGAGACGGGGGGAACGGATCGTGAGCGTGCTGGTTGCGGTGCCGGCATAGTCGGCTGAATCGACAAGACCGATCCAGGATGCCCCTTGGAAAGGTAGCCTTTGCCAACGGTAAAACATCGGCGAATCACCGCTGACCGTGACGCTAAACTGCGCTGCGTTGCCTACGTACACTTCCTGATCCACCGGGGCTGCCGCAACGATGGGAGGTCCGATCGATGGCCCGATGTTCAGCTGGATGGTACCGACCCGCGGAACACTTTCCCCAGGATAATGGTAACCGCTCACCATGATTCGATACGTCACCCCCACGATGGCCGGAATAGCCAGAGTGGAGGTGAGTCCATTGAAGTCGTCGTTGCCGGCAACCATCGTGATCGAGGTCAGCGTGTCGCCCGTGAAAAGCGTCAGGATGGTATCAAAGGAGCTCCCCACGGTGCTCACCAAGAATACGTCGGTCCGAGGCGCGGTCCACGTCCACCAGACGGTGGCGCCACTCCTTCCGGCAGTGACGACAGGTGTCGGCGGTTCTGACGGCTCAAGCGTGGCCCCAACATTCGTCCCCGAGGCCGAGACCACCCCACCACTAAGCCCAATCGCGCTGGCAAAGTTGTCGTTCACCGGTCCGGAGGCCTGCAGCCGTGGCGCTTGCGCCGCAAGGACAAGACCCCCTATGATCGACATCCAGGCACGGTAAAAGAGACGCATGTTCGGTTCGGACCAGGCCACGCGGGTGAAACCGAGTGGATCCGATTTCGTCATCAACGTGTCTGACCAGCAGTTACACTCTTGATCCTTCCCTCAACAGGCAAGAACCGAGTTCGGACCTAGGAGAGTATCCGGCGGTCGGACCGGTCTAGGTTCCCGGGTGGGGATCAGTCGATGATCGTGTCGGTCTGCCCTGCATAGGCGATTTTGATCACACCGGCCCACATGCAGTTGCAGATGGAGATGTCGTCGAGTGCCTTCAGGTTGGCGATGGTGATCGTGGGCGAACCGGGGGACCACGGTGACGTCGTCGCCGGAATACAGGGTTGCGGAGTAAGCACACCCAAAGCGGCGGCCGTGGCGGCGGCGACAGCCGGATTGGCGAGCGACAGGCACATCCCGTGCGGCATGATGTTCACCATGGGAACGTGATCCATGATGGTCGCCGCTGGCTGATTATTGCAGAACGCCATGTTGACTGGCAGCACGGTCAGTGTGCCGGGAACGGTGCCCATCGTGCACTGGGTCTTGGCGGTGCTGATGACTTGGAACGGCATGACGGTTCGGCGAGTTTATGCGGGTGCGGGGCGTTATTCGTTGGCACTGGACTGGGGAACGGAGTCTTTAGCCGGCCGCGAGGGCGAGCCCGCGTTCCAAGAACGGCTTGAATGTCTGGGCGTTCTTGATCGCCGCTGGACTGTCGGGGGCGGAGGGTGGCGGAATCACCGCTGGGGCTGGCATCTTTGGCAAGGCGGGCAATTCGAGGGCCGGTCGTTCGAGTTTTGGAGTCGGGAACTCCGGCATTTTCGGAACTGAAGGCGGTGAGATCGAAGCTGCCAGCACCACCGCTCCGGTGACGCAGACCGGGACAAGGCCGGCTCCCCCGGGGATGGGGGGGGCGTCCGGCACGTCACAATACGATGCGGCCATGGCCGCCATTCCTCCCGGTCCACCGGGGCCGGCCCGTTGAGCGGCGGCGGCGGCCTGCGCTCGCGTGGCCGCGGTGGGATTGGCTTGAAATGCGTCAGCCGCCAGGAGGGCCTCCTTTTGCAGGGGAGGGAGTTTGCCAATGACCATCCGGGCGGAATCGCTCGCCCATTGCACTCCCTTTTGCGGAGGGAGGGAATGAGCAAGCGTCTTGGTCGCCCCGAGCATGTCCCGGTCCGTGTTCAATTGATGCTCAAGCAGTCGGGCGGACGAGCCCTGCGACAGCTCGGGTTTCTCCTTGGGCACCTTCAGCCCGGCGCGCTCGGCGATATCTCCGCCCGTAGCCTGTTTGAAGGCAGGTGCATCGAGAGGCACCTGGAAGACCGGCGCTTCCGGGGCTCCGAGTCCAAAGGCTTTGGCGAGGGAACCGAACATGGGGAAAATGGAATCCTGGAGTGGAACGGACTACGATCCGCCGAGCGAAATGACGAAGGCACCCGAGGCGGTGCAATCGCACAAGCCCGGTCCATGGCGAACGGAGTCGCAGCGTGGGGATCGGGGCGACGCGCGGGCCTCGGGTATCGGACACTCGGGGACGGCCTCGGGAGCCAGCTTCACCACGACCTCGACATCGGGAAGTCCCAGCTTGGGACGGAGCGGATGGCCGTTCATTTCCGTGCCTCCAAAAACAGCAGCGACGTACCGGTCGCAACGGCCACGGTGCGCTCATCGAGGGCAAGCGCCGGACCAGCAAACGATCCGCTGGTCAGGGTGAACAACAGTTCCGATTTTAGATCCGTTCCGAATCTCAACAGACTGCCGCCGTCGGTCAGCAGACCGGTGCCGTCCGGCTGCGAAACCCAGCGGGCGGCGCTCGAACCAACCGCGATGGAGGCCAACGGATTGCCCTCCGTATCCAATATGACGATGCGGTGGTCGAGTTGGAGGACGGTCCGGCCATCGACGGTAAAGATGGGTGGCACCGGCGCCAGCCCGATAGGAGCCGGAAGCGGAAAATTGACCGAAAGAGCGCCGCCGGCTTCCACCCGCCAGTAACGGGCGCCGCGCTCCGTTTCGACCAGAAGGTGGCTGGTGCCGCGGGAGTCGACACTCAAGGCCTTGGGAACAAAGGCGCCGCTGAAGGCGCGCAGGGCCGACAGGGCCGGATCGGTGAAGAACAGCTGATCGCGCCGGGCAAACACACAGCCCGAGGGTTGTGCGGCGGCCACCAGAACTGCGCCAGGCAGAACCCAGTCCTGCTCGTCCTGGGTAGCCTGAAGGAGGTGATCGTCGTCGAGCAGGTAGGGAGCAGCGGCCTTGAACATCTGCAGGTAGCTCGTCCGCGGTGGGCTGCGACCGTGAGGATCGAGCGCGCGCTCTGGTCCGGCCAGAAGGTAGGTCGAGCCGTACGCACCCACGAACGTGTAGGCGATGGTCCCTCCCCTGCCCGCGCCAATGCGAAAATCCAACTGACCCGTTTCAGCCGAATAGCGACGCAGGGCACTGGTGGCGTCGATCGCGAGCACGGCCTCCCCCGCCTCATCGAAGACGACCGCCCCCGGACCGGAAAGCGCGTGTTGAAGCCGGTGACCCGAGCGGTCGTACAATTGCCAGACACGCCCCAGAACCAGGACGCGATTTCGAGTGGCCAGAAGACCACGGGTTTCGGTTTCTGGAAACAACTCGATCTCGCGTGACACAGTCAGGGGGGCGGCCGGCAGGCTGACCATGCCGTGGGACTGTTGACTGGCCGATCCGTACAACTGTGAAAACACCGATGGAGAGACAGACGTCCGCTCCGCTCCGAGTGACGTCAGCGGGCGGGGCCGGATGGGCGCAGGCTCCAGGGACAATGGTGAAACGCGAGTGGACGGGACGACGGGAATCTCTTGGGATGACATGGGCACCTTGGTGGGGCCGGCGCAGCCGACCGGCGTTACGGACAGGCAGACGAGGATGAGAGCGCTGCACCAGAATCGTGCTCGTTCATACATTGGTGATCTGCGCGTTCTGAAGGTTGAGGTTGGCGACGAGCGGCAGGAGGTCGGCTCCCGTGATGGTGTTGGGAGATTTGTTGACTCCCAGCATCTGCCCAAAGGCGCGCATCACCTGGGTCGCAACGGCGCCTCGTCCTGCGTTAGTCCCCAGATTGGACGTGACTTTTACCGTCGAGTCGGCCTCCCACACGCAGTTGGCCGGATTGACCGCGTCGTGTTGAACTTTGACCAGGAAGTGCGTTCCCCGGTTGGTCCGAACACCCGATACGCTGGGACTGATCGGGTCATCGACCGCGCCCGAGGCATGCGTATGGGCTCGATAGTCGCTGTCGAGAAACCGTGGAGAGAAATGCACCAGGCATCGTTTGTACGTCCACGCCAGTCCGCCCTCGGTGAGGTCAGCTTTCAGCTTGAACCGGAAGTTGCAGCGGGTGTCGACCTCCCGCTGCACGGCTTGGAAGATACTGCGTCGATTGTCGTTGGTGATGTCCCAATTTATTGCTGGAGGCGCACCCGAGTTCCATCGGGGAATCTCAAATTCCAAGTGCAGGGTGATGACGAGAATTCCGTCATAGGGTTCTGCAGCGTTGGGTCCTGCCGCGCCCGCGATATGTCGGGCAAAGATGTCACGTACCGACCACTGTTCCGCGCCGAGGGCGAACAGGTAGAGGTTGCGATGTCCTCGCACGCCCGGAAGAGCCTGATCCACCTCGTGCCGGAGCGGCCAGTAGGTGTAGGTTCGGCGGTCGGTTGCATGCGGCATGACCTTGTAGTCGTCGTAGGCAACGCCCAGGAGCGAGCGCAGGGCGACCTTCATCTGCATGGTCACCCCGGACGCCATCATCCGCCGCCTCACCCACTCGGCCGAGGGCCAGAAGAAACGGTTCCGGATGATGTGATTACCGTTCATCATTGGCGACCCGTTACCGCCCGTGCCATCGTCGGCGGAGAAGGGGTCGCCGGGCAGATTGGACTTGTACGACATCTGACCCAGCGAGCCGCTCCACCACTTCTCGTTGTATTCGTCCGGAAGTCCGTCGGCATGCCCCGATTCGTGCGCCGAAGGAAACCAGTTGCCCGCCGGGTCATTGTATCCGGCGGGTGATGACTCGCCGGTCCCGTCGAATCCGCCGCGGTTGTCGCGTGCCGAGGCTCCCTTGTTCTCGACATGGACCATGAAGTGGGACCGCACCCGGTCGGCCACCTGCATGAACCAGAGAACATCGCACTCGAACTTGGGAACGGGTTTGCCGTCAGTGCGGGAAACAGGAAGCAACCGGGCGCGATCGACGTTCTGGGCGTCGTTGCCATTCCACCGGTTCATCACGTTGAGCGACCAGGTTTCCTTCCAGGCCGCCTCGGTCAATCCGGTCGCCGCGAGCGCGGTGGCGGGATTTGGCACAAACTGAAAGAAATTCTTGGTGTAGTGGAGGTTGACGCAGTGCTCCCGTTCATCCGCACCCGTGCCGAGCACGCCGCAGCAGCGGACGAGTACGAAGTCGATGCGGCCGGTGCCATCGCTGTTTGCCGGGTTGAACCGCTCGCGATAGCGCACCCCGTAGTTGAACTCCATGAACGGCTGGATGCGCAGGAACTGGTGACCAAAGTCGGCCGGCCGGTTTCCAGCCGAGAACCACTTGCCCGGGGAAGGAACTTGATTGCTGCAGGGGATGTCCTGCCAGTCGGCAGCGGCGGACTCGTTGGGCATCAGTCGCTGGTAAACCATGGCCCCGGCCGATCGCGGCGCGGTGGCATCATGCCAGCACACCGCCGCCCGTGCACCGGTAACTCCGATCGGACTTGCGGGGGAGCGCTGATCGAAGGCGTCAAACACATTGCCCCCGGCGATCACCAGCCGGGTCCAGGCAGGGTAGTCGGCGATGTAGTTGCGATCCTTCTCGACGGTGACGTCTCCCGCCGTACCCGCAGCGGTGCCGCTCGGGATCTGGCTGAAGAAAGAACAGTTGTTGGCGCTATCTGGCTGATACACGCCCTGCTCTGACACGTCCGCCATGGCGGAGTCATCAACTGCCTTCTTGCGGAAGCGGTGGTGAAACAGGGCACAGCGTTTCGTCGGATTCCAGGCCTTGTCGTCCAGCACACCCAGTTTCAGGTCCGAACTTCCTCCCGAAGGCAGGTTCTTGCACAGGACGAGATCGTCGAGCGAGAAGGTGAAGGGCTCCGCGGCCGTGCTGGGCTTGTCAGCGAGTTGTTCAAACCGGTTCGCCTTGGCTCCCAGACGCGTGAAATACCGCCGCGAGCGCCAAGTCTTGGGCATGTCATAGACCTTGAGGCGCTGCGGCCCTGCCTTCAGGCGGTCATCGCCGTCGGGGATGATGATGAGGGAACGCTCGGTGGCGCTCTTCGACTCAATGTAGGCGTTCTTGGCGGTGAAAAACTCCAGCACCACGTCGTTGTCGAGACCAGCATCGGCCGAGCCGTCCGGCTTCTTGTTGAGGATCCAAGGCAGACACTGGACCGTGTTATTGACATCACCACCGGGAACCAGGTGCCAATTGGAGAGGGTATCGGCCACGCCCTTGGCCCATGCTTCGTTTGCCGCCTGGAGCTTCGTCGCTGCTTTCTGACGGGCAGTATCGGCGGCGGTATGTGCAGTATCGTAGGCGGTCTGGAGCGGCGCAATGGCCGCGTCGGCGTTGGTGCGCCGGGTGACCGCGGCGGCGGCGTCCGGATCAATGTTGGCAGGCTTGGGTGTGCCTGGGTTGGCGGCATGCCAGTTCTTGAGGTAAATGGGCATGCTGCCCTGCGCGTAGGCCAGATCACGATCATCCTGGGCCAGCACCAAGGCATCGAAGGCGGCGCGTTCCTTCTCCTCCGCGGTGGCGCACTCCGCGGCGGCCGTCTCGGCTTCCAGCACGGCTGCCTTTCCTGGCATGACCCGGTAGCCGCGCAGATTGACGCGGGGAATGGAAATCTGTTTCTTGGCGTGATCCTTGAATCCGAAGGTGCGGTCAAAAAACGTGTGTCGCACGAACTGCCACCTGGGTTTCAGCGTCAACGTGATCATCTGGGACGGCGTCCCGAAAAGCGTCGCCTCGTCCGAAAGCTGGTTGAAGCGCGGTTTTGCGTCGGCCGCGCCGTCCTTGATGTCCCAATCCGCCGTTTGCAGCGTGAAGGAGCGCTTCAACGGCAGCATGAACCCCCTGCCCGCTCTCAGCTTGGCGCGGAACTCATCCGACTTTTCGTACTTGACCGCCTTTCCCGAGGCGGCCTCGCCGGGAAGCTCACAGATGATGAAATAGGGATCGGTCTGGGTGAAATCGAGGGTCAGCTTCTTGTATCCACGCGAAACGCGCAGCGGCGCGGGCCCGCCGACCGGGGTCAGAAGGCCGTTTTCGTTGATCTCAGCGTCGCAGGTGTCCGGCCCGGCGGGAGGGTCTCCGGGCTTGGTCGGGACGAGTTCGCTCAACTTGACTTTGACGGGGAACTTACCCGGCAGGATCCGAGGCTTGGCCTCGGTGTCGAGGAACTTGAACGCGAAGAACAGCGGCACCAACACTGGTAGGCGTTTGGCCTCGAGCTCGAAAATGTTGGGTTGGGGCGTTTCGGTCAGCTCCCGGACGGATTTCACTTCCGTCAGTTCGAATTTCTCCCGGTCTTCAGGCGTGAGCCTGACTTCGATCGTGATCGATCCGGGATGCAATTTCTTGAACTCCCAGGTTCCGTCGGGTGTGTGCGAGGTTTCAAACCTGCCTTTGGCCTCCGTGAGCGTGACTCGCTCGGGTTTCAGGAACACAGGAGGTGACGAGTCCTTGACCTTCACCCTGATCTTGGCGGCGAGCAGGGGAACCACGTCAAAATTGGCAAAGGTGCTCCCGCCCGCCGGCACCGTGGAGGTCGAGCGTCGCGCCCCCACCAGTTCAAATTTCGCCACATTGCCGCCGGTCAGCGATGCCGTGGCCGTATGCATGGTCGGCGGCAGGGCTGAGAATTCCTTTATGCCATTGGCGTCGGTCTTGCCGGATTTTCCGCCTGCTCCCGGCGCGCTGACCGACTGCACCAGTGACACGTCCATGCCATTCGTGAAAGGCCGGGTGGTCGTGCCGACGAGGTTCGCAATGACAATGAACGACCCCTCCTGCTTGCAGGTTTGGGTGGTGCTGCCGCTGGCGCCGGACCCACCCGAGGACGTTTTTTTGGAGCGAGGCATCTTGATTGATATCGGTGGGGTCGATGCGGGGGCGCGAACTCAGGAACTTCAATCAGCCGGCAGGCGCGCGAGAATCAAAGCGAGACGTCCGGCGGGGCTGATGCTCTTGTCGCGCAGGATCGCGGCGGCCCATTCGCATCCCTTTTGACGTTCGAAGGGAGCTCCGAGTGAAAGATCCAGTTCCGCGAGCGTTGCGATGTCACATTCGGCCACGATGCCCAAGGGTTCACCGCGCTTGCTCGCTTCGCGAATCAGCGCGAGCACACCGGCATCGCCTTTCAACTCGGATTCGGCCGGATAACTCTTGCGCAGGTCAGCCATCAGCGCGCGCTCGAAGCGAAGCACGGCGGCCCGGCTCAGACTGTCCATTTGCTCTTGTCGAATGATCAGCATGACTCGGTCAATTCAGCGTAGGCTTCAGTGATGGGTTCGCTTTAGGACTGCAGAAGGGTCGTCCGGGGGGTGATGCGCACCCGGTGCACGGGGAATTCGAGCGCCTCGAACGGCTCCTCACCCTCGCAAATGTACGACTGGATCGAACCGAAAACCGTCCGAATTTCAGTGCTGGCGCACGTGGGCAAATAGACCCGGAGGACTCGGGGGTCGTAGTACCGGAAGTAGAGGATCTTTCCCTTGGGGTCCCGGACACGCAGGAATCCGCGGAGGTGGCGGCGCAACGCCTCAAGGCCCAACTCGGTGAGCACATAGATTCCCCAGTTCTTCCCCCACCCTTCCGTCCACAGCCACTTGAAGAGGTCGCCGTCGACTCGCAGCTTGACGAGATACGGAGCGGTCACCCGCAGGTCGAGATTGAGCTCGCCCCGGTAGAGGCAAACATACTCGTGTCCCGAGCCGGCCAGACGGGTCAGGAGGTCGGGAATGTTGGCCGCGTCCAGCACGGCATAGGTCGAGAGATCTTCCCGTCCAAAGAGCATCTGCTGAAAGCGCGTCCAGCGACGTTCGGCAGCCGCTTGCGCTGCGGGATCAAGTTCGAGCGTGTTTTCCATGGCTTAGGAGCAGGACAGGTTCATCCACTGAATCCCAACAACCGCGCCATCAGGGGCAGAGGATCGGCGACGCCCGGTGCCGAAGGCAGCTTCTCTGCCTGCTGTCGCACCCGACCGAAAAAGGCGCGCGCCCGCGCGGTCAGGTCGGGTGTGGCGGCGCCAAACTGCACGGCGGAGAAGGCCGCTGAAGCCAGAGGCAACAAGGCATCGCGTTGGGCGGCCCGCTCGACGAGTCCATCGAGGGCCGTCTTTCCCGGAAGCACGGGTTGTTCGTGATCAAGGACCAGTCGGGCCATGACCGCACGCAAGGGGCCTCGGGCACGTTCCAACGGAGCCAGCAACTCGGGACCGGAGAGCCGGTGCTCGACGACCAACTCCCGATAGGCCAGCAGAGCCAGGACGGCATTTTGGGAGGTGAGCATGCGCTTGAGCAGGTCGCTGGTGGGCACGCCCGGCTGGGTGCGAACATAGGCGGCGGCCTGCGGAAACGGAACCGCCCATTCCGGCGGCAGCAATCGGACGCGCCCAAAGAGGGCCAGGCCCGGCTTGCCGGCCACGGGACGGAAGTAGATGACTCCCCCCTGGGCAAACGGAGAGTAGCAGTCCTCGGGCATCAGTCCGCGCGTGCGCTTGTCGAGGGGCTCCGTCCAACTGTAGGTCCCCTTGGCCACCCAATCGATGCCGTGCGCGGCCTGGCGCTCGTAGACGCCCTTCTTCTGGATGACCGCATCGCCTCCAGCCGGGACCACGACTTTCCCCGTTTTGCCGTCGATCGATGCGCCGGGAATGGTCGCGGAGCCACTGTCCGGAGCCGGTTCGACGGTGGCCACCACCCATTGATTGGTCGGCTCGGCTGTGAGTTCGGCCAGGGTGAGGAGTGAGCAGTCGTGAATCATCCGGCAATCGTGCCAGACAACCCGCTCAATCGCGGGCGCAGGGGGAGGCAGGTCGGCGGGAGGCATAGGATTCACTCAACGTACACTAGCGGGTGAAAGGTGTGGGCGGCCCCTGTTCGATCGAACGATTCGCCGGATCGTTGACGACGGTATTGGCGGTGGGAGCCAGCACCGGCACCGTGGTGGGAGCGGCGTCCGCGGCATCCGTGGTCGCTTTCTGCGCCGCGGCGGCGTCGCTGCTGACGTCCACTTTCCAACCCCGCTCGCGCAGGGTTTCGAAGGTATTGTCGGTGGGATTGAAGGCCACGGTCCAGGTCTTGAAAATCCCAATGACGCGAACCCGCTTGAGGCGATACCGGGCGGTACCGACTTCGGTGCCACTGGCATCGGACGCGCGCAGGTCGAAGGTTGCCGGGGCCCCGGCCGAGGGGGTGTCAAAGGAGGTGGCCGGTCCACCGCCCGGGCAGCCGGTCGGAGGCTTGAGGGAGTTCGGATCCAGGGTGTCACCCTTCCCAGGCTGATCGTAAAGCGGCGCCACCGTCGGCGCCACGTCATTGCAGGCGACGGGAAGCCGGCTGACCCGACGGACGAAACTGGGAACATTGACCGTGGTTCCCACGGCGGTTCCCGCGTCCCAGATCATGGTCGGTCGGTCCCATTCCTGGACAACCCCGTCGCCACTGGTCACATCGTTCTGCATGATGCCGATGCGCAGATCGGACACCTGCGGAGCGGAGCAATCGACGCCCGCAGGTTTGAGTTTCCCTTCGGCAGAGTAGTTGGCGGCATTGCCTCCCGTCGCCGTGTAGCGGCCACCCGAGAGCTGATACGTACCAGGATTGGTGATGGTGAGTTTGTTGGGATCGAACGAGAAGACGGTCACACCTTTTTCGGCGATCTTGGCACCTTCAGCGGTGTCCTGGTGGGCCTCGATCTTTGCATCGCCAATGCCTGCGCTCGCCTTTTCACCAGCGATTTGGAAGGGGACAAAGTCGCCCGTGGCTGGCAGGCTGAGGCTGAGCGTGACATTATCCGTATTCGGAAAGCGGAGCTTTCCATCCGGATTGGTCAACACCACTGGAACATCGACGTCGGATTCGCTTGTGAGTCGGATACGCGCCGGTACGAGGTGACGGACCGGCGGAGTGCCTCCGACCAGACGAACCAGGTCGTCCTTGGAGTCGGGCGAATTGTTGATTTCGATTTCAGCCGTCGCCGTGATCTTGGCCGGAGGAGGCTCAACCGGCGTCGGCGGGGGTTGCTCGCGCGGGCAGTCCTCGCAAAATGGCAGACCGGTGAGCGCCGCGTACTTGAGCGCCTGTGCCGCGGAACTGAAGGTGGTGATTTCTCCCGGTTTGCCGGTCGGCGGACCGCCCGGATCCTTGGGATCGGGCGGATCGGGCGCGGCGGGGTCCAATGGCGAACAACCGGCACCGACGGCCGGCGCACCGCCGCTGTTGATCTTGACGGTCGCGCCGACCTGCGTAATCCCGCCGCTGATCGCAATGAAGTCACCGCCCACCACCAGGGTGACATTTGAACCCGCCTCGATCACAATGTTGGACGAGGCCTTGAGGTGGATGTTCTTGGCGTCGAGGCCGATGTTTCCGCCTGCCTTGAGGTAGATATCGGAGGCGCTGATCGAGGTGACGCCGGTCGAACTGATCGAGAGGTCCTGCTCCACCTTCAGATTGTCCGTACCGGTGATCTTCGTCATCCGGTCACCGCCCACCTCCAGACTCAGATTGCCGTCCACCTTGGTCTGCGTGTTTCCGGTGACTTTGAGGTGCCGGTCGGCGTCATAGGCTGCGTATTCATTACCGACCACGTGCAGGTGATGCTCGGCGTGGAGTTTGGTGCGCGTGTCTCCATGCACGTGCAGGTCGCGCACACCGCCCACGGACTCCTGGTGCGCGGCCTTGACGCGGACCTCGAGGTTTTTTTCGGCGTGCAGGAAAATCTCCTCACAGCCCTTCATGTCCTCGAAGCGAAGCTCGTTGTACCCTCCCCCTCCCTTGGAGGAGAGGGTCTTGATCATCGACTTGGTCTTGTTCGCCGGAAGATCGTAGGGCGGCTTGTTGTCCGCGTTGTACACGCTGCCGGTCACCACCGGACGATCCGGATCGCCCTCCATGAACTCGACCAGCACCTCGTGGCCGATGCGCGGCAGGAAGAAGGTGCCCCACTTCTTCCCGGCCCAGGACTGCGAAACCCGCACGAATGCGGAGCTCTTGTCATCTCCCTTGCTCTCCCGGTTCCAGAAGAAGTGCACCTTCACCCGCCCGTGTTCGTCGGTGTGAATTTCCTCGCCCGCCGGTCCCACGACCATGGCGGATTGCGGGCCCTGGATGAGGGGTTTGGGCGTGACGCGGGCCGGGCGGAACGTCTGCGTGGCCGGAATCGCGGTGAAATGACAGTGAGACTGGGGGATGGCCTCCGCCTGGGTGGTGAACTCGCCGGCGTCCCAAAAGAGATTCACCGAGGTCACTAGGTACTTTCGGTTCTGCTCGTCGCGCGGATGCTCCTTGAGCGTGAACAGCGCCCCAGCGCTGATGCCGAAAAACTGGGTTTCGGCCCGGGCGATCTCGGAACCGGTTTGAATCTCCTCGAGGCGGGTGCGGGTCAGCCGTTCACCTTCGGCCGGTTCGAGGTAGTCACCTGGAAAATCGAAGATCTGCCGGTCGTTGATCGCATGCTGTTTCTCCACCTGCGAGAGTTTCAGCAGGGGTGTCTTCGGTTTGAGGTAATTATAGTCGGAAAGCGAATACTGGGTCGGCTGCAGCTCCTGTTCGGCCGTCCATTGCGTGATGGTCTCCATCTGGCGTTCGGCGCCGCCAATGGGCGTGAAGCGCAACTCACCCGGGTCGGCGATCGTCTCGTACGAGGCCATGTCGTCGACGAGCACGAGCGTGACCTTGTCATCCTCGTGCTTGAAGAAGTAGGTGATGCCCTCCTCCTCGAGCAGACGGCTGACAAAATTGAAGTCCGTCTCCCGGTACTGCACGCAGTAGAGGCGCTTGGGGTAGGTGCCGGTGATCCGCAGTTCGACATCCTTGGCTCCTCGATCGGCGAAAACACTTTGCACGATCTCCGGAGCCGTCATATCCTGGAAAATACGGCAGTCCGCCGACCTCGTCATCACCCACAGCCAGGGGACAATGGTGGCGCGGTAATGAGTGAAGGCCGGACCATGCCCCGACAGGACAAAGCGACTGACAAATCCATGGTAGAATCGCCGGCCTCCCCCACCCTGATCGAGCCGGATGACCACGGGCTGGCCAATGATGGCGTCGAACTTCACATCGGGAGCGTCGCTGGAAAGTTCGGCCTCGATGACGTAAGGGCGACCGAGCTGCTCCTGCACCAGGATGCTGCGCAGTCCGAGTATGTTCTCTCCCAGCGGAGTTTGAATCTCCAGGGAACGGTTAGCCTGTGTGAAAGTCGCGGCTGGCATGGAGAGGCAGGGGGGAGAAAATCCTCGTTTGGACGCCGGGGCTACTTCTTTTTCGGGGGATCGAGGTACACGGTGAAGTTGACCATGGCGTTCAGATCAGGCCGCGGGGCCAACATACCTGCCGTGCTACTGGGACCGGGCACCATGCCGAAGCGGCCGGTGGCATCGAGACGCCAGGGGTGATCCGCCCACATGCCATTCAATCCCAGGCTTCCTCGCGCCGAGATCGCGCGCGGCTGCAGATCCACGCCCGCCGTGGCGGAAAACTGGTAGTGGGGATCGACAGTCCGGTAAGTGGAGGCAAGGGAAAATCCAGGTGTGTTGTTCTTCACGAACGCAGTGGCGTCGAGGGTGAAGGAGCCTGAGGTCGGCGAACTGTATTCCCACTTTCCTTTCACAAAGAGCCGGTAATCCAGGGTGGTTTCTCCAGGCCCCTGCAGCACGAGGGAACGGGCACTCGGCGAAAGTGGAACCGACGAAAGGGACAGGTGATAGCCAAAGTCAATCGAAGCGCTCTTGCCCGCCGGAAACACGACTGCACCATCGCTGCTCACGCCCCACTTGCCGCCCTGTGCCGAGCCGCTGATCGTACCCTTGAACGGGCCGGGCGGAGCGATGGAGAGGTCGATCTGCACATTCTGCTTGGACGGCTCGAACTTCACGAGTTTTCCGCCCAACTTGAATTTTCCGAGCTTGATCTCCTTTTCGAGTCCCTCGGCCGGTCCGACCAAG
The DNA here is from genome assembly GCA_046346755.1 of Opitutaceae bacterium. Classification (GTDB taxonomy): domain Bacteria; phylum Verrucomicrobiota; class Verrucomicrobiia; order Opitutales; family Opitutaceae; genus UBA6669. Next base: position 95,199 of record JAXMHM010000011.1, on the reverse strand, counting down.
AAGTCACCAGTCTTGGCGAAATAAAGTCCCACCGCGCCCCCGACCGCGAGCACCGCGCCCACAATGATGAGCACCGTCTTGTTGTTGGAGACAAAGACACCGACCTTGGAGCAGTTGAAGTCGTCGATCACCTGCGCGACGGCGTCCTCGTGTCGCTTGTAATGCGGAGACTGTTTCAGCGTTCTCAGGTATTCCTCGGACAACGCCTTTCCCGTGGGCTTGGCAGCTTTTTCGAGAAAGCCCCCCAGGGTGAGCTCCAGGGGTTTCCCCTTTTGCTGATCGGCGATGAGTGATTCCGCCTCGGTTTGCAGCACCTTGGTGAGAGCATCCTGAACGGGCTTGCTCTCGATCAGCTTCTGCAGCTCCGGGAACGACAGGCGTCCGATCTCGGCGTCGACCAGATCAATGGAGACGCCGACCAGTTTCTTGGTCGAATCCAGCAGGTCGTGACACTGCTTCAGGTCGGACATCGGGGCCGTGGGTCAGCTCGAAGTGAAGACGAAGGAATGGCTGAAGCAAAACGGAAGTCCGGCTTCAAAGCGACGCTCAATCGAAGGAATAGGTAAAGGCCCCGTCCTTGACGCCCAGATGGACCCGGTTGAGCGCGCGCCCGTCCGCCAGCCGCGCGAGCAGTTCGCGGCCGATTTCGGGCAGAAGCTGATTGGTGATCATGGCATCGACCAGTCGCGCTCCTCGTTCGAGTTCGGTGCACCGCTGGGCAATCAACTCCGGAACCGCGGGATCGTAGGAGAACGGCACCTTGTGGTTCTCGATCACCCGTTTCTCGACCTTGCGCAGGTTGAGCCCGATGATGATCTTCAGCATCTCCTTGGAAATCGGATAGTAAGGGACCACCATGAGGCGGTTGAGCAGCGCGTCCGGGAAGACCTTGACCAAGGGGCCGCGCATGGCCTTTTCCATCGCCTCCGCCGTGGGCAACAGTTCCGGATCTTTGCACATGTTGATGATGACATCCTGCGCCGCGTTGCTGGTCAGGATGATGAGGGTGTTCTTGAAGTCGATGAACCGGCCCTCCGCGTCCTCCATGAAGCCCTTGTCAAAGACCTGGAAGAACATCTCGTGCACGTCGTGGTGCGCCTTTTCCACTTCGTCGAGCAACACCACGCTGTACGGACGCCTACGGACGGCCTCCGTGAGCACTCCGCCCTCGCCATAACCCACGTAACCCGGAGGCGAACCCTTCAGGGTGCTCACCGTGTGGGCTTCCTGAAATTCGCTCATGTTGATGTTAATCATGTTGTGCTCCCCACCATACAGCGCCTCCGCCAGGGTGAGGGCCGTCTCGGTTTTGCCGGTGCCGCTGGGGCCTACCAGCATGAACACGCCGACCGGACGATTGGGGTTGTCCAGCCGGGCGCGGCTGGTCTGGACGCGGCGGGCAATGGTCTCGAGGGCGTGGCGCTGTCCGATGACCCGGCGCTCCAGGACGTCGGCCAGCTTGAGCACTTGCTCGATCTCGTTCTTGACCATCCGACCAACGGGAATACCCGTCCAATCGGCCACCACACTGCTGATCGACCCTTGGTCGACGCAGGGAAAGATGAGCGGCGACTCGCCCTGGAATGACTTCAACTTGTCCAGCCCCGCCCGCAGCTCAACCAGCAGTGCGTCGCGTTCCTCCGGCGAAAGCGGCGGGGTGCCGGGGGTGGGTTCACCCTTGGCCGGAGTGCCGGGTTTGGCGTCCGGCGAGACTCCGGCGGCGCGGAGGCGGGCGCGCTGGTCGAGGATCGTGGCCACCAGGTTCTTTTCCTCGTCCCAATGGGCCTCGAGCTCTTTCAGTTCGGCACCGTTCTTCGCCAGTTTTGCCTCCACTTCCGTGATGCGGGAACCGTGGCTCAGGCCGACGCGCTGTTCGCGTTCGAGGATCTCCTTCTCCGTGTTCAGAGATTGAATACGCCGGCGGATGTCGTCCACCCCGGCCGGCACGGCATGCTGGCTGACCGCGACCCGGGCGCAGGCGGTGTCGATCAGACTGACCGCCTTGTCGGGGAGCTGGCGGGCGGGAATGTAGCGATGGGAAAGGCGCACGGCGGACTCGATGGCCTCGTCCAGGATCTGGACGCGGTGATGCTTTTCAAAGGCTCCGACCACGGCCCGCATCATCCGGACACACTTCTCCTCGTCCGGCTCATCCACCTTCACCGTCTGGAAACGCCGGGTCAGGGCCGGGTCCTTTTCAATGTGCTTCTTGTATTCGTCCCACGTGGTCGCCGCCAGCGTGCGCAGTGTACCGCGGGCCAGCGCCGGCTTGAGGAGGTTGGCCGCGTCGCCGGTTCCCGCCGCTCCACCTGCACCGATCAGGGTGTGAACCTCGTCGATGAAAAGGATGATTGGCTTGGGCGAGGCCTGCACTTCGTCAATCACGCCCCGCAGACGTTGTTCAAACTCACCCTTCATGCTGGCACCGGCCTGCAGGAGGCCGATGTCGAGGGAAAGGACCGAAACATCGCGCAGCTGCGGCGGCACGTCGCCTGCCACGATGCGGTGGGCGAACCCTTCGACCACCGCGGTCTTCCCCACCCCGGCCTCGCCGGTGAGAATCGGGTTGTTCTGTCGCCGGCGCATGAGGATGTCGACGCACTGTCGGATTTCTTCATCGCGTCCAATGATGGGATCGATTTCGCCGGCACGCACCCGGGCCGTCAGATCGGTGGTGAACTTCTTGAGGGCCTCACCCTTGCCGGGCCCGGCTCCGGCGAGCGCTCCGCTGGCTTCACCCGGTGCCACGCCGCCGGAGGCGCCGCTGCCGTCGCTCGCAGTCAGGTTCTCCTCCGGCGACCCCGCCACGATCTTGTCAAATTCGTCGCTCAGGGCCTCCGGCTTGATCTTGGAGAATTCTTTGGAGAGACCGAGGAAGACATTCTTGAGTCCCGGGGTCTTGACCATCGCGATGATCAGGTGACCGGTGCGGATCTGGAGCTCGCCGAAGAGCAGCGAACCGTAGACCCAGGCCCGCTCGACGGATTCCTCGAGGTGGGGGGAGAAATCCGTGATCGACGTCGCGCCGCGCGGGAGCTTGTCGAGCGCGGCCACCACCTCGGACGCGACCTTCGATGCGTCGCACCCGGAGTGCCGCAGGATGCGGCCAAAATCCGTCTCGGGGGACTGGATCAGCTGGTGGACCCAATGGGCGAGCTCGATGTAGGGGTTGCCCCGCATCTTGCAGAACACAGTTGCGGCCTCGAGGGTCTTGTAGGCGACCGGATTGAGTTTTCCGAAGAGCGTGGAGCGTTTGATCTCGGCCATGGTGAGGTGTGGTTGGAGGGGTTGTGTCAGTGAGATTGCAGAATAAGGTCGTCGAGATCGCGGAGTTTTTCCGGAGTACCGCTCCAGCTGGTCCAGCCAAGCCGGGCCCCGCCCCCGAGCTGGCAGGGCCTGAATTCATCGCGCCGGAGCACCAGTTGTGCCTCCCAGCTGAACTCCTCCCCGACATAGAATCGTATCCAGTCCTTGACCTGTCGGAAGGCAGTTTCCCCGGGCAGCAATCGCTGATAGTTGTCCCAGGTGAGCGGGCCGATGCGGAGACGGAATTTCAGATGGGAAAGCCAAACCCGTTCCCCCGCAAAGCAACTGGACCCCAGCACCCCGGTGGAGCGGGACTCCCCTAGCCGGCACTGGCTTTCCTTCTGGAGCTCAAGCCAGGATCCTTGGAAATTGGTCACCGTGACGGGAACACCGAGGAACTCCGAGAGGATGCCACCGAGGCCTTCGGGGCTGCGGCTCAGGCCGCCGAGCCAGCCGGAAAAGAAAAGCCGGGCCGGGTCTGGTACGGAATCATGCTCTTCGGGTGGGACCGTACCCACGCCAATCAGGCTTCGGTAGTAGAATGAGTGCCGACGCTCGTCGGCCCGGTCAAAATCGACCGTCGGCTGATTCACCGCCCATGCACGAAAGAAGAGCGAGAAGATCCGGTGGTGAAACAGATCGAGAAACGCCCCGATGGTGGGGTCGTTATGATGTCGCTTCCGATCCATCACGTATTCGGTGAGGTGTGCCGGGAGCGGACCGTGGGGGCCGAGCAATCCGGTGAAGCGCAAGACGACCTCAAGCAGGTCGCGTTTTTCATTCCACTTGGCCGAGGAGATGGAGGTCGGGGGAAAACTGAGAGTCGCCTCCTGGGCGAAACGGGCACTCTCCTCGGCGGGACGAAGCGAAGTGCCCACGGCGGGCTCGTCATCGTTCTCGGCCTGCAGCCGGCGGATGATCGCGAAAAAGTCCAGCTCGAGCGGACGGCTCAGGAGCTCGGTGACGGCTGGACGTTGCCTTAGAGGAGTGGACGGGTACCGGTTTGAATCGGCCATCGCATTACTTCTCCCCTCTGTGGCGTTACAATCACGGTTTCGGTGAAGGAGTTGATCGAGGCGTAGCGCGTGAGGAAGCGCTCGACGATCGATCCGAACAGAAACACGCCCGCGCCTTCAAAGGCGGTTTCATCGAGGCGCAGGGTGATCTCGGAGCCGCGCACGAACGTCACCGGGCCGAGGGTTTCAATGCGCCGCACCACGGGTTTGACCGTCACCGCCTGCACACCGTCGATCTGTTTCATCAGGGCCCGGTCGGCCACGTCGGCGTAAAGCCGCAGCAACTCGCGAAACGGGCCGGGATCCTCGGAACCGGGGCCGCCGTCGACCGACAGGTAGTTGAGCGAGAGGTGGCTGATGAGCCGCCAGAGGATTTCTCCGTCGATGTGGGACGGTTGCGGAGGCGTCGGACCCGTCACGCAACGCACGGACTGCACCGGCCCACCCCCGTCGGGAGTGAATTCGATGCGGTCGCCCATCGACAGGGGCAGGTGGCGGTTGGTCACGAGCACCTCGAGGGCGAGTTGCCGCAGATCGCTGGAGTACGGGGCGGACTGTCCGTCGACCAGCGAAAGGTAGAGCTCCGAACCGGTGTAAGAGGTGTTTTTTCCGTAGCGTTTCTCCTGCTGGGACAGTGTCCGGGGCACCCGGTGAGTCGTGTAGAAGGAACCGCCGGCGGTTCCTCCCGCCCGCGAACCGTAGAACGGAAAAAACGTCTGGAGTTGTTCCGACTTGGCGCCGATTCCATTCACGCTTTCCACTCGATACACCTCGAAATCCAGTGGTCGGGTGCGATCGGTGATGATCTGGTGCTCGTGCGTGCGATTGTCGAGGGCGATGCGATCCGCCCGCCGTTTGACCAGATTGATCGCGGGGGTGCATCCCAGGTCAAAACTGCCCTTGTCAATCCGGCCTTCGAGCAGAAGCTCGACGTTGTTGAAAAGCAGCACCACGTCGAACGCAGTGACTTTGCTGCCTGCGAGGGCCTGACCGATCCCCTGAACCCGGGTGAAGAGAAACCGCTGCGGGAACGCCATGTACTCCTTGAGCAGGCGATAGCCCTCGAAGGTTCGCGGGCTGTGCGGAAGCAACGCCTCGTTCTCCAGATGTCCAAGACGGAAGGTGGTAGGACTGGGAAGTCGTCGCACCGTGGGCACCCGGCCGGTTTCCACCCATCTCACCACGCCGCCGGATTGGCGGCCGATCATTTGCTCGAAAATCCGGGTGGGAATGTCGTCGCTGCCGCGAATATAGAAGTCGAGGTGCGGGATCGTCTTGAGCACGTCCGCATGTGCTCCAGCGGTGATCTCCAGGCGGATGCGGATTGCGGACCGGCCTCGGCAGTCGGCGGGAAGGGAGAGTGTGCCGAGATCACGGGTGTAGTACTGCGCTTCTGTGATGGCGAGCGGCCAGAGCGTTACGTCATGCCCCGTGGTGTATTCGCAGGCGGTGCGCTCATTGCGACCCAGTCGTGACCGCAGGATGGTGCCGCGCGGAACTTTGAAGCCCGTCGAGAGCGCCCCGTCGGTCAGATCCGGCACCATCTGGGCCACGAGCATGGACGGCGTGGGTGACAGGTAGTGGGGGTAGACGGTTTCCAGCAGGCTCTGAGTGAAGCGGGGAAACTCGGCATCAAACTTCCGCCTGACCCGGGCGGTCAGAAACGCAAATCCTTCCAGCAGACGCTCGACAAACGGGTCCGCGCAGACCTCTTTGCCCTCACGGTCCAGAGCGAGCCGCCCCGCAATTTTGGGGTATTCCGCTGCAAACTCCCCAGACATCTCGCGGATGTACTGGAGCTCCTCGTTATAAAGCCGGAGAAAGGTTTTGTCCATGTCCGGTTCAGAAGCTGAACTGACCCGTCTCGAGATCGACCACCGTCTTGGCGTAGAATTTCTCGGGCATGGGTTGGGCCCACAGGTCCGAGGAGATCTCGAAGAAAATGCGGTGCGGATTCCGTTGCGACGCCAGCTCCGCTTCCTTGATGATCTTCACCTGCAGGGTGCGCCGGATGATGCGCGGCTCAAAAAAAAGGATGGTCTCGGTGATCTCCCGCTCAATTTGCCGGATGTCGCCGCCCTCGGAAAAGATGCCCGCCAGGTCACGCATCCCAAAATTGACCACGGATCGGTACACTTGCTCGTATTCATCGATGCCTTCCGACTCGCGGTGACGCTGCGTGTTCAGGAGCCAGCTCAGGTCGCGCAGGACGCCTTCCTTGAAGCGGCTCAGGGAGATCACCCGTTGGGTGCGACTTTCGACCTGGGTGTCCGGCTGTTCGTCCGTGAGCCGGTCAAGAAGGCAGGGCTGGAGCCGGTCGATGGCGGCAAGATCGGCCATGGTAAGCGGGGGTGCCGGCGGACGTTCAGGCGGACTTGAACTCGATCGTGCGAACGTCGAGGAGCGGATAGTCCGACTCTCCGGCGGTGAACATCCGTTGACCGAGGCCGCGATACTGACCTTCGGCGATCTCCTCCCATTCGGTCCGCCGGGAGAGACGGAGCCGGTCGTCCTTGGCCGACTCGGATCCGACATAGCGACAGGGAATCAGCAGCGAGGACTCGCCACCAGTGATCCAGGTGGCCTGAGCGGGCAGCCAGACGAGGTGCCGGAGGTCGGTGGCGGGAGCGATGGAGAGGCGCCGGATGCGTTCAAAGGGAATCCAATAGTACTTTCCTTCCATCATGGCTTCCAGCACTGGGCCCAGCCGCGAGTCGGCATCGGCGACCCACTCGACCTCAACGCCGTTCACGCTGGCCGGAACTGCCGGTGCCGCTTCAAAGGCATGACTGCGCAAACTGGCTTGGAGCGCGGGATCGGCTGGGTTCAGCGCCTGGATGAGTTGGGCCATCCAGGGTGACGGTTCGCCCAGCACCAGGGGTGTGGTTCGCCCGGCGAATACCTCACGCCGGAGTGCCTCGGCCATGAGTGCCTGTCCGACCATGCCGGTCCAGCCCTTGTATTCATCGCCCATCGAATCGAGGGTTTGCAGCTGGATCTTGGCACGGTCCCAATTGCCAATCACACAGAGGACCTGCACCAGCGACAAACGCAGCTGGGCGTCGGCTCCGTTGGCGCGAATCTTGTTTTGCAGGGCCTCGAGCGCGGCAGTGAGGTTGCCCGACTTGATGTGGTCTTCGACGATCACGGAAGAATGGGTGGCGACAAACGGGAAAAGAGACGTGATCGCCCGGAAAAGAGCGTCACAGCGGGAACCGCCGGCGCACCCGTGGGAACGATCCGGCGATGATTACAACAAAGCGGGCTGCCGGATGGCTCGGGCAGCCCGCGAGATCGAAACAGGAAGGGATCGAAGGAGACCCCTCGTAGGCCTCTCGAACTAACCCATAACCGTCTGCTTCTTGATGTCGTAGCCGCGGATGACGGGAGTGTCGAGGTTGCCGTCCGCCTTCTGAGGCGCGTACTCGTACTTGACCGTGGCGAAGTTCAGACTGATTGAGTCGGTCGGAATCTCGCTTGATCCTGACGTCTGGTAGGATGAAACAAGAAGGTCCCCGAAGTAGACCTTCATGTATTCCTGCTGTTTTTCACCCGCCTTGCGGCAGATGAGCTGAGCCTTGGCAATGTGCTTACCGGTGGCACAGCTGAGCATCAACTCGGGACTCGCCTTGTTGATGTTCATCATGAAGGAGAAATCCGAGAAGGTGGCCTTGCCGGCGCCGCCACCCGCATTGGACGCGAAAGAGCCTGTCTGGCTTGCGCCCCAGGAGAACGAGAGGAGTTGGATTTTTCCGGCGTGGACCTTGTCGGTCGCCTCGCCTTTGATGCCGTCGATTTCTAGGAAGTAGTCAGTAGCCATATGGGTGAAGAGGATCTGAGAGGGATTTTGACCCGGCATTGCGCCGGGAAGTGAGGATCAGGTTGTTTTCAGTGGTGAAAGCGGCACCGGAAGGGTCCCGCGCAAATTACGCCGTCTTGGCCGACGGCAACTTCGAAACGAGCCGCAGTGATACCGTCAGACCTTCGAGCTGGTAGTGCGGACGCAGGAAGAACTTCGAGGTGTAGTACCCTGGATTTCCGGGCACCTCCTCAACGACCACCTCGGCGGCGGCCAGCGGGCGCCGCGCCTTGGTTTCTTCGGAGGCCCCGGAATCGCACGTGAATTGACGTATCCATTCGTTCAACCACGTCTGCATTTCGGCGCGTTCCTTGTAGGAGCCAACCTTGTCGCGCACCATGCATTTCAGGTAGTGCGCAAACCGGGTGGTCGCAAAGAGGTAGGGCAGCCGCGCCGCCAGGTTGGCGTTGGCGGTGGCGTCCGGATCATCGTACTCCTGCGGTTTCTGGAGGGACTGGGCGCCCACGAAGACGGCATAATCCGTGTTCTTCCAATGCGACAGCGGCATGAAGCCGTTGTTCGCCAGTTCGGCTTCGCGACGATCCGTGATGGCGATTTCGGTGGGACACTTCATGTCAACGCCGCCGTCGTCGGTTGGGAATGTGTGCACCGGCAGATTTTCAACCGTGCCGCCGCTCTCCGCACCGCGGATACGGGCGCACCAGCCGTAGAGCTTGAACGCGCGGGTCACGTTGGTCGCCATGGCATACGCGGAGTTGGCCCAGGTGAACTTGCCGTGAACGGCTCCGGCCGTATCCTCTTCGAAGGCGAATTCCTCGACCGGGTTTGACTTGGCGCCGTACGGTTGGCGTGCAAGGAAACGGGGCATGGCCAGCCCCAGGTAGCGCGCGTCCTCGGAGGCGCGCAGCGAATTCCAGGCCGCATATTCCGCGGTGGTGAAAATCTTGCCGACGTCGCGGGGATTGCTGAGTTCCTGCCAGCTGGAGAGGTTCATCACCGACGGAGCTGCGCCCGTGATGAACGGGGCGTGGGCCGCCGAGGCAATCTGCGCCATGCCGCGGAGGATCTCCACGTCCGGCGGGGTGTGGTCGAAATGGAAGTCACCGACCAGGGCACCGTAGGGCTGGCCACCCGGCGAACCGAACTCCTCCTCGTACAGTTTTTTGAAGAGCGGACTCTGATCCCAGGCCGTGCCCTTGTACTTCTTGATGGTTTTGCCCAGCTCGCTTTTCGAGATATTGAACACCCGGATCTTCAGCTTGGCATCGGTCTCGGTGTTCGAGACGAGGTGATGCAGTCCGCGCCAGGCCCCTTCCAGCGCCTGAAAATCCGCGTGGTGCATGATCGCATTGATCTGGTCTGTGAGCTTGCGGTCGATGGCCGCAATCATGCTCTCGATCGTCTTGACCGTGTCGTCCGACACGACGGAGACGCCCGCGAGCGCCTGCTCCGCCAGGGTGCGGACCGCGCTGCCAATGAGGTCCTTGGCGGCCTCCGACTTGGGCTTGAATTCCTTGTTGAGCAGCGAGTCGAGGTCGGAGGCTGCAAACGAGGTTGCGCCTCCGGCGGATTGCTTGGCTGATTCAGCGTTGGCCATGGGGATAGTGCTCAGGATTTGGGTTCGTCAGCCGGTTTCGGGGCTGATGCGAGAGATTTCAGGAGGTCGGGGTCATTCAGCATCTTTCCGATCAGCGCCTCCGCACCGTCCTTGCCGTCCATGTAGGACAACAGTGACGACAGTTGCGTGCGCGCCTCGAGCAGCTTGCGCAGCGGCTCGACCTTTCGCGCGATCGCTGCGGGGGAGAAGTCATCCATGCTCTCAAAGGTGACGTCGACGCTGACGTTGCCTTCCCCGGTCAATGTATTGGGAACTTGGAACGCGACGCGGGGTTTCATGGCCTTGAGCCGGTCGTCGAATGTCTCGGAATCAATTTCCAGGAACTTTCGATCCTGGACCGGCGCGAGCGGGTCGGCAGGTTTGCCCGAGAGGTCGGCCATGACTCCGACCACAAACGGCAGCTCAATCTTCTTTTGTGCTCCGTAGAGCTCCACATCGTATTCGATCTGAACGCGCGGGGCGCGGTTGCGGGCGATGAACTTTTGGGATGAAGCCATGATGCGTATATACGGTACCTACTTGGTTCGAACGGAAAAATGGGGGGAGACAAAACGTTACGTCTTGGGTTCGTTGTCGTTCTGCAGCGGACCGGTCAGTGACATGATTCGGTCCATCGCCTCCGGAGTCAACTCCGTGATGAGCTGCATAAAATTCATGGGGACGATGCGTTTGATCCGGGTAAGGAGGAACGGAACCGGACTCGATGGCTCGTGGGCCGAGTAGTAGGCAATGATCGCCTGGAGGGCCTTGAGGACATCGTCCCGGGAGCGAACCGTGCCGCTCAGTCCCTGTTCCGGTGCCGGGGGACGGGTGGGTCCGTCGGCGGCGGGCGCCCCAGCAGCCTCCTCATTGGCTTTATCCGACTCGGGCAGTCCAATCCAGGTGATGACCAGCTTAAGCTCGCGTCGCAGGGGTTCCAACAGCGGGAAGGCGGTGGGTCCGGCCTGACTCTTGAAATAGGCTTCGATGGCCACCAGGTCCGCGATCAAATCCGCGGCGACGACGGATATCTCCTTTGCGGTGGGTCCAATCTCGGTCAGGGCGGCGTCCAACAGCGCTTGCGTGGGCGCTTGGCCGGCTTCGGGGGCCCACGGGAGCTGTCCTTTGATGTGCAGGTAGTGTTCGAGGGTGAAGACCCCCGTTCGTGGCGCGCTCAGGATCGGCACCCGGCGCAAGCCGGCGATAATCCTGTAGACGTCGCCCTCCTTGTTAAGTGGTGCCGCCAGGCTGGCCACCGCATTGACGCGCTCGGTCGGATCGTTGTTGTCGGTCGCGTCGAGCAAGGGATACACCGTTGGCCAGTACTGCTCCAGGTATCCCCGGATGAGCTTGAAGCCCTCGGCCAACCCTCGCAGACCCCGGGTCCGCAGCGTCGTGGCGGTCAGGATGGCAGCGACCCGAAGGTCCTTGGTGGTGCGCGCCACTTCGATCACCCGCGTTTCCAGTTCCTTCCAGTTCGGTTCCTCAGCGGCGGAAAACTGGGTCTCCGGCTTGCCTTGAACCGTGGTTTCCAGCTCGAACAGTACGCCCGCCGCGGAGGGGTCGTCCCCGCAAGGCGCATTTTCGCGCACGGGTGCCAACAGGGAGTCGATCGGGATCATAAAATCAGGAAAGGGGTCGCTCCGGCGCCCCGGGGAGCGCCGCGTTCGTCGCCGGTTTGACCGGTTCATCGAGGTCGCCCTCCACCAGCAGCCGGAGGAAGTCGGCGTCGGCGTTGAGGCGGGGTCTCAGCAAATTTCCGTAAATCTGCGATTTCGACACCTCGAGTTCATGCCGGGTGAGCCCAAGCCGTTCGATTTGCACGAGGGTCGCCTTGAGGGAGCGGACAAAGGTGAGCACGGCTCTGGACTCGGTATCGCGCCGTTTTTCCAGCCACGAGCGAAAGGTTCGCCCGTCTTCGCTCTGGGACTCCTTGAAAAACGCGTCGTAGGCGGTGGCGAGCGCATCGGCCACGGACGACAACTCCGCCGTTTGTTCGCCAACCAGACCGGTTTCTGCAGCGAGTCTGAGCACCTCGCGGACGCTGGCGCCCTCGACGCGTGCGTCAACTACTTCATAGTCACTTTCGAATGGACGGATCCGATTGGGCACCACGACAAAGGTTCCGGCCCGGCGGCTGCGCGCCTGCTCTTCGTAGCGCATGAGCGCGCGGGAGTAGATTCCGAGCGCTTGGAGTTGCTCGCGCAGCGCGGGCGCAAGATCCGCCTCGGCCGGCTCCATGGCCTGTTCCTGACGGGGCGCCACGGGCACATAGACTTGCTCCAACGAGGCGCGCAATTGCCCGTTCGCGGTCACCGCGAAGAGGGGTGATTCCCGCTCGCTGCCAAATCGCGACGGAGGAATCGCGGTGACATTGCCGACGCCCGAAGCGGCGGTGAGGTCGAGGTAGACGAGGTTCGCCACGAGTGGCCGAAGAACAGAGCGTTCCTCTGCCAGATCGGCGACCAAAACCGTCTGGGGAGTTTGCCCCTGCCCGGCGATCAGGGTGATCACCTCCGGGGAATTGACGAGGAGCGTGCCCTGACTTTTTCCGAGATCGAGCTTTCCCAGATCCGCACGAGTCGGGGCGTCGAGGGCTCCCCCTCTGAAAAAGAGCACCCGGCCCGCCACGAGGTCCATGCCACGATCATCCTCCTGCGAATCGCCAAACAGCGCCGGCGCCGGGGCTCGGCTGCGGAGGCGGATCTGGGGCGCAATCAAAGCGAGGGTTTGCGAGGCCGCCGTATTGCTCAGCGTCATGACCTGATCCGCGAAAATGACCAGATTGCCGTCTCGCACGGCCAGGCGCTCAAATGGTTGCAGGGTCACGTTCGTGCCGGCGATCAGCAGGTCGCCGGTGTTGGCTTTGAAAATCGAGGATCGGAGCGGTGGGGTCGTTTTGTCATCCGATGCGTCCGCCGGGGTGAGCGCGCCGCTGCCCAAAACCACGCTGCCCGTCTCGGAATCGAGGACCGAACCGCGGATTTCAAGGTAGGGATTGGCCGCCGCGCCACTGCCCGTACCTTTGCCGATTTCGAGCGCGAGCGTGTCGGTGGTCCAGACATTGTTCACCAGGAGGTCCCTCCCGCTGAGTTGCACGGTTTTCAAGCGTGCCGCCACTCCTCCGAGGTCCCCGACCGCGGAAATCAGGCCATTGCCCGCGCTGCCGGTGAGGCTGCGTCCCCCGCCCTGTGCACCGAGTCCGAGGGTAATGTTGCCGGTGGTGGAAGTCAGGGAAAGGTCGGAGCCCAGGGTAAGCGTTCTCGCGTACCGCTGATCGCCGGTCGTGGCGGCTACGAGCGCCGGTGCGCCTTCAAATGTGACGTCATCGGCAAAATCCAGTGACGTCGCTGTCACATTGGCGCGAACGGACGTCGCACCGCCCGCGTCTGTCGAAAGGGTGCCGATCCGTCGCAACTGCCCCACGGGTGCAAGGAAACTGACCGTTCCGGGAGAAGTGACCTGAAGCGAGCCCGTCACCGATGGCGCGGAATCGAGGGTGTTCTGAAAGGTCACCGCCGAACCGACCACCTCGGTTTTACCTCCGAGGAGGACAGGGTCGGCATACGTCTGTGCGCCTACGGTCACCACGCGGTCTCCACTGAAGCGGGTGCTCCCGCCCGCATCGGTGGCGAGTGAGCTCAACCGTCTGCCTCCGTCGCCCACCGAACCGAGGAACTGGGTTTCTCCGGATACGGCGAGGTTCAAGGCGGCGCCGCCGTCTTTGCCCGCGACCACGGAAGAACCAAAGGTCAGTGAACCGGCGGCAAGGGTGCTATCGGTCAGCAGCGTGACGCTGTCGCCAAAGGTGAGATTCCCCGTCACCCGGACACGTCCCGACCCCAGTTCGGTCCCACCCTGCGGCGAGGTGGTCAGCGAGCCCAGGGGCACGCGATCTCCGACCGCGCCTCCGAGGCGAGTGAGCCCGTCGGTGCGCAAAATCACGTCAGCGGACGTCCCCGTCTGTCCATCCACACTCGAGGAGAAGACCAAATCTCCCGCACGGGTGCTCTCGATCAGGGTGGGCCCGCTGATCTCCACGGGCGATCGGAAGGTGAGGGCGTTCGCCGCCGACACCAAGGGAGTCTTCGCATCCGAACCGGCCAGCACCACGACTCCTCCCGGAGCGGCGCCGAGGCTGATGGTCCCGGCCGAACTGCCGACGGCCGGTGAGGCGGTGCCCGTGCCACCTGCCACCAGCAACGAAGACCCGGCCGGAGCCTGGCTTGAAGCCGAAAGGGATACAGCGCCGGTGGCCTGGATACGGCCACCGGGCAATACCTCGATCGCCAAAGGGCCCGTCGTCCCGGTGGCACCGGGTCCGGACCACGCAGCACCAGTGACGGTCAGGTTACCCGCCGACGTCAGCGAACCCGATGATTCGATTCGTACGCCGCCGGGACCCGCCTCCTGGGTCCGGGTGGCCCCGTCCGCATCCGCCGTCACCACGAGATCGGTGCCTTGGATCGGAGCCGCGATGCGTACGTTCTGGTCCGCTTCGACTCGGCTGACGCCGGCCAGCGGCGCCAGCACCACGGTATTTGAGCCATAAGAAGCCCGCTCAGCCCCGGATAGAACGACCTGCGTGCCCGCCGCGACCTCGATCCGGCCGCGGCCATTGGCATCACTTTGAACGGTGACGCCCTGCAAGTCCAAGGCACCCGCCGACTGCAGATCGCCTGCAAGCCGCACCGACTTGAGCGTCATGCTTCCCGCGGCGACAGCTCCCGGCTCCACCGTGGTGCCGCTGCCGAGTACCATCGGCCCCTGGGCAACGGTTGCTCCGGTGGTCACCGTCGATCCAGGCGCAAGCGTCACTGAGCCTTCACGCGTGGTCAATGCGATGACTCGACCCGTGTCGCTTCCGGTGCTGCTGAGTCCGCCGCGATCGGACTGGTCGGCCAGGGTTTGTTTCCCTCCTTCGATCAGTGTCCGGTTGACGGAGATCGCTCCGACCGATCCCACTGTCACGGCGTCCTTCTCAAAAAGGTACAGACTCCCACCGGCCACGGCCTCCACCCGCTGCACTGCCAGATCGACCCTATCTCCCACGCTGCCAATCGATCCCTGCGTCGCCACGAGCCTCACCCGCGAGGCACTGAAATTCAACGCGTCGCCATTCGCATCCGAAATGGACTTGCCTGCCCGCGCCAGGATGGCACCGGTTCCAGCCGACAGCTCGCCGACCTGCAGCCCCTCGGCTGCTTCGTAGCGAATGTCGCCTCCGGATGTCGCTCCGGTCGATCCGGGAGCCATGAGTACGGATGCGCCGCGGGAGGCGACATCCAGCGTTCCACCCGCAGTCAGTGCCGATGCCTGGGAAACCGTCCCGGTAGCCACCACCGACAGGTCCGAGCCCGCGGTCACTGGGGCGTTGAGTGTCAGGTCGCCCGCGCCCGCCGCGAGAAGCACGCTCCCACCCGCCTTGACGGAGCGCTCCACCGCGAACGTTCCTGCGCTGGTCGCACCCGTGGCGAAACGGAGGTCACCTGTGGCTGCCAGTCCCGAGAGGCTTGCGTCGGTGATCGTGATGGTTCCCTGGCCCGCGACGGCCCTGGACCAGGTTTGGTCCGGGATCTGGGTCACGCTGACGCCGTCCTTTTCCTCGAGATAGAGTCCCGCACCTGCCTTTGCCGCCAGTCGCTGGGTGGCCAGATTGAGACGATTCTCACCGGACCCAATCGAGGTTCCTGCTTCCAGCCGAACCTCTGTCGCGGTGATCGACGGAACGGCCGTGGCACTGGCTCCATCTGCGATCGTGCCCCCTGCGACCAGGCTGACGGTATCCGCCTGGAGCTGGCTGATCGAGAGATCGGCCCCCGTGGCAATCCGGGCTTTGGAAGCGGACAAGAGCGTCCCGGGGTCGGATGCGAACGAACCCGTCGTCGCCTCGATATCGAGGGTCCCCTTGGCGGTGACATCGGCCCGGGTTCGGACCGTTCCACCTGCGACCAACACCACATTCTCCCCTGAAACCAAGGCGGGGGTGACGGACAAGTCGCCCTCTCCCGCCATGAGAACCACCTGGCCCTGGGCCTGCAGCACGCCGGACGCTGCACCGCTCACGGTCAGTGAGCCTCGTGCAGCGATCTGCAGATCACCGGGAACCGGCTGCGGCGAGAGGCTGACATCCGATACCGCCGTCAGGGCTCCGTCCTCGCCAACACGCTGCACCACCAGGGGGCCCGAGGTGCCGAAATCGAGGTCCGAGGTTTCAGCGACAAAGACGCTTTCACCACTGGACGTCGCGAGACGCGCGAGGTCCGTCTCCAGGGCATTCGTGGCCGATCCGATCGATCCCGTCCCCGCCTGAACGCGCGCCGCAGAACCGCGCAGGTTGATCGCCGCGGCGTTTGCGTCCAAAATGCCACCGCCCGCCACCAGCGAGATCGAACCGCTGCCGGCATCGAGTTCGCCCGCGACGATGTCCGCCGTTGCCGCGTAGCGGATGGTGCCGCCGGCCGCGCGCGACACGGCGTCGGCCGCAAAAGTGATCGAGCCGGCCAGGGCCTCCACGTCGAGGGTACCCTGCGCGTCGACCACGCCCACTTCGACACGATTCGATTGCTGTACGCGCGCCGCCTTGACTGTGGCATTCCGGCCGGTCGAAACGGGCTCCTCGATCAGCAGCTCGCCGCCGTCCGCTTCAAGGCGGAGGTCCCCCCCCACCTTCAATCCCGCCAGGCCTTCAACCCGCCCGATGGAGAATCCGCCGTTGTTGCGAAACACCAGTGTTCCTCCCAGCGCGGCGGCAATCGTGGTCACTTCATTTGCCGGATTCGTCACCCGGAAGCCCCCGGATCCCGTCGCGCCAAATCGAACCGAAGGAGCGATGAGGGGACCACTCAGCGTCACCAGCGAGTCCGTGGCATTCTCGAGCACGACGGTGGCGCCTTCTCCGGCGATCTTGCCGGTGACATCCCCGGACCCGCTCGTGAAGGTGAAGGTATCCGTGGCCGAGCCTCCGGTCTTCAAAGTGGCAAACTGGTCGAATGCCACGCCCTGGACGGATCCGCGATTCACCCCGTCGATCGTCCAGGACTCCGCGGCTGCGGTACCCTGCAGGGTGTTGGCTCCACCGGCCCCGTCGATCGCTTCAAAACTGGCCAGCGTCAGGTCGTCCACGAGGACCCGACCGGGTCCAGCCAGCGTGACCACGTCATCCTTGGGCAGCAGTTCAATGCGGTCGACGCCCGCGCTGCCGTCGATGGTCTGGACCGAAAGGAAAGTGATCTCGGAGCTTGTGATCGAGCGCTCGCCCAGGACGCGGACGATGTCGTCGCCTCCTGTCAACCGCACCGTATTGATACCGCCGGCGGCATCGACAGTTTCCAGATTGGCAAAGGCGACGGCAATGGCGGTGGCCGCCTTCACGCCGGTGACAAGGACGGTGTCGGCTGCGGGGGTAAGCGTCAGGGTATCGCGACCTCCCATGGCATCCACCGCATCCACCCGCGACAGCGAGAGTCCCCAGGTGCTGAGTCGTCGTGTATCCAGTGCGGTCACCGCGTCGTCATTTCCGGTCAGGTCCAGGCGATTGAATCCGGCACCCGCATCGACGGTCTCGACTTCCCGGAAGGTGATGGACTGGGCCGAAAACGAGTTAAGACCGCGGATCGCCAGCAGGTCATCGCCGGCTGTAAGCAGCACCGCATCCACACCCGTGCCCCCTTCAACCCCGTCCATCGCGGTGAAGGCGAGCCCGTAGGTGCTGAACGCCCGGTTTCCGTCGACCACGACGGTGTCGTCACCCGCGGTCAGCGCCACCTGGTTGATTCCGGCCGCGCCGTCCACTGATTCAACTGCGGTGAGTCGCAAGCCCGGGAGATCGATCGCCCGTTCTCCCACGATCACCGCACGGTCGTCGCCAGCCGTGAGGGTGATCCGGTCGGACCCCTCTCCACCGTCCACCTGTGCGATGGCGGAGAAGGCCATGCCAAAGGTCTCAAAGGAGGACGCACCCGTAACGAGGAGCGAGTCGTCGCCTGCGGTCAGGCGCACCCGGTCACGTCCCCCGCCGCCAGCCACGGTATCGATGTCCTGGAGCGACAGTCCGTCCAGCGACAGTCGGTTGGGCCCCGCAAGTGCAACCTCGTCATCGCCCGGGGTCAGCGTCAGCACGTCGTTGCCGCCACCGGCGTGGACCGATTCAAAGTCGAAGAAGGAGAGTCCTGACGTCGCAAAAACGCCGCCGCCCTTGTACTGAATCGCATCCGGTTCACCGGTGAGCTGGGCCAGGTCCTGCCCCTCGCCGCCCTTGATTGATTCGATCCGCGTGAAAGCAATGCCCTGAGTGAGCAGGCTGCCCTCTCCCTTGACGGTGACCATGTCATCGCCCGCGGTCAGGAGAATCGTGTCGCTTCCAGCCCCTGCATCGACTGCGTCAAATTCCGAGAAGGCAATCTGGTAGGCGGAGAACGCCTTGGCTCCGTTCAAGGCGAGCGTCTCGTCCTTGTCGGTCAGCACCACTGTGTCCACCCCACCTCCGCCGGCCACCGCGGTGAAGGCCGAAAACTGAATGCCACCGGTCTGAAAGGCCTGCGGATCCGACACCGTGAGGCTGTCATCTGCATCCAGCAGCGTCAGCGCGTTCTGGCCTCCAGCTCCGTCCACGACCTCGAGTCCCTGCAACTCAAGCTCCGAGGTGCTCACACGCTGCTTGCCCAGAAGCCGAACGGCGTCGTCACCCGCGGTCAGTATCGCCCGATCCATACCTCCGATACCGGCATCGACCACCTCAAACTGACCGAAACGGACATCGGACGTCCGGAGTGATTTCGGACCGTCGATGTAAAGATCGTCGCTGGCCACCGGCAATTGCAGGGTGTCCCTACCTCCACCGCCGTCGACGGTGCTGAAAGCCGTAAACGCCAGTCCCGAAGTCGCGAAGGCACGCGGCCCGGAAACGGTGACAAGGTCGTCGGACGCCCCGAGCACCACGCCATCCACTCCACCGCCTCCCGCCACCGTCTCCACTTGGGAGAAGCGAAAGGAGCCGGCCGTCAGGGAACCAGGGCCCTTGACCTCAACCTGATCGTCGCTTGGCGGCAGCGTGAGCGTATCCGCACCGCCTCCAGCGTCCACGCGCGGGAATTGGGTGAAGGACAATCCATAGCTGGTCAGGAGGTCAGGACCCGCCATGACCAGCGAGTCCGCGCCCGCAGTGAATTGCAATTCGTCATCGCCGCCACCGCCGTTCACCGCCGTGAACTCGGAGAAGGCGATCCCCGACGTAAGAAAACTTCCAGCGGCCGTCACTTGCACCACGTCGGCGCTGGCGCTCAGTCGCGCCTCGTTCTGACCGCCACCGCCGAACACCTGTTCGATGCCGTCAAGGAGAATTCCGAGGGTCACGACCTGCGACGGTCCAGTGACATCGACCTGGTCAGAGCCCGAGGTCAGCGTCACTCCGTCGGTGCCGCCGGCGGCGTGGACGGTTTCGATCTCGGTAAAGGTGATACCCGAGGTCGTGACCGCATTGGCCCCGTCCACGATGATGGCATCCGAACCCTCCGTCAGCGTCACCGCGTCCGAACCCAGCCCTCCATTCACGTTTGCAAACTGCTGGAAAGCGATATTGGCCGCAGTGAATGCCGCCTTGCCGGTCACCACCACCGCATCGGCCCCGGCCGTGAGGGTCACGCTGTCGTTTCCACCGCCCCCGGCGATGGTCTCAATGCTGGAGAAATCGATATTGGCGATCCGCGTCACCTGGGTTCCGCCGAGATTCACCGTGTCCGGACCGGGCGTGAGCGTCAGTGTGTCCGAGCCGCCGGCGGCATCGACCGCTTCAATCTCACTGAATTGAATGGCCGCAGCGGATACAGAATTGGGTCCGTTGAGTTGGATGGCGTCTGCACCCCCGGGCAGGAGGATCGTGTCATAACCGGCGCCCCCAGCCACCAGATCGATTCCGGAGAAACTGATCGCCAGTGCATTGAGGCCGTTGGGACCCGTGACCGCCACGGTGTCCCCCGAGCCGGTCAGGGTTAGGGAGTCCGCCCCCACGCCGGCGTTGACGATCTCGATGTTCGAAAAGCTCACCCCCGCGCTCGACACCGAGCCGGCGGAGAGTCCGATGATCTGATCGTTGCCGGACGACAGGGTGACCAGGTCCTGTCCGGCGCCCGCATCCAGGCCGCTGAACGCGGAAAACGCTATTCCCGCGGTGCCGAAGGCATTGTTTCCGAGGAGCTCGATCAGATCATTGCCCGAACCGAGGACCACCGAATCGCTCCCGCCGTTGCCCGCCACCTTCTCAATGTTGTTGAGGGTGATGTCAAAAACCCCAATCGATCGCGTGCCGAGGACGTTGACCGAGTTATTGCCGGGCGAGAGCACGACCTGGTCGTCACCGGCGCCCGCGTCCACGGTCTCGAATTGCGAAAAGCTCAGACCGGAAGCGGTGATGATCTTCGACGCGGACAGATTCAGCACATCGGACAAGCCGGACAGGGTGACGACATCTGCGCCGGCACCACCGGCGACCGAGGCGAATTGGCTGAACCCGATCCCCGAGTACTGGAACGCCCCGGTTCCAACCACGGTCACGGAGTCAGCCTTGTCGGTCAATGTGAGTGCGTCATTGCCTCCGTTTCCATTCACCAGCTCCACGCTGCCAAAATCAATGCCCCCGGCCCGCAGGCGGTTGCCGTCTTGCACCGACACGACGTCATCTGTTGCCGTGAGAATGAGGCTGTCGGTTCCGCCACCGGCTTCCACGCCTTCGATGTCGGTGAAAAGTGTTCCGGCCAGCGTCGCCTCCTTGTTGCCTTTCAGCGTGAGCGTCTCGGATGCAGCCGTCAGAAACACGGTGTCCTTTCCGTCGCCGCCGGAAAAGTCGGAGAAATTGAGAAACCGAATCCCGTTTCCGGTCACATCGGCACCGCTCGCCATAAGGAGGGTGTCGTCACCCGAGGAGAAGGTGGCTTTGTCCTTTCCGCCATTTCCCGTCACGATTTCAATCTGACTGAATGTGATCCCGGCCACTTCGGCCGATCCCGTGCCGAGAACGGTGACCGTGTCGGCGCCCGGGGTGAGCTTGACCTCGTCGATGCCCCCGGCGGCATCCACGGCATCAAACTCAGTGAAGGCGATGCCGGCGAACGAGAGCGCATTGGCGGCGGTGATCGTGATCAGTTCGCCCGAGGAACCGAGTTTGACCGAATCGGCGCCGGTTCCGCCGGCCACCGCGTCAATGCCCACGATCTTGAGCCCGGAGGTGGTCACCGCGTTCGTGCCGTCGACCGTCACGCTGTCGGCACCCGCCGTCAGTTTGATCGTATCCAAGCCGTCGCCCGCGTTGAGAGATTCCACCTCGGTGAAGGCGATTCCGCGGGTCGTGAAGGCCCCGTTTCCATCCACCTGGATGGTGTCATCCAGGGCGGTCAGGACCACGAGGTCGCCGCCCGCGCCGCCGACCACGCTTGCGAACGCCTCGAAAGTGACCGTTGAGAGCGTCACGGTCCCGGTGGAGCTGACTGCGATCTGGTCCGCGCCCTTCGTGAGGGTGAGTTTGTCAATGCCTCCCCCACCCTTGACGGTTTCAAACTGGGTGAAGGCGATTCCGGAGGTGGTGACGGCGCCAGGACCGTCATACTGCACCTCGTCCGCACCGCTCGTGAGCTCCAGGATATCGGTACCACCAAGGGCATCGACAGAGAGGAGGCCCTTGTAGGTCAGGGATCCCACTTTGCCCTTGCCCGCGCTGAGCAGGGTAAAGGTCTCGCCTCCGTTCGACAGCGCGAGGATCGGGGTGTCGACGGACTCAAACCCCGTGAAGGATATTCCGCCCAACGCCGCGCTGCCGCTGGCAAAGGCGGCACCCGTGTCGTTCGTCAACGTATCCTCGCCCGGGCCTCCGTCGACACTTTCAATCTCGGAGAACACAATGCCGTTCGACGAACCGGCAAGGCTGCCGGTCACGGAGAATTCGTCATCCGTCCCGGGCAAGGTCACCAGATCGGTGCCGCCAACTGCCGCGACCACGGCATCAAGTCCGGTATAGGTGACGCCCAGGATCTTGGCACTCTGGTTCCCGGTCACAGCGATCGAGACATCTGCCGGGGTGAGCGTCAGGGTGTCAGTTCCCGAACCCGCGCCCACCGTGGGCACATTCACAAATCCGACCGTGCCCACACTCAGTTTGAGACTGCCGGTCGCAATGATCTCATCCTTGCCTGACGTGAGCGAGAGGCTGTCCGCCCCGCCTCCGCCATCAACCGACTCAATGTGGCTGAAGGTGATGCCGGCCGCAGTCACGTCACCGGCGGTCGAATACGTGATGACATCGTCGGCTCCGGTCAGCACCACGGAATCGGCTCCATCAAAGGCATCCACGGTCGAGAGCCCTAGGTACTCGATCCCTCCGGTTGAACCTGCGCCGTTTCCGTTGACAACGAACACGTCGTCTCCCGCCGTCAACTTCAAGGCCGGCGTGCTGATCTTCTCGAAGTTGGCGAACGCCAGACCGCCCGGTAGAGCCGCTCCGACCGTCAGGGCGGTGCCCGTGGCATTGGTCAAGGTGTCGATGCCCAACCCGCCGTCGATCAATTCGATGTTATCAAACGTGATGCCCAGGCCGGTGCCTTTCCCCGGTCCGGTCACGGAGAAACTGTCATCTCCGGCAGTCAAGGTCACCGCATCCGTGCCGCCCTGGGCATCGATGTTTGTTACTCCGGAGTAGCTGACCCCGCCAATGGTGGCTTCACCGGACCCGGTCACGGCGATGGTCTCGTCGGCCGCGGTCAATTTCAAAGAAGGGGAATTGAGCTTCTCGAACTGCGTGTACGTGATTCCCGCCACGGAGTTGGAACCGACCGTGTAGGCCTTTCCGCTTGAATTCGTCAGGGTATCGGTTCCCGCCATCCCATCGACCCCTTCGATATTGGAGAACGCTATTCCGCTCGCACTGCCGGCGTTGTCACCCGTCACCACAAAGGTGTCGTCCCCACCGGTCAGGGCGACGGTATCGGCGGTGCCGCCACCGGCATCGACCGCCTCCACCTGCGAAAAATCAATGTCCTGCACGGTGACGGTATTCGCCCCGGTCACCACAATCGAGCTGTTGGAGTTGGGCAGGTCGACACGGTCCGTACCACCACCGGCCGCCACCTGTTCAATGGCCGTGAAGTCGAGGCTGCCGATACTGAACGCCTTGGAGCCGGTGACTGAGATCGACTGGCCGGCCGAGCCACCAATCGTGACCTGATCGGTTCCGCCACCGCCGTCGAACGTCGCGGTCCCGATGGCGAGAGTGTTGAGCACGATGGCATCACCGCTGGCCCCGCCGGTGGCGGTAAAGCCGTCGGGTGCGGTGATGCTTCCGGCGAGCGTGAGGATTCCCGCACCAGCAGTACCGAAATTGACCGACACGGCGTCATCCGCGTCGACGTCGCCTGTCAACGTGACACTCGTCGCCGCATTGATGGATACATCGCTCACGGTCGCCGTGAGGTTGCCGGCGACAATCACGGTGCTACCTGACAGGGTCGCCGCACCTGCGAGCAATCCGGCGGCACCGACCGTCACCGGCTGCGTCGTCGCGCCCGTGGCGCTTCTCGAGTCCAGGTTGACCGTGGCGCCCGTGGCCGTGCCGCTCAGCGAGAGTCCTCCGGCGCGCTGGTTTTCGAGGAACACGGACCCCGCCGACTTGGTGAGCAAAAGGGAGGCGGTGCTCACCGTGTTGCGACTGGCGGCTGAGGTACCAAAGGAACCACTGCCTTCGAGGGCGAGGATCGATGCGTTCACACGACCCGCCGACTGGGAGATTGCGCCGGCGCTGTCGAGGGTGACCGTGCCGCCGCTGGAGACATCCGCCCCCAGGGCGATTCCGCCCGAGCCGGCATTCAGGGTGATGCTGCCCGAACCGCTGCTCGTGAGTTTCGCCGCCACGTCGATGGAGCTGCCGGCGGTCAGCGTCAGCGCGGAGGAACTCGACCAGGATACATCGGCGTTGACTGCGATCGTCTTCGTCGATGCGAGGGTGAGCGAAGACGTAGCCAGCAGCTTGCTCACCTCGCCGGCTGTGATGATGCTGTCTGCGCCGGGTTCGTCGAGGAGCGCATTGTTCAGGTCCCCGACTCCCGTGATGTCGTCACCGGTGGTCTTGTCACCGTTGAGGTTCGGCGTAGAGGCTTGGATGGTGATGGAATCCGGGTCGAAAAGCAGCTCGCCCTTGCGCCCGCCTGATCCCGTGAGGTCGACCGTCCCGGAGAATCCCAGATGGACTTTTCCGGAAATCTCGGCGAACCCTCCCCCGCCCTGCGCGCCGGCGCCCTTGGCCGAGAGCGTACCGTTGAAGATCGTGGATCCATCGGCCCAGACGATGACACGTCCTCCGTCCCCTGCGTCCGTGGCGTCGGCCCGCAGAAGGGCATCCCGCGCCACCAGCGTGACGCGGGCGTTGCGCACGTCGGCATTGGCTCCCTGAAAGTCGCCTCCCACCCGGATTTCTCCGCCACCGGCCGGACCCGAGGCGTCGATCATCGAACCAGCGAGCACTCCGACCCGCTCGCCCGTCACCTCGACGGAACCTCCCCGTTCCCCCGGTTGATGGGTCGAAGCGTCGAGCGAGCCGGTCAAAACAACATCTCCCCCGCCCTGGCCTTGGACGCGGATGTCGCTCCCCCTGATCGTGCCGGATTGGGTGATCGCCACGGCGTAGAGGTCGCCCGCCGCGAGTACGGCCGAGCCGCCGCCGGCATCAATCGTTCCAGATTGCTGAACGCCACGCGGGGCGACTTCCCTCCCCTCCGTGCGGCCGGCCTCCACCAGGATGTGGCTGCCCTCGCCCCGCAACAGGACTTGTCCGCCGGAGATGAGCCCGACAAATCCACCGGGTGATACAATGCTGCCGGTATTGGAGACGGCCCGACCGATGAGTGCGACCGATTCACCTCGCAGGTTCCCCTCGTTTCGCACGTCGCCCGAAAGGGCCGTAAACCGGTCGAGTCCGGCGAGAAAATCCTCTTTTGCGATCGAGCCGCCGACCGCGTAGAGTCCGCCGACGTCCACCACGGCCGAGGAGCCAAAGTAGATGCCGGCGGGGTTGACGAGGTAAACCTGGCCGTTGGAGCGCAGGGTGCCGTCGATCTGTGAGGGAGAGAGGCTGCCGATCAGATTGAGCAGGCGCGCGGCGGCTCCGGGTTGAACAAACTGCACGGTCTCGCTCCGCCCGACATCAAACGAATTCCAGCGCACGATGGCGTTGTTGCCGGCCGTGACCGTGGTCAGTGGCCCATCGACCGAAACCGACGCTTGACCGGAGACTACCTGGCCGCCGCTCGGCCCCGCCTGCAAGGGCGCATTCGCCAGCAGCAGCGCTGCGGTGCGGCCGCCCCATCGGCGCAACTGGCGGGAGAGTTTTCGGCGATTCTTCACAGTCGAGTTACCAACTGAAACTGGCGACAACATGCGCCCGTAGGTCTCCTGACTTGGCGACGACCCGATCTTCGTCCTCGAGCGCCTGCAAAACCATACCGAGATCGCAACGAATCGACAACATCTGTTTTAGGACGAACTCGACTCCAACCCCGGCCCCAAGGAGATCCACGTTGCGTTCGGCCAGGGGTAGGGTTTTCCCCGGTGCCGGTGGCGCGGCTCCTTCCTCGGGAGTGACCTCGCGGCGGGCATAGTCGACAAAGCCGCGACAAATGAGGTCCCAATCCGGGCTGCGAAGCGCCTGCGGGGGCCGCCAATGCATCGGTTGGCCGAAGAAACGCCCCGCCGGACCGGGAGTGAGACTGCGTGGGAAGTGAAAGCCATATTCCGCGGTGAAGAGCATCATCTCATCGGCCGAGACGGCGGATTCTGGATAACCCCGCACGGAAAATGCACCCCCGACCAGATCCTGCTCCTGGGGAATGAGCCGGCCTCCCCCGAACAAAATCCGCCCGCGGGCACGCAGGTTTAGTTCATGCACCTGGCTCTCCCAGCCGGCCTCCCGATGAAACCAGCGTTCCAGAAAAGTCTGATAGCCAACCTGCCAGCGCAACGACGTCCATTCCGCGGTCGCACCAATGCGTCCAAGCGAGTCAAAGCCTCGACCCGACTCCGCATTTGCAAACTCATTGAGACTGCGCTCGAGACGCAATCCGAGGCTGAACGCGCCAGTCTCCTGGTCGCGGGTGGCGCCGAGACTAAGGAATGGGACCAAAAAGGGAGACTCGCCTTCGGTGATGGCCGTGCTCCCCACGGTGGTTGCCACCGAGTAGCGGCTGTAGTTGGCCCCCAGGGCGGTGGAGAGCTCCCACGATTTCGACAGGTCGCGACGATAGGTCACCTCCGCGCCGGCCAGCCAGTTGTCGCCCACGAAACGCAGGTTCTCGAACGCCCGTCCGTCCGCGGCAAAGTCACCAAAGGATCCATACACCCGGGCCGTCAGCGTCCCTGGCCGGATCAAGGGACGGCGGTACGACATGAACGCGGCACGGTTGCCGAAGTCGGGCGTGCTCAGGACATCGAGGTTGAAGACGTCATCGTGATTGGTCAGCTGGTTGTGCTGAAACCCCACCCGGGCCCGCCAGATAGAGGTGGCCTGGGTGCCGGTGTTTGAAAGTTGCGAAAAGACCTGCCAGGACTTCGCCTCGGTCACCAGGTAGTCGAGGACAATGAGACCCGGACTGCCCGCCGACGCGATGGAGGCCTCCACCCGTCGGTTTGAATCGGCGCTCAGCGCCCGGAGGTAGCCTTCGAGCCGGTCGCGCTCAAACAAATCCCCCGGCGCTCCCGGCGTTGCGGGTGGCCTGAGCGGGGAGCGTTCAAGGATCCAGCGGTGCTTGGGATTCGCATTCGCCTCAGAGGCGGGAAAACGTCGGCCACGGGCCAGGGTTCGCGCCTCGGCGACCTGACTCGCCCAGATAACGACCGACAGGGTGCGGTTGTCCGGCGAACGCCGATCCACCAGACCCCGCGTCGTCAGATCGATGCCCTCAAAGGCAACCCAAACGCCGTAAAACCCGAGTCGATTGTAGTGACTGACCAACTGCTCGGCGACGAAACGAAGTCCCGCGGCATCAAACCGGGCGCCCGACGGAACGGCCCCGATCGTCAGTCCCTTTCCTTCGCTGCCGGGCCGAACGGTGAAGACCCCTTCGTTCTGACCCAGGGGAACCACCACGGCATTCAGCGATTCCAGGGCCGGCAGTCGGGGATGAGTCAGCCCGTAGCGAAAGGTGAAACCGTCCACCGGCAGGCTTTCGGCGGCCCGGGCCACGGGTGCCGTTCCGAGAAGGAGAACGAATCCCAAGATCCAAAGACTGACCCGGGTGCCGAAGCGCACACACCTAGGGCTGTGTCGCAGACCAGCCTCAGAGGATCTGTCCTCCGATTGCGCTTCCTCCGCCCACTTGGGTAAAATCCGATCCAGGTGCCGAACGCCCGCGGAGTGACTCGTGCTGTGCGGTCGTTGTCCCATGGAAGGAAACGGCTAAGTGACTCGCAGATCGAAACGGGAGCTCGCTCGCGCTCCACCGGTAGGAATCAGGCGACTGAGAAAGCCGGACCGGCCATTGGTGCGAAATTTGGCGAGCCAACGGTCGGCTGCTTCGCGATTGTCCACGAGCGCCGCGCCATTGAGCAGGGACTGCGTGGGAAGGCGGCGGCGACGGATGATGTCGTTGAGCAGAGGCTCCATCCGCTGCCGGCTCTCGGTATCCAGCTGGTAAGGCACGTCCGTGACGAGGGGGGCACCTTGGAGATTTGCGCGAAGGACGAAGAAGTCAGCCGCGGCCGGTTCACCCACGATGACATCCACCCAAGTCGCATCCCGGTGCACCAGTCCGAGCAGCGGTACTGCAGGATCGATCTGGGTTTCGAGGAAGGAGATCCACGCGTTCAAGGTCTCCATCGCCGTGCTTCCGGGCACACGCGGGAGTCGTAGGCAACGGGAGCGCGCCGGACCATCGCCAGTCGCCCAAGTCTGGGCACCCGGGGCAAACAAACCCAGGTTGACCCGGAGGTGGTGGAACACCCGCTCAAGGTCGGTGCGATCGAGGCTGAAGTAGGCGGTCCAGCCATCGATGCCGATCAGGGAGTCGACCACGCCGACGTTGTCGGTCACGCCGGCCCGCACACGGAGGGTGCGTTGCGCCTCGGCGAGTGAGGCGAGCACGGCAGTCGATACGGTCGCGGCAATGCAGCCCGCCTTCGCGGTTTCCAGGGCAGGTGCGACCTCCTGGGCGAGAAACTCGAAGCGCTGGCCAATCGAGTGCACCACCGCCGTCATTGGAAAAAGTGCCCGCCCGATGCCGTCCCGGGAGGACCAAATCCGGCCCACGAGGGACTCACCACCCCTCCGCCAGACAAAGGTGTGGTCGAATGTCGCGAGGGTTTTTTCCGCCCCGGCCCGGTCCCACGCCGCACTTTCGATCTGGGAGGCAATCCCCGCCCCGTAGAGCGAGCGTCGCAGCATGACGAGTGACGAGGTCAGCAAGCCGACATCGTCCATGTGGTCATTCCACGCGGGATGCTTTCCAAAAGCGCCCACGTAGATACGCGGCGCCTGCGGAAGGTTCTCCCAATCTTCGTTGAGGAATCGTTGCGCAAACTCACTCATGGTTCCGGCCTTCCTGGGTCCGAGAGTGGCAGAGAATCGCGGCGGTGAAAACGTCGTGGGCGGCCATCAGCGGGTGGAGGCCGGCCAGCGATCGAGCGTCGGCAGTGGTTTCTCAAATACGATTGTAAGGGCCAGAACGAGTTCCGTGCGGTCTTCCTTCAAGCGGAGCACCGTGTCCCACTCCAGGCCGTCCCCGCGTCGGACCGAACCCTGCAGCAGCAGGCGGAGCAGGCTCCAGCCCGGCTCAAAGACCAGACTGGCGTCCGGCGTGGGTTTCGGATCCGGCGTGGTCGAGAACTCCATTGCGGGCGGAGTCGAGGGAATGGGGAAACGTCCGATCTCCAGATTTTCGACCAGGCCGCGGGCACGCAGATCGCGTCCCGCCAGCCGGAACGACGGATAGACACGGGCCAGCGGAATCTTGCCGGCGGCGCCGGTCCCGGTGACCCGTTCCAGGGTGGTTCCCTGATCGCGATCCCGGATGAGAACGAGTTTAGCCTGCAGCGTTTCGCCGTCGGCGCCGAGCAGGGCGGCGGCAAACGCCGCGCAGCGTTCCGCCCTCACAAACGCCGCCTCGAGCCCTTTCTTCACGTCGGCGGGAACCGCCGGATCCGCGGCGTCGGCCTTGACGCGGTCGAGTGCCTTGACCGCCGCCTTGAAGGCCTCCGGTTCAAGCGCTGGTCCGCGTCCGAAGGGAAAGCCCGCCGTGGCGGAGCTGATCGCGTTCAGTTCATCCGTGTAGGTGGACATGAGCCCCTGCACACTCACCGCAGAGGCGCCATCGAGCAGGTTGCGCACGGCGGTGGAGAACTCGGGACGGATGGGACCTTCGTACTTGCCGAGGGCCTCACGAGCCGCGGTGATCGCCGCGAGTTGGGTGCCGACGACCGAGCCCAGTTTTCCCAGCAGGCTCTCGCCGGGAGCCGCCTTGAGGGAGAGGCGCTCCATCGCCTCCGCGTACGCCACGGCGCGCTGGACATAGGCGGCCTTGGCACCGGGTGCGGTGGCGCGCAGGGTCTGCTGGTCCAGATCGGCCAGTTGGGCCTGTTCGGAAGGCGGCAACGCCTGCTCCAGCAGCGCATTCACCCGGGAGTCCAGGGTGGTGAGACGCCGTTGCACATCGCGGTAGAGGGTGAATTCGCTCGCGGCGCCGGTCGCGGCCTGCGCGGCCACGTCGGCGGCGGCCTTCTGTTTCAGCAGGGAGGCCTTGATGCGCTGGGAGGCGCGACCCGCCCCGCCGCGGATGCGATCGACCGCGGCGCGGTATCCACCATCCAGTGTCACTTCCCCCGTCACTCCGGTCTTTCGCTTCAGCTCCTCGACCAGGGTGTCGACCGCCGCACGCCGGGCCTTCAGGTCGCTCCAGGTGGACTCCACCTTGGACTGCCACCCCGACCCGGTGCGAGAGGCGGAGGCGGCGGCAAGAAAGGCCTTTTCGGCATCGAGAAAGCGGATGACGGTCAGGCGTCCGTCCTGCACGGCCTGGAAGGCGTCGCGCTGCGCGGACTGCGCGTTCTGCAGGTCGCGCTCCAGCGTTTCAAAGGCACGCAGCACAGGCGGATTGTCCCGCAGGGTCTTGCCGCGCGTGAGCCAGTCTCCGGGCCATTTGCCGCGTCCCTCGCCTCCACCGAAGTAAGTCCAGTCGAAGATGCGGATGAGCCGGTCATTGAGGGCGGCGCGATCAGGCAGGGTCGCGATCGACGGGCCGAGCAGCGGGGTGATGAAGTCCTCGCCCGGGAAGTCGGGCACGTAGCCGGTCAGTCCCTTCAGGTGCACGGAGCCCTCGAGCTCCACCAGGGTGGCCAGGCGGTCGATATCGGTCGGGGCCCAGGTGGGAACATTGAGGAACCGCTCCCGGCTCGCCTCCACGAGGGGAGAGACGACGCTCGCCTCAAACAGGACGCGCTGGGCGCGGCGACGCCCGGGGTTCGCGCGCACGGCGATGGTTTCGATCGGTTTGAAGATCCATGGAATGCGCAGGTCGGAACTCACGCGCTGCAGCAGTTTCTCATGAAATTCGATCACCGGCCATTCCCGGTCCCCGCCCACGCGAACCGGATCGTTTCCGGAGTACACCAGGGAATTGTCCACCACCGGGTGCCAGCGATGTCCGGCCCATTGCGTGGCATCGGCTCCGGCCCGCCAGAGCGCCAGCTCTTCGCCGACACTGCTGCGCAGCGCATTCCGGCCGATCAGGCTGAGAACCACCAGTCCGAGCAGGCCGCAGCCGACCACGCTGGCGAGGATCCATTGCCGTTGCCGCACCAGCTTGCCGGTGTTGGTCGCCCGGGTGACGAGACCCTGCTCCTTGAAAATCTTCTGGGTGAAGAGATCCCGCAGAAAGAACGAGCGCTCCCGCTCCCAGGCCTTGCCGTCGGGCAGGCTCTCCGGCGCGAGGCCAAGCGCGGAGGCGAGCTCGGCATCCAGCGCCGAGCCCTCCGTCAAGGCGGAGGTGAAGTAGATGCCGCGGAGAAAGAGGGGTTTCGCCGACCACTCACTGGCGACGAAGATCGTCTCGAGGTAGCGCCGCAGTCGCGGAGCAAGGGCGGCGATGCTGCTGGGCAGCGTAAACAGGGCGTCCACCTCATCGACGCGACGCGCGCCCGGCTCCGTCGGGATCGGGTCCTTGAGCAAACCGAGCCGCCGACGGCGGATGCGTTGCACCACCTGGTCGAGATGCTGGTCGACTGCGTCAGGCCGGAACGGGGCGTCGAGCGATTCGGCATTCGACCAGCCGGTCATCTGGTGCTGCAGCTGCGGATCCTTCAGGCCGGCGAAGAACTCGCGGAATCCATTGATCAAATCGCACTTGGTGATCAGGACGAAAACGGGAAACCGCACATCGAGCCGCTTCTGAATGACATCGAGCTGTTGGGCGATCTTGCCCGCCTTGCGTTGGATGTCCTCGAACTGATCCTTGATCAGGCTCTCGACCGGGATGACGAGGAGCAGGCCGTTGATCGGGCAGTCCGGGCGGGTTTTGCGCAGAAGCGAGAGAAATTCGGTCCACTCATTGGTCGTCCCCGGCAGCGCCTCCTGGAAGAGCAGTTTGCCGGCGGTGTCGAGCAGCACGGCCTGGTTGGTGAACCACCAGTGCATGTTGAGCGTGCCGCCCGCGCCCTGCATCTCGTCCTGGAGTCCCGGGGGGAAACCGACATTGCAGTGCCGCACCGCCTCGGTCTTGCCCGAGCCGGGTTCGCCGCAGACGACGTACCAGGGAAGCGAATACAGGTCCTTGCCGGCGGCGCGGAACTTCTCCACGCCCTTGCTGAAGTTCTGCCTGAGATCGTCCAGCTTGGCCCGGCGGGCGGGGTCGCTGATCGCGCTCGGCGCGGCGGACGAGTTTTCGTTGAGCTGGTTGCTCAGGGCCTGGGCGCGCTTCTTCGCCTTCCATTTCTGGTAGAGCTGCCAGGCGAAGATCGCCGCGACCACCAGCATCAGGCCGAGGGCCACGATCACGATGGCGCGGGGGTCGATCATCGCCGCCATGCCGAGGAGCGCCGCGCCACTGAGCACGGCCATCAGAATCTGCATGCCTTTCGGCATTTGCTTGAATTGCTCGATCATGGCGGGAATCAGGGAGCCGTTGGGGTTGCCGGAGCCTTGGAGGGGCCGCGCTCGGCGATCGACTCAAGGGCGTCATTCAGTTCGGACGAGGCGCTGCGGAAGGTGTAGATGTTCACCGCCGTGACGACGAGGAACAGGCCGCCCAGCAGAATGAGAAGCGGGACCAGGCTGGCGGAAATCGGCATCGGCAGGTTGGTCGTGTTGGTGTGCTGGTAGCTGTCCGGAGTGATCAGGCCCGTCTCGTCGGCATCGACGTAGGCCTTCACGCGCGGCGCGATTTCGAGCATCTTCTTGCGCAGGTACTCGGGCTGGCCGGCGTACCAGCCGCAGAAGCCGAGCCCCAGGCAGGTGAAGAACACCGCCAGCCGCTCGTCCACGCCCTCTCGTGTTTCGCGCAGGGTTTCATCCAGGAGATCGAAGAACTTCTCGTCTCCCGCCAGTTCATTCCGCTCGTAGGCCAGGCGGTTCCGGTTCCACTCGGCGGCGAAGCGCAGCGTGCTCTCCGAGATCATCGAGTCGACAAAGAAGATCAGCGGCATCTCCACCTTGCGGAACTGCTCGCTGAGGGCGAGGTCGGTGCGCGCGGTGTTGTTCATCTGCTCGAAGATCGTCGTGATCTCGGAGCGTGCGGTCGGATAGTCCGTCGACGAGCCTTTCCGCCCCATGCGATTGAGGCGGCAGACGGCTTGAAACAGGGGTTCACAGAGATCGAGCAACCGGACAGGCATGGTGGGAGAAATCAATTCGGGCGGATGGACCGGGGCGGAGGGCAGAGAGGGCGGCAGGTCAAATGGGGGCCGACGCTTGGCTGGGCGGGATGCGCGCGTTTCATTTCGTATCCGTGGGTGTCCGTGCGTGCGTCCCTTCTGCTGGCCCGGGGACTACGGGAGGGTCATGTACAGGGTGATCTGGAAATCGCTGCCATCGGCCTCGGGCCAGCGCAGAATGCCGGATTTTTCGACCTGGATCTGCGACCAGACCCGGCCGCTTTCGACCCGGTTGACGCGGAAATAGGTCAGGCCGGTCTGAGCCGGGAACTGCAGCGGCGGAATCCGCTCTTCCTTGAGGACCACCCCGCGAATGGCTCGAGACGACAGACTGCGCGGCATGAACTTGAACTGATCGGCATCCTCGACGATCCGCGTGACTTCGCGGGGATCGAGCTTGGAACGGACCGCGAGGAAGTACTCGACCGGCTTGGTGAAATGGTCGTCCGTGAAGACCGCGGCCTGCAGACCGGCCTCGCGCACAAAATCGAGCTTGAGGTAGCTGGCTGTGACCACCCCGCGGAGGAGATCGCGGATCTTCTGGTCGAGGCGCTCAAAGATCGGATACAGGCCCTCGTGGTTGTAATCCGGAATGTCAAAATCGTCGCGGGTGGGATTGAGCGCGGCCAGTTCACCATGCAGGTCCCGAAGTTCGAGGTACCAGTCGAAGGGCGACACTCCGGGAGCGGCCAGCAGCGCGCCGAGGCGTCCGGAGAAGCGATTGAGCGTGCGCAGGCGCATGAGTTGCTCGAACTGCACGCCGCGCAGGGCCTCAAGGCTGAAGCCGCCGCGACTGACCTGCACCACCAGCTCCTTGCGGCTGGCCTGCACCTGGGACACCAGGTCGCGCACACGCTGGTACAGCACCGTCGATCCGGAGAGGAACATGCACGGGGGCACATACTCGGGATCGACCCGCGGCAGGCCGAGGGCCTCTCCCGTGGAGCGGGCAATGCGCAGGAGGGGCATGACCTCAAGGTCGTCGCGGTCGTCGCCCGGAGTGAGAATGCGCGCATTGATGCGGCGGATCAGCACCGGCTTGGGATTGTCGCCGGTGTTCTCATCCATGAGCGACGCCTCGACCGGCTTGTAGAGGAGTTTGCTGCGCGAATCAGCCGGCGCGCCGATCTCAAAGGCATTCGCGCGTTTGGCCTGCCAGAGCGGCACGGCCAGGTGCAGGTCGAAAATCTGGTTGCCGGTGGCGAAGAGCGGCTTGAGGTCGAGTGACGGCAGATCCGCATTTTCCGGAAAATCCACCACCACGCCGCTCGGCAGCACAACCACCAGGCGCTCGAACCGCAGGCGAAAATTGGCCAGTTCATCCGGGGACAGCCGCATTTCGACCACTCCGGCGGGATAGGAACCCAGCAGGCGACGGTTGCGGGACGCCTCCTCGTGCACCGAACGCTGGAGCTGCTGCAGGTGATGCGGCTGGAGGAAAAGTCCCTCGTGCCAGTGAACGTGGGTGGACATGGGGAAGTCGGTCGGCGGTTCGGGGGGTGGCGGTGACTAAGGCGACGGCGAGTTCACCGGTTGGAGCCGCGGATCAAATCCTCGGCGTACTTCACGACGGCCTCCTGGACGTCGCTCTCGATCGTGGCCTCGGTGATTTCGGCGGCCAGCTCGGTGTATTTCTTCCAGCACTTCGCCTCGATGTTGCCAAAGAGCCCGCCTCCCCCGCCCTCCGCCTTGACGGTTTCGCGAATGGCGTCGGGGGTGTAGCGTTGCTGGTAGCGCTTGGAGAAGTTCTTTCCCGCCGGCCCGAGGCCGGCGAGCAACCCGGCGATCAACTGCCGCGTGGCCTCCAGCTGTTTCTGGACCTGTGCGGCCGAGGCCTCGGCGTCTCCCTCGATCGAGCGCCGCATGAGCATGCGCAGGTCGCCCTGCGACGTGTCGCGGCGGATGGTCGATTTGGGAGCGGCGCTGCGCCACAGGTTCCAGGCCAGTTGATCCAAGGTCAGCATGACATCGGCGAGCGCGGCGAAGAGCTTGCCCAACCGTTGCGGGTCAATCGGATCATCCGGCCCAAGCTTGAGCTTGGCCTGCACGTCGGTCAGCGCATCACCTTCGATGGGCTTGTTGCTGGTGACGATGAAACCGAGTGCGGCCAGCTTCTGTTTCATGTCCTCGCGCTGCTCACCCGACATCTTGGGGGCGAGTTCGAGGAAATCGCGCACAATCTCGTCGGGTGTGCGCTGGGTGATCGCCGCCGGTGTGTTCACCGCCACGGTGGCCAGCTCCCACGAGGGGAAACGTTCGGCCAGCGCGTCGAGGTAAAGGCCGCGCTTGCTGGAAGGCACGGCTTGCAGAGCCCGACGGAGCTCCTCCTCGAGAAAGGTCTGGCGGTTCTCCGGGGTCTCGTCGGCCAGATTGGCCTGAAGGTACTTCAGCCGGTTCCCGAGCATTGCAGCCCAGGTCGGTGGCTCACTTAACGCCGCAGAAGTGGAGGACGCGGGCTGCATGGAGGTCATAGTGTTAGAAACTGTTGCAGACGGACAAGCCGGAACATCTCCATCCGATCACGCAATCCGGGAGGAGCATCAAACGCGGGACGGATTCCGACGTCGCTGAATCCATCGACCAGCGCCCGTCCGCGGCTGTTTCCGATGAGGGGAATACCCTCCACCGGCTGGGGCGTGCGGGGATCAAGGCTGGGGGGCGACAACGCCGAACCGCCTCCCACAAAGTAACGCTGGCCCTCCGGATCGTAGAGGTAAGTCCAGACGTTTCCAAAGAGGTGCACAAAACCCGCCGTCTCGGGCCCGTCATCCACCGGCGCCGGCCAGAGGTGTGCATCGGAGGTCTCGGCGGCGGCCTCTCCCGCGTCTCTCATGGGGAGTCGACGCGTCCGGCCACCCAGATCGGTTGGCTGCAAAGGAAGGTAAATATCTTGATTGGGACGCCAGGTGATCAGTTGGTCCGCGGTGCGATAGGTCTCAAGGAAGCTCCACAGCTGCGCGAAACTCCGGTCCCGTTGATTCGCCTGCTTTGGAGGAGCCAGGGTGGCCACCAGCGATTTCCACTCCTGTGGCGTCAGCAGCCGGGCCCCCAGCACCCGCTCGACGAACTCCTTCGCCAGGCCTGGAGAAATGCGCTGCACTGGACTGCTGGGTGAAGGTCGCTCGCGCAGGAGGGGTTCGAGCGCGACCTGAGTCCCGGCCGCTCCCCGGTCCTCGAGCAAGGGAGCCACCTGTGCATCCGGTCGGTAAATCCACTGGGGATTGAGTTCAAGCCCCAGTCGATCCTGCCGGGGTCGCCACGCCAGAGGCGCGGTCCAGGGCTCATTGCCGTCCCCTTCCCGCTGCACCCAGCGGGGCATGGTCTCGAACAGGCTGCTGCCCTCAGGGCGCCAGGTGAGCAGGTCGATGAACTCACCAACCGCCACGGCCCGGCGGGCCAGATAGAATGGATGCGTACCATCCGCCGGAATCACCAATTGAAACTCCAGTGACACTTCGCGCCCCGAACCGGACCAGCTCACCCGGACCCGTTGGCCGCCGTCCGCGAGGGACTCCCTCCATCCCGCTCGGGCCGGCGATCGGGTCGCCCCGCGGTTCGCGTCATCTTTGAGCGGCAGGGCTTCCATCGCCGACAAAAAGGCCGCCACCGCAGGATTCGCCGCGATCTCTGGCTGGCGTCGGGCGTCCGACACGAACGCATCGCGGCGGGCGCGCCAGTAGTCGGTGTCCCCTTCGTCACCGCGCGCCTGCTTGAGCTGCCACAGACGCAAATTGTACCCGACATCGGCGTCGAGGTGGTGGGCCGCCACCCCGAAACGATCCATCCGAGAAAAAACCGCCATGAGTTCGGTTTCGTTCTGCGCGGATCGTCGCGCCGCCCGATTCCAGCGTCGCCGGGTCTCGCGCTCCAATTCCTCATTCAGCGCGGTGCGCCGGGTCTCCGAAAGCGGCGCGGCTGCAATGGCTGGACCCAGCCCGGCCGCCAGCGCGCCGTCGGTGTCGAGTTCGGACACGGTCGAAGGCCACTCTTCCTGAGCTCCCAGGCGTCGCCAGGCCTCCAGTCGGGCCGTGAATCCGGGACTGGTCGCGGCCGCCAGCAAATTGGGACGATCGGCGTGGGTTTGCAGGGACTGGAGCACCTGCGCCTCCGCCCAGGCCTGGGCCGCCGTTCCGCGGACTTCGCCGAGATCCTCCCGCGCGCCCAGCGTGGGCATCAGCTCCTCCACTCCTTCCTTCCATCCCTCCCCGCGGGCCAGATGTCCGGCCAGTCGCTCCAGCACCTCCGCCAGCGCCGGAAGCGTGTCGTTCCACGTGCGGTGGGTCTCCAATCGCTGCACGGCACCTTCATTCAGGCGCGCCGATTCCCAGGTTCCTTCCGGGTCGTCGCGACTGTCGGGCCAGAGGGCGAGAATCAGATCCGCAGCCAGTCGGTCGAGTCGCTCCTCGCTCCACCGTTTCAGGTCAGAGGAAACCGCGCTCTCGGTTCCGGTCGCCGGAACATACGTCAACGCGCCCAATCCGTTCTCTCCTTCCAATCCCTCCAACCACTGCTTGGCCGCTTGTTCGCGCTGCCGTAACGCGCGAAACCGGGGACGATCCTGATCGAGATCCGCCGCCGTCACACCCGTGAGCGCCCGCTGGCGCCAGAGGTCCCAGCGACGCTGGCTGGCACCGCGCTGCCAGCGGGTGGCGACGAGCCGCTCCAACCAGACGCTGGGACGCAGCAACGCCAAGGTGGCATCGACCCGCCGATCAAGGAGCTGCAAGCCGTCCTCAAGGCGATCGAGGTCCCGTTCCAACGTGGGAATGTCGCGGCGCAGCACGTCACGCGACCGAAGTCCGGCGAGCAGGGTCTCCTGCGCCGCCATTTCGGTGTCGAATGACGCGCGCGAAAGGGGGGCCGTTGCGCCATCGCCGGCGGGTGCCGTGGTCTCGAGATCGGCCGCGACGGCCCGCAGTCGACGGATGCGCTCGTCCCAGTCGATCTTTCGTCGAGGATCTTCGACGGGCGTCACCCGGCGGAAACTCTCCAGTTCTTCTTCCCACGCTTTGAGGTGCGTCTCGGTGACGGGGTCGTCGCCCTTGAGCAATGAAGACTCGGCGAGAAAGCGTTCCCGGGCAATGGCGGGGTCAAGGAAACGTTGTCGATGACGCCGCAGCTGGTCGACGGGACTGGTCAGGGTGTCGGCAAATTCTCCCACCGACGTCCGGTCCGGCACCTTGGCGAGAAGCAGTTTGGGCAGGGCACGTTGCACCCGGTCCCCGCTGGCCGCCAACTCTGCGGCCAGCGTTTCGATATCGCTCCAGCGCGGCAGGAGGGCGAGCGCGCCTTCGGTGTCTTCGGACAGACGGTTGAGCGTTTCCACCAGGAGCGGGGCGTCGGCGGTTTGCACACCTTCTTCCGGATGATGGCGCTGCAAGGTCGCGGCCACGCGGGGAAAGCCACGCGAGGAAAGCTGCTTCCGAGTGTCGCGGAGGTGCTGCCAGCGAGGCCAGGCCGCGAGTTGTTCCGCCAGGCCGCCGACCTGTTTCCAGGCGGCCTGAACCTTGCGATCCACGGAGCTCTTCAACAGCTCCTGGCGGACTTTTTCGGGCGGGGAATCACCGAGCAGGCTTAGGCTGAAGCCGGCCGCTTCAGGCACGACGGACCTCGGATCGAGGGTCTTGGCCACGCGGCGGAATTCCACCAAAACAGGACGCAGCGGATCGTCGCCCGCCCACAACGCCTCCGTGTTTTCCCAGCGTTCGGCGAAGCGCAGCAGGTCGCCCACCCATGCGTTCCAGCTGCGACAGAGCTGGGCCCACTCTTGCGCGACCTCGGTGCGGAACACGCGTGGATTTCCGAGTCGCTCCGCCAGCGGCAGGAGCGACGCCGGCATGGCCTCGAACGAACCCAGGCGGGCAAACCCCACCACGCCCGCCGCGGTGGCCAGGGTCACTCCGGCCGCGCTGTAGGCGGCAACCCGGAGGGGTTTGGCGTCGGGTGGAACCTTGGCCAGCCTTTGTCGCGCCTCCTCGAGACTGGGAACGTCCCCGCTGGACGCTGGGGCGAGGAGGAAATTGCAGAAGTCGCGCAAGGGGGTGCCGGCCCGGCCAAGCGCCTGCCATTCCGGCGCAGCCTCAATCGGCCAGCCACCCGCGGCCCGGCGCCGCACGACGCGCACGACCATGGCCCCCACACCGTGCAGGTCACGGCGACGCAGGTCGTTGACGGCGCAGGCCCCCGGCTGAAACGCCGGATCGCACATGACCACGCGGCGCGTTTCGAGCGGACCGTCTCCTTCTCCAAACAAATTCGATGGTTTCAGTTTTCCGTGCGGGCCGCCGTAACCACGTTCCCACGACTGCAGCCCCTGCAACAGGATGCTGGCCAGCGCGCGCGCACGGTCGCCCGTGGGGGTGAGCGATTCCGAGAGTCCCTCGAACGACGCCTCCAGCCAGGGCATGACCAGAAACCCGCCCTCCTCGCAGCGCCCGAAGGCCACCACTTCGCGGGCCGCCGCCCCGGCGGCGGCCGCATCGCGC
This sequence comes from Opitutaceae bacterium, assembly GCA_046346755.1. GTDB lineage: Bacteria > Verrucomicrobiota > Verrucomicrobiia > Opitutales > Opitutaceae > UBA6669. The sequence goes on along the minus strand of JAXMHM010000011.1, from coordinate 56,085 downwards.
TGCCGCTCGCAGGCCAGCAGCCAGCCCTCCAGGGTCAAAAACCTTCGGACCTGGGTCGAAGGGGGGGGATGAATGACCTTGAGGGCGAAGCGACCCGGACGACCGTCCTTGGCCCTCGCCTCATAGACCGTGGTGAGGGCGCCCGAGGTGACGATACGGAGCGGTTCAAAGCCGCCGTACGTGGGCATTCAGGGAGGTGGGGGTCGAAGGGAGGGAGGCGGAAGAAACGAAGGAAAACAGTCGAACCAAGTCTACGGCTTGCGAGGCGTCATCAAGCGCAGTCCACTTTCCTGCACCACGATTTGGAGCTTCTGCAACTTGCGATCCCACGCGGCGCGATCCAGCGGGAGAATCAGCCGACGCGGATCGGCATTTCCCATTTGATCGCTCATCGGTCCGGGAAGGTCCGCGATGATCACCAGGTGCAGCGCGCCCGTGCGCAGCCACTCCGCCCATTTCGCATCATCCACCGCCAGCGTCTGCGTGTCCGGACGGCCGCGGCCAAAGGCCAGCGTTGCTTTGCGGGCGTCGCGTCGGAACGCGTTTCCGGGCTGCCAGTACTCGGTCACCGAGTAGCTCTGCCACTTGGGCAGGTCGGAGAGCTCGTTCGCTCCCACGACATCAACCTGCAACGAGGTGCCGGCAAGCGCCGGGTCGAGCGTGACTTCGACGGTGTAGGCGGACGGCTTGGGCGCCGTGACGCAGCCACTCAGCGCAAACGCCAGAACAGCGGCGCTTGTCCAGGTGAACAAACGAATTAGGTGCAGAGGGTATTTCATTTTCGTTCGGAGGGTTGGTAGCGTGACTTGTGGGCGACCGGGTTCAGAGGAACGCCGACCGCGGGCAGGTTTCAACGTACTTTTTGGATGACGCGTGCGATTTCCCGATTGGTCGGCCAGTCGCACAAGAGGAGACTTTGACTGCGCAGGGACAGTACGTCGAAGGCTGCAACCGGGGCATTGAACACCGACTCGAGCTGATAAGGAGGCGCGTCGCCGAAATCGCGGCAGAACGCCTGCGAGCTGCTGCCGGGAAACAGCCGTCCCAGCAACGCCACGGTGTCCCACCACAACTCCAAGGGCAGCAAGGCCGACGCGGCCATGGCCGTGCCGGAGTCGTGGCCGTGATGCTGCGGACCGAGGGTGTCGTTCCATCGCGGGTCGCTGGCCGCGAGCGCTCGAGCGCGCTCGCCCCAGGTTCCAGTTCCGCCGGCCTGGATCGCCCGGGCCAGGCTGAGAACGGAGTCGAGCGCGACCGCCAGCGGTCGCCCGGCTCCGGTGAGAAAAAGCTCCACGCCGAGGACTCCGAGTCCGTACAGGTCAAATGGGCTGCTCAGCAGCGGGAGGGTGCGGAACGGGGTTCCGGGATAGACGCCGCCCTCCGCCGCCTTCAAGGCCGCCAAGGTGGTGGCACTCGGTTCGAGCGGTGCTGTCCGGAAACGCGCTTCACCCAAGGCGAGCGCCTCCGCGGCGTCGATGTTTCCCACCAGATCGAAGGACCCCACACCGGGAAGCGGCAACCGCGCCCAGACCAGGTCCCGCGGCGAGGCACCGGACACTTCGTTCGACACGAGCGTGGCCTCCACCTGTACCCGCTCCGCGGAGCTCGTGACCTTGCGGACGCGCAGTTCCCCGCGACCGCGCACGGACCGGCCCGCGCCCTCGGGGCGATAAACCGAGGACCCGAGATCGGTCGTCGGTTTGAAGTACCGCAAGTCGCCTGGAGCGATCAAGGCGAGTGAACCCGGCGGCTCCACCAACGTGGCCCGGGCCGTCCACAAGGCCGGCAGGTTTCCCCCGGAGGCGGAAAGGTCGACGCGAAAGGCGGAAGGGGTGAGGTTGAGTTGCGGGAGCTGGGTGGCCGCCACCTGTTCGCGGACCGCTCGCAGCATGGAACTGAAGAACAGGAGCTTGAGGTGAAAAGCCTCGTGGAAGCGTCCCGCCCGCCCACGGTTCCCGGTGAACAAATGGGCGCCGCCCTGCTGCAGGCGGTCCCAATCGTCCAGCCCGGCATAGGGACCGGACAATTTGATCGGCGGACGTCCGGCCTGGAGTCCGCGGTAGGGCTGTCCCGAAAGCAGGTGGGCGAACGGCGCCCATTCGAGCGGCGCAAGACGTCGCACGAGAAGGAATCCGGCCTCGGGATTGAAGGGAAGCAGGCCATTCCCTCCCGACGGCAGAGCGTCGGACGCGAGGCGCACCTGCCCGGACGCTTCGCCCGAGACCGTCAGCAACCCGGCGGCCGGGTGACCGGGAACAAAAAGCAGACGCCGCCGCGATTCCGAAAACGGCTCAAGCCCGGCCGCGAGCAACGCCGCGTCGTCGGTGCACAGTCGGTACGCCTCCCCTGAACCTGAATCCTGAGGTACGACCGCACGGCTGCGGGCCACGTCGAGCCAGACCGGTGGAGGGTGGGTTTCTTCGAACCCACTGTGAATGGCCAGCGTGCCCCGGGAGGCGGCTGCGGACCAGCGTTTCCACCGTTGGTCCAGCTCCGGATTGGTTCCCGCCTCATGGTCCTCCAGTCCGGGCACGTCTCCAGCGGCCTGCACCCAGATTTCCAGCCAGCCAAGCGTCGCGCCTCCCGCATCCGTCAAGGTGCCCAGGTAGGAGCGTCCCATCCAATTCGAGCCCAACAGCACGAGCGACGCGTTTCCCGTCGCAGGGGTGTGCACCAGCGCGCAGATGCGAACGGAGGCACCGTGCTCCGTCGGAAAAATCGGCACTGGGCGGCATTGCGGCGGCACAGCCGCACCGTCGAGGTCGGGCATGGGACCATTCGTCGCGACACCGGGAAACGAATCAAGCTGCAAATCACCCCAGTGTTTCGCCGGGTCAGGTGTTTCTGGAATTGCGTTGCCTCCCTTCCCGACTGCCGGTTTCCCCTTCAGCCAGCGCCGGCCGACCGTTCATGCCCACCCCAAACGACTACGATCGCATCGCCTACCCCTCGTTCGCGCATGCCCAGACCTTCGCCGAAAACCTGGCCACCAAGGGATGGCTGCGCGGCATGGATGTCGCTCCCCCCGACCATTGCCGGGTGCTTGAGCTGGGCTGCGGCGACGGATTCAATCTGGTCGTGATGGCCCAGCGTTATCCGAAGGCGCACTACACCGGGCTCGACTACGCGGCCGACGCCATTGATCGAGGCCGGCGCATGGTGGAAGAGCTGGGCCTGTCACAGGTACGGCTCGAAGCCGCGGACATCCGCAATCTCCCGCCGGACCTCGGCGAGTTCGACTACATCATCGCCCATGGAGTCTTTTCCTGGGTGCCCCTCGAGGTCGCGGATGCGGTGTTGCAGACCATGGAGGATCACCTCGCCCCCCAGGGTGTCGGTTTCGTCAGCTACCTGGCCCTTCCGGGGGCGCAGATGCGCGAAATGGTCCGGCTCATGCTCAACTTTCATACTCAGGGCGAATCCGAGCCCACTCGGCGCATCCAGCAGGCCCGGGGACTCCTGCATCTGCTGAGCAACGCCACCACGGAAGCCAATCACTACACCCAGTGGTTGAAGTCCGAGTCTGCCGTGATCGCCGCCCACACGGACGCGGCGTTTTTCCACGATGAACTGTCGACCTTCAGCCATTCGTTTCTGTTCACCGATTTCCTGCGCCAGGCCTCTACGCACCAACTCGCGTTCCTGTCCGAAGCGGAGTACTTGATTCCGGTCTCGATCAATCTGACGGACGAGGCGAAACGGATCCTGAAGCCGCTGGAGGCCGATCGCGTGATGCTGGAACAGTATCTCGATTTCGTCGAAGGACGTCGCTTTCGCCAGACGTTGCTCTGCCGGCCCGGGAACGGAGCCTCGCTCACCGCCGCGCGCGTGCGACGGTTTCACATCCGATTCGCGGGTCAGACCACGGCCGAAGGGTCCCTCGACCTGGCGGCTCCGGCCGAGCTGACCATCAAGGGTGAACGCGATGCAGTCCTCCACGTCAAAACCCCTGTGGAAAAGGCCATGCTCCTCGCCCTGCGAGACTCTCCGGATGCTCTGCCCTACCCCGAGTTGTGCGAACTGGCGCTGGCGAGACTTAAGACAGCAGGTCTCGCCATTCCTCCCGATGCCGACCAGAGTCTCGCGCTGCTGGCTGTACGTGCGGCCGTGCCCCAGCTGATCGAACTCACCTGGGGAATGCCGCCAGCCACCGCGGTCGCTCCGGCCCGTCCCTTGGCCAGTCCGCTGGCACGCTGGCAGGTCGCCCAGGGTCACAAGTCCATCACGACTTTAGGCGGCCCTTCTTTGGCTTTCGAGGGCGAGCTGGGGCGTTTTTTGCTGTCACGCATGGACGGCACCCGAGATCGGACCGTCTTGCTGTCAGAGGTCCAAAGCTACCTGACGCGTGTCCACGCCGAAGCCAAAGCCGCCGGCCGCACCTTCTCCGGGCCCCTTCCCGACGCACCGGACCTCGAACTGCAGTTGAGCAATTCGCTGCAGAGCCTGGCCCGGTTTGGCTTGATCCTGCGCGACGGCCCCTGACCTCACTCGCATGCTGCCACGTGGAAATTCGGGTTGTTAATTTCTTGCGAATCTGGGGCCAGCCTCTCGGCCCGCACCGAACTCGAACCTTGAGCCAAACGGAGCAACCTGCTCTCTGGCTGCACCTGAAGGGATGGTCGTCCACCCCGCTTCGCCATGTCCACCGCAACCGACTCCAGGCCTGATCCGGCGGCGTTTCCCGCCGAGGCGGGACGGGTCTGGCTGAATCGGATTCTGCTCGAGGCAAAACTCTCCAGCGTCGGAGCACCCGATCGGTGGAAGGTGATCGATCGGCGCACCGGCACCGTCCATCTGCTGGAATTGCTCCCGCCGGATCGGATCACGCGGCTCTCGGATGCCGAACGGCAGCTCCTGTTGGAGCCGTTCATCCACGGCACGATTCCGGGGCTGCTCTCGCACTGCCGCCTGGAGGGCGCCTGGCCTCACTACGCCAGTCTTTCCGCGTTCGATCCCCGGTTGACCGGCCCCACGTTGGCGTCGCCGGAAACGCGGATCCCGGACGACGCCACCCAGGCGATGCGACACCTGTTCGCAATCGGAGGCACGCTCATCGCGCTGCAGGAACAGGGCCTTCGCGCCCACGCCGCCGTCACCCCCGAGTGTCTCTGGCTCCCAGCCCAGGGCGACCCGTTGCTGGCCGGGTACCCGTTTTCGTTGTGGGGAGTGCCGGAACCCACCTCGCCATTCTTGAGTCCCCAGCGCCGGCAAGGAGCGGCGCCTGATCCGAGCGATGATATCTACAGCCTGGGCGCACTCGGCGTTTTTCTCCTGTCTGGCGGGACGCTGCCCGCTGCGACGGGTCAGCGCATCGACGAATTGCGTCAGCAGCGTCGCCTGGCCCCGACGGGATGGAAAAAGGGCTGGGACGAGCCGCTGACTGCCGCCTTGGGTGGTGTGCCTTCCCTGCGTCCCGCCTCCGCCCGGGCCTTGCTCGAGCGTCTCAGTCAATCGACGGGAGTGCCGCTGTCGCCGGTTCCCGCGGCGACGAGCCCCCTGTCCGGCAAGGCACGGGTGCCGCGTCGGCGCCCGCCGCCGTCCTGGCGACTGGCCAAACGTCCCGACCTCTCGGCCACTCCGGCCGCGGATCCGACCGCGGCACCTGCCCGCGAAGCCACCGGATCGCCCGTGGCGTCCTGGGTGGAACTGCGTCAGCAGCAATCCGAACTGGAACTACAAAAGGCGGACCTCGAGCGCCGCGCTCGGCTGCTGGCGGAGGACATTGCCCGCGCCGCCAGTCGACGTGCGGAATTGTCGCGCCTGGATGAGGAACTGGAAAGGAACCAGGCAGAGTACAATACCGCCCGTCTCGCGTTGGACGAGGCGCTGGACAGCCACACGAAGGCCAAGACTGCGCTTCAATCCGAGCGGGCCGCACTCGACGCGGAACGCCAGCGGGTGCTGTCCGAAGAGGCTGCCGCCAAAGCGGCCTGGGAGGCGCGCAAGAAGGCCCTCGATGCCCAGCAGGCGTCCAACGAAGCCCGGCTTGCCGAATTCAAGCAGCGTGAAGCCGATTTGAACCGGCGGAGTGAGGAGCAGGGACAAAAGGAAACCTCGCTCGCGGAGTCCTCCGCCCGCCTGCAAAAGGAACGGCTCGCGTGGCTGGAGGAACAGGCTGAGGCGGAGCGTCAGCGTCAGGCCCGCGTCGAATCGGCCCAGGCAACACCTGCCACCGCTCCGAGCGCGACGCCCGAGCCAACTCCGGCGGCACAACCGGACGGTATCAGCGAAGAGGTTCGTCTCGCGCTCGCCAAACTCGATGCCGTGGAGGCGCAGCGCGATCGGCTGGAAACGGAACTGTCCGCCCTGAAGGCCGCGCCGCGGGAAGACCCCGCCCTCAAGGCGCGCGTCGAGGAGCTCGCCGGTATCCTGCAGGCGCGGGATGCGGAGTTGGCGCGCCAGAATGATCAACTGCAGGAGTGGAAGCGCGCTCAGGAACGGCAGCAAGCGTCGCTCGCGGAGTCGCGGTCCAAGCTGGACGAGGAGCGCGCGGCCCTGCAAAGCACGCAGGACCAACTCGAGAAAGATCGGGCCGCCTGGCAGGACGAGGTGCGGCGCAAAACGGCCGAATTCGAGGCCGCCGAACGGGCCCGGAAAAAGAGCCCCAAACCCACGCCCGCCCCCAAAGCCGAACCCAAGGTGGAGGCGCCGGAAACTCCCCGCGACGGCAAGGAGGTTCGACCACCGGAACCCGCACGCTCCAAGGCCGCACTGCTGGTGGGTGTCGCCGGTGCGCTGATCGCTGCCGTGCTCGGTTTTCTGATGCTTCGCTATGCCAATGAAGCGTCTCGGCTGCGCGACGAAGCCGCCGCCCGCACTCAACCCACGACTTTGGTGGTGGTCACGGATCCGCTCGGGGCCGACGTTTCCCTCGCCGGTCAACCGTCTCGTCCCTCTCCCGCCCGATTCGATCAGGTGCGGGCCGGCCCGGTCCAGGTCCGGGTCACCAAAGACGGCTACCGGCCGCTTGAGCGGACCTTTGAGGTGGTCGAAGGACGAACCCTGGTCTCCGATCCGATTACGCTCAATCCGGTTGCGCCGGCCCAAGGACCCACCGGATGGCTCTACGTGCGCACTCGCCCCATCGGCGCACAGGTCACTCGCATTGGCTCTCCTCCGGTCACCGCCCCCACCCTGCTTCAGGGTTTGCCGGCCGGTCCGGTTCGATTGACGGTTCGGCTCGAGGGTTACCTCCCGGTTGAACGCACGGTCGACATCAAAGCCGGCGAAGACTCGGTTCTGGATCTCACCCTGCAACCCGCGCCTCCTCCCAAGGTGACCGGTGCGCTCCGGATCACCACGGAGCCCGCCGGAGCTGACATCAAGGTGGAAGGCATGGCGACTCAGGCTTCGCCCGCTCGTTTTGAGAATCTGAATCCGGGCCGCGTGCGCGTCACGGTCACCAAGGACGGTTATGAACCCCTCGAGCAAACCGTCGAGGTGCGCGGCGGCGAAACCACCGCCGTGCCGGTTCTGGTGCTCAAGCCCAAGCCGGTCCCGACGGCTCCGCCCAAGGTAACTTCAGCTCCGTCGCTCACGCTTCCGAAGGACCTGACGCTTACCGCGGGAGGAAAGGAATTGAAGCTTCTCCGGGTGGACAGCGGTGAGGTCAACCTCGGTGACGCGGAGCGCGGACGGGTCAAGGTGCTCGTCACCCGTCCCTTCCTCATGGCCGACGGCGAAGTCACGCAAGCCGTTTATTCTGCCCTGATGGCCGACAACCCGAGCGCAGCGCGAGAACGAAAGGTCGCGGGACCGTCGCGGACCATCATGGAAGACTACACCACAACGGTCATGAGCGGCGGTCGTCCCACGTCGGTGACGCAAAAACGACCGAAGGTCATTCCCGGAGAAGAGGTGGTCACGCCGCTGCTGGACAATCCCGTGGAGAATGTGACGTGGGAACAAGCCGTTGATTTCTGCCGCCGCCTCACCCGGGCCGCGTCGGCCCAGGGGGCTTTGCCGGCCGGGACCGTGGTTCGACTTCCCACCGAAACCGAGTGGGAGTTGGCGCAACGCCGGGGTGCAGATTGGGCCGGCGCAAACGCCCGGGCCGCGCTGGAACGCTTTGCCTGGGTCAGTGAAGGAGCTGAGGGCGGGCATCACGCGATTCGCACCAAGCAGGCCGGCACCACGGGCCTGTTCGATCTCGACGGCAATGTCGCCGAGTGGTGTCTCGATGCGTGGAGCACCCAACTCCCACCAGAATCCACGAACGACCCGGTCGTGCTCGACGCAGCGCAACAAACGTTGTTGGGAGTTCCGGCGGCCGGCACGTACACGGTTCAGCTGGTGACCGATGCATTCAACCGCCGCGTCGTGCGCGGTGGCAGCTGGCGGACCCCGGCCGGCACCTTGCTCAACCAGCCGGTGCGACTTTCCCAACCGGCGCGCGCGGATGACGTTGGATTTCGTGTGGTGGTTGCGACTCCGGTGGGAACCGCGTCGCTGCCCTAGTCACGCGCATGGGTCACACGGATCCTCGCTCGCTCAGTGGGTGAATCTCCGGGGGTGCGCTTAGGGTTCATCCCGGAGCTTCCGCGCCGGTGAATAGGCTTGTCGATTCCGGCAGGCGGCAAACAATGGCGCTGCAAGCACGCTCCCCCCATGCGCACAACCAACGTCTCTGTCTCCAGCCTTGGTTCACGACGGTCTATTGCGGAATTCGTGTTCCGCTTGAGTTGGCAATTGCTGGTGGTGCTGGGCGTGGCTGCCCTCTCTCTGCCGCGCGCAGCGGCGCAGGACTCCTGGACGATTTCGACCATTCGCCCCCAAACCACGACGCTCTCCGCCACGGCGTTTGGAGGGGGACTCTGGATCGCGGTCGGTAGCAATGGTGTGGTCCTGTCCTCAAGCAATGCGGTGAATTGGACCACGCAGAACTCCGGATCGACGCAAGGGCTGCGGGGTGCGGCGTACGGCGCGGGACGCTTTGTCGTGGTCGGCACCAACGGAACCATTCTCACGAGCCCGGACGCGGTCACCTGGACTCCCCGGACCTCGGGCGTCAGCAGCAATCTCTACGGTGTCACGTTTTCGGGTACCCTGTTCGTGGCGGTGGGTGTGGACGGCGTCATCGTCACCAGCCCGGATGGCACCACTTGGACCCGACGGCCTTCCGACCCAAGCGGGATCAATGTGCCGTTTGCGCTGTTGGGAATCACGTTTGGCAACGGGCTCTATGTCATCGCCGGTTCAGAGGGGACCATTCTTACCAGTCCGGATGCGATCGCCTGGACCAAGCGCACCTCGGGCACTGCGCTGTGGCTCTACGGCGCTGCGTTTGGAAACGGGCGCTACATGGTCGTGGGCGACAATGGACTCGTTCTGGAGAGCACCAATGGCACCAACTGGACCGTGGTCGATGTGGTTTGGCCAACGGATGGCAGCTTTGAAATCACCGAGTCCCTCCAAGGGGTCACCTTCGGCGGAGGCGGTTTTGTTGCGGTGGGATTCCACGGTTCGATCATCCGTGGAACCGGGGGAGCGGGCGGCGCATTCCAGGTTGCGCTGCAGGGCAACACCACCTCTGGCATTTATGCCGGTGTGGGATTCAATGGCAGCCAGTTCCTCGCTGTCGGCGACGACGGAGCCATGGCGACAAGTCCGACCGGCACCTTTTGGACCGGAACGCTGCCGACCTCGGTCACACAGCTCAACGGTGTGACCACGAATGGAACGGCGTCGCTGGTGGTTGCTTCGACGCCCTTTCAAACCGGTCTCACCTATTTCAGTACCGATGGCATCGTGTGGAACGCCCGCGCGCGTTTCTACCCCCAGTACGCGACCGCCTTCGGTGCAGGCACGTTCGTCACGGCCGGCGGCGACCTCGCGACCAGCACCGACGGAGTCACCTGGGTTGATCGCACCCTGCCAGCCGGGGGCAGTATCAGTCTGCGCGGAGTGGTTTACGGAGGCGGCCAGTTTGTCGCCGTGGGAACCGGAGGCATGATCCTCACCAGTCCGACGGGTGCTACCTGGACTCAGCGCACCTCGGGCACCACGTTTGACCTGCTGGGCGTGACGTATGCCAACGGTCTCTTTGTCGCCGTCGGTGCCCCGAGTGCCTTGACCACCGCGGTCAACCTCATCCGGACGAGCCCGGACGGAGTCGTCTGGACGGCAAGGAACAGCGGCCTGGGCAACGTCACCCTCCGCTCAGTCACCTATGGTGGCGGTCTCTTTGTCGCCGTGGGAGCGGGAGGCTACTCCACGAGTCCCGACGGACTCACCTGGACGGCCCGGAATCCCATCTCCACCCACAGCTACAACAGCATTGTGTATTCGACGAGTCGATTCACGGCGGTGGCCAACGGGGGCGCCGTCTATGTCAGCCCCGACGGATTGGCCTGGTCGTCGCGCTCGTCGGGCACCAATGCAAATCTCAATGGAATCGCCCTGATCGGCACGCAGCTGCTGGCCGTAGGTTCAGGGGAGGTTCTGGCGAGGAGCCTGTCGGCGAACAGTGCTCCGCCGGTGATCACCACGCAGCCGGTTTCCGCCACGGTCACAGCCGGGCAGACCGCCCAATTTGGATTTGCGGCGAGCGGCGTGCCGACACCCACCTTGCAGTGGCAGCAGTCCTCCGACAGCGGAGCCTCCTGGCAGGACCTGACCAATGGGTTCCCCTACAGTGGCGTTACGACGAACACCCTTTCCATCCTTTCGACGACCGTCTCCCAGTCCGGGCTGCGGTTTCGCGGAGTTGCCACCAACACCCTCAATTCTGCAACGTCCAATCCGGCAGGCCTGATTGTGAACGAGCCGGTGGTTCCCGTCGTGCTGACCTCCCCGGCGAATCAGAACGTCATTGTCGGCCAGACCGCCACCTTCATTGTCAGCGCCAACGGCGCCACCCCGCTCTCTTATCAGTGGCAGCGACTGTCGGCCGGGAGCGCGACCTGGGCAAATCTGGCGTCCAGCGGAAACTACGGCGGCGCCACCACCCCCACATTGACGGTCAGCAACGCGGCCCTGGCCATGACCGGAGACCAGTTCCGGTGTGTCGTGTCCAATGCTTTCGGCACCGCCACCTCCGGGGTCGGGCTTCTCACGGTCGCCCCACCACCCACTCCACCGACGATTGTGACGGATCCGGCTGCGCAGACGGCGACGGTCGGACAGGCCGCGACGTTCTCGGTGGTCGCGACGGGCACCGCGCCGTTGTCCTACCAATGGCAGCGCCTGCCCGCGGGAGGCGCCTCCTGGTCCAACCTCAGCACCACTGCGGTCTACAGCGGTGTCTCCACCCCCACGCTGACGGTGAGCAACACCACGGTGATCATGACCGGGGACAGTTTCCGCTGTGTCGTCAGCAATGCCCAGGGTTCCGCCAACAGCCTCCCGGCCGCTCTGAGCGTCAGTCCGCCGAACCAGCCGCCCGCGTTCACCACGCAGCCGGCGGCCGTGACCGCCAATTCCACGGCGAGCGCCACCTTCACCTCCGTGGCCACCGGTAATCCGGCGCCCACGTTCCAATGGCAGGTGTCCACCGACGGCGGAGCCTCCTGGGTCGCCGTGCCCGGGGCAACCGCGGCTTCGCTGACCCTGAACAACCTGGCGTTGTCCCAAAATGGATACCGTTACCGGGTGATCGCCACCAATTCAATCGGCAGCGCCACGAGCTCGCCCGCCCTGCTCACCGTCAATGAACTGATCCTTCCGACCGTCATCACCACGCCGCCGGTGGGCGGCACCTTCCGCTCCGGCCAGTCGCTCACGCTCAGCGTGGCTGCCACCGGCACGCCGCCGTTCACCTACGCTTGGTTCAAGAACGGCCAGCGGGTTCAGGGCGCGGCGGGCGCGAGCCTCGGAGTCGGCTCCCTTGGGATTGGCGACGCCGGCAGTTATCACGTCGAAGTGACCGGGCGAGGCGGCGTGGCCGCGTCCAATGGAACACAGGTTTCCGTCATTGCCCCGCCGGTGTTCACCCAGCAGCCCGTCGACGCCGTCGTCGAAGCGGGGTTGAACACCTCCTTCATTGTGGCGGTCAGCGCCTCCCCCGCCGCCACCCTACAGTGGTACAGCCGCACCGGGGTCGCCCCCTGGCAGCCGGTGGCCGACGCCCCGCCGTTCAGCGGAGCCACGACCCCCATCCTGTCGATCAACGGGGCGGGCGCCAGCATCGACGGTCTCCAGGTCCAGGCGCGCGCGACCAACGCGGGCGGCACGACGGACAGTCTGGTGGCCACGCTGGACGTCGCCGGCACCGGCACGGGCCTGCGCATCGCCGGACAGCCGCAATCCCAGGTCGTTCGATCGGGACAGGCCGTGACCTTCTCGGTCGCCATGGAGGGAACCGGGCCGTTCTCGTATCAATGGCGCAAGGACGGCGCGTCGATCTCGGGCGCCACCACCGGATTTTATACGATCAACGCAGCCACCAGCGATAGCGCCGGGGGATATTCCGTGGTCGTCCGCGACACCACCGGGCTGAGCACGACCTCCAACTCGGCGTTCCTCACCGTCGCCGGTGCGGTCGACCCTTCGTTCAATCCCCTTGGCGGACCCAATGGCGAAGTGACCCAGATGCTCGCGCTGGCCGACGGCGGCTACCTGATTGCGGGCTCCTTCGACCGGGTGGCGGGTGTGCCGCGCAAGGGCGTGGCGCGGTTGCAGGGCGACGGCTCGGTCGACCTTGCTTTCGACCCGGGAACGGGACCCAATGGGGCGATTCAGGCGCTGCTTGAACTTTCCTCCAGCCGCTTCCTCGCGGTCGGTCAGTTCGATCGGTACAATGGTGCGGTGGTTCCCGGTGTGGTTCGCATCACCGGTACGGGCGCACTCGATCCCGGGTTCGTCCCTGACCTTCCCACCCCCGCGGGCAGCGCCTCGATCCCCGTACTCGAACGCTTTCACACCACGGTGATCGGCCTTCAGGGCGGTGGATATCTGCTGGGGGGTAGAGCCGGCATCGTCGCCCTTTCGCCCAGCGGAGTTCCCAATCCGCAATCAGTCCTGCCCACCAACGGCCCTGTGGCTGCACTGGTGCAACAGTTCAACGGCGGCATTCTGGTGGGCGGTGACTTCACCTTGATCAACGGATTTGTCCGGCCGCGACTGGCCCGGCTGCAGACGACGTTCATTCTCGACCAGACCTACGACGTCGGCACCGGCCCCAATGGCATTGTTCAGTCGCTCCTGCGTTCTCCCGACGGCTCGATCTATGTTTTGGGCAAGTTCACCCAGTTCAATGGGCAGCCTCGTCCGTCGGGCATCGCCCGGATCGGCCCCACCGGTGCGCTCGACCTTGCCTTCAATCCGCCGCTTTCGCCGCTCACCGCTTCCGAGGACATGAGTTCGGTGTCGTCCGCGGGCGGAATTCGCCCGGCCGGTGGCCGTCTCGATGCAATCCGGGCGGGACAGGTTCAGCCCAATGGCGGACTCGCCGTCACCAATGGCTCCGGCCTGAACCAGAGCGTGGTGGCACTTTCGCCCAGCGGGGCGGTCTCGTCGGAGGTCAATGTCCAGGTCCAGGGTGCAGCCAATACCCTGGCGGCATCGGCGGACGAAGACCTGGTGGTGGGTGGCACGTTCTCCGCCATCGCCGGCACCGACCGCAGCAGCGTGGGCGCTTTCACCGATGCCAGCGAAGGCAGCCGGCTGACCAACCTATCGTGTCGCTCCCGCGTGACCGGTAACTCCAGCCTGCTCATCCTTGGATTCGTGATCGACGGACCGGAATCGATGCGCGTCCTGGTGCGCGGAGTCGGTCCGACCCTGCGCAGTTTTGGAGTCACCGACGCGCTCAACCGTCCGCAACTGACCATCTACAATGGTGCGGGCCAGGTCATCATGGAGAACCGGAGCTGGCGGGTCGTGCCCGACCCGGATGGACTCGCCCAGGCCATGGCGCAGGTCGGCGCGTTTGCGCTCAACTTCACCGACGACACCGCCGTGCTGCTCAACCTCAACCCCGGCTCCTACACGGCTCACATCAGCGGGCAGAGTGGCTCCAGTGGCGTCGCCCTCGGTGAAATATATGCGGTCGACCAGGGTAGGAGTCGGTTGGTCAACTCCTCGGTCCGGGGCAATGTGGGAACGGGTGAAAACGTCCTCATCCCCGGCTTCACCGTCGCCGGCGGGTCTCGGTTGATCCTCCTGCGCGCGGCCGGCCCGGCGCTGGATCAGTTCAACGTCCCCGACACGCTTGACCGTCCGGCGATGGTCCTGCGGCACAGCTCGGGATTCACCATCAGCTCCAACCAAGGCTGGACCACCGGATTCGACCCCGCCGCCGTGCAAGCCCGGGCCGCCCTGGTCGGTGCATTTCCTTTTACTGCACAAAGCGCAGATTCGGCTGTGCTTGTCGCGCTTGATGCGGGAGGCTACACCGTAACCGTCGCAGGTGCCGATGGCGGCACAGGTGCTGCTCTAGTCGAAGCCTACGACGCCAACGGAATCCTGCGCTCTCCTACCAACCAATGAATACCCAATCGATCGTGAACCGTACCCGGGCCCGCTGCTCCGCCCTCATCGGCGCCGGCCTGCTCGCCGCCTCGCTCGCGAGCGGCCTGCGCGCCGCCGAAGGCACTTGGTCAGGCTCGTCCGAAGTGACCGTCGTGTCCGACTACCTCTGGCGTGGCTTCAAGCTGGCCGATGCCAGCCTTCAACCCTCCTTGTCCCTGGTCTACTCGGACAAGTTCACCCTGGGCGTCTGGGGTTCCTATGCCCTCGAGGACGGCGACAATGGCAAGTACAACGAAACCGATCTCATCGCCAGCTACAGCCTCTCGCAGAAATATTACACAGCGAGTATCGGCGGAACCGTCTACCGCGCGGACAACCTGCGGGACCCCAATACGGGGGCGCCGTTTGACTCCTATTTTGAGTCGTACCTGTCGGTGACGTTCAAACACAAGCTCAGCCCGACCATCACCTTTTGGCGGGAGTTCGGCCGGCTCTCCACCAACTACATTGAATTCTCGATCAACCCCTCGTGGAACTTGAACGAAAAGAGCCGCGTCAGTCTGCGTCCCTACGTCGGCTTCTTTGAGAACAGCAATGATTACTACGGGGTGGACATCGCTGCGTACTACGATTTCGACAAGAACTTCTACGGCAAAGCCAGCGTCACCCTGATCAAGAGCTCGTTTGCCGACGAGCGCGCCAGCGCGGGCCTCTCGGTGGGCTATCACTGGTAAGGCTCGATGTTGCAAGCGGACCTCGGTAAACCACCCTTTTTCCGCAAAGAGCCGTCCACCCCAGTGGGCGGCTCTTTCATGTCCAGTGCCGGCGCTCGGTCTGGGGTCATTTTCCGTCCCGTGCCTTCGTGCTTGAAAGCAATCGACGGGCGTCGAGTCTGGAGATGGTGACTCTCAAGGCTTTCCCTCTGTTGCCCCCCCTCCGTTGGATTACGCTGAGCCACGGTCCGGAGGCAGTGTCCGCGGTGGTCCGGCTCGCCCTGCTCGCGCGGGACGGAGCCGAAGGCCAGGTGCCGAGTCTGGTGGAGACGCGCCGGCTGGCTGGCGGTCGAAGCTTCCTCGCTGCGGTGGTGGACCTGGAGGGTCGGGCGTTGGAGTGGCTTGAGTTGGGAGTGCAGTCGCCGCAGGACCTGGCGGACTCCCCCGCTGCGCGTTGCGGATTGCTGAGCAACGCCCTGCTCGATCGGGAGTGGACCCGCGTGGTCGACTCCCTGGTTCGGCTGAATCCGGATGCGGTGCTTTCGGCCGGCTCCTTTGCCAGTGACGGTCAGTTTTGGGTGGTGGATTTTGACCGGGGTATCACGGTGCCGCTGCGTGCACCGGGCGGCGGGTCGGCGTTTGTCATCTGCCGCGATGAAACCCGACTTCGCGAAGCCAAGCGGGCTCCCTATGCAACCTCCTTTGAACGGTGGTTTGTCGCGGAGGCAGCCTCGGCCCCGCCGGTCTGGGTGTCCGCCGCAGAGTTGGAAGACCTCACCACCCTTCCGGCCACCGTGGCAGCGCCGGATGCGGGGAAAGGGCCGTTTTTTCCGCTCAATCCGTCGGGCGGACCGCTGCTGATCCGGCGTCTCCCTCCGCTCAGTCTCGACGGTTTTGCCCGCTGGCTGCGGTCTCGCGGCACGCGAGATCCGGCGGCGCCGGCCACGGATGCTGTGCCGGCGGACGCGGATCCACTGGCCCGGCTGGAGTTTGGCCTCCTTGCCGTCCCCACGCCGCCCACCTCTCCGGTGGCGAAGTACTTCGAGGCGCAGGCGCCTCTGGAGTCGTTTTACCTTCGCATTGAACTCTGGAAATCGGTCGTCGAGGAAGCGCTGCGGGTCTCCCGACTCTCGGACCGGCCGTTTTTTGATCTCGCTCCGGACTCCTTTCGTGTCGCGCCGGGCTCGCCTTCGCCACTGATCCCCGCCGGTTGGACGTTTTCGGTCGATCTGGTTCGCCCCGGGGTGGCCGCCCCGTTCGAGCTGCCCGGATTCGGCACCTGCTTTGTGCCGTGCGGCAACGGCGTCGGTTCGCCGCTCTTTGAACGCTTCGGTGGCTGGATGGAAGGCAGCGGTACAGTCCGTATCAGCCAGGCCACCGATGCGGGCGACGGTCAGACCCGGCTTGAAGGGTCCATCGAGGGACAGGGGCTGCGCTCGACGGGCAACAGCCAGCGCATTGTCTGGGTGCAGATACCCATGGACCGACAGTCCCTCACGTTCATGGCGTCCCTCGAAACCGAGCAAGGCGCAGCCCGCGCCGGAGTGCGGTTCCGGGCCCTCGTCAAAGACGTGCCGGCGGCCATACTCACGCAGTTGAAGAGCGCGGCCGCCCCCCGTCGTACCTGCCAGTACCACGTGCTGCGGCCCGTCGATCCCGCGCTCGATATCCACGCCCTCGGATTGATCGGCATGCGCATCCTTCTGGCCAACGATCCAGCCGTGCTCCCGGAGCTGGAGGACGATGTATTCGAGCTGGCCGCACTGATTCCGGATGACTGCAGCGTCGACCAGATCGCCCTCCTGGCCGAGTCGCCGGAAGTCGGAGAACGCGCCAAACGCCTGCTTTCCGCCAAGGAATGGAATCCAGGGGCGGATGACACCACTATACCGCGCGAACTCTGGTACGCCACCGTGCGCGAACTCGCGGAGTTTGTCGGCGTGGATGAGCAGGAGACGCTTCCTCCCACGCACGCCGACGACGGTACCGCTCTCTGGGTCCAACCCCTGGCCGCCCGGAGCCTGGCCCTCCATCGCCTCGCACTGCACGTGCGCGGACTTCTCAGCGCCCCCCGCCCGGCCCACGAGGAAATCGCCCGGGCCGTGCATCGCTTTGTCCGCAGCCAGTCCTGAGCGCGGCCAGGACGAGACCGCCGGGCAATCGTGCGTATTTGACCGCGCGTGACGGCTGCAATCCGGTCAGGCACTCATTCCGACCCGGATACACCGCCTGATCGTCGGGATCGCGGCTGAAGCGGGTTCGCCGCTTGACCATCGGCGTGCTCACGGATTGGCTGCGTGGATCGTGAGATCCGCGACCTCGTCGCTTCTGTTGGCGCCGGTTTTTCCCCTTGAGCGCATTCCCACGTCCCACTGCCGTCGCGGCCGACGCCCAACCCCAAGGCCTAGCAACTCGCCTCTTCGACGGTGACGATCGAGGGGGAATGCTCTCTCTCACCGATTCAAATCCAACTCGGACCGGAGCGACGCACCATTCGCCCCCTTCCTGGCCCCGTTCCCGCCATGCCCAATCTTGGTAATCTTCCCGAGAAGTTGATTCTCCATCCGGTCCAACCGGTTCCACTACCTAAGAACTATCGTTTTTCGGTCAGTTTTGTCACTGGCTGGCTGCCGCCACGAAAAGACCTGGTGCGACTGTTCATAGGGGATATGGACGGAGTGATGCTGGGAACGCAGGACCAGGCGGGACCCAATGGTTTCAATACAATGCTGGCCGCGATCCTAGGCTACGCGGCGCAAAACAACCTCTGGGGCCAGGCAGTGCCGTGCCAGGCGGTTGCACTGGCCCTGGACGGGTGGACGATGGTGGCAAAGTCAAATGTCCAAACGCTCACGCTTCCCTGCAAACCCTGTTCCATCACGCACAACCTGAATCTGGCTTATGGTGTCACCGACACCCCGGCCCCCGTGGGGATGACGCCACCGAATGGACGCCGGGCCTACTACCGCTGTGATCCCGGGGGAGCGCCCTCCACGATTCCCAAGGTGTGGTACATCACACCCGACCTTCGGTTGGAGGAGACAACCCTCAATCGCGGATTCGACCGATTTACCTTCTGGCTCGCGGTGTATGGGGTGGCCCCGAAACTCTGTGTCGGTGTCACCAACGGCACCTCCCTCGCGCAGCGCCTGAACGCAAATAAATCCCCCGTGGCTCCCTCTACCTGCACGCTCGCCACCCTCGCCGCCACAGTCGGTGCAAATCTCAATTCTCTCGCCCAAAGCATGATGTGGACGGCAAACCGGGTGGTGTTCCTCCAAGGGCTCAACCAACCGGCCTTGATGGCCATGGAGTTCAATGCGCTGGGTTTTCACAAGGAACCCTTGGTCAGTTGGCTGGCCAATGAAGACCAGAGTGTGGTCTGGGATTTCCGCAGACTCTACGGCGCACCTGCCCCCATTTGGGGTTTGGCGGGGCTGGCCTGAACCACGCTGGCGTCTCCGGTGTGTTCGGAAGCTGCGAGTCACACCGTCGATTGTGCGAATGATCGCAAGGTCGTGCCTTGTGCTCGGCCCGATCGTTCACTACAACCGGCATGCTTCCCACCGTATCCCGTCGGTGGCGACCCCAGCCCTCCGCCCCCACCCTGGTCCTGACCATGACCTGGTCTTCCCTTCTTTCCAGCTTCGCGCCCAAGCGTTTCCTGTCCTTTCGCGTCTCAGTGCTCGCCGCAGCGCTTCTCGTCGGCGTCCTGGACGTGCCCGGAGCCGAAACACCGCCTCCGATTCAGGAAAGTGAAAAATCACCGCCACCCGTGAGCTACTGGAAACAGGTCCGGCCCCTCTTCCAGGCCCATTGCCAGGGGTGCCATCAGCCGGCCAAGGAAAAAGGCGGCTATGTTATGACGGATTTTGGCCGACTCCTCGCGGGCGGCGAGAGCGGAGAACGCGCCGTCATTCCGCATCAGCCTACTAAAAGCCCTCTTGTCGAGGCGATTACCTTGTTCGAAGGGGAGGCAGACATGCCGAAGGGCAAACCTGCACTGCCGGACAACGAGGTCGCGCTCATTGCCAGGTGGATCGCCGAGGGCGCCGTCGACGATACGCCCAAGAATGCGGTCCAACGAATCGACGCCGACCATCCCCCGGTCTACCAGCGCCCGCCGGCGATCACCTCGCTTGATTTCTCGCCGGATGGAAAGTGGCTCGCCGTCGCGGGCTTTCACGAGGTCTTGCTCCACCACGCCGACGGCACCGGACTCGCCGCCCGGTTGATCGGACTCTCGGAACGCATCGAATCTGTCCGCTTTTCCCCCGACGGTTCGCACCTGGCCGTCGCCGGAGGGCTGCCGGCCCGGATGGGCGAAGTGCAAATCTGGAACGTTGCGGAGCGCTCCCTCACTCTCTCCGTTCCGGTCGGTTTTGACACGGTTTATGGGGTCAGTTGGTCACCGGATGGCAAGCTCGTCGCCTTTGGTTGCCCTGACAACAACCTCCGGGCCATCGACACCACCACCGGGGAGATCGTTCTGAAACAAGGTTCTCACAGCGACTGGGTGCTCGGCACCGTGTTCAACCAGGACGGCACCCACCTCATTTCCGTGGGACGCGACATGAGCACGAAACTCACCGAAGTGGAGACCCAGCGTTTCGTCGACAACATCAGCTCCATCACACCGGGCGCGCTCCGCGGTGGACTCAACGCGGTGGTCCGGCGCCCGGGTCGCGACGAGGTGCTCGTCGGTGGCGCCGACGGCGTGCCTCAGCTCTACCAGGTCTTTCGCAAGACAAAGCGTCGCATTGGTGACAACGCCAACCTGCTCCGCAAGTTCCCGCCCATGGAAGGACGTATCTTTGCGGTCGACTACAGCCGCGACGGAAAACTCATTGCCACGGCGGGCAGTTTCAATGGCCGCGGCGCGGTGCACCTTTATACGGGTGAGTTCAATTCGACCATCCCTGAACTCCTGCTCAAGGCATACGCCGACAAGATCGCCACCAACTACACGAAAGAGGAAAAGGCGGAGATCGAGCGTTTCACCACCGACGGTGTCAGGCTTCTTGCCGAGGTCTCCGTTTCCGGGGGCGTCTACGCACTCGCCTTCAACGCCGGGGGACAAGCGGTCGCCGCCGCCGGTCAGGACGGGCGTGTGAGACTGATCAATACCGCCGACGGCAGAATCACCAGGGAGTTTGTCCCGGTCCCCCTTGAAGTCACTTCGCTCCCGCGAATCGAACCTTCGCCCCTCGCGGCCCGGTGACCATGGCTCTCGTCCATCTCCTTCCCCTCGATCTGCGGTACGGCAGGCCCCCTGGCCTGTCCCTTTCAGCAGGGAACCCACCTCTTTCTCCGGCCTGGCAATGACGATCACCCGCATGATCTCCCTTCGGTCCTTGTTCAAAACCGCCTCCTGGTTCGCGCTCGTTTTCGTCCCGGCAGCGCTGATGGCCGTCCCTGCGACCGCTCCCAGCACGCCGGAGACGCTGCCACCCGGCGCAACCGTCGCCTCGCTTGACGTCACGCCGGCGTCCGTGCGCCTCCACGGGTGTTTCGACAGCGTGCAGTTGCTCGTCACCGCGAAACTCTCGACGGGTGACACGCTCGATGTCACCCGCCTCGCCACCTACTCCGTTGACTCCCGCTTGGGCACTCTCTCCGCCACCGGCCAGGTTGCTCCGCTCGCCAATGGCCGCACTCAGATCACCGTAAGCCTGAGTGGCCGGTCCGCCCGCGTTGCCCTTGAGGTGGTGGACTACGATCCGAATCCCAAGGTCGACTTCATCCGCGACGTCAATCCGGTCCTGGCCCAACTGGGTTGCAGCGCCGGAGCCTGTCACGGCGCCAAGGATGGCAAGGCCGGCTTCAAGCTTTCCCTCCGCGGTTATGATCCCATCTTCGATGTACGCTCGCTCGTCGACGATCACGCAGGCCGCCGGATGAATTTCGCCTCGCCCGATGATTCACTCATGCTGCTCAAGGCCACCGGCGCCGTGCCGCATGAGGGTGGACAGCGAACCAAGTTCGACGACAAGTACTACCGCATCATGCGCGCCTGGATCGCCGACGGCGCCAAACTTGACCTGACCACCCCGCGCGTCACCCGCATTGAAATCAGCCCGCAAAATCCCGTGCTGCAGTCCGTGGGTGCAAAGCAGCAGATGCGCATCCTCGCCACCTATGCCGACGGAAGCCAGCGCGACGTGACCGCCGAGGGCTTCATCGAATCCGGCAACCAGGACGTCGCCTTGACCGAACGAGGGGGACTGGTCAGCACGCTCCGACGCGGCGAGGCGCCCGTGCTGGCGCGCTACGAGGGCAACTACGCCGCCACCACTCTCACGGTGATGGGTGATCGCTCGGGTTTCGTCTGGAGCGAACCGGAGCAGTGGAACCCGATCGACCGGTTCACCGCCGGCAAATGGAAGCGCATGAAGATCCTCCCCTCCGGCCTTTGCTCCGATGCCGAGTTTCTCCGCCGCGTTTTCCTCGATCTGACCGGACTTCCGCCGACTGCCAGCGAAGTGGAGCAGTTTCTGGCGGACACGCGTCCGACCCGCACCAAACGCGACGCCGTCATCGATCGTCTCATCGGCTCGCCCGATTACGTCGACCACTGGTCCAACAAGTGGGCCGACCTCCTCCAGGTGAACCGAAAATTTCTCGGCGAAGCGGGAGCCAAGCGTTTCCGCGAATGGATACGGGAGGAGGTTGACGCGAACACCCCCTACGATCAATTCGCACGAAAGATCCTCACGGCCACCGGCTCCAACCGCGACAACCCGGCCGCGAGCTACTTCAAGGTCCTGCGCACGCCCACGGAAACGATGGAGAACACCACGCATCTCTTCCTCGCCACCCGTTTCAACTGTAACAAATGCCACGATCATCCGTTTGAACGGTGGACGCAGGATCAGTACTATCAGCTGTCGGCTTTCTTTGCGCGGGTCGATCTCAAGAAAGATCCGGCGGGCGGCAAGGAAACCATCGCCGGAAGCGCCGTCGAAGGCGCCAAGCCGCTCTACGAGGTGGTCGCCGATAAGGACGAAGGCGAAGTCACGCACGATCGGACGGGCCAGGTTACGCCTCCAGACTTTCCCTACGCCGCCAAGGTCGTGTCCAGTCCCACATCGGGAAGCTCCACTCGTCGCGAACAACTGGCGGGCTGGATGACGTCACCCGACAATCGCTACTTCGCCCTCAGCTACGTCAATCGCATGTGGGGCTACCTCCTCGGGGTCGGCCTTATCGATCCGCTTGATGACATTCGCGCCGGCAATCCCCCGTCCAATCCCGAGTTGTTGCAGTGGCTCACCCAGGAGTTCGTTCAAAGCGGTTTCAATGTCCGCCACCTGCAGCGGCTGATCACCCAATCGCGCACCTATCAGCTCTCGGTCGCCACACACCGGTGGAATGCCGACGACCGCACCAACTTCTCCCACGCGATGGCACGTCGGCTCCCTGCGGAAGTGCTGTTCGATACGGTGCTTCGCGTCACCGGTTCGACACCGAATTTTCCCGGGGTGAAGCCAGGCACACGCGCCGCGCAACTTCCCGACTCCGCGATCGACGTGCCCAGCGGCTTCTTGGCCAGTCTCGGCCGCCCCGTCCGCGAATCCGCCTGCGAGTGCGAACGCAGCGGCGATCTCGGTCTCGGATCGATCATGGCCCTGCTCAGCGGTCCCGCCGTCTCCACGGCCATCAATGATCCGAAGAACGACATCGCTCGCCTCGCCGCCACCACCCCGGACGACCACGCCTTGATCGATGAGATTTTTCTGCGGACCCTGAACCGCCACGCCACCCAACCGGAGACCGACTCCACCCTCGCGTCCTGGAAAACCATCCGGGAGCAGGATGCGCATTTGGCGTCCGAACTGGCCGAACGAGAAGCCTGGTGGGCGCCCATCCAAAAGGAGAAAGAGCGGGAGCGACAGCAGGCCATCGCCGCAGCGACGGCCGCGGTTTCAGCCCGCACCCTCGCCATCGCGCCGCAGGTCGCCCAGGCGGCCGCTGATCGCGACACCGCCATCGCGGCTGCTTCCCAGGCCCTCGCCACCTACGAATCCACCCTCGCGGCAGCACTCCCCGCCTGGGAAGCCACCCTTGGCGCCGACCGTCGTGGCACAGCATGGGTGCCACTGGAAATGACCAAGGTGTCGGCAAACAATCTGAACAAGCTGACCAAACTCGCCGACGGGTCGTACCTCGCCTCGGGCCCGGCCGCCAACTACGTTAGCTACGAACTTACCGCCGAAACCACCCTCACCGGCATCACCGGAATCCTGCTTGAGGTCCTGCCCGATGATAGCTTGCCGGCCTTCGGACCCGGAAGGGGTGCGGGCAACTTCATCCTCACTGAGATCTCGCTCCGCTGGGCCGACAAGGAAGGAAAGCGTCCCTCGGCCGAGGCCGTGTTCAAGGACGCGCGCGCTGATTATTCCCAAGCCAATTTCGACGTGAAGACTGCCATCAATGGAAAGGCGGAAGGGGGCCGCGACGGCTGGGGCGTCGGCGGCAAACTGGGCCTGCCCCATCAGGCACGGTTCTCACTCGGCGAGCCCATTGGCAGCGCCGAGGGCGCCACCCTCAATTTTACCCTGCAGCACCAGTTCCGTGATGGATTTTCCATCGGCCGCTTTCGTCTCTGGGCGACGACCTCGCCGGCACCGCTGGAACCGGGCCTGCCCGCCGAGGTCTTGGCCGTCTTGAACGTGGCGGCGGCTGACCGCACCCCGGAACAGACTCAAACGCTGGTCGCCTACCAGCGCTCCTCCGACGTGACGCTGCTGAAGCGCGCCCAGGCCCTCGCCACCGCGAAGCGTCCCGTACCGGAGGACGCCACCCTCGCCGAACTCAAGACCGCACTCGCCGCCGCCGAGCTGCCCGTCGCCCTCGACCCCAAGCTCGCGCAGCTGCGTGCCGATGCCGCCCACAGCACTCGACAACTCGCACACGAACGGCTCACCGGAGCCCAGGATCTCGCCTGGGCCCTCATCAACAGTCCCTCCTTCCTCTTCAATCGTTGACTCCTCCGCCCCGGCCGCCGCTGGCCAGTCGCTCAGGCCTGATTTGATCCACATTCCTGGTACGCATCGTCTCAGCCGTCACTACCGTTCGATCCCTTTTCGAGAGCTCCGCCACCGATCCCCACGATCGCCCTCCCACGCAACCCACTGAACTCCCATGATCCGACTTCCCGGTGGATTCAATTCCGACCTCTGTGACCTTCACGCCAAGATGACGCGCCGTGATCTGCTGCGTCTCGGCGGATCCAGCATCCTCGGCCTTTCACTCGGCCAGATGCTCAAGCTCAACGCCAGCGCCGCCACCCCTTCCGCCACCCACGGTGGTCCCGGCTGGGGCAAAGCCAAAAGCGTGATCATGGTGTACCTCCAGGGCGGCCCGTCACACCTCGATCTGTGGGACCCGAAAGAGAACGTTTCAGACAAGATCCGCAGCTCCTTCAAACCCATTTCGACCAAGATCCCGGGCACCAACTTCACCGAGATCATCCCGCAACTCGCGAAGGTGAACGACAAGTTCACCATGATCCGTTCGATGAGCTACACCCCGAACGGGCTCTTCAATCACACGGCGGCCATCTACCAAATCATGACCGGCTACACGACCGACAAGGTCAGCCCGTCCGGACAGCTCGAACCGCCCAACGCCAAGGACTTCCCTAATTTCGGTTCCAACATCGTGCGGCTCAAGCCGGTGGATACGCCGATGCTGCCGTTTGTGATGCTTCCGCGTCCGCTGCAGGAGTCCAATGTGGTCGGCAAGGGCGGCACCGCCGGCTTTCTTGGCAAGGCCTTCGATCCCTACACCCTCTACCCGGAGGGCGACGACCTCGACATGACCAAAATGGACCGGCTCCGGACCGAGGACCTCAAGCTTCCGCAGGAGATTTTCGCGATGCGGCTCGAGCGCCGGGCGCGTCTGCGCGAGTCGATCGAAGCCGCCATGCCCGACATTGAAAAGGCGACGGCCTCCTACAATCTCGACGAATACTACCAGCGCGCCCTCAGCCTCATTGTCTCCGGCCGG
Source organism: Opitutaceae bacterium (assembly GCA_046346755.1). Classification (GTDB taxonomy): domain Bacteria; phylum Verrucomicrobiota; class Verrucomicrobiia; order Opitutales; family Opitutaceae; genus UBA6669. Next base: position 30,952 of record JAXMHM010000011.1, on the reverse strand, counting down.
GCCCGGGAGGCCTTCGATCTGGCCGCCGAAGGGGAAAAGCTCCGGGACCGCTATGGTCGCAATACGTTTGGCCAGAGTCTCCTCCTCGCGCGGCGGCTCGTGGAGGCGGGCACCCGCGTGGTCGAAGTCATCTGGCCGAAGGTCGCCAATTCGGACAACCACTCGTGGGACCACCACATTGGCCTCACCGAACGGATGAAGGGAAAATCCGGCCCCATGCTCGATCAGGGTCTCAGCGCGCTTTTCGACGACCTTGATGATCGCGGGCTCCTCAGCGAGACGCTCGTCGTCGCCCTCGGCGAATTCGGTCGCAGCCCCGAGCGCGGAGTGAGCACCTCAGGCAACAACAACAGTGCCGACGGCCGCGACCACTGGCCGTATTGCTACACCAGCATCATCGGGGGTGCGGGCATCAAGCGCGGATATGTCCACGGCGAGTCCGACAAAACTGCCTCCAGTCCCTCCAAGGACCCGGTGCATCCCACGGAGTTGCTCGCGACGATCTATCATGCGTTTGGCATCGATCCGGAGACCATCGTCTACAACCACCTCAACCAACCGCGCGAACTGGTCAAGGCCAAGGCCGTCACCAAGCTGTTCGCCTGAGGAGTGCCTCGTCCGGGCGGTTCACCCTTAGAACAGAGGGCCGGACAGACGGACCTCGCCTGACGGCCAGACGTTTCCATTGAACTCGGCCACCATGACCTTCTCGGCGCGCTCCCACGCGGGCGGTCCTCCCGGGCCCGGAACGGCGCGGAAGAGGTTGCTGACCTCGCGATAGCTGCTGGAGGCGTAGATGTTGGGATGGTGAGCAAAGAGGACTGCAAACTCGAACCCTTGTCTTATCATCCACGCGTGCGCCGCCGCCAGCAGGGTGCGCACATGGCCGTGCCCGCGCTGGGCAGGGTGCACCGCAACTTCCGCAATTCCACCGATCCGGTGACTCACACCCGCTGACGACACGACCTTGTCGTGCACCGCCACGTGGGCCGCCAGACTCCCATCGGGTCCGCGGATGATCCAGCGTTGGGCCGGCGGCTCGGTGTAATACCGGCGTTCCTGAAACACCACATCCCCCGGTTTGGTGAAGCAAAGTGAGAGCAGCTCTCGCAACGCTCGATCCAGGCTGGCATCGACGTCCGCGTCAGCCACCTGCTCCACTCCCGGGGCGATGCCCAGGTTCGAAAGCGGCGCCGCACTGGCGGCAAAAAATTCGTCCTGCAACTGTCGTGTTGCCCGGTCCTGCTTCACGGCCTGAATCGCCGCCACGAGAGCACGAGCCCGCGCGGCAAAAACCGCCTCGCCCTTCTGTGCCGTCGCGCCCGAGGCGTCGCCCGCGTAGTGCGTGGGGTAATCCGCATACCACCAGATGCCCGTATGGAGTCCGGCGTCACGCACGGCCTTGATCCGGTTCCGCGGCTCGCCCTCACTGTCCGCCTTGATTCTTCCAGAGAGCACGAGGTCCGGCCGGACAACCTGAATCAGGCTGGTCTCGTACTCACCGGCGTGGCCGTACGGATCGGACGACGACCACAGCGCCTCGATCGCCGCCCGGTCGGCTTCCAGGGTGTGGGGATTGGCCACATACGCGACGTAGTCGCGGGGTGAACTCAACTGGGGCTGCACGAAATACCGCAGCAGGTCATTGTTCCCGCCGTGGGCATTGACGAGGAGAATTTTGCGCAGTCCATTTCGAGCCAGCTCCCGGCAAAGGTTGTCGAGCAGCTGAATGACCAGACTCGGTTCGATCGCAATCGTCCCGGCGCAGTGCCGGGCCTCCACGATCTGGGTGAATACCACTTCAGGTGCCACGATCACCGGTTCGATCGCTGCCGCCCGACGGCAGAACTCCCGGGCGATGAGCATGTCGGTGCCCAAGGGCATATGATGCGCGTGACGCTCGATGCACGAGAGCGGCACCAGGCACACCCCCTGAGCGGCCGCGACTGCGGCGGGAAAATCGTCCCCCGTCAATTCGTCCCAATTCATTTGGCGACGGCTGCTTTTCGGTGGGGCATGGTCGTCCCGTCGACCCACACCGGTTCAAGCTGCAAGGTTTGCCGGATCGCCGGGATGCCCCAGCGGTTCTCATGCATCTGCGCAATCACTGTATCCACTGCCGCCCGTCCGATGTGGTCCACCATGATGCTGGCCCCGGCGATGGGACGCCCTTCCTCGATCCGGAAACTCGCAAAGGCGATGTCCCGTGGGATTTTGTAGCCCTCCTCGACCAACCAATCATACACTCCAGCCCAGCGGCTGATGATCGCCTCGGGGCGGTGTTGCTCCAGCCAGTGGAAAAAGGCTCCTTTGTTCTGAAAGTCGCAGAGAAGCACCGGAATCCTCAACTCGGGCGGAATCAGATCACGCTGTGCGATGTAGCAGGCTCCCAAGCGCTCGGCGTCGACGATCGATGACGGACTTTCCTGGAAAAGCGCCGCTCCGATCCGCTGATAGCCTCGCGCCACCACCTCTCGCCACACCATCCGGGTGCTTTCGAAGTAGTTGACCCCGACGGCATGCACGGGCACGTGCCCCCAGCCATGGGAAAGGCTCACGACCGTGAACTTGTCCCAATCCAGCGCCACGATGGGAGCAAGTTCATCCGGTGGAATGCACGCCAGGATCAACCCGCGAATGCCCCGGCTGTAGAGCACCTTGCTGGCGGCGTGGCCGGAGGGATACTCATCGAGATCAAATTCAATCAACTGGTAGCCGCGTTCGAGCGCGCGTTCCATTGCCCCGCGGACATAGGGGGCCTGGACGCTGTAGAAGGGTCGCTTGCGGTTGACGATGAATGCGAGCGTGGATCCCACTTCGGGGTCGTGCTTGGCCCAACGTTGGCGGGCCAGCATCGCGAGCGCCGGATCCGGGCGGTAACCCATCTTTTCCGCCAGCTCCTGGATTTGAATCCGTGTTTGGAGAGGAATGCGGGGATTGTCCCGCAGCGCGAGCGACACCGTCGATTTGTCACAGCCAAACTTGGTCGCAATGTCCTGGTGGGTGACGCGCACGGGGAAGTTCATCGAAGCGGGGTGGCTGCTTCCACCCTTGGCACGGCGCCGGGAGCTAGCAATTTCATTCCCCGGCGCCCGCAAGCCGGCTGACCGCCGTCCTCCCTCGCTTCGGGCGGTCGTTTTGCTAGGTTTCGTGGATGGCATTGCGATGGGGGTTGAAACGCTCGGCCTCGAACGCATGCGCCGTGCAGACGGTCACGGCCGAGGTGTGGATCATCTCCGGTGCAGGACTCAAACCTTCAAATCGCGGTAGCTGATCAGCTGGATTCCACGGCGTTCAATCTCCGCCTTGATGACCGGACTGGTCCACAGGTCGGTCACTCCCTGGCGGTCGACGGCCACATCCTCATAGCCGATGTGGTGAATCGCCCGCAGCTCGGGATCGTCCAGACCCGGGTGATCGACAAACCAGTAGGTTTCCCCGGGAACCAGCCCATCGAGTGTCTTGAGGAAACTCGCGGTCTTTTCGGCGAGCGTTTTCTTTGGACCTTGGTAGCGGAGTCCCTTCACCCCGAGCTCCGCAAGATCTAGACTGAGGCCGTACTCCTTCGTCAATCGCTCGGTCAGGGCACGGGTCTCGGCGCTCAACCCCGTGCAACCCATGTGGCCGGACACGTGACTGATCCGCGGAATTCGCTTCAGCCCCAGTTCGATCTGCGCTCGAAACTCCCGCTCCACCTCCTCGAGCTTCCACGGATTGTCCGCGATGGCGCGACCCGGGTAGTTCGGATTGCGGTTCACCATCGGCCAGAAATAGCCGTCCTCATCCACGAGACTGGGACAGCGCGAGAGCGGGCGCCACTTGACGTTGTCCCACTCACTCGTGATCGCGAGGTGGATCCCCACATCGACCCCGGGATGCTGTTCCAGCAACCGCACGGCTTCGGGGAACCAGGGACCGGGCACAATCACTTCAATCGTGCGTTGTATTCCCTCAGTGTAAGCCCGGATGAGGGCGAGGTTGGCCGAATGTGAACATCCCATGTCATCGCCGCGGATGATCAGCCGGGTGGGCTTCGCCGGCCTGGTCTGCGGCTCCGCGGCGGAGCTCCGTGCCGCCGCCAGTGTGGCGAACGTACCCAAGGCTCCGGCAGCACCGAGTGGCAGTTTCAAAAACTCACGACGGGGTATCGGGTCATTCATGCAAAAACCATTGGTCGCAGGTCCCTGAAGGCAATCCCTGTCCTGCGCACCCCGAAGTAACAGCGTCGTGTGACGAGGGACGAGCGCGCGACTGCTCATCCGGATGAGTCCCGGGACGATTGGCGATTTCCCCGTTTCGTGATGAATCGCTGACGCCCACTCACCCGGGCATCGCCATGCCATGCCTCCTTCCACACTGAGCGTCGACGGGAGGCTCCGCACCGCTGCCTTGACCACCTGCGAGAACGCATGAATTCGCCTAAGTTCAACCGCTCGCGTCGAGATTTCATCAGGGTCTCCTCCCTCGCCGGCGGGGGCTTTGTGCTGAGCCTCGCTCTGCCCGGCCCGGGTTGGGCACAGGCATCGCCTGCCCCGGAGGCTTCGCCGGCTGACTTCGCTCCCAGCCCGTTTCTGCGCATCACCTCCGCGGGCGTCATCACGCTCCTGGCCCCAAATCCGGAGACCGGACAAGGTGTGCGCACCTCACTGCCGATGATGATCGCCGAGGAACTGGATGTGGACATGGCGTCTGTGGTGGTGGAACAGGCGTCTTTGCGCGCTGATGTCGGCGGGCAGTTTGCCGCGGGCAGTGGTTCGACCCCGGGGAACTTCATGCGCTTGCGCCGCGCCGGGGCCACGGCCCGGGCGATGCTCGTCGAGGCCGCCGCACAGAGGTGGAAGGTCCCGACGTCGGAACTCCGAACCGAAAAGGGCCAGGTGCTCCACGACGCCACCGGTCGTGCCCTCGCCTATGGAGCCCTCGCCGCCACGGCCGCGCTGCTGCCCATTCCCGCGGAGTCCACGATCCGACTGAAGCCCAGCCGCGAGTTTCGTGTCATGGGCTCGCGGGTCGGTGGGGTCGACAATCGCGCCATCGTCACCGGTCAGCCGCTGTTTGGCATCGACCAAAAGCTTCCCGGCATGGTCTACGCCGTGTTTGCCAAGTGCCCGGTTTTCGGCGGCAAGGTGATCCGCGCGAACGTCGAGCACATCAAGTCCCTGCCGGACGTGATCGACTGTTTCGTGATCGAGGGGAGCGACAACCCCAGCGGCCTTTTGCCCGGGGTCGCCATCATCGCCCGCTCGACCTGGGCCTCGTTTTCCGCGAAGCGACAGCTGCAGGTGGAGTGGGACGAAAGCGCCGGAGCCCATCACACCAGTGCGATCTATGCGTCCAAGGCCGCTGATCGGGCGAGGAGCCCGGGTGCCAATTTGCGCACCGACGGTGACGTGGCGGCGGCCTTCGCGTCCGCCGCGACCGTGATCGAGGCCGCCTATGCCTATCCCTTCCTCAATCACGCCACGCTCGAACCCCAGGGATGCACCGCGTGGGCAACTGGTGACGGGATCGAGTTTTGGACTACGTCACAGAGTCCCGAGTGGGGTCGCGAGCTCGTCGCCAAAACGCTGACGATTCCGCCGGAGAAACTGAAAATGAACCTGGTCCGCGGGGGAGGAGGATTCGGACGACGCCTCTCCAACGACGCCTTGGTCGAAGCCGCCGCCCTCGCGCTCCGCACCGGTGGCAAGCCGGTCAAGCTGACCTGGACACGCGAGGACGATATGCGCCACTGCTTTTACCGCCCGGGTGGTTTTCACTTCCTCAAAGGGGCCATCGACGCTCAGGGGCGGTTGTCGGCGTGGCACAATCATTTTGTCACGTTCGGTCACTGGTCCGCCCGGAATCCTGCGAATTGTGCCGGCATCCGCACCGACGAGTTGCCCGCCCGTTTTGTCGCCAACTACAAATTGGACCAGTCCATCCTGCACACCATCGTACCCACGGGGCTGATGCGTGCCCCGGGCGCCAACGCCATGGCGTTTGTCATGCAGGGTTTCATCGACGAACTAGCCCACGCCGCACGCCGCGACCCGGTGGAGTTTCGTCTCGAACTGCTGGGCGAAGATCGGATCGTGCCCTGCAACCCCGATCCCTTTGGCGAGCCCTACGACACCGGTCGGATGAAAGCCGTCCTCCGCCGGGTCGCCGCCGAGTCGACTTGGGGCGAATCGTTGTCCCCGGGCGAGGGTCGCGGGGTCGCCTTTCACTTTTGCCACTCCGGTTATGTCGCCATGGTCGCCCAGGTTGCCGTTTCCAAGGAGGGCGGACTGCGAATCCGGCGGGTCACAGCCGTCGTGGACGTCGGTCCGATCATCAACCTGAGCGGGGCGGAAAACCAGGTCCAGGGCGCCATCATCGATGGGTTGAGCACCCTCTGGCTGCAGGAGATGACCTACGAGCAGGGTCGGGCGGTGCAGGGCAACTTCAACGACTACCCGCTGCTGCGAATCAACGACGCACCCGAGCGCATCACGATTCACTTCATCCAAAACGAGATCCCACCCACCGGCCTGGGTGAACCGCCCTACCCGGTCATCACCCCGGCCGTCTGCAATGCGATCTTTGCTGCCACCGGCAAACGGGTGCGACAGCTGCCACTCGTCAAATCAGACCTGCGCTGGAGCTGACCCGGCGGCCGCCGCGGTCACGAGTTGTCGGAGTGAGCCAACGATCGGGAGCTCGGTCGCCGCCCAGGCGCCGCCTGAGAGTTCGAGTTTCCTTTCGTGTGCCTCCTTCCAGCCGGCGGCGGGATTCTGTTTCTCGTCCAATGCATGCAGGGCTTCAATTCCGGCTTCGCTGATCGACGCCAGAATCTGAACAAGCGGCAGCGCGTTCTGGAGCCGGGGCGATCGCAAACAAAGCCCCTGCGACAAGGTTTCCGCCGCCGCCTTCCAGGTGAAGAGCTGCTGCCGGACTGCGGCCAGATCGGCCGGGGTGAAGTGCCCCGAGCACACGCGTTCCACACCGTAGGCAAAGGCGCGCGCATCGGGGCTGTCCGGCCGGGCGCAATCGGCGAGACCGGTGAGCGGTGCCAGCAGATTGATCTCGGCCTGAAGTTCATTCCGCCGATAAATCTTCACGGGCTCCAGCAGGTCCACCAGCACCCGCAGGGCCGCCAGATCAGACGGGGTCGCATCATCTCCGGCCAGGCGTCGCAATGCCGGCTCCACATAGCACCTATGCCGGAGTCCGGCCTCTTCCAGCCGCCGGCTGACCGCGGGAAGGCGACGGTGCAGATCGGGAACGTCGCGCACCTCGCGGGGCGACCAGAACCGTTCCGCGATGGCGGCCGACCGGGGCCAGATGCGGGAATCGATTGTCTCGGGGGTGACCCACTCGCCCCACATGGTGGCTTCGCCACCGAGAACCCGCGACTGCTGCGTCAGATCCAGTCCCTCCGGTGCGGGATCGTTGAGGTAGTGCTCATCCACCGAGAGACTCAGGTCGATGTAGTACCCGTGTGATCGGATACACTGAAAACCCTGCTTCGTTGCTTCGGAGATACCATCCGCACCCCGCCACGACTGCACCACGCTGCCCGCTGGCAGCTGGGGGTGCAGCACCTCGTCCCACCCGACCAGGTGCTTGCCGTGTTTTTCAAGAAAGGTGTGGATACGTTGATTAAAGTAGGCGTGGAGTCCTGCATTGTCGTGAAGATGGTGCTCGCGGATGAACGCCTGGATGTCCGGGTTGGCGCTCCAGTGCACGCCGTTGTTTTCATCACCGCCGATATGCAGGAAGGCGTCGGGAAAAAGGGCCGCCATTTCCCCAATGAAGCGTTCCAATACGGTGTAGACCTGCGGCTGGGTGGGATCGAGCACCGGGTCAAAGATGCCACGCTGCCGCTCAATCACGTAGTTTCCGGTGGCACTGGCCAGTTCGGGGTAACCCACCAGCCAGCTGGTGGCGTGTCCGGGAATGTCGAACTCCGGCACCACCCGGATTCCCCGTGCCGTCGCGTAGGCGATGATCTGCCGGATCTGATCCTGGGTGAAATAATGTCCATCTGAACCCCGTTCATGCAGGAGCGGGCAGGTCCTGCTCTCAATTCGGAACCCCTGGTCATCCGTGAGGTGCAGGTGGAGCACATTGAGTTTCACCAGTGCCATTCCGTCGAGGTTGCGCAGAATCACCTCCAACGGCTGCCAGTGCCGCACCACATCAATCATCAAGCCGCGCCAGGGAAAACGGGGCCGATCATGGATGGTCGCTTCCGGCAGGTACCAGCCCGCGGCGTGCGATTGAAGCAACTGCAGGCAGGTTTCCAGTCCATGCAAGACACCGAGGGCGGTGGGGGCGCGAAGCGTGGCCTGGGTGGAGGTGATCTCAAGGATATAGGATTCGTCCTCTCCCAGACGCGGAACGTCCGAACCGGGGTGCATCCAGTCGATCACCCAGGTAGCAGTGGCAGCCTGCTCCGCGAGGACGAAGTCGCTGTCGCTCTGCCGGGCGAACGCCAGGCCAGTGCGCTCCTCCAGCCGGCGGAGAGCGCGACCCACCCCGGCCCGTACCCGCCGGTCCGCGGGGTCGCGCAGGAACAGACGTTGCGACGCGGTGACCGGCAGTCGGCCGGAGCCGATGCTCAGACCCAGCGGCAACGGCATGACGGCGACCTGGGGGATGGGATCCGGAGTGGTCATGGGCGCGGCGTCAGGATGAGCGTGGCGATCGACTCCGACGGAACCGTGACCTCAGAGTGTCCGTTCCACGGGTCCATTTTTTCACAGTCGCGAGTGACATCCGTCAGGTAGGCTTCGGTGACAGTGAGCGGAGCTGAATCGGTGAGGCGCAGGGAAATCGGTGCCGCATCCTTGGTGCGATTGAGCAGCACCAGCACCAGGTGTCCCGAACCCGGATCCAGACAGGCGACCGAACCCACCTCGCGGCTGTCGCTGGACACGCCGACGCGTACCATGCCGGGACGGAGGAAGCGGAAGTAGTGCATGGCCACGCTGGTTTTCTTGGTGTGACCCGTGATGGCCGTGAGACCATGCACATTCGCCACCTCGTCGACCACGACCCACGGCGTCAGGAGTGACACTCCGCCTTCGGTCAGGGCGTTGAGGAAGGACGTTCCAACCTCGTGCAACGGAGCCGGCCAGGTGTGTCCACCGGTCGAGCCTTCCGTCATCCAGATTTTCTTGCCGTAGGGCTCGGCCATCTTGCGAAAGGCCGAAACCGAGTCCGGTCGTTTGTCCGCCATGTATCCATCAATATAGCCATGCGAGGCGATGGCATCCAGGCTGGCGAGCGCGGTGGGTCGCGTGGCCAGAGCCTCCAGAAAGAGACGATTCTTTTCGATATCGAAAGTCATGTGCTCGGGACCAAACAGCTGGGGACGCTTCTCCCCTTCGTGAGCGAACATCCAGACGATCACGCGCATGAGTTCCGCGTACTCTTCTGGAGTGTAGACGCAGGATTCGAAGTAATGCGAAAACGTGAGCTCATTCTGCGCACTGAGGGCGTACAGATCGATGCCGAGGGTGCGGTAGTAACGCGTCCACTCCACCAGGAGCTTGGCGAAGTGGAGGTAACGGTCCGATCGCAGTTTGTTGCGCCCCAGGTACTGCCAACGGTCCTCGCCCTCCGGTCCGTCAAGGGGGCCGCTCCACTGACCGAGCTCTCCGGGAGTGCGGAAGTTCAGGCCGTAGTTCTTTCTGTCAGGATGACCGTTGGCCAGCGAACCATTGACTTTCATCCAACCCGGTGGGCTCCAGACGGTGGCGATGACCCGCAACTGGCCTTTTGAGGCCGCGTGCAGCCGCTGCGCGATATCGGCGAAGAACTTCCCCCGCGCACCCTTGCCGTCAAAACTGAAGTCCCGCCACGTGATGTCCTGCCAGCGTTCCTGTGGCTTCGGGGCGGAGTCGGTCCAGAGGTCGATCCGGAGAACGGAGGCGCCCAGTTGCTTCAGATAAAAATCCGGAAAATCCGGTCGATCATAGTAAGTGAGCACCGCCGGCTTCCAGGACACCAGACAGGTCCCAAACCCTTCCACGACTTGGTGCTTTTCAGCGGGATGGAGCGTGAGCGTGGCGGCGCGAACGCTGATCGGTGCACACCACGAGGCGGCCAGGACGAGGAAGCAAAAAAACGGGGTCCGACGATTCATAAAGGGAGGGCGCTTTCGGATCATCGCCGAATCCTTGCCCGGCGAGTGACGGCAACAAGCCTCCCCGCAATCATCCCGATGCGCAATGCCTCCCTTGGCCGCCGGTCACGTCGATTGGTCGTAGGTCTCGGGGGTCACCAGCGCCTTAAGCGCCTCCCCGGCGGCAAAGCGCCGGAGGTTGGACAGCGCAAACTCACCCACATCACGGCAGCAATTGGCCGTCGGTCCGGCAATGTGCGGCGTCAGGTACACGTTCGATAGCCCGCGCAAGGGATGCTCCGTCGCGAGGGGCTCGGTCGCAAACACGTCGAGACCGAACCGGATGGATCCCTCTTTCGCGACGCGCACCAGACCGGCCTCGTCCACAATGGCTCCTCGAGCGACATTGACAAAGACTCCACCGGGCGGAAGCAGGCGGAGATGTCGTTCCTGGACAATGCCCGTCGTTTCCGGAATCAGCGGGGCCAGTTCGACCACGACGTCACTGCCCGAAAACAGAGCCTCCAGCGAGTCCACGGGAGTGAATCCAAATGTCCGCCCGGCCCCCGCATCGGCATCGGGAGCGTAGACCTTGAGCTTTACGTCAAAGGGCTGCAGCAGGCGGATCAGGGCCCGGCTTACCCTCCCGAAACCGTGTAGTCCGACCGTCAGCCCGAAGAGCGAAATTCCTTCCATGGTCGGTTCTCTCCAACCCCGTTGGACATGCATTTCGAGGGTCCAATGGGGCGAGCGACGCAGGCAGGCCAGAATGTGGTGCAGGGCAGCTTCGGCGATGGTGCGGCTGATCGAGCCTCCCCAATTTGTGACTTGCAACCCGTCCTCCAGGTGTCGGCGGCTGGTGATTGCCTTCACCGATCCGCACAGAAAACAGAGGTATTTGAGCGAGGGAGGCAGCTTCTCCGGTAGCCGGGGGGTCGACCAGCCCCCGACCACCACCTCCGGCTGGAGTTCGTCCAGGCGCCGACCCAACTCGACGCTGTCCTTACCGTTGGGACGAATGAGTCGCGCCTGAGGCGCAAAGGTCAGGAGCCGGTCAAAAAGCGGTCCGGGAAAGAAGGTCGTCTGATCGAATTCGGTCAGGCAGACAACGACATTGCCGGACAGGATGGGCTCGTCGGTGCGGACGAGCGATGACGTTGGCTGCGTAGACATGGAGGCTGGATCGAGGGGTGGCCGCACGGTGCGGGAGCCCTCCCCTCCGAGCAACAAGCCGGCCGCTCATCCCGGTGACGCGGGGGAGTCCGGCATCGCCGGGCAGCCGATCTCGCCTCGGAAAAAGTTGCAGGAACTCTCCGGAGCCAACGCCGGCCAGGCGCCGGTAGTCAGTGGGATGAGCGGCGCCGCCATTGCGCTCCCACCAACCCAATTCCACGGTATTTCCCCCATCGCCCCCTCATGAACCCCTCCCTTCCCTCGTTTGCGTGGCCGGATGGCCGGCGGGCCGCCGTGAGCCTCACCTGGGACGACGCCCGCGTCTCCCAGGTCGACATCGGCATCCCTATCCTCGACGAGTATGGCGTCCGCGGAACGTTCTACGTGATTCCCCACCGGGTGGAGGAACGACTCGAGCTTTGGCGAGCGGCAGTGGCCCGCGGACACGAAATGGGTAATCACACGGTCAATCATCCGTCGGGCGGCAATTTCACCTGGCAACGGCCTGAATACATGCTGGAAAGCTACACGTTGGAGCATATCCAGCGGGAAATCGACGAAGCCGACCAGCGCATCCACGACTTGCTCGCCGTGCGACCCACCACCTTCGCCTACTGTGCCGGACAGACCTTTGTCGGTCGGGGTCTTGGGGTGAAGAGTTTTGTCCCCCTGATTGCGCGGCATTTCCTGGTCGGGAGAACGTATTTTCTGCCAACCTACAATCTGCCCGCCCGCTGCGACCGGGCCCAGATCAACGGCATTGGCATCGACAATCTGAGCTTCGAGCAGGTCCGGACCTTGATTGAAATAGCGGTGAACGGCGAAGGATGGATCGTCCTGGTGGGACACGACATCGGAAATCCCCAGGATCGGCTCAATACGTCAGACGACGTCCTAAGGCGGGTCTGTGACTACCTGAAAGGAAGACCAGAGGTCTGGCTCGATACCGTTGCGGCCGTGGGCCAGCACCTCAATCGCCACCTGGACGATGACCAGAAATGGCTCCCGGTCGGAAACTCTCCGGAACAGTCATCGCGATGAGTGAGGGGATGGTTGCGGTATCTGTCTTCTCCCTTTGCCATCGATCAGGCGGCTGACCCGGCCCGAGTATTCGGTTCGCGCTTCGTTCTTCCTCCTTCTAACCTTTTGCCCTGCTTTCATCGCCGCCATGCCCTTGCCCCTTCTGGCCGCCCTGCACATCAGTGATCGCGCCACCCTGTTCTCAGTCGGGGCTGGGTTCCTGTTGACCCTCGTTTGTATCGGGCTGGTGTTTCGCCGCTTCAGCAGCAACTCGCGGGACTATTTCTGCGCCGGCGGTCAGGCCACGTGGTGGCTGGTGGGCGGGAGTTTCTTCATGCAGGGCTTCAGTGCGTGGACCTTCACCGGAGGAGCCGGGGCGGCCTATCAGGTGGGTTGGGGGATGACCGTGATGTTCTGCGGCGGAGTGATCAATAATCTCTTCCTCGCCCTCGCCCCCGCCAGGTGGTTTCGCCAACTGCGGGTGACCACGCCGGCCGACGTCATCCGCCTGCGCTTCGGAGCCGGCATGGAGCAGTTTTTCGCAAGCCTGCAGTCCTGCGCGGGGGTGGCATTCAGCGGCGTTCAGCTCTACTCGCTCGCCATTTTTACAGCCACCTTGCTCAACCTCGACATCGATCTCGTGATCGTGGTGCTGGGTGTAGTGGTGCTCTTCTATACCGCCATGAGCGGCTCCTGGGCAGTGCTGGCTGCCGATTTCATCAAGGGGCTGATCCTGATGCCGGTGTCCATCCTCGTCGCGGTGATCTGCCTGCAGAAACTCGGCGGCCTAAGTGGCATGCTCCAACACATATCCGATGCCGGGTTATCGAAGGCGTTCGCGCCGGTCAAAAGCGCGGAGACGATGGCGACACTGACCGGTGTGACTCCGGGGTACTTTGTCGCGGGCTTCTTCCTCGCCTGGTATCTCAATGGCGTCGTCGGGGTCTCTGGCATGTCCAATTGTCAGAAGTTTCTCTCGGTCAAAGATGGTCGCGAGGCGCGGCGGGCCGTGCTTTTGACCGCGGTGCTCGCGCTGGTCGGCGCGCTCCTCTTTTTTATCCCGCCCATGACCGCCCGGTTGCTGATTCCGGACGAGGTGGCCGCAATGCCGCTACGGATGCCGGCCGAAGGAGCCTATGCCGCCATCGTCATGTACCTGCTGCCCGCCGGACTCGTCGGCCTGGTCCTGGTCGCGATGTGCGCCGCCACCATGAGTTCGCTCGATGGCGGATTGACCGGACTGGCCGGACTGCTCACCCAGAACATCTATCCCGCGCTCTGTCGGCGTCTGGGCCGCGTGCCGCTCGAAGGTCGACCGCGGCTGATTCTGGCCCGGGTGGTGAATTTCTGCTGCGCCGTGACCGTCATCCTCTGTGCGCTCGTGCTGGTTCGTTTTGGCAGCGGCAGCGTGTTCAAACTGCTGCTCGACCTCATCGCCCTCGTCATGGCCCCGGTGGCGGTGCCTCTGTTTTGGGGACTTTTTGTCGGGCGCACGCCCCGGTGGGCCGCACCCGGCAGCATCGTCGCCGGCATTGTGACGTCGGCCTCGATCGCCTTCGGTCCCAGACTGCTCGGTTCCTCACCCTGGTACTTTCAGGAACAGATCTTCTCGGTGATCGGGATCGGCACTCTGTTTTTCCTCGGAAGTCGCCTGTTCTTTCGGGACGACGATGCCGAAGCGGTGGCGCGCGAGTCCGAGTTCTTCTCGCGCCGTGACCGGCCGATCGACTTTGCTGCCGAGGTGGGCGTCGGTAATGACACGGCCCAACTCCGAATTGTCGGCCTGTTCGGGCTGGTGCTCGGTGCGTCGCTCCTGCTTCTCCTGATTCCTGCCAGCAGCGCGGGTCACTCCGGCAAGATCCTTGCCCTCGCCGCGGCCATGGCCGGTGTGGGTGCGCTCCTGTTCATCTATTCTCGCCGAGCCTCACCCCCGAAACCCTGAAGCTATCCCATGGCCATGCGCTGGTCACTTGTCATTTTCATTCTCTTCGCCCCCATTGGACTCCTCGTGGCGGTTCCCACCACCCCGACTCCGGGACTGCGTCACTACTACGAGCTTGCGCCCGCGGCGTCGCCCCAGGTGATCCGGGTGGACGTGTGCGTATATGGCGGCACTCCCGGTGGAGTCGGTGCGGCGGTTCAGGCGAGTCGCATGGGAAAGTCGGCTGCCCTCGCCGTCTTCCGTCGCCACGTCGGCGGACTCACTTCGGCAGGATTGACCGCGGTGGACCTCGGGCGCAAGGAGTCGATCGGTGGGCTCGCCGCCGAATTCCTCAACCGACTGGGACGGTGGACCGGTTTCCGGTCGGCTGATGCCGAGAACGTATTCCTCGCTTTGCTGGCCGAAGCCAAAGTGCCGGTCTACTACGAACATCGTCTTTCGCGTGTGGAAAAACGCAGCGGACGCATTGTCGCCCTTGAGTTTGAAAATGGAAACCGGATTGAGGCGAAGATGTTCGTTGATGCCACCTATGAAGGGGACCTGTTCGCGCGGGCGGGCGTCTCGTATCATGTCGGTCGCGAAGACAATTCGGCCTACGGTGAGACCCACAACGGGTACAACATTGCCCTCTTGCACCAGTTCAGGTTCGCGGTCGATCCCTACCGCACGCCCGGCGATCCCTCGAGCGGGTTGCTGCCCGGAATCTCAGCGGATCCGCCACGGGAAAAGGGACGCGGCGACAAGCTCGTCCAAGCGTACAATTTTCGTATGTGGCTGGTGACCGCAGCGGAGGGTTTGTCCTTGCCCAAACCCGCTGGCTACAACCGTGACACCTACGCGTTGCTGTTGCGTTACCTCGTCACCGCCCCTCCTGATTTTGTCTGGGACTTCACCTACCGTAATGGTCCGATCAAACTCAATCTCGGCGACTGCAACAATGCCGGTCCGTTCTCAACCGACTTCATCGGGGGAAGCAATGACTGGCCGGAGGCAGATTACCGGACGCGGGAGAAGATCTTTCAGGCGCACGTCACCTACCAGCAGGGTCTCGTGTGGTTTCTGGCCAATGACGAAGCCGTGCCGGAAAAGGTGCGTGCTCGTGTCCGGGCCTTTGGTTTGCCGAAAGATCAGTTTGTGGAGACCGGAGGTTGGCCACACGAACTCTACGTGCGCGAAGGCCGGAGGATGCGGTCCGACTACGTCATGACCGAACATGAATGCATGGGCCGACGCGTCGCCCCAGACAGTGTCGGACTCGCCAGCTACGGCATGGATTCGCACCACACCTCCCGAGTCGTGGTTGACGGGGTGGTGAAGGCCGAGGGCGATGCCCAATTTGGCGTGCCCGCCCCCTACCCGGTCAGCTACCGCAGCCTCGTGCCCCGGCAGAAGGAGTGTGAAAACCTGCTGGTGAGCGTCTGCGTCTCGAGCACGCACATCGCCTACGGGAGCATCCGCATGGAGCCGGTCTTCATGATCCTCGGCCAATCGGCCGGCACCGCCGCCGCGCTCGCCATCGACGCGGGCGTGCCCGTGCAGCAAGTGGATTATCCTACCCTGCGTGATCGTCTGCTCCGTGACGGACAAATTCTGGTTTGGTCGACTCCGCCTCAGCCGTGAGTACGCGGTTCTCTGTTTCCCGGGGGATTGCGTTGGTGTGGAACACGGGACGTCGATTGGTGGGCGCCGCCGCCCTCGGAGTTGCGATCGCCGCGCCGACTGCGGGCAACGAATTTCCAGACGTTGCCGAAACGCTCCCCGCCCGCGTCGACGAAGGCGGGATGGTCCTCCATACCCTTCGGTCGCCATTTCAAGCTGGCGACAATGAACTCGCCGTGTTGACACCGGCGGTCCTGGAGCCCGGACGTCGCTATCCCGTGGTGTGGGTTCTTCCCGTTTACCCGGGGGCAAAGGCCGCCCGGACGGGACTGGACGAGATCCGTCGATTGAAACTGCACGAGCGCTTCGGTTTGATCTGTGTCGGGCCCGCCTTTGCCGAGATGCCGTGGTATGCCGACCACCCGTCCAATCCCCTGGATCGCCAGGAAAGCCATCTTCTCCGCGCGGTGCTCCCGTTTGTCCAGAGTCGGTATCCCGTCCAGCGCGACGCCGCCGGGCGCCTCCTCGTCGGTTTCAGCAAGTCAGGATGGGGCGCCTTCAGTCTGCTGTTGCGACACCCGGAGACCTTCGGTCGGGCGGCCTCGTGGGATGCCCCGTTTCTGCTGAAGCGGCCGGGCCCCTGGGGGACGGACCGGTGCTGGCCGACCGAAGCCGATTTTGCCCGCTACAAAGTGCCGCAACTGCTGGACGAACGCGCCGAGCTGCTGCGCTCCCAGCCCGCGCGGCTCGTCCTGCTTGGATTTGGTTTGTATCGCGACGACGACCTTCGCGTCCACGAGCAACTTGCGACCCTGGGAGTTCCGCATCACTGGGTGCATGGCCCGGAGCGAAAACACACCTGGGAAAGCGGCTGGCTTGAGCCCGCGATCGCGGCCTTGATCGCGACCGACATGGCGGCCCTTCCGACTGCCAGCGCGAATTCTTCGCCCTGAGTCCTTGGCATAGGCCGTTGGGGTGCGTATTGTGCCGTCCCGTGACTGCGCATGCGCGTTAACCTAAGGTGCGACGAGAAGGATGACCCTCGCCACGAAGGAGGAGGCGCGGTTGTAGTCGGGGTCACCGAGCCATAGGCGTTCACTTTGAGAAATGATCAGGCGGAACCCCCCATCTGTGCGCGTTGGATTGATGGAGGGCGTTCCCGCAGTCGCGGGATCGACGCCGGTTGCGCGTTGCGTTCACCGCGAACGTCCGAACGTTTTTACGCGGGAATCGTCCCCCGGCGTCGTCGGAGAGGCTGTCTCACAACCTCCCGCCCCTTGCTGAATTGTAAAAAGAGCCCTCTGGAGTCGTCGCAAGAATTCATATACGCGTCTCCAGAGGTCTTCGTACAATTCAGCAAGGGGCTGAGGTTGCGAGACAGCCTCCGGAGCGACGCCCTCCACCTGAGCCAATCCTCCGTATACTCGGTCGAACGGAGGACTCCACTTGCTTCTAGAGTTTACTCCCTGGGGGGCGCTGACCCCACGGGATGGGCGTCGCATCCGTCGAACGGAGCAAAGAAGCGGGACCGGTCGGTCCCGTCGCGGTCAGCGAGACCGCCTGCAACCCGAACGCAGGCATTTCCAGCATTCGATCGTTGAGCTGACTCCTTTGCGCAGCCGTGGACCCTGTGGTTCGTTCGCGGTGCTTTAGTTGGCTTCGTCGACTCGGCACTAGAATCAAAAAACGCGAGGCACGGAATTTCCGCGCCTCGCGTGTCGACCAGCCCGGCGATCAGGCGGCGACTAGAAGCTATAGGTCGCCGACACGCTGTACGTGCGCGGCTGCAGGTGGTAGTACCACTTGCCGATCGAGTTTGTGGTGGCGTTGTAGTTGGAGCTCAACACCTGCAAATCGTCGAAATCGAGCAGGTTGTTCACGTTGACCTGAAGCCGTACGCTGGTTTCTTTGCGCAACCTGAGATCGTAGGCGGCCATGGCGTTCACCAGGTAGTAGATGTGGCCCTTGTAGACCTTGATCGTCGGGTCGGTCAGCGTGGCCGGCTTGAATCCGATGATTTCCGGCCCCTTGTAGTTGACGCCGCCGCCCAGGGTCAGGTTCTTGATCGGTCCCCGGCTGAAGCGGTAGGCCGTGAACAGATTGGCGTTCCAGGGCCGGATGTTGATCTCGGACAGACCCTCGTTGGCCTTCGCAAACGGCACATAGACGTGATCCAGTTCGTAGATGATGGCGGCAATGTTGTTGGAACCTCCGGCATTGTTGAGATTGCCGGGCTGGAGGGTCGGATCGTAGACCAGTGAAGATTTCGCCGCCCAGGTGGCGCGATGTTTCTCAACGTAGGCCGTCAGATTGCTCCCCAAGTCAGACAGAACGTTGTCGGATTTGCTGATGTTGAACGAGACGCGCCACTCTTTGGTGGGATTGGCGGTCACCTCGAGTTCCCAGCCTTCCGAGGTCTGTCCCCGGGTGTCGTTGCCGCCCACGCGATGACCCGAGGGATTCTGCACATCGGTCTGTGTGGTGCTCGGTCCATTGTTCTGGATCGTGGTCCAGATGGCATTGATGAGATTGACGACCGAGCTGGAGCCGACGCTGACCGCCACATTGGATTGCTCGACCGTGTAACGCGTGACGGTGGCATTGATACGTCCGTCGAAGAGCGAAGCCTTGATTCCGTAGTCGCGACCAAGACCTTCGAGGGGCCCGATTTCGAGGTTCCGGCGGACCTGCTCGTCCTCGAATCGCGTGGCGTTGTTCTGATCCTGGAAGTTCGTCGATTCGTTGGCAAAGACACTGAGCCAGCGGAGCTGTTTCAGCGGAATGTGGTAGACGGCACCGGCTGAATAGGTGTTGCCGGCCGAATTGAGGATGAGGGCATGGGCAGGCGCGAATCCGGTGATGATCTGTGTCGCCGCATCCCGGACCTGCGTGCCCTCGTTGTAGGCCTTGATGATGTCACGTCGTCCACCGAGGGTGGTGATCAGGCTTCCGTCGAGGAACGAACTTTGCATGGCCAAGGCGGCCGATTCCGTCGTACGGAAGCTCTTGGTCAGGCCGTTGAGGTAAAGACCAGGCGTGAAGTACTCCGGTGTGTAGGGCTGCCCGGCCAGCTGACTTTGAACGCCGCGGACCTGATTGCTGACCACCCGGACCGGATTCGCGAAGGGATCCGGAATTCCGCGGTCCTCAAGCCGGGAGCTCAGCACATTGATATGGCGGATGAGCGCGGGGAGATTGGTCGTTACATTCGGGGACAGGCGCGCGGGATCGAGGTTGCCGAGACTATAGGTGTTGGAGTCACCTTCATTGTCATTCCGCGCCGCAAACCCCAGCATGTTGTGTTTGCCGAACTTGCCCAGATCCAGGGAATAGGTGGCGCTGATCCGGTAGTCGTCGAGGGTGGTGGTCGAGCTCGAGGTCGACGGACTGTAGGTGATGATCTGTTGCCCGGCGTACGGATTGGGAATCAGTCCGCCTCCGAGCGGGTTGGGTTCAACCGTCCCCGTCAACAGATTGAGGTAGGTGGAACCGAAATTGAGCGCACCGCGGCCCTGCCCCGTCGTGGTCGGACCGCCCAAGGTGGCCGCATAGCTGCCGTCCGATCGGAACGTCGGCAGGTAGGAGGTGGCATCGTAGGTGAGTGCAATCTGGCTGAACCCGAGGGTCGTCTGATTGTAGAACTCGCGGACCGTACGGTTGGCGGTGGCCTCCAGGTAGAGGTTCTTGCCAATGCGCTGTTCCACCGTGGCCGAAATCTGATGGTAGTCGACTTCGACGAACTGCCCCGGGCCCGCAGGGTTGGAGGTGCGAGGGTAGACACTTTCATCGGTCACGGGAAAGGGTGTATCAAATCCGGCCTGATTGCCGTAGTTGTTCGAAGTGCGATAGTAACGGGCACCCCGGTTGCTGCCCAAGCCGCCGCCGAGCGAGCGGTCGCCACCGGAGAAGAAGGAGATTCCACTGAGGGGACCATCCAGCAGCAGGCCATAGTTGCCCAGTTGGGCGGTGAGGAACTGGTCCGTTGAAAGGCCATTGTTCACACCACCGAGGTTGGAGGTGTTCTGGGACTGCGAATAATTCTGGTCATTCCTGACGGCGTCGGTCTGGACGGGAGCGAGATTGCCTGCAGGCGACTGGGGCGTGCCGTACGCGAACATCGGGCGGCCCGCATCCCGCCAGCGGGTGTAGTTGTCCGACGCGGTCCAGGGGCGCACGCGATTCTGATGAATGAACCCCTTTTCTGCGCTGACCCGAAGGGTGGTTGACTGGGTGGGCCGCCAGGTCAGCGCAACCGCTCCGCGCTTTTGATCGTCCGACTCAAAATCGTGGTAACCGTCCGCCTGCTGATAGAGCAGGTTCACCCGCGCTCCGAATTTGCCGTCCAGGAAACCGAGGTTCGTATCCAAGGTGGCGCGCTGCATGCCGAAACTGCCAATGCGCGTCGTGATCGATCCGAAGGTCCGTCGCGGGTCCGCCTGTTTGGTCGTGGTATTGACCACGCCGCTGGGGCCACCCACGCCAAACAACAGGGAGTTGGGTCCGCGGGCGACGTCGATGCGTTCGACGTTGAAGGTATCCCCATCCAGCACCGTCCGGAAATAATCGCGGGTCTGGGTCGCCTGACGATAGCCGCGCACCTGAAAATTGAAGTCATTCCCAATCAGCCCATTCCCAGTATCACCGCGATTGGCCGTGTTGCCAGCGTTGATGTCGTTGCCGGCGTTGACGGCATACTCCATCGCTCCGGTGACACTGATCGCTGCGATATCATTGATAAAATCCTTGGTCATCACCGAGATCGACGCCGGGGTGTCCGCCAGCTTCGTATTGAGCCGGCTGCCGGCGAGACTGTTGGTGGCCACATAGCCGTTGTCCTTCTCGGAGGTTACCACGAAGGGCGATAGATTCAGTGGCGCGTCTTCCTGCAGGGCGGGGCCCGACTTTTCCTTGGGGTTGGTCGCCGGGGCGACCTGGGCGGCCAGGCGAACGGTGACTTCGGCGCCGAGGCCGAGACTCAAAAGACCGGCCAACAACTTTCTTTGCAGATGGTGCATGGTGACTGGGGGGTAGCGTGGGTTCCTGCGTGGGCTGGGCATTGAAGCGCATCAACGGGCTGAAGCGCTTTGGGTATCGTGAGACAACAGCAGATGTGTCCTGAGCTACAACCTGCCCTTCGTTCATCCGGTTGACATTGATTCCGGTCACACGGTGAGCCGGCAAAGTTCCCTGGAAAATCGCCGGCACCCCTGGGAGGCAAAGCAAAGTCCACGGGGTGAGCAAGGCGCCCTTTGACAAGCCCGCGTGCTCCTTCCAGCACCTCACCGTGGGTCTCCGCCCGGCCCGCCCCTTTTTCCACCGTACCGTCGCCTGCCCTCCCCATGCTCGCACCTCACCTCTTCCAGGCCCCGTCGGACCCCCAGCTGTGGCCTCATTTCGTCGCCGAGTTGAGCGCCTGGCGCGCCCGGGCACGACGCGAGTTGAACTACCGCGACACCCTTTACCAGCGAGCAGACTTCGCCTGGGTGTCGGGCAACTACGCCTGCTACTTCCTGCTCCTGGGTGACCAGCGCTTCTATGACCGGCAGGCGGGTCGCTTCCGTGTGCAGGAGTGGCTTGAATCCGGCCGCCGGGAGTTCGGCGGCTATGACAGCGTCGTGCTCTGGCACGCCTACCCGCGCATCGGTTTCGACGAGCGCAATCAGTTCGACTTCTACCGGGACATGCCCGGCGGACTGGCAGGCTTGCGCCACACGGTGGACGAGTTGCACCGGGCGGGCCTTCGAGTCTTCATCAATTACAATCCGTGGGACGAACGAACCCGGCGCGAGCCCAAGGACGATGTGACGATGATCGCCGAGATGGTGGGTGAACTCGGTGCCGACGGCGTGTTTCTCGACACCCTGAAGGAAGGCGCGGCTGATTTCCGGGCGAAGCTCGACGCCGTCCGTCCCGGCGTGGTGCTCGAAAGCGAAATGTCGCTCCCCTTGGAGCGCATCACCGACCACCACATGAGCTGGGCTCAGGATTTTGAAGACAGTGCCGTACCCGGCATAGTCCGAAACAAGTGGTTCGAGCGACGCCACCAGCTGCATCACGTGGCCCGATGGGAACCGGACCGGACCCACCTGGCCCAAACTGCGTTCATGAATGGCACCGGGCTGATGATTTGGGACAACATCTTCGGCACCTGGAACGGTTACAGCCCGCGAGAGAAGTCGATCCTGCGATCCATGCTTCCCATCCAACGCCGGTTTTCTGCGCTTTTTTCCGGCGAAGGTTGGACTCCCCTCGTCCCCACCCTTCACCCCCAGAGTTTTGCGAACCTTTGGGACTGCGCCGGGATCCGCCTCTGGACCCTGGTCAATCGAACTGCCGGTGAAGTGCTGACTGGGTTGCCCGACCTCACTGCCGAGCCGGGGGAACAAGTCTGGGATCTCATCCGCGGCTGCGAGGTCTCCCGGCCACAAACCCTCATCCGCCCGCGAGGAGTCGGCTGCCTGCTCGCCGCCCGGCGCGACCGTTTGGGTGAGGATTTCGACACCTTCCTGGCCAGGCAGCGCGCCACGGACGAGTGCGCGGACTGGAGTGCAGACGTGCCCGCCGACGTCGAGACGCGACTGAGGCTCACTCCCCGGACGACGCCCTACCGGCTCGAGAATTTGCCGCCCGACATGGTGTCGATTCCCGGCGGACACGTTCGCTCCGCGGTCGAATTTCAGGTGCGCGAATGCGGGTGGTATGAGTCCACCCGTGACAAAATCCCCAACTTCTTTCCGCACCATCAACCCGCGCATCGCGAGTTTGACGTCGTACTGGCCCCGTACGCGATGGACCTCACGCCCGTGACCAATCGGCAGTATGCTGCGTTCCTTCACGCCTCCGGCTACTTACCCGTGCACGCGCAGAATTTCCTGAAACACTGGCTCAACGGCGCCCCTCCGGCCGGTCTCGAAGAGCACCCCGTGGTTTACGTTGACCTGGAAGATGCCCGCGCCTATGCCCGCTGGGCAGACAAACGCCTGCCCACGGAGGAAGAATGGCAACTCGCGGCGCAGGGTTTCGAGAAGCGCCGGTACCCCTGGGGCGAAACGGTTCCCCACCCCGCGGCAAATCTCTGCAACACGTCACGGACCGGCACCACGTCGGTGAGGCAGTTTCCCTTGGGGGGATCTCCCTTCGGCCTCTTTGATCTCTGCGGCAATACGTGGTCGTGGACCGAAAGCGAACGCAGCGATGGCGTGAACCGCTTTGCGATCATCCGCGGAGGCTGCTACCACACCCTGGAAGGCTCGAAATGGTATGCAGACTCCGGTGTGCAGGGAGCGGCGTTTGGCGCAAAGTTCATGCTGACCTGGCCTGGGCTCGACCGCTGCGCGACGATCGGGTTTCGGTGCGTCGTGGATGTGGCCCCGTGACTTTGGGACAAATCCGCGATTTTCGGCCCATCTCCCCTGCTAACCAACCGATATTGTCAGACGAGATTTCGTCTTAGGACGGAACAACCTGCAAGACCCAGACCGGCGAAAATCAGCAGCGTCCATATCGATCCGGCATCGGGAACGGTGGATACATTTAATGGCGTGAAGGACGCGGTTACGGCAAAGCTCCCTGTATTATTGTACCATCCGGAACCATCCAGGGTCCCGAGAAAGAGCCGGGTGGCCCCCACAGGAACGACAAACTGCTGAATGATCCCTCCGCTGGTCAGGCCGTCGCCAATGAAGAAGGACTGCCCGAGCAGGGGCGAGAGTGCGGTAAAGTTTGTGGTCAGACCAGCCGCGCCAAAGTTCAACGAACTCGGTGCCGCTCCGCCGGGGACCGCATCGGTGACAAATACGCCAATGAGGGCATTCCAATTGGCACTGATTCCCGAAACTCCGAAGGCCGCCCCATGCGAGCCGGCCGTTGCACCATCCGGTCCTGCGGGCTGATCCGGGTAGCCTACCGTTCCAGCCGCGCTAAATGTGAAGGTGCTCCCAGGCTGGATACTTAGGGCCACAGCGGGAGGTGATTGGGCCGGCGCGGAATCACCGGCGAGGAGCGTTCCGTTCGGCTGACCGGCCAGCCAGAGATTGCTGGTGCCCGCGACGGTCAGCGCGACGGTGCCGGCACTTGCCGCAGACAGGGTGGCGAGACCCGCCAATGCGAACGACAAAAAGGTGGATTTCATGATGTGGAGGTGTTTGGGGGTGGCGGAGGGAGTGTGCAGGGACGCGCCAAGAGGTAACCACGCGGTCACTCCACTGGCCTGCCCCAAAAGGATCGAGAAATCACGGCCGCAAACTTGATTTCGCGGGGCCGCAAGGCCTGACGAAGCAACAGTGGGTAGTTTCCGTGCAATAGCTATCAGCAAAATGGGCTTTCTTTTGATGCGCTCACTTCTCGCACACCTGAGCTCCCTTGTCCGCCTCTCACCGCGCACCTTGGGTGCTACGTGCGACGGAAGATGCAGCCTTTGACCGCTTGCGCGTTAATTTTCTAGCCTTCGCTCGACTTCACCCAGCGCAAAAGGTGGCAGCATCCGACGGCGTAGTGGAATTCAACTACGATTGAGATCGAAACGGAACCCGTGCGGCTGGCCGCTTCCGCAAACGACCCTGGCAACGTGGTCCGCGATTCAGTCTGGCCACCGCAATGACGTCGTCCATCTCGCCACGAAGCGCGGCAACCCAGTGATCGCGCAACGCTCGGAGGTCAGCAGCTGCGAACCCCGGTTGGGTGATTCCAGAAGTGTACCCCGTCAAAGGCAGATACGCCCACGCTCCCGTATCCCCTCAAACGGGCCGGCTCCGTCGCCTCAAGGTGTGTCGTGCGCGGCACTTCAAGATTCCGGGGGAGCGTGTGACGGATCGGGTGTCCAGTTGAATGCCTCGTGATGCACAAACAACGTGTCACCAGCCGATAAGCTCCGTCAGGAGAAGGCTCCTTGAACGAGGCGACGTACACGGCAAGGCGTTTGCGCTCAAGCTTCGGACGTTTCCCGCGGCGGCGCACGGATCGTTAGGAATCGAATGGATGGATTCAAATTTTGACAGCTCACGATCAATTCCGCAGACCCTTTTCGTATGCAGCCTGCGACAAGCAGTGTCGAACCGTCCGTTGGCCCTGAACCTCCTAACGGCACTGCCCGCTGGCGTTGAATGCTTCCAACCCCTCAACGAGCCGCCTAACGGGCGCCTTTCCGCTCGCGCCAGGCGGCTCGATTCATGCCTCGATCCGGCTTTCATTCCGACCCCCATGGCCAAACACGACGACATCATGATCAAACAGAACACGAGTTCCTATCGGGGACTCGTTGGTGAGGTGATCAACTCGCACCGCTCCCTCTCCACCGCTGAAATCGATCGCCTTCCACCGGGATCGGAGCTGACCCTTGAACTGGACAACACCACGCCGATGGCGCTCCTTCTGCCCGCGGTTCAGAAGGTGCGGGACGCAGCGTCCCGGGCGTCCACCATCCAGCTCAAACTCGACCAGGTTGACTCCCTGTTTGTGAAACTGGTCCCGACGACCGTCACGCAGAAGGTCCTGGGCTCCGGTCGACAGGGCTACTCCATCAAGCTGCGCAAGTCGTAACGGATGCGTCCCGCGTCAGCGATCGTGCCCGATGCTTCTGATCGGGCGCGCTGGTCGGCGTTCGCCCAGCACCTCCGCACCCTCGGACTGACCCGGGACTTCACGCTCGCGCGGCAACAGGCGAGCGAACGGTTTCCCGCCTCGTTCCGCAGCGATTGGCTGGCGAACTCCTACCGCTGCGATTCCAGCTCGGCCGCGGTGGTCCTGCGTCTGCTCGCATTCGACCATCCTGTCACCCAAGCTGAAGCCATTGCGGCACTGGGTGGAGGTTGGTTCGAGTTTGTGGTCGGAACCGGTCTGGTCAACGAGGTCGACGGGGGCTGGCTCAGTCCCTTTCAACTGCAACTGGTAAACGAGTTGTACCTGTTCTCCGATCGACCGGGCATAATCCCGGACGTGGTCATGGCCCTGGGACCGACCACGGAACTTCTCGCCCGTGCCGCCTATCCGCAGGCCGACATCGGCTCCGCCCTCGATCTGGGCTGCGGCTGCGGTGTGTTGGCCCTGCTCCTGGCGCGCGCCGCCACCCGGGTGGTCGGCACCGATTTGAATCCCCGGGCCGTGGCAATGGCAAAGCTCAATGCCGCACTCAATGGCATTGAAAACGTCTCGTTTCGCGAAGCAGATCTCTTCGGCTCGGTCGAGGGCGAACGATTCGACCTCATCGTTTCGCAACCACCCTTCCTCGGGTGCTCCGACGATGAAGCCTCCGTCCTGTTTCTCCATGGGGGACGGCGCGGAGACGAACTCACGCTGCGGATCCTGGAGCAGCTCCCGGACTATCTCACCAACCACGGCACGGGCTTTGTGCTCGCTGATTTCGGTCTCGGCGTCGATGAGAGCCTCTCGACACGAATTCCGCAAAACCACGGTGCCGGGGTCACCGTTTTGCTCGCCGGCAGCCCCGTCGACCTGGAAGTCAACGCCGCGCTCTACATCGCCAACGGGCAGTTCCTTTTCGGCGAACCCCTCTGGCAGCAAACAGCACGCAACGTCGCCCACGCGCGCGCCTGCGGAGTCGATCACCTCAGGCCGGCTCTCCTCGTGGTCGAAGCCGGAAAAAGCGGAGTCAGGGAACTGGCCGTGGCGCCCGACAAGTGGAGCGAGCTCGAACGCAGCCTGATCGACCCCTTGCTTGCCGCCCCACAAGCGCGGGATGAGCCCTGGCAGGCGTGGCTTCCCCGCCGCCTGCGGATTGTCGACGGTACAATCACCAAACGAGAGGACCCCTTGTCGGCTCCAGGGCGAGGTCGCATCGTCTTGAGCAGTGGATACGGCTCCCTTCTCCCCGATCCGGTCGTCGGCGAGTCCGTCCTTCCCTTGATCGCCGCCGTCCACGAAGCCGGCTGCGTCGCCGACGCCCTGCAGGACGTGCGTGCAGAACTCGCCGTGCCCATCCTGGCGCAGTTGGTCCTGCATGGAATTCTGCGGGTTGCCTAAGAATCCCTCCTTCTGACCAGGTCAGCGCTTTCCGGCTGCGGCAGCGAGGCTGCAGCCAGCCACGATGCAAGGAGGGTCCTTATGGGAGCGGAAACCGTCTCATGGCCGCAAGGATTCGACCGACTCCTTCCGCCGGAAACGCACCGCGTCCGCCACCAAGGGCGCCGTGTCCTGCGGCACATGGGCGCGGGAGACGATGAGTTCGCCGCCGGCTCCGGCAAGAAACGGAAATTCACCCAGCGGCTGCCAGCGGTCGGTCGGCTCCCCGGCCTTCATCGCGAGGCGCGACTCTCCCTTGGCATGGAGGATCACCACGTCCGTCGCGGCCGAGCCGGCCGGCCGCCACACGCTGACTTCGTAAACGCCATCCCGGGGGATAATCGGCATCCAGCGGACGGCCGCGTTCGCATCCACAGATTGTTGAACGACCGCGCCGTAGCTGCCCGGACGGGTGGTGCTCGTCCAGCTCCCAGCCAGCGTTTGAAAATCCACACTGGAGGATTCGATAATGACATCGCTGGGTCCGGCGATGACGCGGGCGTGGCGGAAGGCAGGCTCCAGTCCGGCCGCGGCCATGATCGCGAGCGCGGGTTCCGGCCAGCGACGATCCGCGCTGAGACGGGCGGATTCGACTACGTTTTCAGGACCATCGTTACGATGGGCCACGGTATCGGAAAACGTCCGTTCGATCCGGTTGCCCTGGATGTTCGGATTCCAAAGGTGGAGCCAGCGTGGGACTTCACTGAC
Source organism: Opitutaceae bacterium (assembly GCA_046346755.1). GTDB lineage: Bacteria > Verrucomicrobiota > Verrucomicrobiia > Opitutales > Opitutaceae > UBA6669. The sequence goes on along the minus strand of JAXMHM010000011.1, from coordinate 3,401 downwards.
GACATTGTCATGCCAGTGTGTTCCCTCGGTGAACTGATCAGGATAAAGCGCCGCACCCGCCTTCTTTCGATCGTCCGGCGGCGTCATGCGTGAAACGAAGTTGTAAGCGATTTCAGATCCTGGTTGGCGGTCCGTGGTGTAGAGACCTCCTCCATCGTCGAGCCGGCGGAGGAAGTTGCTCACGCGGTTGTACGTGATCCGGTTCGCACCTGACTCGGGGGGCGCAGAAGGGGCACCCCAGCCCCAGCCCTGGCTGATCGCAGTGTAGGGCAAGGCGACCATCTCGTTGTGGGTGATGACCGAAGCCTGGGTGTAGTAGCCCAGAATGGCGACCGAGCCGAAGTAATCTGTCCCCAGGTGCGCCAGGAAGTTGTTCGCGATGCGATTGCGACGGGGGATGAAGCGCGGATTGAGGGGACGGGCGGCGTCCTCGCCCAATTCAATGCCGCCGGCGGCGACATCGAAGAAGGAATTGCCCTCGATCGTAGTGTCGTTCCCACCGTGGGTGAAGACCACGCCCGCCCCACCCAATCGCACGAAGCGGCAATCCCGGACCACTACATGGTCGGAGGTTGAAGCCTGAAACGCCGCAGGAATGCGATCCTTCCGCTGGTTGTGACGGTATTGCGGATCAACGGCATCTTGGGGCGATGCGGGGACCAGCGAATTGGCCTGCACGTCGACGAAACCAACCCGGTTCGGACGCGTCCAGCCGGTGTGGGCAAAGGTGAGGCCCTCGAAGCGCAGGTGCTGCACGGGCGCGTCTGGGCGACCCTCGAGGACGATGAGCGATGGCAGTTCAGGCCGGATCACCACCGCACGCACCAAGTCCTCGCCGGGGCGCGGGCGGTAACGCAGGACACCCGTGGTTCGATCGAGGAAAAACTCGCCGGGCGCATCGAGAAACTCCCGAGCATTCTCCAGCCAGTAGCTGCGCCCGAGATAGGTGCGATCGCCCTGCGGCTGATTCGTGACGGCATCCCACTCAGGCTCCGCAATGACCGCACGTGTCGCAGCACCGCCTTCGGCATCAATGGTCTGCGCGATACGGAGGCGCTTGTGCATCCAGGCGATCAAGACGGAAATCTCAATTTCGTTGGGACGCACGGCCACGCCCGCGAGTGACGCCCGCGGCAGGTCGAAGCCGTCGGATCGCTTCTCGGTCTCGAACACGAAGGTGGAACCCACGTTGGGGGTACGGGCGCGAACGGCGCGGCGATCATCGATCCAGAGTTGGCGGAAATCCACCGAACGACCAACCTGGGCACGATAGGTGCCATCGGCCTCTCGCGTCCAATCGGCGACGCGGCGGCCACCGCTGAGGACGACCTCGGCACCGCGCGCCGCACGGTAGACGATGGTGGCGCGGTCGTGTCCCGAGTCGGTGGCATCAAAACGCACCGGGGCTTCGAGTTCATAGGTTCCTGCCCGAAGTTCGACCACGAGATCGTCGCGAACCTCGCGCGCGGCAAGCCGCGCTCGAACCGCCAGGCGGGCGCGATCCAGCGTCGCAAAGGGAGCCTCGGCGGAGCCGTCATGACGATCATCGCCGAGCGGAGCGGGCGCGACGACAAAAGTCGGAGCCGTCTGCGCAGGCGCAAGGGCTGCGATGCCGAGAAACAGCAGCAGCGATTGGACTCGCGCCCGACGGGTAACACAGCGGCTCATACAGGAACGGGCACGGCTGCAGCTTTGGCAACGAGTCGAGGCTGCGCTCGCCAGAGCATGACGGCAGCGAGGGGATGCAGGCAGGCAAGTCCGGCGAAAACCGGGATGTAACCGGCCCGCTCGATGATCGGACCGGCGACGGCGTTCATCAGCAGGCCGCCGCTCGCGCCCACCGCCCCCAGCAGGCCGGCGATGGTTGCGGCGGAGTTTTTCGGAAACACGTCCGCGACGAGCAATCCCTGGCCGAAAAACCAGATCTGGCAGACGATCGCGACGATTGAAATCAACACCAGCGCCCACGGGATCGAGGGTGCGAAGGTCGTGAAGGCGCCGATCGGGGCAAAAATCGCAGCGGCGCAAAACATGGTCACGCGCACCCGCACGGGGGTGAAGCCGCGCGCCACGAAAAAATCAGTCGTGCGACCTGTGGCCATCACGGCGGCAGAGGCTACGAATGACGGAATCCAGCCGATCCAGCCGAGTTGCGGGAGTGAAACCCCAAGTCTCTCCTGCAGGTAGCCGGGGAGCCAGAAAAGATGAAAGTACCAAACCGGATCGGTGAGCGCGCGCGCGGCAAGTAGGAGCCAGACCCGACGATCCGAGAGAATCTCCCGCAGCGGCGGCGCGGCCGCGGGTTCGCTTTCACCCGGGAACTCCGGTGGCTGGCGGTCCGAGAACCACCAGGCGGCGGCGAGGAACAAACCGGCGACGCCGGGGACGATGAACGCGAAGTGCCAGTTCCACCCCGTCGCGAGCGCGGCGACGAGGGGCGGCGCGAGGATTGCTCCAACGGTGGTGCACGGACTGAGGAGGCTCCACGCGAACGCACGACGCTCCTTCGGAAACCAGGTCATCATCACGCGCTGGATGGCAGGAAATGCCCCAGGCTCGGCCGCGCCGAGCAGCGCGCGCGAGGCGGCGAGCTGAGTGAAGTTCTGCGCCAAGCCGCTGAGAATGTTGGCGAGCGACCACACGGCGGCGAACACACTCAAACTGAGGCGCGTGCCGAAGCGATCCACGAGGCGGCCGCTGATCACGTAGAACAGAATGTACGGCGCCATGAACGCCGTCACCAGCCATGAATAGTGCGTGTCGGTGAGGACGAGTTCGCTCTTGAGTGTGGCCTTGAGGATCGAGAGGGTCTGCCGATCCAGGTAATTGAGGAGGCCAATACCGAAGAGCAGGGCAAGCAACAGCCAGCTGCGGCGGCCGATACGAGGAAGGGTCATGAGGGGGGCAGACCTGTGGGAAAGTGATACATCGGAATGACTGCGACGGCGGCGCCGGCTTGAATCGCGAGGCAGGAAACAGGGTTTAACCCACCGGCGGCGGGCTGATGGTCACGTGCTCGTGCCAATCCCCGCGGATTTGAATGTATTGGGGATGATCGGGGAGGCCGCGGGTGCGGCTTTGCTCAAGGCCGGTGACGAGATCGACCGCAGCGCGAGCGGCGAGGTCATAACGTTGCTGGAGTCCGGGCAGCGCAAGCGGATCGGCCGCCTGCCAGTTGGCGCACCAGACGCGTCCCTCCGTATGCAGGACCTTCAGGCGCGGGTTGACGATCTCGCCCCACATTTCACGGCGCAGGAGCAGCACACCGTCGGGATCGTGCGTGCGGAGCCAGCCGGCAAATCCCCGTGGTCCCTTTTGATCGAGCGCGTAGATCAGACTGCGCGCGCGCGCCTCCGAGGGATGATGGGTCATGAATGCGGCCTTCACCGCGCTGTCCGTGC
>JAXMHM010000010.1:0-204081 GCA_046346755.1 Opitutaceae bacterium | reverse complement strand
CCGCCTCGAGGACATTGTCAGCGTGAAAGGGGTCGACGGTATTTTTTTCGGACCGGGCGACTATGCTCACCGGATTGGAAGACTGGGTCAGATTTCGCATGACGAGGTCTTTTCCGCCATGGGCCAGGTGGCCGCGGCCTGCAAGCGGCATGGAAAGTTCTGGGGTACGCTGGGGATTGGACGCGAGATGTACGACAAGGTTTACTCGCTGGGGGCGAATTTCATCAGTCCGGGAGGGGATGTCCGCGTGATGAACCTCGGTATCCGTGAACTGGCCAAGGCCTTTCAGCCTCGCACCGAAGGCAGGACGTAGCCGAGGTTCAGGGCGATGAACCCACCGTGGCGAGCGAAGGTCCCGCCACGTAGGTGGGTTCGATCCGAAAGGTGGCATGGGGCAGGGGCTCGCCCTTGATCTGCGGCAGGAGCGATTGCATGACTCGTTTCGCGAACGTGGTCGCATTGCAGGAGTAGCGTGCCGGCATCGGGTTGAGATAGACCAGGAAAGGGTCGTCATCCCGGGAGATCAGCGAGACGTCCTGCGGAACACTGAGCCGGCGCTGCGCGAGAAACGTGACGGCGGTCAGGTAGTAGGCCGGATTCGCCACTAACAAGGCAGTCGGTGGTGCGACGAGATCGAAAACCCGGGCGAGGGTGCGGTTCACGCCGGCGACCGTGCCATCGTGCCGCATCAGATGGGGAGTGACTCCGCTGTAGCTGGCCTGCCGCGCTCCGGCGGAGAATCCTGCCTCACTTTCGAGATCGCCGGCGCGGTGGGAGAGTCGGGTGAGAAAACCCAGACGTCGATGACCATGACGCAGCAGCACGCCCGCCGCGTGCCGGCACACCGCAAAGTAGTCGAGGTCGACGCTGGGCAGTTCGAGTCCGTGGTGATTGGAGCCCGCGATGACACAGGGGACATGCTGATCCTGGAACCACCACTGGACGCGTTCATTGGAGTGGGCGAGCAACCAGCAGCACTGGGGATTCTGGTTCACCAGCCGGGAAAGGGCTTTGTCGGGTCGCTGGGAAAAGTAACGTCGACCGGAAAAGACCGTGAAGCGGATTCCCTTTTCGATCAGCAAGGAACGCAGCGCATCGACCCAGAGCGCCGTGAACGGACGCAGCCGCTCAAGCGACTCGGGTGCGAGCAAACCGACCGTCAACTCCCTGGTCGCGCTGTCGGAGGGCGGCGTCGGTTGTGTCCCGCCGACAATCTCATGGCCGAGCCCGTGGGCGGTGCGCACGATTCCGTCGCGCTGGAGGATGCCGAGTGCCTTGCGAATCGTCTTGCGGCTGACTTGAAGGGTTTCGGCGACGACGCGCTCGCCTGGAAGCCAACCGACCCAGGTCTTGGCGTCGATCTCCCGCTGGATCCGCTCGGCAACCTGCACGGCGAGGGATTGAAAGGTGTCGGCTCGCACAATCATCGATGAGTCAGTCGCCTCCGCCCGGAGGGTTGGGATCTAGGGTGGAGTTCGGTCGGGTTTGAGTCGAGGATGCAGAACGCCGTTGCCGTTCCAGTCGTCACCGCGCGCAGGTGTGCACGGTCAATCCTTCAAGGGACTTTTTTTCGGGCCAGATGAAGCTGGCGAGCCAGGCGGCGGCGAAACAGGAACCCATGCCGGTGAACATGTAGGTCAGCCAGTGCAGCGGGGTATGCCGGCTGACCACGTATTGCACCATTGCGCTGACGACGAAGCCGGTCAGGGCGGCTCGTGCGCTCACTCGGGTGGTCAACATGCCGACCAGGAAAAGACCGCCCAGTCCACCCCCGAAGAGACCGATGACGCTGAGGGTCTGTTCAACCAAGGATCGTGAGGCGAGGCCCGCGAGCAGGAGTGACAATCCCGTGGCCACCAGGCCGACCGTGAGCGTCAGCCAGCGCCCGAGACGCAGCGCCCCGGCATCCGTGGGTTGCGCGGCAAACCGCCGGTAGAAATCGGTGACCATGACGGTGCTGGTGCTGTTCAGGGCACCGTAGAGACTGGAGAGTGCGGCGGTAATCAGGGCGGTGATGAGGAACCCCGCCACACCTGGAGGCAGTTCAAAGACGATGAACCAGGGAAACACGGCATCGGGCTTGTCCATCGTCAAATCCAGTCGCCCCGGGTTCTGCTGGTAGAACAGGAACAGGCCCGTGCCGACGAGCATGAACGTCCAGAAGATCAGCGTGCCGGCCACGGCGGAGGCCCGGATGCTCCGTTGGGCGGTGCGTTCGTCGCGGGTGCTGATGAATCGCTGGATGATCGTCTGGTTGGCCACGTAGCTCTTCAAGCCGTCCGTCAGCCAGAAGAGGATCAACGCCCAAATGCTGTCGCGCGTCAGGTCAAAGGACCAGTCGATGACCTTCAGTTTTCCCTCGCGCCAGGCGACCCCGGCCAGGTCCAGCAGGCTGCCTTCCAGCTGGGCAAATATGAGCACCAGCACGAGGAGGATAGCGCTGATTTTCACGAGGATTTGCACCACGTCGGCCCAGACCACGCCCTCAAGCCCGCCGGTGGTGGTGTAGAGGGTGGCGACCGCACCCATCAGGAGGATGGCGGTCGAAATATCGATTTTGGTGACCGCGGAAACGGCGACCGCCGGCACGAGGATCAACAGGCTGATGCGCGCCAGTTCGTAGGCGAGGTAGTTGATGCTTCCGACGGTGTGGACCAGCGGGCTGAAGCGGACCTGAAGGTACTCGTAGGCGCTGGTGATGTTCAATCGAACGAAGAAGCGCACGAAGTAGCGGCTCATGATCAGCGCACCAAATACGTTGGTGAGCGGCAGCATCGTAAACTGCAGGTTGGTCGCGAACGCACGGGCAGGCAGGGAGATGAAGGACGTCGCGCTCTGACCGGTGGCGACCACGCTCAGGCCCGCCGCGAGCCAGGGGATCTTGCGGCCACCGCGGAAATAGCTTTCGGACGAGCGAAACCGCCTCGAGTTGATCACGCCCATGGTGGCCAGCCCGACGACGAACAGCAGGATCACACCGTAGTCGGCCGGATGCAGACCCTGGGCCCGCATCAGGTAGTCGACGGTCACGAGGTGGGCGGCGCCGTTTGGCTCCCATGCCAGGGCGTGCATCCGGGTGCCGGATCCGGTCGCGGCGATCGTGCGTGCCGTTGAAGGGGGCAGTGGATACGGCTCCGCCCAGACCCGGGTGACGGTATTGAATACGCGCAGGACGGTGCCTTCGCCGCCGTTCGCCGAAGGTCCGAACGCGTAGAGGTGGGCGATGCCGATGGGTGCAATGCACGACCGGTTCACTTCGGGTGGTGGGGATGGCATCGTCCTCCAGGTTCCGCGCTGTGGTTCGAAGGCGGCCAACGCCGGACCGGCGGAGCCTTGTCCGAAGGCAAATACATGGGGCCGCTCGCCATTGCTTTGTCCCACCAGTGTGGTGACATGACCGATCCCCGCCGCGATTTCACCGCAGTCAGCCCAGGCTGCCTCGGGGCCCTGGAGATCGATGGCATAGAGGCGGGGTGGGGAGGCGGCCCGCGATTCGAGGGCCAAATACAGTCGTCCCCCGCTCGCCGTCACCGCTGTGGTTCGTGCACCGGCCACCGCAGCAGGCAGCGGTGGCAGCGCCACGGCGTCTCCTGGCCCCGAGGGTAACCAGTGCGGACCCTCGCCCGTGTTGGCACCGGGAAAGAGACACCCGGCCGCCGACCAGAGAAGCGCGTCCGGGTCGATGGGAGGAAGGGGCTTCGCGCCGGGGGTCCATTGCCGCGCACCCGGATCATAGAGCCAGGCCCGGGACGCTCCGGCTCGGCCGGCCTCGCTGCCGCCCAGGATGGCCACCTTCCCATGGAGCATCGTCCAGGCTCCCCCGCTCAGACCGGGAGGTGGCGGGAGGTCGCGCGACTCGCTCGCAAACCGCTCGCCCCGACTCTCCAGCGGAGAGCGCGAACACCCTCCGAAACACAGCAGCAACCAAAAGAGAAAGCCGGTGGAGATCAGTCGGGCAGGGAGCGTCACGGGGAAGGGGGTAGTCGTAGTCAAACCGGGAAATTGTCCGCGGGCCAATCCCATGCGACGGTCTCCTCGGGGTACCAGCGATGATTGCTGGAGTTTGGCCTCGCCCGCGGTGGTCGGGGTGGATTGTTTGGCGCACCGGCGCATGCGTATTTTGTGTTATGAGCTCCTCCTTGCCTGGCGCCGTTGGTACCGGCGTCCGACGCAGACGGTGCTGCTGACAGTGACCTTTGCGCTTTCGATCACGCTGGCGGTCGTGAGCTGGTCGCTCTTCCACACGGTGTTTCTGAAGAACGCGGAGTTCGATCCCGAGGGAACGCTGTTGCTGGTTTCACAGGGCGGACCGAAGGCGCCGCGTCGCTATGTCGGCTACGGCAAGCACCCCGCCGCGACCCGGGAGGACGTTCGCGCTTGGGAATCGGCCCAGACGGTCTTCTCCGATTTTGCCGTGGTGGGACTCTACCGGACCACGTTTCTCACTGCTCCGGAAGGTTCGGAACGCCTCCTCGCGGCGCACCTCTCCACGGTGGCCTTGCGCCTGCTGGGGGCCCAGCCGCTGCTCGGGCGCCTGTTTGTGGCGGGCGAGGATGAACTCGGTTCGGCACCGGCCGCGCTGCTGAGTGAACTGCTCTGGCGGAATCGGTACGGCGCGGACCCCGGCATGGTGGGCCGGATCCTGAACCTCGATGGGCGTCCGGTGACGGTGGTGGGTGTCCTGCCGGCGTCGTTTCGTTTCCCCAACGATCAGATGCTGTGGCTCTCCTTGGGCAGCGATGTCTTCGAGACCAATCCGCAGATACCCATTCACGATGTGATCGGTCGGCTCAAACCCGGAGTCACCCGTCAGCGGGCCGAAGAGGAACTGCGCCAGATCACCGCACGGCGGGGAGCGCAGACGTTCGCCGCCACCCATGAGCTCCGTCCGATCCTGACCCCTCTGCGCGACTATTATCTGGATGATGCGCTGCACCAGAGCGCGTGGGTGCTCGGTGCTCTCTCCCTCATCTTTGTCCTGGTCAGCTGTGCGAACGCCGCGAACCTGACCATGATTGACTTCTTCGGCCGCTCCGCGGAAGTGGCCACCCTGCTGGCCCTCGGACTGCCGCGGCGGGCGGTGTTGCTAGGGTTGAGTATTCAGATGGTGTGGACCGCCTTGATCGCCGGAGCCCTCGCCAGCGTGGCCCTGGTCGGGCTCGGTCCCCTGGTGCACCGCGCCCTGGTGCTCACCAACATGCCCTACTGGCTGCCTTTCACCTATGCCTGGCACCATGTCGCCGTCGCTTTCGCCCTGGCGGCGCTGTCGGCCTTCTTGGCGCTGATTCTGCCGGCGTTGCACCTGACTCTGAACCGGTCCGATCGACTGGCCCAGGCGGCGGCGGGGGCGCAACGGGGCTCCGGACGGAACCGGGGTCGACACCTGCTGCTGGCGGGACAGGTGGCGCTTCTGACGATGCTGGCCGTGTGCGCCGGGCTGCTCGTGCGGTCGCAGCGGCACGTGGCGGCGGAACACTGGGGCTTTGATGCCCGGCTCGTCTACGTGGGCAAAACGGGCGCGGCGTTTTCCTCACTGCCCGACACGGCCGCCCGCCGTCTGTCCCATGATCGAATCCTCGAGGGCCTGCTCGCCCTGCCCGGCGTCAAGGCGGCGGCACTCTTGAGCCACGCCATCGGCTACAGTGGAGCGCCCAGTTTATGGTATGCTCGTTCCCCTGAGCTCCTCCAGGACCAGCGCTCGGAAGGCGGCGCGTTCTTTGCCGCCACGACGCCGGGGATCTTCGAGGCGCTGGAGGTCCCGTTGGTGGAAGGCAAGACCGTCACCGAGAAGATCGGTGCGCCGGACCAGCCGGCCGAGGCGGTGGTCAATGCCTCGCTCGCGTCCCGCCTCTGGCCCGGTCAGTCCGCGATCGGCCGGATCTTGCATGCGCGATACGGCACCTCGAAAGAGCTCTGGTCGGTGCGGATTGTGGGGGTGGCGCGCGATTTTCAGGCATCGGGCCCCAAGGCCACCAACAATGATTTCATCTTCTGCAACTACGCCGGCTGGTTTCCCATCTCCGGGTTCCTCTACGCCCGGGGCACCACGGTGCCCCCTTCGGTCACGGAGGTAACCGAAGTCGTGCGCCGGGCCGATCCCCGGGTTTCGAGTTATTTTGGGACAACCCTTCAGGAGGTGATCGATCGCGAACTTGGATCGGTTCGACTCACGGCCCGTCTCACGGTCGTGTATGCGCTGGCCGCGATGGTGCTGTGCGCGATTGGAGTTTACAGTGTGACCGTGTCGAGCCTGCTGCAGCGGAGCCGCGAGTTTGGCATCCGGCTCGCCCTTGGCATTGACGCCGTTCGTCTCTGGCGGCGCTTTGCGCGCACCCATCTCCTTCTGGCGGCGGCAGGGGTGCTGGTGGGCATGGTGGGCGCAGCCCTCGTGGCCCCGGTGCTCCGGGCGTCGCTCTACGGCGTGCCGACGCGCGATCCCATGACCTACCTCGTGGCCGCGATGCTCATTCTGGGCGTGGCCGGGGCGGCGTGCCTGCCCAGTCTCCCGCGCCTCCGCCGCATCAGCCCGGCGGAGTGCCTGCGCAGTTTGTAGCGGGGTGCGGGCGCCGTTACCAACTGCCGGAACGGTGTGGACTCGTATCCTGCAGGGCGTGAAGGTGAGCCATGATCCGTGCTGCGCCGAAGCCTCTGGGGGCCGCTGACCCTGTCCGCGGTGCGGGTTTGCCCACGGGCCTGGACCTCCGGGGTCCCCTGGGACGGGCCATCCTCTGGCTCGCGGTGGGCCTGGCGGCGGTTTCTGTCCGTGGCCAGGCACCCACGTTTGCCGCCTCGGGTCCCGATGCCGCTGCGTATGGCGAAGCGGACAACTACCCCGTGGGGAATCGGGAGACATGGGGAACGAAGCCGTTTGTCGTCGGTTCCCACAGCCGCTTCGACTCCATCTTTCCGACCCATCGTGTCGCCCGGGCAAAACAGGCCTGGCAATTCAGTCGGGCTGACGCCGCTCCTGCGATCCGCTACGACTTCAAGGGCAAGACTTATACCCTGGAGGACTACCTGGGGCACTTTCCGGTGACCGGACTTTTGATCCTACAGGGCGATACGATTCTTTTGGAACGATATCACTATGGCCGGACTGACAAGGACGCCTTTGTGACCGCGTCGATGGCCAAGTCGGTCCTATCCCTCCTGGCCGGTATCGCGCTGGGCGACGGGTCGTTTCATTCGCTGGAGGATGAGGCGGCGCGTTACGTGCCCGAGTTGAGCGGTGCGTTGTACGGGGAGGCCACGTTGCGATCGCTCCTCCAGATGTCGTCGGGTGTGACCTTTGAAACGACCGTCAACGGGGTCAAAGGAACCGAGAAGACCCAGGTGCTGATCGACGGCCTGTTCGATCCTCGTGCCAATCCACTGGCGTTGCTGGCGGCGGCTTCGCCGCGGGCCCACCCGGTGGGAACGCATTTTGATTACTCCCCGGGGGACAACGAAACGCTCGGAATCGCGTTGCGCCGCGCGACCGGCAAAACGCTGTCGGAGTACCTGTCCGAAAGACTCTGGCAGCCGATGGGTGCCGAGGCGGACGCCTCCTGGTGGGCCGACCCCACCGGACAGGAGTTTCCGTCGGCGGGCTTCAGTGCGGTGCTGCGTGACTATGCCCGGCTCGGACGGCTGCTTGCGCACGACGGCAACTGGAATGGCCGCCAGCTCGTGCCCAGGCAGTACCTCCTTGATGCCACGACCCATCGTCCGGAGGATCGTCACCTGGCTCCGGGCCTGCCCTCGCCCTACTACGGCTATGGTTACCAGTTCTGGATATTCCCGGGAGAGCGCCGGATGTTCATGATGTGGGGGGCCAAGAGCCAGTACGTGTTTGTGGATCCCCTATCGAAATTGGTCATGGTTCAGACCTCCGTGTATTCGGAGGGTGTTGACTCCGGCAATGGTAACTCGGAGTGCATGGCGCTTTGGCTGGGTTTGGTGCGACAGCTGGGCGAGGAGCCCCAGTAGCGCTGGTGGGGGAGGCGGAGGCCCCTGGATTCCACCCCGGGCTTGCGGAGGAGGCGGCCTTCTGACATGGCCTCCTTGTCCGTGAGGTGTGCCACACCTCTCTGCTCCCACACGACGGTTAGTTTCCTCTTCAACCCGAGACTCACTCTTCCTGTCTCTTTCCGCGCCTGCATCCGTCGGGATCTTTCCTGCCGGCACAGGCGCGATCCGAACCACTGATACACAGCTGCAGTCAGATTTCGGCGTATTTGAGGGTCGAATTCGCTTTGGCTCGGCTGCCTGTTTCCTGGCCCGCCCGGACTCGTAGTATTCTTCACCCTTGCGAACCCTGCGCCCGTCAAAACCACGGGCCTATCACGCCGACGATCGGTCGGCGCGCGCTTTCTCCCATTCCCATGAGACACCTGCTCGTATTTGTCCGTTTGCTCGGAATCGTCGTTCTCACCGCGGTCGTTTCGACTGCGTTCTCCCAGACCAAGGTCGAATCCGTCGTCGTGGCCCAGGCCGGGCAGACTCCTGGCAGCTTCTCTTTCACTCCGCTTAGCAAGTCCGGCCTGCGCGGGCTCTCCCTCCTGCAGAAAGGCAGCCGATTTGTCTATGCGGTGGATGGCGTCGAGGGTCCGCGGTTCGACCGGACCACGGGAATGAACCCGGTGATCACCGACGATGGCCTGCGCCACGCCTACCCCGCCATCGTCGGCACCGACGCAATCCTGGTCATCGACGGCAAGGAAGTCGCCCGCGCGCCGGCCCAGAACGGCCAGAGTCCCTTCATCAAGTATGGCTTTTCCAAGAAGGGAAAGCGCTCCTGGTATGTGCAGGATGGCATCTCGGCCAGCTCCGGGATCCTCCAGCGGCTCACGGTCGACGGGCAGGCCGTCGGCGAGTTCGCGGGATTCGGCGAGTTCGTCTTCAGCCCCGACGAGTCTCGCTACGCGGTGCTGGTGACCAAGCACCTCGATCGCCGCGAATTCCTCGTCCTCGACGGAAAGGACGTCGGCTTCCAGGGCGACTCGCCGCAATTCTCCCCGGACGGGAAAAATGTCCTCACCCTCGGTCGGGCTCCGGATAACGACGTCCTCCTCATCAATGGCCGGCAGTCCGCGCGCGCCGCAAGAATCCACAGCGTGCACATGTCCACGGGCGGGCTCAACCTGCTCGTCCTCAGCCCGAGCCGCAACGCCTCCGGCGACCAGGCGCAGTTCCTCGGCACCGGCGGCAAGAAGCTCGAAGGCAGCGAATGCGCGAACATTGAGAAGGTGGTTTTCAGCCCCGACGGCAAACGTTACGCCGCCCTCTGCCGGGTCGCCACCGGAGGGAAGTTTCTCTTCCTCGATGGCAAGCGCGGGCTCGCCTACGACCAGATCCTCGACTTCCGCTTCACGCCGGACTCCGCGAACGCGATCTACGTCGCCACCTCCGGCGGGAAGCAGTTCTTCGTTTCCGGTGAAGACGAGTCCGATGGCTACCAGACGCTGCAGCCCGTGCTGCTCAGCGCCGACGGCAAGCATTTTGGTTTCCTCGGACGGGTGGCGGGTACGAACGATTGCCACATCGTGATCGACGGCAAGGTGGTGGCGAAGCCGCGGGCCGCTTCGCTCCTCGCACTCAGCGCCGACGGCAGCCGCTACGGCTTTCTCGGCGGACCGGGACCCCATCATCCGCTTTTTCTCGACGGCGTGGAGCAGAAAGGCGTCGGCGTGTCCCAGCCAAACTATGTGGCGACCGGCGGGCCGTACATCGCCATCAGTCCCGACGGAAAGTACGTCGCGCACCACGGCTTCGTCGGGGATATTTCCGGTTACGGCCTTGTCCTCAACGGCAAGCTCGTCGATCCGAAGCGGGCGATCTGGAACGTGCCGCTCTTCACGGCCGACAGCCGACACCTCCTCTATTTCCGTGCGGTGCCGGGAGGCGGCTATGAACTCGTGGTGGACGGCACCCCCGCGGTGAAATTCACCGCCATCCCCATCTTCACGAAGACCTACGGAGTTGAACCGTTCGAGCTCGGCGCTGATGGCGTGTTCACGTTCCTCGGCGAACAGGATGGCGCGCTGAAGCGTTTCCGAGTCACACCGGGCACCGACACCAGTGTCGAGTCGATGCTTGCCGCCGGCTCCGCTGCAGCTCGGAAGGGCTAGCTTTGCTGCGTGATTGGCGCCCGAATTTAATTCGAGTGCCCCGTGTCCGGAAGAAAGTCCGTTCTAGGTCTCACGTGCCGGTGGAAACCGCCGCCACGAGAGGGCGGCGTCACGCCTTCACCCGCCGGTAGTGGGCGGTCATGAACGGGGTCCACGAGCCGTCTTCGCCGCGGCTGCGCGAGGTCAGGCTCCGGTGGTCGTCGGTGATGACCTCGATGATGTCCTGGTACTTGGCCAGCTTGGTCGGATCGGTGAAGCTCGGGCCTTCCGAGTGGAGCGTGAGGACTCGACCGGAGGCGTCGAGCTCGCCGTCGTAGACCCACAGGTGGGACATCATCGACCCCACCCAGGTGCCGACAAACCGGTTGCGGACCGGGTTGAAGCCGAGGGTGATCATCATCGTGGCGGTGCCGCCGCCGGGCATGTCGCCCTGGCCTTCACCGATGATCCAGAGGTCGCCGATGGATTTGACGGACTCGGTTCCGTGTTGTTTCGAGTTCGGTTGACCCGGCTCGCCGACGCTTTCGCTTTCGAACGTCCAGGTACCGACGAGTTTTTGCAGCCAGGCATGCTCCTTTTGCGCCGGGGCAAACATCGGGCCGCACGATTCGGTCACGGGCTGGGGGGAGGTGGATGTGGGGGTTTCCATGGGATCCTTTCGTCGGTGGAGGGTGTGAGGTTGCGCGGTGGGAAAGGGAGCGCGGTTGCAGGCGAAGTTCGTTGTCGGGATGGTCCGTCTGACCCGTGTTTCACGAGCCGGTTGCCGGGTTTATTCGGGGCCGGAGCCGGTTCGGGGAGGCGTGGCGGTCCGGCGGCGCATCCGGCACCCGTCCGAGCAGTACTTCACCTCGTCCCACACCTTCTCCCATTTCTTTCTCCAGACAAACGGCCGCCCGCAGACCACGCAGACCTTCGAAGGCAAATCCGATTTTTTCGTCATCTTGGGCATCGGAGCGGTCGGTTCGAGGGTGGACAGCCTGCACGCGTCCTGGCGGTTGTCCACCCGCCGATGCCGGTTCTTTGCCGTTCGGGTTCGTCCGGCCCGAGATAACTGGGGGACCGCACCGCAGAGCCTGGGCCCACCCGGTGTGACGCGTCTGGCACGGGTGTTCCCTCGGGTGGGGGGCTGCGCCGATCCGGAGGCATGGGAAGAAGAGGGCCCAGGGGTGAATGGGCCCCACGGCCTCGGACTTTCCTGGACAAGGGGTATTTGACGCAGTCCGCAGATCGGTCTTCGGGCGTTGCCTTGCCGCCCTCTTGCTTCGAGTGAGCGACCCACTTCTGCAGAAAATCCATAACAACTCAGACAGTTTGTGTAATGTTCATCCCTTGGCTTGAGCCGGTGCGGCGCGCTTGATTCGGCCGACAGGCCAGCCCAGCACGGTCCCAGTCCCGGGATGCCTTCTGGCGAGCCCGAGTCAACCCCTCCGACCCCCGCACTCCATGCCCTCCCCGTCCTCTTCCATGAATCGGCGACAGTTCACCCTCTCCCTGCTGGCGGCGGGTGCGGGTACCCTGCTCGTCCCACGTCTGGGGGCGCAGAGTGGAACCGCTGCCTCGGCGGCGCAGCGGCGGGTGACCAAGGTGTCCAAGTTCAGCGGACCGGGCATGTTCGGCATCCACTACGACCTCCAGCCTGATTCCGCGGACCCGCGCTGGCTCAAGGACGTCTCGGCGGAGAACCTTCGCACCCAGTGGAAGAAAGTGAAACCCGACTGGATCCAGTGCGACTGCAAGGGCAGTGCGGGCCTGTCGTCGTATCCCACCAAGGTGGGCCGTCCCACGCCGGGCCTGACCAATGATCCGCTGCGTATCCACCGGGACGTCACACGTGAACTCGGTCTGCCGCTGCTGGTCCATTTTTGCGGGATCTGGGACCTCGCCGCCAGTGTGGAGAACCGCGAGTGGACGCGTCGCGACGCGGGCGGTCAGGCCGAGACGGGCAAGCTCTGTGTGCGCAGTCGGTACCTCCAGGAACGCCTCATTCCGCAGATGCTGGAGGTTGCGGTCGACTACGAGGTCGATGGCTTTTGGGTCGATGGCGACGTGTGGACGATGCAGCCCTGCTATTGTCGCCGGTGCCGCGATGCCTTCGAGGCCGAAAGTGGAATCAGCGACCCGCCGCTGGTTGCCACCCATCCGCACTGGCCGGCCTGGCTGGCGTTTCACCGACGTTCCTACCTGGAGTACGCCAAGGCCTACACCGACGCCGTTCATGCCCGCAAGCCGGACTGCCTGGTGTGCATCAACTGGCTCTACAGCGCCTCCATTCCCGACCCCATCACCCTCGGGGTGGATTTTCTGAGCGGCGACGCGAACAGCGATGACCAGATCACGGTGGAATCGCGTTTCTTTGCCGGTCGCGGACTGCCCTGGAATGTCATGACGTGGGGCTTCATTGCGCCGCCCTACGAGAACACCGGCGGTCTCAACAAGAGTGCTCCCACCGGCCAGTTTCGCGCCTATGCCGAGACCTGTCAGGGCGCTGCGGAGTCACTCGCCGTCGGAGGGGGCGCAATCATCTTTGCGCGTCCCACCCAGACCGGTCGTTTGATCACGTGGGAGCACGACCAGCTCGCGCGCGTGGCGGAGTTTGTCCACGCCCGCCGTGCGATCAGCGAGGGCAGCTCCGGCGTGCCGCAGACGGTGGTGCTCAACAGTGCGTCCTCGCTCTACACCCGCTCAATCCGGGTGAACGAGATTTCCGGTCACCTCGCCGACCGCGGGGCCTTGATCGGCGCCGTGCACGCGCTGCTCAACGCCGGCTACAGCGTCGACTTTCGAAACGAGGAGGATCTCAAAGATCAGCTGAACCAGTACGGTCTCGTGGTACTGCCGGAATCCAGTCCCATCACCGCCAGCCTGGTGCGTGCGCTGACCAAGTACGTCGAGAACGGCGGACGCGTGGTGCTGAGCGGCTCCTTTGTCGCGGCCGATCCCGCGCTCGCGGAGCTGGCCGGTGTGGAGCCGCGGGGCGAACCGCTGAGTGGATACTACTACCTGCCGGCTGGCACGGAATCGTCCCAGATCAAGGGCCCGTGGCAGCCGGTGACGCTGAAGGGTGCGAAGGAATTCTCCGGACTGCTGGCGACGCCTGAGGCGGGGGACTTTGCCGGCACGCCTGCCATCACGGTGCGCACCCTCGGCAAGGGCCAGGTCGCCGTGATCCACGGCGCCGCATTTGCCGCCTTCACCCGCGACCGCAATCCGCAGCTGGGCCGCTCGTTGCGCACGCTTTTCCGCACCCTCTGGCCCAACCCCACGGTGTTGATTGATTCGGTCGGCAACGGGATCCTGACCTCCAATCTACGCAAACAGGACCGCCGGTATATTGTCCATCTTCTCAACCGGACCATCACCTCGCAGCGCGAGACCACCGTGCGCCGGCACGTCGAGCACCTCCCCCCGGTCGGACCGGTCAAGGTCAAGCTGCAGCTCGCCCAGCGTCCAACCCGCGTCGTTTGCGAACCGGCCGACGCAGCGCAACCCGCGTGGGAGTGGAGTGGGGGAACGCTCTCGGTCACGGTCCCGACCGTCGAGATTCACAGCGCGATTGTCGTCGAGACCTAGGCGTGCGCGTGCGAAGCCACCTCATCTTTAGTCGCCGGGTCGGCGAGAAGCCTGCCTTGGCGATCGCGACCGCCGTTTCCTCCGGGAGCGCGCCATGAAGATCCGCCGCATCCGCTGGTGGATCGTCGGCTTCCTCCTGCTGATCTCCATCCTCAACTATGTTGACCGCCAGATGTTCTCCATTCTGGCGCCCACGATCCAGGCGGATTTGGGGATGAGCGACGCCGAGTACGGGCGGATCGTCAGCTATTTCCTGGCGGCTTACACGGTCTCCTACCTGGTTTCCGGGAGGATCATGGACGCCGTGGGCGCCCGCGTTGGCCTGGCGTTCTCACTGGGTCTTTGGTCGGCGGCCAGCGCGTTTACCGGGCTGATGCGAGGCATAGGCGGCATCGGGTGGTGCCGGGCCTGTCTCGGGCTCTTTGAGGCAGGGGGCTACACCGCCTCGCCGAAGGTCGTTTCCGAGTGGTTTCCAAACAAGGAACGGGGCACGGCGATCAGCGTCTATGCCATCGGCGCCTCCGTCGGCGCTACGATCGCCCCAATCATCATCATCGCCCTCGCCAGTCAGTATGGATGGCGTGGAACGTTCCTGATCACCGGTGGTTTCGGGCTGCTTCTCGTCGTCCCGTGGCTGGTGCTGTTTCGCCCGTTGAACCGCCATCCCTGGGTCAGTGAGACGGAGCGACGGCACATCCTTGACGGACAACCGGCGTCGCCGGCGGGCGAGCCCATGACCGAAGGGCAGCGCTGGCGGGCAATCCTGACGTCGCCGCAGATCTGGGGACTGATGGGCGCGCGCCTGCTCACCGACCCAGTCTGGTACTTTCTGCAGTTTTGGATGCCGAAGTACCTCCATTCCGAGCGTGGTCTCAGCCAGAACCAGCTCACGAGCCTGTGGTTAATTTTCCTGGCGGCGGACGTCGGTTTTGTCGGTGGAGGGTTTCTGTCCGACGCGCTCGTCCGCCGCGGCCGGCTACCGGCCAACGCGCGACGCTGGGTGATGGGAGTGGCTGCGCTGGTGGTCCCGCTGTTCATCGGGTGGGTGCCGCATCTCGCGGCGATCGAATTTGTCTTCGCGTTCTCCATGGTGGTCGCGCTGGCGCACGCCGCGTGGCTCACCTGCAATGCCGCGCTCGTCATGGACCTGGTGAGCAAACCGCTTTTCGCGACGGCCTTTGGGTTCGTGTCTGCGGGCAGCGCCCTCGGCGGCATCATCATGAACAGCGCCGTCAGCTGGGCCGTGACCCACACCTCCTACACCCACTGCTTTCTCTTCATGGTGCTGCTGCACCCGATCGGGATGTTCCTGATCCTCCGCTTCGCCCGCGGCACCCAACCCAGTCTATGAACGCTTCCAACACCCACCGCGCCGGCCCGCACCGACACGAGGGTCCGGTCCACGCCATGAACGTCGATCACCCCCGCAGCCTGGTGATCGAGGCACCGCGCTCGACCCGGATCGTGGCTGACATCGACGTCCTCGTCGTTGGCGGCGGACCGGCCGGCGTGGCCGCGGCCCTCGCCGCGGCACGCAGCGGCGCGCGCACGCTGTGCGTCGAGCGCCACGGCATGCTTGGCGGAGTCTGGACCGCGGGACTCCTCAATCCCCTCTTCGATACGCCCGGAAAGGGCTGGCTCATCGCGGACCTCATCGCGCGACTGAAACAGGCGCAGGCCTGGCAGTCCTGGAAGTGGACGCATACGTTTGATGTCGAGACGATGAAGCTCGTCCTGGAACAGATGATGCAGGAAGCCGGCGCCCAGTGGTGGTATTACAGTTACGTCGTCGACGCGATCGTCGAGAACGGGCGAATACGCGGCGTGGTCGTCGAGAGTAAATCCGGCCGTGAGGCCATCCTTGCCAAGGTCGTCATCGACGCCAGCGGCGATGGTGACGTGGCCGCGCGCGCCGGCGCGTCGTACGATCTGGGCCGCGAGGGTGACGGACTCTGCCAGCCGATGACGCTCATGTTTGAGGTCGACGGGGTGCGTGCGTTTCCGATCCAGCAGAATGCCGGCGAACTTTATGATGCCCTGCTTGCGAGCCACACGGTGCGCGGTGGCCCGGCACTGCCGTTCGGACGCGCCAAGAACGTTCCGTGGATCATCCATACCGCCCGTGCCGACACCGCCGCCGTGCAGGCCACCCATGTCTATCGGGTCAATGCCCTCGACACCCGTGAGCTGACGGCCGCCACCGTCGAGGCGCGCCGGCAGGCGCATGACCTCACCCGACTGCTGCGCGGCGTGCCAGGGCTGGAGAACATCCGCCTGATCCAGACCGCTCCGGCCATCGGCGTGCGCGAGGCGCGCCGGATTCATGGGCACTATCGACTCACGGTCGACGACATCAGCACCGGCCGATTCTTCGAGGACGACGTGACCTTTGGCAATTTCCCGCTCGATGTGCACGAGGTGAACCCGGAAGAGGTGGCCCGCTCAGGCCGAATCCATGCCACCCGTCCGTTTGGCATTCCCTACCGTGCGTTGCTTCCGCGTGACGTCGCGGGATTGATCGTGGCGGGACGCTGCATCTCTGGTTCGCATGAGGCGCATGCCTCGTACCGCGTGACCGGCACCTGCATGGGAATGGGCCAGGCGGCGGGGCTGGCGGCGGCGATGTGCGCGGCGGAGAACAAGCTGCCCCACCAACTCGATGGCGTTCGCCTTCGACGTGCGCTTCTGGACAAAGGCGCCGGCGTGTTGGGCGAGCGAACCATTGAGCAGCTCGTGGGCGATCTCCACGGCGACAAGCTGCTCTGGGATTGAGTCAGGGCCGGGTTGCTCCGGCGCGGGACCGCCTGCGGGGCGACACTCCCGCGGCGGCGACCTTCGACGGCTTCGCCTCGACCGGAACACCCGTCTCGCTGCCACGACGGAATTCGGACGGAGTCGACTTCGTCAGACGTTTGAACCAGGCGCAGAAATGGGACACGTGGCGAAAGCCGAGGGTGTAGCCCAGCTCCTTGACGGAGATGTCGGTGTGCAGCAGAGCCTCGCAGGCGGACTCCTGTTTCCGTCGCTCCAGGTAGGTCCGTGTGCTGACGCTGAAGTCGCGGGTCAGGATGCGATTCAACTGGGCGCGGCTCAGACCGATTTTCCGGGCAAGCGCACCTTCCGAGAACCGCGTGCCGAGCGGGTGGTGGTCGAGAATGCGAATGGCTTCGAGCGAACGGGAGTCAGCGACCATCAGGCGGGAGGGCACGACGCGATTCCGCGCCATGATCTGCCGGAACGCCAGCAACCACGGTGGCAGGAGGTGCTGCACGCGGAAGTAGACTTCGAGTGAGCAGGCCAGCTGCGGCAGGTAGTCATGCGCGCTCGGGAAGTGCCGTTTCACCAGGCGCATCAAGGGTACGCCCGTGCGCTCCAACTCCGGGTGTTCCGGCGAGTCGATGACCAACGGCGGAATTCGGGGAAAGAGCGATTCGCCATTGGGCCAGGTCAGCTGGAACTTCACCGAAAGAATCCGCGCATCGTCCGTGAAGTCCTGGGTATGCCGTCCGCCGTTGAGAATCACCCACTGTCCGACACCGGCCTCCCGTTTCTCGCCGTGGGCGGTCACCATCACCCTTCCCTTGCGAATCAACCAGCACCGGATGTACGAATCCTCGAGGGTGAGATGACGTCCCTCGGGACGCACCAGCCCCTCGTAGGCCCACACGAGCGAAATGTGCAGGCAACCCCAGTCCTGAAACGGAGCCACCTCGCGCGTGGCCTGGGTGAGGCGTTCGTCGGTGGCGGCACTCGCTGCCTCGACGGACGCGTGAGCCTCGGTGGTTTCGGAGAAAAGAGGAGCGGAGCGGCGCATGGTGTGGCAAGCGACACGGGTGTACGACCATTGGGGGTGTGAGAAAAACATAAGGCAATGCGTAACTGGCATAACTGGTCCGCCTTGGAGA
Organism: Opitutaceae bacterium; assembly: GCA_046346755.1. Taxonomy (GTDB): domain Bacteria; phylum Verrucomicrobiota; class Verrucomicrobiia; order Opitutales; family Opitutaceae; genus UBA6669. Next base: position 186,497 of record JAXMHM010000010.1, on the reverse strand, counting down.
CGGAGCGGAATCCACCAGCGTCGTGGCACACCCCCAGCCACGCCGAAAACCTCTCGGCCCAACTGCAAACCAAGCCTGCCCCCGCCCATGATCTCACTTCGTCTTCCGCGCGTGACGCCCGTCGCTGTCGCTGCCGTTGTCAGAGCGTTCCTTCACTGCGGCTTGTCCGCCCTCGCTTTCTCTTCTGTCACCACACTCCGGAGTCAGACCGCCCCCGGCCGCGCGGTCGCCGAGCCGGAGCCGATGCGGCTGCCGACCTTCACGGTGCAGGCGGAGGAGGACACCGGGTATGTGCCGCAGCGCGACGTCTCCGGCAGCCGGCTCAACAAGCCGCTGCGTGACATTGCGGCGCCGATCAACGTGCTCACGAGCGAACTGCTCAACGACATTGGTGCGCTCAATGCCACCGCGGCCTTCGACTTCATGGGCAATGTGCGCTCCGATGATCTCAACGCGGCCGCGCCTGACATCGACTATGTCCGTCCCGCGATCCGCGGTTTGACTTCACTGAACACGCAGACGATCGACTTCTTCCCTGTCTACACCGACCTTGATCGCTACAATCTGGACCGGGTCGGCGTAGCCCGCGGGCCCAATGCCTTCCTGTTTGGCGTCGGCAGCCCCACGGGCGTGATCACGGGCACGGCGAAGTCCGCCACGTTCTCCAACAAAGCCGCGCTCGAGGGCCATTTCGACAACTGGGGCACCTGGAGAGGCAGCCTCGATGTCAATCGCGTGCTGCTGAACAAGCGGCTTGCGTTTCGCCTCGTCGGTATGGAGCAGGATGTGCGCTACGCGATCAAGCCGGCGTGGAAGAAGGACAAACGCCTCTTTGCCACGCTCACGGCCAAGCTGATCGATCGTGAAAACTTCCGCACCACGCTTCGTGGCAGCTACGAGATGGTCAATGCCGAGAACCTTTACGGCAACGTCGTCCTGCCGCTGCAGAACGTCGGCAATTGGATTGCCGCCGGGCGTCCGATTCAACCCACGCCGGGCACGACCGCCCTTCCCGGCACGTCCCGCCTCGGTACGCGACTGGTGCAGCAGCCGGGACTTGTGACGATGAACTGGACCGGCCAGCTGGCGACGTCAGCCACGACGGCCACGCCGGTGTTCACCGAGGATCTCTATCCCTACACGCTCAACGTGAAGGGGCCGGACGGAGTCGGTCCCAACCGCTGGCGCAACGGCGTGGTCTACCTTGACCAGGAAATTGGCCGGGACCTGATTCTTCAGGGTGCCTACTTCCGTGGCGAGGAGCAGAATTACTGGCCGATCAAGGTCGTCGGATCGACGATCTCGGCCGACCCGAATGCGGTGCTTCCCAACGGCCAGCCGAATCCCAATGTCGGCAAGCTCTACGTCGAAGATGGGGGCCAGACGGACACGCGACTGGGCAACCGTGAAGTCTATCGCCTGCAGGCGTCTTACACCCTGGACATCGAGCGGCGAAACGCCCGGATCGGAAAGTGGATCGGCCAGCTCCAGGTGTTCGGCCTGCTCGAGGATCGCGCGGACTGGACGGCGACGGAGCGTCTTCAAACCGTCAATACTACACCGCTTCCGGGGGCCTCGGCGAATCTGGCGGATGCCTCCAATCGTGTCTTCCATCGCGCCTATATCGACCTCGCCAGGGGCCAGAACTTCTTCCGGACCCAGCCGTATCGTGATGTGGTCGAGAGCAATGGCGTGAAGGCCACGGCGCTGCCGGTGCTCACGCAGACCACCGCGCTGACCGAGATCAAGTCGCGAACCTTTGGCTTCGAAGGCCAGTTCTGGGATGGTCGCATCATCGCCACCTATGGTCTGCGCACGGACGAGTCGACCACGTCCACCGCGAAGCCGGTCGCTGGATCGAACGGTGTCTTTACGCTGGCCCGGAACAATCCGGTCACGCGTGACGTCTCGCAAAAATTCGAGCCTGTCACCAAGGCGCTGGTGGTGCATCCCCTGCCCGTGAAGTGGTTGGATTTCACCTACAGCGAGTCCGAGAATTACACCGGTGCGGCCGCGGCGCTGTCTCCGATCGGCTTGACCAAGGGCCTGCCCGCCACGGGCGGCAAGGGCAAGGACTATGGCCTCCGCGTCCACCTGTGGGAGAACAAGGTCTCACTCTCGCTCAACAAGTACGAGAGCACGATCGTCAATCAGTACACGAGCAACATCAACTCGGCCCTCCCCACGATCAATGCGATCTGGGAGGCCATCGGTCAGCAGGACAAGAACATCATGACGGGTGCGTCGACGCGGGATACGCAGGACAATTCGAGCTCCGGTTACGAACTGACCGCCACGTTCAATCCGAACAAGAAACTACGGTTCTATCTGACGGCCTCCCGTTCCGATGCGCGGCTTTCCAATGTAAATCCCTACCTCCGCCTGTACCTGGACTCCAACATGTCAACCTGGTCTGATCCCCGTTACCAATCCCTGCCGGCGGGCGGTTCCACGGTTGCCGCCCAGCTCGCCAGCCTCAAGTCCCAGGTCGAGCAGTTCTTTGGTCAGGAGGGAATCCAGTCGTACAACAACCGGCTCTATACCGGGGCGCTCGTCGGCACCTATAGTTTTCTTGAGGGGAAGTTCAAGGGGCTCTCCGTTTCCGCCAACGTCCGGTATTCGGGAGATGCTTACGTCGGAGTGCCCGTGGTGGGCGGCATCGCCCAGTCGAACAATCCCTTTGTCGAGGAGGGCTTCTTCACCACGGGGCTGACCGCCAACTACTCGTACCGGACAAAGCGCGGCTACTCCTGGTTCTCGCGGCTCACGGTGAACAATCTCACAGATTGGGATGGCCGGGTGATCGTCATGGCCCGCAATGGCACCGGGCTTGTCACCACCGCCCGCTGGGCCGAGGGCACCTCGGTCAGCCTGACCACCGGGTTGAACTTCTGAGGTGCCAAATCCCCTGGTTCAGGTCGCGGTCGCATCCTACTCCCGTCGGCGAGCCGACGGGGGTGGGGCAAACGGGGTCTTGGTTGAGCCCATCCTCCCCGCCATCGCTGGGCTCAGACCGGGGCGGCGTGAAGGTGAAGCTTCTTCCCCGGGTTGATGATGCCCCAGCAGAGTGCGCCGATGAAGAAGAGCGCACTCATGATGAAGATGGAAATATCCCAGTTGTTGAACCACTTCAGGGTATAGGCGACGATGAGCGGGCAGAGGAGGCTGCCGACCTGCCCGGCGGTGTTCATGGTTGCACTGACGACTCCCGCGTTGTTCCCGCCAATATCGATGCAGGTGTTCCAGGCGGCGGACAGGGTGAAGGTATTGCCGGCCATGGCGATGGAGATGAGCACGGCGGCCGCGATCGGCGCGCCGCTGAACGGGGCGAGCAGGAGACACACGGCGGCGACCGAGTAGGCGGCGGCACCGAGACCGCAGCGGCCCACGCGTTCGCCGTAGCGGGCAGTCAGGCGATCCATGGCGTAGCCTCCGACCACGACTCCAACCATGCCAAAGATCAGGGGCAGCCCGGTGAAGACGTCGAGGCTGCGGTCGGTGAACTGGTGGCGTTCGCGAAGGTAGGTGGGCAGCCAGGTGATACAGAAATAGAAAACGAAGCTGTTTGGAAAATACATCAAACAGAGTGCGAGCACGTTTCGGTTAAGGAGAATTTTCCGCCAGAATTGACCCCCCTTGGGGTGCGGCAACAACGGATCGCACCCCGCGGCGATGAGGTCACGTTCGGCGACGTTAACCCCGGGATGCTCGGCGGGTTCGTTGCGGAACCAGAGGTGCCAGACCGTGGCCCAGATGAGACCGACACAGCCGAAAAGCACGAGAACCCACCGCCACGAAAGGTGACTGTGGAGAAAGCTGACGAGCAGCGGGGTCATGGCGCCGGAAAAATAGGCCGCGCTGAAGAACATGCCTTGGACCGTTCCGCGTTCCTTCTTCGGGATCCAACGCGCGAAGGTGCGGGCCGCACAGGGCCACGCGCCGGCTTCACCCGCGCCAAAGAGGAACCGTGCGACGAGGAGTGAAACGTAGTTGAAGGCGGCGCCCGTGGCGATGGTGAAGGCCGACCACCAGAGCACGATGCGAGTCAGGATGGCCCGCGTGCCGATGCGATCGGCGTAGTGGGCAGTGGGGATCTCGAAGACCGCGTAGGCGAGGGCGAAGGCGCTGAAGACGTACCCCATCTGGACCTTGGACAGTGAAAAATCCGCCATGATGCTCGGCGCGAGGGTGGCAATGCACACCCGATCGAGGTAGGTGACCATGGCCAGCAGGAAGGCCAAACCGGCGACTTTGTAACGAACACGGGTCGGTTTTTCGACGTGAAGGGCGTCAACCGGGGGTGGGGGAAGGGACACGGGGAAGGGGTAGAAACGGGCAGGTGGAGCAATCCACCCGGAAAGGCGAACGGCTGCGCCCTGCCGGGTGTGGGCGGACAGTGTGCAGGAAGCGAAGTCGCCGTCACGCCCATTGCCGCCCGAGGGTGAGTTTGCCCACGGGGCGCAGGTGGAGCGTTGGACGGCCTCTTCCGACCACGCACTCGACGACGGATCAGTGCACCGGGTTGGACGTCACCGGCGGCGCACGTGGGAGGGGAGTGCTCAACGCCGGAAGTCGGGTTCCGATCGGTCCGGACCTACACCGCAACCCTCCTTCACCTTGGCGCCTTTGCGGCTTCGCGTGACGCTCCGGGGCATGGGCGCGGTCGGCCGCTCAGGCTTACAGACTGGGCTGGCTGAGGAAGGCGGTGATTTCCGGGTCGTTCCGGAAAGACGCCAGCCGGGGATCCATCGCCAGCCGCGAGCGGATCGTCGCGTGGCCGTCTTTGCGCGAGGTGCACCCTTCTCGGATGAGGGCGAGCGCAGTCGCCCGGTCGCCGATCAGCAGGTTGGCCGGGATGGCCTGGAACCACCAGGAGCTGAGAGGGCCGAGGGTGAACGGGCGGGGAAGGGACTCGATGTAGGTACGAAGCGCGATGCGTGCCTCGTCGGTCCGCCCGAGGGCGTGCCGGATCCAGGCTTCGTTCAGGTAGGTCTGGCTGTCGTCGGGATTCAGTGCGCGCTGCTTCAGCAGTTCGGTCAGCGCCAGCTCATACTGTACGCGGGCGAGTTCCTTCTTTCCGGATTGTTCGTGGAGGGTTGCCACCAGCAGCGCCTGGGGACCCCGGAAATCGAAATCGACCATCCACGGCTCGACGAAGGCATTGAGGGCCTCCAGGCCCGCCTCGGGCCGGCCGGTGTAGGCCGAGTAGAGGAAGTAGCCGAGGACCGTGCGTTCAATGGTCCGCACCCGGGCCGGAACCTGATCCAGAATGGCTTTCATGCCGGGTAGGTCGCTGTGGAGCCCAAACCGCACCCGCGCCTTCCACACCAGGGCGTTGCCCAGGGGGGCGAGCGCAAGCGTCTCCTCGATCGCGCGCTCAAAGTCCACAAAGCGCCCGATGTCGCGATAGTGACGGCTGAGGTCATAGCGAACCAGGGCATCGCGGGGAAAACGGTCGACGGTGCGGAGGGCCGAGCTGAGTGCCAGCCGCAGGCCCTCGTTCTCCGTTTCCGTGATGTTCTCGTCGAAGACACTGCCCGGAGCCACGTGGAGCACCCAGAGGCAGTTGTCGCGCATGCGGTGAAAGCGGGGTTCATTGGGGGCGAGGTCGACGGCACGCTGAGCGAGGTCGACGGCGCGCTGTGTCTCGACTCCCCGGGCATACAGGTGAGCGGCGAGCGCGACATGGGCCTCGGGCTCGTTGGGCGCGAGCAGCAGTGCGCGTTCGGCGGTGCTTTTGGCCTTCTGATACCGGGCGTTGCTCCGATCCCATCCGCGCAGGAGCCACATGCTGTGGACGCGGGCCAGGACCGTGACCGCCTCAGCGTCGGCCGGATTCTTCTCCACCAGTCGGGTGGCGATTTCCTCCGCCAAGCGGAAATCCTCGGGGATGGTTTCAATGCCGTCGAGCAGCGCCACTGCTCGCTTCAGCTCCGGCGAACGCGGCCAGTCGCGCACCGCTGTCGGCGTGGTTGCGCCGGGTGGGAGAGGCGTGGACGGAGTCGCGTCGGGATGACCGGCCGGCCGGCGTGCAACGAAAAGTGTGACCACGACCGCAGCGAGGGCGACGGTTCCCAGCGCCAGCGCAAGGGCGACCCGCGGAAACGGACGTGAAGGAGCTTTTGACGGGGCCGGTGTCGGGGTCGCTGGCCCGGGCGCTCTTTCGGGGGCCGGCGGTTTGGGCAATCCCATGCGTTGCGACCAGAGTTTGAGGAAACGCGCCTGCGCCTCGGGGGTGACTTCGCCGCCGGGCAGGCGTGTCCACTGGACGGCGCGGAACCGATCCGGCACCAGAGCCTCCGGCTCCCGCGTGTCGTCGATCACGATGGGCAGGATGAAAGGCACCCCGCTGGCGATACCGAGCGCCCGCTGGGCCGCCAGTTCCCACTCGATCCGGAAATAGCCTTCTTCGCGGGACTGCGTGGTGGCGGAAATGAGCGGCAGGAACAATACGCACTCCTTGATCTGGCGCCGGATCTTGGAGTCCCACTCGTCACCTGTCTCCAGCCCGCCCTCGACGTCGAACCACACGTCGATTCCCACGGACCGCAGTGACTCGCACAGGCGTCGGGCCGCGGCCGCATCCTGAGAGGCGTAGGACAGGAAGACCGCGCCGCGGGAGGCGGATCGTACCTCGCTCATTTCCGGCTCCTTCCGGCCCTGGCTGAGAGGGGGTGGCGGTGAGGGGAAAGGCTGAGGGTGAAGCGTCCCCCTCCGGCGCAAACGACGGAACGACCTGCGTTCGATGCGGAACGGTCAACGCAGAAGGTGTTCATGGAGGCGACCTTCTTTGATGGCGGGTGGCCGGGGCGCGACAAGCCGCAAGTGGCTTCCGGAGCGCGACGTCCCCGAGTGGGGACCCCGTTGTAGGCGGCCTCGCTAAGGCCGCGACGGGACCACCGGTCCCGCCTCCGTTGTCCGCTTTGTGGTTGCGACGCCGAATTCCGCGGGGTCGGCGAGGCCACCTCCAACGGAAAGCTTCTCCCTCCGTTGGAGGTGGCCTCGCTGAGGCCGCATGCCTTTCTGCTCTGCCATTCAGGTTTGACCCACTTTTTGGGATTGTTCGCACTTTGTGGCCAGAGCGTCTCCGTCTCCATCCCCGCTTTATGTCCTCCTCCCCCTCGCGCCGATCGACGGTCATCGTTGTCCTGCTGCTCCTCCTGCTGGCGCTTGTCCTCCTTTTGTGGAGTCGATGTCGGCAACCTCGACCTGAACCGGCGTCGCCTCCACCGGTGCAGCCGGCCGCGCCGGCGACACCCCCAACCGGTCCTTCGGCGGAAGCGCGCGACCTCAAGGTCGGTGAAATCCCCCGCGAGATTCTGGGCGACGCCACGCTCACCTTCATCCCGACGATCCTCGCGGGCGCGGATGTCTCGATCCAGTGGACCGGTCCGAACAACAAGGATGACTTCCTCAGCCTCGTGAAGCCCGACGCTCCTGCGCATGCCTACACCACGTACACCATGACCGACCGCGGCAATCCGGCCACCCTGGCGGCGCCGGTGGAGGCGGGCCGTTATGAGATCCGTTACGTGGCCGGCCGGAGCAAGACGGTCCTGGCCCGCGCGCCGCTGGACGTGACCGCCGCTGCTGCGACGCTCAAAGCCCCCGCATCCGCGCTGATCGGCTCGCAGATTCCGGTCGAGTGGTCCGGACCCAACCACAAGGGCGACTATATCACTGTCGTGGCGGCCGGTACCGAGGACGGCCGCTCCGGCAACTACACCTACACCGAGCGTGGATCACCCCTCGAGGTAAAGGCGTTGGTGCAAGACGGACCCGCGGAGCTGCGCTACCAGACCGGACAGGGCAACAAAGTGCTCGCGCGCCGTCCGCTTGTTTTGACCCTGCCGACGCTCTCCCTGGAGGCCCCTGCGGCGGTCGTGGAGGGCGGCGATGTATCAATCGTCTGGAGTGGCCCCAGCAACCGCGGCGACTACATCACGGTGGTTCCCAAGAATCTGCCCGACGGACGCTACGGCAACAACAACGACGTCAGCCGGGGATCTCCCTTGCGCGTCCAGGCTCCGATGGGCGCAGGGCCGGGCGAGATCCGCTATATGACCGGCCAGGGCGCGCGCGTGCTGGCCCGACGCGACATCACGTTGCTCCCGGCCCGAGTCACCCTTGAAGCCGTCGAGGCCGCGGATGCGGGCTCCACGATCGAGATCGTGTGGACCGGCCCAAACAACCGCGGTGACTATCTCACGATCGTTCCGGCCGGCGCGCCCGCGGCCCAGACGGGAAAGTACGCCAATGCGGAAGGCGGCTCCCCGTGCCGGATCGCGCTGCCTCAGGAGAAGGGGCCGGCGGAAATCCGCTACATCAGCGGACAGGGCCGGATCATTCTAGGCCAGCGAAAGATCCTCTCGAAGTAACGCCGCCCCCCGGATCGGGCCCCCTCCGCTGGTCACCGTAGTACGAACTTGTGGCCGGAGATTCGCGTCATGAACCGAGAAAAAGCCGGGCAACCCTGGGCACTATGGTCTGATGGCCTCGGACGTGGCTATACTGCTTGACTCAAGCGACTTAAGCTCGCATCGGGAAGTCCCCCCGTTTCGCCGTTACGCACTTTATGTCCTGTACCGAACCCGCCATGCCTTTCCTCCTTCGTTGCACTGCGTTGGCTTTTTCGCTCTTCGGATTGGCGCTGGGCACCTTTGCGCAAGCGCCCGTCAAGCCCGCCGACTCGACCCCTGACCGCCCGCTGAGTCAGTCGCCGCTCGTCATCAAGAACGCGGTGATGGGGAAGGACGGGAAGCCCATCGATGGAGTCAAACTGTCGCAGCACGACTTTGAAATCCACAGCCCGTCCATCTGCGTCGCTCCCAACGGGCAGATCCACGTGACCTACGTGGAGAAGCACCGGACGACCTATGCCCTGGCCGTTTACCACCGTTCCAGTAGTGACAAAGGTGCGACGTGGACGGACGCGAAGAACCTCTCGGAGGAGATGCCTGACATCCAGACCGGGTACGGCGTGGTGCTGGCGGACGGCAAGGATCGGGTTTACGCCATCTGGCGCGCGGGCACCTCGGTGAACGCCCCGGCCAATCCCTATCCCTCCAATACCTATCACTGCGATCTCGTCTACCGTGTTCTGGAGAACGGCAAATGGAGCAGAATTCTCCCGGTGCATCCGCCGACGTCGAAGGACCTGAAATACGATGGATCGCTGGCCTACTTTGCAGTCGTTGATCCCCAGGGACGCGTCCAGGTGATTTGGAATACGACGCCGGGCAAATGGCATCCGGAGCTCACCGTGGTCAGCGGGACGTATGTGCAGCATTTGCCCGGCGTGGGGAATGGGTTGGTGTTTCAAGCGACCTTGGACGGGAGGACGGCCAGCGCACCGCGCGAGATCTTTCTCACCGAAGTCGGCGGTCTGGGTGAAGGGGGTGGGTACGGCACGCATTGCGACGGCCTGGATACCCTCAATGGGTACATCGATGCGCAGGGAGATGCGCACTTTGCCGCGAGGGTGACACGGACCCGGGATTTCTCCCTGCAGGGCAAGTCACGATTTCAGCTGTTCGAGCGCGGCAAAGCGGGTCCGTTTATCGATTTCCCGGATCTCTCCTATCACTTGTGGGCGAGCTTTCCACGGCTGCTGGTTGATGCCGAGGGACGTTCGCACCTCGTGATGCTGTATCCGAAAGGAGAGCGTCCCAGCATCCGAGACTATCTCATCGGATCGGACGAAGAGCCGGACGTGATTCGTCAGACCGCGTCAGAGAAGGGCACGGTCGACAGCTTTCAGGCCTTCCAGGGTCCGGGCGGTCGCATGATTGCGGTGTTTCAGATGAACGACACCGGTGAAAAAGGAGATGGTAACACCTTTGTATCGATCAGCACCGGCAAGGGATGGAGTGAACCTGTCAATGTGACCAACAACCAAGGCCGGAAAGCGTTTGCCAGCACGCAGACCAGCCGGGCATCCCACATCGCCGTGGCCACGAGTTACTATCCCGGCCCGGCCGCGGCGACTGTCGACCACGAAGGACACCTGCTCCTCGTGATGATCAACAATGAATACGGACTGTTTTCCAGCGGCGCATTCGGAGTGACCCTGGTGGGTGGCAGTAGCTCCACGCCGAAGCTTCAGTTCCTGCGGCTGTGAGCGCAACCGGCGCCGATCCCGCGGCCGCGGGAGCGCGTCAACTTAAGCGCGATCCGAAGTCGCCGTCTGGTGGAGGTGGGGTCGCCGACCCCGCGGGGATTGACGTCGCGTGAAGAAACCAGACCACGGAGGCGGGACCAGTCGGTCCCGTCGCGGCCATCCCGCGACTGCGGGACCACCTCCACCAGAACCGCTGCGATTTTCCACGCCCGCTCCTTAAGCTGACGCGTATGCGCGACTGCGGGACCGCGACGGGTCCAACGGGACACGCCTCCGTGTCGAGTTGTGCCGCTGCCGCAGGGCTTTGCCCTTGGCTTCACGGGGGGCCGGGCCGGTGGGAGGCCGACCGCGTCCGGATTGCCTCCATGATTGTCTCGACAAACCGGCACCGACGGTAATAACGATTGGATACCCCCACGTCGTTGCAGGATTCGCCAAGCGGCCGCAACGTACTCAGTTTGCACTTACGGAGATTCGAAAAGAACCATAGACTCCCATGAAAAGCAGTCATGCCTTCGTTGCAATCATCGCGGCGGCCCTCCTCTCGGCCGCCTCTGTCCTCGCTGTTGAAGCCGGCAAATCGGTGGTGTTGGCAAAGGCCGATCTGAAATGGAAGGCGATGGGGAACTCGGGTGTCGCCGCGGCCCCGGTATCCGGTGATATGGACAAGGGTCCGTGCCGGTTCTTTCTCAAGTACCCCGCCGGTCTGGTGACGCCGATGCACCACCACACGGCGAATCACCATGTCACGGTGATTTCCGGAACAATCACCCTCTCCGTTGGAGGCAAGGAGCATCGGCTGGGCCCCGGTTCCTATTTCATGCTCGCCGACCGCGCCGGCCACATCGCCAGGGTGGAGGGCAACGAGGACGCCGTCATGTTCATCCAGGCGGAGGCAGCTTGGGATGTTGTGATGGCGAAATAGCACACGCCCCCTCTTGGGTCCTCCCGGAGCAACCGGGCCTATCCTTGGTCTGACTTCAGGCTGCAGCTGCCTCTTCGGGTTCCGCCGATGGGTCTTCGCCCTGGCAGTGCAGGTCAACTGTGGCTAGTTCCTACCCGGCAAGCCAGGGGCCGGCTGGCCGGGGAGTTTCAGCCGAAGGAAGCCGTCATTGCTTTCCTTCAGAGGTCGAAGGAGCGCGCGGCGGAAACAACGTTTTCATGGCTGCGCGACCCAGGTTCCTCTCGACCCGGATGTCACGGAGCGTCTGCAGTTGTACCGAAGTCAGGATCGGACCAAGCCGGTTCAGCAGTGTCTGGTCGTAAGGGGTGAGGCCGGTGGCGGGATCGACCGGTGCTCGAAGGTCCTCGGCCTGCCCGGATTGCTTGAGCTCGTCGATCACCTCCGCGCTGCGGGACCGCTGGAACGGATTCAGCGCCGCGCCCCGCTCGTACGCTCCGCCGACCAGATCGACCAGGTGCGATGGCAGATTGGCCGTACTCCGGCGATACTGTTCGAAGTCCTTCAGACCTGAGGCCCCAATGAGTTCCTCAATCCCGGCCTGGAGTTTGTGGAGTTCGATGTCCTTGGCCTTTTGATACTCCTCGCTTCCCGACTGCAACCCCACACGGAGTGCGGAGGCGGCGAAATCCTGGTCGAGCGAATCCCGGTCCCCCAGCAGCTGCATCAGCCGGTCGCGGTCGGCGGCAAGCAGAGGCGTCTTCTCGACGAACGAGAGGTTCCGTGTGATGAAGACCCGGCGCGCCATCCTGGCTACCGCGAGGTCGAATTGCTTGCGGTCCATTCGTTCGAGTTTCTGCGCCCAACTCTCCTCGGGCGTCGGCGGCGGGGTGGTGGCTGAGGGCGCGGCAGCCTCTCGCGCGGAGGAAGGCGCTTCCGGCCGTGGCCCGGTGTCGGTCCCTCCCGTGCCCTCTGCCAATGCCGGGGGACGGGCCCCGTCCAGCGGAGGCGTCGGATGTCGTGAGGACAGCGCCTGGTGCGACACCACGACCACCAGTCCCAGAACGAGAATCACGATGATGCTGATGCGTGTGCGCGCGCTCATGGGACGGGGGTGGGTTCACTCAGGACGGTTCTGGGCGAGGGTGCGGAAACGTCCTTAGAATTCAACTGAATCCAGCGTCTTGCACCTGCGCGCCGGCTTGGGCAAGAGCCTGACGCTCACCCGGCGCCGCGGCGACGATCCAAGGGCGGACGTCCGAGGGGTACGGCCCATGGTCGTTGCTGAGAATCGACTGCCGAGGGGGCCGGACGTAAAGCTGGTCTTTCCTACCCGTTGGCGGCTTGGCGGCTTCGCAGGAGGGTGCTGGGGGCATTCAGGTGAGAGGTAGCCGGCAGGGCGGGGGGTCGGGTTCGAGCCAAAGGAGTCACACCCTAGCCGCCAGGTAGCCGCGACTGAGCATGGCTCCCGCCGCCCAAAGGGCGCAACCCGCCCAGGCCGGGACCAGGTGCCGCCAATCGGTGTATCCGACCCAAAAATGCACCCCGAGTGCGGCCGCATAGGCAGGTAGTCCCAGGACCATCATCGCGCGACCCACCCAGTCCGCGCCGCGGCGGAAGCACCAGAGGATCAGGAGCAGCGACACCGTGCCCGAGGCGAGGAGCATGCCTCCGAGGGTGGCGCGGTCATGCGCGACCACACCCACGAGGCGGCTGTCGAGTCGCTGCGCCTCCCCGGCGCTCAGACAAAGGAAGGAGAGGTCTTCTCCGACGAAAACCTGCGTCATGCCAATGACCAGAATGACTCCGCCCGCGATCAGGAGCCCCACTGCGTGCAGGATCCAGATGAGTTGTCCCCACTGCGCGCGACGCCAGTGCGGATCTTCGATGTCGGGTGGCGACGGATCCGACCGCGCCGAACCTTCGACCCCGGTCATGACTTGCACGGTGATCTGAAAGAGGACGACGGCGACAAAGGCATGCAGGACGTCGAAGTATCCAAATCCAAAAAAGGCAAAGAAACTGGCGAACCCCGCCAGCGCCGAGGCGACCACCGCCGACCTGGCGCCATGCATGCCCCGGCGCACCGCCTCGACTCCGACGATTCCATAGAGTCCGCCCAGTCCCAGCATGGTTCCCGCCAGCGTTCCCCGGTCATGGGCCATGAAGTCAAACAACCGGGGCAGAGCGAGGCGCAGGGCCTCCGACGTCAAACCGAGGAAGTGCTCGTCGTAGGGCAATACCACCCGCGTGAACGCCAGCACCAGCGTTGCCGCTCCGCCGAGGGCGAGCGCCGCACCCAGGACCAGCACCCAGAACCAGGCCTGGCGCGGTGCGGGTACGGTGATGGGCGGTGGCGATTGAGCCGGATTCGCGGGACGCAGCGCGAGCAGCGCTTCGTTGCAGCGCTTGATCAGACCCGGTCCGCGAAAGACCAGCCCTGCATCCACCCATACCAAATCGGCCCCGCCCTCAAGAAGCGCCTGTGCGTCGAGCGGACCTGCAACCGCCCCGGCGACCCCGATCACCGCTCCCGTCCCGAGGCGGAGACGCCAGGATCGCAGGTGGTCCAGAAGGTGAGCCGGGCGCGCCACCGGCACCTCCCAGCCCTCTTCCCTCTTTGTTCCGACCTGCAGGACGACTCCTGCCAGATGGGGAGGAAGATCGCCCGCCGGCGCATCCCAGGCGACCACCGCCAGCTCGGCACCTGAGGGGAACCGGACGCGCTCGGTTCCGTCCGGGTTGAGAGACCGCACGAGAATCGGGACCCCCACCTCCGGCGGATCGCGATCCTCGCCCGACCGGACGGGGCCTTCTTCGCGCAGGGTCTCGCCGCTCGATCGCACCACGCGCGACCGAGGACCGGCGTGAATCTCGATGCAGCCCGCACCAAAGCAGGCCAGCCCGGCGGTGGCTCGCTGTTCCGGATCCACTCGCCAGCCCAATCCGATCGGTGACGGAAATCGGGTTCCCCCGACGACCGTGGCCAGACGCTCATCTGCCCGCATGTGTCCGAGCGCGTCAATGATGGCGCGTCCTAACCGCCGGGGCTTCCCCGAGAAACCCGATTGTCCCCAAGGCCAAAGCCCGCGCCTGCTCATCCGGCAGGCAAAACAGGCCCTGCTGAGCCACGGTTCGATAAACCAGTCGGGCATATCGGCTCAGCCTGACGCCACGGGGCAGGGAGGCCATGCAGGTTTCGAGCACCGCGCGAAGGCGAGAGCTCAGGCCGAATCGTCGGGCGATCGATCTGGCCTGGCGAAGCCGCGGAGCCGATCGAAGGGGCTTCCGCATCGGAGCGGAACACGCATGTCAGGAGCTCGAATCTCCGATGATCGGGGGATGCTACCTCGGCCTTGGTGACTTCAAGGTCAGCCTAATGCCCTCAACCGCGCGGGCGCAGGCCCCGATTTCTGGGCTGCGCGGATCGGGTGTCCGGGCATCCCGGTGGGTGGCCGCCTTCAGCGAACCGTCGGGAGCGTCATGGGGAATCGGCGTTGCGCTGGAGAGCTCCCGGCATGATGTGCGATTTTCCTGCGTTCGCTGCGGCGGTCGCTGACGTTCAGCGTGGCGGTGGTCGCCACGCCGGCGTTGTGCACGGGGCGAACTCGACGATCCTTTCGGTGCTGTACGGGCTGATTTTGAAACCGCTGCCGTTTCCGGATGCGGGACAGATCGTGGACGTCTATACCTGCGACTGAAGGGGCTGGCCGAAACAGCAGCTGGGCGTGGGGCAGTACCTGGACTATGGAACACGCGGACCTCTTCTCCGGGGTCGCGCTCTCCGGGGCGGGTGGATGTTCAACATCGGCGAGTCGGGCGGCACGACGCGGTATGTCGGCATGCGGGTCACCTCGGAGTACTTCTCCGTGCCGGCCTGCAGCCGCTGAAGGGGCGGTTCTTCACCGAGGCGGATTGTGTGCCCGGACAGGATGCGGTCGTCGTGCTGACAGTCGTACTGGGGTGGAGAAGCAATTCCAGTCGGATCCGGACATCGTGGGCAAAGAGGTGCGGCTGTCGGGGCGCCTGTTCACGATTGTCGGGGTGGCTCCCCGGAGTTTTGAGTGCGTGAGCGTCGCCCCGGTGCTGATGAAGCCCTTCGAACGACGGCCGAGGACGCGAACCCGCAGATGCGGCTGGTACAGATGGAAGTTCGATGTACGCGCGGATCAAACCAGGGGTCGCCCACGGGGAGGCTCTGGCCCAGCTGCAGACGCTGGAGCAGCGCAATCGTGACCTGGTGGCGGAACCGGCGATGCGCGAGTTCTACAACGGGGGTCATCAGATGGGCCTGGCCTGCTGCGGCGGAGCAGACAAAATCGATCAAGAACGGTCTGCTCCTGCGCTGCGGCGGCGCTCGCCATGCTGCTGCCAGCTGGAAACGGCGGCCTACGTTGCTGCGCCATCACCCGCGCCAACGAAGTTGCCGCAGCGGACAGCACCGGCGCCAAGCGTCGTTACGGCCGCCCACCTGCGTCGTCGCCAACAGGCGTGCTGGCGGGCATGGGCGCGGACTGGTCATTGGCGAAGGACGGCGGTGATCAACCTACCGGACAAGATGCTCGGCATCCCGCCGGTCCGGCTCGACGCGGATGCTCGGCCTGACGCTCCTGATTTCATGGGGTCGCACTCCTGATCGGCCTGCTGCCCGTCCTGCGTCTCTGGCAAAAGGGCAGTTTGCAGCATGCCATGCAAAGCGGCACGCGCGGGGCGTCCCGGGAGTGGGGCATCCAGGCGATGAGTGGCGGACTGATCGTCGCGCAGGTGGCACTGGCGTTCATGCTGCCTCGTCGGTGCCGGTCTGCTCCTGCGCAGTTTTGCCAAGGTGATGGCGATCGATCCGGGATTTGATGCCAGAAAGGTCATCCACGTCCGCGTTGCCTATGATGCATCGTACACGGACATGGCGATGTTGCAGGGTTTGCAGGAACGGATCCTCGAAAATGCGTGAGATCCCGGGGTGGAGTCGGTTGCCCATTCGACCGGTTCGCTCGGCTTCGCTGATGACAAACCGGTCACCCTGCCGATCCGCGGTCTGCCTCCCGGAAGGAGAGAGCACGTATCCAACGGCGGCGGTATTTCGCGTCTCAGGCGAGTACTGCAGACCATGGGCATCCGTCTGCTCGGAGGGGCGCGCTCACCGAGGCTGATCAACGGCTGGAGCGAGATGGGTGCTGTCGTGGATCAAGCAGCCCGCCGAGCGCTACTTCCTGGAAGAGCCTCGTAGTGGTGCTGGTCATCGGCCAGATGCGCAGAATCCCGACAAGGCGCCGGTGATCGTGGGGGTGGTGGAGGTGGCGCGCGTGAACGGTTTGAGCATCGTCACGGCGAACCTTATGTCTATCTTTCGACGGATACGTCGCGGGTGGACTGTCGGTTGAACTGCGAACTACGCGGAGCTTTGAGGAAATCTTGCCGTTGATCCGCACCCAGGTGCGCCAGGTGGATCCGTCTCGCCCTCTATCGAGAAGATCTCCAGATGAGCTCGACGACGCGGCCGCCAACCGGCGCGGGATCCTCTGGCTGCTCGGTGCCTTCGCCGGCATCGCGCTGATCCTGTCGGCGGGAATTTACGGCATGCTGGCGTAGCCGATGTGATCCAACGGACCAAGGAAATTGGGATTCGCGGCGCGATCGGCGCCACGCGGGCAGCTCGTCGCGATGGTGCTGGTGGTAGGCCTGGGCAAGGCCGGTCTGGGACTCGTGATCGGACTTCGGTGGCGCGTTTTACCTGAGTCGGCATCTCAGCACGCTGCTCTATGAGGTGGCGCCGACCGATCCCCTCGTCTTTGTGGGGGTGGCGCTCCTGCTGCTCGTGGTCGGCTCCCTGGCGAGCTGGTTCCCGGCGCGGCGCGCCTCCCGGTCGACCCCATGGTGGCGTTGCGGGTGAGTGAGGGTGCGACATTCTTACCGGTCGTGTCGAGATTTGGCAAAGAGTCGCGATGGTCTCCTCTCGCGCGACTCGTAGTCTGCTCAATACCTCTCGCGCAGACTCCTAGTGAGGCCTGCTCAAAGCGCAGCCGAAACGTCGATACGACCTTGCGGCCGATCTGCTGTCGGCGTTCGGGCGCTACTCGGCCTAGGATCGAAGTGATTCTTCGTCTATCGATTGTAGAGATGGCCGCACTGAAGATCGAAGGACGTTCAAGGGCCATCTGCTCCGTTGAGCGTCACTTCATACGGTTCCAGAGAGGTGGCGGGTCGTTTGATACTTCCGTAGAGGACATTTACGGCGTTGCGCCGCATGTCCTGACAGAATTCGTCGCATGTTAAGACCACCGCCGGGTGTTCGTCCCTTGTCTCTGGACGAATCCGGACTCGAACCATCCCCATTGCCGCAGGCCGTTCATACTTCATCGGGACCCACGTCGGGTCCAGCCACCTCGTCCAGCGAGCATCCGCTTATTCACCCGAAGTGAACTGGGCGCTGGTAGTTTAAGGGTTCGAAGGGAGAGGCCGACTTTACGGGCCTTAGAAAACGTCTTCTCGTTCCTCCAACTCCAGTGTAGCCCTTGGTTTCAACTTCAGCCTGCGTCGCACGGGCGCTGGCAACACGAGCTGTCCCTTGATGGAAAGAGTCACTGTATGGCTTACATTTTTCCTACAAGGCCCCCTGTAAACAATCGCGCCGACGTCTTCTCCATTAGTCATAAACTCTTCCGACTCCGCTACCCTTTTCTGCAGCGGCCGGGTAGTCGATCTTGGCGTTGTGGCGGCGGTCGACGGGGAGGCGGGGAAGGAAGAGGATTTTCTGGACATGTGGCCGGGCGGATGGCGGAGGGGTGGGAGGTGGCTTCGAGCTCGGGGGTAGGGGCGGTGGCTTCGATGACAAGGACGCGGCGGCCGTGGTGGGTGACCAAGGCGACGCGGCGGACCTCGGGAAAGTCATGGCGATGCACTCCACGCCGAAGGGATACAGCCGGCCGTGGGCATCGTCGATCCGGGCACTGCAGCGTCCGTTGAGCCAGCATGGCCGGCGGCGTCGAGGGAGCCGGCGTCACCGGTGCGGTGCCAGGTTTCGTCGCCGACCTTGAACTTGGTTTCGGCATCGCCGTGGCCCCCGAGGTAGCCTTTCAGAACATGGTCGCCGGCCACGACAATTTCGCCGATGGCCTGGCGGGTAGGCAAGCGGCCCGAAAGGCCATTCCAGATACGGCAGGGTGGGCGCCCGAACTCGTCCGCGAGGATGGCGAGGCGGAGTTCGCACGGGTGGGTTGCCGGCGAGCAAGCCGCGACCAGACGCCATGGCGGCGAGGTCGTCGGGCGAAATCACTTCATGATCGAGGTGGGCGATGGGTTCGGCTTCGGTGGAACTATAAACGGCGACGACCTGGGCCGCCGGAGCGAGCGCGCGGCCTCAAGAAGCCGGGGGAAGACCGGCGCGCCTCCGGTGGAGGTGACGGAGCGCCGGCAGACTGCGCTGGGTCTTTTCGGCCGTGTTCGATCAGGCGCTCGAAGAAGGCGGGAGAGGCGGTGATGCGATTAACACGGTGGCGCTCGATCTGCTTCAGAGGCTCGCTGCATCCATCGCCGCCGGGTCGGCGTAGGTCCGCGTCGGGCAGCACGGTCGTGACTCCGGAAGCAAGATTGGCCAGGACAAAGATCGGCAGGGTGGCGAGATCGATGTCGCCCGGTTGCAGGTGCAGGCTGGGCGTTGGCGGGTGCGGTACTGGGCGAGGAGAAAAAGGCGTGGTCCGACCGTCGCCTGGGACGCCGGTGGCGTTGCCACCGTGAAGGTGACGAGGGCCGGATCCGGCGGGCTGGGCCGAGGGTGGACGGGGAGTGCGGGTGCTCGGGTGGCGAAGCGGTTGCCGCGGCGATCGCAGCGGAGGCGCGCGGTTGCCAGCGCCGGGTCAGGGAAACCAGCCGCCACCTCGTAAACTTGGGCGGTATGCGACGCAGCGCGGGCGATCGCAGTCGGAGAAGGTGCGCCTGGGGAACCGCGAGTAGCGCGCCTGGCGTCCAGCGTGCACAACACGCCTCGAGGTGTTCTCGTCCCGCGGAGGGGATCAAGGAAGAGCGCGACCGCGCCGAAGCGGAAGAGTCCGAGCAGGGCGACGTAGAGATCGGCCGACATCGGCACGAACACAAGTACGGCGTCGCCGCGCCGAAGTCTCCTCGGCCCGCTACGCCGCCGACGCCGCGGCGACCTCCCGGTGAAGCTGGGCAAACGCCAGCGTCCGCTCCCCGCGCGCGCGTCGATCAGCGCGTGGGCAACCGGGCCGGAGGCAAGGCGGGCCTGATCGCCAAGCAGGTCGCCGATGGTCATGGAAACCGGGTGGACGTGGCCCGTTGGTGGCCTCGTCGAGGCCGCGACGGACCAGCCGGTCCCGCCTTCGCTCGCGCACAAACAGCGCGACGCCAAAGCCTGCGGGGTCGGCGACCCCACCTCCAACGGAGCGGGCTGGATCACGCGACGCGCAACCGGCGCCGACGGAGCAGCGCCCTCCAGGGAAGAACCTGCGGGTGACCGTTTGGAGGTACCCGCTGAGGCCGCGGGATTCCGGAAGGTTCGCCGACCTCGCTCGGCGAAGGAAAAGGAACTCCGATGGAGGGCGTCGCCCCGACGACGCCGCCGGGGACGGCCCGAACCACCACGCCCGACCGTTTTGGTATCCGCGACGCGCAACCGGCGCCGACGGGGAGCAGCGCCCTCCAACAGTCACAATCTGAACGCCTTCTTCCCTGGGTGGGATCATCGGGTCAGCGGAGAGATTTCGAAAACAGCGCATAGCGTCACATCGTGCGCGCGGCGCTGGAGGTTGCGCGAGCGGTTGGACTCGTGCATGAGCGCGTGGATCGCCCGCCGGTGGCCGAGGGCCCGCGCCGCCTGTGCACCTCCGCGAGCAGCCAGGCGCTGGCACCGGCGCAGGCGCGGCCGGGTCGAACGGCGAGGGTCTTGACGATGAATGTATCCGCACCTGTTCCCGCGCGCGGCCTGGGCGAGGTCGGGGACGGCAAAGACGTACCCCATCGGATGCGACTCCTTTTCCGCCAGGAGCACGAGTTCGGGCACGACTCGCGACTGGAGCGGGAGGTATTGACCGAGGAACGCCTCGGCGGGCAGGGGCGTGTAGAGGTAGTTATCCTGAAAGGACTCGATCGATACGTCATAGAACTGGTCAGTTCGTCGCGGAACGCCGCGAGGACAGCGGACGGATCACCATGCCTCCGGCACGGAGCCGCTCCGCCACGGCCGCGACGCGCGTGGATCCTGTCGCTGCAGATCGTCGGCGACGGTCGAGGTGTACGTCGCGAGGATCGCGTATCCAGCCGCCTGCCACCACCGCGGCCACTCCGGGGGTTTGTCGGTTCGAGGAAAAAAGCCGGGTCCGTCCCGGGATCGGTGACCAAGCGGTACCGGCGCCAGGTGTTGCCGCCTTCATCGGGCCGACCGCGAGCGTAGCCCTGACCGGCAAGCTCGCTCGCGGCCTGTTCGGCACGGCGGCGGCGGCTTCGGGTCCGCTGGCTGAAAATGCCCCGATCACGCCGAGTTTTTCCCGGCAGTGTCGGCACGTCGCGCCACCACAACCCCGCCTCCGCCGACTGGCCGGCGTGGCGATGCTCGAGGATCCGGTCGGGCTCGGCGGAAAGGGTGGCGGTGCGGTCACAGGTGAAAGAGCAGCCAGCCGCTCCCCGGAGGCCAGCGCGGCGGCGGCGCCCTGGCGCCACCAGCGGAGGGTCAGGTTGTCGGGCGCCTGCAACCGGGGTTCGACGAGGACAAACACCGCGTGGCCGCGGCCACGCAGGCGGCGCCGACGGCGAGGTTCGCTGGCAGACCCGGCCTGCCCCAGACTGGTGAGCGCGTAGGCGAGTCCCTGCGCGACCACCGCCTGAGTCACGCCTGCGGCCCACCACGTCAACCGCGACCCGGGGCCCGGACGCCTGCGAGAAGCGGACCGTGCCGATCATCGCCTGGTGCGTGGCGGTGCCGAGCGTGAAGAGCGCGAGCCAGGAGGATGCGATGCAAAGGCTTCCGCCACTCCCCAGATGAGACTGGGTCGAGTTGACGCAGAGGACCGCGACGAGGCCAGGACGCGGCACACCGCCGGGCACGGTGGCATGAGGCGACCAGCTGGCGATGGAGCACGAGCGGCGACAGCAACCACGCCGGCCCGCCGACACTCCAGAAGAAATACAAGGCCAGGGCACAGCCCAGCCGCGCGCCTGTCGACGACCCGCCCATGCCGCCAGAGCAGGGCCGGTGGTGAGCACAAACAGCACCGACAGGTTTGCGGCGAGCAGGTGAGCGGGGTGTCCAGGTACACGCTCACCTGCGCGTAGGCCGCGAGCGGCAGAAAGAGCGTTATCGAGCCCGCCAGGACACCGCCTCAAGGTTGAGCGCGAACAGGCCAATAGCCGCGCCCATGATCAGCGATACCGCCCAGGCCGTGTCCGGCCAACATCAAGGGCACCATCGTGGCCAGCATCCCCGTGACACCCACCGCGATCGAGCCCTCCACGCTCTTGGTGCCTTCGAGCGTGGCGAATTTGTGACGTCCCCAGCGCGTGCCGATCATCGCTCCGGCCGCATCGGCGAAGGTCAGCAGCGCGACCGGGATCACGTATACAGCGGATCGGTTTGTGCGAGGGGGTGAAGACCAGGGCGACCTCCGGACTGGAAAGCAGAACTCGCCGAGCGATGGCGCGATTGACGTCGTGGAGCACGCCTCCGACCCCGCGCTTGAGGGCCGGCACGACGCGCACGCCGCCGAGCATGAGCAAGGCGAGCCCGGCGAGGATCCACACCGGCCACGCCCTATGAAAGATCCAGGGAAAACCCAGGCAGAGCGTGCCCATGCCGATGTGGACGCATTTGCGCGCCGTCCGGGTTGCACGAGCGCGCGTAGCTGCAGGACCTTTACCGCCGCCATGAGCGCGCCGAGTGCAGTCAGGATGAACGCGATGCCGGTGTGCGGAGTCATCGTCGTTCCTCCACGATGAACGCGCTGTAGAAAACGCCTTGTCCTGCGCAAACAGCGGCGCGGCCAGGTCCGGGCGCGGTGCGCCGCCAGCGACTCCGGCCGGGAACGTGGGCAAGCATGTTCCAGCAGGCCAAGCGCGCACCGGGACGGCAGGCCCTCGGCGAGACGCGTCAGCAGCGCGGCGGTGCTGGCCTCGGACATGTACTCGAAGATGTCGCTGGAGATTGAGTTTTGTCGATCCACGCCCCGGAGCGGCCGGACTGTTCGCGGGTGAGGAAAGCCTCGAGGGTCGACTCGTGCCATTCGAGGCGGCCGAGACGCTGGCGGATCTGGTCAAAGTTCCTGGCCGCAGGCGCCCAGGCAGGGCGTCGCCATGCGTGCCGGTGAGGATCCAGTGGAGTGTAGGGATTGTCGGTTGGATTGAGCGCGGTCAGGGCATGCTCGACCCGCGCGAGGATCCGGTTCGTGACCGAGCCCTCCACGTATTTGAAAAAGGCGGGTCGCGGCCCAGGCGTCCCATCATGAACCGCGAAAAGAAAACTGGAAGAGCAGCTGCCAGCGCCACGTGTTCCAGTGCTTGGCGTATGAAACGGGTCCGTTCCTCCGGTGGGCCGCCCTGGAGCAGGCGGGCAATCGTCCGGCGTCCGTGGACCAGCGCGGAGCAGGCGCGAACGGAACAGGCGGAAGTAGCTGAACTTTCCGCTGCCGCCAATGCTCTGGGCGACCGTTTCGGCGTGAGTATCCCAGCGCCGCGACCCGCGGACTCATGCCGGCCGGCAGCGCCGGTAGAGGTCGAGACGCTTCGGCGGCGCCGCCCGGCTGCGATCCGACGAGTACGAGCAGGTCGCGGTGCTCCAGGGTGCGTAGGCGGCGACGCGCAGTTCCAGGCAGGCGAGCTGGGCCGGGTTGAGGTCGAGGGCGATGACCCGCGCCGCCCCGGCCCCGAGCAGGGCGAGGGCGTTGTCCTTGGCCGACGCGATCGAGACCACCGTATCGGTCGGCTGGATCTCGAGTGCGGCCAGCAGAATGTCCGCATCCTCCCACACCTGCGCATAGCGGATGCGGGTGAAGTCGACCGTGGCGGCGGCTTCAGTGGCGGCGCTCATGCGGCGGGTCCTGGTGGGCGTTCCTCCGCCACGGGGATGGCGCGAGGCGCGGCTTCGACGCGGCGCACGATGCCGGTGGCGCCGTCCATCTCCAGCCAGTCGCCCGTGCGTGCCCATTGGGCAGATGCCTCGATCGAGACAATGGCAGGAA
Organism: Opitutaceae bacterium; assembly: GCA_046346755.1. Lineage (GTDB taxonomy): Bacteria > Verrucomicrobiota > Verrucomicrobiia > Opitutales > Opitutaceae > UBA6669. Next base: position 163,294 of record JAXMHM010000010.1, on the reverse strand, counting down.
TGCCCATTTCTCGGGCGACAATGGCGGAGTGTGACAACAGGCTGCCGTGCTCGACCAGCACCCCGCGGCCGACGGGAAGAGCATGATCCACCCCGGATCGGTGCGCGGGGCCACAAGGATCTCGCCCGGCTCGATCGCCGCGGTCCGGGGATCGAGGATCACGCGGGCGCGGGCGCGGACCACCCCAGGACAGCAGCCGGTGCCTTGCAGGGAATCCCCGGCCGGCACGGGACTGCCGGCTGGGCCGAGCGGAAGGCATTGCCGAGATGGACCGCGCCGCGGGTCGAGAACCGGTTCGAGGGCGGCGGACCGGCCCGGTATCCATCGAACTCCTTCCGTCGCAACACGGCAAGATCACGCAGGTTCGCCGAGACGGCGGTGCCCTCGACGAACCCGAGGGCTTCCTCGACACTCAGGTAGAAGATGTCGCGCGGATCCACCAGCCGACCCTCGGCATGGAACCGTTTGCCCAGCTCGAGGAAGAGGCGTCGCACGCAGCCAAACAGGCGTGTGCGTTCGAATCGTGGTTCTCCCGGTCGCGGACCTGCGCCCGTGCGTGGTTCAGCAACTCCAGGTGAAGATCCAGCGCCGCAGGTGTTTTTTTCTCCAGGGCGACTGCCACCCGTTTCTCGGCGTCCGCGCGCAGACGCTTTTCCAGTCCGGTGTCCGCCGCGCCGGCGGAACCGAAGCGACGGGCGTATTGACCGATGGACAGCAGCAGCGGCATGGGGTCGTCGTGCAGCGTGAGACTCTCCAGCTTCAGTTCCTCGAGGCAGCGATCCTCGAACTTGTCCAGGTAGGCCTGGTAGTGGACGGCAAACCCTGGTGCGGTCGGCAGCTGGAAGCGTTCAATCCGCGCGCGTGCCCGCGCAGAGTAGCGTCGTGGCGGGCCCATCGGAGGTGACAAGTGCGACGGGCTCGCGCACGCGCTGGGCGGGTTCGGCGCTGATCATGCCGCCCTCGCCGAGCAGATCGTTCTGCAGGGAGCCGTCGCGGTCGTCGCACCAGCGGGCGGTCAGTTTCTGGCGACCCCGTAGAAGATCATCGCAAAGAAGTCGTTCACCAGGGGGGCGTCCCACTTCAGCAGGAGCTGTCGCTCGAGGTCCCGGTAATGCGCGGCCAGTTCGTCGGGACGCTGCTCCTCGAGGGCGACGGCGGGCGGGCGGAGCGCGTCGTTGACGGACGTAGAAACGGGAGATCTGGCGGGGGAGGGACAGGTGGTTGCGCACCAGCCCCAGGGTCGCCCCAGTCAGCGCCAACGCATCCCGGAACTTTGCCCACCGACCAGCGGGCACGAGTTTGGCCAGCACCTCGGGCGGCAGGCCTTCCTTCACGCCCATCATCTGCTCCATGAAGCCCCGGTTCACGGAGAATCCCGGCAACAGGGCGAGCAGCCGGTACCAGCTGATGAGGTTGTAGAAGACCTGTCCTCGGATTAGTCCGAGCATGCGCGGAAAGAGGTCGCGATTCGCCTCCACCGTGCGTTCCGAGACCCCCATGAGGCGGGCAACTCCTCGCGGCAGGGGAGCGGCCTCGTAGATGCTGCGGGCGAAGGAGAAGGTCAGGGGCGTGGTGACCCCGCTGTAGCTCTCGGCGATGTTGGCATTGTCCCAGAGCGTCAGCTCGCCGTCGGGGTCGGCGAGCGGGCCGGAGTGAGGTGATGGGGCGCGACTGCAGCAGCCAGATCTTGCCACCGCTGGAGTCATTCGATGTCCTGCGGGCGGCCGAAGAACCGTGCGGTCGACCGGGCGAGCGCAGCCACGGTTTGGGCGTGTTCGTCGGTCAGGGCCGGGAGCGAGCCCTGGTGGGGGGCAGCGGCTGGGCGGCGATTCCCTCGAGGGAGTTCGGGGCTGCAAGGTGGACGGTGGTCTTGCGCGCGATGGCGCGGTGCAGGACCCGGCCGTCGCGCCCGACCGTGAAGGTCGGCGGTATCCCACTGCACTCACCCGAGACCAACGACGATCCCAGTCCAAATACCGCCGAGACGATGGCGTGCCCGCGGTGTCCGCCGACCCTGGATCGGCGCTGAAGGCCACGCCCGCCGAGTCGGCCTCGATCATGCGCTGCACGAGCACGGCGGTGGCGCAGAGGACGACTCGGGCAGTCCCTGTTCGCGCCGGTAGGCGAGGATGCGTTCACTGAAGCCCGAGCGCCAGACCGCCTCGACCTTCTCCAGCAGGCGGTCTGAGGGACGAAAAGAAGTCGTCCACGAAAGCTGTCCCGCGAACGAATGCTCGGCCCCGTCCTCCTCGACCGCGGAGGACCGCACCGCGAAGAATGCCGCCTCGTCGCCGAGGCCCCGGGCGGCGAGGAGGGCGTCGCCCGTCCGGCCTCGAGTCGAAATTCCGCACCGGCTCGGGAAGGAGGAAACGCCTCCGGCAGGATGACAAACCACTCCGGGATGGGCAGGCCCGTGCCGCCCAGCCGGGCGAGCGCGCCGGCCTTGCCGCCCAGGCGTGCGCCGGGAGGAATGCGGCCACAGTGACGGAATCAGGTGCGGGCACGGAGGTCTAAAGCTTGATCCAGAGCGGGAATGACGCCGAGCACCAGGTAGAGTGCGAGCGTCCAGATTCCGGACAGCGCCTCGATTCGTTTGGAAGCCCGGGGTGCGGGCGAGCGTAGGAAGGCGCGCCCGCAGAGGGCCGCGACGATCAGGCAGGTTCCGAGCACCGCGACCAGCGGCGTGGCGAAGGCGATGCGTGCCCCGGCGATCCCGGCGCAAGGACAGCCGTTGCTCCCATCGCCGCCAGCCAGGCCAGCACCGCGATGCGCGGCCCCCAGAGCACCGAGTAGGTTTCCACGCCAGCCTCCTCCTCGCCGGGTGAGCGGATCTTGCGCCCGAGCTCGATCACGATGCCATTGCAGAAAACTCGCGGCAAGGAACCAGAACAACCCGGGCGGCATCGTCCCTCCCGCGTGCACCCAGTCGATCCGGTCGCGAACCAATCCACCAGCGGCATGATGGCCATGTGACTGAACAGGTAGACCACCGGCCGGGCCTTCAGCCATTCGCGCACGAAAAACTCCCGGCTCATCAGCCCGAAGTAGACCCAGGTGACCGCGAGCAAACTGACCAACGTCGTCCCGATGAGGAGCGCGAGCAGCAGTTGTCCGGCCGCTACGCCGACCCCGATCCAGGCGAGTTCGCGCAAACGCACGAGGCCGCGTGGCACCGGGCGGTAGGGCGGTACTTCGTCCTCCTCCTGGTCCTTGAACTCATCGGCTATGCGCAGCAGCAGGAACGAGCCGAGCGAGACCACAAATGCCACCGCGAACGAGCAGCGCCGGCGCCGTCGCCGACCCGCGCAACAAGGCCGAGTAGCTCACCGCCGAGGCGCTGAACGCGAGGATGAGCGGCCCGTGCGCCGCCAGGGGAAACCGCTCGCGCTGATAGATCCACCACCGCTTCATGCGAGAGGATTCGGACTAAGCGCGAAGACGCGGAGACGCATCAAAGTAAGTCCCAATCCAAGGTCAGTGTGTAGGGTGGAGGTGGGGCCGCCGACCCCGCAGGACTGGCGTCGCGTGAAGAGATTGACCACGGAGGCGGGACCGGCGGGTTCGTCCCGGCCTCGACGAGGCCAGCTCCAACGGAAGGGGAATCGTGTTTCAGTGCATCGTAGCGTGATCGAGGGTCCGAGTCCGGTGGAGGTGGGGTCGCCGACCCCGCAGGGACCGGCGTCGCGTGAACAGACCGGACCACGGAGGCGGGACACCGGCGGGTCCCGTCCCGGCCTCCAGCGAGGCCAGCTCCAACGGAAGGGTCGTGTTTCAGTGAATCGTAGCGTAATCGAGGGTCCGAGTCGGTGGAGGTGGGGTCGCCGACCCCGCAGGGACAGCGTCGCGTGAAGAGATTGGACCACGGAGGCGGGGCGGTCAGTCCCGTCGCGGCTCAGCGAGGCCAGCTCCAACGGAAACGGAGGCCTTTCCTGCGTCGGATTGTTGAGCCTACGCGTTGCCGCGCGGGCAAGGGCAGTTCCACAGGACCCGGAACGTATCCATATCGGTCATGAGTACTCCGTATCAGGTCCGTTCATTGTCGGCAAGGCGCTTCCGCGGCGGTCTTCGCGTTCTTCTGTCCCCGGGCGAGGCGGGCGTGGGCTTGCGTGAACGCTGGCCGGCGGCGGGGCCGGCGATGATCGAGATTTCCCCGGCGAGCGCGAGGGCGGCGCAGACTTCGGAGAAGGCGCGGGCATGCCCAGGCCGGCGAGGCCAAGGATCTCGAGGCAGGCGCGCCGCGTCAGCAATCCGGTGCCGCCGCCGACCGTGCCAATGATGGTGGGCAGCGTCACCGCCAGCCCAGCTCGCCTCGGTCCGACCTCGAAGCGCGTCACCCCGACCGCTGCCTCGGAGACGCAGGCGGCGTCCTGCTTTGCAGGCGATGAAGAGTACAGTCCAGGCCATTCGAGTAGTGTCCCTGCGCGCCAATCGTCCCGCTGAGCACGCCGCCGAGGGCGGACATCCGCCAGTAGTCGACCATTTTCTCCGGGGTGGTGTGGAGGTGGCGTGTGACCATTTTGCAGGAGATGCGCACCTCCGCGCCGAACGCCGCACGCCCGCGCACGCCCTGGAGCGATTGGGCGCTGGCCTTCTTATCCCCGACATGTTGCTCTCGACGAAAAAGTACTGCGGCTTGACCGGGCACGCCGCCGCAATGTGGTCGCACACCGCCTGCGTGGCGATCGTCACCATGTTCTGCCCGGAGGCATCGCCCGTGGTGAAGTCGAACATCAGGTAGACGTGATTTCCCTCGATGGCGGCGCACATCCGGCAGCCGGCCGTGTCGCGTCGTGCCCTCGGCCGCCGCGCGTGGGTCGTCCATGTGCTGCAGGCACCACTGCACCGTGCCCACCTCGGCAGGGTGAAACGCGTAGGCCGGGGCCCGGGCCCGCGCCCTCGTTCAGGATCAGTGTGGCGCAGCCGCCGGCGAGCGTCACCACGCTGGCCCCGGTGATAACTCGCGACCAGAGCGGCTTCGGTCGTGGCCAGCGGCGCATTAATAGTCGCCCTGCGCGCAAGAGTCCATTGACGCGCAGCAGCAGCCAGGCCCACGGGCAGGTTCACCGTGCCGATGAAGTTTTCGATGTTGCGGGCGTAGAGCTCATGCCGGGCCAGGGATGCGGCGTCGGCGATCTCTGCCCGGGCTTCGGCGGCGTGCGGGATCAGCGCCCAGCGTTTTTCCACCACGTCCGGAGACGATTGGGTGGCCAGCGGCACCCGCGGCGGCGAGGCGTGCTGTTTCGGTGCGAGCCGACGGGCCAGTTCCTCGGGCGACAGGCCCGCGGAGAGGCGTTCCAGGTGATTCCGGGCCCGATCGTGCGAGGCAGGCATGGGAGGTGTTAGGCGCAACCGAACGGGCCATTCAACCACGAAAGCGGCGCCAGCCCCGGGACGAATGACGAATGACGAATGACGAATGACGAATGACGAATGACGAATGACGAATGACGAATGACGAATGACGAATGACGAATGACGAATGACGAATGACGAATGACGGAGGGAGGCCCCTCTAGCGACAAGTCGGCGGAGAGGAAACGCCTAACGCCGAACGCTTCATTTTTGGCGCTGAGTAGTCAGGGCTGTTTCCTTCACTCTTCACTCTTCGCCCTTCACGCTTCGCCGCTCACGGCGTAATTGCCTCGCCTCGGCCGGGGGGGCGCGTAACTCAGTCCGGATGCGCGCCGCGCTGAGGCACCGCTGGAGCTTGTCCCATAACTACCTGGCCGGCATCACTGCGGGCGCTTGGTGGCGGCTGTTGCGTGAGAACGACTTCGCGATTTCCCCGGCCTACTGGCATCGGGCGGCATTCATCTCCATCACCAGCCTGTTCAATGCCTGGTACGCCCGCCGCGAGCGCCGCCAGTTCGGGGCGCTCGTCGCCGCGGCGCGAGTCCACCCGGAGCCGCTCTTCATCCTCGGGCACTGGCGCAGCGGCACGACCCACCTGCACAACCTGCTCGCCCTGGATGAGCGGTTTGCCTTCGCCAACACCTACCAGGTGGTCAACCCGGCCACTTTCCTGACCACCGAAGGGGTCAACGCAAAGCGGTTTGCCTGGATGGTGCCGGCCAAACGGTTGATGGACAACATGGCGCTGAGTTTCCAGTCGCCTCAGGAAGAGGAGTTTGCGCCAGCCCTGCTCTCGCTGCGCTCGCTCTATGTCGGCATGTCCTTTCCCCGCCGGATGGCCCACTATGAGCGTTTTCTGACCTTCGATCAGGCCCCTGCGGCCGATGCGCAGGCTTGGAAGGCGGCGCACCTTGAGTTCGCGCAAAAACTCTCCTTCAAGTACGGCGGCCGTCCGCTGCTGCTGAAGTCGCCACCCAACACCGCCCGGGTGCGCCTGCTGCGGGAGTTGTTTCCCCGGGCACGGTTCGTGCACATTCACCGCGATCCCTACACGGTCTACCAAAGTCAGCTGAAGTTCTACGACACCGTGCTCTGGCACACCTACCTGCAACGTCCCGACCGCTCGCGGCTGGGCGACGAGATTCTTGCCCGGTATCGCACGGTTTTCGATGCGCTTTTCCGGGACATCCCGTCGATCCCGGAGGGACACTTTTGCGAGGTGTCGTTTGCCGACCTTGAGCGTGATCCGGTCGGAACGGTGGAGCGCATCTACGGCAGCCTCAAGATGGAGGGCTTTGCCGGGCTGCGTCCAAAGCTGGAATCCTACGTCGGATCGCTGCGGAATTATGAAAAGAACACCTTTGCGCCGCTCGACGAGGCGACACGTGCGAAGATCCGGGAGGCGGCTGGGCCCTGTTTTGACCGCTGGAGCTATCCTCGATGAAGCGCGGAAGCCAGGCTGACGACTCCCACCCCACGGCGAGCCCGGTCCGCCGCGCGCCGAGTCCTCCGGCCTCCCGGGTGGTGGGACATGCCCGCGCCTTTCAGCGCGATCCCTTAGGCTTTCTCCAAGCCGCGGCGCAGTCCTGCGGGCCGGTGGTTCGGTTGAAACTGGGGCCTTTGACCTATCACCTCGTGTCGGATCCAGCCTTGATCGCCGAGGTGCTGCAGGTGCGGGCCTCCAATTACCTGCGTGACACCCGCAGTTCCCGCCGCGTTCGGATGGTCACCGGGGAAAGCCTGCTCACGTCCGAAGGCACGGCCTGGCGACACCAGCGTCAGGCCGTGCAGCCGATTTTTCACCACCGCAACCTGATGGATCTGGGCCGGACCATGCTGAACGTCGTCGACGAGGCGTGTGCCGGTTGGGAACGGGCGGCGGCGTCCGGTGCAACCCTCGACTTGGTGACCGAGATGAGCCGGTTGTCCTTTGCCGTGGCCGGGCGCTGCCTGTTTGGCGCCGACCTCCGCGACCGGGCGGACGCGGTGGAAGGGGCCCTGCCGGTGTTGCTCGAGGAACTGTTTCGCCGCACGAGTCACGTGGCCAACCTGCCGCTGTGGCTTCCCCTGCCGCGCCACCTCGCCTTCCGACGGTCGCTGGCGGCGATTCACCGGGTGGTGGCGGAAGTCATCGACGAGCATCGCCGTCCCGGCAACGGATCGGGCGAACGAAGGGTGGACCTGCTGGGATTGCTCATGAAGGCGCGAACCGATTCGGGCGCCCCCCTGAGTGACGAGGACCTGCGCAACCACGTGGTGACGTTCCTCCTCGCGGGCCACGAGACGACGGCGAATGCGCTGACCTGGGCGCTGGCCCTGCTGGCGACGACGCCGCGGGAACTGGAGCACGTGCAAACCGAACTGGATCGCGTGGCATTTGATGGCCGGGAAAACGGAGCCATCGAGACCCTGCCGCAGCTGGAACACGTGGGTGCCGTGCTGCAGGAAACCCTCCGTTTGTACCCGTCGATCTGGATTGCGGAGCGCCGTGTGGTGGAGGCGGACGACCTCGGGGGCTGGCGCCTGCCCGCGGGCAGCGCCGTGGTGGTGTCGCCCTATGTCGTGCACCGACAATTCGGGCGGTGGGACCAGCCGGAGGTCTTTCGCCCGGCCCGATTCCGCAACGGTGAGCCGCCCCTGCTGCTGCGCGATGGTTATTTTCCCTTTGGCGCGGGGCCGCACACCTGCATCGGTCAGCACTTCGCGCTGATGGAGGCCAAGATCATCCTGGCAACCCTGCTGTCGCGCTTTCGCGTGACCCTCCTCGACGGAGCGCTGCCAGCGCCGCTGGGGGGCATCACCCTGCGACCGGCGACCGCGGTGCCCATTCGTGTGGAAAGGCGCAAGCCATGAGTGAGCCTCCAATCCGTTCCGACCCGGGCGATCCTCGCCGGCGGCTGGCCCGCTGGGTGCTGGTCACCTCCATCCTCGCCTCCAGCATGGCGTTCATTGATGGCACGGCCCTGAGCGTGGCGTTGCCTGCGCTGCAGGCCGACTTCGGGGCCACCGGGGCAAACCTCCTTTGGGTCACGAATGGATTTTCTCTCCCCTTGGCGGCGCTGCTGCTTTTCGGCGGTGCGCTGGGTGATCACTATGGGCGACGCCGCACCTTTATGGCGGGCATTGCGGTTTTTATCGTTGCCTCGATGGCCTGCGGGCTGGCCCCCACCGTGCCAGCCCTGATTGCGGCGCGGGTCGTGCAGGGGGTGGGGGCGGCCATCATGATCCCCGGGTCCCTGGCGATGATCTCGAGCTACTTCGGGCCGGCGGAGCGGGGCCGGGCGATTGGCACCTGGTCGGCCTTCAGCGTGCTCGCGACGACCCTCGGGCCGGTGGTCGGAGGCCTCCTCGCCGGGGCGGGCCTGTGGCGTGGCGTCTTCTTCATCAACCTGCCCCTGGCGCTGGGCGCGCTGGCCATCCTCGCCTACCGACTTCCCTCCGACGAAGCGACCCCGCAAGGCCATCGGCTCGACCTGCGCGGAGCGGTGACGGTGACCACCGGGCTGGCGGCGCTCAACTTTGGGCTGATCCGCTGGTCGGAGCACCGCCTCGGCGAGGTTTGGGTGTGGGGGCCGCTGCTGGTGGGCGTCATCGGACTGGGACTTTTTATCGCCTCCCAGCTCACGACCGAGCGGCCCCTGTTGCCGCTCGGCCTCTTTCGCCACCGCACCCTGGCCGGCGCGAGTGCGGTGAGCTTTTTGTACTACACCGCGTTTCACGGCACCCTCTTCTTTCTGCCGCTGAACCTGATTCAGGTGCAGGGCTACAAACCGGCGATGGCGGGCATGACGCAGGTGCCGCTCATGGTCCTCCTGATTGCGCTCTCCGCCTGGGCGGGACGCTGGGTTGACCGCAAGGGCCCGCGTTGGCCGCTGGCGGTGGGCAGTGGGATCACCGGGGTGGGGCTGCTGCTGCTGGCCCTTCCAGGTGTGACCTCGGGACCGGGCGAGTTTGGGTCCAGCTTCCTCCCGGGGCTGCTGGTGGTGGGCGTGGGCCTTGGCCTCACGGCGACTCCGGTCAGCACCACCCTGATGACGTCGGTGACTTCCGACCAGCTCGGACTCGCGTCGGGCATCAACAGCAGCCTGACACGACTCGCCGGGGTGTTTGCGATCGCCGCGCTCGGGCCGCTCATGCTGGCCCTTTTTGGCCAGGTCCTGTCTGCCCGGGTGGGCGAGCTGGGACTTCCCGCCGGGACTGTTGCGCAGCTGACTCGGGACGCGGCGAAATTGGGTGCCACTCCTCTGCCGGCGGGCCTCGATGCTCCGATGGCGGCGTCGGTGCAGGGCGCCATTCGGTGGGCCTTTGTTGATGCCTTTCGCTGGATCGTCGGTGTCGCCGGCGGACTGTGCTGGATCGCGGCCGGGGTGGCGGCAGTGGTGCTGCGGCCGACCACCCCCGTCACGGGGCAGAGTGGAATCCGGAAATGATCAACCACGGATGGACGCGGATGGACACGGATGAAGACCAGAACGGGAATCGAACAAAGCTGCGGTCCTGCTCCCTCCGAGTTCGTGTTCGTTCGTGTCCATTGGTGGTTCAACTGATTCCATCCGGTTTTGGGGTCTTCACGGCTTCGCGTGAACCCATTCCGTCGGCGCGCGAGGAAGCTGGGCCAAACCCTTGCCATGGAGCGCTCCGCCTGATTACCCCTTTCGTCACCACCCACCCACTATGAAACGTCTGTCCCTTCTGACCGCCACGTGCACTTTGTTTCTCGCTGCTCTTCCCCTCGTTCAGGCCGCGCCGGAGGATCCGGCGCACAACGAACTGCGCGCCCTGCGGACGCAGGTCATCGACGCGATCGTCAAGGGCGACATCGATGCGGTGGTCGCCCATGTGCACCCCAATGTGGTGGTGACCTGGCAGAACGCCGAAGTCTGTCGCGGGGCGAAGGGGCTGCGTGAGTTTTTCGAACGGATGGGAAAGAAGACCTTCAAGGGCTACAAGGTGCCTCCGACGCCCGATGACCTGACGCAGCTGTACGGGGGGGACACCGGGGTCTCGTTTGGTTCAGTCGTCGGTCAGTATACCCTGTTGGGCAAGGAGCTCGAATTCAAAAGTCGCTGGACCGCCACCCTCGTGAAGGAAAACGGCAAGTGGCTCCTCGCGAGCTACCACGTTTCATTCAACGCGCTGGACAACCCGCTGCTCAACGCCGCGGAAAAATCGCTCATCTGGGTGGCCGCGGGCACGGGCGTGCTCGGCCTGCTGATCGGCTTGTTCTTCGGTCGACGGAAGCAGGCGGCCTGAGGCGGCCACGCTACTCGCCGCTTGAAGGGGCCGGGTGAAGCTCCCTAAGGTCGGGCGCCATGCGCTCACCTGTGGTTGCTCTGCGTTGCGCCCTGCTGTTGTTGCTGCTGCTGCCGGTTGTCCGGCCGGCACTCGTCGCCGCCGATACGGCGCGTCGAGGCCGGACGGAGACCGCGCTCGACCGCTACGTCGCGCAACCGGATCCCAGTTTCCGCTGGACCAAGACCGCCGAGCTGAATGATGGCACGGGCACGGCCTATGTCCTGGACCTCGTTTCCCAAAACTGGCTGACCCCGGCCGAGGTGAACCGGACGGAGTGGCGTCACACGCTCATCGTCATCCGTCCCAACCAGGTCGACTCGTCGACCGCCCTGCTCTACCTCGGCGGCGGATCCAACCTGCCCGGCCAGCCCCCGAGGCCGTCCCGCAACCTGGTCGAGCTCGCGCGGGCCACCCGTTCGGTGGTCGTCGAAATGCGCCAGGTGCCCAACCAGCCGCTCATGTTCCACGCTGACGGCAAGGAGCGGGTCGAGGACGACCTGATTGCCTACACCTGGGTCCAGTATTTGAAAACCGGTGACGAACGCTGGCCCGCGCGCCTGCCCATGACCAAGGCGGCGGTCCGGGCGATGGATGCGGCGACGGCGTTTCTCGCCAGCGCCGAGGGGGGAGGGCTGACCGTCGACCGCTTCGTGGTCTCCGGCGGATCGAAGCGCGGCTGGACTGCATGGACCACCGCCGCGGTCGACGCGCGCGTGGTCGGCCTCGCCCCACTCGTCATCGACGTCCTCAACATCGAGGACTCGATCAAGCACCACTACCGCGCCTATGGATTCTATGCGCCGGCGGTGGGCGACTATGTGAGGCACGGCGTGCTCGACTGGCACGACACCCCGGAGGCTGCGGCGCTGTACACGATTGAAGATCCCTTCTTCTATCGGGACCGGTTCACCCTGCCAAAACTGATGATCAACGCCGCGGGCGACCAGTTCTTCCTGCCCGACTCGTCGCGCTTCTACTTCGCCGAGCTGCCGGCACCGAAGTTCCTGCGCTACATTCCCAATGCCGATCACAGCCTGCGGAACTCCGATGCCTATGCGACGCTCACCGCCTGGCACCACGCGCTCATCACCCGGACTCCGCTGCCAGAGTTTTCCTGGAACCACCGGCCCGACGGCACCCTCGCGGTCACGACCCGCACCAAGCCGGTGGCCGTCGCTTTCTGGCAGGCGCACAACCCCAAGGCGCGGGACTTCCGGCTCGAGTCGCTCGGACCGGTTTGGACATCGACTCCGGTCGAGGCCGAGGGCGACACCTATGCCGCGCGTGTGCCCACACCGGCCGAGGGCTGGTCCGCGTGTTTTCTCGAGATGACCTTCGATCTGGGCGGCCCGGCACCGCTCAAGCTGACCACCGACGTCGTGGTCAGCCCTGACACCCTGCCTTTTCCGACACCCCCCGCGCCACAGCCCAAGGGGTTCATCCGAAAAGACAGGTGACGACCCCGTCGTTCGGTTTTCCTGGCATTTCACCCTGTGCACTCGGTGTTCTCTGTGGTTAAACGGCTCGAGTGAGGATGAAGTCCCTTTTTCTGATCAGTGCCGCCGTCTGGGTGGCCAGCGTGCACGCCTTCGCGGCCGGCAAGGCGCCCAATATCATCCTCATCATCACCGACGACCAGGGGTACGGCGACCTCTCCGCCCACGGCAATCCGATCCTTCAGACGCCCCAGCTCGACCGGCTCCATGCCGCCAGCGTGCGGTTTACGGACTTTCAGGTGAGCCCCACCTGCGCACCCACGCGTTCGGCGTTGCTCACGGGTCGTCACGAATTCAAGAACGGCATCACCCACACCATCCTTGAGCGCGAACGCCTCGCCCCCGGTGCGGTCACGCTGGCCGAGGTGTTGCGCACGGCGGGGTATGCGACGGGGATTTTTGGCAAGTGGCATTTGGGGGACGAGGCCGCCTATCGTCCCGAGCGCCGTGGGTTTGATGAGGTGTTCATTCACGGTGGAGGTGGCATCGGTCAGACCTACCCCGGTTCGTGCGGCGACGCCCCCGGCAACACCTACTTCGATCCGGCCCTCTACCACAACGGGTCGTTTGTGAAGACGAAGGGCTACTGCACCGATGTGTTCTTCCGCGAAGCCCTTCGCTGGATCGACGCGCAGGCAGCGGCCGGGAGACCCTTTTATGCGCACCTCGCCACCAATGCTCCCCACACTCCGTTGCAGGTGAAGCCGGAAGACGAGGCGCGGTATGCGGGCAAAGTCCCCGATGCCGCGACGGCCAAGTTCTTCGGCATGATTGCCAATATCGACGACAACGTCGGCCGATTGCTGGATCACTTAAAGGCCCGCGAATTGGAACGCGATACCCTGGTGGTGTTCATCACCGACAACGGAGGCACGGTCGGCACCCGCGTCTGGAATGCCGGCCTGCGCGGACAGAAGGGCACGCCCTGGCGCGGCGGTGTACGCGCGGCGTCGTTCTGGTCGTGGCCCGGACGGTTCACCCCCGGCGAGGTGAGTGCGGCCACGGCGCACATCGATGTGTTTCCCACCCTCGCCGCCCTGGCCGGGGCCCGCCTCGATGCCCGCACCCGAGGGCAGGTCGAGGGGCGGAGTTTGCTCCCGTTGCTGGAAGATCCCCGCGCCCCGTGGCCCGACCGCACCCTCGTGACCCATGTCGGCCGATGGCCGCGCGGCACCTCCCCGGAAGCGTGGAAGTACAAGAACTGCGCGATCCGGGATGCGCGCTGGCGCCTCGTCTCGATCGCGGGTGACGAGAAACCCGCCTGGCAGCTCTTTGACCTGCAAACCGATCCCGGCGAACAGACGAATGTTGCCGTCCACCATCCCCCGGTGGTCGAGCGCCTCGCCGCGGCCTACGACGCCTGGTGGACGGAAACCCGGCCGCTGCTCGTGAACGAGGACGCACCGCTCGCGGCCATGAACCCGCTCAAGGAGTTGTATTGGCGCCAGTATGGCGGCGGCCCGAGCGCCGCGGACCTGGAGAAGATGGACTACGAGCGCTTTCGCACCGCGAAGTGAGCAGCTCAGGGCACCCGTTTCGTGCCCGAGGTCGGATAAACGCGGAGGCGCGAGGGTGCGGAGTTCGATCCGGTCCGGAGAGGAAGCACAACGACGCGATGACACAAGGTTCGATCGTGAGGGCTTCTGTCGGGACGTAGCGGAACGGGGAACCCGTTTCGTGCTTGTGATCGGAAAGACGCGAAGGCGCGGGGATGCGGAGCTGTAGGCGGGCTCACCGAGCCCGTGACGATGCGCTCCGCATCGCCTGTAGGGATGGCCCTTGCGGCCGCGCCGGCACCGCGATGCGGTGCAGGGGGAAGGGTAAAGCGTGAAGTGCGAGAGCTCAAACTTCCGAACCCCCCTCGGTAAGATCCACACAGTAAGGTAACCGTCTATCCGGACTGATGGGTGACACTTTTTGCAAGCTATGCCCTATGCGTCCTCGCGCTTCACGCCTGCACCGGATCGAACTCCGCACCCCTGCGCCTCCGCGCTTCTCCGACGCGGGCGCTTACGCAGGCGGCGCGGAAAGATTGAATTCATCTCGCGACCGATGGAGACTGACCGACTCCTGCATGAAACCTGAACCGGATCCCAACACAGGCGCAGACGATGCCTCCCGCACCGTTTTCGCGGTGCTGTTCGCGATCAGTTTCTCGCATCTGCTCAATGACGCGATCCAGGCGCTGCTCCCCTCGATCTACCCGATGCTGAAGGAAAATTACCAGCTGAGTTTCAGCCAGCTGGGCCTGATCACGTTTGCCTTCCAGGGGACCGCTTCCTTGCTCCAGCCGGCCGTGGGCTGGATGACGGACCGGCGCTCGCTGCCCTATTCACTGCCGGTCGGCATGGGGCTCACGCTGGCCGGACTGGTCGCTGTCGCCTACGCCGGTGACTTTGCCCACATTCTGACCGCGGCCATGCTCGTGGGGGCGGGGTCCGCCATTTTCCATCCCGAAGCGTCCCGCATCGCCTTCATGGCGGCTGGCCGCCGGCGCGGCTTGGCGCAGTCCCTCTTTCAGGTGGGCGGAAACACCGGCAGCGCTCTCGGTCCCCTGCTGGCGGCACTGGTGGTGATGCCGCGGGGACAACAGGCGGTGCTGACGTTCTCCGTGCTCGCCCTGATCGGGGTGGTCGTGCTCTGGCGGGTGGGACGCTGGCACAGCCAAAACCCGCACCGACTCCGCCCGCGAAGCCGGGGAACCGCCGCTGCGGGGGCGCCGGTGCGCCCTGGGGTGACCCGACGCCGCGTGGTGCTGGCCGTCGGGGTCCTGATTGCGCTCGTCTTCTCCAAGTACGTCTACCTGGCGTCACTGACAAGCTACTACACGTTCTACCTGATCGACCGGTTCGGCGTGAGTGTGCAGCACGCCCAGTACCTGCTCTTCCTCCTGCTGGCGGCGGTGGCGGCCGGAACCATCGCCGGAGGGCCGGTGGGCGACCGGGTGGGACGCAAGCGCGTCATCTGGTTCTCGATCCTGGGGGTCGCGCCGTTCTCGCTCGCGCTGCCCCACGCCGGGCTCGTGCTCACCGCCGTTCTCAGCGTGGTGATCGGACTCGTCCTCGCCTCGGCCTTTTCGGCCATCCTCGTGTATGCCCAGGAACTCATGCCCGGCAACGTGGGCATGGTCGCCGGACTCTTCTTCGGCCTCGCGTTCGGCATCGCCGGACTGGGGTCTGCGGTGCTCGGGAAGATTGCGGACCACACAGGCATCGCCTATGTCTTTCAGCTCTGCGGATGGCTGCCGCTGCTCGGGCTGCTCACCGTGCTCCTGCCTGACATTGAGTCGCGGGATGGAGACGCCTAACAGGATCCGCAAGGCGCGATAACAGACTGGCTCGCTGAACGCCCAATGCTGAACTCTGAACGCCCAACGCTGAACGCTTAACTTTTAACGTTGAAGTACGGACCGGTGCTACGGATTTCCGACCTTCGCACCTCGCGCTACGGGTGTTTTGTCAGTTCCCAACGCACCTGCCGAAGCTGGGCGTGACGGTCGTCGGCCGGGGCCTCGTACCAGATCGTCACGAGTTGGCCATCCGCTCGTTCCACGGTGCTCGGATATCCGAGATCCCAATTGGGGGCGTCTGTGGTGAGAAAAAACTCCTCGGACCATGAGTTCCCGTGGTCGCGGCTGGCCTTGGCGCGAATGCCCAGCGGTGGTGTGCGTGAGCCGTAGGTGGCAAGTAGCGTTCCATCGCGAAGGCGAAGCAGGTGCGATGGGTAGCCGGCCGCGACCCATCGGGCCTTCGACCACGTGCGGCCGCCGTCGGTGGAACGGGTTTGGAGCGTGTCCTGAACCACGCCCTGGGGTGTCTCCCGCTTGTCTCGCACGTGCACGAGCAGGGTTCCGTCGGCGGCTTCGACGGAGTGGAGTTCTCCGGCGCGCACGGGAAGATCGGCGAGATGGGTCCAAGTGAGGCCGTCGTCCGAGGAACTCCAAGCGGCCGATTTCTTGCCGTCGCCTGCCGCATAGAATACCCGGCCGTCCTGGAGCGCGATCGGTCCATGGGGGCAGTACCCCGGAGCGACGTAGCGGGTGGACCAGGTGCGCCCACCGTCCGTGGAGCGCACCAGCCAGCGGCCGACGTCGCTCTGGCGTTCCTGCTGGGTGGTGCCCGTCTCGGCCAGCCGCCAGCGGTCCAGTTGCGCGTCCAGTTCGGTGCCGTACACCTTGGCCAGCAAACGCGCGGGATTGTTCAAGTGCTGCTGGTAGGCGATCGAGGTATAGAAGGAGGCCAGCAGCACGCCGCTCTTCGTCTCCACGATCCCGGAATCACGATCGTCGCTGAGACTGTCCACGAGAGTGCGGGGCCAGCTCCAGGATTCTCCGCCGTCGTCGGACACCATCAGGTCGAGACGACCGAAGGGACAGACGTGATAGTCGCGACCACCCGAGTAAACGAGAAACAACCTCCCGGTGCGCGAGGCGGTCACGGTGGCCCATCCGTGGTAGTAGCCGCGCTGGTGGCTGATGACCTTCACATCGTGGAGGCGCGGGGTGATTCGTTCCCCCGAGGAAGGCAACGGATCCGGCGCGGCGGCGAGCCGGGCGCCGGTGGCCGAATTGATCGCACTTTCGTTGTGCGGGGCGGCACCGCGGAGGGTGAATCCGGCGCAGGCGGCGGTGAACAGAAGCGCGGGCCGGATGAGCCTCATGGCCTGGCCGGTGCCTCCCAAATGGCCACTCCCATGTGGTATCGTTCGTGATTCTCGGCCCGTTTGGAATAGAAAGCGGTGACGATGCGTCCGTCACCGCGCTGGATGCTGCTCGGGTAGCCGCAGTCCCAGTCGAGTGAGCGCGCCAGGCGGATCGGGGTGCCCCACGTCTGTCCGTCATCGTTGCTCAGGCGGGCCAGCACGCCGTGCTGATCCTTCACCCGGCTGCCGTAGGTCATGAGAAGGCGCCCGTCGGCGAGGCGAAGCAGGTGGCCGGGAATTTGGTTGCGTTCCGTGACCCGCTGCGGGCCCTGCCAGGTCCGACCGTCGTCGTCACTGCGAAACAACTCCAGCGCATCGATACGCGCGGCGGCGAGCCACCGGGTTCCGCCGAGATGGACGAGGGCCGTCTCGTTGTGTCGGGAACTGATCAGGGACGTGGGCGCCCAGGTGCGGCCGTCGTCGTCGCTCCGGAAGTGCCACACGCTGTAGTGCGGTTTGGTCTTGGTGCTCTTCGTTGGGTCCCGGTATTCGCCGGCGTACGCAGTGGTGTGCAGCGCGCCATCTTCCCCGCGCAGAATCGGGCCGAAAGGGATGTAGTCCGTCCACCCTGGCTGCGCGCGCGGCACGCCGTCGGACTGCGTCCAGGTACGGCCGCCGTCCCGGGAGCGGGCCACCCGCATCGGTACGGTGCTGTCCCGGAAGATGTTCTGCTTCGGCCGCTCGGGCTGTTTCTCATCCGTCCAACCGGAGCAGAGCACGATGGGTTCGCCGTTGCCGGCCACGCCGGCGGCGACATTCATGCGCACGGTTCTGGGATCATTCGTCACCGGGTAGCCACGCTTCTCCCACCGCTCACCATCGACGCTGGTCCATGCCTCGATCATTCCCTCCATCTGTCCGTGGCTGGGGCGGTTGTGGATGACCGCCAGCAGCGTGCCGTCCGGCATCCGGCTGAGATTTGGCCAGGCGCAGACATTGTCGACCGCGACATAGCGGACGACCGAAGGAGGGGCCGTTTCGGAGGGGGTGTCCGCCGCGGCCGCAAGCTGCGGCAGGAGGGCTAACGCAAGAGCGACGCCGAAATGGCGTAGGAGGAAGTTGGTTGGAAGGTGCATGGATTCGGTGATGGAGAAAGAGCGTTTAGAAGCGTCCGCGCACACCCACCGTGAAGAGCGTGCCGGCGAACTGCAGGACGTCGAATTTTGCGTGCGCCGGGGTGTCGGGCGACCAGGTGCCTCGGCGCAACGGGGCGCCGGTCAGGTTGCGCACATCACCATAGAATGAATACCGACGCGAGAGCATGACGTCGAAGGCGAGGTCGATCCGGGTCTGGGGGGCGTAGAAACTGTAGCTGTCGGGGCGAATCGTCGCGCTTGAGGCGACCGAGGCCAGGCGGCGGGTGCCGGTGTAGTTGACGGAGATGCGGGCGTTGAAGCGCGGGCGTGAGAAACTGGCCCCCCAGTTGCCGTTGCGGGAGGTGAAACCGGAGAAGTCGTTCGCGTTCGGCCCGCTGAGGTCCATGGACGTGAGGTTCCCGAAGATCTGCGTGCCGCGGGCCCAGTGGGGTAGGAACGTGAGCGCGTGGCGGTACTCGACTTCGATCCCGCTGACCGTCGCCTTGCCGCCGTTGCGTTTGGTGATGATCTCGTAGTTGAGGTAGTCGTCGGGAAGCCCAGCGGCCTCCAGCGCCTCCGGGGACGCGGGCAGGCGGGTCGTGTTGAAGAAGCCGGTGATGTCCTTGCGAAAGCCGCTCACGGTGAAAAACACGTCGCGCACGCCGTAAAGTTCGAAGCTCACGTCGAAGTTGTCCGCTGTCCACGGCCGGAGCGCGGAGTTGATCACTGTAATGGTGCGGTTCCCATCCGTCGCCCCGGGATCGGTGATCGTCACTCCAGGGATGATCTCGTTGAAGTTGGGGCGCCCGATGGTGCGTGCGTAGGCGGCGCGGGCCATGATCCGGGAGGTTAGGGCGTAGCTGGTATTGAGGCTGGGGTAAAAACCATCGTAGCTATTGTCCGACTGCGCGCCCCGCTTGACGTACTGGAGACGGGCATTGTCGAGGGCCACGGTGGTGATGCGAATGGGTCGCCCGGCCGCGTCGAGGATGAGATTGCCGTTCGCATCCTGGCGATACGTGCGCCGGATGTCGTTCAGGCCGCCCTCACCCTGGTCGCGGGTGTGTTCGTAGCGCACGCCGGTGACGATCCACAGGCGGTTGTCGAACAGTTTGGCATCGAGACGGAGATAGCCGGCGGAGATGGTTTCCTCGATTTCCTTCGTCAGGTTGGACTCGCTGACGTGCGCGGCGGTCTGGTCGAGGACGAACCACGAGGGATTGGCGTCGGCCAGTTTCTTCAGCTTGTCGAGACTCAGGTAGCGCACGCGCACCGGCTGGCCGTTGATGTCCGTGTAGAAGTTGACGCGGGAGAACTCCTCCGGAACCAGATCGTAGTTGCCGGCGATCTGGGCGGCGGCGCCTCCGGGGGGAGTAAAGGCCCAGCTTTTGGCTCCCGCCTCGGTTTCGTTGTTCTTGTTGCTGACCGAGCCCCCAACTTTGAGCGTCAGCGACATGCGCCCGCGGAACTCGCGGCTCACGTTCACGTTGGCCCGCATCAGCCGGTCGCTGATCGTTTGCTCCGCGCTGCCGGCGCTGACGAGGCTGTGCTTCGTGCCGTCGTAGAGGTCGACAACGGCGCCGGCTCGGTTGAGCGCGGTCTGCGCGGGGGCGAGCCGCGATTCGGCATCCGAGAAATCGGAGCGCAGCACGAGCTGCTGGATGCGGGCGCTGAGACTGCCGAAGAAACCGTCGGAGACGTCGGTGAACTCGAACTTCGAGTTTGAATGACTGATGCTGGTGTCGGTGGTCCACTCCCGGCCCTGAAAGCGATGGCCGACGGTGAAGAGCGCGAGCGTCTTGTATTGATTGTTTCCGGACGCAGCCATTGTGGCGGTACCGGCCCCGGTGGCCGCGCCCTGGCTGAACGAGGCGTCACCGGTATAGCCGGTGCCGAAGGACGTGGTGATCGGGTTCTGGCGCGTGAAGATGTCCTGGTTCGAGTAAGAGGCACTGAAGGTCAGGGTGTGATCCGGAAAGGCCTTCCAGTCGGCCTTGAAGGCGGCGAGCGTTTTTTCTTCGCCGAAGGGAAGGTGGTTGAGGTTTTCGGAGGTCTTCAGGCCGCGGACCTTGTCCCAGCCGGGCCGGCGGAAATCCCAATCCGTGTAGCGTTGGGACTTGCTAAGGGAAAGGGAGAGTCCGAGGGAGCGATTGACAGGATAGAGGTAGGAGAGATTCACCGCGGGATTGACGCGGTTCATGTCGGATTTTGCGTCGGGTCCGTCGCTGCGACTGAAGATGCCGCCAGGGCCTCCGTCGCGAAAGCCGGAAGGCGTGGTGTAGGTGGCGAAGGCGTTGTAGGAGAAAAGCGGCTTCTTCCGGCTGAAGGCGCTCTTGGTGATCATGTTGATCGAGCCGCCCACGGCGTTGGCAGGGAGATCGGGCGTGGGCACCTTGGTGATTTCGATGCGGTCGATGTTGCCGGCGGCGGCCAGACCGAGATCGGCGGCGCGGCCTGACACGCCGGAGGAGGCCACCTCGGCGCCGTCGGTCATGACCAGGGTACCGCTGTTCGGCATGCCCCGGATGGAGGCGAAGGCGGGCGACTGGGGGTTAAGATCGAGAGCGATGCCTGGAACGAATTTCAGGTGCTCGCCCACGTTGCCTTCGCCCATGTCCTCCTCGAGCGCGATCACGTTCTTCAGATTGGGAGCGTTCTGCCTTTCCTGCAGGGCGACACTCTGGCTGGTAAGTTCGCGTTCCTCGACGGTGAAGGCCTCGAGTCGAATGGCGTCGCTGGCTGCGGTGCGCGAGGCGCGCAGCGAAAGTTCGAAGTCGGCCTGGGCCGTGGTGCCTCCGCGCAGGGCGACGGGGAGGGCTTGCGGATCAAGTCCGGCAAAGGAGGCGATGAGCTGAACGGTTCCCGCAGGAACGTTTGCAAGGCGGTAGAAGCCTTCTTCGTTGGTGAACGTTTGCAGATGGGTTCCCGCCACCGTGACGCGTGCATTGTTGAGGTAGTTTCCGCTGGTGACATTGAGCACCCGTCCCTCGATGATGCTGGTGGCCGAGGATGCGGCGGTGTCGGCGGCGAGGTGCGGGGAGGGAAGGGCGGCCGCGTGGCGCGCCGCCGGTGCTGAGGCCGGCGCAGGGGAGGTGGCGGTCTCGCGATTGACCACGAAGGCGCCGCTGCGTTCGTCCTGGGCGGCCGTGAGTCCAGTGCCGCGGAGCATGCGGCGGAGCGCGTCCGCCGGTGCAAACTCACCCTTGATTGCGTGGGTGCGAATGCCGGCCACGGCTTCGGCGTCCATGATCAGACCGCGTCCGGACTGCGAGGAGAACACCTTGAGCGTATTCTCAGCGACGCCCGCAGGCACGTTAAACGTGCGGCGCACGGCTGCTGCGACCGGGTCAGCGGCCTGTGCGGAGTGGGACTGCGAAGCCGCGAGCAATACGATCGCGAGCGCGACCGAGGGCACGAGACACCGGCGGAGGTCCGCCGGACGGAAGAGCTTGGTGGCAACGGTCATGGTCGCGAGTGAGACTCGTCGACGACCTAGAATCTTTACACGCCCGTGAAGATTCACGCCCACGCCCGCCCGCAAGGCTCAGCGTGAGCTCAGCAGAATGCCGTCGGGCGTGGGCTGGGCCTCCAGGTGGAAACCGGTCTGGAGCAGCCGGATAAACCCCTCGGCGTCATTCACCCAATAGATACCGCTCAGCCGGATGGCGGCGGCGGCGGGGTCCGACACGATCAGCCGGGCCCGGCCTTCGCGATTGAAGTAGTTGACGGCTTCGCCGAGCGGAATGTTGGTGAACTCCACCCGTTGGTCCCGCCAGGCAAGCAGGGACTGCCGATCACGGGCGTTGACCACGGCGACCGTGCCCGGGCCCGGATTGCCGGCGGTGTCGAGGGGAACGCGCACGCGGGAATTAGCGTCGAGCAGGAGCTGCTCGGGCGGCGTCGGTGCATCGACGATCGAAGGCGACTGTCCGCCAGGGCCGGATCCAGGCGGAGCGGATTCGGTGGGCTTCTGCACGGCGACACGGCCTTCGGTCACAAGCACGGCGATCTCGGAATCATCGTAGCGGACGGAGAAGACGGTTCCGACAGCCCGGACTGCGACATCGCCGGCAGTTACGACAAACGGGCGCTTCGAGTCGTGCGCTACCTGGAACAGTGCCTCGCCGCCAAGGAGCGTGACGGCGCGGGTGTCGGACGAAAAGGAGACGCGAATTTCGGCACCCGCATTGAGTTCCACCGTCGTGCCATCGGGAAGCGCCCGGAGATCCGGGCGCGTGGCGACCGCGAGGGAGCGCGCAATGGGGACGGGCAGGGTCACGGGACGGTTGAAAGAGATCCAAGCCACGCAGAGGAGCATGACGGCGAGCCCGGTGGCAGCGAGACCCTGCCGGCGACGATGGCGGCGGGTGGCACGGCGATTCAGGCGGTCCACCGCAGCCGCACCCAGACCGGTGTCGGCGGGAAAGGCCACGGCGCGGAGTGTTGATTCAAACTCGGCGTACGCGGCGGCGTGCCGGGGGTCGGCCGCGACCCAGGCCCGAAACTCGGCCTCCTCCGCGGGAGAAAGCGGGGCGCAGTGTCGCGCCGCCCACGAGGCAGCCTGGTCTTCGATGGAGGAGGAAGGCGTCACGGCTGGGCTCCTCGTTCTCTGAGATAGTCGCGGCACTTTTTCATTCCACGGGCGATCTGCACGTAAACGGTGTTCTCGGAAAGCCCCAGCCGGCAGGCGATCTCCGCGGGGGCGATGCGCTGGATAAGGGCGAGCTGGAGGATTTCCCGACACCGTCCGGGCAGCTGATCGACGGCTTCGACGGCGAGTTCGAAGCGCTGTCGCAGATCCGCCAGCTCCGCCGCATTGCGTTCACTGGCGAGCAGGTTCCATTCGGGCAGATCGCTGAGAGGGACGTCCGAGTAGAGTTTGCGCCGCCGGAAGAGCGTGAGCGCGGTGTTGCGTGCGATGGTGAAGAAGTAGGAACGGGCCGACTCCACGCGCCCGGCGGCGCCCGCGCGAAGCAGTTTCAGGTAGGATTCCTGAACGACGTCGTCGGCTTCGACCGAGGGAAAGTGAGCCTGCAGGTAGTGGCGCAGCGCCGGTTCATGCGGGCGCACCTCCTCCGAGAGCCAGCGGCTCTGCTCAGGTGCGGGAACCGGTTCAGAAGAGGAGAAGATCGAGCCCACGGCGGTCGAAGCTCCTCCATCGGAAAGGCGAAAGGCCGTCCACTGACAAGGGATTTCTTCGGATGAGATCACCCAACACCGGTTCGCGCCCTGCCGTGTGCCGAGTGAGTGAGGACGTAAGGACCCTGTGGATCGAAGCTCCCGCAGTGCCCGGCTCTGCAGCCGCATCGAAGTGTCGCCCCGGCACAGTGTCATCCGATGGATGACACTTCGCCGGACCGCTGGCGGCATTCATAGGCCGGGCGCGAACGCTTCGGCGCGGATGGTGCGGCCGGGGTTCCAGCGGCCGAGCATGGTGTGCGTGATCGGGTGGGGTGGGACCCCGGTCTCGTTGCGCTCGATCTGGCCGACGAGTTGGTCAACGGCAGTTGCGCCGATGATCTCGCCGTCCTGCAGGATGCCCGCGAGCCGGTCGCCGGGGCGTGGCACGAGTAGGCCGACGAGCCCGATGTCGTCCGGCACGCGCCGGCCGGCGGCTGCAATCAGTTCATCGAGCCTCCCCAGCACGGGCCCGACGACCACGTCCGGCCGCGCCAGCTGGAGCCAGCGGCCGACGTTGTCGGCGGACCACTCCTCGGCGATGAGTGGCGCCGGCGCCTGCGTGAAGCCGAACTTCTCGCGTGCCACGTGATAGGCCGCCTCCCAGCGGTGCTCAAGGCGCGCGACCGTGCCTAGCCTCGCGGCGAAGCCCGGGCGGCGGTAGCCATGGCGCCGGCACATCTCCATGACGAGCAGCATCGACTGATAGTAGTCGGTCGTCACGCGGTGGAATTGCCGCGTCGATGGAGTCAGGCCCAGCACGACGACGGAAAACGCCGGCCAGTTCAGCTCGATTGACGCCTGGGCGTCGGGCACGGGTGCGAGGAGGACGCCCTGGATGCCGCGTGCCTCGAGCATGCGCGAGAAGCGCTGGTTGCTCATGCCGTCGCGGTAGAGCCAGTGGTGTTCGAGACGGTAGTTGCGCTCGCGGGCCCGCGCCTCCGCGCCGGCGAACATCTGGCTGAAGATCGGTGCGGGGTGGCGGCGCCAGCCGTCGGCGGTAGGGAAGGCCGTAACGTAGGCGAGCGTCACGCCCGCGGCGGGTGCGGCGTGCCGCCGCCGGCTGCGCATGAGCGCGGCGACGAGCGGATTGGTCCGGTAGCCGAGCTTCGTGCAGAGCGCCAGGATGCGCGCGCGGGTGGCCGGCGCGATGTCGGTCTTGTTCGCGAGGCTTTTGGAGACGGTGGCGATGGAGACCCGGGCGGCCCGGGCGACGTCGCGCATGTTGGGGGAGCGGGGCATCGGAGGCGGCGTGCAACGCGAGCATGGTCTGGTCACGGGCATCTTGAAAAGCGCCAAAAAACTTAACGATTTACGTAACGGCCGGCTTTAGTCCCGCGGCCCGTGGCATAGTCCTCGCCCCATCCGCGCCGTGGCTTGCCATGGGTCGCATTAACCACCCCTATCCCTCCCGCTTATACCCCATGAAAACCCTCGCAGGTTTCACCGCCCGCTTGTGCCTGGCCGCCGCCGGCTTCGGCCAGATGGCCGCCCAGACCACCAGTCCCGCGCCGGCCTCCGACTCCGGCGCCGACAAGGATCGTGTCATTACCCTCGACGCCTTCAAGGTCGCCGCCGGCGGCGAGTCCGGTTACGGCGTCTCGACCGCCACGTCTGCCACGCGCCTGAACACGCCGCTCAAGGACATCCCGCAGACGCTGAACGTCGTGACGGGTCAGTTTCTCAAGGACACCTTTTCCTACACGCTGACCGACGCCGTGCGCTATGTGCCGAACGTCAAGAAGCGCAGCTCGACCCACCAGCCGAACAATCTGATTGTGCGCGGCTTCATCGTCGACGCGTCGTTTGTCGACGGCTTCCGCATTTCCGAGACGAGCCGTGACCTCGCCAATGTCGAGCGTATCGAGATCATCAAGGGACCGGCCTCCGCCACCATCGGTCGTGGTGAGGTTGGCGGTGCGGTTAACTTCATCACCAAGCGTCCGCAGAAGCAGCGGTCGAGCGTGGTCGAGACCGTCCTGGGCAGCGACAATTTCCGGCGGGTCGTCGCCGACACCACCGGTCCGCTCAATACTGACGGCTCGCTGCGATATCGCGCGATTGCCTCATATCAGGAGGATGACGGTTACCGGCTGTTCGAGCAGACCCGCTCGCTGGCGTTCTTCCCCAGTTTTGAATGGGATGTTTCCGCGAAAACGCAGCTCGCGCTGTCAGCCGACCTCGGGAAGTTCCGTATCCCGGGCCGCGCCGCGAACGCCTACCTCACAAGTCGAACGCCGGGCAACCCGCCTGGTCTGCCCGAGGGGCCGACCCGCCGTGAGTTCGACATGGGGGAGCACTGGGATCGTCGATACGATGATCTGGGCAATGTCCTGCTCGCACTCACGCACCAATTCAACGAGCACCTCGTCTTCCGCCAGGGCGCGCTCTTCGGCTCCCGCAAGCGCGAGGTCTATTGGGCCGATCCGAGTCCGCGGGCGACGTTCGCCGCCAACGGCGACATTCTGATCAACCGCCAGTACCTGAACTACAACGATACCCGCCATCAGTGGGCACTGCAGGGCGAGCTCGTGGCGCAATATGATTTCTTGGGCGGTCATCACATGACCCTCGTGGGCTACGAGCTGAACGGCTATCACTACAACGCGCTCAACCTCATCGGTGCACTCACGCCGATCAACTACACGAACCCGGTCTACGGCGCGCTGCCGACCAATGTCCGCGACAACAGCTCCGACTACTTCGAAGCGGAGAACGCGGGCTTCCCCTTCCAGCACCAGGCGAGCTTCTTCAGCGGTGCACTGAAGGTCATGGCCGGCGTCCGCCTTGACGAGGGCCGTTCCTACCGGCACTACAAGGTCGTCGTCCGCCCCGACGAGAAGAACGACTGGGGCGCCTACACCGCCTCGCCGCGTTATGGCATCACGGTCTCCCCGAAAGACTGGATCTCGTTCTACGGCGTCATCTCGAAGGACACACAGGAGACCACCGTGAGCAACCGCTACGATCTGCTCCCGCTCACCGACCCGCGCATGCAGGAGAAACTTGTTGGCGCGCGCAATGGCGAGCTCAAGGAGGCCGGAGTCAAGGCCGAAGTCCTCGGCGGTCGGCTCAGCGTGACCGCATCGTGGTACGAGATCAGCCGCATCAACCAGCGTGTGAACATCATCCGGGTCGGTCCGGACGGCTCTGCCTACAACGAGTTCTTCCTTACTGACGGTGAGCAGGTGAAAGGTGTCGAGGTGCAGGTCTTCGGCCGCATCGCCGACCGACTAAACCTGGTGGCCTCCTTCGCCGACACACAGACCGCCAACAAGCTCGCAAGCGGCACGTTCTTCATCCCGTCGGTTCCGACCAACGAATACAGCGCCTTCCTCAGCTACGATTTCCACGCGCCCGATCAGGACGGCTTCAGCATCCGCGGCGGTTACATCCGCGTGGGAGAAATGTGGGGTACTTCCGACAACCTCTTCCGTTTCGGTTCGCAAAGCAAAGCCGATTTCGGTGTAAGCTACACCTGGGGCCCGCGCCGCTTCGACTTCCAGGTCAACAACGCCTTCAACGACCGCTTCATCCAGGCCGCGCCGGTCTCCCAGGTGCTCTCGGAGACGCCGCCGCGGCAGATCTACGCCTCGTTCCGATGGTCCTTCTGACTCCCTTCACGGTCTCCACGCCTCACGGGCTCCCCGCGATGGCGAGCCCGTATCCATCGTTTCAGTCGATCCTGTTTTCATGATGATCATCCGCTCCCGCCGCGCGCTGTCCTCGTTTGCCCTCCTCGCCGTCTTGGCGGCTGAACCGGCGGCAGCTGCACCCGAGCTCAGGGATGCTACCCTGCCTCCCGACCTCCACACCGCCCCCGTCCCTGAGCGTTATCTCGATGAGAACCGGATGTTCCTCTGCGGTCCCGGCATCGCCGTCTCGCGCGGCGGCCGGTTGTGGGTGACGTTCAAGACCGGCGATATCAACGAGGACGAGGACAACTGCACGGTCTTGATCACCAGCGGCGACCATGGCGACACCTGGAGCAAGCCCGTGCTGGTCGTGGATATCGACGGACCGGTTCGCACGAACGATCCCGGCATCTGGACCGACCCGAACGGCAAGGTTACCCTGATGTGGGGTCAGGTCTACGGCTTCTGGGACGGCCGTGGCGGATACTGGACCATGACCGCCGACGACGGCGACAACGAGCACACGACCTGGAGCAAGCCCGTGCGTCTCTCTGACGGCTATACCAAGAACAAGCCGTTCGTCACCCGTGATGGCAAGTGGCTCTACCTGATCGAACATTTCGGCCCCGATATGAAACGCGGCCGCTCCGCCGGCGGTGGGGCGATTGAACCGGAGTACGCGCATTCATTGCCGCAACTGCATCATGCGAATGTCTTCATCTCCGAAGACGGTGGCCGCACGCTGCGCTACTATTCCCAGGCAAGGATCCCGCCGCAGGACCGCACCTTTCAGGAACACATGATCGTGGAGAAAAAGGACGGCACGTTCTGGATGCTCGGCCGCGCGAAGTATGGCATCGGCGAATCGTACTCACACGACCAAGGCCGCACCTGGACCGATCTGGCGCCTGCCAAAGGCATCCAGGGTCCGTCGTCGCGCACGTTTTTCCAACGACTCCCTTCGGGAAACATTCTGCTGATCAAGAACGGCTACCACATCAATCGTCCTTCCGGCCGGACGCACATGACCGCTTTCCTCTCCGAGGACGATGGCAGCTCCTGGGCGCACTCGCTGCTGCTCGACGAGCGCGCGACGTCCTACCCTGACGCCGCGGTCGAGCCCGACGGGACGATCCACATCGTGCACGATTTTCAGCGCACGGGTGGGACCGACGGCACCGGGTCCAAGACCGTTGTTTATCACCGGATCAAGGAGACCGACATCAAGGCGGGCCGGCTCGTTGATCCTCGGTCGGTGCTGCTTCGTGTCGCGAATCAAGCGACGCATCGCACGCTCAAGCCAGCAGAGTTCGACGCCCTGAAAGCGGCTGCCAGGGCGAAGTGACCGCGCGCTGAGACCCGCTGCCATGATCAAACGCTTCACCAGCCTCTACCCACTCTGGATCATTGCCTCCTCCGTGCTAGGATTGGTGAAGCCGGAGGCGCTGGCGTGGTTCACGGGGCCGATGGTGGTATGGGCGCTCACGGTCGTCATGCTCGGCATGGGCTTCACCCTCACGCTGGCGGACTTCCGACAACTCTTCCGCGCTCCCGGGACCCTCGCGCTGGGGTTTGTCGCGCATTACACGATCATGCCGCTGCTGGGCTGGGGCATCGGGCGGATCCTCGGACTTGAAGCGGGGCTGGCGGTCGGGCTCATTTTGGTGGCGAGCTGCCCGTCGGGCACCGCGTCGAACGTGATCGCGTTTCTCGCGGGCGCCCATGTCGCCCTCGCCGTCATGGTCACGCTGACATCCACGCTGCTCGCCTTCATCCTGACCCCGCTCTGGTGCCAGGTGCTCGCGGGCCGCTATGTGCCGGTCGATGGCTGGGCGCTGTGCCTGACGACACTGCAGGTCGTCGTCCTGCCGGTGCTGGCCGGCGTGCTCTGCAATTGGAAATTCCCTCGTGCGGTCGCGAAGATCTCTCCCTACGGTCCGCTGGTGTCGGTCGTGGCCCTGATCTTCGTCGCCGGCAGTATTGTGGCCCAGAACGCCGACTCTGTCATTGCCAACGCCGGCAAGCTCTTCCTCGCGGCGGCGCTGCTGCACGTGGGCGGATTCTTCTTCGGATACGTCGTCACGCGCCTGTTGCGTTACCCGCGCCACATCGCCCGCACGATCGCGATCGAGGTTGGCATGCAGAACGGCGGCATGGCGGCCGTTCTGGCAAAGAAGCATTTCCCCGTCGAGCCGCTGGCCGCCGTGCCTGCCGTATTCAGCAGTGTCGTCCAAACCCTCGTCGGCAGCGTTGTTGCCGGCTGGTGGCGCCGTCGGCCGGTGCCGGCGGAAGAAGTGACCGGTGCGGCTGTTTCGGATTCTGCCACGACAGCCGTTGGGCAGTCGCCTTCCCGATGACCCGCCCTTCCACCCGCGCCGGCATCTACTATTGGAAATGCGACCGCCCGGCCGCGTTTCACGGCACGGCGGCAACCGAGTCCCGCCGTTCCGGACCCGAACTGGAGGCGCTCGTCCGCGGGGTCGTGACGCGGTACCTCGGCCGCGAGCCGGTTTCACTTCGGCCCGGACCCGGGCAGGGCAATCACCTGACCTTTGTCGCAACCGACGTGGGTCGCGAGTACTTCGTGCGAATCGAGGACGGTCCCGAGAGGGACGACTACCTAGCGGTCGAATCGCTCGTGATGCAGCGCCTTGCCGCCGTCGGCGTGCCGACGCCGCAGCTGTTCGACGCCGACGTGTCGCGCTGCGAGGTGCCGTTTGCCTGGCAGATCCTGGCGTGGGTGCCGCAGTTCGATCTGAACCGCCACTTCAAGTCCGGCACGCTCGACGCCGCTGCCGTGGCGGAGCAGACCGGTCGGTTGATCGCGGCCTGGCAGGACGTCGTCGTCGAGGGCTTTGGGCCCTTCGACGCGGGGATCGCCCAGACGGCCGGCCGACTGGCCGGATTGCATGGGACCTACGCGAACTATTTCCACACACGGCTTGATGCGCATCTGGAGTTTCTGGCCGTGCGCGGGTTTCTCGGCCTCGACGAGGTTCGGGCGATCCGCCAGGAGATTGATGCGCATCGCGGCCTGCTTGAGTTCGGGCACGGCGTGCTCGTACACAAGGATCTCGCGCTCTGGAATCTCCTCGGCGAGCCGGACCGGATCACGGCGGTGATCGACTGGGACGACTGTGTTGGTGGTGACCCACTGGACGATCTGTCGTTGCTCGCATGTTTCCACGACGGCGCCTTCCTTGCGCGCGCGCTGACCGGCTACCGATCACGGCGTGCACTGCCGACCGACCACCGTCGCCGATTCTGGCTGCACCTCCTGCGAAACCTGCTCTTCAAGTCCGTCATCCGCGTCGGCGCCGGGTATTTCGAGCGGTCGGCCAACTTCTTCCTGATCGGTGCGGGAGGTTCCGGTGCTGATCTCAAGACCTTCACCCTGCGGCGACTCGCCGTGGCCCGCGCCGGGCTGCGTGCGGCTGCCGATCCCGCTTCCCTATGAATCCCCAACGTCTGGACGCGCTGCGTGCGCGGCGCCCGCTCCTCGGCACCTGGCTTTCCCTTGGTTCTCCCGTCGTCGCCGAACTCGCAGCGGAAAGCGGCTTCGACTGGCTGCTGTTCGATCTTGAGCACGGCTGCGGCACCGAAGCCACCCTGCTCGCCAACCTGCAGGCGGTCAAAGGCACAGGCGCGGCCGCGGTTGTGCGCGTCGGCGCTCCGCATCCCGATCTCATCCAGCGCGCGCTCGATTGGGGCGCCGATAGCATCATGGTGCCGCATGTCGCCTCCGCCGCCGAAGCCGAGGCCTGTGTTCGGGCCATGCGCTACGCCCCACACGGCTGCCGTGGGATGTCGCGCACCGTGCGCGCCTACCGCTACGGCTTGACCGCGCCGGCCGCAAAGTCCGCGGCGCCCGTGCTGTTCGTGCAGATCGAGACGATTGCCGCCGTCGAATGCGTACGCGAGATCGCAGCGGTTGACGGGGTGGACGTGCTCTTCGTCGGACCCGGCGATCTGGGCCACGACATTGGCGTACGCCCGGGCGGGTCCGTCGGTTCGCTCGACGAGGGTCTGCGCCGCGTGCTGGCGGCGACCAAGGCCGCGCGCAAGCCGGCAGGTATCCTGCTGCGCGACCTCGCCGAAGCATCTCGACACCGAAAAATGGGCTTCACCCACATCGCGATCGATTCCGACTTGGCGATCCTGCGTGAGGGCTACCAGCGGATCCTGGGCCAGGCCAAGGTGCCGTTCGCCGGACCGGGCTCCTGACCGCCGATCCGACGGGCGCTGGCCCACCCCGGAGGCGCACTCCACGGAGTCAGCCCCAAATGTCAGGATTGACCCGGTCACCTGGGGGGCTGACTCGCTGGCTTGTACCCTCGTGCGCGTACTTGCGGTCCGAACCCATGAACTTCGGACGAAAGTTTGTGCGGAATCGGGGGCAGCGGTCATATCCTAGGTAGACACGATGCCAACCGATGCCGAACTGCTGCAGCGCTATGTGGACCAGCGGGACGAGAGCGCCTTCGAGGCGATCGTCAGCCGCTACCTGGGCCTCGTCCACGGTTCGGCCTGCCGGCGCCTGGGCGCGCGTTCCCACCTCGCCGAAGACGTGTGCCAGCGGGTCTTCACGGCCCTGGCGCGTCGCGCTCCCGGACTCATTCACCACCCGGCGCTGGCGGCGTGGCTGCATCGCTGCACGCGCAACCTCAGCCTGGAGACCCTGCGCAAGGAACACCGGGTGGAGAAACTCGCGCAGTCCGTCACCTCGATGAGCGATCCTTCCACCCCGCCCGAACCGAGCATCGACTGGGAACGCGTTCGCCCCCTGCTCGACGAGGCCATTGATCGCTTGCCGGAGAGCGACCGCGAGATCGTCCTGCTGCGTTACTTTGGCGGTCTCTCCTTTGCCGAAGTGGGTGAGCGGTTGCGTCTCAAGGAGAACACCGCGCGCATGCGGGCCACGCGCGCCCTCGACCGGCTGCGGGACAACCTCGCGACGCGCGGGGTGGACTCGTCCGCCGCCGCGCTGGCCACCCTCCTGGCCAGTCCCGTCCTCACCGCCGCGCCTAGCGGGCTGGCCGTGAGCGTGGCCGCCGGTGCGATCGCCCAGGTGCCGAGCGGCTTTGCGGCCGGCGCCGCCACCTTCTTTATGACCAGCAAAATCGTTGGACCCCTCGTGAGCGCGGGCCTGGCCGCGGCCCTCACCGCCGTGGTTTGGCAGGCGGTGCCCCAGACCGTCAGCTCGGCCGAACTGTCCATGCTCCGCACCGAAAACGAACGGATCAACCGAATCGTCCGCGTGGAAACGCTGCCCGAGCGCGCGCGGGTGGTCGCTCAGGCGGCCGCCGCCCACCGCGCCGCCCGCAGCGCCTCCGCGCCCGAGCGGAGTCTCCCGGCAGCCGCAGCGGAGCCGGCGGCGGGTGCGAAGTCTCCCTCCGGTGCCGCCCGTAGTATCCGTGGCCATACGTTTCACGGTCAGGACACCGCGGCGAACGCCGGCATGAGTTTTGCCTATGCGAGTGACGCCACCGACGTCGACCTGCTCGCGAAACTGATCTGGTTCGATCCGGAACTGCGCCAGCGTGCGGCCGCGATGCTCGCCACGTATCCGGAGTCGATCCGCGCCGCCTATCCCACACCGGAGCAGTTCTATGCGCTGGTCATCGCCGCCGACGCGCTGATCTACCCTCCTCCGGGTCCCGACACGTTCGCGAACTTCACCGCCGTGGAGCTCAGCCCGGGGCGCGTGGCGATGCGCCGCAAGGGATCGGACCGCAACTTTCACGAGTACCAACTGACACCCGAGGGCTGGAAATTCGTCATGCCCGCCGTCGGCGTCGAACGCTGGCCGAACAACCTGAACAACGAACTGCTGGTCAGGCTCAGCCGCCAGCCCTGATCGCCATGCGCTCTCCGCTGAAACTCTCCTTCACCGCCGGCATTCTCGCGGCCTTGATCACCGCGACCTGCCTGTACCTCCACCACCGCCGGACCGGAGCCGAGGCCGCCTACCTGCGTTCGCAGAACCAGCGCTTGCTTGCGGCGCTGGGCCCGCGGGGGGCAAAGGTCCCGCCGGTCGCCAGCGAGCCCGTATCAAAATTGCCACTACGTTCATTGGCCCAGCCGGAGACGCGCCGGCCGGCGGCGATGCTGGGACCTTATCGCGACGAGGGACAAGCCACGCCGCAGGCCACGCTGCAGACCATCGCCTGGGCGCTCGACAACGCGGACCTCGAGCGGGTCAAGACCCTGGTGGTCTTTGAATCCGAGACGGCGCGGGCCAAGGCGTCCGCGGTGCTGCAGGCACTGCCGCCCGAGTCCCGGGCCGCGTGGCCCACCCCGGAGGACCTTGCCGCCTCGGTGATGATCTCGGACGCGATCAACCGGCCGTATCCGGCGGCCTCCATCCTCCAGCTGGCCGAGGTCGAGACCCTCGCCCCGGACCGCGCCCGTCTGCGACTCCCGGGCTCGAGGCTCGATGGGGGCATCTACCAGAGGGCGGGCAACGGATGGCGGTTTGTCATCCTCGAGACCGCGATCGACGCCTACATCGCCCAGCAGGCGCGGGCGAAGGCCGCCCCCCGGTAATCCGCGCCACCGGGCCGGTTCTCCTCCGGTCCGTCCTTCACCCCGGAGGCCGACGGAGCGGGATCGCCACGTTGAAGCTCCGGGCACGACCCTTCGCGTAGGCGCCGGCACAGAGCAGGGCGACGGGCACGCCGTGCGCGTCGAACACCAGTTGGGGGCGTTCCAGAGCATCGAGTTTCTTCAGTCGCCCGTCGGTCCAAAGGATCTCGGGGGTGCTCACGAAAACGTGTCGGGCCGGGCGCCAGTCGAACCCATCGCGCGACTCCCAATGGGCGAGCGAGTAGCCGCGGCCGGTGAAGATCCCGTTGTTGTCCTTGACGATGCCGCGGTAGCGGTCGCCGTCGTGCCAGATGAACGGGTCCTCGGCCGCGAAGTGTTCGCCGGGTTTGGTGAAGATCGGCGTGAGGTTCTTCGTGAACGGCCCTTCCGGCCGGGGTGCGGTGGCAACGAGGTGCACCACCGGGCCGCCGAAGGGCGCAGGGCCCTGGGTCGCCACCGCCTTGTAGACCATGAGCACGCCGCCCTCGGGACGGACGGCTACGGCGGGATTCGAGGTCATGAGTGCGTCGGGCGCGGACGGGTCGGCGCTGATGTCGACCACGGGCCGGTCAAGCCGCCTCCAGGGACCGGCGGGCGAGTCGGCGGTGGCCACGCCGATCCGCTGGTGATTGCGGTGCGTCCAATTGAGCGGTTCCTGCACGACGCCGTCGCCGTAGTTACCCATGTAGTACAGGCAGTACTTTTTTCCCACGCGCAGGATGGTGGGATTGTGCGTGCAGGAACCATCCCAGAACCCGCCCCCGCGCGCGGGCAGCACCACGTCGACCGGACGATAGGGACCGGTGGGCGAGTCGGAGACGGCGCGAGCCACCTCGGAGTGCGTCACCCAGGCCTTGTGTCCGAGCTTGCTCGGCCAGCGGGAGTAGAAGAGGTGGTACTTGCCGTCGTCACCCCGGATGGCGGAGCCGCACCAGATGCACCAGTCGGGACTCTCGAAGACGGCGCCGGTCGGCACCGGCTGGATCCAGCGGCTGAAGTCAACGTCGTCGCCCAGCCCGGCTGCGGCCGGGGTCGCGGAGACAGTCTGTGGGGCGGCCCGGCCCGCGGCGGTGGCGAACGCGGCACAGGCGGAGAGGCGAAGGAAGTCGCGGCGGGGGAGGGTCATGGCAGTCACGGTTAGGGGGTGAGGGTGGCGTGATGGGCAAAGGCGCCGAAACCGTAGGACGCCTCGATCGTGCGGGGAGCGCGTCCGGCGAGGGGGATTCTGGCGCTGAACGTGCGGGCGTTGGCGGAATCTTCGGTCAGGACAACGACCGAGGCGGGAGCGGTCCCCATGGACAGCATGACTTCGGCGGTCTCCGCCTTCGCTTCATCGAAGTTGAGCGGGGCGGCGAGCCGTACGACGACCGATTCGCCCTCCCGCTGCAGGGTGATCGCGGTTTCGGCGTAGGCGAGGGAGGCGAGGGAACGATTGTAGGCCGTGTTGAAGGTGACCCAGCCCTCGGTCCAGCCGATGTTGCCCACCTCGGGGTGGTAGGGAAAGTGCTGGTTCTTCGGACTGCCATCGATGACGAAACGCGCTCCGGCGAGCTGTCCGATCCCGCCTTTGTGGAAACTGTACCAGCCGTGCTCCACCCCTTCGACCTCGCGGGGCGCGTCATAGGAGAAGTGGCGTCCCGCGGGGTTCCGCCCGAAGCAGGCATCGAAGTGCGCGTAGGCCAGTTCCTCAAGCCGCGCGCGCGTCGCGGCGTCGCGAACGAAAGGCCGGGCGGCGAGCAGCGCGGCGGGAAGACCGACGACATTGCCGGGCTCGTTCCACATCGTCGGTTTGTCACCCATCGGCGTCCATCCGTCGCCATCCGTGAGTTTGCGGAAATCCCAGAGGTTGGCCGAACGCCGGACCACGACCTCCGCCCAGGCCTCGATCTTGGCCGCGAGGCCGGCGGGAGCCCGGTCGGGGTACACCTGAAGGAAATGAGCGAGGCCAGTGAGGGTAAGCCACTCGCTCATGCGCTGTCCCTTGGTCACGAGCGGATCGTTCCAATCGAGATGGGCGATCAACCACTCCGCCTGCCGGTGGGCGGACTCAAAGTAACGCTCGGCGTCGGATCGCTGCTCGCGGAGCGCCACAGCGTAGAGCAGGAGATTGGGCTCGATCGAGAAGCCGGGCGGGTAGGCCCCCTTGGTGGTGCCGACCTTGACCTTCAGCGCGAGCAGATCGTGTTCGGGACTCTCATCGTAGGGATAGGTGCGGTCGGCCTGGGCGGTGGTCCAGGTGGCGAAGGTGTAGTCGCGCACGGCCGCGTAGTTCTGCTCGTCGAGGTAGGGCTTTAGCCACGGCCAGGCGTAGAGAAAGTAGGCGAGCTGCGCCTTGAGGTGTTCGTGACCGAGACGCTGGGTGACGATGATATCGGCGCCCCAGTGGATCAGCTTCACGAGGTCCGGAGCGTCCGCCCGGCAGGGCACCAGTGCGCCCCAGAGCTTGGGGTCGGTGGGTCGCTCGTCCACGATCTGGCGTGGCATGCGGGTGTAGGCGGACGGGTTGGAAAGAAACTGCGGGACGAGCGTATGCAGCTCCCAGCCGAAGTGATGGTCGTCGCGCCAGCCGAAGGAACCCCGACAGACGGCGCGGTGGTTGCCGACGTAGTGACGGCTGTCGATCATGAAGTCGACCGCGCCCTGGTAGGAGACACGCTCGAGCCACCACCATCCGATGCGAAATGGAACGGAGCTAAAGGGACCGGCCACGACGACGTACTCGCGCCTCCCCGCCGGATCGTCCGGATTGAAGGCGGAAAAGTCGCCGATCTGGCCGGTGATGACTCCCCGGAAGAGCGCGGCGGCCTCCCCGGCGCCACGGATCTCGAAGAGCGTGCCGTCCGGAAGCGTGGGGGCGGTGAAACGTTTGGGTTTACCGAGGTTGAAACCACTCTGATTCAGGTAGATTTTCGGGATGCCCGCATCGATCGCCGGGACCAGCGACGGCATGCCGCCGGACGCGGCCGGCCAGAGGCGGACCTCCCGGATCGCCGCGGGACCTCCGTGCGTGGCTGTGATCGAGATTCGGATACGAGTTGTCCGGACCACGACGGCCTCATCGAACCCGAGCGCGAGGTCGCGCGCAGCATTGCCGGTGACCCGTGCGGAAGGAATGTCCTGCCATGCCCCCGCCCGCCAGAATTGCACGGAGAAGTCGCGTGGCGTGGTGGCGAGATCGGCGCCGCTGAACAGATGAAGGCCGGAAAGCACGGCCTCGGCGCCGAGGTCGAGTTCGAGCCAGGCCGGTGCGTCCGCGCTGGCGGCGGACCAGCGGGAGTCGGCGGCCGTGTCCCCATCGACGGCGCGCGTGGCGGCGAAGGGCGCGAGGGTGGAGCTGGCCCCGGCCGCCCGCGCCGGGAGAGATACGGCCTGACTGGGTGCGGTCTCGGCGAACACGGACGCGACTGCCACGAGCCAGACGGGGATGGCATTAAACGGACGCATAGACGTGGAGGGCAAAGACGCGCGCGCCGGCGGCGCCTTGAGTGGAGCGGACGTGCAGGCGGAGGCGTTGCGCGGTGACGGGTGCGGGCAGACGGTGCACGCGTTTGCGGAGGTGGTTGTCGGTGACGGAGACGACAACGCGGCCGTCCAGAAGCAGGTCGTAGTCGCGCACGAGTTCGGGCTGCGGTCCCCTCCGGGTCTTCCGGGTGACGGCGTCGCTCGCGCTGAGAATCAGCTCCCGTTCGAAACCGGAATCAAATGTCAGGTGGACCTCTGCGACCGATTGCGGCGCGGTCCAGGCGAGTTCGAGCCAGGCGGGCAGAGCAGGCGATTCCCAGCGGTGCGTGCCACCGTCCGCCCACGGACCGAGGGTGCCGGGCAGCTCGCGGGCGTGGCCATCGAGGACGTGGTCCGGCTCACAGCCGGGAACGAAGGCGGACGCGGTGACAACGGGGCGAGGCCCCTCGGGCTCGAGCCGGAGTCCGGGAAGGAAGGCGTCGTCCCGGAGCAGGCGCTGCTGGAGCCTGGCGACGGCCGCGGAGTCGAAGAGGTCGGGGATCCCGCGACCCGGCTGACCGCGAACCAGGGCGGCGGCGGTGCCGATGGCCTGGCCCATGACGGAGCAGGTGCCCATGACCCGGGTGCTGGCGAAGGCCACGTGGGTCGCGCTGATGTTGCGACCGGCCAGGAAGAGGTTGGCGACATTGCGCGAGTAGAGGCAGCGCAGCGGAATCGTGTAGAGGTGGGGAAAGGGATGCTGCACGCAGGGCTCCTCGTCCGGGGCGTCGACTCCACTTGGTGGATGCAGGTCGAGCCACCACCCGCCGTACGCCACGGCGTCGGGAAAGAGCCGTCCGCCCTGCACATCGTGCTGGGTGAGCACGTGCGGACCGAGAAAGCGGCGGGTCTCGCGTTTTCCCGGAATCGCGCCGACCCAGTCGAGCGCCCAGTTCGCGGAGTCGGGGTACTCGCCGGAGTTCTTGATGTAGCTCCAGATGCCCAGGGCGATGCGGAGCAGCTCATGCCGGATGACGGCGTTGTCCTTGAGCGTGTCGAGCTGCCCGCCCCATTCGCTCCACCAGTAGCCGTATTCGTAGCTCCGGATCGGGCGGTGCTTGAATTCGTGCTTCCGAAAGGGACGCACCCACGCGGGCGCCAGAAACGGCTGGGGCGTGTCGTATCTCCGCGCGGTGAAGAGGATCGAACTGCCCAGCGTGTGGGAGTCGGCGACGTCGCGGGCGAGGCTCTCGCCGTAGTCCGCCTTGGCTTCCCGGCCGACCGTGAAGTCGGCACCGGCCTCCTGCGCAAGCCGGCCGTCGCCCGAGCAGTCGGCGAAGAACGGCGCGGAGATGGTGAAACTATCCTCGGTGGACTGGCGCACGGCCTTGACGGCGGTGATACGGCGGCCCCCCGCGGTGCGGTCGAGTTCGCAACCCACGCAGTCGGTGTCGAGCAGCAGCGTCACGTTGGGTTCAAGGATGACCTTCTCGTAGAGCAGCAGGTCCCACTGCGAGTAGGAGCGATGCGGATTGCGAGCCGCGTCCTCGAGTTTCAGCTCCTCGATGAGGCCCGATTCCCGCGCACCCGGCCGGGTGCCGTGGCAGTCGGCGCCGACGATGTGCATCTTCACTTCGCTGGAGGCGTTGCCCCCGAGCACCGAGCGGTCCTGAATGAGCACGACGCGACTGCCGTTGCGGGCCGCAGCGAGCGCGGCGCACACGCCGGCGAGTCCGCCGCCGACGACCACAAAGTCTGCGCTGAGGGAGTGGTGAAGCATGAAAGCGGCAGTGGGTTCAGGGAGCGGAATCGAGCCTGGGGCGCTGCGGATTGGAACGCGGCGGCAAGGTGCTGCTCCATTCGCGCCACGACTGGTGCAGGCGCTGAACGACCGCAGGCTCGAGATGGGCCCGGTCGTGGGCCTCTCCGATGTCACTGGCGAGATGGTAGAGTTGCGGTGATGCCGAAGCCGAGTCGATGAGGAGTTTCCAGTCACCCTCTCGGATGGCCCCTTGTTCGCCATTCTTCCAGTAGAGAACGGGATGAGGCGCACCGGAGTGGTGACTGAGAAGATAGGGCAGCAAATCGACCCCGTTGAGTCGGGTGCTGTCCGGAAGCGAGGCCCCGGCTGCGGCGGAGAGGGTCGGAAAAATGTCCATGGTGCTGACCGGCGCATGGAAGAGTCTCCCAGCTGGCAGTCGCGCGGGCCAGCGGACCAGGAAGGGTTCCCGCACCCCTCCTTCCAGGAATTGCCCTTTGTGACCGCGGAGTGGTCCGGCGGAACCCACGATCAACTCCTTCGGCCAATGGTCCTTCCATCCGACGCGCAAGGCGCCCGTGGGGCCGTTGTCGCTGGTGAAGACCACCACGGTGTTCTCGGCGATCCCCGCCGACTCCAGTTTCGCGAGAACGCGACCGATGTTCTCGTCGAGTGAAGCCACCATCGCGGCGTAGTAGTTCAGCGGTTCCGGCCGGATGTCACCCATTTTGGCCATGTCCGTGCTCTTCGCATGGTAGGGGCTGTGGGGTGCATTGAAGCTGAGAAAGAGGAAGAACGGTTTTTCGCCGCGCTGGTGTCGTTCGATGAACTCAACCGCATGGCGACCGAGGCGATCCGTGAGGTATTCGTCCCCCGGGCGTTCCGGCCCGGAGACTCCCATGACCTTCTTCGAGTTCTTCCGCACCGGTTCGTCCATACCTTGATAGTGACCGGCGGCATCGGGAAAATAGTCGGCTTCGAAGCCGATCACATCCGCCACCTCATCAAAGCACTGGCGCGGATCGCGCGTGATGTTCCACTTGCCGAGATGGCCGGTCACATATCCGGCCGCCCGGAGTGCCTCCGGCAGGGTGAGGTGACCGGCTGGGATCTTGTACGCCATCCCTTGTTGCGGCCACTCATCCTCGTTCCACTGGCACCCGAAGCGTTGATTGTAGGCGCCGGTGAGCAACCCACAGCGGCTCGGCCCGCACACCGGAGCGGTGGCGTAGGCGTTGGTGAAACGGATTCCGCCTGCGGCGAGGGAATCGATGGCGGGCGTGGGCACGAGCTTTCCGCCATAACAACCCGGGTCCCCGTAGCCCAGGTCGTCGGTCAAGATGACGATCAGATTGGGTCGTTGCGACGGAGCGGCGACAGCCGGCAGCGCGGACAACAGCGCCAGAAGTAGGGTGGCGAGGAAGCGCCCGTGGCGCTGCATGACGGAGAGGCGGACGTTCACTGGGGAAAGGACACGGGTTGAAGAGCGACTTGTCGCATCAGTGTCTCGGAAAATGGAATACCCGTGCGCAGGCCAGCGGTAGGTTGGGGGGATCGTTAAAGCAGACATCCTCAAGGAAGGACCGGAACCAGATCCGGAGTGCGCGGGTGCTATTTCTGGGAGTGGGATGCGACTTCGGCGG
The DNA here is from genome assembly GCA_046346755.1 of Opitutaceae bacterium. Lineage (GTDB taxonomy): Bacteria > Verrucomicrobiota > Verrucomicrobiia > Opitutales > Opitutaceae > UBA6669. Next base: position 123,133 of record JAXMHM010000010.1, on the reverse strand, counting down.
GGCCGAGGGCGCGGTTGTAGACGCGGACTTCACCCAGCGCACCCACGTAGTTTTGGGACTGGCGGGCCGCGGGTGGCGGGGCGTCCGCCGTCAAGGTCACGTCTCCCACCGCATCATACCGCCCGCTGTTGGCGCCGAGGCGGCCGGGGGCGGTGGTATCCTGGGTGGAGAACGCGATTCCTTCCACCCGCTGGCGCAGCGCCCCATCCAGGTAGATCAGCGCGGTGCCGCGGTCGAAGACACAGGTGACCCGGGTCGTGACTCCCGCGCGGTAGGCCTTCGGTACGTGCACATCGTGGTGCGTCTCCTGGCTGCCGAGTCGGAAGAACACCCCGCCCTCCGGGGTGAGTCCGACGCCCCAGCCGGCCTGGCCGGTTTTGGGGAGACGCGTGATCGGGAACGCGCCCGCCAGCCGGGCGGGGGTCATCACGAAGGAGACCGTAATGGCCTCCCCGAGACCGCAGTTGCGACCGAAAAAGTAGAATTTCTCGTCACCCGCAAAGACGATGGGCTGGCGCGTCCCGATCTCCCAGATCGGATCACCGGCCCGGTAGGCGAAGGAGCGCGAGGGGCGGGGAGTCTGGCCGGGGGCGGGCGGCAGCAGGAACTGAACTTCGTCGAACTCGACCCAGGCACCGGCGCTCCCCTCGGAGGCGAGGGAGACGGTGACACCCTGGCGGGTGACCGGGATTCGCGGGATCCGCACATCGGTCCACTCCGCGGCGACAGGGATCTCCGTGGCGATTTCGGTTCCGCCGAAGTCTGACACCCGGATCCGGGCGGTGCCCGCAGGCCCCCCGCGGCGCACGCGGGCGCGCAGCTCGTAGGTGCCATTGCGGATGAACTGCAGCGACTGCGTCGTGGTCACGGTGAAGGCGCGGTCGGAACTGTGACGGAGCCGAAAGTCGCCGGACGCGGCGCCCTCGCGCACGACCTGGCTCGCCCCAGTATCACCGGACTCGAGCCAGGCCACCGGACGCTGAAGGTCGACCTTGTCCTGATTGTATTCAAATCCTCCATTCGGAAGCAGGTTTGCGCCCGGATAGTCCCTGGCGTAGAAGCGAAAGTAGTCGAAACGGGTGTCGCCCGGCAGTCGGTCCGCATCGACCTTTCCGACTCCATTGAGTGCGGTGAGCCACACGTTCTGGGCGGCGACCAAATCGGGAAAGTCGGCCCGGGCGACCTCGCGGCCTTGATCGTAGAAGATCACACCGTCGGGCGAGTAGTCATAGGCGTCGATCCACCACCCGTCGGGCGGCAGCGTCAGCGGAACCTGGGCCCGGTGGGGCCAGGCCAGCTCAAGGTACCCTTTGGTCGAGACATCGACGTAAAGGTTGTTGCAGGCGATCTTCTGGGTGGAATCGATCTCGTGGGAGTCGATTTCGAAGATCGAATTGTTCTCCGGTCCCGACATCCCGCGCTGCCAGAAGGCCACGTGCACGCCCCGTCCGGCCATGAACGGCTGCGACCGGCATTCATAGTAGCCGTAACCGAATCGATGCCGACTGATGAGACCCCCGCCGGTGTTCGCGGCCTTGCCGTCGATGATCTCCTGGCGTGCGGTCACGATCAGGTGGCCGTCGGCGATCCGGACATTGCGCGCGAGGTTCAGTCCGTCGATGCCGAGTCCGGTGCGGGGCCCAAGACGGAAGTTCCAGTCGCGTTCGTTCACCCGGTCACCGTCGAACTCCTCGGCGAAGAGCAGTTGATAGTCTGGCGTGGGCGGTGCGCCGCGGAGCGCGACCAGCGCCGAGCTCAGGGCCAGTCCGAGGGACGCGATCGCGGCAACCGACCGCCGACAGGAAGAGAGGGATGCGGGGTGTGGCATGGGCCAGCTATGGAACGAGGTTGCTGCCAAAGGAGGCGGTAGCAAAGCCGCCGCGCCAAATTTCCAGACGGTAGGCGCTGGCGCCCGCGGTCGCGGGGATCTTCAGCGGCGAACCGGACACAAGGGGAACCGTTGTGGTGCCGAGCAGCCGGTTCTGGCCGTCGAAAAAGTGGGCGCGCACCTCGCAGGTGGCCGCGGGAAAGACCGGAAACTCCGTCTGCGCCTCGAACCGGGCCGTGAGCACTCCGGCCTGAAGGTTGGCCTGCCGCAGGACGAAACCCGAGTGCTCGCGGCGAAGCGCGTGGTAGGCCCCGCGTGGTGTCCGGTCGCCGGCGACCAGGCCCCACTCCCGCCAGCCATTGGGGTTGGTTCCGACGTAGCGGCTGCGGTAGTCGTTGAAACTCCAGACCGACGCGCCCGAAACGAAGGGCCGCTCCCGGATGATGGCGAGCATGGCGCGAAACCAGTCCACCCGCTCGGTCTCGTCACCGACAAAGTCGTGACGCAGTCCATACTCGGTGATCAACAGCGGCTTGTTCGGATGAAGCGCATGGACCCGATCGATGTTGGCGGCATTGGCCTGCGGGGTGCGCCCATAGGTGTTGAGGCAGACGAAATCGGCGTAGTGGGATCCCTCTTCGGCGGGCTTGAGCCCGGGTTTTGCCACCGTGTTGCTGACAAAGGTGACCGGACGGGTGGCATCGAGCTGGTGGGTGAACGCGCGCTGTTCCTGCACCCAGCGGACGCCGGCGGGCGTGTCGGCGGCGAACTCATTGCCCACGCTCCAGGCGACGACCGACGGGTGATTCCAGTCGCGCTCGATCATGGCGCGGTGCTGGGCGCGGAAAGTGTCCTGATGGACAGGGGAGGAAAGCTGCTCGGCCGTCCAGCCGGTGGCTCCGGCTTCGGCGATGATTAACATCCCGTGACGATCCGCCCAATCGAGGATTACCGGCGACACCGGGTAGTGAGTGAGACGCTGGAAGACGAGCCCGGCCTCCTTCATCAGCTGCAGGTCGCGGGTTACGCCCGCCGCCGGCTGGTCCTGTCCCCAGTCCGGATGACTGGCATGCCAGTTGGCCCCGGCGAGACGGATGACCTGGCCGTTGAGAAGGAACTGGTCTCCCCGGATCTCGAACCGACGAAACCCAAAATGGACGGGTTCCAGCGTGTGGGATCCCAATCGTACCCGCGCCTGGTACAGCACCGGTGTATCCAAACTCCAGAGCTGGAGGAGGTCGGTCGGCAGTATGAAGTCGAGCACCGCCACCGACTCGCCGCCGGCCGAGACCTCGATCTCCCTTTCCACCGGAGGGAGCGGCAGCGCCTTGGACTCCCGGTCCAAGGCCACCACTACGCGTCCCCGGTGGGGCTGGCGCGTCGTGTTCTTCACCCAGGCGCGGACCTGCACCGTGGCAGTGCGGAGCGAGAGGTCGGGAGTGGCCTCGACCTTCAGGCGGGTGACGTAGACGGACGGGGTGACGAGCAGATCGACGTCGCGGATGATGCCACCGTCATCCCACCACGCGTACACCTGTTCCTGCGGCTGCGCACCTCCGCGCGCACCGGGAATCGTGGAGCGGTCCCAGCGATTCTCCGCGCAGACCACCAGGAGGTGGCTGGCTCCGGGCTTTAGCCGGGAGGTCACGTCGAACTCAAAGGGTGTGTAACCCCCCTCGTGGCTGCCGAGCAGCTCCCCGTCGAGCCACACTCGGGCGCGGGCGAAGACCGCGCCGAACTTCAACCGCACCACCTCGCCTTCGGCGACGGCGGGGGAGGTGAAACGGTGCCGATACCATCCCGCGCCGATGAAACCGACGAAACGCGGGTCATGCGACCAGGTGTGCGGCACGCCGACGCGGTCCCAGACGGCGTCATTCGCGTCGGTTGCGAACCATCGCGAGGCGTCGCCAAGGTTCTGGTAGTCGGCCGCGAACTTCCAGGGACCGTTGAGTGAAACCCGCTGCGACGTCCCGACTCCGGTTTCGGCTTGCAGGCGGTCTGCCGCCGGCGGCAGCAGCTGCAACAGACCGAGTCCCAGCACCAAGAACCACCGCAGGACGCCCGGGGACGGCAGAAGGGGGGACATGCGCTAGAACCGATATTCCACGGACAACCGATACGACGTGGGATCCGCCTGGGAGATCGAGCTGGGGAAGTAGCGTTCGTCCAGGAGATTCGTGATGTTGAAGTTGTACGTGGCGGGCTTGCCGAAGACTTTCGTGGCATATCCCACCCGGGCGTTCACGACAACTCGGGGGTCGAGCAGGAACGGATACGCGTCGTTGGTTTCGAAGGCCTTCGCCTCGCCGCGGTAGCTGACATTGGCGCCGGTGGAGAACCCTTTGAGCCGGCCCTGGGTGAACCGGTAGGATGTGGTCACCGTCAACGAATGCGTGGGTGAGCGAATGGCGGCGCGGCCGACGATCGAGGGGTTCGAAGGATTCTTCGAGATGTAGGAGTGAGTCTGGGTGTAACCGCCGACGAGCTGGAAGTTCTTGGTGACGTTGGCGGACAGGCGTAGCTCGAAGCCCTTGGCGCGATTTTCGCCGACCTGGGTTTCGTAAGTGTAGGCACCGATTGCGTCGGTGGCGCTGAAAGACTGACGACCATTGATGTTCTTGGTGTCGAACACGGTCGCCTGGCCACTGTAGCGACCGTCGCCAAAGTCGAACTTCACACCGTAGTCCAGGCCCTTGGCAATGAGTGGATCGAAGGGAGTGAGCGAGCGGTCGGCATTGGTCCGCAGCGTGGTGATCTGGCGGAAGGACTCGGAGTAGTTGGCGTAGAGTCCCAGCGTCTTGGTCACCCGGAACACTGCGCCGCCCTGCGGGGTGGTGCGGTCGCGTTCGATGCGAAGCCGGGTGTTCGCAAGGTAGTTCGCGGAGACGTTCTCGATCTTCGAGTAGTTGAGCCCGGCCAGTACCATCAGGCGTTCATCGAAGAGGGCGAGGGCGTCGACAAGGTAGAACTTGTCCTCCCAAAAACGTGTGCCGGAATAGGCGCTGATCCGGGCGTCGGCCAGCCGCGGCACGGTGCGGTCCCACGTCGCCGGGTTGGCGAGGTCCCAGTTGGCGGGGGTGGCGACACCGACGCCGTTGGCGATGCCGGAGACGCGGCTGTCGGAGTCATTGCGCGAAGCGACATACTCCCAGCCGGCGACCACACGCGTGTAGTGGCGTTTGGAGAAGTCGAAACGGGCGGCGATGTTGAGGGTGTTGGCGAAAGACCGGCCGTTGGCGTAGTTGCCGCTCAGGCTGCGGGAATAGGGCAGCTGTCCGGCGGGCGTGGTGGCGAGGATGTTGATGGCGGTGGCGCCGGCCTCCCAGGAATTGCGGTGGAAGGAGGTCACACCGGCGACGTTCCGGATCAGGATCGAGTCGGTCAGGGCATGTTCGAAGGTGCCGGTGTAGATCTGGTTCCCGGTGTGGGTGCCCAGGCCGGGTCCCTGGCCGTTCCAGGTCCGCGGAATCATGTCGGCAAACTTCACGTCGAACGGAGCCGTGATCCGGCGGTTGTACCGGGGCCAGTTGGCCAGGCCGGTGAGGTCCATGTCGACATACTCCATGTCCAGCGTGAGCGAGGTGCCCTTGCGCGGCTGCCAGCGGATGACCGGGGCGATGAAGCGCTTGGTCTGGTCGTCGAAGTCGCGGTATCCACTGCGGTCGAGGTAGGAGGCGTCGACGCGGTAGGTCAGTGTGCCGGAGCGGTTCAGCGGGCCGGTTGTGCCGATTTCCGCGCGGTAGTACTCCCAGGAGCCGAGGTCGAGTTTGAGGTTGCTCGACCGTTTGGCCGAAGGCTGCTTGGTCACGGTGTTGGCGACACCGCCGGGGTCGAGCTGGCCGTAGAGCACGCTCGCCGGTCCGTTGACCACCTCGACGCGCGAAACGTTGGCCGAGTCGAAGCTGCGGAAGTTCGTATTGCCGTTGCGCGCGCTGAAGAACGTGGTGAACCCGCGGATGGTGTAGCTCTCCAGGTTGCCGGTCGCCGCCCGCTGGGTGGAACTGACACCGGCCGAGAGTCCGACAATGTCGTAGACTTCGGTGAGGCCGTAGTCCTTGAACAGCTGCTCGGTCAGGACATCGATCGATACCGGCATGTTCTTCAGCTCGGTCGCGACCTTGGTGGCGCTGATCGAGTTGGTTGCGGCGTACCCCGTCTCATCCTCCGACACGATGGTGAACGCCGGCAGCCGGACTGCGTCGTCCTCGGGACGTCCGGCCGGCGGCGTGGACTGGGAGAAGGCGGAGGCGGCGGAAAAAGTGAGGAGGAGTCCGAGAGCGGGACAAAGTCGCGATGAAGCCGAATCGGAGAGAAGGAAGTTCATGAGGGGTGCGGACAGGGTGAACGGCACCAAGACGGGCCGAACTTGGGGTGAGGGATCCCGGGAGTAGACCGGGGAACACGCTCCACCTCAATCACGCCGCCGGTGAAACCGTTCACCGATCCGCGCCCCGGCTCCCGCTCCGAACACCCGCCACGGTACCGGGCGGGCGGGTCGGGTGGAGCTGCAGGCGGCCCGTGTGGGACATTTTTCTCGTTGCGCTCGCTGCCTGCGCGGGTGGATTCGTTCACCGTGCCCCTGGATTCCAAGCGCGTAGTGACCCTGAAAGTCGTGGCGGCGCGGGCCCGACTTTCACTCGCCACGGTTTCTTATGCCTTGCGCCAGCATCCCAAGATACCGGTGGCGACGCGCGACCGAGTGGCGGAGATTGCCCGCGCGCTGGGTTACCGTCCGAATCCCCGCGTGGCCAGCCTCATGGCCCACATCCGGGGCGCCCAGGCGCGACCGCATCAGGAGCGGATTGCGTTCGTCTGGGTGCACACGGGTCGGGCGGCGGCGCGGCGTGATCCATTCCTGAACCAGGTGTTTGCCGGCGCCCGCGAGCGCGCGGGGCAGATGGGTTTTGCCCTCGAGGAGTTCTGGACCAACGACCCGGGCATGAGCGATCAGCGGCTCGAACAGATCCTGCGCGCGCGGGGCATTGTCGGCGTCGTGCTCTCGCCCGTGACGACGGCCGAGGCGGCGATCACGCTGGGCTGGGACTGGCGGCATTTCTCCGCGGCGGTGATCGGAAATGTCACCTGGACACCCGAACTGCACCACGCCGGGCACCACCACTTCCTCGCGATGCGCCTTGCCCTGCTCGAATTAGAGAAGCTTGGCCGCCGGCGGATCGGGGCCCTCATCGAGCCGACCAGCAATGGTCGCGCCAAACGCGCCTGGGAGGCGGCATTCCTCACCCATCATCCCGATCTCGCGGCCGCGCCTTCGCTGGTGCGCGTCATCGATGAGGCCGGCCTGCAGGAAGCGGCGGCCTGGCTGCGCCGCTCGAATCCCGATGCCCTGATCGTGAGTGAAACCAGCCTGCTGGCCGCGCCGGGGCTCCGCGCGGCGATCCGCGAACTCGCCTTGCCGGTGATCACGCTCTACTGGAGCACCGACACCCCCCGCGGCATCGGCGGCATTGACCAGTGTTACGATCGGGTCGCAGCCCACGCGGTCGACCTGGTGGCGGCCCAGCTCAATGCCAACGAGACCGGCGTTCCCGACTTGCCTCGCATCATGCTCTTCCCCGGCAAGTGGGTTGCCCCGGCCCTTCCGGGACTTCCCTCCCGTGCCAGGAACAAGCGTGGCACGGGCGTAACCTTGCCGGCAACGGCGGACTGAGGCCAGGTCCCGGCGGATTGGGAATTGCCGAGCTTCGTCGCAGGGCTCATGGTGCGACGGTCAGCCTAATCGCGTCACCCGATCCCCACGATGCCTGCCCAGGCGCCCACCCCATGAAAGCGGGAACTCAGCTGCAGCGATCGCTGGCGTGGTCAGTCGCGATTCTGGGCGCGTTCATTCTGTATCTGACTTTCGCCTACGCACCGTCCGGCGATTTTGACCGGATGCCGGTGGAGAGCCGCGAGGAGCCGGACCGCCTGGCACGCGTGGAGATTCTCCGGCAAGACGGTCTCACCCTGCAGCGGGACTGGGTGGCGGGCTCGCCCGGTAGGATCCAGATCGTCGACGGCCAGCCGGTGCTGGGCGGACAACCGGGGGCGCTCGACTTGCTCCGCGATACGCTGGATGGGATGGTGCGGCGCCGGTTGCTCACCGCGGCGATCGTCGTCGCGACCCCGGAAACCCCGACGCACCAGGTGCACGCGATCGTCGAGGAGTGCCGGAAGAGCCGGGTTCGCGTGGTCTATATTGCGTATTTGGAGTCCTGAACCCGACGGTGCAATCGGCGCGTCAGCCCTTCAACGAGGTGAGGGCGGCAGCTCGTAGACCTCCACCAGCGTCGTGCCGGCGCTGGTACCGACGCCGGTGACGTGGACGGTGTAGCTGCCGGGGGCGAGGCCGACAACACAGGCCGCGTCCTTGGAGGTCGGGGCGGCAAAGGGGAAGGCGCCCACGCGGGAGAAGGCGGAGGTCAGGGCCGCGGTGCCGGCCCAAGTGTCGTTGGCGGCGATCAGGGTGGAGCTGGCGTTGAAGAGCTCGAGCTTCGGATCGGTGACCACGTCCGACAGACCGAGCGAGGCGAGCGACGGGCCGGCGGCGCGGAGCAGAATGGGCTTGAGCGCTCCCGGCTGGCCCTCGACGACGAAACCGGCGATCAGGCGGCCTCCGGCCCCCAGTCGGGCGCGCGCCGAGAGGTTGGTGAGACGCCCCGACCCATTGCCGGCGTCATAGAGCTCGGCGAGGGCTTCGCCGGCTGTCGCCGGGGAGACCGGTGTGATCACTCCGGTGTGGCCGCCCGGGGTCAGAGGGGCGGTGAGCACGGCATCGCGGCTGCCGGGGGCGAGCGGGAAGGCGCCGACGGCGCGGCCATCGACGATTGTCCAGTTGTCGTTGGCGGCGATCGAGGTTGAACCGCGGAAGAGCGTGAGCATGGGATCGACGAGGGCGTTGGCCACGCCGAAGGGTGTCAGGGCAGGTCCGATACCGCGCACGAGGATCATCCGGTCGCCGCCCCCGAGGGTGAAGCCGGCGATGAGGGAGGCGTCGCCGAGTCCGGCCGTGCCGCGGACCGAGAGGTTGGCGAGGCGCGCGGCGGTGTCCTCGGTGGAAGGGACCGCAGCGTCGACGATCGCGCGGAGCGCCGCCTGCATGCGGTTGGCGTAGGGACGGACGATGGGACCCTGGTCGAGGACCAGAAACACGGCCGAGAGGCGGCGCGCGTGGTCGATCCACGAGGTGAATCCAAAGGCGCCGGCGGCGCTGGCCTCCGCGGTCTGTCCGTTGGCGTCGATGACATCGACCCACGTGCCCAACCCGTAGCGGGTTGGACCGAAGGCCGGGCTGTTGATGACCGGGAGGCCGGCGACGTGGTCGCGCTGCATCTCGCGCACCGACGCTTCACTGAGCACGCGCCGGCCGTTGTGGATTCCCCGGTTGACCAGCATCTGGGCGAAGGTGGAATAGTCGCCCAGGTTGCAGCGGGCTCCGCCGGCGATCCGGGGATTGGTGTTCGGGCGGTAGGGCGGCAGCAGCGCCACCGTGGTGTAGTCCACGCGCGTCAGGCCGAGCGGGCCCGTGATCTTCTCCTGGAACAACTGGTCCCAGGACTTGCCGGTGGCGACCTCCGCGCACCGCCCGGCCACCTGCATCGAAAGACCACCGTAGGCGAACTGCCCGCCCGGGGGGCCGATCAGGGGAATCTGGGCGATGAGGTCGGCGGACTGGGCCAGTGTGATCGAGCTGTCGGAAAGGGCCTCGTTCTCCTCCGATCCGGGCAGGCCGGAGGTATGGGAAAAACACTGACGCAAGGTGATGTCGGCGTAGACCGGCTTGTTGAAGCTCGGGATGTACTTGGACACCTTGTCGTCGAGGGACAGACTGCCATCGTCCACCAGGGCCATGAGCACGGCGGCGGAGAGCGTCTTGGAGGCAGAGGCGATCGGCACCAAGGTATTGGCCGTGTAGGTGCCGAAGAACCGCTCGTACACCGGCTGACCATCAATGAGAACACGCAGGGACGCTCCCCGGAGATCGAGGTCGGCGCTGGCCTCCTGAACGACGGCCGTGAGCGGGGCGAAGTCGTAGGTGGGCGTTGCGGTGAGCAACCCGGCTCGGCTGATTCCCCAGACCAGGAGTACGAGGACGAAAAGTCGCGGAGAGCGCATGCGGTATGACAGCGGTGATTCGGATGAAGGGTTCGTGGGGGTTCAACGCACGAGTCCCGGATTGGTTTCCGCCTTTCTTCCGATCCCTGACGCGTGCCTCCTGCTGGGAGGCGGGTTCAGCCCCGCTGGGCACTGTCCGGCGCCAGCACGGTATGGACCAAACGCCGATGAATCAGCGCGTTCAGCACCAGTGCCGGCAGAAGCAAGAGATAGACATAAGCGGGCAGGCTGGACGAGAAGTTGAGCTGCGCCAGGATCACGGACGAAGCCGAGATCACGCTGTTGATCGCAAAGGAGACGATTTGCTCCCGCGTCTTCAGCACCTCCGCTTGGTTCAACTGCAGGCGGTGACGCTGCCGCATCGCGTGCACATGGAGCAGCAGGTAGAGCAGCCAGATGCCGAGAAAGCCGAGACCGTAGACGGTGTAGACGAACCGCAGCTCGCTCCAAGTCGTGATGTGGGGTACCTGCGTGCTGCCAAAGGTCAGGATGGCGCCGAAAAGAAACTTCAACGGGTAGACGGAGAACATCACCAGCAGCAGCACGCCCGTATTGAGGAACCGGGTCAGCCGGTCCTCGAGACCGTACCGCCGAAAGAACCGGTAGTGTGCATTCCAGAAGATCATCAGCAGTGCGAAACACACGGTGAACGCCGGAAATCCGCGGATCACCTCCACCAGTCCGTCGACCGTTCGGGGCACTTCCAGCGCCACCACCAGCAGTGTGACGGCAAAGGCGAAAACCCCGTCGGCAAAGCCCTCCAGCCGCGAAACTTCCTTTCCGCGCCATTGGAAGTCAGCCTCGGGCCGCCGCCCGGGCAGGCGCTCGAGCCACGGACGCCTGGTTCGATTTCGAGCCATGACGCCAGCTAGGGCGAAACAGGGCGGCAGGGCTAGCGTTTTCCGTTTCGCTTCCAGTCACAACCGCGTCGGCGCCCTGTGCTTCCCGGACCGGGTCGTGCGAGGGTCAGGTCCCGGCGGCACGGACGTCCGGCCGATCAGGCGGTCACGTCCGTTGAACACGCCCCCGGGCGATCCTCACTCGACTCCGGATGGGAACGCCCCGGTCGCGAGCGCGCGTACACGAACGTGATCCCGAGCGCCGTGGCGGTACACGCCGCCACGAGGAACTTCTGTCCAACCTGTGACAGTGAAGCAGAGAGAGGCAGCGCCAGCATGCACACGCTCCAGATCCAGGGCTGTGAAACCGCAGAACGTCCGACGGAGCCAAGGGGAAGCGCGCCCAGGCGCGGGAGGAGGTCGTCGGGCGCGAGGACCAGGAACGACAGGATGCTGACATAGAGGAAGACGCCAAAATCCAGCCCGCACACCAGAAATGCGCTGACATGGAACACGAGCGCGGTGGCGAAACTCAGCGTCCACAGGGACCGACGGAGCAGGGAAACGCAGATCACCCCCTCCATCACCATGGTCGTCACGCCCATGAACGTTGAAAGCGTCAGGGGTGGCAGTGCATCGGCGAGGTGTGCGTACCAGGTGATACCGAGCTTTTCCCGCAGCCAGAACTCAAAGTACTGCCCGTTCCACCAGTCAGGTTCGAAGAGCTTGCTCAGCGTCGCACCGAGGTAGAGCAGAAACACCTGGGCACGGAGAGCGAGGCGGGCCGGGGCGCTTCCGTCCTGCAGAGCGGTGAGCAGGAGCAGACAGCCGGGAAACAGGCGGCTGTTGGCATACCCGGCGGAATCGATCAGCGTGCCGGTCACCAGGGAGGCGCCGACCAGCAGGCAACCGAGGCGCGGACGGAGATTGAAGAACACCAGGAACGCGCCGGCCAGAAACAACGCGGACAAGCCCCGTTTCCAGTCAAACTCGGAACCGACCGACTCAAATACAGCCAGGAACGGGACCCCGCGGCGGGGCATGTAGGCGATCGCGTAGCCCTGCACGAGCAGGATAAGAGTCACCAGCCGGGCCATCAGCAGCAGCGGGGCCGGCAGGCTGCTGGCCGGCAGGGCGAAGGGATTGCGGGCCCGGAGGTATGACTGAATTATGGATACGTCCATGTCTTCCACGCGTTGCCGTTGACGCGGTAGGTCAGGGTGACCGAGGCCCGCTGACCCGGGGACAGCCGGGTCTCCCGGGTGGTGATGGACCACTGCAGATCCTCGGCAGCGTGACTGAGCCAGCCCGTGGCCGCCAGCCCGTAGCGGGAGGAGATCTGTGTGGGCGAGAGCGGTGAGCCGCCGACGGAGCCTTCAATGCGATACTCAATCTGGCGATCATGCGGAGCCCATGAGAGGAACCGGTCGGTCGAGAAGCGCGATCGCACCACGAATCCAGCCTGCACCAGGACGAAGCCGAGCGCCAGCATCGCCCGCCAGGTGAGGGGGAAGGATCGCGGTGTGCTGTTCATCGGGGGGTGCCGGGGGCGAGAATGCGCCACTGGGCGGTCTGGTAGACGGAAAGCGGGTACGTAGCATCGATGTAGGCATCGATGAGCGGATTGCGGCCCTTGAAGTCTAGTTTCCTGAGGTAGGGCGCCGCATCAGCGGCGCGAAAATAGTCGGCGTGGATCACGAGGGCCGCTGGATTCGCCCGCAGCGCGGCGATCTGGCGTTCCTGCCAGCGCTCCGGTAGTCGGAACGACCAGTGGGGAAATAGGCCCGCAAACGGTCGTCCGATCAGGACGAAGAGCCGGGTGTCGATGCTGGGGACGAGGAGGGCATCGTTGTCACGCGTCCGGGACTTCGCAGCAGCGGCCAGTTGCAGGTCCGGCGCGGCGGGGTCGAGGGCATCGAGGCCGGCGGCCAGACCCTGGAGGCGTGTGATCGCCGTCATCACCGGCGGGGCGGTGTTCCGATGTATCCGCCCGGCGACGGCGACGAGCAGCGCCAGTGCGGCCAGTGCACCCACCTGAAGCAGCGGCCGGAGGCGAGGCCGACGGGTGACGGCCTCGTCACACCCCGCGGCCAATGCGAGGGTGATGGCGACCAGACCCGGGGCGACTACCTGCAGGATGTGGATGAGGTCGATGCGGTGGAGCGCCTGGGGGGAGAGGCAGAGCAGCAGGCAGGCCGCGCACCACGCCCGGCGACCGATCGGGGTGTGGCCCGGGCTGCGCGCGCCGCGTGGGAAACAGAGAGCGATCGAGGCGAGGGAGACGACGACCACAAGGATGCCCAGGTAGGTAATGAGCGAATCGGTGCTGAAGTACCCGACGATCGTGGGATTGGCCGGAAGGGCGCGAAAGTCGACCGCCTTGGCCCGCGTGCTGACCAGGAAAAAATCGATCAGATCTGCCGGTCCCCCCGGCTGCCCGCGCACGCACCACGCCGTGGCATAGTAGGCAACCCAGGGGGCCAGAGCGCCGGCCACCGCCGCCAGGGCCGGACCGACAGGCAACCGGCGATCGGTCCCGGCTCTCCACCGCAGCAGCCACGCACCTGCGAGCGCGGCGCCGAGCGCGAGTCCGATCTCTGGTCGGAACCACCCTCCCAGGCCGACAAGAATTCCGAGCCACAGCCAGTGACGCAACGCGCCGCCGGGCGGACGGGGAGCGGCGGGATCACCGACTGCCAGCAGGAACAGGCCCGGCCAGAACACATAATAGTACTTGGCCCAACTCGGGGTCAGCAGGGCGAGGGTGATCAGGAGGCAGATCGAATGAAACGGCCGGCCCTGAGTGGATCCAGACTTCCAATACGCAAAGAGGCCGGCGGTCATCAGGAATACTCCGGTGAGCACCTCGACCAGGATTGGGTGACTCCACTGCCAGCTCACTGCGGAGAGTGCCGACACCCCGGGGCCGTAGTTGGTGAAGAAGTCCAGCCCCGGCCAGGCGCCCTGCGAGGCCTTCAGGCCCAGGGCGAGTTGGAAGAGATCATCGTATCCCTCGAGCGCGAGGGTGGCCAGGTCGGGAACCCGGACAAGCTGGACGGCCAAAAGGAGCAGGAACGCTCCGATGCTGGCCGCCGCGTGAGGATTCCCCAGGGATTTCATCGGGCTGTTCCGGTGAAGACCGCGAAGGGCCGGAAACGCCGGGGCACCAGCGGTTCCAGGGAGCGCTCCTGACCGTGCCGCGCGAGGCGGTCGTAGAGACCGCGGGGCAGCGCACCGTAGTAGTCGGCGCGGATGTCGTGGAAACCGGCGCGAAGCGCGGTGTCGCTGATTCGCGCGTGGCGCATCTGGAAGATCCCACGCTCACTCTTCCAGCTCATGCCTGGTGTCAGCGTGATCTGGAGGTAGTAAAGCGGATTGAGCGGGTTGGGCTCGACAAAGACAAATCGTCCACCCGGCCGAAGGCAGCGCCGGGCGCCGGCGAAGCAGGCGTCGAGGGACGGCAGATGATGAAGAAAGAAGAATCCCGCCACAACGTCGAAGCGGCCGGTCAGGTCGTCGGCCGGAGTCAGGGCATCGGCCACGCGCACCTCCGCATTGGGCGTGTGCGCGAGGGCGTCGCGGCAGACCTCTGCCAGGTCCGGAGAAAGTTCGATCACGGTCAGCGGGCATCCGTGTTGGGCAAACTGGATCGAGAATCGGCCCATGCCGGCGCCCAGCTCGATGACCCGGTCGGAGGACTTGAGTGCGACCGCGCGGGCCGCCTCCCCAAAATGACGGGTGGCGTAGGGCGTCGGCACCGGCAGCATGGTCGCCGGACGGCGCGCCTGGTAGTAGGCGCGTTGATGCGCATTGTGGGCGGCCGTCGGGGTGGAAGTGACGTGACCGTTCGGAGGAAGGCTCATAGTTTTACCCCGAGGCGTCGGGACTTCAGCGTTTGGACGGTGGACATCACTCCCTTGCGCAGACGCCTCCACGACGTATAAGAGGAAACTCCGTCGGATCGGGCGGCGCGCTGGACCTGCACACTGACGAACCGGCCGCGCGTGGCGGCGAGGGCGGCGAGAAGATAGATGGGGGTCGTGGTGGTGCCCGCGACGGCTGCGGCGGTGCGCGCAGTCATTAGCACGTAGAGTCCGGCGCCGCGTGGCAGACCGCCGACGCACTCGATCACCCGACGGTAGGCGCGGGACGTTGCCAGTCGGAACGAAGGTTCGTAGCGTCCGTGACGATCGGCGAACACGGCGTCATACCCCTCGGTCAGCCGGGGCCAGAGCACGTTTAGCGCCTCGGGTGGATCCTGGAGATCGCCGTCGAGCACGACGACCGCGCCCTGGGCGATGCGGAGCCCCTCGCGAATGGCACCATCCTGCCCCTGGTTGCGGGGGAGTCGGAGAAGGCGGACGGGAAACCCTGGCGGGAGTGCCTCGACCCGCCGATAGCCCAGCTCCGGGCAGCAGTCGTCGACAAAGAGCACCTCATGCCGCAAACCGAGCCCCCGTGCCACGGCGTCGCAACGCCGGGTGAGCGCCTCGGCCTGCCGGCCGGTACGGTACAAGGGCACGACCCAGGTCAAATCGATGGCAGTGGGTCCGGTCATGGTTCAGGCGAGCAGGTGTTTCCGGCCGGCCGGGGTGTTCGCCCAGCGCCACGTGGTTTCCAGACCCGCGGGGAGTCCGATGGTAGGCGACCAGCCGATGAGCGCCTGGCCGGCGGCGGGATCGAGCGTGAGCTGGTCATCGCCATAGCGATCCGTCACGGGAAGTGTGGTGTCGCGCACGAGCGGGCGGCCGACAATGGTCTCCAGGTGGCGGGCGACCTCGTGGGTGGTGGCCACGGCGCGGTCTGAGCCAACGATGACACGTGAGGCTCCGCTCGGAGCCCGCCGGGCCGCAGCGAGGCAGGCCGCGGCGACATCGTCGACATGCACCCAGTTGCGCAGGTGGCCGACGGGAGTGAGACGCACCGTGCCGCCGTCGAGCCCGGCACGGAGGAATTCGGGAATGAGGCGTCCCCGCTGCTCCCAGGGACCGTAGACGCTGTAGATGAAGAGCTCGACCAGGCGAAACCCCGCCGTCTGCGAGGCCTGTTCGTACACAAGTGCGCAGGTGGCCTTGACGACGCCCCGGGGCGTCGAAGGTGCCAGCCGGTCGTCCGCCCGGTGCGGACTGCCCGTGGCGCCGAACGACATAGCCGATCCGGCGTGAACGAGCGTGCCCTGATAGGCGGTGGCCTCGAGGGCGAGGGCGAGGGCGAGGGCGGGAGCGACTCCCCGCTGGAAGTAGTCGAGTCGCCCCGTGACGTCCTGGGTGCCGTGTCCCGCGTTGAACGCGGCTTGCACGATGGCCTCGGGACGCCAGTCGCGCACCAGGCGGATGATCTGCGCTGCGTCCGAGAGCTCGGCCGACAGCAGATCGACCTTGCCTTCGAGCCCAGCCAACCGGTCGCCCGGCGTCGATGGACGGCTGACGGCACCGACTGTGTATCTGCTTGCCATGGCCAGACGGACTACGGCCGAACCGACAAAGCCCTTGGCTCCGAGCACTAGCAGGCGCATGCGGGCCTCCAGGCGTGGGTGATCAGGTTCCGAACCAAGGATACAAATGCCTGTTGGTCCACCTCGCGCTGACCGTCGCTGCGGTGCTGGAGTTTCCGCCATTCCTCGTGGATGGCAAAGACCCCTGGGCGCAGGGCCTCGAGCGGTATGTCCCGGCGGAAACTCCGTCGGCCGACACCGAAGTTGCAGCCGAGCCGGGCGAGTTCCGCCATGAGCAGACGGCACGGAATCGGGTGGCCGCTTCCGGGCAGCGTGACTCCGGCGACCGAGAGCTGCCCATGGTAGCTGGCGCGGAACTGCTCGATCGTGCCGTCGATGAGCGGGCTGAAGAGATGCCCCCGGCCGCGTTGAATGAGCAGGTCATTCAAACCCAGGTACACCCGGGCCAGCGGCAGTGCGTCCCAGTCCCTGGCCAGCGCCAATGACTCCTCGGTTTCGACCAGGATGCTCAGTTCGCGGCCGGAGGGGAGCGCGTCGAGGCAGTCGTGCACCTCCGCCGTTGTCCGGACCATGGGCAGGAGCACCTCGTCGGCGCCGAGTTCGCAGGCGAGACGCAGTTCCTCGCGCCGCGTCGCCGGATCGTTGTTGATCCGGCAGATGATCCGCCCCGGGGTGGCGGCGCGGATCGCCCTGAGGTCCGAGGCGGTTCCCTCGTTGATCTCCGTATTGAATCCAGCCTGACGCCGCTCCTTCGAACGAAATTCCCAGTCGACAATAATGGCGTTCACTCCGGCGGCGACAGCCGCCCCGGCGTAGACCGGGTCGTGGGAGAAGAGCAGCAGGTTCATGCGAGGCGGGAGACGGCGATCAGGCTGGAGCCAATCGGGGGAGCCCAGAGCGTTCGGGCCAGCGCTACTTCCCAGTGATTGAGACGACGCAGCACGGAATTCATCACCGGGGAAACCACGTCCTCCCGCTCCACGCAGTTGTTGCCCCGCCGCGAACCGGAGCGACTCCACCAGACGAGCGGAAGGAGAAAGAACTGGTACCCCGAGAGCTCCCGGAGGTCAAAGCCGCCGGACTGGAGGAGCCTCCGCAACATGGGGCGATCGTAACGTCGCTTGTGTCCGGCGACAGCATCCCGCTGGCTCCAGAGCGACGCATAGGCGGGTACGCTCAGGAAGAGCAGACCCCCGGGGCGAAGGACGCGGCGGCATTCGCGGAGCGCCGCGACGTCATCGACGTGCTCCAATACGTCGAAGAGGCAGATCGCAGCAAAGCTCGCGTCGGGAAACGGCAACCGGTCGGTGGTGCCCGTGCGATACCAGGCCGGGTCGAGTCCCATCTCGGCCGCGTGCGGATCGACCCCCATGACTTCGTGGCCGCGCTGGCGCAACGCCTCGCAGAACCCGCCTGTGCCGCACCCAACGTCGAGCACGCGGGTCGGGCCGGTCAGGACACGGGCGACCACATCGAGCAGCCGACGCCGGCGCGGCACGAACCAGAAATGGTTCGTCTCCAAGGCTGCGATAACCCGCAGTCGATCGGATTGGTAGTCCATGGCGGAGCCGGCGCGTGTGGGAGTGGCGATGCGCGTGCAGGCGTGGCACCAGCCACAGACAATTTGCGAATTCGCAGGGGCGGGGTCAAGGGCTTGTCCTTGAGTAGCACTACGTACGGAGATTCCCGCCCTCTTCGATTGCCGCACGTGAAGTCCGGGCACGGCGCTACATTTTTCCATCTCTGAGTGCCTATTTCCGTCGGGGGACCCGCCCCCGCTACATTTTTCCATCTCTGAGTGCCTATTTCCCGTCGGGGGACCCGCGCCCCGGATTTGATGGAGGCACGCCATGGTTGCGAACCTTCCAGTCCCCAGTCCCGTATCCCCGCCGCGCTGGCGCCCGACCTGGTGGTGGTGGAGGTGGCATGGCGGGAGTCATGGCGGCACTGGCGGCCAAGACGGACCGCAACCGCGTGCTTCTGCTCGAGCCGAGCAGCCGTGCTGGGCGGGCAGGGGACCACAGGCGGCGTGGCCGGCTCTGTGGGGATACCGCTGCGGAATCGGCCGTTTGCGGATCTGGTGGAGCGGCTCTCCGTCACCACCTGATCGAGCTTCCCAGGTCGTCCCAACGACGACTGCCGAGCCTACGACCTGGAATGGTGTGCGTTTTTTCTGCAGGAGATGGTGATTGAGCGCGGCATCGACCTCCTGCTCCATGCCCGGGTGGTGGCGGCGACGGTTGGGCGCAGGGTGGGGTGGTGCGGGAGCCTTTCCGTCGCCACCGCGGGAGGACTGATCGAGCTTGGCCCCTCCTTCGTGGTGGATGCTTCGGGCGCCTGCGTGGTGCCGGTGCTGACCGGGTTTCCGGTGATGTCGAAGGGCGAACCGCCAGCTGCTGATGAGCTTGTATTTCACGCTCTGGGACACGGGCCGGCCGGTGCTGCCCATCCTGCCGGAGGGATGCCCGCGCTGGAGCCACGACGACGAAATCCCGATGACCAGCTCACCGCTTTCCAGTGGGAAAAGCGGGAGGTGAAAACGAAGGTGGTGGACGGACGCGGCCGATGGATTCAGCCGGTCGGCCGCGGAGGTGTTTGCGCGCCGGCAGATGCATGCGCTGATCCACTACCTGCAGATCGTCGGCTACCGCGGGCGGAAACTGGATCGCCATGCTCGCGAGCGTATCCCGGAGCATCGGGATCCGGGAGGAGCGCCGGATCCTCGGTGGAGCACATGCTGACCGAGGCGGAGGCGCGGCGGGCCGCGATCTTTCCAGACGCGGTCGCAGTCAATACCTACCACATCGACTTTCACTGGCCGGATCGCATGCAGCGCGCCGGCACGGGCATCACCGACATGCTCGATCCGCACCACCTGCCTCTGCGCATGATGATTCCCCGGGGGCGAGAAACCTCCTAGTGGCGGGTCGGGGTGCCTCGGGGGATCAAACCGCCATGCGCCTTCCGGGTCATGGCGGTGGTGGCGCAGTTGGGGTTTGCGGCCGGGCATGCGGCGCGCCAGTGTCTGGAGACCGCAACTGACCTGACCACGATCGATGCGCGGCGCGGCTGCAGACGACCCTGGCGACGGAAGGTCAGTCCATCAATCTGTCGGACTACGGTGAATACCTGAGATGCGATCACCATGTCCACGAAACGATCCTGAGCGAAGCGGACGCGGGGCCGGACACGGACCGGCTCTGGCTGCAGGTGACAGACAATGCCGGGTCGACGTGGGTGGGGCCTTTGGCCGACAAACGACCGCCGCTTTGCGCACCGCCGTGAGACGGTGGGGCGGCCCGAACCTTCGGTCCGCGCCGAGCGGTGGCCTCCTGGGGCCGAGGGCATCGCGCGGATGGACGATGGGGCCTGCGTTGAGGCGGGATCACCGACGGCGGCCACGGTGTGCCGACTCTCACGGGACGAAGGGTGCACCTGGACCGTTCATCCACTGGCCGGCACCGAAGCGCGACCAACGAGATTCCGCAATTGCCGCCACCCACCGGACTTGCGGTGGTGTATGTGGTCATGCCCAGTTCGCTCCGGTTCTGGCATGGATCCATTGGAGGACAACGGCGCTCCCCGCTTCCCACTCCAGGCGTTCGATCTGCCCCCGGAGCACGTGGACGATCCGCACTCTCCGGCCTGAGACCGCACTTGCAGGCGACCTGGGTTGATGCAGTCCCTTCCCCGCATATGGGCGCCAAAGATGACTGTTCCAAAACCGCGGCACTGAACACCTGGCCAAGAATCGCAGCGATCATCCAGTGGTGCGTGTGCTCGATGGGGAAGAAACCCGAGAATGAACACCCCTCCTTCATGGAGGTGCCCGCTCGATCATCGGAGCGCAGGGCGCGGCACGTTCCTGACGATCGAAAATGACCAGAGGGTCGTCTTGATCTCGCGGAAGGACAGGTGTTGTTTCTCGCGCCCTACACCTGGATATGCCCGGTGCCGCGAACTCCCTACCGGTCCATCGGCGTGGTCTTTCGACCTGAGTCCACGCGGGTGACGCTGCACGCGCGCCGGGCGCTCTCTTCCGACGGGACCATACTGGGCCGCTATCTGGCCGAATGGCGCACGGTGGAAACGCTGGGAAATAAGGGAGACCATCTCCTCCAGCTCCTGCGGAGCCGCCGGCTCCTCGGCTTGGCGGCAGGACCTTCACGCTCCTGGTCGAGCTGCTTCTGGCGGAGATCACCCTGCTGGTGGAACGCGCACCGACCCACGACCGCGTTGAGCAACCGTGGTCTGGCAGTCGGTGTGCGACTACCTGTCCGAGCACTGGTCCGATCCGCAACTCAGCCGGAAGGAACGGCGTTGTTCTTCAACCGGCATCTCGAATCACTTCTCCCGGTTCTTCCACGCCCACACCAAGCAGAACTTCCGCACCTACGTGAATGACATCCGTCTCGAACGCAGTCTGCACTTTCTCCGCGATCTGCGCTATAATGTGACCGACGTGGCGAGCCTGTGTGGGTTCACGGAGGTGCATTTCATCCGCTGCTTTCGGAACGGTTTGGTTTCACACCGGGAAACTACCGGAAGCGCCACGAGCTGTAGATCCCGGTGCTACCTCTTCTCCCACTCTTGCTAGCTTATTCTCCAGGTGCTACTCCGCGGGAGAACCGGCACGGTGCTGCGTCGTCGCGAAAACCCCAGCCCACGTTCCTCGCTCTCGCCCTTGTCTTCGCCCGGGGTCCCGGCCGCCGGGGGCCGCTGAAACACCCGTGCCGCGGCTCGGTGCGGCGGTACTGCTGTCCCTCGCGCTCCTGACCCGGTAGCCAACCCTGGCTCTTCCCGCATGCTGGTGGAGCCTGGGTGCCCGGTGATCCGGGAGCGATTGATTTTGGCCTGGCCGCCGCGGATCCCGGTCGAGCACGCGGTGGTGAGTGACGTCAGCGCCTCGCAAAGGAGTAAAACCAGCACAACTACCTCGCGCACTTTGCCGGACGCTTGGGCGATGTGGAGCGATGGACCGCGAATCGAGGACTTTGCCGGCCAGGTCGTAGTACTCCACCAGCCTAGACGGCTTGACGGGACGGAACAATGCTGACCGGATATCCTCCCCAGTCGGGACCGGAATCGCCGCACTACAACACGCGAAACAAGGAGGGATTTCGTTACTTTGCCCGGGGATTCTGGGTTCGCGAGGGACAGTTGCTGGCTTTGGTGGCGATGGACGACACCGGCGGCTTCTTTGGAGAAAAGCTCGAGCTGCGGGCGCTCCGCTGGAACGAAACCGTGAACACGTGGGACGAGGCCGGGGTCGTGCAGTCGAACGCCATCAACAACTTTCCCCCGCAGCGCCTGCCAAACGGAGCGTGGGCAATGACTCGGCGCAAGCACGACTACCAGACCTCCGGGGTGGAGCTTCTGATTGGCGGCGTGGAACGCATGGATCGGTGGATCTCGCAACCCGTGGTGGGAGGCGGCGGCTCCGAGTCCACCTTGAAGGCGGAGGAACCGATCTGGTATGCGCTTCCCAGCGGTCATCTGACGGCGCTCTTCCGTGACAATGGCGCCAGTCGCCGTATCCACCGTGCCTTTTCAATCGACGGCGGTCGTTCCTGGAGCTCGCCGGTGGCGACGGACTTTCCGGATGCGCGCTCCAAGTTCCATGCGATCCGCCTGCGGGACGGTCGCTATGCTTTGGTTTCAAACTCGAATCCAAAAAAGCGCGACCCGCTGACGCTGGCCCTGAGTGACGACGGACTGATCTACACCAAGCTCTTCTACGTCGTGGGTGGCCGCCACGTCGACTATCCCCACCTGCTGGAGCATGAGGGCTTCCTCTACATCGCCCACTCCGGTGCCAAGCGTTCCGTCGAGATCGAACGAGTCCGTATCGCCGATCTGGACGCCGTGCCCATGCCAGTCGGCGGGAAATGATTTCCCGGACGGCGCTACGTTTTTCCCTCTCTTGCTAGGTAATTCTCATGCGAGTGCGGTCGGTGGCTCTGCTTCCGTCGCCCGCCGTCACGATTGGCTTTCACTCACGCCGCGTGACGTCACTCCCCAAATTCCCCATGATCTTCCCCGTGCTTCCCCTCCCGCTCCGTTCCCTTCCCCTGCTCGGCATGGCGTCTCTCTGCGCCGCTCTGTTTTTGCCGCCGGGGCTTCTTGCGCAGTCCGAGGCTGTGGGGAACGTCGCTGGCCGCGTGGTCCACGCCACCACCGGCGCCTACCTTGAGGGCGTTGAAGTCACGGTGGTGGGAACCTCCCTCGTTGCCTTCACCAACCGCGAAGGGGCTTTCATGGTGCCGCGCGTTCCGGCTGGCAGACGCCAGATCCGTGCTTTCTACACGGGACTTGAAGTCGACCTCCAGCCCGTGGAGGTGCGCGCGGGCCGGACCCAGGAGGTCCAGTTGACGCTCGCGGCCACGGTTCTCCAACTCGACGCGGTGGTGGTGTCGAGCTCCCGCGACGGCGAGGCAGCCTCGATCACGAAGCAACGCAACGCGGACAATGTGGTGAATGTGGTCTCGACCGATGCCTTTGGCAGCGTGGCCGACGGCAACATCGGAAATTTCCTGGTGAGAATTGCGGGTGTGTCCGCGGACTACGCGAACGGCGAAGTCACCGGCATCAAGATCCGCGGTGCCCCCGCGGAGTTCTCCTCCGTGAATGTGGATGGAGTACGTGCGGCCAATGCGAATTTCGACAATCCGTTCGGCGACCGTGCGGCCCAGATCGATACGATTCCGGCCGAGTTCATCAAGGAGGTTGAGGTGACGAAGGCTCCCACGCCCGACATGCCGGCGGACTCGATCGGTGGCGCCGCGAATCTGGTAACCAAGTCCGCGCTCGACTACAAGTCCGACCTGTTGACCTACCGCGTGGGTGCGAACTACAATCTTTTCCGCAAGGATACCCGGCGACCGACTCCCAATGCGGCGATGACGTATCTCACCCGGGTGGGGCGAGACAGGCAGCTGGGAATGACCTTGTCGCTCAGCTATACGGACACCCAGGCGCCACGCGATCGGGTGCAGATGACCCGGGCGCAGGATGACGGTCGAAACACCCAGGCGCGCACCCTCACCAATGTGAACAATCGCGAGCGCGTCGGGGCGGGCCTAAAGTTCGACTACCGCCTGACCCGAAACACGAGTGTGTTCCTGAAGTTGAATTACAGTTTCTATGATTTTGTGAGCCCGCGTGATGTGCTGCAGATGATCGGAAGCAGTCGGGTGGCTGACTACTCCCGGGTCTCGCGTGCGCAGATCGAGGCGGGCACGGCTCCGCGAGACGCGACCAACGCCGTCGCCGGCTCGGCTCCGGGCTATTCCGACGGCTACACCGAAATCCTGCATCCCACGTTCCTGCGATCGGCCACCAGCAATCTGCGCACAGGCCGACAGGCCCAGGTCGAGATTGGCAGTCGGAGTGAGTTTGCCGGCGACCAGAAGCTGGTGTTCCAGGCGTCGCTGAATCCCACCAGTTTCAAGGGGAATCTCCGTTCGTTTGACATGAACTATGGCGGACCAGGGTTCGGCCTCGGCATTGACACGCGCGAAAACCGATCACGGCCGCAGTTCCGGCAAACCTATGGCCCCAATATCGGATTTGGTTCCGATTTTTCCCTCTTCACCGGCCGTTTGGTACAGACACAGCAGCGCGTCGTGGATGACATCGACAACGCGAAGCTCGATTACACAAAGGACTTCAAGTCCGCGCGCTGGCCGTCGCAGATCAAGGCGGGGCTGGCCTGGCGGGAACAGTATCACTCCACCCGGACGGCGACGCCGGCGTGGACGTTTGTCGGCCTGGACCGAGTGGCGGGGCGCAATGCCTCGACCGGAGTCAATGATGACAACCTGGCCCGATTTCGTACCGCGGAGCCGGTCTACACCGTGTTCAATCGCGGCGGTGTGTGGCCCAGCATGGACGGCATCGACTTCAACCGGGCCTTCGCCGCCTTCGCTGATCAACCCGAGCTCTTTCTGCCGGAGGCGAGCGTCGCCGCCGCACCGGTGTTGCGCAAGTCGACCGAGCGTGTCACCGGCGCCTACCTGCAATCCAAGGTGCAGTTCGGTCGTCTCGGGGTGCTGGGAGGGGTGCGGATGGAGCGGACCGAGGTCAGTGCCATGGGTACCTACACGGATGCCCGCAATCCCGGGATCAACCGGGTGGATCGGAACGGGAGTTATGATGATCTCTTTCCCAGCCTGCACCTCCGCTACGCTTTTCGACCGGACCTCCTCGCCCGCGCGAGCTACTCGACCGGCGCAGCGCGTCCGAACTTCAGCGATCTCTATCCGACCACGACGGTTTCCTACAGCACGGCGACAGGTCTGGGCACGGTGACCCAGAATGATCCAGGCCTCAAACCGCAGTACTCAGACAATTACGATCTTTCGTTGGAGTACTACCTGGAACCGGCCGGGGTGGTCTCGGTCGGCGCTTTCCGCAAGGACATCCGCGACTTCATCGCACGCAATTCCACCGACATTGGCGCCGGCGCCGACAACGGATTCGGCGGACAGTACGTCGGTTTCATCCTCAATACGACCACCAATCTGGGCCGTGCCACCATCGAAGGGTTTGAGTTGAACTACAGCCAACGACTGAGTTGGCTTCCGAAGCCCTTCAACGGCCTCGGGCTGTTTGGCAACCTGACGCGACTCGAGACCGAGGGCACCTATGCCAATGGTGCCGGCGAACTGGTTAGCTTTGTGCCGAAGTCCGCGAACGCCGGGGCATCGTTTCGCTGGCGGAAGCTTGAGCTGAGGGCGGCCTACAACTACACCGGCACGACCTTGATCTCCTACAACGTCAATGTGAATTCGCAGCAACGCAATCGACCGCTTGAGACCGTTGACCTCAACCTTGAGTATACGGTGCGGCCCCAACTGAAGGTCTTCATCGATGCGATCAATGTGAAGAACAAGTGGCCGGAGACCTACACCGCCCTCAATCCGGATCGGATCACCATTGCGGACAGTTATGGTTCCCGTCTGAACGTCGGAATTTCCGGACGCTTTTGATCGTGACGACTGCAAGCTTTGGGGTGGGTGGGTTGGGGTTCGCGCTGCTGCTGGCGGTTGCCGGTGCGGCGCGCGCGGCAGAGTCCCTGCGGGTGGCTTGCCTGGGCGACAGCATCACGCACGGAGCGCGGGTAAAACCGGCCACGGAGTCTTATCCCGCCCGGCTGCAGGAGCGCCTTGGACCGGACTTTGTGGTGAGGAACTTTGGCGTGAGTGGCGCCACGATGTGGCACGGGGGGAGACCCAGCGCGTTCGCCCAGCTGCCGCGGGCGACGGAGTTTGCCCCGCACGTGGTGATCGTGATGTTCGGGGTCAACGACACCCGCAGCGAAGGCGTGGACTACTGGGATCACTTTGACGAATTTGAAACCGATGCCCGGAAGCTGATCGACACCCTGCTCGACCTGCCCACGCGCCCGCGCGTCCTGCTGTGCACCGCCACTGCGCATGTTTCCGACCTGCCAGGGATGAAGCCGGAGCGCAGCGCCAGTGTGGCCTTGCGCAGTCCGCGGCTCCTCGAGGTGCGGGCCAAGCTCCAGGCTGTGGCGCGGACCTATGCCGAGAGTGGCGTGGAGCTGGTCGATCTCTATGCGGTGACGGCGGCCCGGCGCGACGGATTTGATTCCGACGGGGTGCACCTGAATCCGGCTGGATACAGCCTGCTGGCCGAGACGCTGCTGCCGCGGGTCCGTGCGGCGGCGCTGAAATCCGCGGTACGCTGACGGCGCCATGGACCTCAGCCTTCGTCCGCTCGATGCGGTCGCCCTCGGCGCCTACCTACTCGTCATGCTGGGCGTGGGTTGGATTTCGGCCCGACGCAGCGCCAGCGCCGAGCACTACTTTGTCGGACACCGTGACTTCCCTGGGTGGCTGATCGGACTTTCCATGCTGGGGTCGATCATCAGTTCGACGACGTTTCTGGCCCTGCCGGCTGCAGCCTACGTCCTCGATTGGCGTCAGCTCACCATCAACCTCATGGTGCCGTTGGTCGCGGTCGTCGCGATTGTGGTCTTCATTCCGTTCTTTCGCCGGGGAGGATTGACGTCGGCGTTCGAGTACCTGGGCGATCGTTTTGGTCCAGCCGCGCGACTGTATGGCACGCTCAGCTTCATTGTGCTGCAACTGATCCGGCTTGCGCAGGTGCTGTTTCTGCTGGCGTTGCCGATGCAGTTCATCACCGGCGCCTCCCTGGAGGCGGTGATTGTCGGGGCGGGGATCTTTGTGGGACTTTACACGATTGCGGGCGGCATGGAGACCGTGGTGTGGGCGGACGCGGTGCAGGCGGCGGTCAAGATATTCGGAGGTGTGCTGTGTCTCATCTGCTTGCTGAGGCTGCTGCCGGGTGGAATTGCGCAGGTGGTTGAGGTCGGCAACGCCCATGGAAAGTTCAGTCTGGGCAGTTTCGACTGGGATCTCACCCAACGCACCTTCTGGACCGTGGCGATTCTCGGTGTGCTCAACTGGCTTAACATCTATTCCGGAGAACAGACCATCATCCAGCGGTATGTTTCCGCCCGGAGCACCTGGGAGGCGCGCAAGGCGACGATGCTGTTTTCCAGCGTGGCAGTCCCGGTGTGGACGATGTTCTTTTTCATAGGGACCGCCCTGTTTGTGTTTTTCAAAGTCAGGTCCGATCCAGCAGTGGCCGGACTGCAGCCCGACCAGATGCTCCCGTACTTTGTCCTTACCCACGTTCCGGCCGGGCTTGCAGGAATCGTGATTGCGGCCGTGCTCTCCGCGGCCATGAGTGCGATTGATTCCGGAGTGAACTCGATCGCCACCGTGACGGTGGTCGACCTGGTCAAACCCTACCTCGCCCGGAACCGCACGGATCGCTTCTATCTCCAGACCGCCCGCTTGACCACGGCGGTGGCGATCGCACTCGCGGTGGTGGGAGCGTTGGTGTTCACGCGACTGGAGAAGGAGAGCATGAACGATGTCAGCCTGATCGTCTTCAGTGTTCTCGGTGGAGCCATCACTGGGGTGTACATGGTGGGCTTCTTCACCCGGCGCGTGGACGCCTTTTCGGTGAACGTGGCGCTGGTGGGCGCCATCCTGCTCAACCTCTATCTCGGCCTTGGGGTCATGGGGGTTCTGCCCGACTCATGGCGACTGGGGGTGCACAGCTATTGGGTGGGCGCGATCGTCAACCTAGCCTTTGTGGTGGTCGCTTATGGGATCAGCCTATTCCGTGGCGCAAACCGAAAGGATCTCACCGGATTGACGGTTTGGACACCGCCTCGCGTCGTGCCACGGGTGCGGCCACCGCGGGCGCCGAAATGAGTCATTGGATACGCGACGGCCGATTCGGGAAAATGTCTCCCAGGACCGGGAGCACGCGGGCGGGAGGCAACGAGAGGCGGGCAGAGTGACCCTGGAAGCGGGGATGGAACACGCGCAGGACTTGCACTTACATCCCGGGCGGTGAGATGCCGTTTTGACGCGCCCGTCTTCGCCGGGTTCATGTTCGCCTGGCGGGGCGTCACCGATCCGAAGCACGAAGTTCAGTTCCCCGGCCTCGCCGTCCGCGCCGCCTTCGCTCGGACGCTTCATTGGCGGTCCCATCCGTTTCCTTGGTGGACGACCTTGACCGGTGCTAAGACGCCGGAGTGAAGACAACCTTTACGCTCGGGCAAATTGACGGGCGATGGCTTGCGCGGCCGGGTGGGCACGGGTAGTGCTTCGGTTGCTTCCGCGCATGTCGCCGCCGCCCACGAGTCCCGTTCCGGATGAAGTCCCCGCCGTCGGGGCGGGGGCGCTTTCGGGTGATCGCACCGACTGGTTCGCCGCAGAAGTGCAGCCGCACGGGCCGCACCTGAAGTCCTACCTGCACCGGCATTTTCCGGCGGTGCGCGACGTCGACGATGTCGTGCAGGAGTCGTTCCTGCGCCTCTGGCGGGCGCATGCGGTCAAGCCGATCGTTTCGGCCAAGGCGTTCCTCTTCACCGTCGCCCGCCGCATTGCGTTGGACCTGGTCCGACGCGACCGGCGTTCCCCGTTCATTGCCGTGAGGGATCTGGATGGCCTCTTCGTGCTGGATCACGCCCAGGATGGCGGGGCTGCGGCCAATCGCGCGATGGAGCTCCAGCTCATGATCGAGGCCGTGGAGTCGTTGCCGGCGCGTTGTCGCGAGATTTTCATTCTTTGTCAGATCGAGGGGCTGCCGCAGCGGGAGGTGGCGGCCCGGCTTGGCCTGTCGGAAAATACAATCGCGGTCCAATCCGCGCGTGGTTTGCAAAAATGCGAGAGTTATGTCCGTCAGCGTCTCCTTCCGTCATGAAACCCCGGTCCTCTTCCTCTTCACCGGTTGATGAAGCCGCAGCGCAGTGGGCCGTCCGCCACCGCGAAGGGCTCGATCCGGCGGCCCGGAGTGAGTTCCTGGTTTGGCTGGAGGAGCCGGGACATCGTGAGGCTTATGGTCGGCTGGGCGGCATGGCCGAGGTGCTGGTGCGGGCGCGCGCGACCGGAGCGGCCACCGCGCTGGTCACCCAGCTGCGCGCCCGCCAGCGCCGCCGCCGCCGCTGGCGGGGCGGGATCCTGGCTGCCGCGGCCAGTCTTGCGCTGGTGGCGGGTCTGTGGTTCGGGCATCCGGGGCCGGCGGCGACTACCGGCGTCGAAAGCCCGGTCGTACAGTTTGAGCCCCTGCGTCGCCTGCCCGACGGTTCGATTGTCGAATTGCGGCCAGGCGCCGAACTCGCAGTGCGTTTTGATGCCCAGGCGCGTCTGGTCGAATTGAGCCGGGGCGAGGCGCTGTTCCGCGTGGAGAAGGATCCGGCCCGCCCCTTCATCGTGCGCGCCGGCGGCCTCGACGTGCGAGCGGTGGGCACCGCCTTCAACGTCAGACTCGAGGCTGCTTCCGTCGAGGTGCTGGTCACCGAGGGTCGCGTGCATGTGCTGGATACGGAGCGGCGCCGTTCGGTGCTGCCGGCGGACGACGGAGGGGGCGAGGCGCCCCTGCTCCTGCCGGGCCAGCGCTGCGTGGTCGCGCTCACCGCCGAAGGCGCCCCGGCCGGCGAGCCTCCCCGGGTGGAGGTGATGCGTCCCGAGCAGGTGCGTGAGGTGCTCGCGTGGCGGCTGCCTCGGCTCGATTTTGACGGCGTGCGCCTCGGGGCGGCGGTGGATCAGTTGAACGCCCAGAACCGGCTCCAGCTCCGGCTGGCCGAGCCGGCGCTCGCCGACTTGCGCTTGAGCGGCACGTTCTCGCCGGACGACCCGGAAACCTTCGCGCGGCTAGTCGCGGCGACCTTTGGGCTGAACCTCCAGGCGAATGCCACGGTGATCGTGCTCGCGCGTGAATGAGCGTGGCGAACGCGCCCACTCGTTGAGGTGCGTAAAGGTTCCGGCCGCTGCGGCGTCTCAGGAATGCCACACCATGAACGTCCATCGCCACCTTCCGCTTCCGCCGCTCCTGCTGCTGCTGGTCCTGTCCCTGCTGGCCGGCCTGGTTCCGCTCGTCGCGGCCGAAACCTCCGCTCCACGAAAGTTCGACGTGCCCGCGGGTTCCGCCGAACGGACGTTGCGCCAGTTCTCCGCCCAGGCCGGCGTCGAGCTCATTTACTCCACCGACGCGGTGAAGGGTGTGGCGACGCGCGCGGTTCGGGGCGAGCTCAGCGCCGTGAACGCGCTGGAGCAGATGCTGGCGGATACACCCTTGCGTCTCGTCAAGGACGCCAAACCCGGTGCCTTTGCCATCCGGCGGGAGGTTGCGGTCGACCCAAACGCCCCAAGCCGCCTCGCTGATGCGACGGCGGCGGACACCGGCCGGGCCAAGGTTACCTCGGGCGCCCTGCAACTCGAAGACGTTCTGGTCACGGGCTCACGCCTGCCGCTCAATTCCGGCGAGCAGCCCTCGCAACCGGTGCTCAGCTACACCTCCCGCGACATCGAGCGCAGCGGCGCCACCACGCTCGGTCAGTTCTGGCAGTACATCCCGGCCTTGAGCACCGGGGCCACTGGCGACCAATCGAGGTCCGCCACGGGCGACTTCAGCGGAGGCCAGGCGTCGTCCACGTCCAACCGCACCTTCGCCACGATCCGCGGCGGCACCGGCTTCACGAGCACGCTCATGCTCGTCGACGGCAAGCGGGTGCCTCGCACCAACCAGCAGCAGGGCGGCTCGCTCGGCCAGGATCTGGGCGGCATCCCGCTTTCCGCCATCGAGCGCATCGACGTGCTGCTCGACGGCGCCAGCGCCATCTACGGCGCCGACGCCATGGGCGGCGTCATCAACGTCATTCTCAAGAAGCGCTATTCCGGCACCGAGGTCCGCTTCACCTACGACAACACCTTTGACAAGGACGCCGGCCAGTGGACCGCGAGCCTCTCGCACGGTTTCTCCTCCGGCAAATGGTCCGGGCTCGTGACGCTCGCAAACACCGAGAACAACATCATGCTCCTGGTCGACCGCGACCAGACCCGCAGCTTCGACCGCACCCTCTACGGTGGCACCTCGACGGGCAGCTTCGGCACCTATCGCATCGGCCAGACGGGCAGCGTGAGCGTGGCGAGCGGCACCTTGCCCGGCCTCACCTCCAACTACGCGGCCATCCCCGCGAACTCGAATGGCCAGAATCTCACGGTCGCCACGTTCGGCTCGTCGGGCTCTCCGACGATCGATGCGTCGCCGGGCGAGATGGGCGCGACTGCCTACATCAAGCAGCGAAGCGGGTTCTTCCGCCTCGCCTATGATCTCAATGAACACCTCCAGATCGAGGGCACGACGCGCCTCAGCCACAACTACCAGGAGGACAACGGTGTCTATCGTCGCGCCCTGAACCTGACCCTGCCGGCCACGTATCCCGGCAATCCGTTCGGTGTTCCCGTCCGCCTGCAGAAGCTGTTCTACGACCTTCCGCGCCTGGTCAAGGCGGCGGATTCGCGAAACAATGAGTTCGCGCTCACCGCCTCCGGCAAGCTCTTCTCCGACTGGCGCTATGAGACGGGCGTGAACTTTGCGCGCACCGTGGCCAAGGACCTCCCCGCGCGGCTGGGCAACGGCGCCTACGGGGTCGCCAACCTGCAGGTGGCCGCCCTCAATGCCGCGATTGCCGCGGGTCGCGCTCCCGTGTTGATTTACGACAGCAGCCGGCAGTCGCCCAACACCGCGACGAATCTCGACGAGTTCTTCGTCAACTCGGCGCCCCTTGTGCTGAGTGATGACTCTCAGATCTGGACCTATTCGTCACAGGCCAACGGCACGGTCTATGACTGGGCGGGCGGCCCCATCCGGCTCGCCCTCGGGGCGGAGTATCGCGAGGAGTACTACGATTCTCCGGATGCGTTGAACGTCAGCATCCTGCCCGGCGCGAATCGCACGATGAGCGCCTTCTACGCCGAACTCGGCGTTCCGCTCGTTCGCCCCGACTGGAAACTGCCCCTGCTGAACCGGCTCGATTTCAACTACGCGATGCGCCGCGAGGGCACGCCGTCGGGCGACGCGAACACGCCGCGCTACGGTCTCGCGTGGCGTCCGCAGCCCTGGATCATCGTCCGCGCTTCGCAAGGCGAGGGCTTCCGTGCGCCAAACCTGTTCCAGACGAATCGCCCGCCCACCTCATTCCAGCTCGCGGCATCCGCGCTCGACCAGCCGATTGACCTGCTCCGCGGCAACGAGAACTTCCTCGGCCGCGTTCTCACCTACGTCGGCGGCGGCAATCCGGACCTCAAGCCGGAGCGCTCGAAGACCGAGACGTACGGGGTGGTGGTGGAAGTGCCCAAGGTCACCGGCCTTCAGCTCTCCTTCGACCATTTTGACAACGAAACCTACGATCTCGTCGGCAGTGTTTCCGGGTTCCCGACCCTCTTCGCCTACGCTCCGCAGGCGATCCTTCGCGGCCCCAATCTGCCGGGCGACCCGGCCGGCTGGCCGGGGCCGATCATCGGCGTCAACCTGAGCGGCGCCAATCTCAGCTTGTTCCGCAGTGCCGGCTATGACTTCGGCGTGAAGTGGACCCGATCGACGTCGCTGGGCGAGTTCACCTTCACGTCGAACGGCAACCGGATCCTCTCGACCGAGACGCGTCTTTTTGAGGGGTCCGCCCCCGTGGCGGCGGTGAACAAGCGGTTCCAGCAAATGCGTGTGACCAGCTCGCTCCGCTGGAGGCGGGGTCCGTGGGAAGCGGGTCTCATCCACCTCTATGGCGGCCGGGTCTGGGTGACCTCTGGCAACGAAGCTCTCGCTCCCTCGCGCTACACGGACCCGGCCGACCGCTGGGACGTGAGCGCGAGCTATGACTTCGCGCACGGCCGCGGATCGGCCGGCGCGGAGGCGCCGTGGTGGCGGCGGATGCTGCGCAGCTCACGCCTGGGAGTCTCCGTAATTGACGCCCTCAACGACGAACCGCCGCTCGACGTGAACGGCTTCGCCAACACCACCATCATCGATCCGCGCCTGCGCCGCTACATCATCGACCTCTCGACGCGCTTTTGACGCCGCCCGTTCGCCATGAAGAAAACACCTTCGGCCCTTGTCCGCCTGCTCCTCCTCATCGCCTGCATCGTCACGGCCAATACGTCTCCGGGCGCTCCGGAGGATGCCGCAGGCCGCGACCTGCAGGCGATTCGTGACTTCCTCCGCGACAGCAGCCAGCAGGTGAACCAGAAACAGACCCCGCTGGAGATGGAGCAGCGGCTGGAGGAGTTGTTTGGCCGCTTGCGG
Source organism: Opitutaceae bacterium (assembly GCA_046346755.1). Lineage (GTDB taxonomy): Bacteria > Verrucomicrobiota > Verrucomicrobiia > Opitutales > Opitutaceae > UBA6669. The sequence continues at coordinate 90,249 of JAXMHM010000010.1, read as the reverse complement.
GATTTGGGTACGGCGTTCATCACCCGGCATCCGAACGACCCTCGCCGCTGGATCGTCATCGACCTGCTGCAGCCCTTTGGCCCGCGTTTTGTCACGGACTGGGGGCCGCTCGACGAGGAGGGTCGGCCGGTGAAGCCGGTGGTCGACGAGGCCGCCGCCGCCGCCTGGAAGGCCCAGGTCCTCGCCTGGAAAGCCGACCTGGCGAAGGCCACGGATGTGCCCGAGGAGGTGCATCAGCGGAAGGCCGAGCGCGAGGCTCAGCTCGCGCGGATGGAGGCGAGGGGCCGGGAGTTCGCGGAGAAATCGCGCACCGGCCGTGTCGCTCCTGATTTTCCGATGACCGATGTCGATGGAAAGCCGGTCCGCCTGGCCGATTTTGCGGGCAAGGTCGTGGTGCTTGATTTCTGGGCGACGTGGTGCGGCCCGTGCATGGCCGCGATGCCGCACACCGAAGCGGTGGCCGCGCGTTACAAGGACCAGGGCGTGGTGGTCATCGGTTCCTGCACGAACGACACGCGCGAAAAGTTTGAGAAATGGGTCCGTGCCAACGCCTCAAAGTACCCGAACATACTCTGGACGTTCGACCCCCTGGAGCGTTCCCCGGAGCGCGCGTCGGTGAAACAGTATGAGGTGCTCGGCATCCCGACGCAGTTCGTGATCGATCGCCAGGGCCGCCTGGTCGATGGCGTATTGGGTCACCACCCCGACAAGCCGCTGCTCGAAGCCGGCCTGGCCCGCGCTGGCATCCGCGTGGACGCCGCCGTGCTCGCTGCCGGGACGGACACCCCGCGGGCCGCCCCGTGAGTGGGTCTGGGTGATTGGGAGGGGGCGGGAGTCCTTCGAACTCGACGTCGGTGCCAGCCCGGATACCACGCACGGGAAACCCTGGATCGCGGGTGGCCCGTTGGGGGCAGGGGAGAGGGTAATAGGCCCGTGAAGATTGCATACTGAATGCCAATAACGGTCCGGTTGTTTGCATTTGCTCTTCCTCTGCCTTTGGCCAGCGCCGATACAAGGGACTGCCAGATTCAACCACCCGAAGAGGAACCCAGCCCTCGGTTCAGGGATCGTCCTGCCTGGTCGCAGGACGGCGCTCCGACCCGCTGGCGCGGGCCATTTCCATCATGAAGCTCTCCCTTGCCACCGCCCTTGCCCTTGTCCTCGCCGCCTTGACCGCGCTCCAGAGCGGCTGTGCCAGCGTCGTCCGGGGCGGTTCCGAAAAGCTGACCATCCAGAGCATCCCTACGGGAGCCGAGGTGAAACTCTCAACGGGTCAGTCGGGCGTTACACCCTATGTCGTCGAGGTGAAGCGCAAGGAGACCCTCTTTGTCACCTTGACCAAGGACGGCTACAAGCCGCTCGAGACCGCCGTGATCTCCAGCATTGATGGAGCTTCCCTCGGAATCGGGACTGCGGCCAACTTCCTGTTCCTTCCGATTGTGAATGACATTGTGGACTACAAGACCGGAGCGAACTACTCCCATAAGCCCAATCCCCTGGTGGCGACCCTCATCCCCCTCGCCTCGACCGACGAGTATAAACTCACCCCCCCCTCCGGCCACAGGTGCCAAGCCCGAGGCACCCGAACCGCCCGGGAGAAAGTAAGTCCTGCGGGTTCCACCTCGGGTTCTTCTGCCGCTCTCCCGACGAGAGTGAGCCCCGTGGAACGACCCCGGCGGAGAAACAGGGGAGCCCCCGGAACTCGTTTCTCGCCGTCGCAGCGTCGCCTCGACCTCTGCCAGCACCCTTTGGTTCGCTCGGTAAGTTGACGCGGGAGGGAGGAAGACCGCGGGATTCGGGGTGCAACGGTTCTATGTGACTAAGATTTCTGGTGATCGTTCGTCGTTCCTTCATCATGCGTTTTCTCTGGGTAGTCGGGTGGGTCATGGTCTTTGCTTCCGCCGTTCTGGCCGAGCCGACGGCGCCGCCCGACCGCTTTGCTGCGGTGCGCGCCGAGCTGCTGGAGATCCTCAAGTTGGACCAGCAGGTTCGTTTGCAGCTCGATACCTTGGACCGGGCTGGAAACACGGCTTCACCCGACCGGCCGGCGTTGGTCCGGCAGATGCAGGAGGCGGACGCGGCCAATCTCCCCAAGGTGGAGGCCATCCTGACCCAGCACGGCTGGCTCGGGCCGGAGGAAGTCGGGCCGGAGGCCAACCGGGCGCTCTTCCTCGTTATCCAGCACGCCCCCGCCGCGACCCAGAAGAAGTACCTGCCGCTCATGCGGGAGGCTGTGAAGTCCGGCAAGGCCCGTGGCGCCTCGCTCGCCCTGCTGGAGGACCGGGTGGCGCTGGGAGAGGGACGCCCCCAAACCTACGGCAGCCAGCTTCGCCGCGACGGCGACGGCCCGCTCTACGTCCAGGCCATCGAAGACCCCGACCACCTCGACGAACGCCGCGCCGCGGTCGGTCTCCCGCCCATGGCCGACTACGTGAAGCATTGGAATCTGACCTGGGACCTCGACGCCTACAAAAAGGAGCTCCCCCGGCTCCTCGAAAAACTGGCTCTGCAACGAGCCGCCTCCCTTCGAGCGACGCCCGTGGGCGGCAAATGAAGTCCGAATTGAGACGCAAGGCCGAAGACGGCGTCGCAGATCCCGCGCGAGGGTGGGTGAACCCCCAGCGCTCACGTGAAGGAAGGTGGCGGTGCGGGGCGGTTGGTGCGCCACCGGCGTCGTCTGAGCGACGCCCTCCACTCGGATGCTTATGGTGACGCGCGGGCGCATGGGCAGGATGCGCGTCGACGTGTGGCTACGCTTCGGACCGGTGCTGGGCTAGAGGCCCGCTTTCCTCACGTCGGAGGTGTGGATCGGGCCGGGGCGGTGGATGCTGAGCGCGTGGGTTGAGGCGCCGGGCGGGGTGCCGCGTTGGAAACCGGGGAGTTTGCGGCCGGTCGCGTAGTCGGTGTCGGGCGGGGTGGGGTGCTCGGGGACGGAATCGCCAGTCTCCGCCTGCCATTGATCCATGGCCTGGCGCAGGAAGGCCGCGACTGCAGCCGATCCGGGGCGGTCGATGAGGTTGTGTTCCTGGTTCGGGTCGGCCCGGACGTCGTAGAGTTCCTCGGCGGGCCGGACTTTCTGGAAAATGTCGGCCTGCACGGGCGTCAGGGTCCCGGCGGCATGCCCGGCCTTGAGCGCGTCCGCGCTGGGATTGTAGAAGGTCTCGGAGGCCCCGGGGGCCCAGCGTTCTGGGTAGGCATTACGCAAATACGCGTAGTCACCCTGACGCACGAGGCGGATGTGGGTGGTGAAATTGTGCCAGTTCCGCTCGGCGAAAATGAAATCGCGGACCGGCACGCGGGGATTCCGGAAGAGCGGTGTGAGGCTCACGCCTTGAAAGCTCGCCGGCCGGGCGATGCCCGCCAGTTCCAGCACGGTCGGACCGAGGTCGATCGAACTGACCAGCGCATCGACCACCCCGGGGTCGCCGAGCGCCTTGGGGAGCCGGATGATCAGGGGCGTCAGCACGCCCGCCTCGTACACCTGAGTCTTCGCCCGCGGAAAGGGACGTCCTTGATCGGAGAGAAACAGGATCACGGTCTGCTCCAGCACCCTCTGGCGGCGCAGTTCCTCCACGACCTGACCCACATGGTGGTCGAGCCGGTGGATCTCGTCGTAGTAGGAGGCGAGGTCCTGTCGCGTTTCGGGGGTGTCGACCAGTTCGGGGGGCACGACCACCTCGGCCGGCGCGTGCCGGCCGGCGAAGTCATCGGCATCCCAGATGCGGTGGGCATCGTGGGCGGCCAGCCAGAAGAAGAATGGCCGGTCGGTCGGGCGGTTGCGCAGACGTTGCAGCCACTGTTCCTCGCCGCCGTAGCCTCCCTTGCCGGGCACCGGTTCGCCGTCACCGCTGATCTCGAAGGCCGCCTCGGCCGGTCCGACGACGCGCTGGACTCCGTTGTTGGCCTGGGTTCCGAAGTGCGCCTTGCCGGCGTGCGCGGTGTAGTAGCCGGATGCGCGCAGCAACTGCGGAAAGAGCGCCACGCCTCCCGCGAGCGCTCCATGCAGCTCGGCCGCGGCTTCGAGGTTGTGCGGGTAGCGGGACGTCAGCAGGCTGCAGCGGCTCGGGCTGCAACTGGTGGCGGTCACATAAGCGCGGGTGAAGCGCAGGCTCTCGCGCGCGAGGCGGTCGAGGTGCGGCGTGCGCACCCCCGTATTCCCGAAGCACCCCAGGTCGGCCGCGCTGATGTCGTCGCCGATGATCAGGACAAAGTTGGGGCGCATGGAATGGGCGTGGGGGGCGAGGGTGCAGAAGGCGATCAGGGCCGCCAGGAGGAGCCGCGTGCCGTTCACGGCTGGGCCGGGGGGTTGAGCGGAAGGGAGGTGCGCAGGCTGGCGATTCCGAGTCCGGCTTCGCCGGCAAGCGAGTAGAGCAGCCAGGCGGTCTCGCCTTCGCGCCAGACCGTGGGGTCGCGCAGTTCCCGCACGCGGTTGTCACCGTACTTGATCGTGCTGCCGCCGCGCGAGTAGGCCAGCGGCAGGTCGGTTCCCTCCCAGGTGCGTTCGGGCTGGAGCACCTCGATCACCCCGCGCGCTTTCCAGGTTTCCGGGGCGCCCGCCAAATTGACGACGGTGCAGAGGATGCGTTCCGGGCGGTGGCCGACGCAGGAGAAATAAATGAACAGGTGGTCCCGGTACACATCGAGTCCCACGTGACGGATCCCATACCGCGCCTCGCCGCTGGTCGGCCGCCCCGCCGCCGGCGGGGCGCCCGGTTCACCGCGCAGCGCCGGATCGACGGCATCCTCGATCTCCGGCCCGATGATGTTCACCACGGGTTCAAAGGGCTCACCGAGCTTTTTCGCCCGGCGGAGCATACCGGTGTGGTTCAACCCGTACCAGACGCCGCCATGCCGAAAGACGCGGAGGTAGGCCGGACCGACGATCGTGCCGAGGTCGGTGAAGGAAAGGCCGTCGCGGGACACCGCCACCGAGGTGACCTGGGGTCCGCCGCCGAGCGGGACGCCGTGACAGAAGAGAAAAATCTGACGACTCTCCTCATCGATCACCGCCTCCGGTGAGGCAATGTGGCCGCGTAGCGCGCGCTGGTCCGCGACGGGCAGCACGCCGCCCGGATGCAGGGTCCAGGGACCCTCCGGACGATCCGCAAACGCGAGGCGGATGGACTTGCCGTCATGATGGGCAAAATACAGGTGATAGCGGCCGCCGGGCCGGGCCACCCAGGCCGGCATCCGGATGAGCGAGGGCCCGTTGATGCTCAGCCCGTCGTCACCCGGCAGCATGGCGGGGGCGATGAGGGGCGACTCGAGCACGCGGGTGGCGGTGAGGGACGGCAGCGGCGCGGCCGCCTGGCTGGAACCGGGGAGCAGCAGACCCATCAACGCGGTCCAGCCAAGGCAAACCCAGGTGAGCCGAAGCGGAGTGGGACAGGGGTGCGTGAGGAGGGTCGGCATGGGAGTGAGGGGTGTGCCGGTGAGGTCAGGGCAGCCGCGAAACTTCGACCCGTCGGCCGTCGTCCGGGAGACGCACCCTCCAGCCGGCCACTTCGGCCCCGCCGGGAATGGCCCGCACCGGGAGCTTGGGCTGGTTGCGTTTCGAGACCTGGAGGACGGTGACAAACCGGGCGGAGCGCGCGGTTGGAGGCGTGACCTTGAGGTGCCATTGGTCCGGGAGCGGCTCCTTCTTGCCCTTCCGCCAGTAGATCGCCGGCACATCGAATCCGGTGCGCTGCGTGTAGGTGAGGCCGGCCGGAGCGAGGAAGGAAAGCTGGGCTTCGCCTCGTTCACCCTTCACCTGGACCTGGTTTCCGGTGGTGTCGATGTCCATGCGTTTCGCCGCGTGCAGCAGCCAGTCGAATCGGCGCTCGATTCCGCCCGCCGACACTGCGTCGTCAAAAATCACATACGTTTGCACCGCGTCGCCGCGCAGCCAGACGACATGGCGGTCGAAGCGGTCGAGGCGCGCCTCCTTGTAGGACGGGGCGGCGTCGCCCACGAAATACACCCAGTCCGGATGCTGTTCAAAGTGACTGACCTGGGCATAGCCGGTGGTGCCTCCCCAAGTCTGGCCGGTGCCGTCGACCAGCAGGGTGGAGTGAGCCTTGGTCTGCACGTACCACTCCTGACGATGCGGGTCGCCGGTCGGCGTATAGTAGCCGGAATCGAGCAGCAGGTGCTCGTTGTAGGCGATGACGTGGAAACTGTTCTGGTCGGCATGGGCGTGACCGTTTCCGCCATACGGGCTCGCATGGAAGATCAGGCGCACATTATCCCGCGGCTCGGCGAGCTGCGAGTGGAGGAAGACGGTGCCGGTGTCGGCGAAGAGCCGGGCGGGCGGCAGTGACGACAGGGGGATGGACGCGACCTTCGGGAGGGTGGACCAGCGCAGGTATTCCGAGACGGTGTAGGCGAGGTCATCCTCCGGCACGGCCGCGGCGTAGGCGGCGGCGTGGCCGTTGCCATACAGCTCCGCCATGTGCAGGGCCGCGATCCGGGCTTTGCCTCCCGGCGCGGGCCGCACCTCGGGATCGTCGGGCCCGGGATTGGCGTCACCGAGCTGGGTTTGCAGGCTGCCCGGCGGAAACGAATAGATCAGGAAATAGGGGTTAGCGCGGAACCACGGATTGCCCTCCTCCAGCCGCAGCCCGAAGGCGGAGCGGAATACATCAAGTGTATTCAAACCGGGGATCATGCCGAGGTCGTGATAGTAGCGGGGGCCCTCCTGGGACCCGCCGTCGTCACCGCCGTACCACGGGTACATTGCGACGAAAGACTTGAGGGCAAGCTCGACCCACGGACGGGCGACCGGTTCCTCGCGGGCGACGGCCAGCGCGCCGACCATGGCGTCGAAGAACCCGTGTTGCCACGCGTGGGCGCGCATGAGCTCGAGCGGCGCGCGGCGCATTTTGTCGAAGATCGGGGTGGCGCGGGCAATGATGGCGGCGCGGATCGCCCGGCGCTCCTCTGGAGAGAGCTCGGCATGGAGCAGGTCGTAGATGACCGCGAGATCGTGGACCAGGAGGGCGTTGCCAAAGTCGACATTGGCGCGGTCGCGTCCGGTGTTGCCATCGGTGATGAACCCGGCCGGATCGAAACTCGCGACCAACGCCGCCCGCTTCTTCACCGCGTCCAGCAGCCAGGGGTCCCCGGTGGCGAGCCACAACCAGGCTCCGTCGACGGCGGGCTGTGAGGCGGCGATTGAGGCGGCTTTCGACGCCCAGACGAGTTTCTTCCGTTCCTGCGATTCCGGACCGAGCGGATCGACATCGTCGGCCACCTGGGTCTCGAAGCTCTCCAAGGAAAACGGTTCGAGCAGTCGCTTCCGGGTTTTTTCCCTCCAGCGTTCCAGTCCAGGTCCCAGGCGCCGGGCGTTTTCCCGGAAGGCCGGCAGGTCGCCGGCCGTCAGGTAAATGCGCGGATGCGAGTCCGGCAGCCGTGCGATCCAGTCGGACCAGGGTGCGATCGGCCAGCGCGGCAGATCCGCGGCGAGGGTGAAGGATTCGGAGCCGATCCACGGCTTGACCTCGGGTGCTTCCGGACGCACCCGCCAGTACCACTTGCCGGGAGTAAACGGCTCGAGCGGCCGAAGAAACAGGTCGCGGACGATCTCCGTTCGCACCTCCTTGAAACCGGGATCGCGGGAGAACTCCACGCGGAAGACCGTGCCTGCGTCATCCTTGGCCGGCCAGCGGAAGGTCGGCGGATTGAGCTGCAGGGGACTCTCGGCAAACGGATCGAGGCGCACCGGCTTGCTCTGCACGAGAAACTCCGGAACCGCACCGAACGCTCCGGCGGCGAGGCCTGCCGCGAAGAGGCCGATGCGCCAGCCGCGGGCGACGCAGGAACGGGCGCGGGAAAGGGAAGGTGGGGCCATGGGCGGTTACTCCCCCCCTCCGCCGCCCCCGCGGGGAGGCGTGGTGATGCGTTCGAAAGCCCGGGGAGCGACGTCCTGGTCGAGGAGTGTATCCACCAGGGAGTCACCATAAGTGCGTCCAAAACGCCGGAGGCGCTCCCGATGTTCGAGCAGGACGGTCCGGTAGCCCGGATCCCGGGCGAGGTCGACCATTTCGCCAGGGTCATTGAGCAGGTCGACCAGCGACTCCCGCTGCTCGCCGTGCACGTAGACGCAGTACTTGTACCGCTCCGTCCGCACCATGCGTCCCTCGGTCACGGGCACAAAATCGCCGACGAATCCGCCCTGCGACATGTGGTTGCTGGAGATCACCTCGTCGGTCCAGGTCGGCACCGGCCGCCCCTCGACCAACGGCCGCAGGCTGGTGCCGGGCAGCTTGGCCGGACGTTCACCCCCGGCGTAGTCGAGCATGGTGGGGAGAAGCGAGATCCCGACATTGACCAGCCGGTCGTCGGTGCGGGCGGCGGACTGGCCCGGAGCGCTGATGATCAGGGGGACGCGCACGGATTCCTCGTAGAACACGGTTTTCTGCGCCAGCCCGTGGGCGCCGACGCACTCCCCGTGGTCGCTGACGAACACGATCAGGGTATTTTGCTCGAGCCCGCTCTCGCGCAAGGCGGTGAGCACGCGGCCGATTTCCGCGTCGACCTTTTCGATCAGGCGGTAGTACCCCCAGCGCATGGCCTGCCAGATCGACGGCGAGAAGTTTCCGACCGGAAACAGCCGGCGATTGGCGTGATAACCCTGGCGGATTAGGGTCATCGTATCCGGTTCCCCCACCGGGTGTCCCAGGTTGGTCGGCGGAGGCGGCTGCGCGGCCAGGGCCGGCGGTTCGCCGATCGGACCGTTCGACAGCGGCTGTCCGCGCGTGTACTCGGCGATGTTGTGCGGATTGAGGAAACTCACCACCAGCAGGAACGGCTTCGATTGGGGGGTCCGGAGGAAGGCGACGGCGCGGTCCGCGGAGACCGTGTCCTTCTGCTGCGGGTCGAGCTCCTGAAACCCATGTGTCTCGGGCTTCTGCACATCATAGCTCAGATGCCACTTGCCAAAGTAGGCCGTGCGGTAACCGGCGCGCTGGAAGGTGGTGCCGAGGGTGGGGAACTCCGTCGGATCCAGCGTCCGGCCGGAGCGCATGTCGGAGTTGTCGGAGATCCTTGTCTCGTGCGGAAAGCGACCGGTGAAGATCGAATTCCGGGCCGGCATGCAGAGCGGATTCGGAGCGTAGGCCCGGGAAAAATACGTTCCCCGGGCGGCGAGGCGGTCGAGGGCCGGCGTGCGCAAGTAACGATCGCCCTGGCGAAAGCTCATCGCATCCGCCATCTGCTGGTCGGTCATGATGAAGACCACGTTCGGCGGTGTCGCCGCGACGACCGGGCCGGCCAGGACAAGGAGGGACAGCAGGAGCAGGTTCTTCATCAAAAGCGGGTGCTGGCGGAGAGCGTGAATTCGCGCGGATTGGTCCAGTTCAGGCCGCCACCCAGGTTTTTCTCGTCCGAGACATTGTTGATGTTGGCGCTCAGGGAAACACGGCGGCCGGCCAGGGTCAGGGGGTAGCGGACCAGGAGATCAAAGCGGTGACTGGCGCCGGTTTCGATCAACGCGGTCAGCAGGTACCCGCCATCCCAGCGCAATCCCCCGCCGAGTTCCAGCCCCTTTGCAGGGCCGCTCGGGACGACATACTTGGTCCACACATTGAAGGTTTGCTCGGGGGTGAGCGTGAACGGCGTCCCAATCCGGGTGGGGTCCTGCGCGGCGGTCGTTTCGGTCTGCCACAGCCAGGTGTAGGTGAGCAGCACCTGCCAGGCGTTGCTGGGGTTGTAGGCGATGTCGGCCTCGAATCCCTGCACGGTTTCGGTATTGCCAAAGAAGAACAACGGGCTGCGCCCGAGCTGGGCCTCGCGAACAGTGTCGCGGGTCGCGGTGTTGGAGCGTTCGATTTCGAAGAGGGAGAGGGTGGCGGCCAGCCGGCGCTCGAAGGCGTCGGCCTTGACCCCGATTTCGTAGCCCGCGCCCTCGACCGGGCCGGCGGCGTTGCCGTCGGCGTCGACCTGGTTTTGCGGTTCGAGAGACTGGCTGTAGGTGGCGAACACGGACCACTCCGGATTCAGCTTGTAGAGGAGTGCGAATTGGGGCGTCACGCGATCCTGCACGATGCTGTCGGCCGTCGCGATCGCCGGCAGGCTGTCCCACGCGAGGGTGCGGCGGATCTGCGTGTAGCGGGCGCCGGCCATCACCTTGAGACGGGCGGACATCAGGTCCACCGTATCGATCAGGTAGTACGCGTTGGAGATTTCCTTGATCCTCCGGTTGTCGTTCCAGACGCCGTCGGCGGTGCGGGTGCCGATGCTCTCAAGCAGCGCCAGACCCTTGAGCGGGTACTGCGGGGCGAGGGTGGGAAATTCCGGGAAGGCGCCGGTGGTCGGGTTGTAGCGGAAATTCGGGCCGTCGCGGCCGTTCTTGCGTCCGAAGCCTGGCGTGCGCTGCCGCGTTTCGTTGGACTGGTGACCGAGCATGACGGTGTGGGCGGAATCACCGAGGGCGAACTGGCCGATCAGCGAGTTCTTGATGTCCCAGGAATCGCGATAGTTGGCGTAGTCGCCAAAACGAATCGTCACCGTGCCGGCGGTGGCCCCGGCGTTTTCGCGCGTGCCCTGGGTGCGCAGGACGCGGAAATTGTCCTCGGCGACATTGGCCTCCATCCGGTAGGCGATGCGGTCGGTCAGCCGGAGCCGCACGTCGAGGTCCAGCGTGTCGGTGGAGTATTTACGGAATGAATCCGGCCCGCCGAGGTTGTAGTTGAAACCGCTCGGATCGCCGGACGGATAGATCTGGGCGAGGGCGAGCTGGTTGTTGGTGACAAAGAGCTCGGTGCTCTGCTGGTCGGAGATGTTCTGGGAGACGTGTTCGTACTCCGCGGTGATGTCGACCTTGGCGTTGGGCCGGTAGGTCACCGCCCCCGCGGCGTAGTTGCCCCGGTTGTGCCAGAAGTCGCGAAATCCCCCGGCGGTATAGGCACCCGCGCCGACGCGATAGGCCAGCTGGTCGTTGACCGGACCGGTGGTGCTGACCTCGGTGCGGTAGTGCTCGTGGGAGCCGACGAGGACCTTGGCTTCGGTCGAGCCAGTGAAGGAAGGTTTGCGGGTGAGGTAGTTGATGATGCCGCCCGGCCGGTTGCTCCCGTGGAAGATGGCGGTGGCGCCCTTGATCACCTCGATCCGGTCGATGTTCCAGGAGGCGAACAACTGACGCCGGTAGTGACCATTGCGCAGCAGAGACAGCGCGTCGAAGCCGCGGACGCGAATCCGGCTTTCGTTGTTTTCCTGCGTGCGTACGCCGGGGGCGAAGTCGAGCGCCTGCCGAAGCTCGAAGGCAGCGGTGTCCTGGAGAAATTCGCCGGTGACGACGTTGATGGCGATCGGCGTGTCGATGATGTCGGTGCCGATGCCGGTGGCCGTCACGGCATTGGCGGCGCGATAACCGGTCATCTTGGCGGCCGAGACATCAAAGGCCGCGAGGTTGATGATGTCTTCCTTGGGGGCCGTCTGGGCGACAAGCAACGGACTGGCGCCAAGCCAGGCCGTGATCAAGCCGCGGAGCAGCGGGCGGTTCGTGAGGAAAGAGGACATGGGGAGGTCGTGGGGGATTGCGACGTAGGCACCTGCGCCGGCGAAGGGCCGGGAGGGGCTGCGAGCGGTGCCAGGCATGCCGGACTTGCACGGGACGTCGACAGGCGCGAGGTTTGCACTGTGCAAAAATCCCCGTCCTCACCCGACAACAACCCCCCTCCGAGGCCGCCTGGCCCACCGGAGACAGCCGGACGATCGATCCGCGACCTGGCGCAGAGCCTGGGGGTGTCGCCGTCGACCGTGTCCGGTGCACTCCGCGATCTCCCGCAATTCAGCGAAGCGACCCGGCGTCGCATCCAGGCGGCGGCCGCGGCGGCGGGATACCGTCCCAATCAGCTCGTGGGCCGGGTCATGTCGGAGGTCAGGCGAAGCCGGAGCCGGCATTTCCGCGGGGCGATCGCCGCCTTGAACGCGGTGGAGCCGCCGAATGCGGGCCGGGATCGGTTTCACCAGAAGATCCTGCAGGGGGCGGTGCGCCGCGGGCAGCAGTTTGGGTATCGCATCGAGACCTTTCGGACCGGGCCGGGGGCGCTGTCGCTGAAACGCATCAACTCCGTCCTGCATTCGCGCAACATCCAGGGTGCAATCGTCATGCCGTTCGAAACGCCGCAGGACTGGTCGGAGATCGAGTGGTCGCGACTTTCGGCCGTGCGCATGTTCAACCCCATGAGCCAGCCGCGGCTGCACTCGATCGGACCTGATCACCACGCCATGTTGCTTGACCTGCTGGACCGGCTGACCGCGCAGGGACACCGGCGGATCGGGCTCTTTCTGCGGCGGGCCTCGGAGGCACGGCTGCGGTACCGGTGGTCGGCGGCGTTTCACGTGTTTGCCCAGAGCCGGCCGGTGCGGGAGCGGATTCCGCCGCTGGTGGTGGAACGCCTCGAACCCGAACCATTTCACGCCTGGTTTCGCACACACCAGCCCGCGGTGCTGGTTGGGCACTACCCGCAGGTGATCGAGTGGCTGGGTGCGGAGGGCGTTCGGGTGCCCGGTGACGTCAGCTTTGTGAACCTCAACCGCGATCAAGAACCCTGGCCCTGCGCGGGGCTGGACCTGATGCCGGAGGAGTTGGGGGCGATGGCGGTCGACACGGTCGTGGCGCAGATCAACCGCAACGAACTCGGCCTGCCGTCCCACCCGCAGACCATCGCGGTGGAGGGCAAGTGGGTTGACGGACCGACCCTCGCGGCCCCGGTGGCGACGGGGTAGGAGCTCGCGCGCCGGAGCGCCCGGACTCGACACCGGGCAGGCAAACGCGTTTACCAGCGGGACCCCATGGACCCCTTTCTTCTTCTCGCGATCGGCATGGTCGTGGTCATTGGCGGAATTGTCTGGCTGAAGACCCACGCCTTCATCGCGTTGCTGGCGGCGGCGCTGGTGGTGGCGGTGCTGACCCCGCCCGGACACATTGAGCGGGTGGCCCTGTCCGAGGGCGCCTCGCCGGCGGCGGCGGCGGCCCGCGCGGCGGAGCCGATCGGCGCCAAAGTGGCGAGCCTGTTTGGCAAGTCCTGCACGCAACTCGGGTTGCTCATCGCGATGGCCTCGATCGTGGGAGTGTCCCTCCTCGCCAGCGGCGGTGCGGAGCGGATCGTGCTCGCGGCGCTGAAGGTGTTTGGCGAGTCACGGGCGCCGCTGGTCTTTGGAGTCTGCGGCTTTGTACTCGGGATCCCGATCTTTTTTGACACGGTGTTTCTCCTGCTCATCCCGCTGGCGCGGGCGATGGCGGCGCGCACGGGACGCGACTACCTGCGTTATGTCATGTGCATTGCGGCGGGCACGACCATGACCCACTCGCTGGTCCCGCCGACGCCGGGCCCGCTCTTTGCCGCGCAGGCGCTGAAGGTGGATCTGGGGCTGATGATCGTGGGCGGCCTTGTCCTCGGCGCGATCACCACCGTGGCCGGGCTCCTGTATGCCTGGTGGGCAAATCGACGCTGGCCCACCCCGCTGCCGGCGACCGAGGTCGGAAAGGAGCTGTCGTCTGCGGTGCGCCCGGTCGAATCACTGCCTCCCCTCGGACTGGCGCTGCTCCCGATTGTGCTGCCGGTCGTGCTGATCGGTGGGCTGACCATTTCGCAGGCGGTGGCCAAGGGTTCGCCCTTTGCCCGGGTGATGGAGCAGGTGGGCCAGCCCAATGTGGCGCTTGCCCTGGCGGCGACGGTCGCGTTGGGCACGCTGATCTGGACCCTGCGCGGAAACCGCAAGGCGGCCAAGGACCAGGTGCAGGCGGCGCTGGCCGATGCCGGCACGATCATCCTCGTCACCGCCGCGGGTGGAATCTTTGGCGGCGTGCTGCAGGAGACCGGTGTGGGTTTGCGGATACGCGACCTCGCCGAGGTGTACCGCATTGGCGTGCTGCCGCTCGCCTTCTTTGTCACCGCGCTGGTGCGCGTCGCCCAAGGGTCCGCCACGGTGGCGATGGTGACGAGTGTGGGCATCCTCGGCGGCGTGGTGGCGGCCGGCGACCTCGGGTTCCATCCGCTCTACGTCGCGCTCGCCATCGGCTGCGGCTCGAAACTGGTGCCCTGGATGAACGATAGCGGATTCTGGGTGGTGGGCCGGATGAGCGGCTTTTCGGAGGTCCAGACCCTGCGCAGCTTCTCGGTCATGCTCGCAATCATGGGCTGCGTGGGCTTCGTCGTGATCCTCATTGCCGCGCGCCTGTTCCCGCTGGTCTGAGCCGGCATGGTCGTTCCACGTCCCGCATGTGTTCCCAGGTCGGCCACGTGGGCCGACGAGGATTCAAATCGCACGCGGCCGCGGAGGACTCATGGGACGGGCTGCAGCGTGTCGTGGCCGTCCAGAAGCCAGTCGAGCGTGAAGCGCACCAGGTTCACCTCTTTGCCTGAGGCGGTTTCGTAGATCATCACGAGAGTCCCGTCCGGCAGGCGGTCGAGGTTGCTGTAGCCGAAGGAACCGGGGACAATGAGCTTCCGGGTCGGCCACGTACGGTGATTGTCCTTGCTCAGCAGGATCGTGCCGTTGCGGCGTTCCGGTCCGGCGGGAAAGCTGAACAGATGCCAGGACCCCTTGCCCGCGGGTGCCTGTATCCGAAGCAACCCGCAGTGCGTTTCCCGATAGCGTGGCAGTCCTTCGGCAAGCTCAGGACGGGTCCAGGAAGCTCCGCCATCGGCACTGAATGAGACGGTGCGCGGTGCGGCGGCGGAATCACCGCGATTTTCCGGGGCACCCCGCGCATTCAGCACGAGCCGACCATCGTCGAGTTCGGCGACACTGACTTCGCTTGACCCGAACTCACCCAGCGGCGCGACACCGTCCATGTGCCACGTCTTTCCGTGATCGTCACTCACGAGCACGCCGTCACCGTAGGCGCGTGCCGACCGCGGAGTGGCCGTGCGATCCTTGATCAGGAAGACGGGAACCACGAGGCGGCCGGGGAATCGGGGGTGCGTGCGTGACACCTGGATCGGGCGGCCGGGCCCGAAGAAGAACAGCTTGCGGCCAAAGAGCTCCGGTTTGTCCCCATTGAATTCGGATGAGGCGCGCCCCGCGCTGAGGTCTGACTGCACTTTTTCGTCCGCCGCGGCGATGATCGGCGTGACATCGATCTGCTCGGACCAGGTCGAGCCCTCGTCATCGCTGGTTCGATAGTAGCTGCGCGTGGTCGGGTCGCGCAGGCCGGCATCGCGCATGGCGCAGAAGAAAAACAGCCGCCGCGTGTCCCGATCTTCCAGGAGCACCGGCAGGACGTAGTTTTCACCCGTCTTGATCCGCTCGATCCCTATCGCTTCCGACCAGGTTTTCCCGCCATCCCGGCTGCGCTTGATCACAATCTCGGTCGGACTGCCGTCGCCCGACTTCTGCCGCGCCTCGACGCAGGCCAGGATCGCGCCGCTTTGGGTGACGAGAAGCTGGGGTATTCGATAGTTGGCGACGTGATCCTCCGCGGGATTGCGCCAGATCGGCAGGATATCCGGTGGACGCGACGCAGCGATCAGGCAGGGGAGGCTGCCAAGCAGGCCGAGCAAGAGGCAGGTGAGACGACGAATGCGGGGCATGGTGAACCGATGCCAGGCGCGCCCGGCCGCAGCTAACCGTTTGTCGTGGTCACCTCAAGAAACCAAGGAACCGTTCCCGCCGTTTGGGCGGAACGGGCAGGTTTTCTCCGCGGAGTCGCGCAGGCGCGGATGGATTCGGAGGCCGGCCTTGGCTGTCGCGGGTTCACTGCACGGTCAAACGCGTTTCAGCTGGTTAAGGTCGACCTTGCCATGCTGGCTGGTGAACGCGACCTCCCGTGCGTTGCCGCCCTGCTGTTGCTGCACGCCGGAGATCTGGTGATCGGCGGTGTCATAAACGAGGACCTTTCCATCGCCGAGATCGACGGCCAACCGCTGCGGGTCGGCGAAGAAGGCGTAACGGGTCTCGTTCTGGCCGCCGGCGGAGTTGGGGTCTCTCCCAGGGCTTCGGGCCACCAGCGTTCGGGCGCCTTCATGGGCTGCATCGGACGCATGGGAGACATGGGTTTCATTCCGGACATGGGTTTCATGGGTTGCATGGCAGGAACCGTCCCAGAGCAGGGACGATCGTTCCCACCTATTTCAAACATTCTGGGAAAGGCGCTGGAGCGGTGCCGGGCGGTGACTGCAGATCGGAATTGCCCAAGCGATTGGAAGGGAACCTTTGTCGAAGGCCTGGGCTCTATTCTCTACGAGACTCCCCTCGCTTGAACCCGTCGCTTCCCCTGTCGTTGTCGTCGTTGGCGCGTTTTGCCGGGTTGGCCGGACTGGTCACCCTCGTTTACGCGGGCGAATCCCGTTCGTCGGCCCGGCTGTCGGCGGAGATACGAGCCGGGCTCCCCTCTTTTGAGGCGCCGACCGCTCCTGCGGAACGACCGCCGAGCAACGCGCTGGAGCTCCCGGCGGTCACGGTGGACGTTGTCCGAACGGTGGTGCCGGATGAGACAGAGGTGCTTACGGATGCGGCGCTGTCCGATCTCCTGCTCAAGCGGTATCCCGGTGCCAGCGTGAAGGGCCAGGATCCCACCGATCGCGGGCAGATCCGCATCCCCAACTATGCCGCGGTGATGTACCGCGACGACCTCCGGCTTTCACGTCTCGAAACCATCCAGCGGATTGAGGCGGTTCACCAGAGGGCGGGCACCCTCGCGCCGGGGAACGACCTCAAGACCGAGATCCACCGCGCCTTCCTCCGGCGCCCCGACCCGCTGACCGAAGTCATGGATCGTTCCGCCAACCCGTGGTTGCGGAAGTGAAGGAGAGACAGAGTCGCTCGTGTCCTGAGTTACTCAGAGGGAGCGATTCGAACCCTGACTAAGGCGCGATTTCCAGAGCTATGGTGCGACCCAAGAACAGATAAGCAAATCGTTGGACTGTGAGATTGTAGGATCTCAGTCATCCGGCTGAGACTCCCGATGTCGGGCAGGGGGCGCTTATCGTTCCCCGGGGAGCGGAAAACACGATGAATGCAGCACACCAACCCCTTTGGCGTCTTTACAAAGCCCACTGCCGCAGTGCTGGGGTGCGGCGTCTTTCGCTGAGTTGCATGATTGCCGCCTCGGTGTGGGCGCAGGTTGCCGTGGCGGCGACTGTCTCGGAAACCGATGTCATCACGGCGGTGCAGGCGTTGCATGCAGCCGCGAACTACACGTGGAAACGGACGATTGAGCGCACCTTTGATGCACCTGCGCAAAAAACAGGAGGAGATTCAGGGAAGCTGGCCAGTGAGACGTTGCTATGGGGTAAATCGAGTCGCGACGGGGTGACCGTTGCGAAGTTCTCGCAAGATTCGGTGAATCAAAAGGCAATGTTGAATGGAGTCTTCACCGCGACGAGAGGTCTGGTTGACTACGGAGCCGGTTGGATGACGAGGGAGGAGGTTTTGAAGGCCTTTGGGTGGGATGAACCGACCCTCTCCCGAAACCCCGATTGGAAGGCGACTGTAAACTCAAGACGCGAGTTGCTGACCCGCGCCCACCCAGGAAGCAGGTTCGCCCTGCAATTCCTGCGATTTGGCGCAGTGAGTTCGAGCGAGCAACTGCGCGACTTGCTTCCTGAAATGACCAGCCTGCGTACCGACGGTGACGCGATCGTGGCTGAGCTCACACAACCGATGACGGACAAGCTTCTTGAAGAGGCAGCAGCGGAGACCCTCAATCCGATGATCGCGGTCAGTCCATACACCGCATTAAGTCCGCAGGTGCGAGGAGGCCAGGCGACGGTGAAATTTTGGTTGAAGTACGGTGGGTTACAGAAATTCGAACTGCGGATAAGAGGAGAGTACCACCTCGTTTGGGGAGATCGCTCTGTTGCGCGAGCTACCGCAGCCGGGCGGAGCCCGGCATGGAGATCGATTGAGTATACGGCCACCACCGAGTTCTTTGAACCGGGCAAGTCGGAATTCAGCCTCAGTACGAATGCGATCCGCAAACTCAAGGGAGATGCGCCGCAGGAGGTAAGTCCGTAGAGTTTGAGCTGACCAACCGTTCCGCGCTGCCTTGCGGCTCATTCTCTGCCCCAACCTCCGTATGGCTCCCACGATTCGATTTTGTTCCCTTTTCTGGCTCTTGGACACGCAAGCCGGGAGTGTTCCCCGGATGGCACGTCTCGGGGGTCTCCTGATGACGATGGCCGTGGCCACGCTCCAAGCACAGCTTGGTTGGACGTTTGTGGCGCAGGAGGCGACGAACCAGAACCTTTGGTCCGTTGCCTACGGTTCGGGTACGCTCGTTGCGGTGGGTGAGCAGGGTACAATCATCTCATACCGCTACAGCGACCCCGTGTGGCGCCAGGAAATCTCTCCCGCCACGGTCTGGCTGGTGGGAGTGGGGTTTGGGGCGGGGCGCTTCGTCGTCGTCGGCGACCACGGGATCCTTCTGACGTCGGACGACGGCGGTGTGACCTGGACGCCTCGTGTTTCAGGCACAACGAGCCGTCTGAACGCGGCAGCCTATGGCGGCGGTCGCTGGGTCGTCGTGGGCGAACAGGGTGTTGTTCTAACTTCAAGTGACGGCGAGATGTGGTCGAAGCGTCCGGCGCTTGGCAGCGGTTTCTTGCGCGCGTTGGCCTGGGGGCAGGGCCAATTCCTGATCGGAGGAGCAACGGGCGCACTCTTCTCGACTCCAGACGCGGAGACGTTCGCCGCACTTCCGTTCGCCAGTACTTCGAACATCGAGAGCATCGCGATTTCGCCCAATCGCGTGTGGGTGGTGGGCAGCAATGGTCTTTGGGCTACGGGCGTTCGGGCAGACTCGCTCGGCCTGAGTCCGAGCCTAACGACGGCGACGTTTCGAGGAGTCGTGGCCCGCACCAACGACGAGGTCGTCGCGGTGGCGGAGAGAGGTGCAGCGGTGTTTCGAAATGAGACGTGGGTCGTGGATGCGCCCCCGCCTCCTTTTCTGGCGACGGCCGTAGCGCGGGGAGAAGGTGAGATGATCGCCGTCGGTTTCGATGGTGGAATTGCCAGAACCCATGTCGTGCTTCCGCCTGTAACCGTCTACCAACGCGGACCCGCGGAATATGGTTCTGATGCGCGCCTAGAGGTGATTTTGGCAAGGCCGGACAATACCCTTCAGTGGACCCTTTTTGGAGTGCCGATCCCGGGTGCCACCCAGCCCGTGCTCTACGTTTTAAATGTCACGCCGGAGACCTCGCGCTACGAATTGCACACGGAAGGAGGAGGTGTTCACTCGGTGTCGATTGACCTCTTTCCCGCTGGTCAACCCGAGGTGCGCGATCCCCAGTTTGTATCCGCTCTTCCAAGCGCGCCTAGACTGGTGGTCCCGCAGCCCGATGGCCGACTGCTCGTGGCCGGATCCATTTTGGGCTCACCCTCAGGCGGATTGCCCGAGGGAATCGCCCGGCTGCATGTGGATGGATCGATGGATCGCAGCTTTGGCGCGGGCGTAGGTGTCCCTGCGTCGTCGTCGATTTACGCCATGCACCTTCTTGCCGATGGACGCATCTATGTTCGCGGTTCCTTCACATCGATCGCGGGTCAGGCGCGAACGGGCCTGGTGCGTTTGCTGCCGGACGGCGGCCTTGACGACACCTTTCAACCCTTGCCGATCACGGCCTCTATCTATCGCAGCGCGGTGTCGCCCGACGGGCGGCTCTACGTCCAGGCTGGGTTCGATTTCCTCGGTCTGACCGGCGAGATCATCCGCTTCAACCTGGATGGCTCGATCGACCCGCAGTTCCCTTCCCTCAAGAAGCATCGCCTTCTTGGTGTCGATTCCAAGGGCCGTTTGCTTGCAGCGGCCGGAGAGGCGGCCGTATTGGAGCTGGTTCGGTATCATGCAAGCGGAGCGCGTGACACAACGTACCTCGCCGCCACCGTCGTTTGCGCACGGGGGCCCACCTATTCGAACGATGACCTGGAAACGACGGCGATCACCGAGAAGGGTCTCTATGCTGTATCCGAAGTATCCACTCGGTTTCAACGAACGGACACGTTTACGCGATACCTTCCCGACGGGGGGCGCGATTTGAGTTATCGCGGACCGTCGATGGGTGTGTCTCAGAGCGACGGGGTGATTGGCACGACCTATCGATCTGACGGGGGATTCTGGCGCACGCGAGGAGGCTTGGTTCCTGGAAGTTATACTACGATTTCATACACGCCTGAAGGGGATCGCGATTCCACGCGGTACGCCGTCCGACCCGATCAGAGTGACTTTCAGATCCTCGCGATCGCGCCCGACGATTCGTTGCTTGGCGTCGGGAATCGATATTCGCGGCCCGGAATCCCCGAGTTCTTCCGCATTCGCCCGCTCACAGGACGAGTCGGCCGGTTTCTGAATCTTTCCGCGCGAGGCAGGGCAACGGCGGACAATCCCCTCATTGCGGGATTTGTGACCACCGGAAGCGGTACAACCACCGCCCTCGTGCGCGGGATTGGCCCCGGCCTGACTCAGTTCGGCGTAAACGAAGTGATGTCCGATCCTCGAGTCGTCGTGGTGGCCGATGGCAAGGCAACTGCCGACAACGATCAATGGGATGCAGGTCTTTCATCGCGGTTCGCGCAGGTGGGCGCCTTTGCACTTCCGGAGGGGAGTCGAGATGCCGCGCTGGAAACGAACGTGGGACCGGGCGCCTACACCGCGCTGGTCGTCCCGGGAGCGAACGATCACGGCAGCGGGCTGGTTGAACTTTACCACGCGCAGGATCCACACACGGCATCGCGCCGCTTTGTCAACCTGTCGGCCCGCGCCTTCGTGGATGCGAGTCACCCGCTGATTGCTGGTTTTTCGATCGCCGGCGAGGTTCCGGTGCAGGTGTTCATACGTGCCGCGGGGCCGACATTGGCCGCGCCTCCGTTCAATCTGGCTGATGCTCTCCCTGATCCGATGTTGACGCTCTATCGGGGCACCACCGCGCTGTGGGACAATAACAACTGGAGCGGTTCAGGGGTTACTGACGAACAGAGATTCGACCGGACGGCCGCCGCCGTCGGGGCCTTTCCCTTTTTGCGCCGTGGCAACGACAGCGCCATGCTTGTAACGCTCGCACCCGGAAACTATACCGCCGTTGTCACAGGATTGAAGAACACAAGTGGCACGGCTTTGGTCGAGGTGTATGAAGTTCCTTGAGCGGTTGGCGTGGCATCAGCGTGATCCTTTCCCGCGGCTGTCGGTCGGGCGCTCCGGCTCTCCCGGCTTGAAACCATCCAGCGCATTGAGGCGGTCCACCAGAGGGCGGGCACCCTCGCGCCGGGGAACGACCTCAAGACCGAGATCCACCGCGCCTTCCTCCGACGCCCCGACCCGCTGACCGAAGTCATGGATCGTTCCGCCAACCCGTGGTTGCGGAAGTGAAGGCGGGAGGTCGCGTGGGTCCGGGGCGCTTGTGCCAAGATTATGGGGCCGGCCCGGTTCGACGCTGCCGGGGCAAGATGGCTATGAAGTTTTCTCCTCTGAATCGGCGCGCCGGTAGCGTCTGGCGATTTCAGTTCCGAGCATCGCGCCCAGGATCGCGATGACGAAGACCAGGCCCTCGTTCCGCTTACGGCGATGGTACTCGATGATATCGGCGGAGACGATGTCGTACTCGCGGGGTGAATCCGGGTTGATGGCAATGGTGACTCGGCGTTCGTTTAGGCGGTAGACCCGCCTCCAGTTGGATACTTCGATCCAGTGGGCGCTCTTGCTTTCGAAAGCGGTACCGTCGTAAAAATACGAAACCGTTGGACGGTACGAGATTGTGCCCTGCCGGTACCGAATCTCCTCTTCGTGAACCCGAGCCACGGCGGGGACCCACCGGTTGGCCGCCACCTCCAGCTGATTGGTCCTGAGCTGCATGCGCGTACAAAACACGCCCATCACCACCAGCAGAACGGAGCCTGCGACGATGTGAAAAGACTTGAGGTGGTGGGTGAATGGCATGTCCGTGCTTCGGTCATTTTCGTCCGCCACGCATCACGCGATGCGTTGAGACCGGAAACGGGCTGACAGCAGGTTAGAGTTGGCGATGTCCGCCGCCAGGCGACGGGTGAAGATCCGGCCTCCCCGCCGCGAGTTCAAATCGCCTCCAGTAACGCAAAACAGAAGAGAACCTTCATCGTTGCGGCTTTCCGAGGGCAAGAGGCTGGCGTACACCAGCAACCCCGGAAGCGTCGCCCCGCGAAGTCCGATGACCGATGGGTCAGCCCCTCATGTTCTCGGTGCGAGATTCCTCCACTGACTTCAGTGTCAATTATCATGTTTTATTGCAAAAGTTTAGGTGAATTCTGTGGGGCTATTCTGTGGAGTGCAGATCGGAGGCCGACCCTGACCACAGAGATGTGGGGCTGAGCCCTTGGGTTGAACGGCTCGTCCGAAACGCGGGTCTGGGGCGGGCTCTGCTGGCCGCCGGCGTACCGGTCGGTTGCTATCTGTCGCGCCCCGGGCAGACTGGGCGCATGCGTTGCTTCGGCTGGGGGGGGTGGGTGGCGGGAGTGTGGGTGCTGGCCCTTGGGTTCCAGGGCTGCGGCACTCCGTTTCCATCGCGGCCTACCACCGTGGTGCAGGGCGATGGATTGGCGGCGGACACGATTTTTCAACGCTGCCTCTCTACACATGGCGGGGATCTGCGGGAGTCGGCCGGGGACCTCAATCTATCGATCACGGGCACGTGGGATACCCTGATCCAGAAAATCCAGCCGCTGATCTCAGATGCTGCCTACCGCGTCACCTCCCAGGAACGGACCCGGGCCGGCGGAGCGCTCTACACGGTGCGGTACGAGGGCCCGGCGGGAGTCAAGAAGGTGGTGCGGACCCCGGACGCCGTCGAGGTCTTCTACAACGGGGTGCGGGAGCGCGACCCGGCCCGCCTGCAGGCGACGGCGCTGACGGCTGACGCGTATCAACTTTTTCATTTCAGTCCCTCGTTCCTGGTCTGGCGTGGCGCCACCTTTGTCCGGCTGGCGGACACCACCGAGGACGGCGTCCGGTATCACCGCCTGCTGGCCACGGTCCGTCCCGGTTTCGGGTTTTCGGCGGAGGATCAAGTGGTCCTGTGGATCGAAACGGGCACCTTTCGATTGTTTCGCGTGCACCTGACGCTGGAGGGGTTTGAAAGCACACGGGGGGCGCACGTCGACACGACGTTCCTGGAGTACCGCCAAGTCGGACGCTTTTTGATGCCTGTTCGTTTCCATGAGCGGGTGCGCGGCCCCCTTCGGATCAGCGCGCACCGCTGGCACCTGACTGGGATCGACCTGGGACGCGGCTGGTCGGATGCTGACGTATCCGGCCCTGACTTTGGCGGCCGGGCGGCGGCCCCGGCGACCCCCTTGGTTCCGCCCGTGGAGACAGCCCGCTAGCCATCGCATCGAACTGCCGGAACGAAACGTCCAGGGATCGCGGTGACTCCGCCGTCCCGAGGTGGGCGGCCGTGAGTATCCGAGCGATCGAGCGGAGACTTACTGGCCCTCAGGCGGCTGCCAGAGCTCGATGCGGTTACCGTCGGGATCCATCACCCAGCCGAATTTTCCATACTCCGACTCCTCCACCTTGGCGTCGACCTTGCAGCCTTCGGCGCGGAGGACGGCGAGGAGGGCGTGGAGGTCGGCCACCCGATAGTTGACCATGAAGGGGGCCTGGCTTGGAGCGAAGTACTTGTCGCTGTCCGCAAACGTGCTCCAGACTGTGGAGCCGGTTCCGGTGGGATTGTCGGGACCGGCCCAGCGGAAAACAAGGCCACCCCAGGGTTCGAGTTCGAAACCGAGATGGGTGCGGTACCACTCCCGCAGGACCTCGGGCTGTTTGGATTTGATAAAAATGCCGCCAATACCGGTGACGCGTTTCATGGGTGGAGGAAGGCAGGAGACTAGCGGGATGATCCGGCCGCTGGCAAACCCGACGGCCGGGAATCGGGGATGGCGAAAGAAAGCCGACCGCAAATCCGACGGAGAGAGAGGGTGACGGCAGGAGGTTCACGCGAAGGCGCGAAGCCGCGAAACGTGGTCCGAGGGCTTCGGCGTCGAGTCGGCAATGCTCAGCGAAGGCACGATCCAGCCAACCAGGCGCCTCCGCCCCCAGACCCCGTTTCGCTCCCCCAAGGGAACCAGTTCGGGACTGCGGCCTCTGCCAGTGTGGGAGGTCCTCGTGGAAGGCCCTCCACCTTGACGGAGCTTTGCACGGCACTCCTTTTGTGGCAAGGAGGGGAACTCGAACAGAAGGTCGCAGTTGCTTGGCTCACGCGAGGAAGGGGAGCGGCTTTTGGCTCTGGGTCGGTCCTCCCGCCCGCCCTTTGCTAGCTGTCGACAAACGATGCTCGGCCCGACACCGTTCGCATCGTCACGTATGCCCCACTACGAACACTCCCGCAATCGGGCGGCCGCGGTCTTCGCCATTGCAGTCATCGTGTTCGTGCCGGCGCTGGTGGTGCCGAGATCAGGAACGGACCTTACCTTTAGAAAACTCCTGTTGTTCGGCAGCCTCTCGACCCTGCTGATCAGCGGAGTGTGGCTCGCGGTTCGATGGGACGAAGCGAAACGGTACCTGCGCCTGAAGGCCGGGAAGGGAGTGATCGCCCGGTGGACCATCGATCCCGCCCGCTGGGAGGCGTTTCGCGGCCGCAGCGAGGAGTGGGACAAACGCGACGGCGTGCGACCGAACGATGCAAATCTCAAGCAGACTCCGGGTCCCTCGGGAATTGACGTCGTGGTGACCAAGGACGGCATTGCCATCGGCGACGAGTTTAGTCCTTTGGAAAAGGACGTCGCGATCACGGTGCACGGGGATTGGATGCAGTTTCACCAGATCATCCCCAAACCCCGGGGTCCCGCTTATCATATGGTCCTCCGCCTGCCCCTGGTGCCCGGGGCCGAACCGCTGGCCGCTGACATTCAACGATCGTACCGGTCCGCCCTCGCGGCTTCGCCGTTCACCCGCCGGGCTCTGCTTTATCTGGGTCTGGGCATTCTCTTGGGGATGCCGGCCTTGACCACCGTCATTTGGTTGATCGCGAAGGGCACCGGCTGGTTGAAGTAAACCGTCACTCGCCTGGCTGCCGCGGGGGCGCGTCCGATTCATGGCCAAAATAGTGGGTCGAGCGTCGGAGTTCCGGCGCTGAGGGAGCGCAATAGTGTCGGGAAAGCTTACACTTGCCGGATTTGTGGTCTGGGTGGGAAAAGTACTTAGTTGATAAACCGTTGATCATTAGGGTTCGTATGGAAAAATTGGATTTTATGGCCCTTGGTATGCTGGCCTATTTCCCTATGCCCAAACCCCTCCGCTTCATTGGTTTCCTCTTGGCCCTGCTTCTGGCTCAGTCGGTCCGCGCTGGTTTTATCTTCGATATTGATACGGCAACCGAACTCTCAGGGAGTTTCGAATTTACCGGGGTCGGAGGGGCGATGGCAACGACGAGTGTCTTCCTGGGCTTGCCGTTGAACACTCCCAACGGGCTCTTTGCTTCGCGCAATACGAATGTCGTCCGATTCCAAACCAGTAGCAGCGGTTCACCGGATCCTCTTAATCTCCAGACTGGTGTGGCGTCGTTTCAGCAGACGTTTCCGTCGATGAGCGGCGTCTTCACCAACACCATCGGCGGGGTGCCGACGTATTTCCTCCTTTATGATTTGGTGGATACGGGTGGTGACACCGGTACGTGGAGCGGTAAGTTCCAATTCAAGCAGGCGGTCCCGGACGCTGGATCGACGCTGGGCCTGTTTGGCTTGGCTGTGCTCGGCTTGGCTGCCGTTCGCCGCCGGTCGAATCGATAACGTTTCTTCTCGGGGAGGATCAACGGGTCAGCCCCGAGCGTTCTTGGTCAGCGAGTTGGCGGTGTCCGGGTTGCGTTCGAAACGGTCGGGTGGCGATCATCGACCTTCGGGGCGGAAGTCCCTGGCATTTGTGGCCAGTGCAGCAATGCCGCTCGCGGGTGGCAAAGCCGAAGGCGTCCTCGGATCGGTCTCCACGTTCGGCTTTCCGCCGAAGGTGCGGTAGTCGTCGAAATCCAGCCAGTCAGAGCGGGTTTTTGATGTGCGTTCGGGATACCGGCGCTTCATGGCTTCCATGAAGTTGAGCAAGGTCTCCGGCGTCGCTGTCGACCGGGCGCTGCAGGTGGTATTCGCTCCAGGCCTTGATTTCCCCAGAGGTCGCGTTGGGGGGTGGCGTGCCTTGGACCCATTGGAGGATGTCGATCACCCGCGCCGGTGGCGACCTGAATGCCTGGGGGTCGATGCCGGTGAAGCGGAAGAAATGCGCGTTCATCCTCGGATCGTCGGGTACTCGCCGAGCTTGCCCGCGAGGGCCGCGCGGGCCTTGTCGATTGCTGGGCAGAAGAACGTAGCCACCCGGGCGTGCCGGGGCTGCGGGGAGGGTGGCCGGGTCAGATCGGTGGTGAAGGAAGGCTGGCTCGTGGGTGGAGGTTGGCGGGGAGTCGCGACAGCGTCGCGGTTCGCGTCAGCGGGCAAGCCGCCCGCTGCGGGTTGCCGGGACTACGAGCAACTCACGAACGACGATGCACACGACGGCGAAGGCAGCCCCGTGGGTCAGCTCTGAAAATCGTGCCGTTTGGCCACAGCCGTTCTGTTGCCTCGTTCTACCTGCTCGGACCCTCTCTTGCATCCGGTACAAATGAAACAGCACGGATTCAAAATCCTGGTGATTAGATTTTGGTACTTTTTGCTCTGCTGAATGCTTCCATGTAGTCTGATTGAAACGGCAGGGACGAAATCCCGCCTCCTCTTGGTGTGCTTCCGGCAGCTGCCCCGCTTGTTTCAAGGGAGTCAGACAGCGCAGCGCGACCATGGCGTACCCCAACGGTTTGGAAACAGATCAGGAGACGCAGCAAGCGTGCGCCAGGTCGCGCGGATTGAATCAACGCGTGCAAGCGTATATTGACGCACGCGCCCATCTGCTTGGACTGTCCCTCTGAACACGCGACTGGCGGATCTTCTCGAGTGAGTATGTTGAGGATACACGTTCAGAAATTGAGGTCCACTGGTCAAAGTGGCAAGGCAGGAGTGGGTGTGGTTGTGCTGAGCCTCCCGGCGTACAGCTCCGAGGGGAGTTCCCTCAAGCACTCTCTGTACTCCAAGATGGAGGACCAGTTTGGTGTGGAGAAGCGCAATGGTATCGATGACTATTTGGGAGATAATCTCGACACGCTTTTCCTGGGGTATGGCGCGATGGAGCAGGCCATCACGGTGAGCATCCCGCCCGAGCGTCCCGGAGGTTCTGATCGCGTGGAGTGCAACGAGGCCAAGAGTGGCAGGCCGTTCGGTGGAGAACCTAGCCCAGAGCTACTCGGGCACCAGCCAGCTCTCCGTTGCTTATTTGGGCGAAAGTGAGTTTAAGGCACCTGCCGGCACTCCAGAAGCACCTGTTGAAGAGTTCGTCGGGTCCCTAGGCCCGCCGCAGGGTCAGCCTCTCTGTAGATATATGAAGCAAATCCATGAGTTTTGCGCAATTTGGCTGGAACCTTGGCGGAGGGCTCAATGTTGCGGGTGTTGTGGTGTGTCACTCTGGCCGTGCATGTTGTTCGTGCTACGGTCTGGCTCTCGTTTGCCACCAGTACTTTACTGCGCTGAATGCTAAAGTGACACTGAGTTTTGAAAAAGGTGGTGTCTTAGCCTACTCATTGAATGACGGTTCCGAACTTGAATATTGGGGCTCGTGGACCCGCTCGGGTAGCTATGTTGTTTGCTCCATCCAGGGCGATGTTGTTGTGTTTAAACTTATTCAAACTCCTGATCGGAAGATGAGCCTCCGATTGGGAGATGGAGCGGGCCTGGAAGTGCTCAATCGCGAGGAGTTTGATAGTGTGTATATACAAATAGATCCGTGAGTTTGGCTCGCTGAGCCCTTTTATTTGGTTCTATTGAATGAGGTGGGTGGAGAAGCCGATCGGGTCAGCAGGCCATGTTTGAAATTTTGAGACTCGCTCACCGGCCTCAGGATTCGCCCTGCGTTTCTCGAACAAGCGACTCGGCGAACCTGGGATTAAAACTCCGTCCAGCGAAAGAACCGAAATCGCTGTTGACCACAAATATCCGCGGTACACGATGGGTCGATCCTACGGGTCTTTATCGGAATTCACCGACCCCGAACCTGTGGCCACCCTTTGATCGTCAACCCTCTTCCGGTATCCGCAGATTGTTTGGTCGATTGAGCTGACTCCGTATGAAATTGAGCAGTTCGCCCGGACTGGTAGGATGGAATTTCCAGACTCGGGTGCTGCTGATTCCGGGTAACGGAGGGAGGGGCGCGGTGGCAATATGTCGAAGTTGCTTCGCTCGTGATCTTCATGATGTTGTGCTCGTGTAGGCCCTCAGCAGACGTGCTACCTGTACTATGTAGCGAAAGATGGTCGGTCCACCCTCAATCTTCAAAGGACGGAACCATCGACTACTGTCGCCGCGGATAATGGAGCCATCCAATTTCTTGGCGGGACTTGGGTTCGTGAAGGAGGTAGTTAAAACTTAGGTTTATACATGGGAGCGTGAGCATGAGAGCTCGACGCTCAAGAACAGGATCGTTGAACCGTGTACTGAGTGAGTCGGAGGAGGTCCGGGTTCTTCGTGATTGGGGTCTTGATATAGTATTTGTGGCATCGAGCGCAGAATTTGAGCCCGCAGAAGATGCTGATTACTACCAAACGAGTACCTCCTTGAGTAGGGCGTCTCAATGGGGAGACGCTGGCCGCGCGGTAGACGGAGGCGGGACCGTCAGTCCGTCGCGGCCTCAGCGGGCCGCCTACGAAAGCGGAACCCGACTAGATTGAACCCGTTTATAGAGCGCGGGACGTGGGTGACTGCCGGGGACGAACAGGGTGAGTGTCTCCTCCATCGTTCGGCTGGAGCGGGTCAGGCGGCGAGGGCGGTTTCGTCGGTTGACTTCGAGAGCGAACGGAGTCTCGGGTTTGGGATACGGAACGTGGCGCTTGAGCGCGGTGAGGGGGTCTCGAGAGGTGAAAGGAGAGGCTGGCGAGCGCCAGGGTCAGAAGGGCCCGAATCCCGGGTGGGAGAGGGTCGTTCGGCATCCCGGGCCAGAGTGTGCCGAGCCATTGGATCGGATACCAAACGAGGTTGTGGATCAGGTAGATGCCGTAGCTGATACGTCCAGAGATAACGCAGCCCTGGGTTCGAGACGATGCGCCCGACCAGGCCGCGGACTCCTTCACTGCAGGCGTCGTCGCCACGGTGAAGGCGAGGCTCAGCAGGGTCCAACCGGCGATGGCGAGGTCGCACCGCCCACATAGACCGCGAGGGTGTACGCGCCGATGGCACCGAGGCCGATCGCTGCGCCGGTGGTGCCGGATCAGTGAGACGGGGTGGGGCGCGTGCCGGGAGTACGACAGGAGGGCGCCCAGGGCCGGGCTGTCGAAACTCGCCGGCGTGAGGATTTCCGACAGCCGGACTCCCGGCAGCACGAGAGGAAACAGCGCGCGGAAGGCGATGCCGGAGAGAAGAACTCCCGTGAACCAGGCCAGCAGACGCTGGCGTGGCGCGAAGAACACCTACGAGCGGCCAGAGGAGGTAGAATTGTTCCTCAACCGCCAGTGACCAGAAATGGGCCACCGACTTATACCAGCCTTGATCGAGGAAGAAGCGGAGGTTGGAAGCATAGGCGAGGTGCCACGGGTAGCTCTGGCGCAGGTCGGCGATCTTCAACGCCGCCCCGATCGCCACCACCGCATAGAATAGGGGCACGATGCGGAGGAGGCGACGGAGCATAGAACGATCCGCAGGGCCTTGAACCAAGGGTGTCGCCCCGTTCGGCAGCGTGTCGCAGGTTCAGTAGAATGGTTGTGATGAGGAACCGCTGATGACGAAGAAAAGCTGCACCCGGATGCCAGCGGCAAGCCGTGTCCTGATGACGAAGAAAAGCTGCACCCCCTGATGCCAGCGGCAAGCCGTGTCCCTGCTCGGGGAACCGGTGGTACGCCACCACGCCAATCACAGCAAAGGCGCCCGCAGGCCGTCCAATTCCCGGCATGTAAACCGGAGCACACGGACCCGGGCAGTGAACGAACCCCGACCTGAGTTCATCCCCTGGAAGTCGAGGGCTGTAGGAAGACGAGGCCAGACGATTTGGGCCCCATGGTCAACTCCCCGCGACGCGCCGTCCGCCTGGGCCGGCTGGAACCGCCTCGTTATGGTAGGCGCGATCCTCGGCGTCAGCCCGGAGGTTTGCGGCCGGGGACTGTAGAGGGGCAGCGAGGCCCCTTGACGGGATCGTCGAGCGGGTGCTGGGTGGAAAAACTGCGTTCCGGGTTGGGTGTCGCACGGGTAAAAGGGGGCTGCGCGGGAACACCGCTGCTCCTTTAGCGAAGGGTTTGCACGGTGATGGCGCCAGCAAGCAGCGTCACGACGTAATTTGCTGGCGATAGGTTATTGCTGCAAATCAATGATTTGAGCAAAACCGTTGTGAGCTTCCGGTGAGGGGCGCGCGTGCTCGCGCAGGACGCAGCAAGCGTGCGGGCCGATGGGGTCAGCCCCTACTGTTTGTGGTAGGGGATTCGTTCGGTGGCTCTGGGAATCGTCATCCGTTTCTTGAGCAAAAGTTAGATGAACGGCGAGCGGCTGTTGTGTTGAACGAATGAATCGGAGATCGACGATGACCACAAACATGAGGGGCTGACCCCTTGGGTCGAAATTCCATTCCGGCACGTGTGGCGGCGCTGATGCAAAACATAGATCGCGAATCTCCTGTCTATCGCGCGGGG
This sequence comes from Opitutaceae bacterium, assembly GCA_046346755.1. Classification (GTDB taxonomy): domain Bacteria; phylum Verrucomicrobiota; class Verrucomicrobiia; order Opitutales; family Opitutaceae; genus UBA6669. Next base: position 59,614 of record JAXMHM010000010.1, on the reverse strand, counting down.
TGGCGCTACTGGTGAACCATGTTGTTACCTCTCGGTTGGTGCGTCGGTCCTGGTTTCGTGCGGGCCGCCTCCACGGCCGGGGTGGTCCTGGTCCTTTGCTCCTCTTTTAGCGGCGCAAGCCGGCGGCACTCCGGGGAAGGACTAAACCAGAGGATCTCTCAAGCAGGACCTGCGAAAAAAGGACCTCGTGGGGCGGTTTCGAGGGAGCCGCGTTGGTGTTCTCGGTTTTACCGGCATGAACGGCGGGAGTGAGCTTCAAAGACGCGAACCTGACGGGGGGCGAAATTTACAGGAAGCAAATCTCACCGGCGCGGACCTGCGCGGAGCTGGTGGTGAACGAGTTCACTTCACGCGGGCGACCATGGACAAGGTGAATGCCTCCGGGCTGCAGAAGCACTCCGGCTTGAACCGATTGAACATCGCGGGGGCGAAGAGCTTTCGAGCGGACTTCCGGAACAGTGACTTGAGGAGTTCTTTTGCAATGGGAGATTTTCGGGCGCGAATTTCTGCGGCGCCCGCCTCGTCGATATCGTTTACCCCAACGACCGGTCAGATCTGCGTGGCGCGCTGGCGGCAATGCACCCGCTGGTAAGCTGGTTTTGACCCCGTGGCCGCGGGTGCAGTCCTCCTTGAAGCCGACGCCGCCCAGCCCAGCGCGGCTGAACTTCCGGTAACCGGCGTGACCCGTCGAAGGGTGGGGCTGCAGCCGCGCAGCCTGCGGCGTTGGCTTCCAGTCTGGTGGGCGAAGACCTGCAGGGCAAATCACTCGTGGAGGTGGATCTGCATGCGTCGCCTGCGAGGGGAAACCTGCAGGACGCGGACCTTTCCCGGGTGGACCTCACCGACACCGATCTGCAGGGGGCCGATTTCCGGAACGCCAATCTGAGCAGCGCGCGACTGGACAAGGCTGACCTGACGGGAGCGGACCTGCGCGGCGCGAACCTAATGCGGGCGGGTTTCTCCGGCGCAAAGCTCATCGAAGCCAACCTCGAGGGGCAAAAGCTCTATCTGGCCGGGGCTGCGGCCCACTTTGAGCGGCCGGCCGGCGTCTCCTCGTATGGTCTGGAAGGCACGGTCAAACTGAGCAACGGCGCACTGACCCTGCGAGGGGCCAACCTGCGCAACGCTCAGATTTTTGGCAGCTTGGAGGGCGTGGATCTCAGGAAGGCCGATCTGCGCGGAACCGATTTCACCCAAGCCAGAGACCTGGACAAGGCACGCCTGACGGGCGCGCGTTATGACGCCCAGACGCGCTGGGCCTTTGATCCGACTGGAACCGGGGCCGAACGTGTCCAGGACGCTCTGGCGTCGGCAGCGGTCGAGGTCGCGGAAGTGGTTCCGCTGTATTGGTTATTGGGTCGTTGGAATGTGAATCCGGCGGGTGCGGACGACGAACCCGGCGCGCTCAACCTCAATGGCAATCGCACTTACACTTGGACCGAACCCAAGAGCCAGACCGTCGCGAAAGGTCATTGGCGGAAAGCGACGGACCTGGAGCTCGCGGGAGGCAAGGGCGAGTGTATCATTCTGCTGGCGGCCGAGCGCGGTCTCGATTGGACGGTGGCGAAACACCGGTCCGTCCTCGGCGGCGAGGATGAAATTCGGCTAAGTGCGGGCGCTGAGTCGCATCTGGCCATGAGGCGAAACGCACTCCCGTCAGGGGAAAATCGGTGAGTGAGTGATTTCCGCCGGGGAGCGTGACTGAGCCTCAGCGCTCGTCCTCTGCCGCAGGCGACCACTTTCCAGGGGTGGATTTGAACGATCATCGAACCCAGCCCGACCCTGGGGATCGCAGTCCGAGGGTGGGCGGCCCGGCGATGACGTCGTGGATCCGTTGTTACGTTGCTGCGGGGTCACCGCACTAAAAGTCTTCCGCCGCGCGTTTCTTTTCCACCCGCAGGGCTTCCATTTTCTTGGCGTCGACTCGGGCCGCCTCGGTGCGCGCCTCCTGCCGCCGCAGCGCCGCGCGCTGCTCCTGGTACTTTTCCTCCTGTTTGGCGGCCTCGCGGGCCTCTTCCTGCTGGGCCTCGATCAGTTTGTCGTATTCCTTCCGGGCCTCGGCCCGACTCAGCGCCTGCTTCTCGACAAACTTGGCGTATTGGCGGGCCTCCTCCTGGTGTTCCTCTGCGAGGCGCTCCTGGCGTAGTTTGTAGGCGATCTTCTTGCGTTGTTGGAGGTAGAACACCCGGTAGATCGCACTCTTCGGTTTGTAGTAGGTCGAAGTTCGGCTGGGTTCGTTGCTCCCCGCCTGACGCTCCGCGATCCGCTCCGCTTCCTTCTCCCACGCCACCCTCGCCTCCTCATACCGCGCCTCGGCCCGCTCCTCTTCTTGTTTTACCTGCGCCTGCCTGGCGGCGAGTTCCTTTTCCTCGCGACGCAGGGCGGATTGCGCTTCCGCCCGCTTCGCTTCTGTTCTCGCGACCTCCTGTCGGTTCAGAGCCTGTCGCTCGTAGTCCCGTCGCTCCGCCGTTGCCTCTGCCGCTTTCCGGGCTTCGGCCTTGACGGGTTCCCGCCGCTGGGTGTCTTGCGCGTCTTGCTGCTTTCGTTCCTCCCGGGTCTGCTGGCTTTTCCGCTCGGCCTGGGCCGCTTCCTCCCGATTGCGCTGGAGGCGTTCGGCCTCCCGCTGTTGCCGGACGCGCTCCGCGTTGCGTGCTTCCTCGTTCCGTGCTTGTTCGTTTCTCGCCTCCTCAGCCACCTGCTCTTTCCGCATCTCAATCGACTTACGGATGACCTGACTGTCTTCGGCCAGCGCCGTTTCACTCCCCAGCCCCATTACGACCACCCAGACTGACAGCCGGCGGAGTATTGATTTCAAGAGGCCACGGTGAGTGGATGGCTCCGGATGTCAGCGCAATTCAGCGTGCGTGGCCCGTTGAATTGCGAAGCGTGAAGGGCGAAAATGGCGAATGCGGAACTTGGAACGCTGAAGTCGGGGTATTGCTGCGGAAATGGGTTGCTGCGGGGTCGGAACAGGAAGCAGGGACGCCAGGAGCGGATCGGCCGTCGCGCTTGATTTAGAAGAGTCTCAACGCGTACCTCCTCAGTCGAATCGACGGACCCAGGGTTCCACTCTCCACCGTTATCGACCGCTACGCCGGTATTGTGAACGTCGGCAATGGTAAGCTCTCAATAGATGAAGTATCGAAACGTAGGCCTTCGGATTCCACCTCGCTCGACCCCCGGCATTCGGGGCCGATTCCGAGGAACGAGCGCTCACCGGTTGACGCCGATGTGTGAGGTGACGTCGGCTCCATCCCGCTCAAACCGCGCCTGGTTGTTTTGGGCGGGAAACACCTGGTTGTGCGAGTTTGTCCCGTCGGTGAAGAATAGTTTTGTGAGACCTCCCACCTGCACGGCGAGGCCGTTGGGTTGTTGAAGGTCCCCTCCTGCGATGGTGGTGTCATGGCTGGCAGACCCGAAGACGATCACGGGCAAACACGCGTCGAAGGCCTTGATGTCATGTACCACCACGGGTGAGGTAAACTGCACTCCGGGCGCGTAGAGACCCGCGAGTCCCCTTGAGGCCATGAAGTTTGCATTTCCCGCCCTCACGCCGCCGAACTTGCCCGTGTCGCTGAGGATGGCGATGAACGCGATGTCGGCCACGCCGTCGTAGGAAACGTCGTTGCGAAACAGGTTCGGATTGACGGCGGTCGCGCGCCCGACGCTGAAGACCGATACATGGCTGGTTTCGTCCGCCCCGGCAATCACGATGCCGGCGTGACCCTTCATGTACTCAACACCAAGTTGATTGTAGTAGAGGGGGAGTGCGGGGCCACTGGAATTCTCGAGGACCACTGTGAGCGTTCCTGCGCCCGTGAACTCCACCTGTACAATGTCGTTCGTGAGGTCGACGAACGAAATCCGGGTGACTTGGCCCCGATCGGCGGTGACCGAGGCGGCGGTGCCTTGCAACAGGGCCTGATCATAAATGTTTCCATTGGGATGGCGGATATTGCTGCCGACTTCGATGACGCGGCCCAGGGTTTTGTCGGAGGCGACGAATCCAAGGATTGCCGGCCGGGTTGCGGCCGAGGAATCTCCATTCGTAATCAGTGCCGAATAGATTCCAGCATCGGCAGGTTGGAGGCCATTGAGGACGAGTCGTGCTGCATTCGCACCGGTGATTTCGCAGCCGTTGTGGTGCCACTGATACGACATCGGTGAACCGCCGACGACTCCTGCTGAAAAGACGGCAGAACCCGAGGAGCTGGCCTTCACCGATTCAGGGTTGGCTGCAATCGAGAGACTCGCTTGTTCGATTGGGATCGTCCGTTCTCCGATCGTGATGCTGCCTTTCCGGACCCGGCCTGTCGAATTGGGGGCTAATTGGAAAGCAGTCTCACCATTTCCCATGCCGTCACTTTCACCGATCAGGGTGATCCAAGGGTCAATTGTACCGGCGCGCCAAGCCAGGCTCGAGGGTGCGGCCATGCGAATGGACCCCGTGCTCGCACCGGCGGGGTACTGGGCGCGGCCCGTGGTGGTTCCGGCCACGGCTACATGGCTCCGTGTTGTCAGGCTGACCCCTGAACCATCGCGGACACTGGCTCGATAGGTTCCGGCATCGGCGAACTCGATGTTGCGCAAGTTGAGTCGGGATGACGTCGCGCCGACCAGCGGGACATCCTCCTTCATCCACTGGTACCGGAGACCGGGCAGTGCGATCGAGTCGAGATCCAGCGCTGCGGTCTCACCCACCTGAACCGTTTGCCAGACCGGTTTCGGGTTCGGGGTTGATCGATCGCCCGCGAATCCAGCGCATTGCAGTATGCTTTCTTCAGGCCCGTAGGCAATGAACGAACCTGGGGTCACGCAGATCCCTGCCACGTACGATGACGTGCCAGATCCGCGTTTTTCCCAGGCCAGGCCGTCCTTTGAAATCAGCAGCGTACCTCCGCTGCCCGTCGCAAAGAAGTGACCCGACGCATAGGTGACCGAACCCAGCGATTCCGACGCAATCTCGGGTGGAGTCAGGACGTTCCAGGTTTCGCCATCCGAAGAAACAACGATTGAGCCGGCGCCAACCGCCACCCAGCGATTGGACCCATAGGTTACGCCGTACAATCCACCGAGTGTAAGCGAACTGAATTGGCGCCAATTTACCGAGTCGGTGGATGTCAATAGTCCACCCAACTCGCCGGCTATCACGTAGAGGCCGTTGGCATAGCTGACTGCGTGCAGGTACTCGGAGGTTGACGCTTGATGATGATTCCATGTCACAAGGTCGGACGATGTGTACACGTTGCCCTTCCCCCCCACCGCGACATATCCAACGGGCCCGCGACAAATCGACCAAAGATAGGTGGAACTGGGAAACGGCATAGACTTCCAGGTTCGACCATCCTGAGAGGTTTCGATGGATGCGCCGGCCGCCACGTACTGGTTGTCTGCGTAGATGACGGTCCTCTTTGTTAGGCCCGTTGCGTTCGGGTAGGGTGTCCAGAGGGTTCCGTCCGCAGAATAGTAGTGCGACTGTCCTCCGACAGCGACATATCCATTCGGTCCTGCTGCCATGGAATCGAAACTTGCGGTTCTGGAGTCACGGCTCCCGGTCCGAGACGTCCAAGTGATCAAGTCCGCGGACGTGCGAATCTTCCCACCCCATCCTGCCGATACAAAAGTATCCAATGCATAGGTTCCGGCTACGTTGGCGCCCCCTTCCATCGCGTTCACCGGACGCCGGCTCCAGTCCACACCGTCTGGAGACGCGAAAATGTAGCCGTCGGCGTCGAACACCACAAACATGCTCCGTCCGTAGAAACCTCCCATCAGCCATTTGCCGGTTTGGTTGCGCAGGTACCACGTGGCTCCGTCGGCAGAGGTGTAGATCGCACCCATATTGCCAATTGCGATGAAGGTTCCATTTCCCCCCACAACGGATTCGATGGGTAACCCCGATCCGGTGTCGTGCACGGTCCATGATCGGCCATTGCTCGAACGCGCAATTCTCCCTTGTTCAGTTCCGATCACAAACCGGCCGGACGAGAAAGTCACGGAGCCATATGGGGAGCCCCAATGGGGCCAAGGCAGGTCCAGGTCGCCGACCAATTGCCGGGTCCAGGTCGCGCCGTCGGTCGATGTGAGGATGACGCTTCGCTGATGGACGATCGGTGTGTCTTCGATCCCAAATGCGACGAAGGTTCCGTTGCCGTAGGCCACTCCCAACAATTGAGGATTCACCGGATGCGAGGACCTCGGCGTCCAGGACAGACCCTGGTCGTCGGACGTGATGATGGTCCCAGCGAGCCCGACGGCCACCCAGCGTGAACCGTTTGACGCGATGCCCCGGAGATCCTTCGTGGTGCCCGACTGCCGCAGGGTCCAGACGAGGGCATTGGGAGAAGTGACGACCGTCCCGTAACCGCCTACGGATACGAAGGTCTTCTCAAAATACTCAACGGCCGAGAGATTGTTACCTTGCGGCGAAGGATTGCGCCACTCCCAGTTGCCAAAACCAGTGCCGGAGTCGACTTGCAAGAACGCCGGCGTGCTCGTGAGGGTGCCGGCAGAGTTTTGTGCGCGAGCGCCGTAGGCACCCCGGTCCTGGAGGGAGACCTGAGAAATCACAAGTGAGAGCTGCGTGGCTCCCGGCAGATCGACGCCGTCGTGTTGCCATTGCACCGAGGGGGTTGGCGTCCCTTTGACCACGACCGAAAACGTTGCCTTCTGGCCGACGAACGTGCTTTGACTCGCCGGAACCCGGACGAAGAAAGGCTGAACGGGCGCGAAGCGCACGAGCAGCTGAGCGGGTCGACTCGAAACCGTGCCTCCAGAATTTGTGATCACCACGCTGTAGTCGCCGGAATCGTCCTGTTGCGCGCGTGCAATCGTGAAGGATGGGGTGGTCGCGTCGGGAAGTGCCACCCCGTTTCGCATCCACTGATAACGCAAGAAGGCGGTTCCCGTGGCGACGACGTCGAACGTGACGGTTTGATCTGCACTGATGGTTTGGTCACTGGGTTGGGTCGTGATGGACGGACGCACCGCCGGTACCACCAGGAGCGTGGCGCTTTCGCTCCTGATCGAACCAAGATCGCTGGCGACGACTACGTGATAGGCTCCAGCTTGGCTGCTTCGAGCTTCGGTGATCTCCAGGGCCGCGTCGGTGGCACCCTGGATCGGGTTACCATTCTGATACCACTGAAAGCGAAGCGTTGCGGAGCCGTTGGCCAGCGCCCCCACGGAGAATGTGACATCGTTCCCCGAGACGACTTCCTGGCTGACTGGCTGCGCCGAGAGGGTCGGAGGACCGAACACCACCACGGGCATGCGTCGACTGACCACAGTACCCACGGCATTGCTCACGGTGACCGTGTAGTTGCCGCGTTGCGAAGGTTGAATGTTTTTCAGCGTGAGCTTCGGTTCATTTGCTCCCTGGATTGCATTGCCGTAGTAGAACCATTGGTACGTAAAGGGGGGAGTGCCGGTGACGGCGACCACCAAGTCGACCGACTGACCGGTGTGGACGGGAGGGCTCGCCGGTACGATGACCTGGGGTACACCCGGGAAATAGACGGTTCGGATCGATTTTTCCAGGTTGACACTGCAACTGTAAATTACGCGGCCAGTGAGGGTCTTCGATACTGCCCCCCCCGCGATAAGCCGGTTGATCCGCTGTGAACTGGTTTCCCCGGAAAATGCAGCGCCCAGCAGGGCGATCGCGCCCGTGACGTGCGGGGCCGCCATCGACGTGCCACTCATTGACCGATAGCTTGAGTCACTCTCGAACCAGGTGGAGTAGATGTTCTCGCCGGGAGCGGCAATGTGTACCGGCCCGTAGTTGGAGAACCACGAGGTGGCTCCGCTTTGATCAATGCTTGAGACTGTCACCATGCCTTCCAGCGAGAAACCGGCGGGATAAAAGGTGAAGTCCTCCAAATCCCGCGCATCGTTGCCGGCAGCCACGATCACGATCATCCCCGCCTGGGTGCAGGCACGCATGGACTGAAGCAGAATCTCGGATGACCCGGCGCCTCCCCAACTCGCATTGATGACTTGAGCGCCATGCTGTCGGGCGTAGGTGAGGCAGGTGATTGCTCCTTCGATCGTGCCGACTCCGTTCACGCTGAGAAACTTCAATGGCATCATTTGAACCCGCCAAGCGATGCCGGCGAGGCCCGTGCCGTTGTTGCCGATAGCGCCGATGATCCCTGCGACGTGAGTTCCATGCCCGTTGTCGTCGGAAGGTGAGCCCGTGAGAGTGATGGCATTGATGCCGTTCACGTCGTCCACGAATCCGTCCCCATCGTCGTCCACCCCATTGAGTTCACGATTGCCCCCCATTTCACCCGGGTTGCGCCAAAGGTTGCCGGCGAGGTCTTCGTGGGTGAGCTTCATGCCCGTGTCGATGATGGCGACGACGGTTTTCGGCGAGTCCGTGGCCACCGACCACGCCTCCGGTGCCTTCATCGCGATTGGGCCCCATTGGGAACCGGCGACGAACCCCGGATCGTTTGGCGTGGTGCACGTGGCGACCAAATAGTCCGGCTCGGCCAGGTCCACCCAATCGGAAGCGGCTCGCAGGGTTGCGAGCACCTGAGGCATGGGATCCTCGTCGGTAACGGGGAACTCCACAAGAATCGTGCTTTCGGTCTCAATCGACCGACGCACACGAAGTCCGGCGAGTGCGGCTCGCTCCGCAAGGGTTTGCGCTGAGTGGCCCGGGCGTACCTTTACCAGGACATGATCGGCCACCATGGCGACGCTGCGTATGATTTGTTCACGACCGGTGTTTGGGTTTTGCGCCACCCGCTCTTCCACGCGAATCAAGGCGCGATGGAAGTCGGTATCGAGGATGCGCACACGATCCCGTATTGAAGGGCGGTTGCGCGGGTCAGAACCCCGGTCCGAAGAGAACAGCACGCTGTGAATGGTCAAACGGTCCACGACGGCGCTTGAGAGGCTGATGTCAGAGGGTGCCACTGCGGCGGCGGCGCTACTTCCACGGGTTCCGGGCAGGCTGGGCATGGCTGCGGCGCTATACCCCGTTTGAGCGACCGAATTCGGCGAACTGCCCTTCGTGTTGGGGTTCACCGGACCCGTATGATCGTACTCGTACTTGTATAGGCTCCATACGAGCACCAGCGACGTTACGACGAGAAGAAGAAACCGCAGCCTTCTGGCGCCCATGCAAGTCAGCTACAGCAGTGAGGCGCCTGAGACAAACGATTAAGCCCTCCAAACCATTCGCCGGACCTACATATAATTCGGTATTGTGCCGCCTATGAGTTGGGCGCTTTTGGGTGTCAGGTGTGAGCCAAAGCATTCTGGGATGTGGAAGGGTGGGGTCCTGGCTGTTCCGTCGCGGTCGCGGGTAGATCTCCTCCACCGGAGATTGGGCAGCGCTTTTGTGTAACCAGAAGCAGGGAAAGGGGGTAGGGGTGGGGACGCTATGCTGGCTTTTCGTGTTTTCTTGGCTCTGGGTCTGAACTCGCTCCTTCGGTTTGGGCTGGTGGGGTGGCGCTTGGGATGGGGGGTGGGTTCGGGGCGGCCGAACGGACAGGGGCGGCGCGGGATGATTTTTCGCCGTTGGGGAGAAACCGATGGGGTCAGCCCCTAATGTTTGTGGTGGAGGGTTCGCACAGTGGGCCTGGGAATCGTTATCCATTTCTTGAACAAAGGATTAGACGAACGACGAGCGGCTGTTGCGTTGAACGATCGGATCGGAGATCGACGATGACCACAAAATTCGGGGCTGACTCGTGACAATCGCGCGTCACCCCACCTTCCACGCGGTGAGCCAATAGAATACCAGCCAGGTCGCTAGGTAGATCAGCGCGCCGATCAGGATGGTCGCGGATTCAGCGAATATCTGCCAGACGCAGAAACCAACCAGTACCACCGCGACGACCGCGCCCGCATGGAGCAGCAAGCGTGTCGAGGGCGTCACCAAGGCAGCCAGCAGCACTGCCATCGCCACCAGCGGCAAGACAAACAGCAACGCGCTGACCGGTGAGGCACCGAAAGATTTCCGGAATTCTCCGCCGACGACGCTCAGCAGCACGAATCCGCCGCCCAGCAGCACAAGAATTAGCCCTAGTATCCAGCGAAGTGTAGTCATATGAAAACGGCGTTTCGAATAGAGTGGATGGGTGCCTACAAGGATCAACTTGGGGAGAAACCGATGGGGTCAGCCCCTAGTGTTTGTGGTGGAGGGTTCGCATAGTGGGCCTGGGAATCGTCATCCATTTCTTGAACAAAGGATTAGACGGACGACGAGCGGTTGTTGTGTTGAACGAACGGATCGGTGATCGACGATGACCACAAACATTAGGGGCTGACTCCGTGGGGCGAAACCTGGGCTTGAGGAGACCACGTTGAATGCGGCGGATCGATCTTCCAATCCGGGAACGCCCTATCGGAAGCTGAGTCTGTGTAAGGCATGTCAATTGACAAAGAGAGTACCGGTATTCCCGAGGTGGATTTCCGAAAGAAGACCACCAAAGTGAATGTATGGATAGTCGGAGGCATACTTGTCTTCTTTTTACTCATGGGCGGACTCTTGGTTTACTTCGCGAATCGGGGCTGAACCCAGTCTGGTAGGGGTAACATCGAGGCCGGTCCTGAAGGTCGGGTCTTTGAATCGCGCTTTTGTTGCCGCCTAGGCGCGACTGCGCGAGTTCGGGGAAGTGGGGTGCCGGCGAATTTATTGTGTAACCGGGGGCAGGGAAAGAGGGTAGGCGTGGGGACGTTATGGTGTCTCTTCGTGCTTTCTCGGTTTGGGGTCTGAACTCGCTCCTTCGGCTTGGGCTGGTGGGGGTGGCGCTTGGGATGGGGGGTGGGTTGGGCGCGGCCGAGGGGACGGGGGCGGCTCGGGATGATTTTTCGCCGTTGGTGAAGCTGGCGCCGTTCGTGGTGCAGGGGGAATCGCTGGCGGTGTCGATTCACGCGCGATCGGGGCGGGACCGACGGTATGCAGAGCGGTTTTCCGAGGAGGTGATCAAGGTGGTCTACGAAGGGCTGACGCCGTCCACCGGGCGAGGCCTGGTCATAATTGGCAAGGAAGGGGAGCCGCACCCGATCCGGTTCTTTCGTCGCTTTCTCGCCCTGGCTGACGCGGGCCAGCTGGACCCGGCGGTCGCCGCCCGGGGGCCGGAGTTGTACGGGCTGCTGAATCATTGGGAGCGGAGTATCGAGCAGCGTCAGGGCAAGGGAACTGAGGGCGGCAAGGGCGGCTCCGCGCATCTGGATATGGACATCGACGTGGAGCAGATTTTCACCGCCCTGCCGCTTCCTTTGGAGGGGGTCGGGGCGCGGCTCTACCAACTGGCCTGGGCCGAGAAATTCGAGGACGCGAAAGTCGAGGCGCGGCTACGGTCCCTGAAAGCAGCCGACCTGGAGAGCACGCTCTTCACGCGGTTCGACTGGGTATTTTATCTGCCGCCGCGCAACGCGCTCGACCGCATGCTCGACAACCTGATCGCCGCGAAACTGAAGGAGGAGAAGGCGGGTCTGATGGCGCGGATGGCGGTGAAGAGCGTCATGCTGATCGTGAAACCCAAGCTGCGGCGGGTCTTCGAGGCGCTGCGCAAAGGTATGCTCCTCGAAACCGTGGCTGACGCGCGCACCTCATTCTCACAGCCCGAACTGAACAAGCTTATGGGCGCGTACATCGAGGCCCTGGTGCCCGACCAGGACGATGACGACAAGCCCGGGCCAACGGTGCCTGCTGGCTCGGAACATGAGCGGGCGGTGAAAGCGGTCGCGGCAGCGGCGGCGACAGCGACGGCGGAGAAGCTTCCGCCGAAGGTCGAAGAGTGAAGGGCGAAGGGAGAACGCTGAACGCGGGGGAACGTTGAATGCTGAACGCTTAATTTTAACGGCAACCCTTCAGACGAAAGACCACGAATTGACACGAATCGACACGAACCCAGAGCGAGAAAGGAGCAGTCTGTCGAGCACCTCAACCTACCTCACCCCAAAGTGAACCAGTCCATGGCAACTCACGTTGCCCGTTTTCATTCGTGAAGATTCGTGTCAATTCGTGGTTCTCCTGCATGGTTCCGGTTTAACTCTGAAGTACGGATGGGTGCTACCAAGACATACTGTCCACTTCTGTTTCAGCACATCCTATCCAGTGGGCTTAAAGATGTGGGGGACACAAACGTGGCTGCGGCTTTAGCCGCATCCGGGAAATGTTCTCGCAGGATCAAGTCCGGGCTCCGTGAGCTCCGCGCCTCCGTGCGAGGAAAGGATCGATGCCTCGGAAGTCGAAAGGGTTCGCACGGGGGCGCGGGGGCACGGAGGGTTGGGGCAGGTTTATGGATTGTGGCTCCTGGGTTCTTGGCTCCTCTTGCCTTGGGTCGGGGCTTGCAGTGGGGGTGGGGTGCGGGCTGTTTTGGGGTGGGTGGGTTGCTCGCTGCTGCCATGAAAAACGTCCTGATTTGCTTCGCTTTGGGTCTGATTGGGGTTGGCGCCTCGCTTCGCGGAGATCTGCCGGTGCGGGAATCGATTTTTGACGGGCGGAGTCTGCAGGGGTGGCAGGGCAACGGGGGAAGCTGGCGGGTCGAGGAGGGGGCGATCACGGGGGAAACCCGAGCGGGGGCGTCGCTGGGTCAGAACGAATTTCTGTTCTGGGACGGCGAGGTGCATGATTTTGACCTGGAATTGGAATTCCGGCTGAGCGGGGGGCCTGCCGCCAACTCGGGGATCCAGTTTCGCTCGCAGCGGCGGGCCGATGGACATGCCGCGGGTTACCAGGCGGACCTGGATGACGGAGCGACCTGGCTGGGACGGATCTACGACGAAGAGGGACGCGGTTTGCTGGTGGAGCGCGGCACGCGGGTGTCGATCGCGCCGGATGGGCGTCGCTGGGTCGATGCGTTTGCTCCGGCGGCGAGTTTTCAGGACCTGGAGCGACGCGACGGCTGGACGTCGTATCGCATTGTGGCCAAAGCGTCGCATGTCGAGGTCTGGATCAATGGCGTCCTCACCGCCGCCCTCGACGACCACCAGCAGGGCGAGGCGGAGTTTTCCGGGCGGCTCGGCCTGCAACTCCACAGCGGCGCCGGCCCGGTCAAGGTCCAGTTCCGGAACCTCCGGCTGGCCCACCTCGGCCGCACAGCGTTGCCGGCACCCCTCGCGCCCGGCGAAGCGCCGAGCCTGCAGCCGCTGGCCTCGATGGTGCCGGTGGATCCCGCGGGACAGCCCGTGCCCCTCGGGTTCGAGACGGGCACGCTCGCGGGGTGGACCGCGGAGGGCTCGGCGTGGACGGGGCAGCCGGTGCGCTATAGCGAACCGGCGACGCCGCGTCGCAAGGGCGAAGTACCGACGGATCCGATCGGCTACTACTGGATCGGGCCGGCGAAACGCGCCCTTCCGCGCGACACTGGCACGCTGACGTCGCCGGTCTTCACCGTCTCCCACCGCTGGGCCAGCTACCTCGTCGCCGGCGGCGGCGACATCAACCAGACGCGTATTGAGCTGGTGGATGCGGAGTCCGGGGCGGTGCTGCACTCGTCGTCGGGACGAAACTCGGACACGCTGCGGCGCGAGACGATCGATTTTGGCGGTGCGCTCGGTCGGCGGGTGTTCGTCCGGCTGGTCGACACCGCGACCGAGGGCCGGTATGCCCACATTGACTTCGACGACTTTGTCTTCCACGACCGCCGGCCCGAATTTGGCGTGGTCAATGAGGACGGCTTCCGCCAGCAGCAGAGTCCGGTGCTGTGGCACCTGCGTGACAACCCCGCTGCGCCCTCGCCGGTGGCCCATGTCGATGCGCAGACCGTGGTGCGGGGCATGAAGCTCATGCCGGGTTTCCAGGCCGAGCTGATCGCGGCCGAGCCCGCTGTGCACCAACCGATCGCCTTCGCGATCGACGAGCGCGGCCGCCTCTGGATTGCGGAGGCCTTCAGTTATCCCACGAAGCAGCCGGCCGGGAAAGGCAAGGACCGCGTCATCATCCTCGAGGACCGGGATGGCGACGGAGCGTTTGAGACGCGCAAGGTCTTCGTGGAGGGGCTGAACCTGGTCAGCGGCATCGAAGTGGGCTACGGCGGCGTGTGGATCGGGGCGGCGCCGGAGCTGCTCTTCTTTCCGGACCGCGACCACGACGACCGCCCTGACGGGCCGGCGGAGGTATTGATCGACGGCTGGGGCTTTCAGGACACCCACGAGACGCTCAACAGTTTCACCTGGGGGCCCGACGGGTGGCTGTACGGAAACCAGGGTGTATTCACGTTCTCCTATCCCGGCAAACCCGGCACGCCGGCCGAGGCGCGGCCGCCGTTCCGGGCCGGAGTGTGGCGGTACCACCCCCTCCGGCGCGAATTCGAGATTTTCGCCTCGGGCGGCAGCAACCAGTGGGGGATTGATTTCAACGAGGCGGGGCATCTCTTCCTGACCCATTGCCGCAGCTTCAACGGTGGAGGCGGCACCACCCAGGCGATCCGCAACGGTCACTTCTGGAATCAGGCCAACGCCGACTACGCTCCTTTCGTCTCGAACCGCGGCCCGGCCTTCGCCCCGGCGCTGAAGAACTTCCTGCCGGCCTCTGCCCGCTACGACAGCGGCGAGGGCGGCGCCGGCAAGCCCGGCAGCACGGCGGTGTACGGCGGACATTCGCATGTCGGCACGATGATTTACCTGGGGGACAACTGGCCCGCCATCTACCGCGACCACCTTTTCACCCTCAACCTGCACGGTCACCAGATGAACCAGCAGCACAGCGTGCGACAAGGTTCTGGATACGAGACCCTGCACGCCGGCTTTGACCTGCTATTTGTGCCGGACCGTACGTTTGTCGGCGTCGACCTTCAGTATGGACCGGATGGCGCGGTGTACGTGATCGACTGGTGCGACCACCAGCACTGCCACACCCCGCGCGATGACATCTGGGAGCGCACCAACGGCCGGGTGTATCGGATGGCGTGGAAGGAAACCTGGCGGCCGGTGCGCGTCGATCTGGGTGCAAAGACGGACGAGGAGCTGGCCGCTCTCCACTCGCACCGCAATGAATGGTACGTGCGCACGGCGCGGCGTCTGCTGGCGGAACGGTCGGCGACGCGGGCGCTGGCGCCGGCGGCCCTTGACGCGCTGCGGCGCCGGATGGGGGAAACGGCAGAGGTGTCGCAGGTGCTCCGGGCGGTCTGGACGCTGCATGGAGTCGGTGCCCTTGACGGCCCGGCGCTCGAGGCGCTGCTGCGTCACCCGAGCGACCTCGTGCGGTCCTGGGGGGTGCAGCTGGCCACCGAGACCCCTTTCAAGCCACGCGTGCCGGTGTCGCGGCTGGAGGAGTTGGCGCGCACCGATCCCTCGCCCACCGTCCGCCTGGCGTTGGCGTCCGCGCTGCCGGCGCTGGCGGAGGGGGTGCGCTGGGCGCTGGTGACGTCGCTCGCGCAGCATGGCGAGGATGCCGACGATCGCTTCCTGCCGAAGATGGTCTGGTTTGGGCTGGCTCCGCTGGCGGCGGCCGATCCGGCCCGCGCGCTTGAGCTGGCGCAACGCACCCGGCTGCCCACGCTGGCGGATTCGATCCAGTGGTATGTCGCGCAGAAGCCGGAGGGACGCGCGGCGTTGGTGTCGCACCTCGCCCGGGTACCCGAGGCCGCCGCCACCCGGGGCGTGCAGATCCTCGCCTTCGCGCTGGAGAGCGAGAGTGCGTTGCCCATGCCGCCCGGTTGGGCGGAGGTTTCGCGGCGGTTTGCGTCGGCGCCGGGCACGTCGCCCGAAGCGGTGGCGGTGTCGCAGCTGTCGGCGCTCTTTGGTGACGAGGCCGTGCTGGCGCGCAACCGGACCCTTCTCGCGGACACCCGTGCGTCCCTGACCGACCGCCAGGCGGCGTTGGGCCTGCTCAAGCGGGCGCGCGATCCGGCGGCCCAGCCGATTTACCTGCGCCTGCTGGACGAGGAGGCGTTCCGGTCACCGGTCCTCCCGCTGCTCGCTGGAGCGGATTCGTCCGCGGTGGCGGCGGCGATCCTGCGCTGGTTTCCGGAGCTGAACGAGGCGGACCGGGCGGTGGCGCTGGCGACACTGACCAGCCACCCCACCCAGGGCCTGGCGTTGCTGCAGGCGGTGAGTGCAGGGACATTCGACAAGAAACGCATCACGGCGCTGCATGTGCGCCAGCTGCGCAACCTGAGGGCGGAGCGCGTGACCACCTTGCTCGACCAGGTGTGGGGACGGACGGTCGAATCGACGGCGGACGTCAAGGACACCATCGCCCGGATCAAGAAGGCGTACGCCGAGGCTCCGCGCTGGGCCTACAGCACGATCGCCGGGCGGGAGACCTTTCAGCAACTTTGCGCCACGTGTCACACGCTCGACGGACAAGGTGGCCGGCTGGGTCCCGATCTGACCGGTTCCTGGCGGAATGGACTCGAGTACTTTGTCGAGTCCATCGTGGACCCCAACGCGGTGGTCGGGGCGGACTTTCAGCTCACGCTCCTCACCCAGCGCGACGGCAGCGTGCTCTCCGGCATGGTGGAACGGGAGACCGAGACGGCGCTGGTCATGCGCACGGTGACGGAGACCGTATCGGTGCCGAAGAGCCAGATCAGCAAGCGCGAAACCCTGGCCCAATCCCTGATGCCCCCGGGACTACTGCAATCGCTGCCGGATCGCGAAGCGGTGGAGCTGCTGATGTACCTGACGGATACGCGGTAGGCCGCCGCCGCCGCAGGCGGCGGCGGAAGTTGGAAGAGTGAAGAGTGAAGGGCGAAGGCGGAAAGCGGAACGCTTGATTTCGAACGCTGAATGCTCGGATAACGCAGGCGGGACCGGTGGGTCCCGTCGCGGCCTCACCGAGGCCACCTCCAACGGAAACGGTGATTGGCATCTGGTGGAGGTGGGGTCGCCGACCCCGCGGGGATGGGCTTGGCGTGAAGCGCTCAGGTGAGTTCGGGGGTGAGGCCCATGACGAGGTCCCAGCGGGCGGAGAGTTCGCCGATCCTGGAGCCGGGGAGCGGGGCGAAGTCCACGGTCACGGCGTCGCGCTGGCGGGTGTCGGTAATTGATTTCCAGATACCATCTTTTTCGTTACCCGGGTGTCCCTTGATGTAGCACTGGGAGACCAGTTCCTTCTTTCCCCGGATCTTGACCGCAAGATGGATGTGGGGGGTGCGGCCCGGATAGGGCACGGGCTTGATGGTGCGGAAGACGTACTCGCCGGTTGATCCGGTGATGAAGCGACCGAAGCACTGGAACCGCGTATCGCGTTTGGCGACGTCGCCGCCGGTTTTGGAGTGGAGGTAGACCCCGGTGCTGTCGCACTGCCAGATCTCGATGGTGGCATTGCGGATCGGGCTGCCGGTGGCGCTGAGCAAGCGTCCGCCCAGCCAGGTGATCTCGCCCACGGCCGGCGTGGTCGAGTCGTTGACGACCACGAGGTCATTGTCGGTATCCAAAGGCAGCTTGTCCGGATAGAACGGGCCTTCGGTCTGGCGGGGGGTGAGGGTGAGTTGTTCGGCAAACAGGCCGGGGACGGCGACGAGGGCGGTGCTCCAGGCGAGCTGCCGGAGGAAGCGGCGGCGAGGGACGAAGACGTGGGCGGGGTTGGGGCTCATGATGAGTGAAAGGCGTAGAGGGAAGGTGAAACGCGGATGGCTTAACTTCGAACGCGGAATGCTGAATCGGTGCGGGGCGGTACGGCCATGTGCGGACTCGACACTTACGGGTTTGGCGATGAGGGTGAGGCTCCCCGCTGACCGGGCGGTTGGGTCTTATCGTTCCAGACTTCTCGTTCGATTATCGGACGGGTTCAACCCTCAAAACAACTAGCATGCCATTCGATATCAACGTCTTCAATGCCAAGCTCCTTGCCGACAACCCCACCTACAATCGGGTGCTCACCAGCGATTTGGATGCCGTCGTGAAGCTCTTACGGAGTGGCGGTTTCAACCTCAATCACCTGGCGGCGGAGATGAAGAAAGTGAGTTCAGCCAAGTGGGAGAAGTACAAGGGGACCAAGGCCTACCTGATCGAGCAGTTTCCGCTGCTGCCTCCGTTGCTGAAGGCCACCGTGATCGACTTCAAGACGACGACGCTGAAAAAGCACATGATCGGGATCGAGCATGGCTTCATGTGTGTGAGCGATACCGGCGACCTGAAGGACCTGGCGGGCACCTTCATTCGCGAACACGTGTCCTGGAAGGCTCCTTCGGCGGCGATCGCCGCCTTCATGGTCAACGATCCGCACTACAAGGCGCCGAATCATCACTACGGCAATGCCGGGGGAAAGGCGGACTGGCCGATCCCGCATCAGGACGTGCATGGGGCGCGCCAGCCGTTCAACGAGGCGCTGTGCAAGGCGTACGCCGGGGCGCCGATCTCGCTGACCTTTGACCAGGTGTATGAGTTCAGCTCCGACAACAAGGTCACCTGGAAGGCCATTCCGAACAGCGCGTTCACGCTGGTGCGCACGTTGAGCAGCGTCGGTGGTCGCGGGTGCATCACCATGAAGAAGACCAATGTGACGAGGCCACAGGAGACGGTGACCAGCGATCAGCTATTTTTCCCGTGAGAGAATGGGGACGAATGAACGCTGAACGTCCAACGCTGAACTTGGACCAAGGACCATGGAAGGGGACGGACGAAGAGGGGGAGGGCGATGCGGCGCGGAGCGGGCCGAAGAGGGAAGTGCGAACAGTGAAGCGTGAAACCGGAATGGGGTAGTGGCGCGCGTTGAGAGGGCGGAGATCAGCGGTCGGAGGTCAATCGGAGTTTCTGAAATCTGACCACTGATCGCCGACCTCTGACCTCCCGATCAGCCCGGCTTGGAATTGTGGGCGAGGCGGACGAGTTCCCAGTAGGGGGGTGGGTAGCCGCGTTCGCGCTTGAACGTTTCGGCGCGGGCGAGGAGGCGTTCGACGCGGGCGTCGTGGTCGGAGCGGTAGCGTTCAATGCGGAGCGCGGCGCTGGCGCTGAGGCCCTGGGGGATGGGGCCGGTGCGGCCGAGAGCGTTGAGGGCGAGGCTGTACGCTTTGGCCAGTCGGGCGAGGGGCAGCTTGATGAACGAAAAGGGCAGAGGAGTCTTTGGGGTGGCTTCGGCGATCATGGCGTCGGTGACAGCATCGTCGACGTGGGCCCGGAAGAGCGTGCTCCGTTCGCGCCACTCGGCGACGACCTGAAGCTGGGAGTCGTACTCGAGGTCGGCGGGTTCCTGGGTTTCGAAGTGCCGCACACCGGTCGAGGCGAGCCAGGCGGTGACCGTGGGGGAGGACAGGTAGGACACGCCCATCCAGAGCTGAATGCCGACGGAGGCGTAGGCGGCGGAGGCGACCTCCGAGCAGAACTGGGCGCCGTGATCGTGGGCGTCCATCGTGAAATCGTAGGGAATGGCCCGCTGCCGCGCTTCCGTCAGCGCGGTCGTGGCGGCCTGGTGCGGGCGCATGGGGTCATTGGCGACGGCGGGCAGGTCGGCCCGCGGCCGCAGCACCATGAGCCGCAGTTTCTTGCTGCCCAGGTAGTCGGAGAGGGTCGACACGACCACGCCGCGTTCGATCAGGGACTCGATGATCGAGACGGTTCCCGTGCCGGGTTCGATGTGCACCAGGGCGACGTGGGAAAAGACCCCCGGGTAGTCATTGCCCCGCGAGATGAGGGACGACGTGGGGGCGGCGCCGCGGGAGACCAGGATGTCACCGCTGTGCAGCGTGACCCCTGCGACGGTGGTCGATGGGGTGGCGGACGGCACCTCCTCGCCCAGGATCAACTCTGGGTATTCAACCGCGGCGGGCAATTGCAGCAGGAGCGTTTCCAGGGCCCAGCGCGTGCCGCTGAGCAGGCGGTAGACCCGCTGGCGGGCGGCCAGGGCGTTGAGGTCCCAGGCGCGGGACTGCTCTTTGACCACCCGCCGCGTCCGCGTCACCAGCGCGACATACTCCGGCAGCCGGGCAGGTTGCACCGCGAGCAGCGGACCCAGGCGAAACAAGTGCGTTTCGAGCCGGCTGAACCCGGCGTCGTCGGGGCCGCGCGGACGATCGGCGAGCCGGTCCAACTGGGCGCTGAGCTCGCTCAGGGCGGTGTCGATCCGGGTCCGAAGTGCGCCTGGATCGAGGCGGCGGGCGGCGACCAGCTGCGCCTCCAGCTCGGACCAAAAGGCGTCCTGGTTCCAGGCGAAGACCGGTTTGCCCGCACCCTCCGGGGGTGAAGGAACCGGCTCCGGGATATAGAGCAGCCCGGTCACCAGCACCAGCGCGCCGAGGAGGTTGCGACGCCAGCGTCGGCCCGATTCTGTTGGAGGAGGTGTCCCGGTGGGGGTCATGAGGCGGCGCGGAGCGCGCCGAAGAGTGAAGGGAGAAGAGTGAAGGTCGAAAGGAAAAGGGGAAGGTTGAGCGACGGAGGTTGAAGGGTGAGGTTCGGGGGGGGGCGGGAGTGAACGGAGTCGGCTGCGGGCGGGCCAATGGGCGGTGAATTGAAGGAATGTGCTGTAAACAGCAGGCGGTGGGCAACCGGCGTCGATCCCGCGACTGCGGGAACGCCCTCCAGGGATCAACCCTGCGGATGGCCTGGGGTTTGGCGACCCGCAGTCGCCGTTTTCACCCATCCACCACGACCGAAGGTCACACCCCTGGAGGGCGCTGCTCCGTCAGCGCCGGGGGACGGTGCACGAATCGCTGCGTCCGACCGTTAGGGTATCCGCGACGCCGTGGGGACGTGCCTCGATCCACACCGCCGGATCGTTTGCCCTGCGTTGCGTTCCGCACGAGTCCGCCGCCAACGGAGACGGAATTCAGAGTAGGGGAGGCGGAGGTGGAATTCTGGAATCGCACGTCTCGATTCGAAATGAAGCATGCGCCTTGAATCTCTTCGCCTGTCAGTCCATCCGTGGTGCCAGCTCCGTGATGCACCTTCACCCCTCCCACTTCCGGTTTTGGTTTCTGCTGGCTGCGCTGGCTCTGGGAGCTGGACGAGTCCAAGACGCGGGTGCGGCGATATCCCCGGCTCCGCCGTTGTTTGAAGGGACGGGCTCGCACACGCGGGTGATCACGGGGGCGAAGCCGGAGACGCAGCGGTACTTCGATCAGGGCGTGGCGTTGGTCACGAATTTCAACTACGACGAGGGCCTGCGTTCGATGCAGCATGCGACGCGGCTGGACCCGGAGTGCCCGATGGCCTGGTGGGGAGTGGCGCTGGCGTGCAGCCCGCACATCAACAGCCCTGGAGTCTCGCCGGCCCGGACGAAGCTGGCCATCGAGGCCTTGCGGGAGGCCGAGCGGCTGGCGGCGCCGTCCGCGAACGCGACGGCGGTGGAGCGGGCGTTGATCAGGGCGATGACGATGCGTTTTGCCGAGGGTTCCGAGAGGGACCGGAGCGGTCTGGATCGGGCCTATGCCGAGGCCATGCGCCAGGTCTGGCAGGACCACCCGGAGGACGCCGACGTTGCGACCTGGTGCGCCGATGCCTGGATGATGCTTCGTCCCTGGGACCTCTGGCACAAGGATGGAACCCCGCAGCCGGGCACCGAGGTGGTGGTGGCGGCGCTGGCGACGGCCCTGCGGCTCAATCCCCTGCATCCGCTGGCGAATCACCTGGCGGTGCATGCCCACGAGGCTTCGTCCCACCCCGGGCAGGCGCTGGAGGCGGCAGACCGGCTGCGCGTCCTGACTCCCGGGCTGGGCCACCTCGTGCACATGGCGTCGCACATCGATGTACGCCTGGGTCACTGGGACCAGGCGATCGAGGCGAACGTCCGCTCCATCGCGATCAATCAGCGCTACCAGGCGGCGGCGGGACGACCGGTGGGTGGCTATCTGAGTTACATGGGGCACGACTACCACCTGCTGACCTATGCGGCGATGATGTCGGGCCGCAGCGAACTGGCGGCCCGGACCATGCGCGAGCTGTTCGAGCGCATGCCGCCGGAATGGAACCGCGAATCGTCGACGGCGGATGGATACGTGGCCATGCAATTTGAAGTCATGAAGCGATTTGGAAAGTGGGACGAGATCCTCGCCGCACCCGAGCCCATCGCCAAACACCCCCATGCGCGCGTCTGGCGCTTTTTGGCCCGCGGCATTGCGCGGGCCGCGCAGGGGGATTCCGCGGGCGCGCGGGAGGAGGCGGTGGCGCTGGCCGGGGCCCGCAAACAGATCGGTGCCGGGGCGCAGTACCGGAAAAATCCGCTCGCGGAGGTGATCGACATCGCCGAACACCTGCTCGAAGGGGAAATCCTGATCAGCGAGGGCAAGGTCGAGGCCGGCCTGGCGCACCTGCGCGCCGGGGTGGTCCGGGAGGATGCGTTGCGTTACGCGGAGCCTCCGGCCTGGACCCACCCAGTCCGCCATGCCCTTGGGGCGGCCCTGCTGCAGCGTCACCTCCTGGCGGAGGCCGAGCAGGTCTACCGCGACGATCTGGCGCGCAATGCCGACAACGGCTGGTCCCTGTTCGGACTCGCGCAGACGCTTCGTCTCCAGAACAAACATCCGGATGAATTGGCCGCGGTCGAGGCGCGGTTCAAGGAGGTCTGGGCGAACGCGGACGTGACGCTGACCTCATCGTGTTTCTGCCTGCCGGTGGCGGCGTCGGCGGCGTTGCCGCCGAAGCGAAGAGTGAAGGGCGAAGAGTGAACGCTGAACGCTGAACGCTGAACGCTGAACGCTGAACGCTGAACGCTGAACGCTGAACGCTGAACGCTGAACGCTGAACGCTGAACGCTGAACGCTGAACGCTGAACGCTGAACGCTGAACGTGGCTCTGGCAGAAAGTAGGTGAACTGGCAATACCTCTCTGAACTTCGGCGTTCAAAGTTCAGCGTTCAGCGTTCGACGTTTTCACCCGCCCGCCCCTTTCGCGCCTTAGCGACTTGGCGTGAGCTAACTGAGGCGGAAGCGGTCCTGCAGGACGGCGGTAGAGAGGAGCATGAGGAGGACGGGGTCGAGGGCGGCCCGGTCGGGGGACGAGAGGTGGGGGAGGGTATCGAGGAGACGGACCACGGCGTGGTGATCGAAGAAAGGCACGGTGGCCATGGAGCGGCTGCGCAGGGTGTCTTGGGCGAGGGCGAGCAGGGCGCTGCCTTCCTCCAGCGTGGAGGGCGGGGCGAGGAACGGCTGTTTTTGTCCCAACCGCACCCGGTCGAGCACATAGGGGCGCATGGCTTCGCGCAGGACCCACTTCTGGCGGCCCTCACGGAGGAAGAGGGTCGACGGCATTTCCCGGGCGAACTCGAACAAAGGATGATCGAGGAATGGGAGGCGGAGCTCCACCCCGTGCGCCATGTCGAGTCGTTCGCCGGCGAGGACGTAGTTGACGAAAAATGACTTGAGCCAGAGCGTGAGCACCTGCTTGACCGGCTCGCGGCCGAGCAGTTGACGGCGCAGGTCGAACTGACGGAAGAATTCGCGGTAGGGATCCCGGCGGGCGAAGGTTGCGGCGAAGTCCGGGGCGAGCAGGTCGCGCATGGCGCCGATCTTGGCGCCGACGTACTCCGTGATCGCGTCGGGAAACCCGAGCAGGCGTGAGGCGCGGACCAGCCAGGGCGAGGTGCCGGCGATCTGCCGCTCGAGGGGCGAGTAGGGGCGGAGGAGCCGGAGCGCGGCGCGGGGCCACTTCAGGGGCGAACTTGGCGGGGACTGGAGAACCTTTTCGCAGAAATGATAACCGGCCCCGAGTTCGTCCGCGCCCTCGCCGGCGAGCACGACCTTGTAGCCGGCGGCGCGCACGGCGCGGCTGAGCAGGTAGCGGGCGGTGCCGTGGGCATTGTAGTGGAGCGACTCGGCGTGCCAGACAGCATCGGCGAAGTGGGTGGCGAAATCGGCATTGGTCACCCGGATCGGGTGAAAGGCGGCGTTGGCCCGGGCGGCGGTTTCGGCGGCGACCGCGCTTTCGTCGAATTCGGCGTGATCGAAGGCGATGGTGAAGGCCGCGAGCGGACCTTGGGACAGCGCCCGGGCCATGCCGAGGGCTGCGGATGAATCGAGACCGCCGCTGAGCAGGCAGCCCACCGGCACGTCCGCGCGCAGTCGCAGCCGGACCGCCTCCTCGGCCCGGGCGCGGAGCGACTCGATCCAGGCGGTCTCGCTGAGCTCGAGGCGAGGTCGGTTGGCGTGCGGATAGTCGACGTCCCAGTAGCGCCTCACCTGCACGCCGCGTTCGGTCGCGAGCAGGTAGTGCCCGGCCGGAACTTGGCGGACTCCGGCGAACAGGGTCCGATCCGGGGCGACCCCGGCGAAGAGGTTTTGGAACGCCGACTCCTGGTCCCAGCGCAGGGGATGCCCCGCGGCGGCGAGCGCCTTGGCCTCGGAGGCGAGTCGGAGCACGCCGCCGGCGATCCCGTAGAAGAGCGGCTTGATGCCAAAACGGTCCCGGGCCGCGAACAGCGTGCGCCGGGAAGCGTCCCAGATTACAAAGGCGAATTCACCCCGCAGGTCGCGGAGACAGTCCGACCCGCGCTCCTCGTACAGGTGCAGCGCCACCTCGCTGTCGGATCGGGTGCGCAGCCGGTGACCGCGACCGGTGAGTTCGCGCTGGATCCGCTCGTAGTCGTAGAACTCGCCGTTGGCGATGAGGTGCAGCGACTCGTCCTCGTTGGCGATCGGCTGGTCGCCCGTCGTCAGGTCGATGATGCTCAACCGGGCGTGTCCCAGCCCCGCACGTCGGTCGGCGGCGAGCCAGGATCGCTGGGCGTCGGGTCCCCGGTGACGCAGCCGGTTCACGCCGGCGTCGAGCGCGGCGGCGTCAAGGGGCGCGTCGCCCTGGGCGAGCATGGCGACAATGCCGCACATGGCCTAGCGGTCGCCCCCAGTGGTTGCGGCGTGGGAGGATGGGTTGGCGGTCACCTGCCGCGGGGGCATCGGGGGATTCATCACCACCCGTCCTTCGCGCAGTGTGAAACGGAAGAGCGGTTCCGGTCCCCAGACGACCTCGTGCGGCTGGGCGGCGGTGATACGGGTGAGCGTGGCGGTGACGACGACCGTGCCGCGGGGAGTGTGCGTGCGGCAGTAGCGTTGGGCGAAACGCTGGGCGAAACTTTCCTTGAGCTCGGCGTTGCGGTCGGGCGGGATTTTCAGCCAGCAGAGATCGTAGAGGTAGCACTGCAGGAGGGCGCTGCGCGTGGTCCGGGGAAAGAGCTCGCGTGAGTCGATCGGACGACGGACGTCGCCGTCGATTTCCACCACCTCGTAGAAGGCGTGGTAGTTGCGCACATCGATCCAGTTGAACAGCTGGTATTCCTGGGCGATGCCGATCAGCCACAGGGCGCCGTAGAGCCACTCGTGCACGGCGCCGAGCCCGCCCGAGCTCCGCGGATCAATCGCCATGGCGGTGGGGTTGTACTGCTGGGGTTTGACGGCGGCGCCGACCGGCACATTGCGCACCATGGCCAGGGTCAGCACGATCACGAAGCCGACGGCGAACCGACCGCGCCAACCTGCCGACGCCACCGAGGTGGGAGCGGGAGCCGGCGCGGGATTGGACGCGGAGGTGCGGCTCAGCACGGCCATCAGTTCCTCCCGCAGGAAGAGCAGGGCGGAGAAAAGACAGGCGAAGTTGGCGAAGGGAATCCTGAGCGTGGCGATGATGCCGAGGTGAAAGCCGATCATGCCGATCACCAGCGCCCCTTTCAGCGGATGTCCCCGGCGCAGCAGCAGGGCGAGCGGGATGAGAGGTTCCAGGACCAGGGCGGACCAGGTGACCCACCGCAGCCAGGGCACGTGGTGCGGCTGCCAGAATTCGGGGAAGTACGACACCGGTAGCTTCAGCACGGCGAACAAGGCGGTGCCGTCGCGCCACATCGGGCTGGTCCATTTCCAAAGACCTGCGACCAGGTAGATCAGGGTCAGGTTGAGGAGAAACGCGCCGACCGCCGTGCCGGGCACGCGCGCCTGCTTCCAGCGTTCCCAGGCGGAGCTTGGATCCCGCCAGGCCTCGGCGAGCGTGAGGGTCCGGCCCACCGGCAGCAGCAGCAGCCAGAAGAGCAGCAGGTGCAGGATGGCGTCATCAACGTAGGCGACGAGCAGGTTCCAGCGGAAGGCGGAGGCAGCGACGAGGAAGAGGTAAAGGGCGCAGAGCCGTACCCGCCAGCCGAGGATGACTCCGACGGATGCGAGCATCCCCAAAGCAAATACGCCCTGCAGCTGCAGCAGGCTTAGACCCGGGTGGAACAAGCCGATTCGGGTGAACCAGAAGATGTCCTGGACCAGGGCGTGGTCGATCAGTCCGTCCGGCCCACTGATGTCGCTGGCATCGCGCGCGAGCGTGAAAAAGTAGACCAGACTGAGCAGCCCGATGGCGACGCGCAGCAGGTCGACGGGAAGCGCGTCGGTTTCATGCCCGAAGAGTCGTCCGAGGGGTGTTCGGCGAAGCCACTGCATGGCATCGGGTTAACGGATATCTTGCCGTTTGGCACGATCAATTTAGGGGTCGAAAGACCGACGAGCAGCGGGGGTGCTGGCGGGGGCATACGAAGGCGCGAATCCGCGAAACGAGGTCCGGGAGCTGCAGCTTCGAGTTGGCAATGCTCAGCAAAGGCACGATCCAGTCAACCAGCGCCTCGTCCCCCAGACCTCATTTCGCTCCGTCAAGGAGAGGCCGTTCTGCCTCCGTTGGTTGAGTCGTGGGTACACCGTCGGTCTCCCAGGATTACGGTCATGGGTCACTGACCCGCGGGGATGGGCGTCGCAATCACAGACGGAGCGACGACACAGAATGGGTAGCCTTCGGATCCCCCGGGCGGACACCTGGCTTCACCCGCGGAGGAGAGTTTTGGGGAACCTGAGCTGGACAACTGTAGCGCAGTTGCACTCACTTCGCCGTTCCCACGTGCCTGGAGAGCGATTTGCCCGGCTGATTCAGCAAGTAACCGAGAGCAGACTACACTGGGTGTTCCCGCGACGGCGTGGGACGGGCCTGTCGGGAACGACCCCACCGGATTCCGACCACGGCAGCGTCCCTCCTTCCAGCGGCATGAATACTCCCTTGCTTCCGATTCGCATTGTTATGGTCGCCCTTGTCGGCTGGCTCCTGGCCTCCGGCCTGCACGCACAGGACTTCTACGTGATCCAGAAAGGGCAGAGCCTGCTGCAAGTGGGCCCGACCACCTTGGTGCCAAATGGGCAGAAGGCGTTCGAGTTTTCGGTGCGGACCCCCATTGCCACCACGCTGACCATCCCCGGCGGCGCCACGGTGCTGCTCCAGCCGGATTTGGAAGAGGGTGGTTATTACTACGCACGTTTTTTTTCGACGAAGGCTGCGCTTGAAGCTGCGTTTCCTGATGGCGCCTACACCCTGAGTGGCGCTGGGATTCCCACCCTTTCGATTTATCTCGTGGGGGCGCACTATCCTGCCATTCCCCGGGTCACCAATCCGAACTGGAACGCGGGTGGGGCTCTGTTGCTTAATCCGACGCAGGCGAACACCGTCACCTTCACCCCGTTCACCACGTTTGCCAGCGCAGGAGCGGCGGGCTTCTTGAGTGCGGAGCTGCGCGCCTACAATGGAACTCCCGGAAGCGGGTTGGATGTCTCCCGCGTGGCGGTGAGTAGGCCAATTCCAGGATTGGAGGGTGAACCCCAACCCTTCACTTCACTGACCGTCGGCTCGGGCGCGATGCTTAACAACACATCGTATTACGGCCTGTTGGAGCACCTGACTCTGGCGTCGCTCGACACCACCACCGTACCCGGAAGCGTGGTCATTGGCCTTTATTTTACGGATGTGCTGTACTTCGTCACGACCGGCACGAGCGGCACCGGTGGGAACCCGCCCGTCATTGTCACCCAGCCCACCAGTCGGACCGCGGCGCTGGGGGCGACCACGACCTTCAGTGTTAGTGCGACCGTGGCAGGATCGACCTCGCTGCTTGGGGTGGGGGTGCAGTGGTTCCACGATGGTGAGGAGGTGAATCCGGTGTCGGGCAAGATCAGTTTTTCCGCGAATCGCCTTCAACTCACGATCAGGAACCTGACGGGCGCGGATGCGGGTGCCTATGCGGTCAGACTCTTCAACACGGGTGGCGTGGTGGACAGCGTCCCGGCCGTGCTGACGGTCCCTGAAACGATTCCGCCGACGACTGTGGACACTGCTCCGGCTGGCGGCACGTTTCGCGTGGGGCAGTCCGCAACCCTGTCGGTGAAAGCCTCGGGTGCAGCGCCGTTGCAGTACACCTGGTTCAAGGATGGGCGCCTGATCCCCGGCGAGACGACGGCGAATCTGGTTCTAACCAACCTGACGGTGGCCTCCGCGGGAGGCTATCACGTGGTGGTTTCCGCCCGGGGCGGCACGGTGGTTTCGCCCAGCGCGACGGTGGTGGTGCGGGCGCCGCCCCAGATCAGCCGGCCACCGCTGGATGCCGTGGTGGAAACGGGATTGAACGTGTCCTTCAGTGCGTCGGCGACCGGTCTGCCGGAACCGACCCTCCAATGGTTTAGTCGGGCGAGTGCTTCCGGCCCCTGGCTGCCGCTGACCACGGGGGGGGTGACGGCGGGTGTGACCGAGCCGATCCTGTCCCTGAATGCGGTGACTCTTTCGGACGACAACCGCCAGTTTCGACTCACCGCCACCAATTCCGAGGGGACCGTGGACAGTGCCGCGGCAACGCTGCGGGTGTCGACGCCTGAGCCCTCGTTGCGCATTCGCGTCCAACCGCAAAGCCAGGTTGTCCGCGCCGGTCTGCCGGTGTCGCTGTCTGTGGCCATGGATGGCTCCGGTCCGTTCACATTCCAGTGGCGCAAGAACGGTGCCACCCTCGCGGGTGCCACTGCCAATCGGATCGATCTGGCGCAAACGGCGGCGGCCGATGCCGGAGCCTATTCGGTGATCGTGCGCGCTGGCAATGGGGGCAGCACCACCTCGAACACCGCGTTCCTCACGGTGGCCGGTGCCGTCGATCCAGGATTTGATCCACGGGGAGGTCCGGATGGCGAGGTGACCCAGTTGATTACCTTGCAGGATGGCAGCTTCCTCGCCGCGGGATCCTTCACCCGGGTGGCAGGTGTGGCGCGCGCGGGATTGGCGAGGCTCTTTCGGGACGGAACGGTCGACACCCGGTTTGACGCGGGTTCAGGGCCCGCGGGTGCCGTGCGGGCGCTGGTGGAGCTGGCGAACGGAAAGGTGCTCGTGGTGGGACAATTTGACCGGTTCAACGGGGTGGCGGTGCCGGGAGTGGTCCGTATCCAATCGACTGGCCAGATCGATGCCACCTTCATCCCGGATCTGCCGGTTCCTCCCCTCGTGGGCGGACAAGCCGTTCCGCTGCTGGAGCGCTTTCACTCGGTGGCTCTCAGTTTGAACGGCGGGGGTTATCTGCTGGGAGGGAAATCCGGTGTGGTGGCGTTGACAACGGCCGGGGTGCAGATGCCGCAGTCCCTGTACTTTTCCGATGGATCGGTCCTCGCGATGGTCCAGCAGTATGACGGAGGCGTGATCCTGGGAGGTGATTTTTCCCTGTTGAATGGAGTCGCACGCGCGCGGATGGCGCGGCTTCATGCCGACCTTCGCCCGGATTTGACGTTCGCGGTGGGCACGGGACCGAATGCAGCGGTGCAGTCCCTGCTGCGGGCCCCGGATGGGGCGACCTTTGTTTTGGGTGGGTTCAGCGCCTTCAATGGAGTGGCCCGTCCCGCGGGAATCGCCCGGATCACCCCCCGCGGAGCGTTGGACCTCAGTTACAATCCCGCGTTGCCGCCGGTGACGTCCGCGGCTGACACGTCCACGCTGGCGGAGACCAGCCAGGTGCCGGCGGCGGGCCGACTCGAGGCCATCCTGGCGGGACGAGTGCAGGACAATGGCACGCTCGTCGTGAACTCCGGGGCGGCCAATAATCAGTCGGTCCGCGTGGTGGAGCCGAGTGGATCCCTCTCTCCGGATGTGAATGTACCGGTGGCCGGCGCGGCCACGGCGATCACATTGACCGATGAAGGGGAGGTCGGAGTGGCGGGCAGCTTTTCTTCGATCGGAGGGGTTCCCCGCAGCAATGTTGCGGTGGTGAC
This sequence comes from Opitutaceae bacterium, assembly GCA_046346755.1. Taxonomy (GTDB): domain Bacteria; phylum Verrucomicrobiota; class Verrucomicrobiia; order Opitutales; family Opitutaceae; genus UBA6669. The sequence continues at coordinate 29,747 of JAXMHM010000010.1, read as the reverse complement.
CGATGCGGGCGACGGCAGCCGGCTCGTCAACCTATCGTGCCGGTCCCGGATTTCCGGTGAGACGGCGCGACTCATCCTGGGTTTTGTCATCCAAGGACCCGAGGCCATGCGGGTGCTGGTGCGGGGCGTGGGACCCACCCTGGCGTCCTTTGGCATCTCGGCTGCCCTCTCCCGACCCAAGCTGACAATCTATGACGGAACCGGGAAGGTGATTGCCGAAAACACCGGTTGGGGCGTGGGAGTTGATCCGAGTGCGCTGGCCCTGATCATGCAGCAGGCGGGTGCGTTTGCCTTCGAGTCTCCCGAAGACACGGCGCTCGTGCTCAATCTTCTGCCCGGTTCCTACACCGCCCACCTCACCGGTCGGAGTGGCGCCGAAGGGGTTGCCCTGGGGGAAATCTACGCGGTCGACCGGGGGCGCAGCCGGCTCGTCAACTCGGCCGTGCGCGGGTTGGCGGGGACGGGGGAGAATAGTCTGATCCCGGGATTCACCGTGACGGGCGGCTCACGATTGATGCTGGTGCGCGCGATTGGTCCAACCCTGGGCCTGTTTGGCCTGACTGGCACCCTTCAGCAGCCCATCCTGGAGCTGCGGCGGGCGACGGGCGGGCTCATCCTCTCAAATCAGGGGTGGGCCAACAGCCTGGATCCCGCGGCGCTGGAGGCGCGCAGGCTGCGGGTGGGAGCATTCGAGCTCCCGACGCAGAGTGCTGATTCCGCTGCGGTCGTGAGCCTGGAGCAGGGTGGATACACAGTGACCGTGAGCGGAGCAAACGGAGGGACCGGCGATGCGTTGGTGGAAGTGTACGATGCCGATGGCGTCGATCTGCCCCCCTTGAGTCCATGAATCCAATCACCGCGTTTCCGTTGAACCTAAATACCGCAGTTGAAGACAATCGATCGTTGATCAACCACGGATGGACACAGATAAACGCGGATCCGGAGCGCGTGTAGTTCTTCCCCCACAAGGTGAATGCCAGCTTTGGCGTAACTGGTTTGTATCCGTGTGAATCTGTGTCCATCCGTGGTTCAATCGCGGGTTTTGGGATCAATGGTTGATTGACGCGATGGGGTGCCTCGATGCCGCAAGTCGCCGGGAGGAATTCCTCGGGGACTCAACCGATGCGGTGCAGTTCGGGGAAGAAGAGCGGGGCGCTCAGGGCCAGGCCTTCGCCGACGCTGGTGAATTCGCCGCCGTCGCGGAGGCGGTCGGCGCCGAAGCGGTTTTCGAACTCGCGGCGCACGCTGGGGATGAGGGAGGTTCCGCCGGTTAGGAAGACGGTCTCGATGCTGGCGCGGGATATGCCGGCGTCGGCGAGGAAGCGGTCGAGGTAGCCAAGGATCTCGGTGGTCAGGTCGCGGGAATTGCGTTCGAATTCACTGCGGGTGAGTCGTTCGTTGATCGGGATGCGCGGGTGCGTGAACACGATCGGGGTGGTCACCTGGGTGGTGAGCGCGATCTTGGCCGCCTCGATCACCTGAAAAAGGGCGAAGCCCTGGTTTTCCTTCACCAGCGCCTCCAGCCGCGCGAAGGCGGCGGGGTCGCTGGAGGAGTGGGTCATGCGCCAGATCAGATCGAGCTTCTGGGCGTTCTTGAGGAAGACCACCTGGTCCCACTGGCAGATCTTCCGGTGCAGTGTATCCGGCACTTCGATGCGCTTGCCCCAGCTCTCATAGGTGGCCCCGCGGCCGAAGAGCGGGGTGATCTTGTGCCACATCGTGGCGGCGTCGTAGCGATTGCCGGCGATGGGAAGACCACCCGTCGCCAGGATGTCACCCGCCCGGTCGGGCCGTCCCTGGCGACGCGGGTCGAGCTGCACCACGGTGAAGTCGGAGGTGCCGCCGCCGAAGTCGCCGACCAGCACCCGTTGGGGCGCCTGGATCCGTGACTCGTAGGCGAGGGCCGCGGCGATGGGCTCGAACTGGAAGTGAATCTCCTCGAAACCGGCGAGCTGGGCGGCGCGGAGCAGCCGGGCCTGCGCCAGTTGGTCCTCCGCGGGCACCACGGAAAAGACGGCAGGCCGGCCGAGGATGACGCGCTTGACGTCCTGACCGGTGACGGCATCGGCCCTGGCCTTGAGGTGACGGAGGAAGAGGGCGATGAGGTCTTCCAGCAGGTAGGTCTGGTTGTTCACCACCGTTTCCGTGAACGTCTGATTGGGCAGGATGGTCTTGATGGCCTGGAAGAAGCGGCCGCGCATCAGGTCCTGCACGTACTGCCGTTTGGCGGCGTCCCCAAGCAGCGGTGGATCCCGTCGCAAGGTGTAAGGGAAGTACATGAACGACGATTCGACGCCGGCGATCCTGGCATCGCGCACCAAGGCCCGCGCCTCGACGTCCCAGATCGTCACCGAGGAGTTGCTCGTTCCGAAGTCGATTCCGTAGATGAAGCGCTTCATGGCGGGGGGCGCCAAGAGATCGACATCGGTCCCTGGTGCAAGCCGAATTGGTGCCGGAGCTGGCTGCCGGGTGGTGGAGGTTGATGGGAGGCGCGGGAGAAACGCGGAGGCGCGAGGGCGCGGAGGGCGGAAACGGAAGGGTGGACCGGTGGCGGGGGTGGTTGCGCTTCACATTTGGGCTGACCCAGTTAGGCTGCGGCTACCTTCCTGTGAGCTCTCCCTCCTCTCATCCGTCCACCAACCCCGAACCCCTCTACATCGATCGCCAGGCCGTGGGAGTCGCCCCGGCCTTTGCGCGGGAGATTGGCGAGATTCGAGCGCAGTACTTTTCCCGGAATCCCAAGCTCTGGCCGGTGTTCCAGGACGCGGGTCTGGCGCGTCTCTTTGAGGCCAGGCGGCACCACGCCCCCACCGCCGAAAGGCTGGCCGCCTATCCGCACGGACCGGCGTTGCTGGCCGGCCTGAAGGCGGATTACACCCTGCCGGCTGGGATGCGGGCGCCGGGCACGCAGCGTGAATCGCTGCTTTTCGCCGCGGCCCTGTCCAAGAACTGGGAGGATCCGGCCAGTGTCGAGAATGTGGTGACGATGCCGAGCGATCCGGCGATCTACGGGGCGATGCTCGGGCTGGCCGCGAACCCCAACCTCGTTTATCGCGAGTACAGCGAGGTGGCCGAGGAACTGGAAAAGACGGTCGTCCGCCAGATCGCCCAGCTCGTCGGCTACGACCCGGCGGAGGCGGTGGGGCTGTTCACGCAGGGCGGGACCTTCTGCAACCTCTATGGCTACCTGCTGGGTATCCGAAAAGCCATGCCCCAGGCGCTGCACCTTGGACTGGAGCATGGACAGGACTACCGCATCATCAATTCCCAGGGTGGGCACTATTCGAACACGACGAACCTGTCGCTCCTCGGCGTGAACCTCGCCCGCAAGACCATCCGGGTCCGGGTCACGGCCTCCCACGACATCGATATCAAGGACCTCGAGGACCAGCTCACGGCGTGTTTCCGCCTCGGCTGCCTCGTGCCCTGCATCATGCTGACCATGGGCACGACGGACACCTTTGGCGTCGACCGGGTGAAACCGGTGTACGACCTGTGCCGCAAGTTAACGGCGCGGTTTGGGATCACCCATGTGCCGCACATTCATGTCGATTCTGCGGTCGGCTGGCCCCTGATCTTCTTTCTCGATTACGACTTTGCGGCGAACCCCCTCTCGATCAACCCGGCGACCCTGGAGAGCCTGCGTCACAACGTCGAGCGGTTCCGCGAGCTCCGCTTTGCGGACTCGTTCACCGTGGATTTCCAGAAGTGGGGATTTGTGCCGTACACCTCCAGCCTGGTCATGATCAAGGAGAAGGCGTCACTCCAGGCGCTGGAGCACGATCCGGAGAACTTCACCTACTTTGAGAAGGACACCCAGGGACAGACCCACTTCCAGAGCACGATTGAGTGCTCGCGCGGGGCGGCCGGGCTCTTTGGGGCGTATTCAGCGCTTCAGTATTTGGGCAAGCGCGGCTATCAGATGCTCGTGGCCCACGGCCTGCAGAACGCGAATTACTTCCGCCACCGCCTGGCGGCGACCCCGGGCGCGCTGGTGATTGCGCGCCACAACCTTGGTCCCTCCGTGGGCTTCCGACTCTATGACCCGGCGGTGGTGACGGATCCGGCGGCGGAGCTGGCGTTTGAAAAGCAGTTCGATGACAGCGCGGCGCACCGCGAACGCGTGAACCGCAACAATGCCTACCACCGCGACGTGTTCCTGCGTCGCGGCAAACACGGCCTCTACACCAACTGGGTGCAGTTCGTGACCAATTCCGATTATAGCGCGACCGGTGCGTGGACGCCGATTCCGGGTGAGAAGGCGGTGTTCATGAATCCCATGACCGACTTTGCGCACATCGACGCCTTTGTGGCGCGTCTGCATGGGGCGCCGCCGTCGCGCGGCGCGGCGGCGGAATGACGAATGACGAATGACGAATGACGAATGACGAATGACGAATGACGAATGACGAATGACGAATGACGAATGACGAATGACGAATGACGAATGACGGGTGGGGCGCCTGGCGGGTTTTGGGTGGGGAGGCGAGGGGTTTTCGGGGGTATCGTTGGAGGGCGTCGCTTCGTCGACGGAGCGGCGCGGTTCAGGGGTGCGGACGGGGCTGGCACATTTGGCGATAAACTCGGCTTCGCGGGGGTGTCGTTTGACAATGCGGGGCAGTGGTCACCCGTTGGGCGGTCGGTGTCGGGGAGATCGAGGCGCAGCTTTGGGCTGGCGGGTGCTGGCCGGGGTGAGGCCCGGTTGCCCGCAAAACCGACCTCCTCCTTTGGCCATGAACCCTGCATTTGAATCGTTGCACGCCCAGCTGAGCGCCTTGATTGGTGCGGAGCACCTCGTGACCGAGGGTGAGTCCCTCGACACCCTGTCCAAGGACTACTACTGGTACTCGCCCCTGTTGCGGCCGCAGCTGGACGCGAAGCGGGCGGACCTGGTGGCGCGGCCGGGCACGGTTGAGGAGTTGCGCGCGGTGATTGCCGCCTGTTTTGCGGCGGGAGTGGCGGTGACACCCCGCGGTGGTGGCACGGGCAATTACGGCCAGTGCGTGCCGATTCATGGTGGCGTGGTCATCGATGTGTCCCGGCTGGATCGCATACACTCCGTCGAAGGCGGGGTGGTGCGGGCGGAGCCTGGGGCGCGGCTGGGGACGATTGAGACCGTGGCGCGAGCCTCCGGTTGGGAGCTGCGCTGCTATCCCTCGACCTGGATGAAGGCGACGCTCGGAGGTTTTTTTGGCGGCGGAGCGGGCGGCATTGGCGGGGTGCGCTGGGGTGGTATTGCGTCCATTGACACCGTGCAATCGATCACGCTCATGACCCTCGAGGCGGAACCGCGTATCCTTCGCACCACGGGGGCCGAGGCGCGGGTGGCGTTGCGGACCTTTGGGACGACCGGAATCACCGTGGAGATCGAGATGCGCCTCGCGCCCAAGCTCGACTATGACCAACTCGCCTTCAGCACGCCGAACTGGTCAGCCCTGCTGGACTGGACCGATGCGGCGACGCGCCGCGGCACGTGGCGGAAACGGGTGGCGTCGCAGTTCGAGTGGCCGATCCCGTCCTACTTCAAGCCGCTGAAGAAGTACGTGCGGGAGAACGAACACATGAGCTTTCTTCTGGTCGACCGCGCGCAGACCGAGGAGGTGGTGCAATCGGCCACCGAGGCGGGACTCACCTGCGTTTACCGCCGTCCCCTGCTGGATCCGCCGAAGCCGCCGTTCCTGTCGGACTTCACTTTCAATCACACCACGCTGTGGGCGATGAAAACCGAGCCGACGATCACCTACCTCCAGGCGGGTTTCACCCGGGACTTCCGGAAACAGATGGCCGCCTGGCAGGCGCGGTTTCCGGGGGAGATCCTCATCCACCTCGAGTGGGGGGCGATCGATCCATTGCGTGTCGATGGACCGGATGCCTCGCCCGATGCGATCGGCGTGGGGGGCATCCCCCTGGTGTTCTACCAATCCGAGGCGCGCTTCCGTGAACTCATCGCGGCGGGAGTGGAGCTGGGTATCAGCATTGGCAACACACACAGCTACCACCTCCCGGAAGTATCCGTGGAAAACACCGCCGCGCGCCACGCCTTCAAGCGCGAGGTGGATCCCCGAGGCTTGTGCAACCCGGGGAAGATGAAGTCCTACCCCATCAATCCGTTTGCGGCGTGAGCGAGGTCAGCCGACGTTCGGATCGGTGAGGCCGTCGCAGCGCAGGGCGTGCCGGGCGCCCTGGGTGCCGCCCCAGGCCGCGGAGATCGCACCGAGGAGAAATCCGACGAAGGCACCGAGGGACAGGATCGAAAGAGCCTTGGCAGCCTTTTCACCGGCCTCGCGCGCCTTGGTTTCCAGGGCGGCCTTGGTGGCGAGGAGGTCCGCCTTGAGCTGGTCGTAGGTGGCGGTCCAGTTGGTCACGGCCTGATTGGCATCGGCCGGCGACATCCCGACATCGTCGACCAGCACCCGGACGACTGCGGTGCGGTTGTCGGCCATCGAGGACTCCTGCAGGGGATTGAAGAGCCGGGCAACGGCCAGGCCGAGGGTGCGTTTGGCGCGCACGGCACCGGTCTTGGCCCGTTCGGACGACAGGGTGCCGACGGCCTCGTCGGTGAAGCTGGCAAGCATGTCACCCGACTGCTTGGCCGCATCCTTGACCGCATCTGCGGCGCTGCCGGCGACGGCTGCGGCGGGTCGGCCGGCGAGTGAGAGTCCGCCGCCCACCAGTTTGGATAGGTCGCCCATGGCCCAACCCGCGCCCACGGAAACGAACAGCACGCCGGCCACCGTGGCGGCGCACCAGACGGAGAAACCGTGCAACCATCCCGTGGCCCGCTGGCCGACAGGTGTGAACCGACCGGCCACCCAGCCACCGAACCAGAGCGAGAGGACGGCGCTGAGCCCCTGGATGATCACCGCACCCGCGCCCAGCTCGGCGATTGGATTGTCATCGGTGAGCGGACTGTAGATGGCAAATCCCAGGCCCGCGCCCAGCATCATGAAGAGGACTTGAAGGGCCAGCGCTGTGCTCATGCCGGCGAAGATGGCTCCCCAGGAAATGGATCGGCGAGGCGAGGTGGAGCGAGTGCCTGGGATAAATACGGGTTCGGCGGCGTAAGGGATGTTCTGATCGATTGGATTCATAGTGGAGAAGAGACGACGTGACGACAGGGGGTGGCGAACGAGGAGGCAGTGCGACCGTGTGGGGTCATTTGCCAAACAGCTTGGCGACGACAAAAATGACGATCGCGCCGAAGATGCCGCCCCCGAAGAGGAGGTAGATCATCGAGAAGCCGGCGGCTGCGATAGGGAGAGCGAGGAGGGCGAGGTGCATGGGTGGAGTTACTTTTTGGACTTGGAGGAAGTGGGCGCATGGCCGTTGGCCAGCAGGGCATCGGCATTCACGACCAGCGAGATCTTGGTCAGCGCCCGATTGGCGCCACCTTCTTCGGTGAGCGTCGTCTGGAGCAGTTTCGCCACGCTGTCTTCGCCCAGTGCCTGAGCGAAGGCGTGAGCCGTGCCGTAGCCCGCCATTTCGTAGTGTTCGATGCGTTGGGCGGCGCCGATCAGGGCGGCGTCACGGACCGCCGGCGGACCCTTGATCCCAATGGCTTCGGCGCCTTCCTTGATCAGACCGATCATCGCGTGACAGGTCTTGCCCTTGACGGGTGAACCCAGGCTGGTGAGCGACTGCTTGAGTCTGGAAAGGTGAATACGTGTTTCGGCCAAGTGACGGGTGCAAGCTGCCTTGAGCTCGCGGCTGTGCGCGGCCTTGGCCATTTTGGGCAGTGCGAGCAACAGCTTGGACTCGGCAAAGTACAGGTCCTTGATCTCGTCGATGAGGAGGAAATGGAGGGAGGGAGTGGTTGTCATAGTGGCTTCCGATGGGCCCGTGGAAATCCGGGCGGGATGAGTGACCAACGTAGTTGGGACCGGATCTTCTGCCGGCCGTGCAGGATTGCACTATGGACGTGAAGCCGAGCACTGCCTTTGGGGTGTAACCCGTAAGATTGGCAGGACGGCTGGAGCGGAGCAGCGCGTCGTGGGTGTGGCGCGCGGAGCGCGGGTCGCAGTTGCGTCGACCCGGGGCTCACGCCGAGCCGCCGGGTCGATCCAAGCGGGACGAGGGTGTCCGGCGCCTGACGACAGGGCGGCTTTGTCTGGCGCTTAGGCCGGTTCCTCCGCGTGGAGGAGTTGCGTTCGCGCTACCAGGAGATTCTGAGGAAGTCCCACGTACCGTCCGGCGCATTCGTCGCAAAATCGACGTGGGCCATGACTCCGAGTTCGAAGGTCGTGGATCCGCGGTGCCGCACGATTAGCGGCCCTCCGTAGAGAACGGAGAATTCTCTCGGCCTGACGTAGCGGTTGCTTGGCGGCAGCGGTTCGTCGGGGCGCAACGGTTGCGCGATCTGGCTGGTTGCCACCACGACCGGGGCGAGGGTGACGACGCCGTTGGCGCTTGGGCGCGGAGCCTCGGTATCCACTCGTGTCACCGCCCCTTCCGCGTTCAGCGTCAGGCGTGGGCGGGGCTTGGGCGAGGCGGGCGAATCAGACTTGGTCTCCGCGGCGAAGGTCGTCGCAGCAAGGGAAAGGACCCAGGCAAGAACGAGGAAGGGTTTCATCGCTGACCGCCTTACGTTGAATTTTGGGTGACAGGACGAGGGCGTGCGGTTGAGCCGCTGGGAAGAGGATGAGCACGACACCCGCAAAAAGCGAGAATTTGGCGACGATTTGCGTTGATGCGTCCGGCCGGCGGGACTGGCATTTTCCGGCGCTTCCGGAGCCCGTTCGCGTGCCCACGGCTCAGGAGGTGCCCGCCGCCGCCGACCCCCTTCTCCGATGAACCTCCCACGCAGTCTTGCCCTCGTGCTTTGCCTTGCTCCCGTCGTCCTGGCCCAGGATCTGACGCTTTCCCAACTGGCGACCCGTCCTGAATTCCTCCCTGCACAGGCCACCCTTAAGCAACCGGTCAAACTCCAGGGCCGGCCGGCGTTGGCGGCCGGACAAACGCTCACCGTGGTATCCGTGCAAGGCACGAGCGTCGAACTGGAGACGCCGGATGGCCGCAGCACTTTTACCACCAAGGCCGATGACACCGACGTGCTGGCCAAGGCGCAGGCGACCTGGAACGGGCTCTCCCCCGAACAACGCGCGCTCACGTATGCCACCCTCCTGAAGCGCAATGACCTTTGGCCCTACCGGGTCACCCTCAAGCGGGTCGTCCATTTGAGCGGCGGCGACCTCAAGGCCGGAGAAACTGCGATCCTGGTGGGGCTGGAGGGCAACGACCTGCTGCTGGTGAACGAGAAGGGGAAGTTCCTGTACAACCTGGAGCCCGCCGGAACGGACCTTCTTGAGTCAGCGCGCAAGCTGGTGGTCAACAAGGCGGCGTTCCCCAGCCGGGTGCGTGAGGACTTGAAGGGTAAACTGGTCAGCCCGCTGACCGGTGCGGCCGCGGCGCCGTCGACCGGGCCCGAACCGAAGTATTTCGTCTTTTATCGCGGTGCTGGCTGGTGTGGGCCCTGCCGCCAATTTTCGCCGGCGCTGGTGAAGTTTGACCAGACGGCGAAAACGAAGGCGCCGCCTTACGAACTGGTGTTCATCAGCGGCGACAAGACGCCGGCGGAAATGGCGAAGTACGCCAAGGAAGCAGGGTTCTCGTGGAATGCAGTACCCCAGGCCCGGCAACCGGACATGCAGATCGTCAACCGCCTTTTCACCAACCTCATTCCCCAACTGGTGGTCACGGACCCCGCCGGCAACGTGCTCATCGATAGCGCGAAGAGCGGCACGGCGGGCGCGCTCAAGCAGTTTGACGCCCTGCTGAAGAAGGGCTGAGAGCGAGTTCGCAACGCGGGAGGCTCGCGGCAAGGACGGCGGCGCGTCCGCACGGGCGCCCGGCGGAGAGGAGAACGCTGGGATCCCATAACCCTCAGCTGAAAACTCGTAAGTTTCTCCCCTCGCGTTGTGGCGCACGCTTGCTCTCTTCTCTAGCCCTTCATTGGAGCGCACTGGGCGGTGAATAGCGCGATGGGTTTCGCTGCACGGTCATCCCTCCCCTGGACCCGTTGCTTGATGACTCCCCGCAACTACGATTCCGCCTTTCGTTTCCTCGTATCGTCGTACCCTGTGTCCACGGGCGCGACGATGCAGCATAAGCGGTAGCGGCGCCGACGGACCCGCTCCATGAGTATCGATGCCGCCAACCCCGCCCACGAGCCCTGGCTTACGCCCGAGCGGCGGCGATGGGTGATTCTCGGGATCATCTTTGTCGCGATGGTGCTCAACTATGTGGACCGCCAGATTGTTTCGGTCCTTAAGCCCACGCTCAAGGAGGTGTATGGAATGGATGACCGGGGGTACGCGCAGCTGGTCAATGTGTTCATGGCTTGTTACGCCTCGGCCTACGCGGGTGCGGGATGGCTGGTCGACCGGTGGGGAGCGGGACGCATGATGCTGGCGGGAGTCGTGGCTTGGTCGAGCGCGTGTCTCGGGGTGGTATTCGCGGGCACCCTGGCGCATCTCACGGTCCTGCGCGGGGCGCTCGGCTTGGCGGAACCGATCGCGTTTCCAGCGCAGCTCCGGACGGTGACCCTGTGGTTTCCCGCCCGCCTTCGCGCCACGGCCAACAGCATCTGCGCCGCGGGCAGCACGATTGGCGCGATTGTGGCGGCGCCGCTGGTGGCGGGACTGGCGCTGACCTTTGGCTGGCGTTGGGCGTTTGTGGTCCCGGGAGTGACGGGTCTGGGAGTGGCGGTGCTCTGGTGGGTTTTCTATCGTGACCCGCCGGTTCGGCTGCTTCCCGAGGCGCGCACGGCAGAGCCGACGGTGGCCATTGCCTGGCTGGATCTATGGAAGACCCGCAGCCTGTGGGGCATCCTGCTCAGTCGCTTTGTCAGCGACCCGGTCTGGTATTTTTGCCTGTTCTGGTTGCCGGGCTATCTGCAGGAGCGTTCGGGACTCTCCCTGGCGCAGATCGGTCTTGTGGGATGGATCCCGTTTCTGGTGGCGGACCTCGGAGGTGTCGGCAGCTCGGCCTATTCGGACCGCCTGGTGCGCCGCGGAATGCCCTCGCTGCGCGCCCGCAAGGTGCTCCTCGTGGGTGCGGCGGTCCTGGCTCCGGTTTGCGCGCTGACGCCCCATCTGCCGCATCCGGCCATGACCCTCGCGATCTTCAGTGTGGTGGGGGCGGTCTGCCTGACCTGGCTCTTCAATCTTGGCGTGGTGGTGTCGGAAGCCTTCCCCGCCGCGAACGTCGGCAGTGTCTGGGGTATTGCCGGCGCCTGCGGTGCGCTCGGCGCCATTGTGTTCAATACGTTCGTCGGGAGGTGGATTGGCCGGATTGACCCGGCGATGGTTTTTCTTGTGCTGGCGGTGCTGCACCCGATCGCCGCAGTTATCCTGACGACGATGGTGCGCCGCGAATCCGCTCCGCCGCGCGCCCCGCGACTTCCAACTCTTTCCTGATATGAAGAAACACCCCCTCGTCCTCACCGGCACCGTTCTCCTGATCTTTGGCCTGATTCTCGGTTGCGCGCTTCCCTCGCGCGAGTCCGAGGTGGACCTTGTGATTTACGGCGGCACCTCGGCGGCGGTGTCGGCGGCGGTGCAGGCGCGCAAGATGGGAAAGACCGTGGTGATTGTCAGTCCGGACCGGCACCTCGGTGGACTCTCCTCGGGCGGGCTGGGCTGGACCGACTCCGGCAACAAGGCGGTGATTGGCGGGCTGTCGCGGGAGTTCTACCAGCGCGTCTGGCGGCACTACGACCGCACCGACTCCTGGATCTGGCAGAAGCCCGCGGAGTATCGCACCGGTTCGAAGACGCAGACCGCCTTCAACGACGGCGACCGGACGGCGTGGAATTTCGAGCCACACGTGGCAGAGCAGGTATTCGAGGACCTGATTCGCGAGCACCAGATACCGGTGCACCGCAACGAGTGGCTGGATCGGGAAAAAGGGGTGGCGAAGACGGGCTCACGCATCACGGCCATCACCACGCTGAGCGGGCGGACCTTCCGGGGGCGCATGTTCATGGATGTGACCTACGAGGGTGACCTCATGGCGGCGGCAGGCGTGGACTACCATGTGGGTCGCGAGGCCCGCAGCCAGTACAACGAGACGCTCAACGGCGTGCAGACCGGGGTGCTCCATCACCGGCATCACTTTGGCGTGCTCAAGACCCGTATCAGCCCGTACCGCGTGCCCGGAGATCCGGCCAGCGGCGTGCTGCCGCGGATCAGCGCGGCCCATCCCGGCGAATTCGGGGCGGCGGACAACAAGGTCCAGGCGTATTGTTTCCGCATGTGCCTGACCGACGTGCCGGAGAACCGGGTGCCGTTTCCCAAGCCGGCCGGTTACGATGCCGGCCAGTACGAGCTGCTGCTGCGCATCTTTGACGCCGGCTGGCGCGAGACCTTCCAGAAGTTCGATCCGCTGCCGAATCGAAAAACGGATACCAATAACCACGGACCGTTCAGCACCGACAACATCGGGATGAACTACGACTACCCGGAGGCTTCCTATGAGCGTCGCCGGGCGATCATCGAGGAACATGTCACCTACCAGCAGGGATGGCTGTACTTCATCGCCAATGACCCCCGAGTGCCGGCCGATGTGCAGAGCGAGATGCGACGCTGGGGACTGGCGCGGGATGAGTTCAAGGACAATGGCCACTGGCCGCACCAGCTTTATGTGCGCGAGGCGAGGCGCATGGTGGGCGCCTATGTCATGACGGAGAATGAACTGCTGAAGCGGCGACCGACGCCCGAGTCGGTCGGCATGGGATCCTACGCGATGGATTCGCACAATGTGCAGCGGTACATCACCCCGGAAGGCTATGTCCAGAATGAGGGCGATATTGGCGAATCCACCCGCGGACCGTATGCGGTGGCCTATGGCTCGCTGGTTCCGAAGAAAGGGCAGTGCGACAACCTCTTCGTGCCGGTGTGCCTGTCCAGTTCACACATTGCCTACGGTTCGATCCGGATGGAACCGGTGTTCATGATCCTTGGCCAGTCGGCGGCGACGGCGGCGGTCATGGCGATCGAGGGCAACCTCGCGGTCCAGGACGTGCCTTATGCGGGACTCCGTGCGAAGTTGCTCGCGGATGGTCAGGTGCTGGAAACGCCGAAGTGAGGGCCTGGTTCACGCGGACCCGCTGCCGCTTTCGCCCCGGGCACGAGTTTCAGGTTTGTCCTGAACGCTTCGCACCTTGGCGTCTTCGCGTGAGCCCTGTCCGGATGGCTCAGCGTGGCGTGAAGTTACGGAGGGGGGTGAGGGTGACCGGGCCGAGGAGGCCGGAGGGGGTCAGGGGCCAGGCGGAGGCGTTGAAGGGCTTGTAGTCGATGTTCACGAAGTTGATTTCGTGCATGATTTTCCAGGGTAGACCGCGTTGGTCCATATCACGGATACGATTGGCGGCGAGGTTGGTGACTTCGAGCTCGAGGACGTTGCGGCCGGGTTTCAGGTGGGGGCCGGTGCGCACGCGGAAGGGAAGACTCCAGGCGGTGCCGAGGGACTGGCCGTTGAGCGTCACCCGGGCGCTTTCCCTCACGTCACCGAGGTCGAGCAGCCAGGTGTCGGCCTCCCCGGCCGGACGATCAAACTCCAGCCGGTAGCGGGCGGTGCCGGCGAAACGGACCGCCTCGGCGTCGCCGAGGTCGGTCCAGGACTTGAGCGCGGGGGTCTGCAGGCGTCCGGGCAAGGTGGGCCCGCCTTGGATGAACTCGATGGTCCAGGTGCCGTTGAGGGGGTGAGCCGCGCCGGAGGGCTGGACGGCGGTCCAGACCGGAGACGTGTCCGGCAGCGCGTTTTCGGAGGTATGGAGGAGCAGCGACTCTCCGGGTGCCAGTTGGAGGTAGAGCTGGGGCGTGGTGCCGGGCCGCAGCGCGGCGCGGCCGGAACGGCCAGTCAGTGGATCGGTCAATCGGGCGTGAAGCGCGGGGCGACCGAGTGTGGTCCAGCCGTCGAAGGCCTGCCCGGTGAGGTTGGTGAAGAAGTAGGCGTATCCACCCGGCTGTGCCCGCCGAATGTAGGAGAGACCGCTGTCGACGACCGCCTCGCGGGTGACGTGGGAAAGGAGCCACGTGCGGTCGAGTCCCCCCGGCACGCTGGAGTCTCCGGCCCCGACGCGAAGGGACGTCCCGGGCGTTTGCGCGAGGGCGCGGAGGTCGCCCAGGAGTTGATGGAACCGGGCGCGCCGTTCCTCCAGCCGTCCGAGTCCCGGCACATCCTCGGGCCACGCGAGCAGGTGCACGGCGACGCCGGCGCGGACGAGCTGCACGAGGTGGTGCAGGGTTTCGACCGGCAGGTGACGCGTCGCCGGAACGAGCAGGACCCGGTAGCGGTGGCCGCCGGGTGTGACCACCCCGCGGGAGTCTCCCTCGGAGGCCACCAGTTGGGCGTCGGAGAGGGAGTCGAAGGCGAAGCCCGCCTTGAGCAGGGCGTCGGCGAGCTGGCCGAAGGGCGAGGCGCGCAACCAGGCGACATCATGGACGCCGTACTGCTTCATGAGTCCGTCCGGCTGGTGCAGCACGTCGGCGAACGGCCAGTAGAGCAGGACGTCGTTGTCGGGCTGCCCGGATTGCACGACTGACTGCACGCGGGCGACGTAGGCGTTGAGGGCGGCGAAATCGTCCCACCACGGATTCTGCGGATTGAACTGGGTCGAGGCGTAGAACAGCCAGCCCGGCCAGGGAGCGTCCTGGGGCGAGAACACCGTGCCGTGGTAGAAGATGTGGTTGATACCGTCGGTGAACAGCCGGTCGATTTCCGGTTTGGCGAAGGCGAGGGCCTCCTGCCAGTGCTCGCGCAGCCAGGTGCAGGTTTCGCTGGACGCGAGCGGACGTCCCATGACGTGCGCGGCGGACGAGGCCATGCGGATGACGAGCGAGTCGGGCAGGTCCTTTTGGGAGGACCACTCGCGCCGCAGACCCGGGATGGGGAACGGCGTCGAGCCGAAGGTCTCGGTTTCGGGGATGTCGACGGCGCCGTAGAGGTCGAGCAGGTTGGCCGGTGAGCCGTGCGATTGATTGCGTACAATGAAGCCGCGTTCGTGGGACCACTGCAGCCAGACTTGGAGAAACTCGGCGTGGAGGCGGGACAGCGTGGCGCGGTAGTCGCCCTTCAGACGGGCGAGCGTGTCGGCCTCGGCCGGAGAGGCTGGTGCCGCCTGGGACATCAGGGCGGCGGCGTGGGCCTGAAGGTCGTAGCCGTGCATCGCTTGAAACACGGCGGGCAAGGAGGCCGTCCAGCCCGCGTGGTAGTACTCGAACGAATCGTGAAACTGACCGCGCAGGAATCCCTTCGGATAGGGCGCAAAGGCGGCGGAGAACGGGGCGAGGTAGCGTTGCAGGGCGGCGGGACTGTAGGGGTCGACGACCAGCCCTTCGGCTCCGGGGGCGGCGCGTTTGACCTTCATGCGGGTGGGCTCGCCGGTGAGCTTCCCTTGGGCAAGGATGATTTTCTGGGCGCCGTCCTCGGCCGTGACCCAGGGCCCCCCGAACGGCCAGCCCGTGCCCGTGGCCATGTCGACGCCCAGTCCCAGCCGGTGGGCTTCACGCACCGTGTGGGCGAGCATGTCCATCCACGCGGGGGACAAGTAGGGCAGCGTGCGATCCTCGTAGCCTTTGGCGCCGTAGATCGGTGTGATTTCCACGCCCCCGAGACCGGCGCGGGCGAATTGCTCCAGCTGCTGGGTCACACTGGTGGCGTCGACCGCGCTGCCCGGCCACCACCACCGCGTCCACGGGCGCGCGTCCGGTTGCACGACCGGGGTGGAAGGGGCGCTGGCGGGAGGCGGAGCGGAGAACGAAGTCGAGGGCAGCGGCAAGAAGAGCACGAGCGTGGCGACGAGCAAAGGGGTGCGAGCCATGGCGGGCTGGAAGTGGGAAAGGCGAAGAGGGGAGAGCGAAAAGGTGCGCAGACACCAGGATCGGATTTCGTGCTTCTTCGCGAAGCAGGAACCTCGCCTGGTAGACCCGGAGGGACTCGAACCCCCGACCCCTTGGTTCGAAGCCAAGTGCTCTATCCAACTGAGCTACGGGTCCCCATGGCGACTGCGCAACCGGGACTATGAGGGAAACAGGCTCCCAGGTCGAGTGCGGCCCGCGAAAATGCGGAGGGGATGACGCCGAGGTGTTGCAGGTGGGCTGCTGCTTCAGGCGTTCATGTCGGACCAGCGTTTGGCCATGCGACCAAAGATCCACAGGCCGACGGAGGCGACGGCGCCGATGAGGGCGAATGGGATCCAGATGAAGTGCGGGTGGTAAGTTTCCCAGAGCACCTGGGTGACCGCGACGGCATCCTGGCCTGTTATTTCCTGCAGTCGGGCCATTGCCCCGCTCCGCTGCAGTCCCAGGGTGGCTTCCAGCGTGGCGACGTCGCCATTCCAGCCCCGGCCCTGGCCGAACGGAGTGTGTTCGGCGATGTAGCGCAGGGCGAGCACCGCCTTTTCTCCGTATTGGCCGTAGACATACCCGGCGATGGCGGAGCCGAAGTACACGCCGACGCCGACTGGAATGTTGACGTAGCCGAGGTAGAGTCCCTTTTTCCCGGGCGGTGCGATGAGGGCGAGGTACTCGCTCTTTTTCGGCCCGGTCGTCATTTCGCCGAGAGAGAAGCAGAGGATGCCGAGCACCAGGATCCAGGCACTCTGGGTCCAGCCGGCGACAAGCACGCCGGCGACGGCCAGGATCATGCCGATGAGCATGGACTCGAGGGTGCGCATCCGGCGGGTCAGCCAGGCGACGCCGACGACCCCGAGGATGATGAAAAAGGCGTTCGCGCTGAGCAGTACCTGCTGCGGCACCATCGGGCCCCGCGGAGTTTGTTCGATCAGCGCCCGTTGGATCAGGTCCGGTGCCCAGCCCAGCATGCGGGCCATGGGGCGGCTGTCCACCCAGTCGGCGATGAAGTTGGGTTGCAGGTCCCAGAGCTGGTACATCATCAGCCAGAAGCAGGACATGATCGCCATCCAGGCCAGCAGCCGCCGGTCGAGGATGTTGGTGAGCGTGCGCCACAGCACCTGGCCGATGGATTCCGTCTTGGATGCGCCGGACGGAACGTCCTTGAAAGTGAAGAGGAGCAGCAGGTTGAAGGTGGAAAAGAAGGCGGAGGCGAGGAACAGGTTGCGCCAGGCCTCCTTGGAGTTGGCGGTGGCGTTCAGGGGGCCGGGGAGCACGGCGCTGAGGGTGAGCAGGATCGAGGGCAGGTAGTGACCGACGAAGGCGCCGACATTGACGATCCAGTAGAAGATGCCCCAGCCCACCGAGGTTTTGCCGGCCGGCATGGAGAGGGCGAGCGAGCCTTGGATGCTCGGTTTGAAGAAGGCGGTGCCCGTCGCGAGCGTCATGATCGCGATGAACAGCGACCAGTAGTTGCTCATGAAGCTGAGATCGCGCATGAAGGCGAGCATCAGGTAGCCGACCGTCATGAGAGAGACCGAAAACCCCAGCGTGCGCTTGTAGCCAAAGCGGTCGGCGAAGCCGCCGGTGACGATGGGCAGGAGCGATTGGAAGGCGGCCCACCAGGCGTAGATCGTGCCCTTGTTCATGGCGGTCAGGTGCAATCCGCCGGGATTGTCCGCCTGCATGATGTAGATCGGGGCCATCACGCGCAGGTTGTAGTACGCGAGTCGCTCCCACATCTCGACCGTGTTCAGAATCCAGAACGTCCGGCCAAATTTCTGATCGGGCGCCGCTGGAGAAGGCGACGCAGGCTTGCCTGAGGAAGGTGTCATCCGTTTGGAAGCGCTGTGGGACGCTGCCAAGAGCTTGTCAGTGAGCTACGTGCGGGGGCAAGATCAACCGCGCCCGCGGAGCGGGCGCGGAATGACGAATGACGAATGACGAATGACGAATGACGAATGACGAATGACGAATGACGAATGACCCACGTGGACGGGCCTTTGCCTCGCCGTGTTTCGTCTTCGGGTTCGAACCTTGCGTCGTCGCGTCTTTGCGCTTCCCGCCTTCCTCGGGCCGGGGTCAGGTTTCCTTTTCGTCGCCGATGCGGTAGGTCTTCAGGGTGAAGAGCAGGGCGGCGGCGGTGAGGCCGGCGGCGGCGATGGCGAGGCAGCCGGAGGCGCCGGAGAGGAGGCCGAGGAAACGAAAGGGCTCGCCATTTGCGCCACCGGACTCGATCAGGGTCTGGAGGTGGTGGGTGACGGAGACGTTGTTGAGCCGGGTGGGTAGCCGACTGAGCCCGATCTCGACCAGGGCGCCGTAGAGGACACCGATCACGAGGTACTTGCCGGTCAGCACCCCCAGGGCGAGGGCGATGGCGGTGAAGGCGAGCACGCCGCCCACGGTGGCGATGAGCGAGGCGGGAAGGTAGGACCAGGCCCCGGCGAAACCGTGCAGGGCACTGGTGGCGTGAATGACCCCCACATAGACCACCGCCTGGGTCAGGGTCAGGGCGAGCGCGCCCGCGTAGGCGCCGATCACGAGGTGGGCCTTGCGGGCAGGGCGGGTCCAGAGGTACTCGATGGTGAAGGCCCGGATCTCGTCGCGCAACGCGCTGCCACCGGTCACCAGGCAGAGCAGCGGCAGGATGCGCAGAAGAAAGACTTCGACCGACCACTGGGCGAATTGGCGTTCATTGGCCGGGGGGACGGCGAACCAGGTGACGACGCCGAGACCCACGGCAATTCCGGCGAAGCGCAGGAATAGTTTCGGTCGCAGCAGGGCGCGCAGCCGCAGCAGCACCAGCGCGCGAATCACCGAGCCCAACGGAGTGGCGGCGGCCGGTGGGACGAATCCGGACAGGCCGTCGACGGACGAAGCAGGAGGTGCGGGGTTCATGCGGACGGAGAGGAGTGAACCACGAAGAGGAGGGTCTGAAATGGAGATACCGATACAGGGTGTCGGAATTGGGGACCACGAATGGACACGAAGGGACACGAATGGGAACCAGACGAAGGCATTCGATTTGATGACGGGGCCTGCCGGCCGGTCTGGCTGGGATCGTGCCGATTCCTATTCGTGTCCCTTCGTGTCCATTCGTGGTCCACACCCGAGGTCGCCTTCCACCCGGGCCGTCTGGAGCGATCAAGATCACTGTCCATTCGTGGGGTCATTCCGTGATTTTCTCGAACACGCTGGTCAGGGAGGTGCTCTTGCTCTGCACGTCGAGGATGTCGGCGTCGCAGCCGGCGAGCGTGGTGGTCCAGGAAGTGTAGAACGCCGCCGGGTCCTTCAGCCAGAGGAGCACGCGATCGGTTTCCAGCAGGTAGCCGCGCAGGAGTCCCGCCTGACCCAGCGTGGCCGCGACGACCTCAGGGCGGTTGGTGCGCACCACGACCTGTTCGGGCCAGTGCTGGATCTCCGAGCGGATGGCGGCTTGGGAGCCGGACGCCAGGGCGCGGCCCCAGTTGAGCATGAGGAAGGCGCCGCAGAGCGACTGCAGTTCGTCGAGGATGTGGCTGGAGATGAGGATGTGGGTGCCGGCGCGCTGGAGCGACCGCAGGATGTCGCTGATCTCGTGGCGGCCCATCGGGTCGAGCCCGTTCATGGGCTCGTCGAGGATGAGCAATCGGGGACGGTGCAGCAGCGCCTGGGCGAGTTTCACGCGCTGACGCATGCCCTTGGAGTAGGTTCCGATCCGCTTCTTCCAATGCTGCGTGGCCAGGCCCACTTCCTGAAGCACCTGCTCGCTCCGCGTCCGGGCGTCGCCCGAGGGCAGGCCTGAAAGCAAAGCCAGCGATTCGAGCCAGTCGAGCGGCCGCAGGTCGGCGTGGACGTGCTCGTGTTCCGGGCAGTAGCCGATGCGGGACAGCACCGAGGGATTGTTCCACGGGGTCTCGCCGAAGACCGTGAGTTCACCGGAGGACGGACGAATCTGGCCGGTGATGACCTTGATCAAGGTACTCTTGCCCGCGCCATTGGGACCGACGATCCCGGTGATCCCCTCGCCGATGGTGAACGAGACATTGTTGAGCCCGAGGATGACCCCGTAGAAGCAGCTCAACTCGGAGGCTTGGATGATGGCGCTCATTCGGTTTGCACCCGTTTGCTGATGGCGAAGAAGCAGAGGGCCCAGAAGGCGAGCAGGAAGATCAGCGGCAGCCAGAGCCCGTCGGACACCGGCACAGAGTTGAGGGGATTGCGGCGCGGGAGCTGGTCGAGCGTGCTCTGGAAAAACGGCAGCATGGCCTTGGCCTTTTCCAGCACGCCGCCGAGGTCATAGCAGTACCGCGAGATGTGTTCGAGGCAGGTGGCGGGGCTGAGGTAGCGTCCCCAGGACACGAACCGCCCAGTGGTGTTGGCGATCATGCCCGAGATGATCCAGGCCAGTATCCAAAATGCGGTGGCGGAGCTGGTGCGCTTGGCCAGGGACGACACCGCCATGGCGAGCAGGCTGTAGGTGATGACGCCGAGCAATCCGGTCGCGACCGCCCGGAGCAGGGCGGGGAAGCCGTGGTAGAAGAAACTCCAGTCCGGCGAGAGCAGGTTGCCGACGAACCAGACGGTGATGAGCGGCGCGAGGCAGAGCAGGCCGAGCAGGGTGAAGGCGATGCCGAACTTCCCGAGGATGTAGTCGAAGCGCGTCAGCGCCTTCGAATTGTAGATGAGGATGGCGTTGCTCGCGAGGTCGTGGGCGATGAGTTTGGGCACGAAGAGCGCCACTGCGAAGAAGGCGAGGGCGGAGTAGAGGTGCGAGACCCAGGAGAAGACCAGCCGGTAGAGTCCGTCGACTGACACCTCCGGGTAGAGCAGGATCCACGCGGAAAGGCCGTTGATCACCGATTGCGCGCGTTTGCCGAGGTTTTCGGTGATCGTGGTGACGAGCGAGCTGTCGGGCGTGAGCAGCTGTCCGATCAGGAAGTAGAACGCGATCAGGAACAGCGCTCCCACCCAGGCCACGGCGAAGAGGATCTTCAGGAGTCGTGACTGCCAGCACAGGCGGAGGCCGTAGCTCGTGATCGTCCAGCGTCGCTGCCAGATGCCCGTCGACTCGCCCGTCCAGTGTTGGTAGCCGTGATTGAGCGAGCTCATGCGGCGGCCCCCTGATTTTGCAGGGCCTGGAGGAAGAGCTCCTGCAGGGCGTTCGGACTCGCCTTGATCTCCAGCGGAGCGACGCGGTGGTCGCGGAGAAACGCGATCATGGGGTTGAGCGTGTCGTGACCATGGGCGACGCGGATGTGGCCGTTACTCAGCACTTCGCTGGGCCAGCCGTGCTGGGAAAAGGCGGCGGCGAGTTCGGGGCCGCGATCGTGCACGGAGACCTCGGCGACCGGCTTGCGGCGTCGCTTCAGTTCCTCGAGCCGGTCGTGGACAAGGACCTTGCCCTGGGCGACGATGACGATCTGGTCGCAGATGCGGTCGACGTCGTGCAGCAGGTGTGACGACAGCACGACGCTGATGCCCGATTCCTTCCAGATGCGCTCGATCAAATCGAGGATGTGCGCCTGTCCCTTGGGATCGAGTCCGTTGGTGGGCTCGTCGAGGAAGACCAGTTGCGGATCGTGGACAATGGCCTGGGCAATCTTGATCCGCTGCTTCATGCCGGTGGAGTAGGTTTCCACCTTGCGATAGCGCTCCTGTCCCATGCCGACGAAATCGAGCATTTCGTGGGCGCGCTGCCGGGCGACCGCGAAAGGCAGTCCGGAAAGTTGGGCGCAGTAGGTGACGTATTCGCAGCCTGCCATGCCGGGAATGTGGCAGTCCTGTTCCGGCGCGTAGCCGATGCGCATGCGCACTTCGCGACCGTGTTGATCGATGTCCTGGCCGAGCAGGCTGGCCTTGCCGGCGTCCTTGTCCTGCAACTGCAGCAGGCACCGGATCAGGGTGGACTTGCCGGCGCCGTTGGGCCCGAGCAATCCGATCGTGCCGGCGGGAATGCTGAGGTCGACCCGGTCCAAAGCCTGATGGGAGCCGAAGCGTTTGCTCAGGCCCTGGGTCTCAATGATGGGTCGCATGAAGGGAGTTCGGGCCTAGTACACGCCCAAGTGATCAAAGGTTACAAGTTTTGCGCGGCGAATTCTCGGGGAGCCGGGAGAGTGGCTTATAGACTGGAAAAGAAAGGGTTAAGGGACGGGGGCGTGCTTCGCATCCGGTGGAGGTGGGGTCTCTCACCCCGAGAGGATGGGTGTCGTGGGGGAAGGGTTGCAACGGAGGCGGGACCGGTGGGTCCCGTCGCGGCCTCGGCGAGGACCACTTCCAACAGAGAGGGGGCGGCGCGGATCGCTTGTGCGATTGGCGGGATCTGCGGCAGTATTCAGGTATGAGCGAGGATTCAGACCTGTTGCGACGGTACCACGAGTTGAACGATGCCGGGGCGCTGGGGGAATTGGTGCAGCGGCGCGTGGGACTGGTTTACGGGGTGGCGCTGCGGTGCCTCCACGGCGACTCGCAGGGAGCGCAGGATGTGGCGCAGCAGGTGTTCATTGACCTGGTGCGCAAGGCCGGCGGATTGACGAACCGCCCGGTGCTGGCCGGGTGGCTGTGCCGCAGTGCGCACCTCGCGGCGCTCGCCTGGCGGCGGGCGGAAGGACGGCGCAAACAACGCGAACACGACTATGCCATGGAGACTGCTTCATCGACCCCTGACACCCCCTGGGAAAACCTGCGTCCCGAACTCGACGAGGCCCTGGCGGAACTCGACGAAACGGATCGCGATGCCCTGGCGCTGCGTTTCTTCGACCACTGCGCCCATGCGGACGTGGCGGCGCGCCTGCGGGTGAGCGAGAACGCGGCCCGCATGCGGGTCGACCGTGCGCTCGACAAGCTGCGCGAACGCCTGGCCCGGCGGGGCATCGACTCCACGGCGGCGGCCATTGGCGTGGCTTTGACCGCTTCGGCGGGGTGCGCCGCACCGGCGGGGCTGGCGGCGACGATTGCCACGGCCGCCGCCGTGCCCGTGGCGGGAGCGGGGACCGGGCTGCTGCTGTGGGGCGGACTCAAATTGCCGCTGGCCGGGACAGCGGCGCTGGTCTCGGTCGGATCGTTCGGTCTGTGGTGGGCTGCCCAGAGCGAGGCACGCTTGCGGGAAGAGCTGGCGCGGCTGCGCGACCAGACGGCGGCTGCGGCCGAGCTCCGGCCCCAGATCGAACAGCTGACCGCGCAACAGACCGAGTGGCGTCACCTCAAGGCCGAGCAGGAGGACTGGGAGCGACTGCAGGCCGAGGTGGCGGCCGCGCAGCAGCGGGAGGCCGAGGCGCGCAAGGCCGAGGAGGCACGGACAGCGCGGGCGTCGGGGGAGGTCATCTACTCGCTCCGACAACTCGACCGCGCTCCCCGACCCACGGGACAGAAGGCTCCGGTCTATCCCTTCAAGCTTCGCCAGGCCGGAATGACGGGAGATGCACTGGTCGGTTTCGTGATTCGCTCGGATGGGACCATCCGCGAAGAGGAGGTGTTATCGACCACCCACGCCGAATTCGGTGAGGCGGCGCTGCAGGCGGTGAAGCAGTGGACCTTTTCCCCGGGCCAGAAGGCGGGTCTGCCGGTCAATGTCCGTGTGCAGGTGCCCATTGTCTTCTCGATCTCCAACGAAGGTCTGGGACCGCAAAACTGGTTCTGATCATGCAGCCGCGTCGCCTCGGGTGGATTTTGAACGGCGTCCTCGTCCTTGGGTTGGGAGTGATGTTGACCGTGCGCGCCCGGACCCTGGTGTCGCTCCAGCACGAGCGCGACGCGCTCGTCCGTGAAACCGCGACGCTCGCCGCCTTGCGCGCACACCATCGACGACTGACCGGGGAGGCGCCGTCGCCGGAGTCCCTGGCGAAACTGCGGGAGGAGCGCCAGGCGGCAGACCGCCTGCGACGGGAGCTGGCGGCGCTGCGGGAACGGATTCAGCGCCGCCTGGACTCCGCCCGCGCACCGGCGGTGGCGAATCGCCCCCTGCCGCCCGCCGTCGTGGAGAAACTCCTCGGGGCGCGCGGACCGGAAAGCTGGCGCAATGTCGGGCGCCTCAACCCATCGGCTGCGATCGAGACCGCGTTGTGGGCGGCGCAGGGCGGCGAGGTTCAGGCGCTGGCCGAGGGATTGCTCCTCAGCCCGGCCGGTTCGGCTCAGGCGCGGGCTTTGCTCAATCGCCTGCCGGCCTCCCTGCGCGCCGACATCACCACGCCCGAGCAGCTCGTCGCTTTGCTCATGGCGGGCAATCCGCCGCAGGACAAGATGGTGGTGCCGAGCCAAGAGGATGAGCCGCCGGAACAAAAGGGCGCGCGGCGGGTGGTCACGCTGGTGCGGCCCGACGGAGAACAGCGCCAGGCGGCCGTGGTTACGGTGAAAGTGGATGACCGCTGGAAACTCGTGGTGCCCGACCCCGTGGTCGGCACCTATCTGCGGGCGGTGACGGTTCCGGTGCCGGAGTCCAAGCCCAAATGAGGCTAAGTTCAGCAGGTTAACCACAGAGAGCACAGAGAACACGGAGAACAGAGTGTGCGATCCAGGAAGAATCGGAACGGTCCCCCTCTGGGGTCCGAGGGGGAGTGCCAGCGGTCGGGCGTGAGGTCATCGGCGTGTGAAAATCGATCCGGCCGCAAATCAGGCTGGCAGTTCGACCGGGGTCGGTTGCCATAGGGCCTCCGCATCTCCCTACGCCCGCCACCGTTCCCATGCGCACCTTTCCTTCCTTTTCTCTTGTTGTCGTGAGCCTTGCGCTTTTCGCACTACCCGGTTCGAGCCTGCTGGCCCAGACGCCTGCAGCCAATCCGGAAAAGGAGGATAAACCCAAGTCCTTTGTGGAGGCCCTGGAACGGAGTGGCATCAAGCTGACGAAGGGGCCGGCGACGGTGAAGCTGGGTTCCGTGGGTGAGATCAAACTGCCTCCCAAGTTTCTGGCGGTGGAGCGGGACTCGATGAAGGCGTTCTACGAGATGACTCACAATTCCATGAATGGGAATGAGGTCGGTGTGATCATCGCTCCCGAGCCCGAGCAGTGGATGTTGTTTTTCGACTATGACGACGTCGGTTACGTGAAGGACGAGGACAAGGACGCCCTCGACGCCAAGAAGCTAATGGCGTCGATGACCGAGAATCAGGCGGCTTCCAATTCCGAGCGGGCCAAGCGGGGGTGGGACCAGATGAAGGTGACGGGCTGGGCTTCGGAGCCGCACTACGATCCGAAAACCAACAATCTCACCTGGGCGATCAAACTCACGTCGTCGGCTGACGACTACAAGTCCGAGTGGATCAACGAGAGCATCCGGCTCCTCGGCCGCAGCGGTGTGATGAAAGTGACGCTCGTGACCGGCAATGAGTCGTACCAGACCGACGCCGTCGAGGCGCAGAAGCTGATCACCCAGCGCTACAGCTACGTCAGCGGCCAGCGCTATGCCGAGTTCAAGGCCGGCGACAAGGTGGCCGAGTATGGCCTGGCGGCGCTGGTGCTCGGCGGTGCGGGTGCGGTGGCCTACAAGTTGGGTTTCCTGCAGAAATTCTGGAAGCTGCTCGTGGCCGGTGGCATTGCGGCCATTGCCGGCTTGGGTAAACTCTGGAACCGCATCACCGGAAAAAATCCCCGCGAATGATCCCAGCGGCGGTGGAACCACGGATGGACGCGGATGGACACGGATACGGAGGAACGTGGGACTATCGCGAGCTGGAGGCTGCCTACGTTTTCGCTGGAGGTGGTCCCGCAGTCGCGGGAAGGCCGCGACGGGACCGATCCGGTCCCGCCCTCGTCCCCTTTATTGTTTTGGCGACGCCCATCCCCGCGGGGTCGGCGACCCCGCCTACAACAGAAACCTGCTCTCTCCGCTCAAAGCGGTGCTTGGATTGGAACCTGGCCACTGCCCTGAGTGGTTCGGCTGGCTAGGGCTCCGGACCGCATGTCGACCTGGTGGCCGATTCTGGCGGTGTTTTGGGCGCTGTACCTCGCGGATGGACTCCGTGGCACCCGTCGCACGCGGTTCTTCGGATTTCGCGCCTGGGGCGGAGCAGGCGGGAGGGTGCGTCGTGATCGCGTCGGCGCACACGTCGCGGAAACGTCCTGGCTGCTGACTCCGCCTTTGCCATCCGCCTGGGCCGTGGCGACGGAAGATTTGCCCGCGAGCCTCGCGCCCGAGGGAGTGAGCAACAGTCCGAGCGTGTCCGCCGGCCGGCCTCCGCCGTGGCCCGAACACGCGGCGGGCCTGCGTTGGGAGGAGATCGAGCGGATTGAGGCAGTGGGCGGATGGATACGCGTCAATGGACGGGCGTTCACGCCGGAGACTCCCGCGCTGACAGCGGACGGGCTGCGCGTCGTCGCCGCTGCGATGAAACCCCTCGACCTGGCGGCCCGGCGGCGCTGGCTGGCCGCATGGCAGCACCGTCGCTTTCGACCCCTGCGGCTCCGTCGCCGGGTGCGTCTCGCGCTGGCGCGGACCCGGGGGCTGGTGGTGCTCAACACCGTGCAGGCCCTGGCGGCGGTGGCGGGAACGGGTTACCTCCTGCTCGAGGTCCCGGAGTGGTTGTCGCCCGAACTGCGATCCCAGGTCAACCGGCAGCTGCTCGCGCTCGCGCTGGCCTGGGGCGTGTCGCATCTCCTGGCCGTGGTCTGGTTTTTCCGCGTCCACCGCCGGTTCTTCCCCAAGGCGGGCCAGGAGCGGATCGGACTCTGCTTCACCGCGCTGCTGGTGCCGGCGCAGGCCCTGCGACTGCGCCAGCACGTGGTCTGGAGGCTGGCGGAGGGACAGCATCCGCTGGCGCTGGCGGCGGCACTGGCGGAAGGTCCAGGGGTGCACCGACTGGCGCAGGACACCGTGCGCGACCTACGATGGCCCCGCGTGCCGGCGAAGGACGTGGAGTCCACCGGGCCCTTGGCGGCAGCAGCCTCGGCCTTGGTGGGACCCGAGGTCGAAACGTGTCTCCATGCCGCTGTGCCCCCCGTGCGAATCGAGGACCTCTTGGCCCCGCCCCCCAAGGACTCGCCGGAGGCCTGTGCGTACTGTCCCCGCTGCGGCGACCAGTTCACCCGGGGCGACGCCGCCTGTCCCCACGGCATCCCGCTGCAACGGCTTTAGGAGGGGGGCGCGAAGGCGCTACGGCGGGAAGGCGCGGACAACGTCGAACGCTGAACGCTTAACTTTGAACCCTGAAGTTCGGAAGTTTCGTCCTTCAGAGTTCGGAGTTCAGAGTTAAGCGTTCTTCCGACCTTTGCGCGGTCGCGTCTTCGCGCTTCCCTCGGCTCCGAACCGAACGGGAGGTCGTTTACGGGTTTGCGGTGCGGAGGGAATCGGGCTTTGCTGGCACGCTCTTATGATGCTCCGCCCCGTCCTCCCCTCGTTAGCCACGCTCCTCGTGGTCCTGGTGCAAACCGGCCACGGTGCTGCCTCCACGGGCACACCTTTTTACGGCGACCCGCCCGACAAGAATCATCCCTGGGCCATCCACGACCAGAATCGGCCCCAGCCCAAAGTGGTCACGCCGGGCACCTTCAGCTCGGCCAGCCAGCCTGGCAAGCCGCCCTCCGATGCGATCATTCTTTTCGATGGCACGGCGGCGTCCCTGGAAAAATGGGAATCCGACTCCAAGGAAGGCGGACCGACCAAGTGGATTGCGAAGGACGGTGCGATGGAGTGTGTGCCGAAGTCCGGCTATGTCCGGACGAAGGAAGAATTTGGCGACTGCCAGCTGCATGTCGAATGGGCGGCGCCGGTGGACGTGAAAGGCGACAGCCAGGGCCGCGGCAACAGCGGTATTTTCCTCATGGGGTTGATGGAGGTGCAGGTGCTGGACAACTACAACAACCCGACCTACGCCGATGGTTTTGCCGCCTCCGTGTACGGCGTGAATCCCCCGCTCGCGAACGCCCTGCGCGCACCGGGCGAATTTCAGGTCATCGACATCGTGTTCCGCCGTCCGGTCTATGACGGCGACAAGGTCCTCGACCCGGGTTATGTGACGGTGTTCTGCAATGGCGTGCTGGTGCAGGATCACACCCCGATCGAAGGGCCCACGGGACACATGAAGCGCACCGCGCCCAAGGCCTTTCCCGCGAAAGGACCGCTCAAGCTGCAGGACCACGGCAATCCCGTGCGTTTCCGCAACATCTGGTACCGTCCCCTTCCCCCCCGCTCGGTTGAGGGTGGCACCGATGGTTTCCTGACGACGCAGGCGACCACCGCGAAGCGGGCGGAAATCGCGGCGTCGATCCGGGCCGACGGAGCCATGCTGAGCAGCGATCCGAAAGCGCGGATGCTGCGTCTGGCTGAATCACTGGTCTATGCACCGGATCTCGTCACCCAGAAGACGGTCGAAGGACTGGCCGTCAACTACGCGGCCCAGGTCAAGGGACTGGCCAGTCCCGCGCTCGAGGCACGCAAGGACGAGGTCAGGCAGGTGATCCGCGCCTTCCAATACCTGGCCAAGGCGGGCATCTTTCCCGCGTCGTTCGGTCCGAAGCTGACCCTCGAAAAAGTGGCGAAAGATGCGGGTTGGGACGACGAAAAGAAGTAGCCGCCCGGTTTTGATGCGCAGCCCCCGCGTGAACCTATCTCACGCGGGGGTTCCCGTTTTTGGGACGAGCCATCCTCCGAAGTGGGACGCCCCGGCTCAGGATCGATTTGGGGAAAGTGTGTAACCCATTTATGGATAGCATCCTTCGGTGTTGAGGGAGATTGGCATGCGTCCTGCCCAAGGAGCGCCTCTTCATGAACGCGCTCCGTGGCCTCCTCCTGCTCCTCCTGGTTGTCCTTCCCCTGACGCTCCGCGGTCACACCCCCCGCCTCTGGACCCTGGCGGTCGAGCGGTTCCTGGATCAGCCGGGTGGAGCGGTTTATTGGGAGACCGGTCTCCTGGATGCGCGAGGCAACTACGTGCGGGACCCGCAGGTGGTGCCCTTGCGTATCAGCTTTTTCCTGCACCCGGCGATGCGCAATCGCACGGTGATACTCGAGAAGGACTGGAAGTCCTACGGCCGTCTGGGAACGGCCGCCCTGGCCAATTTTCGGGTCGTACCGACGGTGCTGGGCGAGGGGTTTCCGTTGGTGGACGGCGCGACCTATGGCGTGGTCGAAGTCAGCCCGACGGCGGCCGCTGCCGTGGGCCCGGTGCTCAACCTGTCGACGCGGGGCGTGCTCACCGCCGAAGGGGAAGGGCTGATCGGCGGGTTTGTGGTGTCCCGAGTGCCTCGCAAGGTTTTGATCCGGGGCATCGGCCCAACGCTCGGCGCATTTGGGGTTGAGCGGGCTGCGAGCAATCCTGTTCTGGTGCTTTACCACGGTGCCACGCCGGTCGAGACGAATGACGACTGGGGAACCCGCGCGGACGCGGGGGAGATCGAAGCGATCTCGGTGCAGGTGGGTGCGTTTCCACTGGTGAGGACCAGCCGCGACTCGGCCCTCCTGGTGGAACTCGCCCCGGGGGCGTACACGGCGCACCTCCGCGTGGGTGCCGGTTCGTCCGGCTCGGGAATGATCGAGGTTTACCTCATCGATGCGACCGCCCTGGATCCGGTTGCCTTCTCCGACGAAAAGACCGCGCACGCCTCGCGATGACCTGCCACCGGCCCGACCCGAGTACGGGAACGGTCCCGTTCACGCGAGCCGAGACATGCGCCGCTTCGACTCTGGAAAATCGACTCCCATGGCGACGGCGACCAGCAGTCCGAAGGGAAGGGCGTAGGCCAGCGGGGCGAAGCTGACTCCACTCCACGGTGGAGGCCGGGGTGCCGGTACCGTCAGGACCGCCATTCCGGCCAGCAATCCCCCGAGCGCGAGCCACTGGTAGAGCGCCAGGCCGGCCCAACGGACCGTCTGGGGTTCGCCCCGGTAGCCCTCCTCCGCGAAACGGGCGCAGGTGCTGAGAATGAGGTAGGATCCAGTGACCACCGCAAGATCGGCGCCTTCGTACCACAACCGCGCGATCAGTCCG
>JAXMHM010000001.1:0-425067 GCA_046346755.1 Opitutaceae bacterium | reverse complement strand
AACGCACGGTGGTCAGCATCGCCTCCTGCGCGACCAGATTGGGTCCGGTGAGCATGCCGTCGGTGCCAATGTCGGTGTAAATCAGGGTTCGTACTCCGCACGCATCCATTCGGCGCGCGAGGTTCAGGGCACCGGTCCCGGTGGTGTCCACCCACCCTTTGACCGCCACCTGCCCATTTTTCGCGTCGATGCCGACGGCGATTTTATCGCCATGCGCCTGCACCAACTCGGCAATGAACGCTTCACTTTCCGCCGCTCGCGTTCCGATCACCACCCGCGCCACCCCCAGCGACAAAGCGCGGTCCACGGCCGCCCGCGTTCGCAATCCGCCCCCGAGTTCGACCCGCAGTCCGGTCTTCGTAATCGCCTCCACACTAGCGAGATTCTTCGGTTCGCCTTCAAAGGCGCCATCGAGGTCGACGACGTGGACCCAGGTGCTGCCGGCGGCGACAAACTCGGCGGCAATCGCGGCCGGATTCTCTCCGTAGACCGTTTCCTGGTCGGCCCGTCCCTGGGTCAGCCGGACGCAGCGGCCCGCCTTGATGTCGATGGCTGGATAAATCGTCATTCGAAAAATTGATTTTGGATTTTCGATTTTCGATTTCACGATGACACCAACGCAAACCTCGTTTTCGCGAATCTCTCCATGAGCAAAGCCTTTTCACCACCCCCCTTCCTGACCGACCTGCTCGCCGCGCGGTCTCCTTCCGGCTATGAAGCCGAGGCACAACGGGTGTTTGACCTCCACGTCAAACCCAGCGCCGACACCTACGCGCACGATGCGATGGGAAACCGGATCGCGACGTTGAATCCGAAGGGTGACCCCACGCTGATGCTCGCCGGCCACATCGACGAATTGGGACTGATCATCACGTACATCAACGACAAGGGCTTCATCTACTTTGACACCATCGGCGGACAAGACCGCAGCCTGATTCCCGGACGACGCGTCATCATTCAGACCGCCCACGGCCCAGTCAAAGGTGTGACTGGAAAACGCGCCCTGCACCTGATGGACGAAGCCGATCGCAAGAAAGTGCCGGAGCTGCATGAGCTCTGGATGGACATTGGGGCCAAATCAAAGAAAGAAGCGCTGGAACGGGTCGGCATCGGCGACGTCGCCACGCTCGATCACGGCTTTGAACTCATCCACGGCAGCATCGGGGCGGCACGAGCCTTTGATGACAAAGTCGGCGCCTACATTGTCGGAGAGACCCTGATCCGCCTGTCCAAACAAAAGAAAAAGCTGGCCGCCAAGGTCGTGAGCGTGGCCACGACCCAGGAGGAAATCGGGGTCCGCGGCGCCACCACCGCGGTGTATGGAGTCAACCCGCACATCGCGGTGGCGGTCGACGTCGGCCATGCGACCGACCACCCCGACTGCGACAACCGCAAATTCGGTGAAACCAAGCTCGGCGGCGGACCCATGCTCTGTCGCGGCGCGAACATCAATCCGAAGGTGTTTGACCGCCTGCTGGCGGCGGCCAAGCGGTTGGAGATCCCCTATCAAATCGAGGCGGACCCCCGCCCCACCGGAACCGACGCCCGCGCCATCCAAGTCGGCCGCGCCGGCGTGGCCACCGGGTTGATCAGCGTACCGTTGCGATACATGCACACGCCCAGTGAGATGGTCGACCTCGTCGACGTGGAACGCTGCGTGCAATTGCTGGTCGAGTTCGCCCTCGGCCTGGAAAAGGGCGACTACGCCCACTGGTGAGTGCGCGCGGGATCGTGCGTTCCCGCTTCTGTTGACCGACTTCATCAAGCGACGCCAATCCCCGCGGGGTCGACGACCCCACTTCCAGCAAACGCCGACCCTGGATCGAGCTTAAGTTGCCGCCCAGGCGCGACTGCGGGACCACCTCCATTGGAGTGATTTTCGTCGAGCGCAACGGTTGAGAAAGAAAAAGGCCGCCGGTTTCCCGGCGGCCTTTTCTGTGTTGGTGTGTAGTCCGTTGTAGTCCGGAAATCAGAATTTGAACTTGGCAGTGAACTCGAGGCGCACCGGCAGTTCCGCGACAATCGATTCATTGCCGTAGACCGCGTTGGGCGCGCTCCAGTTCTCCTCATCCGTGGCGTTCAACACGGAGAGGCGAAACTCATACTTTTTAGTTTCGTAAAAACCCGTCAAGTCAACTGTGTACTGCGAGGGAATGACGATCGTGCCGGCGACATTGTTGTTGATGTCACTGGCCCAAACGACGCTGCTCGAAACGCCCCAACCGCTGTCGGTCTTGTAGGTGCCCAGGAAGTTGACCGAGTTGCGCGGCACGCCCTGGCGCCGCAACCAGGTGTTGGCCGGTTGCAGGAAGTAGCGAGCCGTGGGCGGCGTCAGTGAGGTGTTGCCGACGTCGAACGCCGGCGCATTGACCGTGGCATCGATGTACGAGTAGCCGGCGATGACGTAGAAGTTGCGACTCGGCTGGTAGTTGGCTTCCACCTCCACGCCCGTGCCCTTGAGCTTCACGACCGACCGGTCCTGCTGCAAGTCGGCGCGAGTCTGGTGGAAGAGCGAGGCGGAAACATAGAACTTGCCGTCGGCCGAGCCCTTCTTTGCACCGATCTCGATCAGTTCGGATTCATTTCGAAGATTGGCGACGGCAAAGTTGGCGGCACCTGCCGTGGTCAAACCTCCACCGTTGCCGGTCGAACCCACCGGATTCTGACTCCAGTTGTAGGTCGCGTAGGTGCTGAGTGAAGGAGTGACCTTGTAGTTCAGGCTGAGATTGTAGTTCGGCAGGCCGACGGTGACCTTGTCACCCGGAATAAATCCTGCGGGATCGCTGTAGCTGATACTGAGGATATCCAGCCGCGCGCCACCGAGAATGGAGAATGCGTCGTTGAGGTTCCACTCCATCTGGGCGAACGGAGAGAAATACATGGCCTTGGAGATGCCCGAGTCGCCGTTGTCCGGCGTGTAGTAACGACCAGGCCATCCCGGCACCGGCACCTGGGTGAACGGACTCGGGGAGTTCACTGAGTTGAAGTAGTTCGCAAAGCGGAGGTCCTTGGTCAGGTCCCAAACATTGGCCGGTTCGTTGAAGAAGTCATTGTAGGCCTTCACCTGCTGGTAGCGCAGGCTGAGCCCGCTGTTGACGAACAGCTTGTCGAGCTTCTTCTGAAACTCGGTGCGATTCTCGAAGCTGAAGCTTGGGTCGATGATTTCTGAATACGAGTAGCTCGAGAGGGTGTTGCGGCTGACGTAGCGGAAGAACGAATTGTTGCTGATCGTCAACGTGGGTTCGGGGGTAAAGGTCTGAATCACCTGGGCGTTGAAGGCGATGCCCTCGGAATCGTCGCCGGGCCGCAGGAGTCGCTTCTTCCGGTCAATCACCACCTTGGGTCCGAGCAGGATGCGATTGCCGGCGGGGAAGCCGGAGACGACCCACCGCGAGTTCTGCGCATCGGAGATGGCGGCAGCGGTGCCTCCGACGATATTGATGTTGTCGAACGTGATGGGAGCTCCGGTGGCGTCCCGGTACCCGAGGAAGGCGCCGCCACTGAAATCCGGCGCCGGGTTGTTGTTGATGCCGGTCTGGTAGATCCCGCTGTCGATCAATTCCTGGGTTGGGCGATTGATGCCGAAGTTTTCGGTGTAGTCGGCGGCGAAGACCTCCGCGTTGGCGAACAGCCGGTAGTTGTCGTTCTTGCGGTGAGTGATGGCGGCATAGAGCGCCTGGGTGTTCTTCTTGCTGTTCTCGTAATACCCCTTGGATTGCTCGCCCGAGTAGGAGATCCGATAGGCGGTCTTGGCGTCCACCGGCACGTTGTAGTCGGCCGTCCAGCGGTAGATGTCATAGCTGCCTACCGTGAAGGAAACCGAACCCTTTTTGGAATCGAGCGTGGGCTGTTTGGAGGCCAGGTCCGCGTAGCCACCCACGTACTGGGAAGCTCCATACACGGCGGTGGCCGGACCCTTCAGGATGGTGACGGATTCGACCGAGTTGAAATTGATCGGGAGGCCGTTGCCATTGGACGAGAGTCCGATCCGCATGCCATTGAGGAAGAGATCGGCGATCTGACCGCGCAGGTCAGGCGTGGTCGGGGCGCCAAAGTTTGACCGGGTGTAGGAACTGGCCGTCAGCTTGGAGAAGTCCCGCACGTCCTGGATCGAAACGGCCGTCAGCTGTTCGCGGGAGATGATGGTGGCGGAGCGAGGCGTATCGAGCAGGGAGCGATCGCTGCCGTAGATCGAACTGATCGGACGCGAGGTAGGGATGACGTTCTGCTCAATCGGCACGTCGCTGACCTCGAATTTCTCCATCTTCACGGCTTCTTCCTCCGCCGGAGGTTTGGCAGCCGTTTGGGCTGCAAGGGGACGCAGCGCGACCACGGTGGGCAGCGCGGCTACCGCAAGCATAAAGCGTTTATTCATGGTGGGTGTTGGTCGATAAGCGCAAGCACACGATGTGCCACTGTATGCATGGATTTTGTGACAATACCGGACATTCGACCAGAGGAGGTACGCCGAGAGGATTGAATCGTTCGCTCCATGTTACGCTCCCAATGCCAACAGGAGACGGGTTTTCAGCAATCCCTGCGTAGTCGTCCTGAGGCGCTCCTGCGACACTCACCACCGCCGAAACCCAGCACGTGGGCTCCCCCCGCGGTCCCTGGCTGAGCAGATGCGACCGCTGTGAAGACAAATCTGGTTCGAAGCGTGGCCGTGGTAGTCATCGTCCTGCTGCTGGCAAGCGGGATTGGGTTGGGCCGACTCTTCTGGCCCCAGCTTGACCTCCGGTCCCAGGCGATGCTGGGGGCAGCGGGCCAACTGATTGCTTGGGCGACGCTGGGGGTGATGGCCGTGCTTGTAGAGAAGCAGCGTGGCCTGCAACCTCCCCGGTCGACGCGTTCACGCGATACCCCCCACCCACCCGTTCAACCGAACCTACGATCATGAGTTGTTGTCCTCTGTTTCTTGCCGTCACGGCAGGCCCTGCGCCCTCGCCGACCGTGGATGTCTCAACTGCCTTGCTGGTGATTGCCCTAGGGCTGCTGGTGTTTGTGGCCAAGGCGGTGGCGGACCTGCGAGCCGAGGTGGCAGAGCTGCGGGAACAGCTCGTTAGTCTTCCCCCCGCCGCGGCTTCGCGCCCGGCGCCCGGTCAAGCGCCTGCGCTGGATGATGACCTTGACGCGACCACGTGCGCGCTGATTGCCGCCGCCGTGAGGGTGGCACTCGCCGGACAGGAACATCGCATTGTGGCAATCGCACCCCCTTCCCGCGATGCAGGCTGGTCGCTCGAGGGCCGACGCCAGGTCTTTCAATCGCACCAGGTTCGCTAGCTCCAGCCCATGACTTCCATACAAGTCCTCTGGACGATTTTTATCGCGCTGTCAGTCGGGGTGTCAGCGCTCGATCTGTTTGTCATCACTCACCGGCACTCCACGGTGGGCGTGCGCTCCGCACTCGGCTGGACGGCGGTTTGGGTCAGCCTCGCGCTGCTGTTCGGCGTGGTCATCTACTTTTTCCATCCCCAGGGAGAGGACATTGCGACACTCTATATCACAGGCTACCTGACCGAGTACTCCCTCTCGGTCGACAACCTGTTCGTGTTCATTCTCATCTTTTCGATGATGGGCGTGCATGAGGCCGCTCAGCCAAAGCTGATCAAGCTGGGCATCTTCCTCTCCATCTTTCTCCGCATCCTGTTCATCCTCTTCGGCATTGCTCTGGTGGAGCGCTTCCATGCTCTCCTCTACCTGTTTGGAGCACTGCTGGTGTGGACGGCTTGGAAGATGGTGGCGACGGATGAAGACGAGCAGGTGCATCCAGAGAACAATATCCTCTACCGGATGGCGACCCGCGTGTTTCCACTTCACAAGGACGCGCCGGATTCACGACGCCTGACGGTCCGCCACGAGGGCAAACTGCACATCACCCCGCTCTTCCTGGTGTTTCTGGTCATCGGCAGCACGGACATCCTCTTCGCCCTCGACTCCATTCCCGCCATCATGGGCATCAGCCAGGATCCGTTTGTAGTGATCACTTCAAACGTCTTCGCGGTGCTGGGACTGAACTCTCTCTTCTTCGCCATCCGCGGGATCATGGGATTGTTCAAGTTCCTCAAGCATGGGGTGGGACTGATCCTCTTTTTCATCGGAGCAAAGATGATCGCGGGCATCTACACCCCGATTGAGCACTGGTTCAAAGCGCACACCTTCGTGTCCCTCATCGTCATAGGAGTCGTGCTGGCCTGCTCAATCCTGCTTTCGGTCTGGCACCGCCGCTACTTCCCCGACGCCGACAAACCATCATGATTCAGTCCAATCACCCATGAGCAACTTCACCTTTGGCGCCACCATGCTGATCGTGGGGATGGGCGGAACCCTGCTCACCCTCTACCTACTCACCCTCGTCATTCGGGGCCTGACACGACTGCTGCCCAACCGCCCTCCGCCCCCGAGCAAACCCTGACCCCTTTCCATCATGGTCGACGCCATCCTATCCGCCCTCTCCGCACTCGCGGAAGGCGCCCGGCACCTCATGAGTGCGGGAGGCCCCAATCTCATCATGATCGCGGTGGCGGCGGTCTTGTTTTACCTGGCGATCGGGAAGGAGGTGGAGCCCTTGCTGCTGCTGCCGATCGGGTTTGGCTGCCTGCTGGCCAATCTGCCGCTGAGCGAGGTGATGGACAACGAGGGCGTGCTCAAAACGCTCTATGATTTTGGCATCGGCAACGAGTTGTTTCCCCTGCTCATCTTTGTCGGCATCGGATCGATGACGGACTTTTCGCCGCTGCTGGCGAATCCCAAGCTGCTGCTTTTCGGAGCCGCGGGACAGTTGGGGATCTTCCTGACCCTGATCGTCGCGCTCGCCTTCGGCTTTTCCAAGGAGGAGTCCGTAGCGGTCGCGGTGATCGGCGCCTGCGACGGACCCACCGTCATCTACGTCGCGAATTTATTCGCCGGGCTGCAGAAAATCCCGACGGCGATGGTCGGTGCGCTCGCCGTTGCAGCGTATTCCTACATGGCACTCGTCCCCGTGATCCAGCCGCCGATCATGCGAATCATGACCACGGCGAAGGAACGGGCCGCACCCATGCCAAGTGTCAAAGGGTCGGTGTCGAAGTCCGCCCGGATCGCATTCCCGATCGTTGTCACCGTCATCACCGGAATCATCGCCCCCAAAGGACTTCCCCTCATGGGCATGATCATGCTGGGCAACTTCATGAAGGAGTCGGGCGCGGTGACGAGACTGACCAAGGCGAGCGAAAACGAAATCGCGAACATCTCGACCCTCTTTCTCGGGCTCGCGATCGGTGGTACGATGAACGGCCCGGAGTTCCTCAAATACGAAACCCTCCTGGTCTTCGGCCTCGGGCTGCTGGCGATTGTGGTGGATACGGTCGGCGGAATTCTGCTCGGCAAAATCTGGTACCTGCTGTCGGGCGGCAAAGTCAACCCGCTGATCGGAGCCGCCGGCATCTCCGCCTACCCCATGGCCGCCCGGCTGGTGCAGGTCGAAGGCCAGCGCTGGAACAAACAGAATTTCCTGCTCATGCACGCCATGGGAGCCAATACGGGCGGACAGATCGGCTCGGTCATGGCGGCCGCGATCATGCTCTCGGTGCTCAAGGGTCTGGGCGTGATTTGAGGCGCACACTCGGTTCGCCCAAGGAAGCCCCGCGACCCCAGCCGACGGTCCACCGCGGTTGTGCGCGCATCACCTTAAGCCCAATCCGAGGTCGGCGTCTGGTGGAGGTGGGGTCGCCGACCCCGCGCGGATGGGCGCCGCGTGAAGAAATCGGACCTCGGAGGCGGAACCAGTCGGTCCCGTCGCGGCTCACCGAGGCCACCTCCACCTGCACCGCCGGCATTCCAGCGTCCAATCGCAAAGCTCACGCCCAAGCGCGACTGCGAGACCCCCGCCAGGAGAAATCGGAGCTGCGTGGACTCACCCCACCGGCTCAAAGAGCGGCAGGATCTTCATTCCGGGGACAGTGACCAAGCCTTTATCGGTGATGCGGATCTCCGG
This sequence comes from Opitutaceae bacterium, assembly GCA_046346755.1. Lineage (GTDB taxonomy): Bacteria > Verrucomicrobiota > Verrucomicrobiia > Opitutales > Opitutaceae > UBA6669. The sequence continues at coordinate 417,092 of JAXMHM010000001.1, read as the reverse complement.
GATGACCGACAGGGGAATGAGGTTGAATCCCATGTAGGGAAGCGTGCAACCCATCTCCAGCCAGGCCGCCTTGAGGGCGGTGGTCTCCTGGGCCACCACGCGCGCACGCTTGTCCGAAATCAGCCCGGCAATCGGCAGGGCCACCTGGGCGCGCACCTTGCCACCCTGGACCACGCACACCCCGCCACGCAGGCGGCGCAGGGTCGAGACCGCGAGCTGCATATCCGCCTCGTTGTTACCCGCCACGATCAGGTTGTGCGCATCATGACCCACGGTGCTGGCGACGGCGCCGTCCTTCAGACCGAAGTTGCGCAGCAGGCCGTGTGCGACCCGGCCATTCTTCCCGTGCCGTTCAATCACGGCCACGTGACACAAACCCTGCTGCTCCAGCAATCCCGCCCAGCCCTGGGCAGGGTCCGGCGTGAGCGCGATTCGATCATGGAAGAGAATGATGCCCGGCAATTCGGTCCGGATGACATTGGCAGCCACCGGTTTCTTCGGCAGTGGCGGCACCAATTTCATCGCCTTCGCCGGCGGAAGCTTGACCGTGCGGTAGGCGGCTTGGGGATACCGATAAGGCCGGGCCAGGCTCTTCTCGAGCAGCGGCGTGACCTTCCTGTCCTCCACCACCAGTTCGCCGCCGTACCAGGTGCACTGCGGCTCGAGCGCATCGTTGAAGAGCACCAAATCGGCGCGGCGGGCCGGGGCCACCCCGCCAAACTCGTGGTCAAGGTGATAGCGGGTGGCCGGGTGCAGGGACGCCATGCTCAAGGCGGTGATGGGTTTGATTCCCGCTCTCACCGCTTCGCGCATGACCCAGTCCAGCCCAAAGAGAAACAGATCATCGGCATCCCGATCGTCCGTACAGACGCAAACCCGCTTCGGATCAGCACCCAACTCAGTCACCGCCTTGATCGCCTGCGGCAGCGAATGCCAGGGGGTGGTCGGAGGTCCGCCGCGGAGGAAGATCCACAGTCCGTTCTCCAGGAAATCCCCGGCGATCTCGCGGTCGATCGATTCATGCGTGTCGGTGATGCCACTGGCCGCACCGGCGGCGACGAACTCCCGGCCGTAGATGTGACCGCTGATGGGCAGGCCACGTTTGATCGCTTCACCCAGGATGGCATGGCTGCGCGCATCGCCCATCGCCACCTGCACGAAGTCCATTTTTTCCCCGAGAAACGCCGCCTCCGGCCACTTGTCAAAGAGCCGTCCGATCTTTTTCGCCGTGAGATCTCCCCCCGCGGTTTCAAACACACTCGACGTCGCCGGCACCGTGCTGGGCACGGTGAGGTAGATCGAGAGCGGCGCACGCCGGGCGTCGGCCAGCATCCACTCAATGCCTCGGGCGTCGCAGACATTGCCGATTTCGTGACTGTCGCAGAAGATCGTGGTCGTGCCATTGAGCAGCGCTCCCTCGGCGTAGGCGCAGGCGGTCATCATCGAACTCTCGATGTGAATGTGCGGGTCGACCAGGCCGGGTCCCAGCAGTCCGCCGCGACCGTCGTAAATCACCGGTCCGGCGGTGCTGCGTCGCGCCCGCGATCCAGCGGAGGGCGCGCTGGAGGCGCCGGCAAACTGGGCGCGTGCTGTCCCCGCCGGCATTACACAGGCAACGCGACCACCCTTGATCCACACCTCGCGGTCCGGGTGGATCCGATCCGTGTAGGTTGACGCCAGACGGACGCCAGTGATGACAAGATCGGGCTCCTGGCGTCCCATCGCGACGGCGGCGAGGGTGCGCGTCAGGGTCTGAAGCGGGGCAACGGAAAAACGGGTCAGGGCCATGCTCCCAATGAGCAGTGTTCATGCCCAGCTGGCGAGCTTCGTGCAGCGCGCCTTTTCGGTTGCCGTGACCGAGGTTACCCTGTTTCCGGGCAGGATGCGCGCGTCACGACTCTTGTTTGTCCTGGCCTGGTTGGCCGGAGCGGCCGGTCTGGTCAGGGCCGAGGATTTCCCGGCCCGTTTCGAAGCCCTCAAAGCGGCAGCCACGCCCCGTCAGTTATTCACCCTGCTTTACGACCTGCCCAAGGGGGGTGACCTTCACCACCACTCCGGTGGCTCCAATATTCCGGAGTGGACGCTCGCCCTCCTCTGCGATCCGGCAAGGAATGGCGGAGACACGTTCTATACGCGACTGCGGTTCAGTTCCCCTCCCGACGCCATTTCGCCGGTCGCCCGCTTTCGCACCGTGCGGCGTCTCACCTTCGAGGCCATGCCACCCGCGGTGCAACGCGACTACGTGGCGTTGACCGAACTCACCGCGACGGAGCGCGAAGCGTGGTGCAATGCCTTTCGCCTCGATGAGAAGGATGAAGGACGCGTCGAGTTCTTTCAGCACCTCTGGCCCCGTCAGGCCGACTTCTTGCGCAACCCCCACGTTCGCTTCGAGCTCCTCGCTGAAAACATCAAGGCCTTCGCTGCCGAGGGGCTGCGCTACCTCGAAGCGCAGCTCGGGGTGGACGGCCTGCAATCACTGAAAGGGGAGCTGCTCAGCCGTGACGAAGGCCTGGTCTTGCTTCGCGAGCGGCTGTCGCGACCGGACGTTGTCTCCACGGGGCTGGTGGTGCGCTTCCAGGAGGGAATCCTGCGTTTTTCCCCCAAAGCGGAAGAGGCTCTGGATGAGACGTACGCCTGGGTGTCGGCGCACCGCGACCTCTGGGTGGGTCTCAATATGGTGGGCATCGAAGAGAACGGCAAAGGCTACCCCCTTCGTTTTCTCGAGGCCTTTCGTGCCCTTCGGCGACGGTTCCCGACACTGCCGTTGTCCATTCACGCTGGAGAAATGGACGGCCCCGACCACCACATCCGCGACACCCTCCTGCTGGGCGCCAGCCGGATCGGCCACGGCGTCAATTTGGTCCGCGACCCCGAGACCCTGCTCCTATTGCAGCAAAGCCGACGCGTGCTGATCGAGATCAACCTCATCTCCAATCGCCTGCTGGAGTACACTCCGGACCTGAGCGTCCACCCGTTCCCTGAGTTGCTTCGCACGGGAGTGCCCGTCTGCCTCAATACCGACGACCGCGGCATGTGGGACAGCTCGATGACGGACGAATACTTCACGGCGGTGACGACCTTCAATCTCTCGTGGGATGAACTGGTGCAGTTGGGCCGCAACTCGCTCGCATTCAGTTTTGCCCAACCCGAGGTCAAGGCGGCCTTGCTGGCGGACTACGACGCCCGTCTCGCCGCCTTTGTTGCGCGCTACCAGAACGGCACGGTCACCGAGGCCCTGGCACGGCTCAGTTCGGTCCGACCTGTGACCTACGGCTATGCCCGACGCACCTGGGGTCTGAGTTTCCCCTGAGCGCCACGCCTGCGCGAAAGGACGGATCCCAAGCTCGCTTGAAGTGTCTTGGCACCGTGCGAATCCCCACCGAACCCACTTCGTTGCCATGAACCACATCGCCCCCCTTGCCCCCGCCCTTCCGCGCCTGGCTCAAGCCTCGCCCCAGGCTCGTCTCCTGGCGTGGTTCCTCTTGGTGACAGGTACCGTCGTCCCGGGACTGCTGGGTGCGGATGCGTTCAATGCCGCAGTCGCCGAGTTCAATGCCCGCCGCTTCGCCGAGGCCCAGGTGGCGTTTGCAGCGTTGCCCGCCACCGATCCCCGGCAGGCCGAAATCGCCTACTACCTGGGCGCGCTGGCACTCCGTCGTGGCACTCCGGCCGAAGCCCTGCCGCTCCTCGAACGGGCCGTTGCACTCGATCCCGCGTACGCCAGGGCCTATCAAGCCCTCGGTGATGCTTATGGCCTGTCCGCTCAAAAGGCCGGGCTGCTCTCCAAACTCGGATTGGCGAAAAAATGCCTGGCATCCTACGAAAAAGCGGTCGCCCTCGCACCGAACGTCATCAGCTACCGGTTTAGCCTCCTGAACTATTATTCCCAGGCTCCCGCGCTGGCAGGTGGAGGACGCGACAAGGCCTTCGCGGTTGCGCGCGAAATTCAGAAACTCGATCCCATCATGGGTGGACTGAGCATCGTCAACCTGCATGTCATTGAAAAAGAATGGCGTCAGGCCTTCACCTTGGTCGAGGAGCTGCGCCAGGCTCATCCCGGGAACAACGAGTTGCACTACCAGTTTGGACGACTGGCCTCACTTTCGGGCCAACAGGTCGAGCCGGGGATCGCTGCTCTGCAGCGTTTTCTCGACGCCCCGCCTGCTCCCGAGGAAACCTCCCGCATCCAAGCCCAGTTTCGCATGGGAATCCTGCTGGAGAAGCGGGGCGATCCGGCAGCGGCCAAGCAGGCCTATCGCCAAACCCTCGAACTCAACCCCAATCACCGACCAGCCCAGGAAGCGCTCGACCGTCTGAAATAGCCAAAGTCCACCCGTCAACCGAACTGTGCCAGTTTTCGGCGAAAACAGACGGAGCTCAATGCGCTGCTTGGCAAGGGGACTGCTTATCCCAAGGCATGAGCAGCCCTGGTTTCGTCACGGTCACATCCGATCTACTGGACGCGCTCAGCGCCGTCGCCGGCACTGAAAACGTGATCACAGACCCAGCCGGGGTCGAAACGCTTTCCAAGGACTACTACTGGTATTCTCCGATTCTGCGCGGCCGTCTGGAGGAGCGGCGGGCCTCGGCGGTCGTGAAGATTTCCTCCCTCGAGGTGCTGCGGGATGTGGTGTCCCTGGCCGCCAAAGCCGGCGTGCCGATGACGCCGCGGGGCGCCGCGACGGGCAACTATGGCCAGTGTATTCCCCTGTACGGCGGTCTGGTGCTCGACCTCAGCGGGATGGATGCGATTCTTTCCATCGCCGATGGGGTGGTCACGGCCGAGCCGGGCGCCCGGCTCAGCGCGATCGAAGCGGCGGCGCGACCCAAAGGCTGGGAACTGCGCTGTTATCCGTCCACCTGGGTCAAGGCGTCGATTGGTGGATTCATCAGTGGCGGCTCCGGCGGCATTGGTTCGATCACCTGGGGCGGCCTGCGTGACGACGGCAATATCAAGCAGATCAAGTTGCTGACGATTGAGGAGTCGCCCCGCATCGTGGTTCTGGAGGAATCGGAAAGCCTGCTCGCCTTTCACGCCTACGGCACCAACGGCATCATCATCGAGCTCCAGCTCCGACTGGCACCGGCGGTCCCCTGGGATCAGATGATCGTCGCGTCGCGCTCGTGGGACGCCTTGCTCGACTTCACGCAGGCGATCGCGGAGGACGCCACCCTTCCCAAGCGACTGGTGTCGGTGCTGGAGGATCCCATCCCGTCCTACTTCAAGCCGATCAAGAAATTCTATCCGGCGGATCACCACCTGACCTTCCTCGAGGTGGCGTCGTCCAAGACCGCGGAAGTCCGGGCCCGCGCCGAAGCGGCGGGACTGACCGTGCCGCATGTGATTCCCCACCATGAACCACGCCGCGCGCCGATGCTCTCGGACTACACGTGGAACCACACCACGCTCTGGGCGATCAAGGCGGACGAAAGCATCACGTACCTGCAAAGTGGATTCGGCGTGAACTACCGTGAGCAGATCCGCCTCCTCCACGCCCGTTTTCCCGGCGAGATGATGTTCCACCTCGAATTTGTCCGCGGGGCGGCGCGCAACGGACCGATGAACCGGGTCTCCTGCGGCAGCATCCCGCTGGTGCGGTTCAAGGACGAGAACCGGCTCAGGGAGATCATCGCGTACTGCACCGAGATCGGTGTTTTCACGGCCAATCCACACACCTGCTACGTCGACGAAGCCGGGCGGGCCAATGATTTTGAGCAGCAGCGTGCGCTCAAGCACCGCCTTGATCCGAAGGGCCTGCTCAATCCGGGCAAGATGAAGACGCATCCGGTGAACCCGTTCGTCGTGCCCGGCTCGATGCCGCAGTTCCTCTTTGCATGAACCTCACTCCCACACCCACGACCTCGCGCCCAGGTCAGCCCGGTGGTGCGGACCCCGCACCCGCCGTTTTCTGTCAGCACCTGGAATCTCCCGTCCGGTGCTCGCTCTCGTTCGGTTCCCGTCTCGCCGCCTCGCCGATGGAGCCCCGCGGACGACGGAGGCGAAGCACCCGGGGTAAAGCATGATCGGCACGGAGCTCCTCGGGGCGTTCGACGGCATCGACTTCCTTCCGGCGCAGACCTGCACGCTGCGCGACGGCGTCACGCTCGTGGCCGACGTCTACCGGCCCCAGGGAGACGGGCCATGGCCGGTACTGCTCATGCGACAACCCTACGGCCGCGACATCGCCTCCACGGTGGTGTATGCACATCCCACCTGGTGGGCGCGCCGGGGATTTTTGGTTGTGATCCAGGATGTGCGGGGACGCGGTGACAGCGGTGGATCGTTCTATCCCTTTCGTCACGAAATCGACGATGGTTTCGACAGCGTCGAATGGGCCTCCCGGCTGCCGGGAAGCAATGGCCGGGTCGGCATGTATGGCTTTAGCTACCAGGCGTCGACCCAGCTGCTCGCGGCGTTGGCCAAGCCGCCGGCCCTGCGCGCCCTGGCGCCGCACATGACCGCCTTCGATTTGTATTCGGGCTGGTTTTACCGGAATGGCATGCTGCAGCTGTCGACCACGATGGCGTGGGCCAACCAGATGCTCCGCGAGGACGCCCGGCGGCTGAAGTCACCGGCCTACGCCGCTCTGGAGGAGAGCTACCTCGCCACGGGACGGCTCTCCACGCACTTTCCCCTGCGCGAGGCCGGCCCTCTGGTGGCGGAGGGACTTCCCGACTACGCGCGCGACTGGCTCCGGCATCCGACCTATGATGCCTACTGGCAGGAATTCGACCTCCTCCGCCGGGTGGCCGAGCTCGATCTGCCGATGTTGCACCTCAGCGGCTGGTACGATCTCTATTTGCGCGGTTCGGTCGACGGCTATGAGGCGATGGCACGGGCCCATCGCCACCAGGTTCTGATCGCCGGCCCCTGGGTGCACCTACCCTGGGGAAACCAGGTGGGCGGCAGTGATCTGGGGCCCGCTGCGATTCCCGACATCGACGAGCGCATGTCTCGCTGGTTTCACCACTGGCTTGACCACGACGTTCCCGCCGGGCCCGCGCCCTACGAAGGCTGTCGCTACTTTGTGCTCGGAGAAAACCGCTGGCGCGAGGCTCCCGCCTGGCCGCCCCCGGGCAGTCGGGATCGAATTTGGTTTCTACAAAGTGACGGACGCGCCAACTCGCGCTTCGGGGACGGCCGCCTGTCGGCGGACGCAGCCTCCGGGCCGGACGATCTTTTCAACTACGACCCGGAGGTGCCCGTTCAGGCGCCGGGAGGAAATCTGGCCGGATCCGCCGGGTTTGGACCGCATGACTTGTCCGCCCAGCAGCAGGGACTGAACCTGCTCGTGTACACCGCGGAACCGCTTGCGGAGCCCGTAGTGGTGGCCGGCCGGCCACGGATGCGCCTCTACGCGCGGTCCTCGGCGCCGCACACCCTCTGGGTCGTGCGTCTCTCCCGCGTCACTCCGGAAGGACGCGTCCAGTTTCTCTCGCTCGGTGCATCGCCGGCCGACTCGTCCCACGACGGCCCGATCGAGATCGCGCTGGATCCCATCGCCGTCCGCTTCGCGGCGGGTGAACGCATTCGGATGGATGTGGCCAGCTCGGCCTTTCCGCTGCTCGTGCGTCACCCCAACACCGCGACCGATCCGGCATCCTTGCGCAGTCCGGCCGAGTTCCGGCGTGCCCTCCAGATCGTCTATCACGACGCGTCAAAACCGTCTCAGTTGCACTTGCCGGTCATTCCCTCCTAAGTTCGTTCCCACCCATGCCGCCTCTAGTCGAGTTCAACCAGGTTGAGAAACGATACGGAGAGGGTCCGCTCATCCTGGACCGGATCACCTTTGCCGCCGAACGCGGCGATTTCATCGCCTTGATCGGGCCCAGTGGTTGCGGCAAGTCGACCATCCTGAAGCTGATAGCCGGGCTCAGCCCCATTTCCGGAGGCACCGTCACCGTCGACGGCATGATCCCGGACAACGCCGTCGAGGAACTCGCGTTCGTCTTCCAGGAACCGACGCTCTTGCCCTGGCTCACCGTGCAAAAGAACGTCGAGGTTCCGCTTCGCCTGCGCTCCACCCGGTCCGACCGGCGGGCCGACCTTGCGGCAAAGTGCCTTCAGCTCGTGGGACTGTCCGAACGGGCGCACTATTATCCGCGCCAGCTCTCCGGCGGCCAGAAGATGCGGGTATCAATCGCCCGGGCACTCTCGCTCTCACCCAAGATCCTGCTGCTCGACGAGCCCTTCGGCGCCCTCGATGAAATGACGCGCGATCACCTCAACGAGGAACTGCTCGCCATCCGCGAGCAGAAGGCCTGGACCGCGTTCTTCGTCACCCATTCGGTGGCCGAGGCGGTTTTTCTCTCCAACCGCATCTTCGTGCTCAGCGCCAATCCCGGACGGCTGCATCGCGAGGTGCCGGTCGACCTTCCCTATCCCCGCACCGAGGAAACGCGCCAGTCCGCGCGTTACCAGAGCCTCGTCGCCGACGTGTCGAAACTCCTGCGCTCGGTGGAGCGGAACCAGCTCTAGCCCGGCCGAACGCGCCTCCGACCGCCCGTCGCCACCTCCCCATGTCCAAGTCCCTGCTTTCCCGCACGCTTCCGCTCTTCACCGGGGTGCTCTTCATCGCGCTCTGGTACCTGGCGAACGCGATGCTTTCGAGTGAGCGTAAATTCCTGCTTCCTCCGCCCCACCTCATTCTCCAGGCATTCCACGACCAGGGTCCCTCGCTCTGGAGTGCCGCCATGAATACCCTGCGCGGCGCGTTTCTGGGGTTCTCCCTCGCCGTCACCGGCAGCTTCGTTGTCGCCCTCATCCTGTCGCTCACCCCGCTCGTCCGCGCCAGCCTTTACCCGTACCTGATGATCATGCAGATGACACCGATCATCGTCATCGCCCCGATTCTGATCCTCTGGGCGGGACCGGGGCTCGTCAGCGTGACCGTGATCACCTTTCTGATCTGCTTCTTCCCCATGGTGGTGAACACCACCCAGGGGCTGATCTCCACCGACCGCAATCTCGTCGACCTCTTCCGCATGTGCAAGGCGACGAAGAAGCAGGAGATCTTCCTGCTGCGCGTGCCGGCCGCCCTTCCCTACTTCTTCACGGGACTGCGCATTGCCGCCACGCTGGCCCCGATCGGCGCGATCGTCGGTGATTTCTACGCCGGAAACTCGGCGGGAGGTCAGGGTGGCCTCGGGTTTCTCACCATCATCTACAGCTCTCAGTTCAAGATGCCGGCGCTGTTCGCCACCGCGGTGACCAGTTGCGCGCTCGGCTTCCTTTTCGCCTCGGCCGTCATCGCCCTCAGCTGGCTGAGCATGCACAAGTGGCACGATTCCTACAGTCGAACCGACAGCTGAGTCCCTCTCCTTTCCCATGAACCGACACCGAATCTCCACTGTCCGCTTCGCCTGGGCTGGCCTCGCCCTTTGCCTGATGTTCTCTGGCTGCGGGCCTGCCGGCTCCGGTGAGAAATCCAAGGAGTCGGGAAGCGGGCTGACCAAGGTGCGGTTTCAGACCGACTGGTATCCGCAGGCTGAACACGGTGGCTACTATCAGGCCCTGGTGAAGGGCTACTACCGGGAGGTGGGACTCGATGTCGAAATCATACCCGGCGGTCCCGGCGCCTTCGTTGGCCAGAAGGTCGCCACCGGTCAGGCCGAGTTCGGCATGGGGCGGAGTGACGACCACATGCTGGCCGTGGCCGAGGGGATTCCGCTCGTCATGGTCAGCGCGCTCATGCAACGCGACCCGCAGGCCCTCCTTCTGCACGACGAGAATCCGGTAAAGTCGTTCGCCGACCTCGATGGCCGCACGATCATGGCCGTGCCGGGGGCGGCCTGGATCAGCTACGTCGAGGCCCGCTACAAGGTGAAGCTCAACATCATTCCCATCAACTATGGCTTGGCCCAGTTCATGTCGGACAAGAACTTCATCCAGCAGTGCTTCGTGACCAACGAGCCGTACTATGTCGCCCAGGCCGGACGCAAACCACGCACCCTCCTTCTGGCGTCATCCGGGTACGATCCCTACCGCATCATCTTCACCAACCAGAAGTTCACGCGGGAGAAGCCTGAGATCGTCCGCGCCTTCGTTGCCGCTTCCATCCGCGGCTGGGATGACTTTCTCACCGGGGATGCCACCGCGGCCAAGAAGATGATTGGCGAGCGCAACGAGAAAATGTCCGACGAGTTCATGGAGTTCACCATCCGCTCCCTCCGGGAAAGTCAGCTGATCTCGGGTCGACCGGAGAATGGCGAACGCACCGGTTTGCTGACTCGAAAGCGGCTCGAGGAACAGCTGGCCCTGCTGGTGGAATTGAAGCTGCTGTCCACGCCTATCTCGCTGGATAAGGCGGTCTCGTTTGATTTCCTTCCGCCCGAACTGCAAGTTTTGGCTAAAGCGCGCTGAGAGGCATTGGCGTTTGCGCGCGGAATGCCGGTGGGTGAGGAATCCACCTAGGGGACACCCTCGGCCTCCAGCCCAGGACCATTCCTCACCCCTGCCTGATGGGCTTCGCCTTCAGGGCATTCGGTCGATGGTAGGCGTGGATTCGCACCATCACTTTCGTGAGTGCGCGTCACACTCCGTATGTCCTCCCCGGCCCTCTGCTCCCGTCTCGCCATCCTCTTCGCGATGTTGGCTCCCTGTCTCACGGAGGCTCAATCGACGGATGCGGTGGCCCAGCTCGATCGCTTCATCACCACCGAATCCGCGGTGGAACGATCCACAACGCTGCTCCCCACCTCCCGACCGGTCGATTCTGTCTACGGTTTCTCCCGTTCGCTGGTCGACACCCCCCGCTCCGTCACGGTGATCACACCCGAGGCGCTGGTGCAGCGCGGACTGACCACCGTCTACGATCTGGCCGCAGTGGTTCCCGGGTCGACCGTGATCAACTATTACGGTGTTCCGGGGGTTCCAACCACCCGCGGACTGACCTCCAGTCTCTATTTCAACGGCATGCAACGGGTGTGGAATCGAAACGGGTTCCCGACGTCGTTTGGTTCCTTCGAGTCGATGGACTACGTTCGTGGTCCAGCCCCCGGCACCTATGGCGCGACCAGTCCCGGCGGCTTTGTGAACTTCATCCCCAAGTCACCTTACTACGACAAGCGGCGTGGATCGATCAAAGTGACGGTGGGAGAAAACAACGAATACAATGCCCAGGTTGACATCGGAGGTCCCCTGCTCGCCTTTGGCAAACCCGCCGCCTTCCGCGTCTCGGTGACGGGCCAGAAAGCCGACTCGTTCTACGAGGGCATCAAGAACGACTACACCTCAGTTTACGGTTCATTCAAGATGCGGGTGAGCGATGCCATCTCACTGTTCGGCGGCGGCGAATACTACAGCCACCGGTCCAAGGAGAATCCCGGCTGGAACCGGGTGACACAAGACCTGATCGACCATGGCAACTACGTGTTCGGAGCACCGTTGAACGACCTCACGGGTGGAAGCCTGCGTCTCACCCTTCCGAGCGGCAAAGTGCTGAACTTTGTGAATACCTCTCCGGGTTTTGTGAACCGTGCCGCCCTCGAAACCGCGACTCCGTTCGGTGGCACGCGGGGCGACTTCGACGGCTCGTTCCTGGCCATGAATGGTTTCGCAACGTCGGGCTTTCGTCCTGACCTGACTGCGGCCAATGCCGATGCCACCTACCTCTATCGCTACCTCGGCTCGATCAACAATCCCGGCGCCAGGACTGTGAAGCTGGACGCCAGTCGCATCGTCACCGACGCTCCCGACTACACGAACGCCGACACCACCCTCTTCTTCCTCGACGCGATTGCCACCCCGTCGTCCACTCTCAAGGTCTCGAACAAGTTCTTTGTCGATGCGTACTCCCGGGACAAAGTCTCGAGTTACGGCTACGGTGAGTTGGGAAGAAACATCACGCTCGAAGACAAAATCCTGGTCGAGCAGCAGCTGACCGGCCTGGGCAACACCCGTTTGGCCTACGGAACCTCGCTGCGCTATGAGGACTCCCTCGCCAAAACTGAATTCACGGTCGAGCCCTTCAGCCGTCGCGATCTCTCCGCCGGGCCTTCCAGCAACGACCGCCTGCGTTCCGGGGATCAACGCGACTCCGGAGGCATCAACTACTGGGATCCTTTCGGCAGTTTTGAATCCCAGTTGCTCACCTTCGGCGTGTTCCTCAATCCCGAGATCTCCTTCAACGACCGGTTCTCGCTCCTGCTGTCGGCGAGATGGGACAATGCCTCCTGGGATCGCGCGGTGCCCTTCGATCTGGGGGCGGATTTCAACAGCGGACCGCGTCCCAGCGGTGGCATCTCCTACACCAACTTCAGCCTGAGCCCGGTCTTCAAGCTCTCGCCCACGGTCTCGGCCTACGCCACGGCCCAAAAGGGCACGTCGTATCAGGGGTACTTTGTCTCGGGCTCGGTCGATCTGGGTGACGCCAATTTTCAGGAGAGCAGCCTGGCCGAAGTGGGGGTGAAGACCTCGGCCTGGGAAGGCACCCTCTTTGCCGCGGTGGACGTTTTTTATCAGGAACTGGTTCACTTCGATGCCCGGGGTGGCGCCGCCATTCCCCAGCGGGGCAAGGGCGTGGAGGCGGAGTCCACCCTCGTGATCAGCCGTGCCCTGACCCTGACGGGCAACGTAACCTGGCAGCAGCACTTCTTCCGCACGGAGACGCTTCCCGGCGGCTTCGTGCCCCTCACGGCGGATGAGATCACCCGGTACGCAGGGATCTACTACGCCGACTTCGGAGGTCGGCCCAACCCCGGGGGCCCTCGTTTCGGCATTCCGGAATGGACCGGTAGTCTCTTTGCAAACTACAGCCTCGGGCGGGGTCTTGGCTTGAGCGGCGGACCCACCTTTACTTCGAGCGTCTGGGGCAACGCCGACAAAACGCTCCGTCTGCCGTCCTTCACCCTTTGGAACGTGAGCCTCTCCTACACCCGGCCCACCTGGGACGTCATCATCTCGGGCAAAAACCTCTTCAACGAGCGTTACTTCCATCCCTACGACGCCTTCGCCGCCAATGCCGTGATTCTGCCCGGGGAACCCTCGCACTACTCGGTGGCCTTACGTTTGAAGTTCTAGGCCAGGGAGGTGCTCAGGCCCCCGCCGACGCCGTTCAACCCGCTCCGGCTGGCGCCCTTGCGGGGCCAACACGTCTGTCTGCAGATTGGCCCCGGTTGTGCTAGCAAAGGTAGTCATGAGCCCACCCACGGACTCCGTGATTCCATACCGACGCACACCGGGACTGCAGGAGCCCGTCACGTTGTACGCCATGTCCGCCTACACCAGCGGCATACGCAAGCCTGGGCACTTTCACCTGCTCCGCTTCGACGAGGTCAAGAGCGAGCGAATCAATCGCTATGTACCTCATCGTCATGACTTTTACGAAATCATCTGGCTGCCGGTCGGACGAGGCGTGGTGCAAAGTGACTTTCGCTCTTACCCGGTCCAGGATCGCACCTTGCTCGTCACTTCGCCCGGCCAGATCCATGCCTGGCAATCGGTGACGCCGCTGGATGGCGAGATCCTCAGTTTCACTCGGGAGTTCTTCCTCGTCAGTGCGGAACAGCCTGGACTGCTCGGCCGGCTCCCATTCCTGCAGGCCACCCACCCCACGCCCGTGCTCACCCTCGATGAAGAAGAGGGGGCGCGGATTGACCGCACCTTCCGGCATTTGCGGGAAGACGCGGCGGAGGCTTCGCCCGGTCGGGACGACATGGTGCGGGCCTACATAACCATCATTTTGACGCAAATCCGACAGGCCTATCAGCGCCGCACCCCGCAGTCGGTCGCGCCATCGTCGGACTCGGAAACCCTGGCCCAGCGCTTTCGCGTCGCTCTGGAGGAACACTTCCCGACCATGCTGGAGGTGGGCGACTACGCCACCCTGCTGCAGGTGTCGCGTTCCCACCTCAATGACGATCTCCGCCGGGCCACCGGTCACTCGGCGAGTGAGATCATCCATGAGCGGATCCTGCTCGAGGCGAAACGGCTGCTCATTCACTCGTCGCTCAACGTATCCGAAATCGCCTACCACCTCCGTTTTCAGGATCCCTCCTATTTCGGGCGCTTCTTCCGCAAGGCGACCGGACTCAGTCCGGGCAGCTACCGCGACGACGCCCACCGGAACCTGCTCGCGAGTTAGTCACGGTCCGACCGGAGCACCGGACTCCACATGAATGCGAGCAATCGAGTCTTTCTTGGTTGAAGGGTGGTTGCGGCGGTTTTCTGGGATTTCATACCGTGGTCTCGGTGCACTCTGCGGTTAAACTGCTGGATTTAAGCTAAAAGGAAAAGGCCGGGCGATGAAGCCCGGCCTTGTTTGGTTTCGCCCACCGGGACGAAACCACATGAACCATCGCCGCGGACTAGAAGCGTACGGTCGTGGTCAGGTTGGCCTCGAACGGCTTCGCCTTGGTCACGATCATGGTGGGCGCGAACGACGAGCCGAGGAAGTAATCCTCGTCCGTGAAGTTGCTCAGGCGCAGTAGCACCTCGAACCGCTTGGTCTTGTAGAAGAGATTGGCATTCCAGACCACGGCCTTCGGCAGGCGGATGGTGTGTTCGTTATCGAGCCAGAACGCAGACTTGTAGTTGGGGCCGACACCGAAACCGAATCCGCTGTCGAATTCATACACCACGTAGAGATTTCCACCCTTTTCCGGAAGCCCGGCGCGTTTGCCTTCCTTGTTGTTGACGAACCGGCTGCCCGTCGGTCCCTGGCCGAAGGGACCGTATTGGATCGAACCCGAGTAGAGCGCCACCTGCTGCGGCGTGAACGGACGGGTGCCGAAGGGAAACGAATTGATGTAACGGGACTCCTGCTCGCCGTAGTTGGCGACGATCGACAGGTTCTTGGTCGGAGTGTAGGTCAACTCAAACTCCACGCCCTCGGACTTGTACTTGGTGCTGTCGAGGCCCCCGATCGGAAGCGTCGCCAGGGTCGATTTCTCGAATTCGTAGGCCGCGAGCGAGGCATAGAGTTTGCCCTCGATCAGGTTGACCTTGGCGCCGCCTTCATAGAACGGGGTTTCGGCGAAATTGCCTTCGCCCCCGTTGACGCCACCGGTCTGCCCGGGGGTCAGCACCGTGCCATGCTGGAGGGAGGCGTAGAGGCTGACCTGGTTGTTGACCTTGAAGATCGGGTTGAGCGACGCGCTCCAGTAGTTCTTGCCGCCCGTGCGGGTCGCCGCCTGCACCGCAAACTCCTTGGGAGTCTTCAGCTCAAAGCTCGCACCTTCCGCGCGCACACCGCCGTAGACGGTGAACGAGTCGGAGAACTTGGCGGCGAACTGGGCGAACAAACCGAGTTGACCCAGCGTGGACCGGCTTCCGCCGACGTATCCGGCGGGCCAGCCGACCTGCGGTCCGGCCAGTACGACGGATTGCGGGGCGATGTAGTCCGAGCTGACGTCACGACGATTGAACGGTTCCACGCCGAAGTCATTGGCGTCATTGTTGTAGGTATAATGCGCATCCACGCCGTACTGGAGTGCCACCGGCACGCCTCCCACCGTGTGGTTTTCGTCCACCTGCAACTTCTCCATGATCGAGTAGGAGTCGGAATCGTGGGCAAAGCCATAACTCGACAGCTTGCGGGTCTTGATCCATTCGAACAGCGTCTTGGCACTGACCGTCCGGCCATTGTCCGCGGCGTATGAGAGGTCGCCGAAGTAGATGAACGTTTCGGAATTCGCGTAGTCGCTGCGGTCCGACAGCACCTGGTTGCCTTCGATCTTCTTGGTGAAGAGCTGGCCCCCGGCCGTGAAGTAGGCCGGCGTGTACTTGTAGCCGTAGAGCTTGCCCAGGTAGTTGACCACGGTGGCAGCCGCGGCGGCTCCGGAGGTGTAGGCGCCACCGGCTCCGGTGGGCGCTCCAAAACGAGCCTGGAAATCGGCGGCCGGCACCACGATCGCGAGATTCGGATCATAGCCCGTGCTGAAGGCGATATCGACCTGGTTGCGGATCAGCCGCGGGTCGGTGAAGCCCTTGTAGTCGCCGGACACCGTGTTCGGATCCATGTCGCCATAGATGTAGTTGCCGTTGTCCACGAGGTCCTGGGTCAGGCGATTCCAGCCGGCGTTTTCGTTCGACTTGAAATTATAGTACTCGCCACCGGTGAACAACGTCAGCTTCGGCGTCAGTTTTGCCTTCGCCGACGCATAGACCGAGATGTAGTCGTTCTTGATGTCGTCGTAGTAGCTCTGCGCCTGCTGGTTGGTGATCGAGATGCGGTAGGCCATCGGCTTTCCGCCCACCAGCACCGGACCACCCAGGTCGACCTGGGTGTTGTAGTACTCGTAGGAGCCCACCTGCAGCTGCACCGAACCGCGGAACTTGTCGTAGTAAGGTGACTTCGGAATGAAGTTGACGTATCCACCACCATTGGTGGGCCCGAATTGGGCGGGAGCCGGCCCCTTGACGATGTCCATGGCGTCCAGCGAACCGAAGGACGTCGGGGTTTCGTTCTGATTCGGAATGCGCAGCATGCCGTTATAGAACACCGCGGCATTGTCACCCCGGATGAAAGGAAGACCGGGGATGCCGAAGATGTTCGGACGAGTCAGGCCGGCGCCGACCTTGTCGAGGTCGTCGAAGGTCTTGACGCCAAACTGCTTCATTGCCTCGGGGGTGAGGATGGTGACCGAACGCGGAGTGTCGAAGACACTCTGACTGCCCAGGAAGAGATTGGTGACCGGGCGGCTGTTTTGAGAAAGTGAGTCGGAGCTTTGAACCGAGGTCTCGGAGGCGATGAAGCGCTCGAGTTCCGTCACCGCCTCGCCGGAGGGGGCGGGAGGTGCGGTCTGACTCCAAATAACCGGTGAGAGGGCCAGCGAACAGAGGCCCCATCCCGTGAATCGCAACGTGTGCTGTAGTTTGTTCATAGTTGTAGATCAGTTGTCCGGTCCCGCCCGTCGGTGAAAACCCAGTGGAGTCGGGTCAGGTCGGCCCTTTCAGGAACCCCTCTTCCTTAGCATCTCGCTGACCGCATTCTGTCGGATGGGCCTTCTCTACTGGCACTTTCAGGGAAACTCTGGGAGTTCGGCTGGACGCCGGGCGCCGAATCCGCGTTGGCACGGTCGGATTGGCATGGAAAGCCGATCCCACGGCGCGAAGCCAACACCCATGCCCGCGACAGCCGAGACAGTGGCGACGCAGGGCTCCGGCCCTGCTTCCGCCAGATTTTGCACAAAAACACCACGCTTGCGGCCGAGCCACCCCTCAGGTTGCACGCAACCGGCTTTGACGGGGGCATGTTCGCCCTTCCTCTCCGTCGCTCTCGCCTGATTTGGACGACCTGGCTCCTGGTCGCACTCTTGGGCGGTCACCTGACAGCCCGGGCGCAAAGTATTCTGGTTAAAAACGCCCTGCTCATCACTCAAAAGCCGGGACAGGAGGCCGCGTTCCTCGGCTATTTGCGAGCCGGGGCCGATGGCCGGATCACGGCGGTGGGTGCCGGTGAAGCGCCCGCCCCGCTGGAGGGGGAGCGCGTGGTGGATGCCGCCGGCAAGATCGTCGCGCCCGGCTTCATTTCGGCCCACAGCCACCTGTTCACCAGTCCACTCCGCGGACTCGGTCACACCGAGACCCTCTATGGTTGGGGAGCCGCGGTTGGGCGACTCAACAACCTGACTACGGCGGACGATCTTTATTGGTTCACGCTGCACGGCTCACTGGATTTCTTGCGCAACGGAATCACCACCGCCTACGACTTCACCTACTCGGGCGCGGTGGGCGGCGCGGCGGTCGGTGTGGGTGAGAAAGTGCCGCCACCCAGCCTCAAGCCGGGCCCCTTCGAGGAAAACCAGATGCGGGCCAAAGCCGACGCCGGCCTGCGTTTCATCAACAGTGTCGGACTTCCCCGGGTGGGTGGGCGGGCCGCCATGATCGCGCGACTGGAGGGTCTGCTCGCGCATGCCCGCACCACCTACGCCCAGCAACCGCTCTTCCTCGGCATGGCGATCAGCGGTGGGCTGCAACGGGCCCCGACCCGCGAGACGGCCGAACTGGAGGCGTATGTGATGAAAACCTACCACTTGATCAACCAGTCTCACTTCCTCGAGAGTCCCGAGCGCGTCGAGGAGCAGCAGGCCAAATTCTCGTGGTACGTGGACGCCGGCGCCCTGTCGCCTCAGTTCATTTTCGGCCACTTCATCCAAACCAATCCCGACCTGGTGCGGCAGGCCGCCGCCGCCGGCGCCAGCATGTCGTGGCAGCCGACCTCGAACAGTCGTCTTGCCTCAGGCGTCGCCGACATCGTGGCCTATCGTGCCGCCGGCATGAAGGTGGCAGTGGGACTGGACGATCAGTCGTGCACCGACATTTCGGATCCCTTCCAAAACCTGCGGATCGGACTGGCCTTGATCCGGACCAAGTACAAGGACGCGAAAGCCCTTTCCGTGCGGGATATGCTCTTCCTGCACACCCTCGGCAGCGCCGAGGTGCTCGGAATCGCCGACAAGGTCGGCAGTCTCGAGGTCGGCAAGTTTGCGGACTTTCTTATCGTTGATCCGCGCAATCCCGACACCGGTCCGCTCCATGATCCGGTAGCCACCTACGTCCTCGCCTGCGGCCTGCGCAATCTTGAGCAGGTCTACGTGGGCGGCCGGCTGATCGCCGACGGAGTGCGCTTTCCCCACCAGGATGAAGCCCGACTGCGTTCGGAAATCGACGTTCGCCTGGCCCGGCTCGAAGCCGAAGCCCGGCAACTGGAAAAACGCACCGCCTCGGTCGCGCCCCACCCCTTCGCCGCGCTGCTCAATCCCTGAGCCCGTCCTCCCGACCACCATGCCTCCCCCACGCCTCCCATCCTCCGTCCTCCGCTTTTCCTTACTCATTCCACCGGTGCGCCTGCTGCCGCTCCTCGTTCTGGCCATGGTCACCTCGGTGGCCGCTCCCGCCGATGCTGTGACGCACCTCGCTGCCAGCCTGGAGGCACGGAACAAGAAGGACTTTGCCGTCGCTGTGCGCGAGGCGAGCGCCGCGATCGCGCTCTGCCCACAGTCTGCCGAGGGTTACCTGGAACGGGCCTTTGCCCACTTTGGCGCCAAGGACTCCGCGGCGGCCGCCGCTGACTTCAAAGCGGCCGTGGATGCCGACCCGACGTGTGCCCGCGCCTACCTCTATCGGGGTGACCTCGCCTATCGGCTGATCGAAGGAAACTTCGCGGCCTGCGAAGCCGACTACGCCACCGTCCTGCGCCTTGAGCCGGACTATCCCGGATTCCGCGCCTACAGTGCCGAGCTCTACCTCTATCTCAAAAAACCGGATCGGGTCATCACCGAGGCGGTGCAGGGGCTGCAGGCGGAGCCTCACTCCGCCATTCACAAAATCAACCTGGCCCACGGACTGGCCTTCGCCGGTCAGATCGAGGCAGCCAAGGCACTTTACCGGGCGCTCGCCACCGTCGATATCGGCCATGGTCGCCGCGGCGCCGCGTTTGCACTCGGCGACTTTGCCACACTCCGAAAGAAAGGAGTGGACTACCCCGCCATGGTCGAACTCACACCCTTCCTCCAGTCACTGGCGGACGCGGCAGGTGACAGCCACCGCTGATTCTGCCAACGTCCCCGCCATGGTCATCGACTCGCACATCCATATGTACCCGGCCTCGGTTTTCGCCGACCCCACGGCCTGGGGAACCGCCCACCGGGAACCCTGGTGGACCTACTGTGTGGCGCCTCCCCATCAACCGACCTTGCAGGGCTGGGCCACGGTCGATGACCTCGTGCGTGACATGGATGCAGCCGGGGTGGACCGTGCGGTGATGCTCGGCTGGTATTGGGAAAATCAAGCCACCGCCGAGCTGCAGAACAGCTGGTTCATCGATTGGGTCAAACAACACCCGGATCGACTCGCCGGATTTGCCGCCGTCCGGCCCGGTGACCCGGCCGCGCTCGACGCCACCCGCCGCGCCCTTGACGCTGGATTGCGGGGACTCGGTGAACTGCTTCCCCAGGCACAGTCCTTTACTTTCAAAGATGACAGCTGGGCGGCACTCATGGCCCTGGCTCGAGAGTACCAGGTGCCCGTCAATCTGCATGTGACCGATCCGCTGGCGATCACCCCGGGATCCTGCGTCAAGGCCACCCCGCTCGAACCGTACATCGACCTGGTCCGGGACTTCCCCGACACGACCTTCATCCTTGCGCACTGGGGCGGCGGGATCCCGTTCTACGAGCTCAACCGGCGCCTGGCGAAGCACCTAAAGAACGTCTACTACGACACGGCCGCCTCGCCCCTGCTCTACGACAAGTCCGTGTATCGCTCCGTGTGTGACATGATTGGAGCAGAGCGCATCCTTTGGGGAACCGACTATCCGCTCTTCACTCATCCCTCGATTGAGAAGGTTCCCAATTTCCGACTCGATCTGGATGATGCCGTCACCTCGGGCCTGACACCGGCGGAACTCGATCTGGTGCTGGGGGGCAATGTGAGCCGTCTGCTCCGCTGGCCCTGACCCGGGAGACGCCTCCCCCGACCCTAGTGACTCCCGCCCCGTCCACCACCGATTTGCCCACGGGCCACCCTCGCGCCATTGTTTTCCATGGTTCGGCTTCGATCGCCGGCGCACCGGTGGCCTACGTGATTGTGCTCGCGGCGGTCGTGGCAGTGCTGTCCTTCATCCCCTTCTCAGTCGCGCTCTCGGCCGGCAGCAGTTTTCCCATGGCCCAGGGAGTCTATTCGCTCACCGGTTGGTTGCTGGGCCCCTGGGCGGGCGCCGCGGCCAGCGGCGTGGGTGCGCTCATCGGCATCTTCCTCGCTCCGCACACCGCCGGAATTCCCTGGGTGACGGTCGGTGGTGCGGCAAGTGGAGCCCTGTTCGCGGGAGTGATTACGAGCCGGCGCACCCACCGATGGCTGACCACCGTGCTGATCGGCGTTGTGCTGCTCGAAGTGTTTCTTTTTTACCACCAGGCCGTGGTACGCAACGGGGTGCGTCCCGGGGTCTTTGTCGCCGCTTACCTGACTCACCTCATCGCCATTGTCGGATTCATCCTGCCCAGCCGACGGTGGGTCGGCGGACTGATTGCCAGCCCTGACTTGAAACGCGTGGCGTTGGGACTGTTTCTCGGCACGTGGATGGCGGCCAGCCTGATGATGTTCGGAGAGTCGCTGGCCGGATACCTGGTCCTCAACTGGCCGGATGAACTCTTCCTCTTCTTCGCCGGCATCATTCCCGTCGAACAGGCCGCGCGCTGCGGGATCGGCGCCGTGGTCGGGACCGGAGTCATCGCCGGCCTGCGGTCCATGTCGCTGGTGAAGCCCCGCGACGCGCGGTACTAGGCCGAACTTCGCGCGTCCCCATGTCGGCACCCCTGGTTTCCCTTCGTTCGGTTTCCTATTTCTACCCCAACTCGGATCGTGCCGCCCTGCTTAACGTCTCCCTTGACCTTGCCGCTGGCGAAATTGTGGGTCTGACCGGAGCCACAGGATCGGGTAAATCGACGCTGTGCCTGGCCTTGAATGGCACCGTGCCGCAGTTCTTTGGTGGTCGCTTCTTCGGTGAGATCCTAGTCGCCGGCGAGGATACGCTGAACCAGCCCATTCATCACCAAGCCGCCCGGGTCGCGCTTGTCCTGCAGGATCCTGGTTCCCAGCTGATCGCCGCTTCACTGGAGCAGGAGATCGCCTTTGCCCTCGAGAACCTGCAGGTCCCGCCACCGGAGATCGCGGTTCGAGTCAGCGAGGCGCTTGCTCAAGTGGGACTGGCCGAACTCCGCAAGAAACATCCCCATGACCTGTCAGGGGGCCAGCAGCAGCGGCTGGCACTGGCCGCCGCCTTTGCGGTTCGACCTCGCTTGATGGTTCTGGATGAACCCACCTCGCAACTTGATCCGCAAAGTGCCGCGGAAGTGTTTTCCCTCGTGCGCACCTTCAATCATCGGTTCGGGATCGCCTTTCTGATCGCGGGCCACGCTCCAGAGGAAATGGCGGAGGTCGTCGACCGTCTGATCGTGCTCGCGGACGGCCGGGTGGTGGCGGACGCACCCGCTCACCAGGTGTACACCGATCTCACGTTGCTCCAGCGCCACGCGGTGCGGCCTCCCGAGGTCACCTCTACCTTTGCCCAACTGGCCGGACGCGGATTAGCCAGCCCGCCCTTGCCGATCCACCTGGAGGAGGGAATGGAACGGCTGCGTCGCTTGCCGCCGCCCCGAGCCTTCGTCCCTCCTGAAACGGTCACCGAACCGTCCACGGTGCCGATTCTGGCCATCGACGGCGTGTCCTACCGGTACGCCGATGGCACAGAGGCACTCCGCGATCTCACCCTCGCCATCCATCGTCGCGACTACCTCGCCGTCCTCGGACAGAACGGCGCCGGCAAGAGTACGATGATCCGGCACTTTCTCAATTTGCTGCAACCGACCCGGGGCGAGGTCCGCATCGACGGGGTCCCGCTCGCGACCTACTCCGCGCCCGAGCTTGCCCAGCGGGTGGGCTACGTGCCGCAAAACCCGGACCGTCAGCTTTTCAATGCCTCCGTGGAGGCGGAAATCGGATTCTCCCTGCAACTCCTCCGTCTCACTCCTGCGGAGCACGAACGCCGCGTGTCCGGGGTGTTGGCGGATCTCGGTCTCCTGGCCCTGCGCAAACGACATCCCTTTTCTCTCTCCCGCGGCGATCGCGCTCGCGTGGTCATCGCCGCCGTGCTGGCGCTGGAACCGGAGATTTTGGTGTTCGACGAACCCACCACCGGCCAGGACGAGGCCGGGGCCCGCGCCATTCTCGACCTGACGCGCCGGTTGAACGAGGAGGGCCGCACCGTGATTGTCGTCACCCACCACCTCGCACTGCTTCCCGGTTATGCCCGCCGCGTCGTCCTGCTGCGGGAAGGCCGGGTGATTCTGGATACCTCCCTGCGGGACGCGTTCCACGCGGTCGCCTCCCTCGAATCCACCCACCTCAAACCCACCCAGGCCGTCACCCTGGCCCGGTCCGTCGATCCGGTCCTGCGAGCCATCACTCCGGACGAGTTGGCTGGGTGTTTCGACGGGTCCGCTTCGTTGCCTGCGTCGTCGCCATGACCACGCCCACGCTCCAAGTCGTCAATCCCACCTCGGCGTTCGCCGCCCTGGATTTCCGCGCGAAAGCAGCGCTCTTTGTGACGGCGAGCGTGCTGGCCGTCGTCTGGGACGACCTTCGCTGCACGGCCGCTCTGGCCCTCGTTGTATTCGTCGCCTGCCGCGCGGTGGGGATCTCCTGGGCCTACCTGGGATTCGTGCTGCGGGTGATGACGCCTTTCTTTCTTCTCCTGCTCTGCACGCACGGGTTCTTCAACAAGCAATACGTGCTCCGACTGACGGGACAGTCGCACGTGACGCCCGTGCTCTCGCTTCCGGAGAGTTGGTGGATCGTCGGCGGCATGGTCGCATCAAAAGAAGGACTCCTCTATGGTGCGACCGTGGTCAGCAAGAGTCTCACCTTCCTGCTTCTCGTCCCGCTCTGCGTTTTCACCACTGAACCAAACCAATGGGTCGTCGGTCTCGTGCGCCTGCGCGTCCCCTACAAGTTCGCTTTTCTCGTCTCCGCCACCCTTCGGTTCTTTCCCCTCATTTTCGATGAGATACAGGCCGTGATGGAAACCCAGCGGCTGCGGGGATTCGCCCTGGAGTCCATGGGTCCGCTGCAACGTGTCCGCACCTACTCCCGGATCGCCGTGCCGGTCATTCTGAGCGCGATGTACAAGGCCCAGCACGTCGAAGTCGTGCTGCAGTCCCGGGCCTTTTCCGGACACTCGAACCGGACCTACCTGCACAATCCGACCCTGACGATGAGGGACGGGGTCGTCATTGGACTCGCCGCGGTCGGTCTGGTCACCGGAGTGCTTTTGACACTGATCCTCGGGTTC
Organism: Opitutaceae bacterium; assembly: GCA_046346755.1. Classification (GTDB taxonomy): domain Bacteria; phylum Verrucomicrobiota; class Verrucomicrobiia; order Opitutales; family Opitutaceae; genus UBA6669. Next base: position 393,300 of record JAXMHM010000001.1, on the reverse strand, counting down.
GGGCGATTCGTCACGCTATGACCCGCACCGGGCCGTCGCGGCCCTCCCCGCTGGACACCGGGAAGGCAGTGTAGATCCACGAAGGGACACAGAGATCCCGCCGTCAGGGGACGGATTCGGGGTAGTGGGAGTCAATACCTGCGAGATGGCTACCCATGGTGGCAGGCCTCGTTCGTATCCGAGTTGAACCGCGTCCATCCGTGGTTCATTCCGGTCCTTAGGATGAACATGCTCGTGACCGAAAGGCTTCTCCTTCGCCGCCTCGACCCCGTCGGCGACGCCTCTTTCGTGCTCGAACTGCTCAACAGTCCAGACTGGCATCGTTACATTGGCGATCGGGGACTGCGCACGGTGGAGCAAGCGCGCGGCTACCTTGAAGGCGGACCGGTCGCGATGTACCAGAGTCACGGCTTCGGACTCCTTCGGGTGGAGCTGAGGGAAGACGCCACCCCGATCGGCCTTTGCGGGCTCATCCAGCGACCGACCCTGCCGGACGTGGACCTCGGTTTTGCGTACCTTGAGCGGCACTACGGCTGCGGATACGCCACAGAGGCAGCGCGGGCTTGTCTTGCCTACGCTTCCGGGCCCCTTGGACTGAGTCGGGTCCTGGCCTTGGTCCAGGCCGATAACTTCCGATCCCTGCACGTCCTGCAAAAGCTGGGTTTCGCCTATGAAGGGGTGCAGGAGGAAAACGCAGCCGGACCCCACCTGCTGCGTTTTGCGCTCACTCCCTCCAAGGCGCCCCCGGGGGCGACCGGCGAGCCACCGCTCTGGCCCTTGATCTGAACCGCGGTGCGCTAGGGGCGATACGGCAGCTTGAGCACCGCACCCTTGGGCCAGGGGTAGAGCGGTTCATCCGCCTCATAGAAGGGCATCAGTCCCACGCGCTGAAGGTTGCCGACATTGTCGTCAAAATACTCCGTCCACAGGACCATGCGACCTTCCTTGATTCGACCGATGCCCAGCGTCGCCTCCCACTGCTGAAATCCATCCTCCACGTGCGTGGCGCGGTAGAACCACTCCACCGCGAACCACTCGCCGTCATAGACGTACTTGCGATTGAAAATCTTCCAATCGACCGTCAACGGGTTGTTCCGGCGAACACGGGAGAGATACAGGTCGTGGATGCGGTTCGATCGGCCACCCGGGAAAAAACCCTCGTAGTCCGGGTGATAGTAGTCCCACCACTTCTCTCCGTAGAGCGGGATCCACTCGGAGGAGAGGTTGGTCATCACTTTCATCGGCTTGGGTTCTTCGGCCCGGCAGTGGGCGGCACCGGCCAAAACGACAAGCAGGGCGAGGCGAGGAAACAGAGCGAAGCGGTTCATGGTGGTTCAGTTGATGGTTTCCTTGCGCAGCCAGACGGAACCCGGCCACGGCGTGACAACTCCCTCGTCCAACGGCAGCTCGCCGATCTTCTGCGCCTCGGCGACGCGGGTATCCCAGTACTCGCGGAACCCAATTATCTTCCCCTCCGACAACTCGCACATCACACCCGTGCCGACGGCGAAGCGCTTTCCGCTCGCCCGGTCGGTGGCGGCGAACTGGTAGTTGATGCAGTGCTTCTTGCCATCGGAAATGAACGCGTCGCCAAAGTAGATCCGTATGTCCTTCTTCGCCGCCTGGTATTCCTTGAAGGTCGCTACCAGGGTCGCACGATCCATGCGACCACCCGGATAGCCGAAGGACAGCTGGGGATGAAGCAGGCTTTCAAAGGTGGCGACGTCGCCCGTTTCCCAACACTTGAGAAAGCGTTGGACCAGGGTGCGCACGGCCTCGTGCTCCGGACTGGCCGCACGGACCGGGCCGGGCTGCGCGAGACAGACGACGACAAATAGGATCATGCACCCGAGAGGGAGCAGACGATGGCGGAGTGGGTGGGAACGATTCATAGGGAAGTTCAGGGGGACGATTTTGCAGCAGCGGCAGTCGCGACTTGTTCGATACGCTGGGCAAGCTCCAGATCCGTCGCAGTGATGCGGTTGCCGGCATCAAAGCTCACCAAGGCCAGGTTCACCTTGTTGTAGACGGTGAAGATCTCCGGATGATGGTCCATTGCCTCACACACCGGCACGATCGCTTGGATGAAGGCAACTGCCTCCGGGAAGTTTTTCCGAACATAGGTCTTCCGCAGTTTGCCGGCCTCGACCTTCCATCCCGGAAGGCGTCCGACTGCGGCTGCAATCTCGTCATCACTCAGAAGATTTCGTTTCTCGTTCATTTTCGCATAGACGGGTATGATCGCCGCATTCGCAGCGGAACCGCCGGACGATTCCCCGATACGGTTGGCTTCCTCCGCAAGGGTGAAATCCACCCAGCCTTCGATCGGACCGATCGCCTTGTCCGGGTAGGTGCGGCGAAATGAGTCCCGGTTCGCCTGCCAGGTTGACGCCTGCATGGTCGCCAGGCGCGGGCTCTCCGCCGTCAGCAACGGGGCCAGTGCTCGCAACGAAGCCTCCTGGTAGGCCCGATCCAGCGATGGGGCATAGGTCCCGACGATCAGGTTGACGGCTCCCGGCACATCGGCGAGAGCCGCCTTCCAACCGCGGTTGGAGACCTCGATGAACCGGACCAGCGTGGCGCGCTCCTGCCGGAGGAGACGTTCCGAGACAAAATAGACCTGCGAATACGCCTGGTGTCCAAAATCGCGCAGGGACAGCGCCGTGACCGGTTGCCCCGAAGTCTGTAAGGCAACAAGTTCATCGATCAAATAGCCCTGCTTCGCATCCACCTCGCGTCGCAGCAGTGGGCCATTGCCGTACTCGGCTTCGAGCACCGTCAGCCGAGTCGGGGCAATGCCCGCGCGCTCCAACACGGTCGCAAGCGCTTCTCGTCCGTCACCGTGGATCGCCACGCGTCGGCCCACCAGGTCGGCCGGGGACCGGATACCCAGGTCGCGAAAACTAATCAGGCAAAGGGGGGAAGCCTGGAACATGGTTCCAATCGCCACCAGCGGTAGTCCCTCGGCCCGCCCGGAAATGAGCAGTCCGCTTTCGATTGAACCGATGATCGCCGGCCCCTCCGCCACGCGCCGCGCGACGTCGAGTCCCGCGGCGGCGGTCTCCAGACGGACGTCGAGACCGGCCTCGCGGTACCAGCCGTGGTGATCGGCCCAGAGCAGCCCGGCGAACTGGGCGTTCTTCACCCCAAGGTCGAGTTGTACGACCAAAGGCGATGACATCACGCCCTGGGCAGCGGGCATCGGGGTCAGGCCCGCCCCCAGCACCAGCAGCACCCAGGCGGCGCCCACACCCAGCCTCGACCTAGGACGACGGCAGAAGGTCATCATCGGGCCACGGTGCAATGGCTGGCGTGGCTGTAGGGAATGGAAAAGGTGGGATGCACCCGCAGTTCCGTCTCCACCGCCGCCACCACCGGGTATCGGCCCAACACGTCGTGGCAGATCGCCTTGTTGAACACTTCCCAATAATCCGTCTCGTTCGGATAGGCCTTGATGGTGGCGGCGATTTCCCGGTAGACCGATTCAAAGTCCGGATACTGCTTGGCCTCGATTCCGACGACATAGGTGAGTTTCACCCGGAGGTCGATGACCTGGGGGCCCTGATGGTCGACGGGCAGCTTGTTCAGTTCAAAACTGAGCGCCTCGGTCACCTGCGGAGCACCCTTCGCCGCCAGCCAGAAAGGCAGCAACGCGATGCCCCCGAGTGCAGCCGCCACGGCCGCGGCACGTAGGCGGCGCTTTGGGCGGGACGATTCGAAGATTCGGTCGGGAGGAAGGGACAGGTTCATGATGGAAGTGGACTCAGGGGGTGGTCTGGCTGAGGGCCAGGGTTTCACGCAAAAACTGGATGAGCCGAGTGAAGGTGACCTCGTCAAACGTGTGGGGCGGCATGACCGTATCCGGATAGACGCTCTTGGGCTGGGTCACCATCGCGCGGAAGAATTGCGGATTGTGGGTGGCGTGCGTCTGCAGCAGCACGAGCGGTCGCTGCGACGTGTTGCCCCCCACTCCCTGCGCCTGGTGGCAGTTGTTGCAGTGCCTGACAAAAATTGCCCTGCCGGCCGACGCCTCTTCGCTCAATTTTTTCCAGGTCCCTGCATAGAGCGGCGCATAGTGCCGCTGGAGGTTGATGGCGCGGATCTCGACCACCTGCGTGGCGGAGATCATACCGGTATCGATCACGCCCTGGAAACCAGGATGCGCTTTTTCGCTCACATTCACATAGTAGGGGGCGAGGCCCTCGACCCGGCTGAACATGGGCCAGCCCTGCTCCGGCGATTTGCCATTGTGCAGGAGCAACAAGTACGGTTGGTGCGAAGCCAGAAACGACAGCGGAAGGACTGATTCCCAGCGGTCCGAGCAACGCAACAGGACCGCGTCCGCATCACCCTGGGGAACGAGCGCGCGCACCACGGTCGCCAGCGGAACCACGGTGAGATCGGCTTCGGGCATCATCACCCAGGGCCGCTCGCGCAGACGGGTCACTCCGGGCAGTGCCAGCAGGCTCGCACGGTCTGCGTACCGCTGTTCTCCCGGCACCGCACCCGAGAACTGGCCCGACACGGCGAGAGCATCTCCCTTACCCGATTCGCTGGTCAGCACCAGGGCGGGAATCATGTCGTCAGCCAGGACGAGCGACTGAACAGCGGCGCCGAGGGCCAGCCCCTGCCAAAGTCGACGGAGAGTCTTCACCCCCGCGCCTGAGCACATGCAATGCCCTGTCGGCGAGGAACGAACCGGCGATCCCAGAATGCCAGAAATTCTTCAAAACCACCGCGGGGGGCGGTGAGATTGCGCTTCCCGTCGGAGGGTTGTGTCGGCTTCGTCCCTACCATGGTCCGTTTTTCGTTTCCGTTCCTGATTTTCACCCTCGCCGCGGCGGTCCGAGCCGAAACTGTGGTGGTCTATCCCGACTGGTTTGCCGGCGCCCAATTCAGCGGTCTCTACGTGGCGATGGACCGCGGTCTCTACCGAGAACAGGGACTGGAGGTGCAACTGGTCCCCTTCGCATTCGGTCAAAAGACGGCCGCGCTGATCGAGGCGGAACCGGAACGCTGTGCCGTCGCCGCGATCGAGGGCTACATCTTCCTGCAGGCCCGGGCGAAGGGAACTCCCTGGATCGTGCTTGCCTCCATGCTCCGGGAGAGTCCGGCCGGCTATCTCTCGCTCGCTCCCACCGGCATTCGCGGTGCCGCCGATTTTCGCGGCCGACGCATCGGTGTGCACCGCCACGCCGACCCGCTCTACCGCTGGTTTCTCAGCCGCGCCGGGGTGAAGGAATCCGAGGCCACGCTCGTTTTCACGGGGGACGATCTCGATGGACTCGTGCGCGGCGACCTCCATGCACTCCAGGGGTATTCAATCGAGGAGTACGTTCGGTTGCAGGCGCGGGTCGGCGAAGCCGCGCGTTTCGTCTCGTTCCGCGATCTCGGATTTGACTCCTACTCGGAGTTGCTGGTGACCTCGCCCGCTCAGATCGCCCGGCACGAGCCCACGTTGCTCCGCTTTCTCGCGGCCACCCGCGAAGGCTGGCGACTGGCCCTGGCCGATTCCGACGCCACCGTCGCTTCGATTCGAACCCGCATGGACCCCGCTGCCGATCCCAGACTATTGCAGGCTTCGCTCAAGGCGCTGCAGCCGCTGGTTTCATCCGGCGGCGCGGGCCCGCTCGCCCCGCTCAGTCGGAGCAAGTGGCTTCGCATGCAGGAAGTGGGACGGGAGATGGGATTTCTCGAAAAACCCGAACCTCCCGAACGCTTCGTCCACGGCCCGTTGCAACCCTGATCCGAATTGGAGTCACGACGGTCAGGAGCCGGGTTCAGCGGTGATGAAGGCGATCAACGCGTCCAGCTGTCCCTCGGAATAGTGGGGATGCGCCTCCATCTTCGCCCCGGCGACGACGCCCTGGGGGTCGCGCACATACCGCTTGAAGTAAGCTTGATTGTAGCCGGCATGCGCCGCCAGTACCTCAAAGGGACGATCGCTCTTGGTGCCGCCGAAGATCCCGCCGGGCCCCTGGTGGCAGCTGGCGCAGGAGTTGATCCAGATCTGCCGTCCTTCGGTCGCTCGCCCGGAAAGCCGCGACCAGCGACCCCTGTGAATCGCGGCATAACGCTCCTCGTAGTTGGCCAACTCGATGGCGGCGACGCCCCAGGGCCGCTTGTGTCCGACATCAAGCAGGGTGCCGACCGTCGATGCCACTTTGGTGGAGACAAAAATGACATACGGGCCGGGATTGTAGGTGATCCCCGGAGGCGGCCAGGCGTCGGGACCCGCACCATTGATCTCCAGGATGACAAAAGGCCGGTTCTCGGCTATGAACGGCTGGGTATAAACGGAGGTGTAGCCGTCCGTGCAGGTGGCCAGGACGGTGTCCGCCCCCTTGGCCTTGGGAAGCGCATTCCAGACATCGCTCAGGTAAACCACCGTCATCACTTGCTCACCTTTGACGAACTCCCCATCGAGCACCAGGCGGTGCGTGGGCAGTGCCCGCAGATCGGCCCACCGGACGTAGCGGGCAGAGCCGGCGGGAACCCCTTCCAGGCGTCCCGTCACCGTCAGGTCGAAGGGAGAGGAACGCTCCGCGTGCAAGGGCAGTCCGGCGCGCGCGAGGTCCACCCAGGCGATCCAAACCATCAGTCCCAAACTGAGGGCCTTGAACGAACTTAGGCCGCCGAAACGGCATTTAGAACAGACTATCATATACGAGTTGCAACAAACGAACGGCTACGCGGGGTGCAACACGACACCGGAGCAACCCGCGTGAGGTCCCCGGTGAGCCGACCGATGATTTCGATCAGCAGATATTTGCTAGCAAGTCGGATGCCTGTTATGAGTAAAGCCCAATGAAACCAGCGATCCCCACCGTCCTTGGCCTCATGTCCGCCGTCATCGGCCTGCTGGCTGGATGCGGAAAAAACTCCTCCACCCCGGCCGCCTCCTCCCCGGCGGCTTCGGATCCGGCGGCCCTCTTCAAGGTCACGGTGCAACTCGACTGGGTGCCCGAACCGGAACATGGCGGTTTCTTTCAGGCGGCCGCCAAAGGGTACTTCACCGACGTGGGTCTGAATGTCGTGCTGCTGCCCGGCGGACCCAATGCCTTCGGCATGCAGAAGGTGGCCACCGGGCAGGCCGACATCAGTCAGGCCGACAGCACCAATGTGCTGCTGGCGATCGCCGAGGGACTTCCCGTCATCCACATCGGCGCCGTGTTCCAGAACGACCCGTCCGTGCTGATGCTGCACGCGGCCAACCCGGTCAACCGTTTCGAGGACCTGAAGGGCAAAACCATCATGGCGCGGCCCGAGTGGGCCTTCCTGCCGTACCTGCGGAAAAAATACGGCATTGAGTTCAACATCATTCCGCAGAACTTCTCCGTCGCCAACTTCATCGGGAACAAGGACTTCATTCAACAGGGATTCTACATCGCCGAGCCCTACCACATCGTCAAAGGGGGCGCTCAGGCCCCCAAGTTTCTTTATGCGTGGGACGCCGGCTTTGATGCCTACACGGTGCTGGTGGCCAACAAGCCCTGGATTGCCCGGCACCCGGACCAGGTGCGAGCCTTCCTCAGGGCCTACATTCGGGGATGGAAGGACTACCTCGACGGAGACCCGGCGCCGGCTCACGCGCTGATGAAACAGATGAACCCGAACAACACCGACGAGTTCCTCGCCTACTCCCGCAAGATGATCACCGACGAACACCTCGTCACCGGCCGGGTCAACGGAGGTCCTGCCCAGATCGGGCGCGTCAGCAAGGAACGTTTCCAGACGCAAATCTCGCAGCTGGAGGAACTGGGAATCCTGAAGAAGGGAAAACTCACCGTCGATCAGGTGGTGACAACCGACTACCTTCCGGTCCCCTAGCCGGATCTGGCGAACGCAGGCCCATCCGGCGCTCCAAGGTGGGACGCGGTCGAGGCCGCGAACGGGCCGGATCTGCAAAATTCAACTCGTTCGCGTCGGTGTGCGGCCCGCGACTTGCTCACCGCTTCCCCGTCCATGCACCTTTTTCGTCGCGCGCGCATTCCCCTCGCCTGCCTGCCACCCACCCTCCAGGCGCCTCCCGACGGCTCGGATCCCCGTTTGGAACCGTGGGCCGAGTGTGACGTAACGGTCTCGGACGAAGAGATCGTATCCGTCGTTCCGAGCCATCGTACCCCTGCGACCGCGGCTTCGTCCGCGTCCCTGAGCACCACCGATCTTCAGGGCGTTCTTGTCTTTCCCGGCCTGATCGACGTCCACACTCACCTCGACAAGGCCCACACCTGGCATCGCGCTCCCAACCCCACCGGCGAGTTCTGGGACGCCATCCAGGCGCTCGGCAACGATTCGAAGCGATGGACGGAGGCCGACATCCTCCATCGCGCCGGGTTCGCCCTGCGTTCCGCCTATGCGCACGGGACAGTTGCACTCCGCACCCATATCGACACCGGAGCCGGAGCGGTGGGTGAACCCGGCCACGCCGCGATGCAGCGGCTGCGCCAGGAATGGAAGGGACGGATCCACCTTCAGACCGTCAGTCTATGCAACCTGGCCGCTTTTGCGAACGGTGAGTCTCGTCGGATCGTGGAATTGACAGCCCGCTACGGGGCCACCGCCCTCGGGGGGTTTCCTCAGCCAAACCCCGACCTACCCCGGCAGTACGACGCGCTCATGGCCGCGGCACGGGAACTCGGCGTCGGGCTCGACCTGCATGTCGATGAGAGTGGCCTCGCGCATGCCGAGTGCCTGCGGGCCGCCGCCGAAGCGGTCCTGCGCAACCGGTTTCCCAACCCGGTTGCCTGCGGCCACAATTGCTCCCTTGCCATCCAGGATCCGGCCCGGGCCGCCAGCACCATCGACCTGGTCAGGGAGGCGGGCATCCACATCATTTCGCTTCCGCTCTGCAACCTGTACCTGCAGGGCCGCTCCCGGGCCCCGGCCGCGGCGGGCTCCTTGTCCGCCGGCCCGGCGCAGACTCCCCGCTGGCGTGGGGTCACGCTGCTTCACGAATTCATGGAGGCGGGTGTCACGGTTGCCTCCGGCAGCGACAATGTGCGCGATGCCTTTTACGCCTGGGGGGACCTCGATGCGATGGAGGTCTATCATCAATCGGTGCGCATCGCTCATCTGGATACCCGCCTCGACGCCTCCCCTGCGGTGGTCACGACGGGTCCGGCGCGCATCATGGGTCTGCTCTCGCGGGGCTACGGGACCGTTGCGCCGGGCGCGCCGGCCGACCTCATTGTTTTTCCCGCCCGGACCTTCAACGAACTTCTCGCCCGTCCGGCCGCGGATCGCCGGCTCATCCATGGCGAAGCCTTCCGTCCCCGTCAGATCCCGGACTACGCCGAGCTGGGTTCGGCCTGAGCGTCTCCATCCCGCCTGGCCGCGTCATCCCGTCCTCCCTCACGACTCCACGGAACATCCCCGTCGTTTCGCCTGAACCGAATTCGAACCTATGCGTCTCTGCAAAATCGCCCTCCTCGCCTCCGCAGGATTCTTTCTCCTGCTCGTCGTCTTCAACAATGTCTTCGACTACCCGTCGAACTATGGATTCGTCCAGCATGTGCTGAGCATGGATACCCTGTTCTCCAAGGAGGCGCAGGCGTGGCGCTCCTTCCGTGATCCCTCGCCGGCCGACGGCAGCTGGTGGTTTCACCACGCCTTCTACTGGTCGATCATTACCTGGGAGGCGCTCGCTTGCGCGCTCGTGTTCGCCGGGGCCTGGAAACTGTGGAAGGTTCGCACGGCCGCGCCCGCCGATTTCAACGCGGCGAAGTCTCTCGGCGCCATCGGTCTCACTGTCTCAATGCTGCAGTGGTTTGTCGCCTTCATCAGCGTCGGAGGTGAGTGGTTCCTGATGTGGCAATCGAAGTCGTGGAACGGCCAGGACGCGGCCTTCCGCATGTTCGCCTGCCTCGGGATCATGTTGATTTTCCTCAATCAGAAGGACGAGGAGGCTTAAGGCCTCGACGCGGGCACGACGCCCCCGTAACTCTACCGCATCCTATGCCCACGATCGCTGACTGCGTGGTCCTGCACGGCCCCGACCTGGTTCCGCATCACTGCCGTCGATTCACCTGGGACCATGACACGGTCACCGCCATCGAACTCGGCGCTCCCGTAAAGGCATTTCCAACCGACAGCCCGGGCACGTGTGTCGTCATACCGGGGCTCTACAACAGCCACACTCACATGGGTGACAGTGTGCTGCCGGACGGAGCCACCGGTCTGACGCTCGAAGAGGGGTTCTTCCGTCCTCACGGCTATAAGTACCGCGAACTTGCCAAGCTGACGGAAGAGACTCATCTGCCGCACGTCACCGCCCACCTCCGCTACATGGCGCGCACCGGGACGGTGTGTCACCTGGATTTCCGCGAGCAGGGAGCGGCCGGGGCGCGGCTGCTGCGTAAGGCAAGTGAGCAAAGCGGGGTTCAATCCGTCATCCTCGGTCAGTTTGACAGCGTGCCGTTCTCGGCCGAGCAGTTGCAGGCGAACCGGGACGGCTTCTCCGAGGCCGCCCGCTCCGAATTGCAGGCTCTGTTAGCGGCCGCCGACGGCTTCAGCGAAAGCACGATGAACGACCTGACGGACGCCGCCTGGCGCGAGCTGCGGGAGCTGACGCGGGCCCAGGGCAAACTGCGCGCCATCCATTGCCTCGAGAACGCGGGCTATCGCGACGTATCCCTCCAGATCACCGGACGCGGAGACCTCATTCGCGCCATCGAGCTGTATGACCCGCACATCATTGTCCACCTCACCGTGGCCAATGCCAGCGAGATCGCCCTGCTCGTCCAAGCCGGCAAGACCGGCGTGCTCAACCCGCGCGCCAACGCCAATCTCGGCCTGCCCCTGCCCCCGGTCGCGGCGCTGCTGACGGCGGGCGCCAATCTGCTGCTGGGCACGGACAATGGCCTGCTCAACTCGCCCTCGATGCTGGCGGAGTTGGATTTCACCTACAAGCTGGCCAAGTCCCAATACGGCGACGCCCTGCGTCCCGATCCCACCGCCATCCTCAAAATGGCCACCAGCAACATTCGCGCGGTGCTCGGCGGGGACCACTACGGTTACCTCGCCGAGGGTCTGCCGGCGTCATTCGCCGTACTCGATTTTCACCAGGAACACCTGCGCGCCAGCCGGCACGTGACCGCCAGCGTGCTGACGCGGGTCACCCCCGAAGACGTGCTCGCCACCTACCGCCTCGGTCAGCCCATCTGGCAGACCCACGGCTACTCCATCTAGGCGCCGACCTGTCAGCCGAGACCGGCCGCTTAACCTGCCAGTGGTTCCCGTCCCGTCTCGGCGCGGAGTGGACGGCATCCCTCAACCGGTCGCCGACGGGCTCGCTTCGTCACGGCGGTAGGCTGCGAGGGCATCACCCGCCAGGCGACAAATGCGCCACTCGGGTAGCACCGTCGCACCCATCCGCTCATAGAACCGGATGGCATTCACATTCCAGTCGAGCACGGTCCATTCGAACCGCCCGTAGTCCCGGGCCACCGCCAGGGCCCCCAGGTGCCGAAGCAAGGCCTTGCCCAACCCCACCTGGCGGTGCGCCGGCTGCACGTACAGATCCTCCAGGTAGAGCCCCGGTTTTGCGAGGAAGGTCGAGAAGTTGGTGAAAAACAGAGCGTACGCCACAACCGCGTTCCCGGTTTCCGCCACAATCGCCTCGGCGGCCGGACGGGGACCGAAGAGATGAAGCTGCAGTCGCTCGACGGTCAGTTCGAGCTGATGGGTCAGGTTCTCAAACTCGGCCAGCTCCCGGACAAGTGCGACGATGGCAACGGCGTCGCGCGACTCAGCAGCCCGAATGTGATAGGGAAACGGCTCGGGTGGGTGGGGGGTCGACATGGTGCTCCAGCCCACCCCAGAACACCGCCAAGGGAAAGCCGGAAACCGTGGGGAACCGGCCGTCGGGTCGGTTCCGGCGCGCAGCCCGGGTGACAGCTGTAACTCTCTTGATCCTGCAGGCGTCCCTTATCCCATGCTGCGTCTCCTCCGATTGCATGTCTGGGCGGTTCTTGCGATTGCGGGGCTGAGCGCGCGCGCCAGTGAACCCGTGCTCCGCACCTGGACGGTGGCCGGGGTGGCGCGGGAAGCCCTCGTCGCCCTGCCGGCTGCCGGAACCCAGCCTGCGCCCACCGTGTTCGTCTTCCATGGCCATGGAGGCTCGATGCGGAACGTGGCGCGCAGCTTCGCCCTGCACACGCTGTGGCCCGAGGCCTTGGTGGTGTATCCCCAGGGTCTGGCCACGCCGGGAAAACTGACCGACCCCGAAGGTCGTCGCACGGGCTGGCAGCACAACGCCGGCGACCAGGGAGATCGCGATCTCGCCTTCGTCGACACCCTCGTGCGGTCGTTTCGGGCCGAGGGACTGGCAGATCCACGCCGCCTCTACGCGACCGGCCATTCCAACGGAGGTGCGTTCACCTACCTGCTTTGGTCGATTCGCGCCAATACGTTCGCCGCGTTCGCGCCCTCGGCGGCCGCTTTTGGCCTGCCGCAGGCGAGCACTGCCTTCCGGACGCCACGTCCGCTCCTGCATTTTGCCAGCCGCAATGACCCCTTGGTACGGTTCGTCTGGCAGGAACGCACCCTCGAAGGCGCGCGCCAGGCGAATCAGTGCGAATCCACCGCCGAGCCCTGGCTCGCCGAAGCAGCCCACGCGACCCGCTATCCTTCACCCGTCGGCGCGCCGGTCATCGTCTGGGTGGGCAGCGAGGGCCACTCCTTGCCACGGGCCGCGCCCGCCTTGATGGTCCGTTTTTTTCGCGAGCAGGCAGCGACGAGGTCCGACAACGGACCCCGGACGCACGCTCAGCCCGTCGGACCGGTGGACCCCGCGCCTAACCCAGCTTCGCCGTCAGGCTGATCTTGGCGTTCAGCACCCGCGAGACCGGGCACTGGGCCTTTGCGTTGTCGGCGATGGTGGCGAACGCTTCTGCCGTGATGCCAGGCACAATGGCGTGCAGTTCGAGGGCGATCGTGGTGATCGTCCATGCCCCCGACACCTGCTCGAGGGTCAGCGACGCCTTGGTTTCAAGTTTGTCCGCGGTGAAGCCCGCCGCTCCCAGGAGCGCGGTCGTCATCATGGTGAAACACCCCGCGTGCGCCGAGGCGATGAGTTCTTCGGGATTCGTGGCCTCGCCACTTTCGAAGCGGGAGGCGAACGTGTAGGCGGTGTCCGACAGGACCTTGCTCTGGGTCGCGAGGCGACCGGAACCATGCTTGAGGGAGCCGTTCCAGACGGCGGAGGCGGTGCGTTGCATAGGAAAAGGAGTGGGGACCTTGACTGGGCCTGAACCGAAGACCTGACGCTAGGTCCCCCCACGCGCCGTGCAAGGGATTTTCTCTCGTGCACTCCATCCCGGCTCCGCCGACAGGAAGTCTGGCCTCCACGCGATCCGAGTGCAGCCTTGCCGGTACCGCACCCGCTCCGCTCTAGTCACGCTCCATGGGCTTCGTCCTCAAGAAACTGTTCGCCTCGCTCCTCCTCCCGCTGTCGGTCAGCCTGGTGCTGATGACCGCAGGAGTGGTTCTGGCGCAACGCGACCGTTGGCGGACCTGGGGACGTCGCCTCAGTCTGGCCGGACTCATCTGGTTGTTGGTGGCGAGCAATCGAGGGGTGGGAACGGCCTTGGTCGCGGTCCTCGAGCGGCAGTATCCACCCCAGGCCGAAACCCTGACCGGACCCATTCTTGACTGCCGGATCGTACTGGTCCTCGGCGCGGGCCACGCGGACAACGCATCGATGTCAGCCACCAACCGCCTGAGCAGTTCGGCGTTGGCGCGCGTGACGGAGGGCGTACGGATCGCCCACGCCCTGCCCCACAGTGGACTCTGGGTCAGCGGCCCCGGCGCGAACGACCAGCTCGCCACCCACGCCAGTGTGCTGGCGAGCGCCGCCCGAAGTCTGGGCATCCCGGCCGAGCGCCTGGTGGAAATCACCACGGGTCGCGACACTGAGGGAGAGGCTCAGGCGGTCCGTCAGCGGTTGAAACCAAACGATTCCATCGCCCTGGTCACCTCCGCGTGGCACATGCCGAGGGCGGTGGCCCTCTTTCGCAAGGCGGGAGTAACGGTGGTTCCGTGTCCGACCGACTACGCGTCGCGTTGGAACGACGATTTTCGCTGGAGCGACTCCCTGGCCTGGGACTTGAGCGGCCTGGAGCGCACGACCAAGGCGATTTATGAATACCTCGGCCTCAGCTGGTCCAAGCTCACCGGAAAGATCTAGCCTCAGGGCGGCGCATTCAGAGCCGACTTCTTGACCTCGTCGGAGTGACGGACGTCCTTGCCCTTCGCCAGGTAGATCATCTCCTCGGCAATGTTGGTCGCGTGATCGGCGATCCGTTCGATTGATTTCGAGATGAACATGAGCTCGAGGGCACGACTGATCGTGCCCGGCTTTTCAATCATGAAGCTCGTCAGCTCCCGATAGAGTTGCTTGTTGATCTGATCCACCTCGGCGTCACGACGGCAGACCGACAGTGCCTTGTCCGAGTCGCCATTGAGGAAACAATCCAAGGCGTCACGGAGCATCTCCAGGGCGATTCCAGCCATGCGTGGGATATCGACGTACGGCTTGAGCGGCGGTTCAGCCGCCAGCCGCACAGAACGCTTGGCAATGTTCGTCGCCTCGTCGCCGACGCGCTCGAGGTCGTGTGAAGCCTTCATGCCAACAATGACCAGCCGCAGCTCCGTCGCCACCGGGGCTCGCAGGTTCATGTAGCGGATGGCCTCGTCATCGATCTGAATCTCCAGCATATCCAGCTCGTCATCAGCCGCAATGACGCGGTCGGCCAGACCCACGTCGGCATCGACAAGCGACTTGATCGCGTCGCGCACCTGGCGGATCGACGTCTCGCCCATGAGGATCAACTGAGAGCGAAAGGTCTCCAATTCGGTGTCAAAAAAGCGCTTCATGAAAGTGGGAGGTGGAGGGATCAACCGAAGCGACCGGAAACATAGGCTTCGGTCTGCGGGTTCTCGGGGTTCATAAAGATGGTGCGCGTGGGTGCAAACTCCACGAGCTTTCCGAGGTAGAAAAATGCCGTTTTGTCGGAGCAACGCGCCGCCTGCTGCATGTTGTGGGTCACAATGACAATCGTATACTTCAGCTTCAGTTCATGGATCAGCTCCTCGACCTTGGCCGTGGCGATCGGATCGAGGGCCGAACAAGGCTCGTCCATCAAGATGATCTCCGGCTCGACGGCAATGGTCCGTGCGATGCACAGCCGCTGCTGCTGGCCGCCGGACAGACCGAGGCCCGAAGCGTGGAGCCGGTCTTTGACCTCATCCCAAAGGGCAGCCCCGCGCAGGGACTTCTCGACCACTTCGTCGAGCCGCCCCTTGTCCTTGATACCCTGAAGCCGCAGCCCGTAAGTGATGTTTTCGTAGATCGACTTCGGAAAGGGATTCGACTTCTGGAACACCATGCCGACGCGCTTGCGCAACTCGATCACGTCGACGTCACGCTGGTAGATGTCGACCCCGCGAATCTTGATCGATCCCGCGCCAATCCGCGTTCCGTCGATCAGGTCATTCATGCGATTGAGGCAGCGGAGCAAGGTCGACTTGCCACAACCCGACGGCCCGATGAACGCCGTCACCTGCCGGTCCGGAACCTGGAGGGTGATGCCATGGAGCGCCTTCGTCGCTCCATAGTGAAAATCGAGGTTCTCGATGTCGATCAGCGTCGGAGCGACGGCAGCGGAGGGCTTGCCATCCGGCAAGCTCGGGCTGGGACTGGTCGTACGGAGGGACTTCGTCGAGGAATCCATGGAAGCAGGAAAGGTCGGAGCGGACATGGCGGGCGAGGCTACCACTTGTAGCGGCCGCGCAGTTTATTGCGCAGCGTAATGGAGGTGGCAGCGATGAGGGCGACAATGAAGAGGAAAACGAAGGCGGTGCCGTACTGCACCCGCTCGGTGTATTCATTCTGGGGAATCTTCGAGCTCACCACGTAGATGTGGTAAGGCAACGCCATCACCCCTTGAAAGAAGAAGTCACCGGCGCTCTGCAATCCCTCCCAGGGCAGCTTGTCACGCACCACGTAGGCTGCAGTGAACATGATCGGCGCCGTTTCACCGGCAACGCGGGCAATGCCCAGAATCGAGGACGTCAGGATGCCAGGAAGAGCGTACGGCAGCACCGCTTTGCGGATGGTCTGCCACTTCGTGGCCCCGAGAGCGAGCGACCCCTCGCGAAAACCCTTCGGGACCGACTTGAGTGACTCCTCCGACGCGGTGATCACCACCGGCAGCACCATGAACGCGAGCGTGAACCACCCGGCGAGGAGCGACACATTCCACTCCAGAAAGATGACGAACATGCCCATCCCGAAAAGTCCAAACACAATCGAAGGGACGCCGGCCAGATTGAGAATGGCGAGACGAATGAAGGAGACGAGCGGACTCTGGCGGGCGTACTCGCTCAGGTAGATGGCGCTGGCCACGCCGAGTGTGAGCGCGATGGTCATCGAACCGACCACGAGCAGCACCGTGCCGACTATGCAGGGAAAGATGCCGCCCGCGGAATAGACGAAACTCGTCGCCTTGATTTCAGGAGCCTTGCGTCCCTCCGCCGCGGCTTTGGCCGCTTCCTGCTCGCGGAAGGCCCGGAACTCACGATCGCCCATTTCTCGCTTCTTGCCTTCATGTTCGAAGACATAGAGCGACTCCGGCGCCTCGGTCAGAAAGACAGTGTTCACAAACGGGAACGTCGACGTGAAGACCGCCGGCGCCCCTTTGATCACGATGTCGGCAAACACCAGCGCGCCGCAGAGCAGCACGAGGTAGGCGGCTGATCGGAACAACCAGAACACGCCCTTCTCCAGGGTTCGCGAGAAGCTGGGCTTGGCTTGAAACGGATGGGAAGTCGAGGCGCTCATGAAACGTTCAACCGATGGAGATCCGGTAGCGCCGGACGATTTTCTGCGCGAGAAAGTTGATGCCGAGCGATAGGAAAAAGAGGAAGATTCCAACCACAAAGAGGGCCCGGTAGTGGATACCGCCGCGCACCACCTCGCCCATCTCCTGGGCGACGATGCCGGTCATGGTGTGGACCGGCTGGACAAAGGCCCCTAGTCCTTCGGTGAAATCGGGGATGGCGATGCGATTTCCAGCGCAAAGCAGCACCACCATGGTTTCGCCGATCACCCGTCCCAGGCCGAGCAGCACCGCGGAGATGATCCCGGACAGCCCCGCCGGGACCACGATCCTGATGATGGTCTGCAACCGGGTCGCCCCCAGCGCGTACGATGCCTCCTTGAACGCCTTCGGTACATTCTGCAGGGCATCCTCGGCGAGGGTGAAGATCGTGGGAATTGCAATGAGCCCGAGCAGGCAGCCAGCGGTCAGTGCGTTCAGTCGTTCCGCGATGGGAAAGCCGGGCACCCACTGCAGCCAGGTGACCTGGGAAAGGGCCCGCAACGCCTCCCCGAGTACCGCAATGCCGAAGAACCCGAGCACCACCGAGGGAAACGCTGAAATGAATTCAATGCACGGCTTGATGAACCGCTGCTCCCGGACCGACGCGATCTGGTTCACATACACCGCAGCTCCCACGCCCAGCGGAACCGCCAGGGTGAGTGCCACCAGTGAAACCATCAACGATCCGACAAAGAGCGGAACGACCCCGTACCAGTCCTGCCAGAAACTGGCCGTGAGCCATTGCCGCCCGAAGACGAAGGCAGTGAACGACTGCCACAGCGGCACGGACTTGCGATAGTCCCACGAGGCCATCTCCGCCTCGATGGCGGGAAAAGTCGCCACATACGATTTTACCCGCAGCTTGAACCGATCCACCGCACCCTGCAGGGCCGGCGTAGGTGCCGGCGGAACCTGTGATGCGAGTGCGTTGAACTCCGTGGCCAGGGTCCGATTGATCTCAAGATAGGCTTCCCGTGTGGCCAGAATCGGGGCGAGCTCCCGTGCAAAGTCGACCTTCTCCACGATCACCGCCTTGGCCTCCTCCAGGCGCCCGGCAGCTCGCAGTTGTTCTCGCTCCTCTATCTTGTCCTCGTTGATGGTGAACTTGGTTTTGATCGCCGTCGCCACCTCGGTGAGGTCTGCCACCATCCCCCGCAGCGGACCGATGGCATCGTCAAACCGCCCCGCGTAGTCGTCGAACCCCGCCAGCCGCTGGTTCGCTTCCGCAAGGGTCAGTCCCTGCCGTCCGGTCAGATCGGTCACCGCCCGCATGCGCAGCTCAAACAGCCCCCGCGTCAGCGCGGTGTGCTCCTGCTCCTGGCGTCGCATGAAGTCCACGTACTCCAATCCCGCCTGACGGTACACTGAAAGATTCTGGCGGTTCTGGCCGAAAAACTCGGAGCCTTCGCGGAAGAGGAAGTAGGTGATCAGCGCCAGCACCACGACCGCCACGAAGGCGTTGCCCCCGAAGAAGACCTGGATGCACTCGTCGAGCGTGAGCCCGAAGAAGCTCAGCCGGCGCTTCACAATGTTGAAGGTCGGCGACGGGAGGGCGGCAGAGGAAGTTTCCGGAGGCATGCGGTTCAGCTCGTAAGGCTCACTCGACTACGAAGGGCACCTCGATCGCGGTCAAGGTGCCCACCGTGACGTTCAGGCGACGTTGGAAGCGGTTACTCAATCGGAACAAAGCCCACCTTGCGGACAATGCTCTGACCTTCCTTGCTCAGCGTGAATGCGATGAACTTGGCCGCCTCGCCGGTCGGTTCGCCATTGGTGTAGTAGAACGTGGGCCGGGAATAAGGATACTTCTTGCTGCGGATCTCCTCCTCGGTGGGCGAGTGACCGTCGATCGGCACCACCTTGATGCCCTCGGCGTGAACGTAGGCCAGTCCGACATAGCCGATGCCATTGGGGTTCTTCGCCACTTCGGCCACGATCTGCTCGTTGCCGGCCATCTTTTGCGATGAGCTGGCGTAGTCCTTGCGGTTCATCGCCAGTTCCTTCCAGTCGGAGTAGGTGCCGGACGACGTATTGCGGGTATAGATCGAGATCTTTCCCGGCGTGCCGCCCACCGCCGACCAATCGCTGACCGCTCCCGTGAAGATCTGCTCGACCTGGCGCTTGTTGAGCTGAGCCAGGGGATTGTTCGAGTTGATCACCACCGCCATGCCGTCAAAGGCCACAATGATGGGCTTCATCGTGACGCCCTTGGCCTGGGCCGCCGAGACCTCGGTGGACTTGGCCCGGCGCGAGGACATGCCAATCTGGGCGGTGCCATCGGTGATCGCGGCAATACCCGTGGTGGATCCTTCGGCAGCGATTTCGAACGAGACCGCAGGGTTCTTGGAGCGGTACTCCTCCGCCAGCTGGGGAACGAGTTTGGCACCGAGGGTATCCGAACCCTTGATGACGAGTTTTTGGGCCGAGGCGCTGACGGCAAAGCCAAGCGTGGCGGCGAGAACAAGTGCGAGCGTTTTCATGGAAGGTCGTGGTTTTCTATCGTGTAAGCGGTCGAGAGCGCGGTGGGTGGCTAGAACTTGACGACCAGATCCGCCTGGAGGATCTGGGAGTGATCGTTCCGCGCCACGGTCGGCTGAATCAGGGTTTCGCGGATGTCCGTGGTGTGGAAATACGTCAGGTTGAGATTGGCAAAGTCGGTGACATTGTAGCTTCCGGAGAGCTTGAAGCCCTGCTGATTGAGATTTCCGAACGCGAAGTCGGAATCGTTGAGGTTCGGGTCCACGGCTCCGAGTCCGATGCGGCGGTAGTCCAGTCGCAGGCTGTAGTCGCCCTGAATCTTGCCCGTGCCAAACGCGTAGCCCACACCCACCAGCCACGCCAGGGGATCCTTGTTGGCCGTCGGCAGGCCATACACGCGGCGCACCCGACGCTCCGCCTCCATATTGTAGGAGGAATCCCAATAAACTTTAAACTGGGTTCCGGTCCCGGCTACGTTGGCCCAGTTGGCTTCGCCGGCAAAGGTCACCAATCCCAGTCCGCGGGTGGTGCCATTGAAGGGGGTCTCGTTGTCGAGCCCGTCCAGCACGGACTGGTTGTAGAGCATCAGGCCGGGCGCCACAATCAGGCTGTTCGTCTGGTTGCCGATCGCATCGCGACCGAACCACTTCGTGTACACCATCTGCTGGGCGAAGAGCCACGCGTCGCGGCCATTGGGTCCCGGGGTGGACTCGCTGCGATCATCCATCAACACCTGGGAGGCGCGCACCTCAAAGGTATCCTTTCCGGCCAGGAGGTGCTTGTAGACTTCCGTCACTCCCTGCGGATTGATGTCCGCATCCCAAAGGAGGTCCGTGGTGTAGAGCAGATTGCGCTGTTTACCCGCCACGACCAGCCAGTTGAGGTTGGGCTGCCAGGACACATAGGCCCTCGCCAGGTACAGGCTGTAGTCGTTGTTACCGTCCTGAAAGGTCTGGTTGCCAGAATCGGCCGCCGGAGCGGTCTCGAAGGCAAATCCCGCCCCCCACCCCTTTTGCAGCAGGGCATCGCCATTGAAGCGGAAACGGAACCGTTCGCGGGTCCGTTCATTGGTGACCGTTCCATTTTGCGGCGCCTGGGTCTCCACCTGGTGCCGGAGGCGGATATCCCCCGACAGTTTGAATTCGGTCAGCGACGAACTCAGGTTCATTTTTCCGGCCGAGGTATTGGCCACGAACTCCTTGACCAGCTCTGTGCGCAGGTCTTCGGCCTCCTGGTCATTGATGATGCCCTTCCTGACCAGCAGGTCGATGAGGGGCCCACTGTCCTGGGCGAACAACGGCGCCCCGGTGAGGAGCGCCCAACCACCGGCGGCGATCGCCAGGTAACGGGAGAGACTTCGTGCGAACAACATGGAGGAAGTGACTTGGAATTAGGTGGGTCGAGGGTCCCGACGGACTCCGGCCACGCTTCAAGTATTCCTCACAATTGTTACGGACAGGTGGCAGATGTGTTACGAGGCGGACACTTTGGCCCGCCAAACGTGATGCAAAGGTGACGAATGGGTGACAAAGCCACTTATCGCCACTCACTGGCATCTATACACCCCTCGCCGCCCCCTTACTTCGCCACCATAAAAAAGGGCCCCCATCGCTGGGGGCCCGTGTTCTCAGGACGACAACCGACTGCCGGTTCTGATCAGTCGACCTCGTAAACTTCAACAATCACACCACCCGTGGCGCCGGCCTTGCCCTTGGCTTGGACGGTGTATCCACCCGGCGGCAACGTGGTAATGAGCACCGCATCCTTGCTGGAGGCCTGAAGCGCAAAGGCGCCGACTTGGGCCGCAAGGGTCGACGTCAGCGCGCCGCTCCAATCGTCATTCTCACCGATCTTGACGGTTCCGCTATAGAGTTCGAGCACCGGATCCGCCAGCGTGCCGGTCACTCCGTAGGCAGCCAGTCCCGGGCCCACCACGCGAATCAGCACCGACTGCGACTCGGTCCCGGTGATGGAGAAGCCGGCGATCAGTTCCTGACCGGCGGCACTGCCCACGAAGCCGCGGGTGGCGATGTTCACCAGCTTGCCGTTCGATCCCGGCACGATGGCGCTGGCGGGATCGAAGTAGCCGTCGCGGGAGAGCTTCGTCCAACCTGCCGCCCAATTGGTCGCGCCAAACGCACCCTTGTAGGCGACGGAGACCAATCCGGAGCCGGAGACCGCCGTGGCGCCCGCGAGGGCCGCACTGCCGACCGCGGGACGCGGATCGAGTCCAGCATTCGCGGTGTACGAGATGCCCCGCAGTCCGGGATTCGCGATCGTATTGTTGAAGGCCGCATTGCTCCAGTAGGCGCTGGCATCGATGGCTCCCGTCGGACGGGCATTCAGACCCGCCGCGGTGTTGTTTGCCGCAATATGGCTGAACCAGAGATTGTTCGAAATCGCCGGAACCGGGTTCGGGCCGTCATCCGCGTCATCCTCAATGTCGAGCCCCTTGGCAAAATTGACAAACACGCTGTTCACCAGCGTCGCCTCAACGGCATCGCGGATATTGACCGCGGTGTTGGCGACGGTGCCGCGGCCGGAGGTCCCGATGCCAATGGCCGTGAGATTTGAGATGGTCGTCTTGCCCTTTGGACTCGCGGTCAGGGGCGTGGTGGCGCCATCCCACTCAACCGCCTTGTCGCCGGAATCGGTCGTGATGTCCGTCTGGATGGAAAACAGGAACTGCAGGTTGCCGCGGAATCCCTGGTCCATGTCGAATCCATCGTCGTTGCCGAAGGCGGCGACGAGGTAGCGGGCATTCACCGTGCCACCAAACCACTCGAAGCCGTCGTCCTTGTTGGCGAAGACCTCGACGTATTCCAGCGTCGTGCCGGAACCCACGCCACCGAGTGTCACGCCATTGATTTCATTGGCCGTGCCGATGACAGCGCCGCCATGCCGCACGGAGACGTAGCGGACCACGCCGGAGTTGTCGGCATCGTCGGTGCCGCCAAAGGTGATCAGGGGGACGTCTTCGGTCGGAACCGAGAAACCCTCGACCTGGTCCTCAATCGGTGCGGCCACCACCGCGCCGTTGGAACGCGAGTTGATCGATGCCCGGCCGAGCAGCACCAAGCCGCCCCAGAGGCCGGTATCAGCGGGCCCGAGGTTGCCATTGAGCTGGTCGAGTTCCGACGTGAAAATGATGGGCTTGTCGGCAGTCCC
Organism: Opitutaceae bacterium; assembly: GCA_046346755.1. Lineage (GTDB taxonomy): Bacteria > Verrucomicrobiota > Verrucomicrobiia > Opitutales > Opitutaceae > UBA6669. The sequence continues at coordinate 370,771 of JAXMHM010000001.1, read as the reverse complement.
GGCGGCATTGATCTTGGATCCGCGCGTAATGACCAGAGCGGCGGCGCCAGTGGCGGAGCTCACCTTGGCCTTGACGACCGTTCCCGGCTGAATCGTCAGCGTGGAGTTGTTGGTGACGAAGACGTATCCGTCGAGCAGGTAGGTGTTGTCGGCGGTCCACGTCTCGCTGGTGGAGAGCTTTCCGGTCTTGGTGACCGTCGCGGAAAATGCGGTGCCCGCCGAGGCGATCGCCAGGGTGATGAGCAGGAGTTTTGTTTTCATGGTAGGACGTGTGCGTTGTCGATCAGGTTTCACGGACAAAGGGATTGTGGGGCTCACTCGAACAAGTAGGAGGCGGAGAGGCTGAAGGTCCGGCCTTCCCGGTAGCGGGAATACACCAAGGAGCGGTCATTCAGGCCGATGGTCTTCTCCCGATCCGGATCGAGGAGATTCTTGGCACTCAGCTTCAGGCGCCACTGGGACGAGATCCGTTGAGAGACAACCAGGTTGAGAGACGGAGCGGGCTGCTCAAACACGTCGGGCAGTGGACCGAAGTTCACAAGGTCCAGGCGCTCGCCCACGACATTGAACGAGGCGGTCGCAATCGTCCCCCAGGCTGGCCGCTCGTAAGTGATGTCGGTGTTCAGCACATACGGCGATTGGCCGAGCAACTCCCGGCGTCCCGAAGCGCCGGGATCGAAGGACCGCAGGACCCGCATTTCGTCCTCCGGAATGGTCACTTCCGAGTGAACGAGGCTGAGATTGGCTCCGACCGAAAACGCGCTGAACCGCGAACCGAGGCAGGAGAGGTCGCGACGGAACTCGAACTCCACGCCATAGACCGTGCCGCGGTCGACATTCTGGGGTTGAATCGAGCCGACCGATGCCTGGTAGAGCACCTCGATCGGTTGATCGAGTCGCTTGTAAAAGCCGCTCACCGCCACGGTCTCGCCCTTGCGCGGGAACCACTCCCAGCGGACGTCAAAATTGTCGATTTGGGTGAGCTTCAACCCCGCATTGCCCAGGTAGACATCACCGGTAAAGACGTCCTCGTAGCGGATGTCCGTGAGCTCCTTGTAGGTCGGGCGGGCGAGCGTGCGGCCGTAGGCCAGGCGCCAGTTGACGCGGTTCGAGGCGGCAAACACCACACTCAATGCCGGAAGCGCATCGGTCTGGGAAATCAACCCCTGCTTCGGGGCGAGTCCCGGCACTTTCGTCGGAGTTGTCTGGATCTCCGTCTTCTCAAAGCGGACACCTCCCACCACCCGGACCCGATCGGTGGCTTGGAAGTCGGCCAGTGCATACGCGGCTGAGATTGTCTGATCTCCCGTGTAGTTGTTGGGCTCCTGCAGACGCGTGATGGTATTGCCCAGTGCAACACTGGTCGCGGTCCTTGAGACGATGCCCACCGGGTTCGGGAAGGACACCAGCTGATCGCGGGATCGGGGATTCAGGCTGTATTGGAAGCGGCGTTCGGTGTAGGTTCTTTCATTCTCCCCGTGCACCACCCCGGCCTTGGCCCGGTGCACCCGCTGCCCCACGACGAACGGCAGCGTGAAGTCCGCCCCGACTTCGGTGGCGTCCTCCTTCAGCTCGCGAAAGAAGCGGTTGGGCTGCACTCCGGTGGCATTGACGAAGGTCCCGTCCGGCTGGTACACGGCCGCGAGCGTGCGGTAGTCGGGTTGATCCTGAGTGCTCGAGGAAAGTGACGCACGCCAGTCGACCTGCAGCTCACGGAGCCCGGGAAACAGGCTCTTCCCCGCCAGTTGCAGCGACTCGACGACACGCTCGGTGTAAAGCAGGTCATAGACTTCAAAGACGCTGCCCGTGTAGTTGTTGGCCTCCTCCCCCACTCCCCGGCGGACGGTGTCATCGGTGCTCTCGCTGCGAAACACATCGAGACTGATCTCGTGGTCGAGCGCGGGACGCACGGCGAGCTTCGCAAACACGCCGACCGACTCCGAGAAGGTGCTGGACGTCACACCCAGCGGCGGGATGCCGGACGCCAGCGTGCGGGAATCGAACGAAAGCAGGCGTGTATCTCCAGTCAGGAGGATGCGCGGCTGCGGCGCCGAAGCGGTGCCGAGGAAGCGGTTCGCCTCTCCGCCATCGCTTTGGGACAGACTTCGGTCCACCGTCACACTCGCGGTGTACCCGAACAGGCCTTCGTCGCCCCAGGCGTGGCGGTTCCCCACTGCAGCCGAAAACCCGAGGTCGGCCTTTCCTTTCTCGCCGCGGGGATAGATCGTCTCCGAGGCAAACGCCCGGGTTGCGCGATCCAGCTCCTCTGCCGCAGTGAAATTGCCCTGCCGCGCCGTGATCTCGGCCAGCGTGCGGGACGGCAGCGTGGCGGCGAGCTCCGGCGCGCCCCTGCCGTCATTCGTGACGCGAAGCGCCGTTTCGCCCGTGGCTTGGGTGTTGGCCTTAATCGACGCCGCGAACGAGGCAAAAAACTGTTCGGGAAAAGAGCGTGTCTTCAGGTTCACGCTCCCGCCGGAGAACGCACCCGGCTGGTCGGGAGTGAACGACTTGGTGGTGACAATGCTCTCCACCAATCCGGTGGGAAACTGGTCCATCTGGACCGCTCGCTTGTCCGGATCGGCGCTCGGGATCGCCACGCCGTTCATGAGGGTGTTGGCATAACGGTCGCCCAGGCCCCGAATCAGCACGTATTTGCCGTCGACCAGGCTCGCGCCTGTGACCTTGGTCATGGCCTCGGCGGCATTGCCCACCGCCAGTCGGCCGAACTGCTCGCTGCCGATCGCATCGCTCAACGCCGTGGCCCGCTGCCGCGCCGCAAGCAGACCGATATCGGAACTCTCGACCACGTCCGCCGCCACGGTGAAGCGCTCCATTTCGATGATCTTCTCCGTCTGCGGATGGAGCGGCACGTCCGCCCGCACCCGGCCGCCCGCTTCGATCTGCAGTCCGGTCACCGTGGACGGCTTGAATCCGTCCCTTTCCGCCTGCAACACCTGCGCCCCGACCGGCACCTCCGTGAGAATGAAGCTGCCGTCCAAGGCGGTGCTGGCCACCTGCGCGCTCCCGACCACGCTCACGGTGGCGTTCGGTACCCCCAGACCGCTGGCGGAATTGACCACCGTGCCCGACACGGTGCCGGTGGCTCCTTGCGCGAACCCTGGGGTGGAAAACACCCCCGCAACCAGACAGGAAATGCTGAGAAGTCGTACGCGAACACGGCGCAGTGGGCTGGACATGTGCACGACATGCCAGCGCGTCGAATCGACAGACAAACCGAATGTGTCAGGGTCGCGAAGACGTTACCTCGCCGGCATCCCGCCGTAACCTAGGTTACGGATGTGTCACGCTCGGTGTCGGTCCGATCCGTGCGACAGGTCTCATCCGACGGATCCGTCCGACGCGCCCCTCCCCGCCTGCTACACGACCTGTTCGGTCGTCTCCGCGGCCGCGCTCGTGAGCTGGGTGAGCTCGCGCAGCGATGTAAAGTGCTGGCTGAGATCGAAGTCCCCGCCCAGGCCGCCGACCAGCTTGTCGAACAGGTCGCGCTTCGAGGCCTTCAGGGCCTCGATGCGCTCCTCGATCGTACCCGCGGTGACCATGCGGTAGACGAACACCGTACTCTTTTGGCCGATACGGTGGACCCGGTCCACCGCCTGCGCCTCGACCGCGGGATTCCACCAGGGGTCGAGCAGGAAGACATAGTCTGCGGCGTGCAGGGTGATGCCTGTGCCCGCGGCCTTGAGCGACACCAGCATCGCGGCCGCACCCGAGGCGTTCTGGAAGGCCTGCACCGGCTTGAGACGATCCAGCGTCATGCCGGTCAACTCGTATCGCGGCAGGTCCGGGAAACTCTGGCTCAGGGCGGCCCGGACGCGATCGAGCAGCATGACAAACTGCGAGAAGATGACCACCTTGTGACCACTGCCGACAATTTCGGCGAGTTTTTCGACCAGCAGGTTGAGCTTGCCCGAGTCGGAAAGCGGCGCATGCAGCCAGGGCAGCATGTCCGGATCGCAGCACACCTGGCGCAGCCGGGTGAGCAGGGCGAGGAATCCAAAGCTCTTCTCGCGCATGGCCGCGCCGACGTCGTCGCCCAGCCGCTGCAGGCCTTCGGAGCAGATTCGCGCGTATTCGGCGCGCTGCACGTCGGTCATCGGGCAGATCAGCTCCATCTCGACCTTCGGCGGCAGCTCGGTCGCCACCTCGTTCTTGGTGCGTCGGAGAATGAACGGCGCGAGTTGCGCCCGAAGCCGCTCCAGCGTGCCGGCACGATCGGTCGCGAGCGCCGATTCAAACGCCGACCGCGACCCCAGCAGTCCGGGGAGCAGAAAACGGAAAATGCTCCAAAGATCGAGCTGGCGGTTCTCCAGCGGAGTCCCCGTCAGCACCAGGCGGTGACGCGCCCGCACCGCGAAGCAGGTCTGGGTGACCTTGGCGTCCGGGTTCTTGATGAACTGCCCTTCGTCGAGCACCGCGTATCCAAACTCGGTCGCCTCCAGCAGGGAGCGGTGCTTGCGCAGCTGGGTGTAGCTGGCCAGCCAGATGACCGGGTCCTTGCGAGCCGAAAAGTCATTGCCGGTCTTGAGCACATCCACGGCCAGGGACGGGAAGAACTTGGCGATCTCCTCGCGCCACACCGGCACCACACTGGCGGGACAGACGATGAGGTGTGCCTTGCCCGCCATCTCGCGCGAGGACAGGAGCGACAGCACCTGGATCGTCTTGCCCAGGCCCATTTCGTCCGCGAGCAGGCCGTGACATCCGACGTCGCACAGGTGGCTCAGCCACTCCACACCGCGACGCTGGTAGGGACGCAGCCAGGACGGGAGCGACGGGGGCGTGCCCGTGGCCGACAGCACGCTCTGGCGCCAGGCCTCGAGTTCAGGCGAGAGGTTGAGCTTGAGCCGGGTATCGTTGAAAAGGGAGAAGATGAGGTAGGGCGAAAGCGCTCCATCCGCATGGGTTTCCGCCACATTGCGCTGCCAGGCGTTGACCGAGGCGAGTTTCTCCACCGGCAGGGCGACGATGCCCAGGCTCGGCAGGATCATCGGATTCGACCCGCTGCGGGTTACAATCGCGACCTCCTCGTCCGTCAGAAGACGTTCGCCGGCCCGGAAAATCCAACGAAGGTCCAGCGACCCCGCGGAGGAACCGCGTCCGCCGCGGCGCTCGGCCACTGCCTCGATTTCGATCGAAAGGGGGCCCTTCAGCAGCCGGAGCGACGCCTCGTCGAGTTCGACCGCAAACAGACGCTTCCAGGCCGGCAGAGTCACTTTCAGGAAATTCGGAATCTCCACCACCGAACCGAGCGTATAAATCCCGGTTTCCGCCTGATAGGCAAAGTGCGCCTTGCGAGCATAGGCCGCCAGGCCGATCAGCTTGGCCCGCTCGCTCGAGGTGACGTGACCGTTGCCATTGGAGTGGGCGGCCGGACCATGCGCCGGGGTGCGCGACTTGTCGGTGTTCCGCCAGCTGGCCTGAAACGTCAGTCCTTCCACCCGCGTCACAAACGACAGCACCAAGGGACGCGCCGGTCCGCCATGGACCGATCCACCCACACGCGGCGTCGCCGTGGCACCTCCCGCCGAGGTCCGGGACGTGGCAGGCGACGGAGTTGGGGCGGCCGCATGGCCATTGCCATGACCGTTGGTCGAGCCGTGCCCGTTGGTCCCGTTGGTCGGGGTCGGCGATGCAGTGCCAGAACCGTTCGCCGGCTGGCCGGACCCCGCTGAAGTCACCACCGTGGTTTCGAGCGGATAGTCGCCCGGCAACGGCGAGACCTCATCCGCCACCAGTTCCTCGATTTCATGCAGCCCGGCCACTGCCAGGGCTCTCGCCACATCCAGATCGGTGGACGAGGAACGCACATTCAATCCCTGCGCGCTCCACTCAATCACAGCATATTCGTCCCGCTTTTCCACCCGGCGATGCACAATCGCATCCTTGTCGGTCAACTCCAGTTCCCGAACCTCGCCCTCCCGGTACATGCGGGCCCCCTCATCCAATTGTCGCGAGGTGAACGCTGTCTCCCATTCGTCCGATAGTTTCTCGAACCAAAACTCTACCGAACGAGGTGTATAGACGCGCTTGGGTCCGTGGGTTTGCATCCAGCTAAAGGATCCGGTTGTAGAGCGCGTCCCATGCCCGGCAATTCAATTTTTCGCAGCAATCGTCGTCCTCGGCAAAACACCCTAGACCCCGGGCACTTGTCCGATCCTCATTTTATCCCCGAACCCCCGCACCCGTTTCCAATTCGGCATGAATGACGGCCAAGGTCCGATCCAGAGCCCCTTGGTTGCGGCGATGCCAATCGCGGGCCGCCGACGCCATTGCCTGGCGCTTCGCCGGGTCCCCCCACAGGGTGCGGACGGCCGCGCGCAGCCCAGCGGCATCGTGAACCCGCAGGGCGGCCCCGGCTTCGGTCAATTCCACTGCAATCGGCCGGAAATTACTCATCTCCGGTCCCATCAGGATGGGTTTCCCCAGAGCGGCCGCCTCGATCGGAGTCTGGCCTTCGTGGTGCGGAGGCAGGCTTTTGCCGACAAACACGACCTCGGCGAGCTGGGTCAACCAACGCAGTTCACCCGTGGTGTCGGCGAGGACCACCTGACAGGGACCCGGGGCGGCCCCGGTGGAACGCACGTGAAATGAGAGTCCCGAAGCAGCGAGTTCCGGAATGATTTCACCTCGGCGCTCGGCATGCCGCGGGACAATCAGGAGTCGCGCCGCCAGGCCTGCGGCGTGGAGCGCGCCGAACGCCTCCAGGATCGCCTTCTCTTCTCCCGGCCAGGTTGAGGAACCGAGCAGGATCGGCTCACCTTCGGGGAACCCCAGCGAGACCAACAGTTCTCGCCGTTTTGCCGGATCAAGCGGAGGCAGGCTGAGATCGAGTTTGATGTTCCCGGAAGTCTGCACCCGCGCCGGGTCGAATCCGAGCTCAACGAATCGCGCCGCATCATGGGCGGATGCCGCCACGACCCGCGTCAATCCGCGCATGAGCGACGGCACCGCCCACCGCACGCGCTGCATTCGCCGGTAGCTGCGGTCGCTGAGTCGGGCATTGATGCAAATCACCGGTACGCCTCGGATTCGGGCTTGCGCGAGATGCTCCGGCCATCGTTCGCCCTCCACCAGGATCATCAAATCGGGATCGATGTTCCTCCAGCTCCGGCGTGAAAACGGCCAGGCATCGAGCGGAAAATACCCCAGGGCCAGGGTCCGCTTGGCATAACGTTCTTTGGCAATCGCCTGCCCGGTGCTCGTGGTGCAAGTCAGGACGACTTCAATCGTTGGATCGGAACTCAGGCGTTCCAACAAGGGACCAATGGCCAGCATTTCCCCCACGCTCACCGCTTGGATCCAAATCCTCCGTACCCCGGGACGCCGAGGCGGCACCCGATCAAAACCACCCCACCGATCGCTGAAGTGCTCGGTGTAACCGCCGCGCCGACGCATCCGCCAGAGGTAGTAAGGCGCCAGGATCAATAAAACTGGCGCAAACAATAAGCGATAAAGCCCAAGTAACATGAAGATGGTCAGTGACCCGCGCGGGAAGCCGCTTGCTTTGCCTTCCCAACCGGAGGGCTGTCAGCACTTTTCTCGTCAAAGCGGCGAACTTTGTCTGAGGAAAACCCACCAAGGGTCCGATTCTATCGATCCGGCGAGCCGACAGTAGTTTCGCCTTGTTCGCGCTCGCTCCCTCCCTAACCGTCTCTCCGTCTATGATCTACCTGCTCGGTGGCTCCGGCTACGTTGGCAACGCCTACCAACAACTGCTTTCCCGCAAAGGAATTCCGTTCAAAAACTTGCGGCGCTCCGATTTGGACTACGCCAATCCGGACCTCTTGGCGGACGCCCTGCGGCGCGATCGACCGGCGTTTCTCATCAACGCAGCAGGCTACACGGGTAAACCCAACGTTGACGCGTGCGAGCTGCATAAAACCGAGTGTCTCTTCGGCAATGCGGTGCTGCCGGGCAAAATCGCCCAGGCCTGTGAGGCGGCGGGAGTTCCCTGGGGACACGTCTCCAGCGGCTGCATCTACACGGGATCGCGTCCCGACGGCTCTGGATTCACGGAAACCGACCGGCCCAATTTCACCTTCCGCCAGGACAACTGCTCGTTCTACAGCGGCACCAAGGCCCTGGGCGAAGAGGTCCTGGCCGGCGCGCCTTCGGTCTACATCTGGCGGCTGCGCATTCCGTTCGACCACATCGACAGTCCCCGCAATTACCTGACCAAGCTGATGCGCTACCAGCGGCTGCTCGAGGCCACCAATTCGATTTCTCAGCTGCACGAATTTGTCGCCGCCACGTTCGCCTGCTGGGAAAAACGTGTGCCGTTCGGCATCTACAACGTGACCAATCCCGGCCAGGTCACGACTCGCGAGGTGGTCGACTTGATCCGGTCCAGCGGCGTTTGCACCAAGACGTTCGAGTTCTTCAAGGACGAGTCCGAATTCATGCACACCGCCGCCAAGACACCCCGTAGCAACTGCGTCATGACGTCCGCCAAACTGGCTTCGGTCGGAATTGTCATGACCGAGGTGCGGGACGCCATCCAGCAGGCCCTCCGCGGCTGGCAAAAGGCCTGAGACCTGCGCTGTCGGCGGCCTCCGAACTCGTGTCCATGCGTGTCCATTCGTGGTCCCTCCTCCGCTTCAGTGGTCCCCCCACTGCTGCGATGCGGTCGGGTCCGTCTCCTTCCCTTTTCGATTTCCATCCATGAACCTACTTGTCACCGGAGGCTGCGGCTTCATCGGCAGCAATTTCATCCGTCAGCGGCTGACCGAGGCCGGCTCGCCCCTGCGCCGGCTGGTGAACCTCGATGTGCTGACCTACGCGGGCAACCCCGCCAACCTGGCAGACCTCGCCGGCGATCCGCGCTATGTGTTTGTCCAGGGTGATATTGGCGACGAGGCCCTGGTCTCGCGCCTGCTCGCCGAGCATCAGATTGACGCCATCGCGAATTTCGCCGCCGAGAGCCACGTGGACCGGTCGATCGACTCACCCGAGCCCTTCATTCAAACCAACGTGGTCGGAACGCTGCGTCTGCTCAACGCCACGCGCCGCTACTGGGCCGCCCTGCCGGCCGAGCGCAAGGCGGGCTTCCGTTTTCTTCATGTCTCGACCGATGAAGTCTACGGTACCCTGCACGCCGGAGACGCGCCGTGGAACGAGGAGTGCCCCTACGAGCCGAATTCGCCCTACGCGGCCTCGAAGGCTTCGAGCGACCACCTGGTGCGCTCGTTCCAGCACACCTACGGCTTTCCCACGCTGACCACGAATTGCTCAAACAACTACGGACCGTACCACTTTCCGGAAAAACTCATTCCCCTCGTCATCCTCAACGCCCTCGAGGGCAAACCGCTGCCGGTCTACGGCGACGGGCAGCAGATTCGCGACTGGCTCTACGTCGAGGACCACGCCGCCGCCATCTGGCTGGTGATTCAAAAGGGACGGGTGGGCGAGACCTACAACGTGGGCGGGCTGAATGAGCGCCCCAACCTCGAGATCGTCCGCCGCATTTGCTCGCTGCTCGACGCCAAGTCGCCCCGCGCCGACGGCAAGCCCTACGCCAATCAGATCACGTTCGTCGCGGACCGGCCCGGACACGACCGCCGCTATGCCATCGACAGCTCCAAGCTCCGCCGCGAACTCGGCTGGGTGCCGCGCGAAAATTTCGACACCGGCATCGAAAAGACGGTGAACTGGTACCTCAATCATCGCGCCTGGGCCGCCGACATCACCCAGCGCCGCTATCAACGTCAGCGTCTCGGCACCGGCACGTAATCCGTACCTCCCCCCTTCCTTGAACGCCTCCCCGTACCTTCTCTCTCAGTCCCGTCGCCGCGGCATCGTGCTCGCCGGCGGCTCCGGCACCCGGCTGTATCCTCTGACCATCGCTGTCTCCAAGCAGCTGATGCCGGTCTACGACAAGCCGATGATCTATTACCCGCTCTCCGTCCTCATGTTGGCGGGAATTCGGGAGGTGCTGATCATCTCCACGCCGATCGACCTGCCGCTCTTCAAGCGCCTTCTCGGGACGGGCGAGCAGTTCGGCCTCTCGCTGACCTATGCGGAACAGCCCAGCCCGGACGGTCTCGCCCAGGCTTTCCTCATCGCCTCCCAGGTTGGATTTCTCGACCACGAGACGCCCTCCGCCCTGGTGCTGGGCGACAATCTTTTCTACGGACACGACTTCGCCAAATCCGTGCAGGCGGCCACGCTCCGCGAAACCGGCGCGACCGTGTTCGGCTACCATGTCGCCAATCCCACGTCCTACGGCGTGGTGGAATTCGCCCCGGATGGACGCGTGCTCAGCCTGGAGGAGAAGCCCGCCAAACCGAAGTCCAACTACGCCGTCCCCGGACTCTACTTCTACGACCGCAACGTGGTCGCGATGGCCCGTTCGCTGAAGCCGTCGGCGCGCGGCGAACTGGAAATCACCGACTTGAACCGTCTCTACCTGGAGCAAGGCACGCTTCACGTCGAGATCATCGGCCGGGGCACCGCCTGGCTCGACACGGGTACGCACGACTCGCTGCTCGACGCCGCCACGTTCGTCAGTGTGATCGAAAACCGTCAGGGCCTGAAGATCGCCTGTCTCGAGGAAATCGCCTGGCGCCAAGGCTGGATCGACCGGACCGGTCTCGAGGCCCAGATCAAGCGTCTCGGAAAGTCCAGCTACGGTGAATACCTGCGTCGCATGCTGGCCTGAGTGACGCCTTCACCGTGTCGGCGCCGATGTCCCCTGCCCCGACGGTTTCGCTGCTGGTCCCGCTCTACCACTGCCTGCCCTTGACGCAGGCCATGCTCGCGAGCCTGGACGCCACCTGGCCCGCCGCCGTCCGGCGCGAGTTGATCTTCATCGACGATGGGAGCACGGACGGAACCCGTGACTGGCTCGCTTCGCTGCGCCGACCGGACGTCCGCATCCTGCTCAACGAGCGCAATCTCGGCTACGCCGCGAGCAACAATCGGGGCGCCGCCCTCGCGCAGGGTCGCTTCCTCCTGCTGCTGAACAACGATGTGGTGCTTCTCCCCGGCTGGCTGGAACCGCTGCTCGCCGCCCATCGTTCGCTCGGCTCACGAGCGGGGGTGGTGGGAAATGTGCAGGCCACCGTGGCCGACGGCACCATCGACCACGCTGGCATTCAGATCAACCTCAAGGGCAAACCCGAACACGTGCGCACGCTCCCACCGGGTCAGCAGTTGGGCTGGCGCCGGATCCGGTCCGCCGAAGCCGTCACGGGAGCCTGCCTGCTCATCGAGCGCCCCCTCTGGCAGGACCTTCACGGGTTTGACGAGGGCTTCATCAATGGATGCGAGGACATCGACCTCTGTTTCCGCGTCACAGAAAGAGGCCGGCGCATCGTCGTCGCGCTGCGCAGCCGGGTGCTGCACCACGTGAGCAGTTCGCCGGGACGCAAACGTCGCGACGAAGCCAATACTCATCGCCTCACGCGACGCTGGCGCGCCCACCTCGTGCAGCTCGCCGCCCGGCGCTGGTGCGCCGATTTTCTCGAACGGGAGTGGACACACCCCCGGAACCCCGAGCAGGCCGGGGCCGCCGCCGCCGCGCTCTTTTATCGGCTGCACCTGCGTCGCACGCCCCCCGCCCTTGCCGTGGACGGCATGACCGCCGCCATCGACGCGGAGCTGGCGCGCTGGGTCCGCCTCGGGCTCTGACCGGCGGCCCGGTCTACTTGCGGTTCTCGAGGTAACGGACCACCGCTTCGTTCTTGTATTGGCGGGCCAGGTCGAGCGCGGTGACGCCCGTCTTGGAAACCACGGTGGCGTCGGTGCCGCGTTCGAGCAGGAGCTGGATCAACTCCACACTGCCCCCGACCGCCGCTTCGTGCAGCGACGTGCCGCCCAGTTCACTCCGTTGATTGGGATCCGCGCCTCCGTCGAGCAGGATGCGAGCAATGGCGAGTTGGTTCTTCGCCCCGGCATGATGCAGCGCCGTCCACCCGGCCTTGTCCCGGGCCTTCGGATCCGCACCGCGCTTCAAAAGCAATTCCACGATGGCGGCGTCGGCGCGCTCCACCGCCATCTGGAGTGGCGAGCGCTGGGAAGTATCCATCAGGCGCGGATCCGCGCCGCGCGCAAGGAGTAGTTCCACGATGGCGGGCTTGCGGCGCAGGATGGCCTGATGAAGCGGACGCAGCTTCGCGTCGGGTTTTCCATTCACCAGCGCGGGATCAGCCTCAAGGTGTCGCGCCACATCGGCGGTGTCGCCGCGCGCAATCGATTCGTCGATCGTCGGATATACGGGGGCCGGCGGCGCGGACGAGACCACGCCCCCCTCCGGGACCGTCGCTCCCGCTGCCCAGACAATCCCATTCACGACCAGCCGCCGAAACGCCGGTTGGTACCAGTTGCGGTGAAAGTGTCCCCCCGTGAAGCCGAACCCCCGCGCGCCGCCCGGTGAGGTCGCGATCCAGGCCAGAGTCTGCGCTTCCCCGCCTGCGAGCGCGGCACGCACCGCCGGATTCCCCGAGCGCGGGCCGTCCTGGCCAAGGCTGCCCACCGGCGGCAGGACGGACAGCAGGGGTTGCACTCCGGCTCCTTCACGGAAACGAAGGTGATAGTACCATTCGTCCTCGATCTCGAATGCGCCCAGACCCTGGGTAACCGGATGGGCGGGCCAGGCGGGCGTCAGCACAGTCCAGGTCGGATTGACGGACCAGCCTGCTTCAAAGCGACCGCCCACGGCATCGAAGATCACCGCCTTCAGTTCCGGATCATCGTCCGGCGGCTCCAGAGCAAAATGGAGCACCACCAGCGCCTTGCCCGCCTTGAATCGCTGGCGGAGCGCGTCGCCCTTTCCGCGGGCGACGTGACCCGCCAGGCCGTCGGAATAAAGTACGACCACATCGGCCCGCTCCACCTGGGTCGCATCCGCCGGCCAGCCCAGCGACACCTCGGCTCGCACCGGAAGCCCGGCCCCGTTCAGCGCCTCCGCCAGCAGGGCACAACCCCGAGGGAACTCGTGCAAACCGGGACCGTGACTCGGCGGACCGGCAATGAGCAGCACGGACCGCCCCGCCTCCGCCGCCGCCAGCGGCAGGAGCGTGCACAACCAGGCCATCGTAGCCAGGCATCCCCATCTCACCCCTGCACTCCATCCCGGTCCTCCATCGACGATTCGGCGAGTGGGAGCCACGGCCTTCACCCGACGCACCGGGAAAAACAGGAGCAGGACAAGACGCGATGACAAAAGCATAGGGTACAGCGGTGGGAAGGTTCTAGTCCCCGAACCGGTGGCGCGCAAGCCACCACCGCAATTCCGCTTCCCACAACATCGGCTCGCCTCGGGGCAGTCCGCTTGTTTCGGTCGGGCACTTCCGCCGTGAGCCTTCCTTCCGTCGCCGACCTCCTTTCCCGCGCCCTTGAACACCATCGCAACGGCCGGCTGACCGAGGCCGAGTCGCTCTGCCGGGACGCGCTCGAGCGGGATGCCACGTCCCTGGAGGCCCGCCAGCGACTCGGACTGATCGCCCTGCAAACCGGCCGGGCCGACGCGGCGGTGGCCTGGCTCGAGCCCGTGCTCGCGCACGATCCGCAGTCCGCCGACACCCTGCGTCTGCTCGCCCAGGCCCACACCCGGGCCGGTCGCATCCATCAAGCCCTCACCTGCCTGCGTCGCCGGGCTCACGCGTTCCCCGACGGGGTCGACGCATGGATCGACTACGCCACCCTTGGCCAGCGGGCGGGCGTGACGGCGGAAGCCATCACCGCCTACCGGCAGGCAATCCGCCTCCGACCGGACCAGGCCGCACTCCACGCCAATCTCGGAGCTCTTCTGCGGCTCAGCGGTGAACCGGCGGCAGCCCGCACCTGCCTTGAGACTGCGCTGGCCCTCGATCCCGCCCTTCCTGAAATCCACGCGCTGCTCGGGCGAGTCTGGCAGGACCTCGGTGACTCCTCCGCCGCCGAGCAAGCCTACCGGCAGGCGCGCAAAGCCGCGCCCGAACTCGTGTCCGCCCATCTCGACCTGGGAAACCTGCTCTTGCTCAGCGGGCGGGTCGCCGAAGCCGTGACTGTATTCGAAGAGGCCGTCGCGACCTGCCCCGAGAGCGCCGACCTGCACGTTAGTCTGGGCAATGCGCTGCGGTCCGCGGGACGCACCGACGCGGCCGTTCCATCGTTCGTGCGGGCGCTCGACCTCGCTCCGCAGCACCCCGCCGCTCTCAACGGTCTCGCCAACGCCCGGCTGGATCAGGGGCGTCCGGTCGAAGCCGCGGCGGGCTTCCGAGCAGCCATGGTCGCCGCCCCCGGGGAACCTTCCTACCTGAGCAACCTGATCCTCGCGTTGCACTACGAGGAGGCACCCGCTCCTTCACTCCGAGAGGCCTTCGCCACCTGGAACCAGCGGTTTCCTCCCAGCGCCGCTCCCCTCCCCCGCACTCACCCCCGCATCACTCCGACCCGGCTTCGCGTTGGATTGATCGGTCCCGATTTCCGGGACCATCCGGTGGGACGCTTCCTGGTCGGTCTGTTTGCCCATGCCCGCACCTGCGGCCTGGATCTCTTTATCTATTCGGACGTGCTACGCGAAGACCCGCTCACCCTGCGCCTGCGCGCCGGTGCGGCGATTTGGCGACCGATCGCCGGGCAGTCAGATGAAACGGTTTCCCGGCAGATCGCGTCCGACCGACTCGACGTGCTCGTCGACCTCGCCCTGCACACCAGCGGCAACCGTCTGCCCCTCTTCGCCCGTCGACCAGCCCCCGCACAGGTCAGCTACCTGGGTTACGCGGGCGGAACCGGAGTGCATGCCATCCCGTACCGGATCACGGATTCCGTCCTGGATCCGCCGGGCGCAGCACCCTCCCTGTACCCGGAGAAGCGGGTCAGGCTGGAATCCCCCTACTGGTGCTACACTCCACCCGATGTGCTACCCCTGCCACTACACGGTTCCGGAGCTCCGACGTTTGGTTGTCTGGGCAATCCGTGCAAAGTTTCCCCCCGTGCGCTCGACGCCTGGGCCTCCATCCTCGTGCGGATGCCGGGTGCGCGGTTTGTCCTCCACGCCACTTCGGAGGAACAACGGCGGACGGTGCTCGCTCGCTGGGGCGGGTCAGGAATCGCCTCTGATCGCGTTGACTTCGTAGGTCGCCTGCCCTTCCCCGACTACCTCGCCCTGTGCGCCCGGATCGACGTCATGCTCGACACGTTCCCTTTCAACGGAGCCACCACGACCTGCGATGCGCTGTGGATGGGAACTCCTGTCGTCACCTGCACCGGTCCCCACCCGTTCAGCCGCAGCGGTGCCAGCATCCTGCAGGCCGCGGGCCTGGGCGAAAACATCACGTATTCGATCGACGACTATGGTTCGCGCGCCTGCACCCTGGCGGAATCGAGCGAACGTCGCCGTGAACTCCGCACTGGGCTTCGGGAACAGCTGCGCGGCGCCCCGCTGCTCGACGCCCCCGCCTTCACCCGAGCCTTTGCCCGGGCGCTGGCATCGCTGGCCGACCAGCCTTGACTTGCCTGCACCATCCTGCCGCGGTCCCCGGCCAAGAAGTCTGCCCGGGCCGCGTTTCCGTCTCAAAAATTACTCCGAAATTATCCGGACGACAAACCGCCGCGACCGGCGTAAGGTAGTCCCATGCGGTTGAGCCACGAACACATGTATGCCCGTCTGCTGGCGGGCGACGCCACTTACAACGGGCGTTTCTTCACGGGAGTCCGCACCACCGGGATCTATTGCCTGCCGTCCTGCAAGGCCCGCAAGCCGAAGGCCGAGAACGTCGACTTCTACCCCACCTGCGAAGCCGCCCGGCAGGCGGGCCTTCGGGCCTGCCGCAAGTGCCACCCCGATGACTATGCCCGGGGTGCAGATCCGGTCATGGAGGACATCGAGAGGGTGGTCGCGGAAATCCGCCGCTCACCCGCCACCTTTCCCGACGTGCAAGCCGCGGTCAAACGCTCGGGCTTCGGCACCACCCGGTTCTTCGAACTCTGCCGGTTGCACTACCACGCCACCCCGGCCGACCTGATCCTGCGCAGCCGCCTCGATCACACCCGCGAGGCGCTGGCCACCACCACCCACAAGATCGCCGAACTGGCCTTTGCGGCGGGTTTCGAGTCCCTCTCCGTGTTCCACGACCAGTTTCGCCGCGCTCACGGACTCACCCCCGTGGCGTTTCGCGCCCTCGCTGCACCCGACGCCCAGGCGTTCCGCCTGGAACTGCCCGCGGCTTACCCGACCGCCCACCTCCTGCGCTCCCTCGGACGCGATCCCTGGAGCCTGACGGAGCGGGTCGAAGGGTCACACTACACCCTGCTCACCCGCATCACGGGCCATCCCGTCCAGCTTCATCTCGACGTCGCGACTGACCACGTCGAGGTCCGCTGGAGCCGAATCGAGATTCCGGGGGATACCGGGCCGACTCCCGGTGGTCTGGGCGCGGGCGTGCATGCGCTGGTCGTCGGTCTGATCGGACTCGGACAGGACAGCGTCGCCTTTTGCCGACTGGCGGACAAGCTGGGACTTCGGCGCCTCACCGCCGGACGGGAAGGACTGCGGTTGGTGCAGACCCCCTCCGTCTTCGATGGACTACTGTGGGCGATCATCGGTCAGCAGATCAACCTGCCCTTCGCCTTTCAACTGCGACGCCGGCTGTTCGAACGCGCAGGACATCGCGTATCCACCGATTGTTACCTCCCACCCACGCCGGACGACGTGGCCCGTCTCGAGGTGTCCGACCTGCTGCCGCTCAAATTCTCCCGGCCCAAGGCATCCTACGTGATCGACATCAGCCGGCGCATCACGTCGGGCGCCCTCATCCTGGATGACCTGGCGCACCAGTCGGCCAGCCGCGTCGAGCGCACCCTGCTGGCCGTGCGTGGACTGGGCCCCTGGTCCGTCAACTACCTCATGATGCGGTCCCTCGGATTTGCCGACTGCGTCCCCCTCGGCGACACCGGGGTGACGAGCGGATTGCAGTCTTTGCTGAACCTCACGGACCGACCCGACGTCGACGCCACCCGGCGCCTGATGGCCGTCTTCTCTCCCTATCGCTCGCTCGCCACCGCGCACCTTTGGCAGTTGAATCAACCTCACCCGACATGACCGCCACCTTTGACACGATTTCCACTCCCCTGGGCCCATTTTCCGTCGCGGTCGCACCGGACGGCCGCGTGGTGGCCACCGCTTTCGGTGAACGGGAGGCACTGCTCGATCGACGCCGCGGCCTTTCTCTTCCCTCCCGGCCCGTGGCGCTGCCCGGGATCCGACGCCAACTCGCCGAGTATTTCGCCGGCCGCCGGACCCGTTTTGACGTCACCTACGCGACAGACGGCACCGCGTTTCAGGAAAAGATCTGGAGTCTGCTCCTCGCGATCCCGTATGGAGAAACACGTTCGTACGGCGACCTCGCGCGCGCCGCCGGCACTCCCTCGGCCGCCCGCGCGGTGGGAGCCGCCAATGGCTCCAATCCCATCTGCCTCTTCATTCCCTGTCACCGCGTGATCGGCGCGAACGGGTCGCTGACCGGCTATGCCTTTGGTCCCGATCGCAAGCGGCAGCTTCTCGCGATCGAGGGAGCCTGGGAGCTCGCCGGACTCGACTCCGCCGCCTCCGGATTGCGCTAGCGGTCACGGCGATCGGGTCGGAATTCGCTATTTACCGCGCGCCCCTGCCTGCCATCGTGAACCGGTGACTGCTCCTCCTGCCCGCGAACGCTTCCTCTCCCTGCTTCAGTCCGCCATCGAGGACGGCACCCTGGTCAAACTGACCCTCGGCAAGCCCGCTCCCGGCGCCGCCGACGCCACCCTCCGCAATGTCTTTGTGCGACCGGTCACGCTCCGTGGCGGACCGCACCTGACGTTTGTCTTTCGACATGCGACACGCGACATCACCAAAAACCACCCGCCGGCCGCCGCCCTCGAGGTGATTCGCGATCTGCTGGGACGCGCGTTTCTCGACGCCCACGCCTTCACTCCGGCCCAGACCGCCCAACTGGAACTCGCTCCCGATGGCACGGGAAAACTCAGGGTCAAACTCGCCAGTGCCGCACCCGCGGCGGCGAGCACCCAGCACGATCGGGAGAAGAGCCGGCTCGTCGCACCAAACTCCCCCTGGCTCAGCGACCTGGGCGTGACCACCCCCTCGGGACTGCCCCGCGAGGGCATGGCGGCAAAGCTCCGTCAGATCGAAAAATTCACCGAAATCCTCCAGCACCTGCTGGTCGAGGCCGACCTGGCTCCTGCCCCGGGGACAGAGTCCACCGCATCCCCGGCCGCACCGCTCCGCGTCGCGGACATGGGCAGTGGCAAGGGTTACCTAACCTTCGCCGCCGCGGCGCTCCTCGGAGATCACGCTACGGTCACCGGCATCGAGTCCCGACCCGAGCTGGTCGAGCTGTGTAACCGCGTGGCCACGACGCGCGGGTTTCGACACCTGACATTCCTCCCCGGGGAGATCAATCACCTCGCGCCCGATGCCCTCGGCGACATCGACGTGCTCCTCGCGCTCCATGCCTGCGACACTGCCACGGACGACGCCCTCGCCCGCGGCGTCGCCAGCCGCGCGCGGCTCCTGATCGTCTCCCCCTGCTGCCAGAAGGAAGTCAGTCCCCAGCTGCGTGCCCCCGCCGTGCTGGCCGATGCCTTGAAACATGGCATCTTCCACGAGCGCCAGGCCGAGTTTGTCACCGACGCGCTCCGCGCCCAGCTGCTCGAGTGGGCCGGTTACCGCACCAAGGTCTTCGAGTTCGTCTCCACGGAGCACACGGCAAAAAACACCATGATCGCCGCCATCCGCACACAATCCACCGGGCAGGCGGCCGCGCTCGAGCGGCTGCGTGCATTCGCCGCGTTCTACGGGCTGCGCAGCCAGCGGCTCGCCTCTCACCTGGGTGTGAGTCTCGAACCATGAAGGCAGCGCCCGACGTCACCTGGGACAGCCTGGACTGGCGGGCCCTCGACCGGCTCCGGGCCGGTTTCCTCGACGGCCAGGCCGCCCAGGACCCGTATTGGAAAAGCCCACACGATCTGGCGGCCTACGATCTGACCTATGGCGAGCGCATTGGCTGGAAATGGGACGCCGTGCTGCGCGAGCTGCGACTGCGGTCCTGGACACCCGCGCCTGCGTCCGCAGGGCTCGTGGTGCTGGACTGGGGCTGCGGCAGTGGAATCGCCGGCCGCCGGGTGATCGCCGCGATCGGCCCGGAAAAAGTCGCCCGATTGCTGCTGTGGGACCACTCCCCGCTGGCCGTCGCCTATGCCGTCGAACGGGCCCGGTCCGCGTTTCCCGGCCTGACCGTGGATGCTGCGTCGGGGCCGTCCACAGGTTCAGACGTGCTCGTCGTCAGCCACGTGCTGAATGAACTCCCGCCCGCGCAACGGCCCGACTTTCGCTCGCTGCTCGCAGGCACGCGCAGCCTGCTCTGGGTAGAACCGGGAACGCACGAAGTCAGCCGTTCCCTGCAGCAATGGCGCGAGCACCTCCTCGCCGACGGGGCTCACATCGTGGCGCCTTGCACTCACCAGGAGTCCTGTGGACTGCTGCGCGCCGGAGAAGAACGTCATTGGTGTCACCACTTCGCCCCCCCTCCCGTCGGGGTGCACGCCGACCGCAACTGGGTGCGCTTCGCCCAGCGCGCCGGGATCGATCTGCGCAGCCTGCCCTACGCTTTTGTTATCGCCGAACGGACCGCATCCTCCGCCCCGTTTCCCGCCGGCGCGGCGCGGCTGATCGGGCGCCCCGAACACTTCAAGCCCTACGCCCGGACGTTGAGCTGCGACGCGGCCGGTGTCATCGAGGTGACCCTTCCACGCCGCACCCTCCCCGACCTCTACAAGCACCTCGAACGCAACCGCGGGCCCTTGCTTTACCGCTGGGAGCGGCAAGACAACACGGTGACGGCTGGCGAGTCACTGATTCCGTCGGGTTCCAGCTGAAAACCCGACTACGCCCGGGACGTTGACGGGGGCCTTGCTCCGACGGTTTGCCGGACTGGATCGACAAAGGCGTCCCATTTCTGGGACGCCTTCGTTTCAATTCCGGCGCCATCCCGACCTGCCCCAACTCTGAAATAACTCGTAATCTGTTTGTAAGGAGCGCTTTAACTGAACATCTCAACTGTGGCACGCCACCTGCAGACAAGGGTCGTCACGAGTCGGATTCACCGGAGGCCGTGACACCCCCAGCCACATGAAAACCTCTCTCTCGCTCCTCTTCGCTTTCGCTGCCGTTGTCGTGAGCGCCGGTAACCACAAGTCGTCCACCCTGACCGTCGGACCGGCCATCGCCGCCGCAGGAAGCCGGGCGGCGCTGCAAGAGGATCGGCTGGAGGCCACCGCTGCTCCTGAATCCACTCCCGCGAACAAAGCCGTGGCGGCCGAAGAACCCGGTCCCGCCAAGGCCAAAGCACCCAAGCGCACGTTGCCTTCGCGCGCGCAGCTCTGGTTGACCTGACCCGGATCACGAATCGTTTGCCCCCCATCCCGGCGTGTCCACGCCTGGACCGGGTGAACTGTTCGCTCCCTCGCTCCCTCGATCGTCGTGAATTTTTCTGTACGGCCGCCCTCCCGGATTCTCCGGTCCTTTTGCCTCTCGATTCTTTGCTCGCTCCCGATTCTGAGCGTGCTCTCCCGGGCCGAAGGGCCGCTCTCATTGGACGAAGCGATCCGGCGAGCCCTGGCCAAGAACTATTCCATCAGCATCGAGTCGGTTACTCCGCAGATCGCCCGGGCCGACCTGCTCGCCGCCTGGGGGCGATTTGATCCCAAACTTCAGTTCACCTACAGCTACTCCGAAGATGGCAACCCCCAGCCGTCGGATCCGTTCAGCGGCTCCCGGCCACCGTCGTCCCTGGTGAAGGTGGACTCCTATGATGCCGGTCTGATCGGTCAATCGCCGTGGGGACTGAGCTACCGCCTCGGCGGCAGCACCCAAAACCGGCGTGGCACGTTCAACGAGTTTGCTGACCAATACTATTCCTTCTCGGGTCTGAGCGTACGGCAGCCCCTCCTTCGCAATCTCGGTCTGGGAGCCAACCTCGTGCAGGTCCGCCTCGCCCGGGTCGACAAGGCACGCAGCGAGTGGGAGTACCGCAACGCCGCGATCAATACGATCACCGAGGTCATTTTCCGCTACAACGACCTCCATTTCGCCAAGAAAATCCTCGAAACTTCTTTGCGCTCCCGATCACTGGCTCAGGGGCTGGTATCGGAAAATGAGCGCCGGTTCAAAGTGGGATCGATGTCCGACTACGACGTCACCGCCGCCCGCGCCCGGGTGGCCCGTCGCGAAGAGGCCATTCTCTCCGCCGAGCGCACGGTCAGGGACACGGAGAACCTCTTCAAGCAACTGATCTCCGACGAACACACGGTCCGTTTGCTGGCCGAGACGATCGACATTGAATCGCCCGCCCCGGCTCCCACGGTCGACGTCAATCCGGCCCGCGACTTCCCGGTCGCCCTCGAAAATCGTCCGGACTACCGCCAGGCTGTTCTCCTCGCCCAGCGAGCCGACCTCAATCGTATCTATCAACGAAATCAACGGCTTCCCCAGGTCGATGCCGTGGCCAGCCTCGGCTACAACGGTCTCGACGCCGGGTTTAGCGGGAGCCGGCGGCAGGTGACCGATCGCGAGAACCGATCCTACAGCGCCGGGGTCGTGGTCGAGGTGCCCATCACCTTTGCCCAGGAACGGGGACGCTATCGGGCCGCCCAACTTACCTTGAAGCAAGCCGAGTTGCAGCGCGCCGCGCTGGAGCAGACCATTGTCGTCGATATTGGAAATGCCGCCGGACAGATCGAGACGGCCCAGAAACGCATCGAAGCAGCCCGCGTAGCCCGGGAGCTCGCGCAGCTGACCCTGGATGCCGAACTGAAGAAACTCCGCGCTGGCACGAGCAGCACTTTCGTCGTGCTGGAACTGCAGGAGAGCCTGGCCGAGATCGAGACCCGGGAGTTTCGCGCGCATAGCGATGCCCGCAAAGCAATTGCCGAATACGATCGGCAGCTGGGAACGACCCTCAAGACCCACCGTGTCGTGCTGGAGTAAGGTCGGCGGGCTTGACTCCGCGCTCCACTCCATGGATTCATAAGCCCTCTCACCTTCAATTTATGGGCCAACAAACCAACAAGATCATCAAACGGAAGCGGCGCCTGGCGCGCCTGAAGCGGAAAAAAGCCGCCGCAAAGAAGACGGTGAAGGCCAAGAAGTAGCCTTCCAAACCGCGGCCTTCAAGCCGCGGTTTTTTTGTCGTGTGTCCCGGCGCTCCGGCCCCTCGCCGGAGCGTTTCCCTTTGCGGGCCCCCCTATTCCAAGCATCGTTCCGTCGTCATGATCAAAGTCAGTCTGATTTCCCTCGGTTGCGCCAAGAACCTCGTCGATAGCGAGATCATGGTCGGTCACTTGCACAAAGCCGGCATGACGGTGGTGCCCGATGCCGAAAAGGCGGATGTGGTGATCGTCAACACCTGCTCATTCATCGACTCGTCCAAGGAGGAGTCGATCGGCCATATCCTGGAGGTTCACCAGAATCGGGGTCTGCGCAAACGCCGGAAAGAACAGAAACTGATTGTCGCGGGCTGCATGTCGCAGCGGTTCTCCAAGGACCTGTCGGGCGAGCTCACTCACGAAGTCGACGCGTTCATCGGTCTCGACCAGGTCACCCAGGTCGCGCCGATCATCGAACAGATCTATGAAAAGGAGCGGGGCAAAAACCCGACGCCGGACAACTTTGTCACCGCCAAGTCGACCTACATTCCCGACTACGACACTCCGCGTTTCCGCCTCACCCCCCGCCATTTCGCCTACATCAAGATCGCCGAGGGCTGCAATCACCCGTGCACCTTCTGCATCATTCCGCAGATCCGGGGTCGTCATCGGAGTCGCACCGTCGAGAGTGTTGTGGCTGAGGCCCGCCAGCTGGTCGCCGAGGGCGTGCGGGAGATCAACCTGATCTCCCAGGACACCACCTTCTTCGGCATGGACACCTGGGAGCAGCGCCCGAATTCACGCACGCCGGTGGACTCCACGCGCGGCACCGCCCTGACCACCCTGCTGCGGCAGCTGAATGCGATCGAGGGCGATTTCTGGATCCGCCTGCTTTACACGCATCCGGCCCATTGGAGCGATGAGTTGATCCGCACGATCGCCGAGTGTCCGAAAGTCGCCCGCTACATCGACATTCCGCTCCAGCATATCAGCGACGCCATGCTCGGCCGGATGCAGCGCGAAACCAGCGGCGAGTATATTCGCAATCTGATCGGGAGAATCCGGGCCGGCATTCCCGGCATCGCCATTCGCACGACCTTCATTGTCGGCTTTCCGGCGGAAACCGATGCCGACGTCGACGAGCTCTGCGGCTTCATCAGCGAAACCAAGTTCGAGCGACTCGGCGTGTTCCGCTACTCGCAGGAAGAAGGCACCCGCGCCGCCAAGATGGACGATCAGCTGCCCTCCAAGGTAAAGGAGGCCCGCTGGCACCGGACCATGGCGCTGCAAAAGGAAATCGCGTCCGAGGTCAGCGCCTCTTACGTCGGTCGGAAGCTGCGTGTCCTCGTGGAGGAACCCGGAGTCGCCCGGGGCGAGGCGGACGCACCGGATATCGATGGCCGCGTCTACGTGCCGCGTTCGCTGCCCGTCGGCGAATTCGCCGACGTGACGATCACGGGCTACCGCGACTACGACTTGCTCGCCCTTCCCGCCGGGCAACAACCGGCCGAATACAAGGTCGCCCGACAGGCCCAATGACGTTCCGTGACCCCGGCATTCAAGGAATGGTCGGTCATCGTCGACGCCCTGGGCGCCGGTGAACAGATTCTGCTCCTGCGCAAAGGCGGTCTGGCCGAAGGCCCCGGGGGACTGACCCTGCGGGCGTCGCGGTTCTGGCTGTTTCCCACCCAGTTTCACGCCCAGCAGGCCGGGCTCAAACCCGCGCTGGCCCGCCGGGCGGAAGTACCGGCCGTGGCTCTCCGCGAGGCAGGAGTGCCGGCGACGGTGGAACTGCGGTTTGCCGCAACGGTGGAAGGTGCCGCATTTATCACCGATCTCGAAGATCTGAAACGCCTAAGTCCTTTCCACGGGTGGAGTGACGACCTGATCAACGAGCGTTTTATCTGGCGCCAGCCTCCCGGTTTGCACGTCTGGGTCCTCCGCGTGTTCCGCGCCCTTTCGCCGCAAATCCTCACCCTCACGGCCGCCCACGAAGGCTGCAAATCGTGGATAGAGGTGCAACCCACGATCGATCCGGCCGCATTTCAGCCCGTGCTGGACGATGCCAGCTTTGCGCGTCGGTGGGCGGAATTACCGGTATCGGTGCCACCCCACGCCGACGCGTCTCCGGCCTCAAGCCCTTCTCCCGGACGAACCCTCGTTTCCTCCACCCCCGCGCTTTCGGTCGCTTGGACCACCGTCAGCACCCGGGAAGCGGCGGAGCAGCTGGCTCGTCCCCTGGTCGAATCGGGTCTCATTGCCTGCGCGCAAATCGATGGCCCCATCACTTCCATCTATCGATGGAATGGGAAGTTGGAGGAGTCGCAAGAATTTCGACTGACCTTGAAGTTTCCTGCCGACCGACTCACTGCGGTCGAGCGCTGGGTGCACCAACACCACCCCTATGACACTCCGGAATGGATCGTGGTCCAGGCCGACGCCGTTTCAGAAAAGTACTTGTCATGGGCGGGTGCGGGCGTTCAAGCTGACCGTTTCTAACCGCAACTCACCCACCTTCTAGCCATGTCACAGCACAAAAGCCTCCAAGGCGTCTCCGGTATTGTCATCAAGCGCAACGTCCTGAAGCGCTTTGAGCGCGTCGATCTGCTCAAGAAGCGTGGCCAGTGGAAAGCGGGCGACCGCGTCCAGGGCCTGCGCAAGACCAAGCCCGACGTCTGAGCTCAGCCTCAGGTTTCTCTTTTGAAGGCAGATCGGTTCTCCGATCTGCCTTTTTTGTGCCCCGACCGCTCCTTCCGCATTTTGGGATTGCCGAGCGGGGAGAAGGTTTCACTTTCTGACCGAACGTTGGCCAGACTCTTGCGGGCGTAGCACAATGGATAGTGTAGCGGTCTCCGAAGCCGTAGATGTGGGTTCGATTCCCGCCGCTCGCACCAGTCATCCCAGATGACGGTTGGGTCCCACGTACCAAAACCCAAGTCCACACCAGTCGGCGGCTGCACGGGCTGCTTCACCGCTAGTGACCGGCCATAAAAGCGAATGCCTCGTCATCCAAGGAATGACCACGAATGGACACGAATTACTAGCACGATGGGAGGCCCCAAAAAACCGATTTCAAGATCTCGCACCTGCGCATCAGCGTCAGCGTTAGCGCGATCGAAGGCGGGTGCTGTTGGAGGTGGGGTCGCCGACCCCGCGCGAATGGGCGTCGTGTGAAGATATCGGAGCACGAAGCCGGGCCCTGGCAATCCCCGCCGCGGCCTTCCCGCGACTGCGGGACCACCTCCACCGGAACCGCAACGTTCTCACACACCCGCTCCTCGAGTTGACGCGCAGGCGCGGCCGCGGGACGGATAAGGGACAACAAAAGCCTTCACCTGCCTGGTCACTACCTTCTTCAGCCAATCCGGGTTGCATCCAGGTCGATCCGCGGTTCAAGCGCGGTTCTTTGCTTCATTCGTGTCCATTCGTGGTTCAATCCCCGCTCGCTCCAGCGTCGCCCTCGCGCCCCATTTCCCATGACCCGCCTCCGTTTCCTGATCTCTTCGATCCTGCCCGCGCTCGCATGCCTGTTCACCAGAACGGCCCTGCTCGCCGCACCGGTGCATCTGGTCGACGAAGCACCAGTGAACCTCACCCCTGTCGCACCGGGAGTGATCCGGGTCGACTTCGGACGCGTCGCCTTCGGAAACCTCCGTCTCTCCCCTCCTGCCGGGGTCTCCGGTCGTGTGGTCGTGCATCTGGGAGAGGCGATCAGCGGCGAACGCATTGAGCGCAAGCCGCCCGGCACCGTCCGCTACGCTCGCATCGAGGTTGATCTGGCCGGAGGCACTCCGGTCATCGCCGCGCCGACCGCCGATGCCCGGAACACCCGTCAGGTGAAGGGTGACGAGAAGCCGGACCAGTACGGCCAATTCACGCCGCCCGCTGTGCTCACTCCGTCCGAGTGGGGTGTGATCTTGCCCTTCCGCTGGGTCGAAATCGAGGGCTGGCCCGGTGAGCTCCGCGCCGAACATGTCACGCGTCGCTCGGCGTTCTCCGCCACCTGGGATGACGACGCCGCCCGCTTCTCCTCCTCCGACCCGATGCTCAATCGCATCTGGGACCTTTGCCGCTACTCGATCAAGGCCACCAGCTTCGCCGGCGTGTACGTCGACGGCGACCGGGAGCGCATCCCCTACGAGGCCGACGCCTACTTGAATCAGCTCAGCCACTACGCCACCGACCGCGACGTGCTCATGGCCCGCGACACCTTTGACCACCTGATGGCCCACCCCACCTGGCCGACCGAGTGGGCCTCACACCTGGTCTTCATGGTGCACGCCGACTGGATGCACACCGGCGACACCCGCTGGCTGGCCTCCCGCTATGAATCGCTCAAGTCCAAACTTCTGATCGAACGCGCCCGGAACGATGGCCTCATCACCAGTTCGCCCGCGCACCTCCGGAAGGGCGACCTCGTCGACTGGCCGGCCGCCGAGCGCGACGGATTCGTGTTCACCCCGGTGAACACGGTGGTGAACGCCTTCCACCTGCGCAGCCTCGAGTTCATGACCCGGCTCGCCCGGGCCCTGGGCCGCCAGGCCGAGGCCGAGGCATTTGCCGCGCGTGCCCGCACCACCCGCGCCGCCTTCCAGGCCACCTGCTACGATCCCGTCCGCGGCCTCTACCGGGATGGCGAGGGCACCGACCACGCATCCCAGCACGCCAGCCTCTTCCCCCTCGCCTTCGGCCTCGTGCCGGAAGCCGAGCGCCCCCGGGTGACGGCGTTCGTCGTTTCGCGGGGCATGGCCTGCTCGGTCTATGCCGCCCAGTACCTGCTGGAGGGGCTCTTTGAATACGGGGCAAGCGAGGCCGCCCTGGCCTTGATCGCGGCACCCGGCGACCGCAGCTGGCGTCACATGGTCGAAAGTGGCACCACCGTCACCTGGGAGGCCTGGGACCAGCGCTACAAACCCAACCAGGACTGGAATCACGCCTGGGGTGCGGCGCCGGCGAATCTGTTTCCCCGTTACATCCTCGGCGTGTCCCCGCTCACCCCCGGATGGGAGCAGGCCACGGTCCGCCCCCATCCCGGATCGCTGGCACAGGCCGAGGGCAAGGTACCGACACCGCGCGGTCCCATCCTTGTCGCTTGGGAGAGCGGCACGACGTTTCGGTTCACCGTGACCTTGCCGCGGGGCGTGTCCGCGCGTCTCGACCTGCCCGCGCCGGCCAGCAGCCGGGGAGTCTATCGAGGTGAAATTTCAGTCCCTGCCCGAAGAGCGGGTGATCGGTGGATCCTCGATGAAGCCGTGTCAGGACACGGGCAGCTCGAGGTGCGATAGCGTCGGCGCGTCGTTCGCCACAGAATTCGCGCTTCACCGCATCCCGGCCTTGCCGAGGCGGCGGGACTCACCTATCGACGTGCATTCTCCCGGGTGCCGCGTCCACCGGACCGGCGTCACACGGTAACGCCTCCCCACCTACATGCGTCGTTGTTGCCTCTCCGCTTTCTGGTTCCTGACCTTGGTGGTCGCATCGACGATCGCGGCCCCCAAGGAGGAGGCGTCAACCGGGGTGACCCTTTCCCCGGAGGACGTTACGTTCTTTGAGAGCAATGTCCGTCCCATTTTGGTCGAGCGCTGCTATGAGTGCCACAGCGACAAGAAACAGAAAGGGGGCCTGCGACTGGACTCCCTTCCCGCCTGGCGGGCCGGAGGCGACAGCGGTGAAGTGATCACGCCCGGTGATCCGGGTTCCAGTCTCCTGATCTCAGCCATTCGCTACGCCACCGAAGATCTGCAGATGCCGCCCAAGCAGAAACTGAATGATCATGAGATTTCATTGCTGACCGAGTGGGTCAAGCGGGGCGCCCCCGATCCCCGCGTCGCCGCCGCCGCCGAACGCGCTCACAAGATCACACCGATGACCTTGGAGCAGGCACGGGCCCATTGGGCGTTTCAGCCCATCATCGCTCCCGCGGTACCCCCTGCCAAAAAAGGAGCCGCAGTGCGCAATGACATCGACCGGTTCGTCCAGGCCCGCCTGCAGCAGGAGGCTCTGAAGCCCAACCCACCCGCGGATCCCCGCACGCTGGTGCGACGCGCCTACCTCACCCTCATCGGCCTGCCGCCGTCGTATGACCGCGTGGAACAGTTCGTGGCCAAGCCCTCACCGGCTGCTTTCTCTGCACTGGTCGACCACCTCTTGTCCCGCCCCGAGTATGGACAGCGCTGGGCCCGTCACTGGCTCGACGTCGCCCGCTTTGCCGACACGACCGACAAGTCCACCGACAGCGAGCGGCGCATCCCGTTTGCGCACACGTATCGCGACTACGTGATCGACACATTCAATTCCGATCGTCCGTTCAATCGCTTCGTGCTGGAGCAACTGGCGGCCGACCGCCTGCCGCCGGAGGAAAAACCCGATTTGCGCGCCCTGGGCTTCCTCACGGTGGGGCGCCGTTTTGAAGGCAACATCGAGGCGCCGGAACTGATCATCGACGACCGCATCGACACGATCGGACGTGGTTTGCTCGGTCTGACCCTGGCGTGCGCACGGTGTCACGACCACAAATTCGACGCCATTCCCGCCGCGGACTACTACTCGCTCTCCGGGATCCTTGCGAGCAGCCGGGAGCCGCTGGACCTACCCGAGGTGGCCGAGGTCGGACCTCCGGAGGCCGTCGCCAAGTACCGGGCGGACCGCGCCGCGATCTTCGCCGAATACGAAAAGCACATCGACGCCTGCGTGATCAAGGCGAAGCGCCTGCTGCGCGAGTTGGCCCCGGAGTACCTGCGCCGGCTGGTCGACTCCTCGCCACAACACCGCACCGTGGAAGGCTTCATACCCCTCGACACACCCCGGGGTCTGCTCGTGCGCGGCGGCGCCCCACGCTGGGAGGCGCTGATCGAGGAAGGCAATCGGCGGGGCGTGGCCTTCTTCCGTCTCTGGCCGACCCTGATCGAATCTCCCCGCGAGGGTTTTTCCACCCGGGTTCAGAGCCTGCTCGACGAAGCTTTCCGCCACCCGGAGCTTCACGATTCCCGGGTCCTCAACGCGCTGCGGACCTCGCCGCCCGCGTCCATGCTCGAGGTCGCCGATGCGTTCGGAAAACTCATCACCGAGGCGCTGCAGGCCACCGAGGAAACGGACCTTGCCCGATTCATCAATGCGGCTGACTCCCCGCTGCAATTCACCCGCGAAGAAGTGGCCGAGGACCTTCTGCGCTTTGTCACCGAACACCAGCTGGTCTCCCGCCCCGATGGCGAGGCGGCCGGAAAACTGCGTGAGCGCCTGACCATCCTCGAAGCCAACGGGCCTGTCGATCGAGCCCAGGCCGTCGCCGTGGTCGGACCGCCCGTGAACCCGCACATCATGATCCGGGGCGACCGCCGCAAGCTCGGCGCCGAAGTGCCCCGTCGCTTTCCGCAGGTGCTGGCCTCGCTCGACCACCGGCTCTACCCGGACGACGGGCGGCTCGAGTTTGCCCGGTCGGTGGCCGACGCGCGCAATCCCCTGACCGCTCGCGTCATCGTCAATCGCATCTGGCAGCAGCACTTTGGACGGGGACTGGTGGCAACCCCCGATGATTTCGGGGCCACCGGAGAACGACCCTCTCACCCGGAGTTGCTCGATCACCTGGCCAGCTGGTTTATCCACCACGGCTGGTCGATCAAAGCCCTGCACCGCTACATCATGGCCTCGTCCACCTGGCAGCAAAGCAGCACCGCAAACCCGGCCGCGATGGAGCGGGACCCGGGAAACCGCTTGGTGTGGCGCATGAGTCCGCGACGCCTCGAATTCGAGGCCTTGCGCGACAGCCTGCTGCGAGTCGCCGGACGGCTCGATGTCCGGCTGGGCGGCCGGAGTGCTCCGCTGGACGACGAAAACGTGCGCCGCGCCGTGTACGGCACCACCGACCGGTTCCGCATTCCCGCACTGCTGCGAAATTTCGACGTCGCCAATCCCGATCAATCCATCGCCCGGCGCGCCGAAACCAGCCATCCGCTTCAGGCCCTCTATTTCCTCAACAGTCCCTTTGTCCGCGCCCAGGCCGAGGGAGTGAACCGCCAGCCGGAAATTGCCGAGCTGCTGGATCCCCGTGAGCGGATCCGCGCGCTCTACCGCCGCATCCTCGTCCGGCTCCCCGATCCGGAGGAATTTGCCCTCGCCCTGCAGTACCTTGGCCCGGCTCCCGAGGAACGTCACTGGGCCGCGCTCGCCCAGGTGCTGCTCATGTCCAACGAGTTTTATTTCTGCGACTGAAACGGCCCGACCGCACGCTTTGCTCCTTCCGCCAACCCCGATTTCCGATGCCTCCCTCCACCGCTTCGTCACTGTTTGATCCGATGTCGCGTCGCGAGATGCTGCGCCGTTGCGGCGCCGGCTTCGGAACCCTCGGGCTCGCCGCTCTGCTGGGCGACGTCTCGGCCCGTGCCGCCGGCACCGTCGATCCGCTTGCGCCCCGCGCCCCGCATTTTAAGCCCCGGGCCAAGTACGTCATCCAGATCCTCGCCAATGGGGGACCGGCCCAGATGGATACGTTTGATCCCAAGCCACTCCTGACCAAGTACCACGGCCAGCGCCTGCCCATTCACCTGGAGACCGAGCGTCCCACCAGCACCGCCCTGGGCTCCCCGTTTTCGTTCGCCCGCTACGGCCAGTCCGGCCTGGAGGTGAGCGAACTGTTCGGCTCGCTCGCCGCCGCGCATGCGGACGATCTGTGCGTGATCCGTTCAATGTACACGGATACACCGATCCACGAAAACTCGCTCCGCCTGATGAATTGCGGCGCGAGCATCATGACCCGCCCCAGCATCGGGTCGTGGATCACCTACGGGCTCGGGACGGAAAACCAGAACCTGCCGGGTTTCGTCGTCCTCGTGCCGAAGGGCATGCCCGTCGCGGGGGCCGACAACTGGCAGTCCTCGTTTCTACCCGGCAGCTACCAGGGCACCTACATCGAAACGCAGGACAAGACCGCCGCCCAGCTGATCGAGCACCTGCACAATCCCTCCCTCACCGGTGGCGCGCAGCGTTCGCAGCTCGACCTCGCCGCCGCCCTCAACCGGAAACACCTCGCGAGCCGTCACGATCCGGCGCTGGAGGCGCGCATCCATAGTTTTGAGACGGCCTTCCGCATGCAGACCGCGGCCACCGACGCCTTCGACTGCGACCGCGAGCCCGAGCACATCCGCACCCTCTACGGCAACACCCCCCAGGCGCGGCAGATGCTGATCGCCCGCCGGCTGGTCGAGCGGGGCGTGCGGTTTGTCCAGGTGTGGCACGGCACGCTGCAGCCGTGGGACAGCCATGAGAACATCGAAAAGGGACACCGCCGTCTCGCCGCCGAAAGCTGCCAGGGCATCACCGCCCTGCTCACCGA
The DNA here is from genome assembly GCA_046346755.1 of Opitutaceae bacterium. Taxonomy (GTDB): domain Bacteria; phylum Verrucomicrobiota; class Verrucomicrobiia; order Opitutales; family Opitutaceae; genus UBA6669. The sequence continues at coordinate 339,300 of JAXMHM010000001.1, read as the reverse complement.
CCTCAAGCAACGGGGCCTGCTCGGCGAAACCCTTGTGATCTGGGGCGGTGAATTCGGCCGCACGCCCACGGTCGAGCTTTCCCAGGGCGAAAAGGTTGGCCCCACCGCCGGACGCGACCACAACCACTATGGCTTCTCCATGTGGATGGCCGGGGGCGGTGTCAAAGGCGGCATGGTCCACGGAGCCACCGACGACTTCGGCTTCAAAGCCACCGAAAACCGCGTGCACGTGCACGACCTGCATGCGACGGTGCTGCACCTCCTGGGACTCGACCACGAGCGACTCACCTACAAGCACAGCGGCCGCGACTTCCGCCTGACCGACGTGCACGGCAATGTCGTCCGTCAGCTGCTCGCCTGACCCCCGAGTCCGCCCCTTTCTTGTCCCCACCCGGCGCGCCCCGCTCCGGACAAGTGTCATCCCCGGGATGACACTCGCGCCGGATGAAACGGATACCATGGGGACCGCGCCTGCGGCCCCGGCTAGATGTGGATCGCCTCGCCTGAGGTGGCGGCGGCCGCTTCCATGATCGCTTCGCTCAGCGTGGGGTGGGCGTGGATCGTCTGGTGGACTTCCTCCACGCTCGCCTCCAGCTCCATTGCCAGTCCGTACTCGGCAATCATCTCCGTGGCTTCGCTGCCAATGATGTGGGCGCCATAAATTTCGCCGGTCTTGGCATCACTGATGACCTTGACGAATCCTTCGCTCTCAGCCGACGCCACCGCCTTGCCTGACGCCGTGAAGGGGAATTTGCCGATCTTGACGTCGAGTTTCTTTTCCTTCGCCGCCCGCTCGGTCAAGCCCGTGCTGGAGACCTGAGGCTGGCAATAAGTGCAGCCCGGGAAAATCTTCACCCGTTTCGCCTTGCTGTGACCGAACATGCCGTTGACGGCGTTGACCGCCTCATACGTTGCGATGTGGGCCAGCCAGGGCGGCCCGATGATATCGCCCGCCGCGTAGATGCCCTTGACGTTGGTCTGGTAGTCGTCGCCCACCTTCACATAGTTGCGATCGAGTTCGACCTTCACTGCCGGAGCCACCGCGCCCTCGATATTGGCGACCACACCGATGGCTGACAGCAGCACGTCCGCTTCCACCTCTTGCTTCTTGTCGCCGGTGACGAGATCGACCTTCACCGACGACGCTCCCACCCGGAAGTTCTCGCACTTGGTGCCGGTCAGGATCGTGATGCCCTGCTTTTCCAACGAGCGCTGCAGAACCTTGGAAATCTCCTCGTCCTCCACCGGCAACACGCTCGGCAGCATCTCCACCAAGGTCACCTTGGTCCCAAAGGCATTGTAGAAATAGGCAAACTCCACGCCAATCGCCCCCGCACCCACGATGATCGCGGACTTCGGCAGCTGCGTGGCGGCGAGCGCCTCGCGTGACGTCATGACCCGTTGACCATCATAGGCCAGATCCGCGATCCGACGCATCTTGCAGCCCGTGGCGATGAGAATGTTCTTGGTGCGAAAGAACTTCCCTTGGTGCTCGCCGCCGCTGATCGACACCATGCCCGGGGCGATGACCTGACCCTTGCCAATGAAGTAATCGACCTTGTTCTTGCGGAACAGGAACTCGACGCCCTTCGCCATCTGCGCGGCCACCCCGCGCGAGCGCTCCATCACCTTGGGAAAGTCGAAGGAAATTTCCTTGGCGCTGAGTCCGTAGATCTCAGCCTTCTTCATCTTTTGGTATAGCTCGGCGCTCTTCAGGAGGGCCTTGGTCGGAATACAGCCCCAATTGAGGCACGTGCCTCCAGCGCGCTCCAATTCGATGCAAGCGACTTTCTTCCCCAGTTGCCCGGCGCGAATCGCGCCAGCATAGCCCGCGGGCCCGCCGCCAATGACGATAAGGTCGTAGTCCGTAGTTTCAGCCATACTCGCACCCTCGCCACGCCCCGAGAACCCCGCAAGTGGAAACTGGCTATACGTCGATCACGTCCTCCGACCGCCCCTTCCGCTTGGTGGGGGGCCCGGAACGCCCGGAGGGAGGGCCTCCGGAGATCATGCCCGAGAGGAACAAGTTGGTCAGACTGACAATCACCGCGCCGCCCAGAGCCGACCAAAATCCCTGCACATGAAACCCTTCGACAAGTCGACCCACAAAAAGAAATAACAACGCATTGATCAGCACCACCCCCAGCCCTAGGGTCAGGATGATGAAGGGGAGTGTAAAAATCACGAGGATCGGTTTCAGCACCGCATTAAAGAAACTCAACAGCAGCACCACCACGAGCAGTGTCCTGGGGACGTCATAGGCGATGCCGGGCACGACATGCGACGCCAGCGTCACACCCAACGCCAAGACCGCCCAACGCCAGATTAACTGCAGCAACGGATGATTCATCGACCCCCCACCTTGCTCCGAACCGGCGATTGCGTCCATTGAAAATCCTCGTTGTCCAGGACTACCTCCGCAGCGGAGGCACGGAGCGACAGGCCTGCACCCTGGCCAGTGCCTTTGCCGACTCCGGCCATCAGGTGATGCTGATGACTTTTCGACCCGGAGGCGCTCTTTCGTCCCTGCCTTCGGCCCGCGTGCAGCGTCTGGTCCTGCAAAAATCGGATTTGGGTTGGGACTGGTATGCCCCCGGGCTGATTCGTCGCGCCCGTGAATTTGATCCCGATGGCGTTCTTTGCATGGGACGCATGGCCAATTGTTACGGCAGTTTCCTGGCCGGCAGGCTGCGACGTGCCGTGGTCATCGCCACGCTGCGCACGGGCAAAGTCCTGCCCTGGCTCTTTCGTCGCTCCCTGCGCACCGTGCGTCATGTGGTGGCCAACAGCCACGAAACCCGGGACCGGGTCATCGCCGCCGGTCAGGCCACCGCAGACCGGGTTTCGGTCATCCACAACTCCCTGGTGTTTACCCCCGCCCCGCCGCCGTCGGACCAGGACCGGGAGGAGGCGCGCCGGCAACGCGGCGCCGGGCCGGACACGGTGGTGCTCCTCTGGGTCGGTATGTTCCGTCCCGAGAAAAACCACCGGGAATGCCTGGACCTGGTGGCGCGTCTCCCGGCCTCCCTGCCCTGGCAGTTCTGGCTGGTGGGAGAGGGCCCGACGCGCGCGGAGCTGATGCGACAGACCGCCAGCCGCGGCCTCGCGGATCGGGTGCAGTTTCTGGGATTCATGTCCAATCCCACGTCCCTCTACCCGCTGGCTGACTTGGCCGTGATGACCTCCCGTTCCGAGTCTCTCTCGAACTTCCTCATCGAAGCCCACGCCCACGGTCTACCGTCCCTCGCCTACGCGGCCTCGGGCGTTTCCGAGTGCGGCGGCACGGTGGTGCCGATGGGCGATCAGACGGCATTTCTCGCGGCATTGGAGAAACGGGTCGCCGACCGGGAGTTTCGTCGGCAAGAATCCTGCCGTGTCCGGCAGTTTGCCCGCGACGCCTTCTCCCCGGACAAGCAAACCCGCGCCTACCTCGATCTGTTTCAGAAGCTCCACGCCCCGTCGACATGACCAACAAGCAACGCCTCGATCTCATCGAGAAGCACATCCGGGATCATCGCTACGCCGACCTCCACACCCTGGCGGCGCGCTTTGCGATCTCCCTCTCGACGGTGCGCCGGGCGCTGAATGAACTGGAAACCAAGGGCATCCTCCGCCGGCACCACGGCGGCGCCTCGTTGATCGAGACGGACGAGGTGTCGCGTGAGTACGACTTCATCGCCCGCGACCAGCGCATGGCGGCCGAGAAATTTGCCATCGCCAGTCTCATCGCCGATCGGGTCCAGCCGGGCATGACCGTGATCCTCGACGGCGGCACCTCCACCTACGCGGTCGCGCGGCTGCTCACGGCCAAACGGCTCCAGGTCATCACCAATTCGCTCCCCATCGCAGGCCTCTTTGGCGAGGTGGGCACGGTGGAGACCATCGTGACGGGAGGCTCGATCTACAACCGCCTCGGCGTGCTCGTCGGACCCCTCTGCGAACAGTCGCTCGAGCACATCCATGCCGACCTCGCCATCCTCGGAGGCGCCGGGATCACCGAATCCGGAGTCTGGAATCACAACGCCCTCATCGTCGCCACCCAGCGCAAAATGATCGCGGCGGCGGAACAGAGCGTCTTCGCGATGGACCACACCAAGTTCGGCCGCAAGGCGCTGGCCCTGACCGCGGGCTTCAATCCCCGCTTCACCATCGTCACCGACACCAAGCCCGACGCCGCCATCGCCCGCGCCATCGACTCGGCCGGCGCCCGACTCACCCTCGCCAAACGGGAACTCGTCGAGTCCCGCCGCGCCGCCGGCCCCGCCGAACGTGCGTGAGCCGGAATCAGGCGGTTGAACCCAGCAGGCGCGCGTGCGCGCTCACGTAAGCCTCGATCCAAGCTCGGCACCGTTGGAGGTGGGGTCGCCGACCCCGCGGAGATTGGCGCCGCGTGAGGAAACCAGTCATCGGAAGCGGGACCGAGCGGTCCCGTCGCGGCCTCAACGAGGCCACCTCCACTGGAGCCGCTGCAATCGTCAATTGAAGCACATACGGGCCGGCGGCGCGGCTCCGCCTGCTCGGAGGGACGCTCTACTGACAGGATAGCTTTCCTTACCTTATTTAGAACAATTACTTACAATCGTTCCTGCCATGTCCTCTCCGCACAGTTGAGTTTTTCGCCGGGGTGCGCTTCGTGACCCGGGTGCCTTCTGCCGTCAAGATTCGTCCCTCCTCCCGAAATGCTCCTGCTATCCCGCCCGCCGCTCCACCCGCTTCGGCTCCGGCTCCGGAGTGCATCCGGTTGCGTGGGGTGCGGCAGAACAACCTGAAGGGTTTCGATCTGGATCTGCCGTTGGGTCGCTACATCGTGGTGACCGGTCTGAGCGGCGCGGGAAAGTCGTCGCTGGTATTCGACACGCTTCATGCCGAGGGACAGCGGCGCTACGTCGAAACGTTCAGCGCCTACACCCGGCAGTTCCTCGACCTGCTCGACAAACCCAAGGTCGACTCGATCGAAAACATCCGGCCGTCGATCGCGATCGAGCAGACCAATACGGTCAAGACCTCGCGCTCGACCGTAGGCACCATGACCGAGCTGACCGACTTTTTCAAAGTCTGGTTCAGTCACGTCGCGGAGTGTTTCGATCCCGAAACCGGGGAACGGGTCGAGGACGACAACCCGCAGACCATCTGGCTGCGGGCAAGAAACAGCCTGGCCGGGCGCACGGTGATCGTTGGCTTCAAGATCACCAAACCCGAAAACCTCACCTGGCCGGAAATCCTGTCCAACCTGAAGACGCAGTCGTATGTGCGCGCACTCATCGGTTCGGCCCCGGGCCGGCCTCTCGCCGTGCATCGCATCGACGACCTGATCGCGGACGGAACTCCGCTGCAGCAGGCCAAGGCGCTGTGGGTGGCGCAGGACCGCATCGCCATCAGCGATGACCAGAAGTCCCGCTTCCTTGAGGCGACCGAGACCGCGCTGCATTTTGGACAAGGGCAGGTGTACCTGATCGATGCCACGTCCCTGTCGGAGGTCGGTCACTACTCCCGCGGCCTGCACTCACCCAAAACCGGCCGCACGTTCCGCCCCGCCACGCCGGCGCTTTTTTCCTTCAATTCCCCGCTCGGCGCCTGTCCCCAGTGCCGCGGCTTCGGTCGCGTCATCGACATCGACTACCGGCTGGCCATTCCGGACGCGTCGCTCTCCATCGACGCCGGGGCGATCAAGTGCTGGGAGGGCGAAGTCTACGGTGAGTCGAAGAAGGACCTGCTCACGTTGACGCGCAAGCGAAGGATCCCGACGAATGTACCGTTTGCTTCGCTCACGGACGAGCAGCGTTCCTTCATCATCGACGGCGAACCCGGCTACGGCGAGGAGGGCAAGGAGTGGCCTAAGGCCTGGTACGGCCTGAAGGGGTTTTTCAAGTGGCTCGAAAAAAACACCTACAAGATGCACGTGCGCGTCTTCCTGTCGCGCTACCGGGCCTACAACCTGTGTCCGGCCTGCGGAGGTTCGCGCCTTCAGCCCGAGGCGCTGTGCTGGAAATGGATGGGCCACACGCTGCCCGCGCTGTACCAGCTGCCGGTGTCCGACCTGCTCCAGGCGGTCGAGTCGGCGCCTCCAGCCGACACCGGCTCGGTCCAGGGCGACCACGGCGAGGCGCACAGCGCGTCGCTCGCCTACGAGTCGATCCTTACCCGGCTGCGCTACCTCCAGCAGGTGGGGCTGGGTTACCTGACGCTCGACCGTTCCTCGAAGACACTCTCCGGCGGAGAAGTGCAGCGCGTCAACCTGACCTCCTGCCTCGGTACGTCTCTCGTCGATACGCTGTTCGTGCTCGATGAACCCAGTGTCGGTCTGCATCCGCGCGACATCAACCGGCTGATTGCCATCGTGCGGACCTTAACCGACGCCGGCAACACGGTCGTCGTGGTCGAACACGACGAAGCCATGATCCGCGCCGCCGATCATATCATTGAGGTGGGACCGGAGCCGGGCAGTCGCGGTGGACACATTGTTTTCCAAGGCAGTCTGGCCGGTCTGCTGCGGTGCCGGGAGAGCATCACCGGGGCCTACCTCTCCGGAGAGCGCACCATCCCGGTCCGCACCGAGCGGCGGGCCGTGAAGGCCGGTCACCCGCGGCTGGAGTTCAAAGGCGTATCCAAACACAATCTGAACAAGGTCGATGTCGCGATCCCGCTGCAACGGCTCGTCTGCCTGAGCGGCGTATCCGGCTCGGGCAAATCCACCCTGCTCGACAAGGTGATCTACCAGGGCCTGATGACCCAGCGTCACCAGCTGACCGAGGACGCGGCCTCGATCGAGGCCATCACCTGCCCGCAGACGTTCTCGGACATTGTGCTCGTCGATCAGTCGCCACTCTCCCGCACGCCACGGTCGAATGCCGCACTCTACACCGAAGCCTGGGACCTCATCCGCGACCTCTTCGCGGAGGTGCCGGCGGCACAGGAGCGTGGCTTTGGCCCCTCCAGTTTCTCCTTCAACAGCGGCGACGGCCGTTGCGATCACTGTCAGGGACTCGGTTACGAGCGGGTCGAGATGCAGTTTCTCTCGGACGTGTTTGTCCCCTGCCCGGTCTGCGAGGGCCGGCGCTTCAAACCCGAAGTGCTCGCCATCGAGTGGAACGGCAAGTCGGTCGCCGATCTGCTCGCGTCGAGCGTCGCGGACGCGCTGCCGTTCTTTGAGGGACAGCCGGAAATCCAGAAACGCCTCTCCTCCCTTTCCGCGGTCGGTCTCGATTACCTGACGCTCGGCCAGCCGCTCAACACGCTGAGTGGCGGCGAAGCCCAGCGCCTCAAACTCGTGCGGTACCTGGGCGTCTACGCGGCGGAACAACCAGAGCCCGCCCTGCTCCTGCTCGACGAACCCACCACCGGACTGCACCGCCACGATGTCGCCCGGCTGCTCACCGTCCTGCAGACCCTGGTTGATCGGGGACACAGCGTGGTGGTGATCGAACACAACCTCGACGTCCTGAAATCCGCCGACTGGATCATCGAGGTGGGGCCGGAAGCGGGTGCCGGAGGGGGGCGCATGGTCGCCGAGGGTCCTCCCGAGTCTGTCATCCGCGCTCCGTCCGCCACCGCTCCGTTCCTGGCCGAAGCGCTCGCGGGCAGCACCGCCTCGGCGCTTGCACTCGCCGCCGAAGCCGAGGCTCCCTACGTCGCGCTGGCGTCATCCCACACCCTGACGCTGATCGGGGCCCGCGAGAACAACCTGAAGGACCTGTCCGTTTCCCTGCCCCACCGGCAGCTCATTGTGGTGACCGGTGTCTCGGGCTCCGGCAAGTCGACCCTCGCCTTCGACATTGTGTTCGCCGAGGGACAACGACGCTTCATGGAATCGATGTCGCCCTATGCGCGGCAGTTCGTCGAACAGCTGCCGCGACCCGACATCGACCGCCTGACCGGCATTCCCCCGACCGTGGCGATCGAACAGCGGGTCACGCGCGGCTCCCGCAAGTCCACGGTGGCCACGATCACCGAGGTCGCCCAGTATCTGCGTCTCCTCTACGCGCGCCTCGGCGTGCAGCACCATCCCGACACCGACAAGGCCGTGCAGCCGCTCTCGGTCGGCCAGTTGAAGCGACTCCTCGCCCGGGTCATGGAGACCCCGGCGGCGCGTCGCGCCAAACACCTCTACCTGTGCGCGCCGCTCATCCGCGGACGCAAAGGTCACCACCAGCCCATCGCCACCTGGATCGAGGACCACGGCTACGAGCTGATGCGCGTCGATGGACAGCTGCGCCGGGTTGACACCTTCGAGAAGCTCGACCGCTACAAGGAACATGACATCGAGGTGGTCGTTTCCGATCTCAAGGAGCCCACCGCACCCGCCGCGAAGGCCAAAGGCCGGGGCGGCCGCCCGGCCGCTCCGAGCGCGTCACCCCTCGAGGAGGCTCTCCGGCTCGGCAAGGGCTCGTGCTTTCTCGTCACGCCCCAGGGCGAGGTCCTTTCCTGGTTCTCCACCACCCGCACCGACATTGAAACCGGTGAGAGTTTTCCCGAGCTCGATCCGAAACACTTCTCCCACAATTCGCCCCGCGGCTGGTGTCCGACCTGTCGGGGTCACGGTCGTGTCTTCCCCTGGATGGTCGAACCTGACGAGGAGGAAGAGGACGACCCGGCCGCCCGGCTGCGCGAGTTCGGCATCGAGTCGGGCGACGATGTGGCCACCGACGGCACCCCGTGCCCGGACTGTCACGGCGAACGCCTCAATCGCGTCAGCCGCGCGGTCAAATTGCACCTGCGCGGCAAGGCCGAGCCTTTGTCGCTCCCCGCGTTACTCCGGACCACGCCATCCCGGCTGCTCGCCGCGCTGCATACCCTGGATCTCGACGCCCGCGGCAAACTCATCACCCAGGACATTGTGCCCCAGATTGAGGAGCGCCTGAAGTTCCTCGACCACGTCGGCCTCGGTTACCTCTCGCTTGATCGTCCCACCGAGACCCTGTCCGGCGGCGAGGCCCAGCGCATTCGCCTCGCGGCGCAGTTGGGCACCAACCTGGCCGGCGTGCTTTACGTCCTCGATGAACCGAGCATCGGCCTGCACGCGCGGGACAATGACCGGCTGATCGACACCCTCATCAGCCTGCGTGACAAGGGCAACTCGCTGCTGGTCGTCGAGCACGACGATGAGCTCATGGAGCGAGCCGACCGCATCATCGACCTCGGACCGGCCGCCGGCATTCACGGCGGGGAATTGCTCGCGAACGGTACGCCGGCCGAAATCAAGGCCAGCGATCGCTCCCTGACCGGGTTGTTTCTCGCCAAGGGTATCCAACATCCCATGCGCGGATCCTACCGCGAGATCAAGGTCGACAAACGCAAGGCGGACTGGCTGGTCCTGACGGGAGCGCGTTTCCGCAACCTTCAGGAAGTGACCCTCGAATTACCTCCGGGCCGCCTCATCATGGTGGCCGGCCCCAGTGGCGCCGGCAAATCCACGCTCTTCCGCGATCTCCTGCACCCGGCCGTCAGCCACGCCATCAAGACCGGCCAGGCCCGCGTCACCGGCAAGGAGTTCGTCAAGTCCACGGCCTTTGATGCCGGTGCGCTGCCCGAACCCGGCGGCCGCACCAGCGTCCCCTTCGATGAACTGCGAGGAGCCAGCGGGTTTCGCTCCGTCGTCGAGGTGGATCAATCGCCCATCGGCAAGACCCCGCGGTCCACCCCGGCCACCTACCTGGGAATCTTCGATCTCATCCGCACCTTCTTCGCCGCCCTGCCCGAGGCCAAGATGCGAGGCTACACCGCGGGTCGTTTTTCCTTCAATACCGCGGGTGGTCGGTGCCCGGCCTGCGAAGGCGCGGGGCGCATCAAGCTCGAGATGGCCTTCATGCCGGACACCTACCTGCCCTGCGACAACTGCCGCGGACTACGTTATGGTCCCGAACTCGCGGATGTGGTGTGGAAGGGCAAGAGCATCGGTGAAGTGCTGCGGCTCACGTTCGAGGAGGCGGTCGTCTTCTTCGACTTCCACTCCCAACTCTCGCAGATCTGCCGGCTGATGGTCGACTGCGGTCTCGGGTACCTGACCCTGGGGCAGAGTTCGCCCACCCTGTCGGGCGGCGAGGCCCAGCGACTGAAGCTGGTGACCGAGCTCGCCAAGGGGCTGGCCAGCTACAAGGAACGGAGCCGGGGACAGCAACCGCGCAACCTCTACCTGCTGGAGGAGCCCACCATCGGGCTGCACCTCAGCGACTGTGAAAGGCTCATCGGCGTGCTGCATGCGCTGGTTGAACAGGGACACACCGTGGTCGTGATCGAGCATCACCTCGATCTCCTGGCCGAGGCCGACTGGATCATCGAGCTGGGACCCGACGGCGGGCCGGGCGGTGGCCACCTGCTTTACCAGGGTCCCCTCGCCGGCCTGCTCAAGACCAAGGGCAGCCCGACCGCCCCGTACTTGGTGCGCCACCTCCGCAAAGCCGAAGCAAGAAAGGCCAAATCGGCCTGACCGGCCGGGCATGGACTCCTTCGCCGTGGTCAGCGGTTCCGCAGGCGCGTCTGCTCGCCAGATCAAGGCTCGATCCGAGCTCGGCGTCCGTTGGAGGTGGGGACGTCGACCCCGCGGGGATTGGCGTTGCGTGAATAACCGGACAACGGAGGCGGGACCTGTCGGTCCCGTCGCAGCCTCATCGAGGCCACCTCCAACGGAATCGAAGCAGTCTCCCCTGCCCGATAGGTATGTTGACTCGCAGGCGCAACTGCGGGAACGCCCACAGCGAACAATCCTGCGGATGGCCTGGGGGCAGCGACCGCCGGGGTCGCTGATTTCGACCCAACCTGCGACCGCAGGTCACACACCGGGAGGGCACCGCTCCGACGGCGCCGGGGGACGGTCCATGAGCGCCTGCGCCCGGTGGTTTCCCCGCCGGCGACGCGCAATCGGCTGCCTCAGCCTCCGATTCCGGGTCTAGTCGGCGCTGGTCTGATCGTAGACCTTGGCTGCGTCCTGAACGGCTTTGATCAGGTCGGGGATCGCCACGGGTTTGAGCAGGTAGCGAAACAGGGCAGCCTCATTGACGCTGCGCAGCAGCATCTCGGGCTTCATGAAACCGGTCACCAGCACGCGTTGAGTGCGTGGATACTCTTCGCGCGCCCGCACGAGGAAGCTCATGCCATTGCCTCCAGGCATGAGGTGGTCGGAGACGATCACCTTGAACGTCCGCTTGTAGAGAATGAACTCGGCCTCGCGGGCCGAAATGGCGGTCGTCACATCAAAATGGGCCGACAACGCGGTTGCATACGCCTCGAGCAGGGGACGCTCGTCGTCCACGACAAGCACGGCATCCTTTTTATCACCGGGGGAGAACGACGAGTCCGCAGCAGGCATGGCTTAGGCCTGCCAGTCGGCGCCTCGCGTGGCAAGCTCGACGCACCTTGGTCCTAGAGCCCGAACACTTTAAGTACTCCATTCCAGACCGCCGACCACACCCGACCCGGTTTCCCACCCTCCCCCGGCACCGAGGTCTCCTGGCAGAGAAAGAGGCCTGGGCCGACAAAGAGGTCGTCAAAGAGCGGGTTCATATCGCGGTAGAATCCCCAGAACGTTTCCGCCCGGACCGGAAGGTATTCCAGGCTCGGGGTGAAGCCGATCGTGGCATCCTGATTGGTTCGCCGCGCGGCCCGGGCCTGCCCCTCGCGGTCGGCCAGGTTCTCCGCCCGGATGCCGCGGGTGCCGGCCACGACCAGGCGACAGGGGCCCTTGAACTCAAAAAACCGGAATTGCAGGGTCACCCAGGACAACCAACGTCCCAGTACCCAGCGCCTCGCAATCCGCAAGGGCTCCTCCAGCGGCGTCACCACGCCGGCGAGAAAGCGCGGCCGGAGTATGAGTGAGGACCCAGCCGGGATCTGCACCACTGACAACTCCATGTGGGGATCGTCGGCGTTGGACAGCGTCACCCGGTACTCCGCTCCCGCGGTCCCATTTTTCATTTCCACCAGTTCCGCCAGACCACAGGCCAGACTGGTGAACGGAATCTTCCAATCGAGGAGGAACCGCGTCCGCCGTCCGAGTCCTTCGTCGCTCGCTTGCAGAAATTTCTCCTTCACCCGCAGCACTTCGCCCGGCCAGAGCGGCACATCCACCGAGACGTGGCTGGCCCCGACCGCAGGAATCGCCGGCGTCAGATCGCTCAGGCGAAGTGGCCGGCCCCGGCCCACGAGGGGCGCGATGACATAAAACAGGAATACTTTCCAGACACTCGGACCAAACAGGTAAAGTCCCAGCGCGAGGGCGATGTAGCCTTTCGAGCGATCCCACGCCGACCGGACATAGTGGGCCACCATCGACTGCGTCTTCCGGACCCGTTCCATTTCCGACTCCAAGCGGGACAGCGATCCGTGCGCCCCTTCGAGTTCCCAGGTCGTGTGGGTGAGGAGCCGCTCCAGTTCCGGCAAACGCCCGACCGCCTCCGCCTTCAATCGCTCAACCCGCGCGGCTTGCTCCCGATTCGCCTTCTGCTGCTCGGTATTCCCGAACAACCGGTCCCACCAGCTCTCGAGCTCCTTCAGGGCATTCAGCACCCGTTCCGCCCGCTCGATGCGCTCCTGCTGGACCGCCAGGTCTGCCTTCAGGCCCTGCAAGCGCGTCGCAATTTGCGCCTTCAGCTCCAGCAATTGATCCCGTTCGCGGACGAGCCGCGCCAGGGATTCGATGCGTTGTTGATCCGCGCCCTGCTGATCGCGCACAAAGAGCCACAACGCGTACGCGCCAAGCGCGAGCACGACGATGAGCACGGCCACCCCCAGTTTTTCAACCAGCCAGGCAACCAGTTTGGTCAGCAACAGGTACATCCAGGTCAGATGTGGACGACGAATGGTGAGGGTTTCAACCGCCCATTAAACGTTTTTGCCCTCCTCTGGAGCCCCCGGGTCAGAAAATCCCGGATCCTCCTGCACCGGAGCGGTCTTGGGCCGCAACACGTTGCCGTTTGCCAAGTCGGACCGTCTGCTTCATTCTCTCTCTCAAAATCCAACCCCCTCGATGTCCAAAGTCATTGTTTCACCTCTGTACGACTCCGATGTCTTCCGGATGGCCTGCCGCCAGTTCGATCAGGCAGCCGACGCCATCAGCCTTCCGGAGAGCATCCGGGATCGCACCAAATGGCCCCGGCGTTGTCTCGCCGTTTCGCTGCCGATCCGGCGCGACGATGGCTCGATCACCGTGTTCGAAGGCTATCGGGTCCAGCACAACCTCTCCACGGGTCCCTCCAAGGGGGGTATCCGGTTTCATCCGCACGTCACCATTGGTGAAGTGGCCGCCCTGGCGATGTGGATGAGTTGGAAGTGCTCACTCGTTGGCCTGCCCTACGGGGGAGCCAAGGGCGGTGTAATCGTGGACCCCAACCAGCTTTCGCTCGGGGAACTGGAACGGCTCTCCCGGCGTTACATGCAGGAATTGATCCCGTTCATCGGACCGCACGTCGATGTGCCCGCCCCGGACATGGGAACGAATGAACGCATCATGGGCTGGATGGTGGATACGTACTCGAACCATGTCGGGCACCTGGAATCTGCCATTGTCACCGGAAAACCCATTTCGCTGGGAGGATCCCAGGGCCGTCGGGAAGCGACCGGCGCCGGCGTCGCCTACCTGGTGACGAAGTACCTGGCCGACCTCAAGATACCGGTGAAAAAGGCCACGGTGGCGATTCAAGGCTTCGGCAATGTCGGTTCCGAAACCGCCGCCGCACTCGACAACTACGGAGCCAAGGTCATTGCGATCTCCGACCATACGGCCGCCTTCCACAATCCGAAGGGCATCAACATCAAGAAGGCGCTGGAGTACATTCGCTTCAATAACAAGGTCCTGAAGGACTTTGACGGTGGCGAGGAGATCACCAACGAGCAGTTGCTGACCATGAAGTGCACGGTGTTGGTGCCGGCGGCGCTTGAGCGTGTGATCACACCCGAGATCGCACCGAAACTTCAATGCCGCATCCTCGCCGAAGCGGCCAACGGTCCCACCACCAATGAAGCCGACCGCATCATCAATGAACGGGGGGACATCGAGTTGATTCCCGATGTTCTCTGCAATTCGGGGGGCGTCATCGTGTCCTATTTCGAGTGGCTGCAGAACCTCCAGAACTTCTATTGGACCCGGGACGAGGTATTGACGAAGCTGTACGGCATCCTCGACAAGGCCAAGGAGTCGGTCGAGTACCAGCGTCGGAAGTTCAAATTCAGCCGACGCCTCGCTGCGCTCACCCTCGGCATCGCCCGGGTGGCGGAGGCGAAGGAAAGCCGCGGACTGTTTCCCTGAACGCTTCCCTCGCAAACCGGGGCGGTCCAAAGCAGCCCCGGCTTGCTCCTGGTAGGGGAATCCGCACGATCGGGCTCGCATGTCCTTCCGTCACCCCGCCTCGGTCTCGCGTCGCCACTTTCTCGGTCAGTTGTCGATCGGCGCCTCTGCGGCGTTGGCGCTGGGCACCGACGTGCGCGGTCAAGCGCCGGCGGCACCGCGCAAACTGGGAGTCGTCCTCGCCGGTCTGGGGAACTACGCAAAAGGGGAACTCCTGCCTGCATTGAAGGAAACGCAGTTCTGCCGCCTGGCGGGCGTCGTCACGGGGTCGGCGGAAAAAGGTCAGGCCTGGGCCCGCGAACACGGGTTTCCGGAAAAGAACGTCTGGCACTACGACACCATGGCGCAGATGGCGACGGCGAGCGACGTCGACATCGTCTATGTCGTCACCCCGAACGCCCTGCATGCCGAGCACACGATTCGCGCCGCCGCGGCCGGCAAACACGTTGTTTGTGAAAAGCCGATGGCGGTGTCGGTGGCGGAGTGTGACACCATGATCGCGGCCTGCCGGAAAGCAGGTCGATCGCTGAGCATCGGCTACCGGCTCCACTATGATCCCTACCACCAGGAATTGATCCGCCTCGCCCGCACCAAGGAGTTCGGACCTTTCATGAAAATGACGGGCGGATTCGGTTTCCACATGGCGCGCAAAGTCTGGCGGGCCGAACACGCCCTGGCCGGAGGTGGACCCATGATGGACGTCGGCATCTACGCCGTGCACGAGGCCTGCCTCGCCGCCAATGCCGATCCGATCGCGGTGACCGCGAAGGAGCGTCCGAAGACGCGTCCCGATTTCTTTGTCGACGTCGAGGAGACACTGGACTGGACGATGGAGTTCGCCAACGGCGCCAAGGCCGAGCTGTTCACGAGTTACCAGGAGAACCTCAATCAGTTCCGCGCCGAAGCCGCCAAGGGTTGGTACGAGGTGGGTCCCCCGGCCTTTAGCTACCGAGGGCTCAAAGCCTCCACCAGCACCCGGGGCGCGCTGCAATTTCCCCCGCTCCGCCAGCAAGCGGCACACTTGGACGCCATCGCCCGTTCGATCATCGACCGGACCGAGCTGCCCACGCCCGGAGCGCTGGGTCGCCGTGACATGGTCATCATCGAGGGCGTTTACGAGGCCGCCCGCACCGGCAAGCGCGTGACACTCCGCTGGTAGTCGGCAGCGCCCTACCAGCAGGCACCTGCGGGGGACACTGACCCGCCGGTCCGCGTCGCGCCGCTACAGGAAGATCAGCCCGATCGCGACGAGGATGGGCAGCAGCACCGGGAGCGAGTACTTGAGGAGGTAGCCAAAAAAGGTCGGCACCCGGACGCCGGAACTCTCGGCGATGGACTTCACCATGAAATTGGGTCCATTCCCGATGTAAGTCATGGCACCGAAAAACACCGCACCGAGACTGACCGCGATGACATAGAGCGGCTTCTCCTCCAGCAACACCCGCACCACCGCCACCGGATCGCCCTTGGCCGCGGCGAAGGCGGCCGGGCTCTCCGACTCCGCGGTGGTTTGCGCCAGTTGGAGGAAATTCACGTAGGTGGGCGCATTGTCGAGGACCGCCGAAAGGCTGCCGGACGCAAAATAGTACTGCGTGGGACGGGTGAACCCGAACTCCTTCCCGTGCTGCTCAAGATAACCGAGGGCCGGCATCATGGTCGCAAAGATGCCGATGAAGAGAAACGCCACCTCCTTGATCGGCCCAAAGGAGAATTCGTTCTTCGAGTGCACTCCGGGCGGGGTCCAGCGGTAGGAGGCATAGGCGGCACTCAGCATGACCAGTTCACGCAGGAAGTATTTCTCCGGCAGGAACACCGCGCCGATCACCACGAGCAGGAACAGCACGTTGATGATACCATCGAAACGCCAGGTGTCCGCATGCTCCGCCCGCTGCTGCGCCTTGTGGGTCATGCGGTGAAACCCGCGCCAGTCGAAGACAAAGAAGACCGCCAGCAGGGCGGCGACCGCGATCATCCAGATTCCGATTACATGCTCCACCAGCCAGAAAAAGGGCACGCCGCGAAGGTATCCAAGAAAAAGGGGCGGATCGCCGATGGGCGTGAGCGCACCGCCCACGTTGGAGATGAGGAAAATGAAGAAAACGATGTGATAGGCTCCGATGCGCGCCTTGTTCATGCGAATCCACGGGCGAATCAGCACCATGGACGCACCCGTCGTGCCCACCACATTGGCCAGCGCCGCACCCACGGCCAGAAACACTACGTTCTCCAGCGGCGAGGCATTTCCTTTCACATTCAAGTGGATGCCACCGGCCACGACAAACAGCGATCCGATCAACGCAATGAAGGAGGCATACTCCATCAGGGTGTGCTGCAAGAGCGTGCCGCCCCCGGGGATCTTGATCAGGTAATAGGCGCCCACGAGCGCGCCGAGGGCGATCGATACGAGCGGATAGCTATGCTCCCACAGGTGCTTGATCCTCGCCGGCGTGAGCGGCATCGTGGCGATGAGCAGCAGGAGCAGCGCAAACGGCGCAATCAGCCAGAGTGGTATGTCCACCCCAGCCACCCCTGGAGCATTGGCGAGTAGGAACGGGAAGTTCATGCAGACGTCGCGCCGATTCGGCCAGCAGTTCCGTCGCTTCACAAGTCCTCAGGTGACAGGAAGACACAATTCCGCTCCCCTTTGGCTGCCAAAGCGCGCGGAGAAATCGGCAACAGGTGCGCAGGTGCCGCACTTGACCGCCGCGCTCAAACGTACAGCCTGTCCCGAGGCCCCACCCCGGGGCAAATCCGAACTCCAAGCGCCCACCTGCCACCCTGCAGACCGGGCGTCTGTCCGTGACGAAGCTGATTCAACCCCCGCTTGCCATGACCTGGAAAATCGAAATCACCGAACCCCATAGCGGCGAATTGGGCGAAGCGATCGACCATGCCGATCACTCGTTCGCTATGGAGGAGTACTCCTACCCGCAGGGCCGTATCCTGGCGGTACATGTCCACCGCGCTGACGAGGGCGCGGATTGGCATATTTTCACCGACCTCGACGAGGGACACCGTTTCAAGATTCCCCCGAGCCGTTACCGCAAATTGGCCGCAGGGTAAGCCCAACTTCATCGCACAGAGGCGGACCCGCCGCCCTGGTTTCGTATCCGGAAGCAGCCGCGTCGTAAAACGGAAGCCGGCTTGGCCGGAGCGGCTGAGCCTGCCTCGTTGATTGGAATCGCGTTTGAGGCAGGGACGAAACAGGGTTTAGCGTGCCATTGAGTAAAAGTCAGCAGTTTGCCGCCATCAGCGGTTACTTGAACGGGCGCCGCGACCTCATTCTAAAGGATTGGCGGAAGGCGGATCGCGCTGATCCGGATCAAACCACGGGCCGTTCGCTGACACTCGGGCAGTTCCTCGATCACATTCCCGAAATGCTCGACGCTTTCGAGCTCCGACTTCGTTCGCGTCCTGGTGGGGCCGACGCCCGAGCCGCCGCCGCCGATGAGCAGGACGAGGGCGCAAAGCACGGATTACATCGCTGGCAACAGGGCTACCGGCTGCAGGAGCTCATCAATGAATGCGGTCATCTCCAACTCTGCCTTTACCAGGAACTGAGCGACATCGCTGCGGAGAATCCGGAAATAGAGCCTGCGACCGCGGCCGAAGCACAGCGCCTGATCATGGTCCTCGTCAACGATATCATCAGCGAAAGCGCCGGCCAATACCAACGGATGCAGCAGGCCGAGGCGGCGGGACATGTGGGCGACCTGCGGGGCGCACTCTCCACCCTGCACGGGATCGAGCAACACCGTGCCACCCTGCTGCATCAGGCGGTTCACGATCTCAAGAGTGATGTCCTCGGGATCAACATCGCCGCCACCCTTCTGGGCCAGCCCACCATGGCGGAAAGCGAACGTATCAACTCGGCCAACTACATGCAGCTCGCGGTCCAGGGACTGAACACCATGTTGGAGGAGCTGATGGAGCTGGCCCGGTTGCAGGCCGGACAGGAAACGAGAAAGATCGCCGAGATCGATGCCGCCCTCGTGCTCGCCGAGTTGGGCGCCGCCCACCAACCGCTGGCCAGTGAGCGCCGGCTTGATCTGCGTGTGCAGGGCAGCACGCGACTGAAGGTCGAGGGGGATGCCGAGAAGATCCGCCGGTTGGCAAAAAATCTCCTCGTCAATGCCTTGAAGTACACTCCGTCGGGCGCCGTGCACCTGGCTTGGGGCAAGGAAAAGGAAACGTGGTGGCTGATGGTCAAGGACACAGGACCCGGGATGCAGTCAGGACCGGGCAGCGCACTGGTCACCGGGATGCAAGAGGCCACCGCCAGCGCCAAGGAATCGGACGAGAAAGCAGCTGCACAACACGGGCAGCCCTCGAACGTGCTGCCAGCACCTTGGGATGCCGGTTCCGGGGTGACTCCCTCCCTTCATCAGCCAGGCGAAGGCATTGGCCTTTCGATCGTCAAACGACTGTGCGAGCTGCTTGATGCTAGTATTGAAATCGCCAGTTCGGCAGCGACCGGAACCACGTTTCGGGTGGTGTTCCCTCTCCGCTATCAACGCCCGACGCAGCCCACGAAGCCGGAGCCGCCCGTCCCTTTGTGAGAGGGACGTGCCTCCGGTCAGAACAAGCATCACAGGTTGCCCGACTTCGGCGGTTGCGGCCACGGTTGAACTGACGGCGCCGCAACCTGGGCACCTCCAGCGGGTGGACTTGGTCGGGTTGTGTATCCAAAAATGAACGGCTCGGCCCAGCCACGACAGCAGGCTGCTCCTCGCAGTTTGCCAGGCCATCTCTCTGACTCAGGCGGCCGAAACTCCCGACGAACACGCCACCAAGGACGTGGTCACGCGCCGGTCGGCCGAGCTGCCCGGGCCGTGGCAAACAGGCCAACGAAACTGTCCATTCGATTTCACTGGTCGGGGTGATTTCTCACGCTTGGCTCATGCTCACGGAGGACCACTGCAGCTGCTCCACCCGCCTGTGTCCGCCGCCAACCACTTGTCACCCCTGCTACTTATGAGCACTTCCGACCGTCCGACTCCCAACCGTTCGACGCGCCGTGAATTTGTCAAAAAGACGCTGATCGGCGGCGCGTCCGCCGTGGCCCTGAGCACCGATGTCACGCTGGCCGCACCCCCCGCTCCCGCCGCCGCGGCGGCCACGCCGGCGCTGCCACCCGTGCCGCTCCTGCCCTACGGCTCGGCGAAGCCCATTTACCTCGCCGACCTGGACCGGGCCCAGCCCGCCTCGGCGCTGGCGAAGACCTGGCAGCCGAATCAGTGGAAACAATACGCCTTCGAAACACCGGAGGTGAAGGGCGTGATGCTGGCCTGCGGCCAGAACACCGGCGTGCCCGATCTCGAATACGCGCTGCCGCAGAAGGGCTGGTACGCCATTTCCTTCGGCCTGCAGTCGCATTACTGGGAGTCACGCCTTCAAGTGCGCTTCAAGAACGACGCCATCTTCAGCGTGCTCACGCCCAACAACCTGGCGGAGGCCGGCATGATGTGGGACGACATCCAATGGTCGAAGCACGTCTACAACTCCGGGGGCATCGAGGAGCTGTTCTGGCGCTACGCCGAACTCGGAGGGACGAATTCATCGCTGGTCCTGCGCCAGTTGAAGGTGCACACGCTGGCCGGGAGCGAGGACGCATTCGGCAACATTTTCTCCCCCTGCTGGCTCGCGTACATCAAACTGGTGCCGCTGAGCGACGCTGAAGTGGCCCGGATTCAGGCCGACCGCCGCCGCACCGACACCCGGCGTCTCTTCGCCGCCGACGACGCCTTTTCGGCTACGGCGCTCTATCGTTTCCGCACGGCCGACGATGTGCGCCGGCAGATCGAGCCGTATCGGGACACCGACTTCTCGCGGATGTACTGGGAAGCCGGGGCCGGCGATGTGACCAACTATCCCAGCAAGGTCGGCCGCCAGAACACCCAGGCCTGGATGGCGGAGCACTATCGGCTCTGCGACCGCCTGCGCAGCGCGAGCGTGCAGGATTTTCAGAAGGAGGGACTCGATCCATTCCAGATCGCCCTCACGCACAGTCACGCCATCGGACTCGAGTTCCACGCCTCCTACCGGGTCGCGGGATTCTATTTCCCCGCGCCGGAGGATGAGTGGAACGCCGGCGGGCTCTATGAACGCCATCCTGAGTGGCGCTCCCGCGACCGACTGGGCCGGGTGACCCCGCGCCTCTCCTACGCGGTGCCCGGCGTGCGGGATTACGTCCTCTCGTTGCATGAGGAAATCGTGACCGCGTATCCCGTCGACGGCATCAGCCTGCTCTTCAACCGCCGACTTCCCATCCTTGGTTACGACGACCCGCTGGTGGCGAGCTTTCAGGCAAAGTACCACCAGGACCCGAGGCAATTGCCCGCCAATGATCCGCGGTGGCTCGCTCACGCTTCGGCCGTCCTGACGGAGTTCATGCGCGAAATGCGGCGCCGGATGCAGGCCGCGGCCATGCGGCAGGGACGAAAGCCCATCGGCATCACTGCGGTTGTGATGAGTTCGATCGAGGAGAACCTCAGCTACGGCCTGGATCTGGCCGCGTGGGTGAAGGAAGGCCTGATCGACACCCTCATCCCTTACTCCTCGGTCAAGGGCATCAACAGCCGGATTCATTCGTGGGAGGATCCGGCCACGATTGCGGAGTTCGTCCAGCTGACCCGGGGCACACCCTGCAAACTCGCCCCCAACCTCATGCCACGCGGACTTACGCCCGAGCAGTACAAACGGCGCGCGGACGGACTCTATCGGGCCGGGGTTGAACATCTCTTTTTCTGGGACTGCTTCGGGCGGACGAATTTCGATCCATCATGGAGCACCCTGACCCGCCTCGGCCACCGGGAAGAACTCGCCGACTGGAGCGCCCGCGGTGGCCCTCCCGTCACCCGCCCCCGCAGCGAGCTCACGCGAATCGGCGATTGGGATCTGACGTACCAGACACCCGGCTGAAGGACATGGGTTGGCCCCGTTGGATCGAGGGAGCTGGATGCCCGACCTACACACGCGCAACGTGCACGGTGTAACGCAGGCGGAACTTCCTCGGCGTCATTCCGGTGCTCTTTCGAAATTGCTGCGTGAACGCGCTCTGATCGCAGAAGCCGAAGCTCTGCGCGATGTCCGCGAGTGAGCGGCTGGTGTGAATCAGACTGTCCTGCGCCGCCTGGATGCGGGTGCGCATGAGGAACTCTTGCACGCTCAATCCGAAGGCTCCCTTGAATCGCCGGTGCAACTGCCGCGGTGAGACACCGCCGAGCTTCGCCAGATGGTCCATCGTGAGGTCTTCGCCCAGGTGATGGCGGATGTAGTCGATGACACGGCTCAGATCCGCGTACGATGTGTGGGCATGCTTCATGCCCTCGTAGCTCTGGATGGAGACGATCAGCCCGATGACCTTTCCGGCCCGGTTCCTAAGGGGAAACTTGTTCTTCACGAACCAATCGAGGATCCGCTGCTGGTTATACCAGACCGCCACGCGATTGAGCAGGGGTTTGCCCGTACTCAGCACCATCTGGTCGTCCCTGATAAAGTCCTCTGCAATGTGCGCCGGGAAATATTGATCGTCATCGGTGCAGACCATGTCGTCTTCGTGCACATTGAGCCTCTGGAAGAGCGCATCATTGCCCCAGATCAACCGACTTTGGGCGTCTTTCACACAAAAGTGCAGCCCGGGAATCTGATTGAACATCTGCTGGAACGGCTCGATCGAACCGATCTGGTCGATGAATTCCCTCCGTAGCGCTGCCCGGCGGGACCGGGCTTGCTGGAGCGATTCCGACGGCGGCACTTCCGTGGTCTTCGATTTCGACATGTCCGAATTTCGATATGATTTGTCCGAAAGAGACAAGAATCTTGGGCGTCGGCTCCTGTATGCTCGTTCGAGGTTCAGATTCCGGCCCCCTTCCCCACTTCTTCAGCGCCACGGATTCTTCCTTCACCAGGACGTTTCCGTCCCTGACGGACTCGTCCGGTTACTACCCTCTCCCCGCTTCCGTTATCCCATGAAGAAATTACTGTCGTTTCTCCTGTGCCTCAGCGCAGTCGTCACTGCTCTGACTCCCGGATTGTCAGCTCAAACCGCCAGGCCCGGCGTCCCCGATTCGGCAGACGACGAACCCCTCACGCTCGAGGTGTTCACCGTCCAGGCCATCACCGACGGCAGCTACACAGCCGCGGACTCCCTCACGGCGTCTCGCGTGCGTACGGACATCAAAAGCCTGCCTTACAACGTCAACGTCGTCACCTCGGAATTCATCCGGGATTTCGCCGCGCTCGATCTCACCGAGGAACTCGCTTACACGAGCTCGTTTTCCTACGGACAGAATCAGGACACCGACTACTCGCTGCGCGGCATGCTCGTCAATACCCAGCTTCGCAACGGATTCCGTTCCGAGGTGTTTCGCAATTCGCTCACGACCGAGCGCGTCGAGGTCATCAAGGGGCCTTCCGCCGCCATCTACGGCCAGGCCTCGCCCGGCGGTGTCATCAACACCATCACCAAGCGGCCCAAGACGGTCCAGGGCGGCTCGGTGCGACTCTCCCTCGGCAACTACAATTATATGCGTGGTGAGCTGGAGTTGACCGGCCCTCTCGGTGGGCCGAAGACTGAGGGCCTGTTCAAGGATCTGTACTACCTGGTAACGCTCTCCCATCTCGAGCGGGACAAGGTTCAAAAATACGCCTTTGATCGCCAAACGCAGGGGTCCGTCACCTTGACGAAAAAATTTGGCCGCAAGACATCGCTTACCCTGGAAGCGGAATACCTGCACAACAACTTCCAGCGTCAAGTCACAGTCCCCCTTGTGTCCCAGACGACCGTCAACGGGGTGGTGATTCCGGCCCGGTTTCTCTGGCGTGAAATTTACGAGTTTCAACCCAGCGCTCCTGGAGCCTACGACAAACGTCCGCAGGAGATGGCCTTCTTGACGTTCGAACACGAGTTCAACCGCACGTTCTCCACCCGCGTGGCCGCGAACATCGGGCGGGCACCGAAGGACATCATTTGGTTCATCTCGCCGACCAGTCCGATCCTGGAGAACCCTCTGCGCTTCACCGGCCGTCAGCCAGTCTGGAATGAACAGAAGCGAACCACCCGCAACTTCCAAGCCGACCTCATCGCACAATACCAAACCGGCAATCTGAAGCACCAGACATTGTTCACCATCGATCACTCCTTTTTCCGCTCCGAACGCACGGACCGCCGGCTGCCCGCAAATCTGGTCAACAATGCCACCTACAACGTACCGACCCTGCTCGTCGACAGCCCCAACTACTTCATGATCGACTACGATCCTTCCCTCTTCACCGCGTTGAGCGCCGGGGCCGACAATCAGACGAAGATCTACGGCGCCTTCCTTCGGCACCAGGTGACCGCACTCAACGGCCGGCTGATCGGCATGGCCGCGCTTCGCTACGACTATAACAAGTTCAATCTGCGCAATCCACTGACCACAACCCCGGCCGACATCTTTACGCGAGACGCCCTCAATCCCCAGCTGGGCCTCAACTTCAAGGTGAACGACACCATCACGCTCTACGCCAGCCGGTCAGAGTCGTTCATCCCTCCGACCAGCGGCGCCAATCCGAGCCAGGTGTTCGGAGGCGATCGGCCCAAAAATCAGATCGGACTCGGTTACGAGGCGGGCATCAAAGCCACCCTTTTTGAAAATCGGCTCAATTTCACCGCTGCGGTTTACGATATTGAACGCCAGGACGTCGCCATCACGCTCTGGGATGACAACATCGACCAGGCCTACACGGTGTTCGCCGGCCTTGAAACCTCGCGCGGATTTGAGATGGATTTCAACTGGCGGATCGGACGCGGCCTGCAGCTGTTCGGTGGTTTCGGAGTCATAGACACGGAGATCGTCGATGCTGGTCGCGATCTTGACGCCATCGGCCGCCGCCCACGCAGCACTCCCGATCACCAGGGCGGCATCGGCCTGCGCCTTGGCCTGCCACGCGAAGTGCTTGGCGGCATGGTTCTCACGTTCGGAGCGACCTACCTCGCTGACTTCAATGCCCTCGCTCCCCTCACCGGTGGTATTGTCGGGGCCGACGGCTATATCCGGACTAACAATACCCAACGCAACATCGTCCTGCCTGGCTACACCTTGTTGAGCGCGGGGGCGAACTACACCTTCCAGACCGGATCGACCGGAGAAAAGAAGCGCAATCACCGTATCCAGCTCAATTTCAAGAATCTCGCTGATCGCAAATACGTCGCCACCAATCTGCGAACCTCCGAAGGGCTTTCCTACATCGGTAGCTATTCTCTCAGCTTCTGAGGATCCACCCTGATGAACTCATTCAAGACACCCATCGCACGAAGAAAATTTCTCCAGACTTCGGGGATCGCAGGGCTCGCCTCCGCTGTCGGTCTCGAAGCACGCGCCGCGCCGTTGTCCGCACCCGGGTCCCGCGGGCCTGCCTTCGTGGCGGACAAGTACACCATCATCACCCGAACACCTCCCAATCGTGACATGGGCCAGGGCGAGCCCGAAATTTACTACATGGCAATGTCCATGGTGAAGATGCCAGGCGGCCGGCTGGTCGCCGCGACCCCGCGCGGCCGGCGGGACCCGCTCAAGGGGCTGGAGGCGATGATCATCAGCGTCAGTGACGACGCCGGACTGACTTGGCGCAACGTCGCCGAACTGCCGTACGACTCCGGTGAGCCGGTCCTCTACGTCCACGAAGGTCGGCTCTATCAGTTTCTCTCGCCGAACCGCCCGGAGTCGGAACGCCGGACCAGTTTTCCCAGGGAGGGCAACGGACGCATTTGGGCCACGGTCAGTGACGACGAGGGGATTACCTGGTCCAAACCCGTCGCCGTCATCAGCGGCCTGCCGAAATACACCTCTGGCGGCCAGACTGCACTCGTTGTTCAGCACGGCCGGCTCTACTGGACGATCAGCGAGCGCTACCAAACTCTCGCCGTCGTCTGCTGCCAGCTGGATCGCGGCATTCTCAATCCCGCGGCCTGGCGCATCTCGGACCTTGTCGAAATGCCGATTCCACCCGAGGTGGTCTGGGGCAAGTACGACGACGGCTCCACCATGCGCTGCCTCGAAGGCAATGTGGTCGAGGTTGGTGGCCGCCTGCTGGTCGTGGCTCGCGCCGTGATCAACCGCTACGCCACTGCCAATCTGGCCGCCCTCTTTGAGATCATCGACGACCCGGAAACCGGCCGGCTCCGCCTCGAGTTCCTCCAGCTCTATCCCGTCCCGGGCGCCCAGTGCAAATTCTACATCGAGCGCGATCCGGTCGCTGGGCTCTATTGGATGGCCTCCAACCTCCCGACCAATTCCCACGACCTGATTCAGATCGGCCGCAAACCCGGCGCCGGTCGGGCGCTCCAGCACCGCGAGAAGTGGGGCGTGCGCGAGGACCGCCGCCTGCTGACCCTCTGGTACAGTCTGGATGCCCTGAACTGGATTCCCGCCGGTTGGATCGCCAAAGCTGACGGCTGGGACCAGTCGTTCATGTATCCGGTAATCTTGATCGACGGAAACGACATCCTCGTCATTTCCCGCACAGCCCGCGACTCCGGCAACTACCACGACGTCGACCTTGCCACGTTCCATCGCATTCGCGAATTCCGGAATCTCGCCGTCAATCTTCTTCCCACCTTTTGAATCTACCCAATAATCCCATGGCACTCTCGCGGCGCAGCTTTCTCCAGACCACCGTCACAAGTCTCGCTATCGGCGCCGCCGGATCCGCCGCTCCGCGGCTGATTGCGTCCCCATCCACCCCGAACGGAACCTCCCCCATCACCAATGCCTGGGGCCGCGCCCGAACCACCAAGGTTCCGACGGAAGAATACACCATCTTCAAGGGATTTGCCGGACAATCCTACAGCCATCAAAGCCAGCTCACCTCGCACGAGGGCAAACTCTACGCCACCTGGTCGCTTGGCCTGCGCGACGAGGAAGGACCGGGGCAACGGATGGTGATGGCCGTCTCCGATGACCTCGGCCAGACTTGGGGGAAGCCGATCACCATCGCCCCCTACCGTCGTGGACTCTACAGCGACACCACTGTGATCTCTTCTGGGCTGCGAATCCACGGGGATCTGTTCATCGCGTACAACGGCGAATGGGAGCGAAAACAGGTCGGCCTCAACGCCGACGGCACGCGCAATCGACAGAACACCACCGATCTCTTCCTCAACTCCCGCACCGAGGCCCGCATCTCCCGGGACCGCGGCCTCACCTGGTCGAACCCGCTCCTTATCGCCGCCGGTTTCGTCAACTACATGCCGCCGGTGCCGCTGCGGGGAGGCCGGTTGATCTTCCCGGGCAATCTCGCTCATTTGATCACCGATGACCCCACCGGGCTCACCGACTGGCGCCGCACCGCCGTGCCAGGCATCCCGCACCACTACGTCGACGACTACTTCAACAAGGCCGTGGGCCGCCAACTCGCTGGAAATGATTTCGAATGCACGGAGGCCAGCTCCTTCCAGACCGATGACGGGGTCATCCACATGATGCTCCGCAACGACACTGGCTTCCTCATGAGTGTATCCGAGAGTCGCGACAACGGTGAATCCTGGTCAAAACCCAGGCTCACCGACTACACCGACGTGAGGTGTCGCGCCCAGTTCGGCCGGCTCGCCGACGGCCGCTTCTTCGGCATGAATTGCCCAAAATCCTCCTCGCCGACCAACGTGCGGCACCGCACCCCCGCCGTGCTCGCCACCAGTATGGACGGGGTGAGTTTCGACCGTCACTACATCCTCGGTGACGAACCTGAGGGCATACCGTCTTTCGACGGTCTCTACAAACACGGTCGCTACGGGTATCCCTACCTTCACGTCCACGGAGAACACGGCTTTATGATCTTCTCCCGAAACAAAGAAGACATCTGCGTTTCGCGCTTCGCGCTGGCCGCCATCTCCTAGGGATGCGTGCAGATTTCTGTGTCAGGACCCCCGGACCCTGGAGCCGCGCGATCGCCGGCACGCGGTGGGCAAGCTCCGCGGCCTGCTGGAGGGCGCAAGCCCTCTGATTGAGGTCGACCATCCCTTCCAATCTCCCCCCCCGCTTCCCACGATGCCAGCTCGTCTCAGAATCTGGTGTGATGCCACCGTGCCCTCTCAAAGTCGCGGCCAACTCGCCGCGGCCGTCGGTCGCACGCACCACGTGTTCGACGCACCCTCGGCCCCCGCGGATCTCGAGCACGCGGACATTGCCCTCGGCCAGCCGACGGCGGAGGCCATCCTGGATGCACCCAGCGTGCGTTGGGCCCAGATCTTCACCGCTGGCTTCACCTCTTTCGACCGAGATCACGTCCGCGAGGCGCTGCGCACCCGCGGCACCGTCATCACCAACAGTTCCGTAGTCTATGCCGATGCCTGTGCCCAGCATGCACTCGCCCTCATGCTCGCGTCCGCCCGCCAACTGGCGCCGGCGTACCGGAGCCAGTTGACCGATCACGCGTGGGAACAGGACCAGCGTCGCCAGCTTGCCCGCGTTCTCAGCGGCGACACCGTCGTCCTCCTCGGTTTTGGCGCCATCGGCGAGCGCCTCGCCGAGTTGCTTGCCCCCTTCCATCCCCGGCTGTACGCCCTGCGTCGCCACCCGCGCGGGAACGAGCCGGTAGAAGTTATTGACGAAGACGCCCTCGGCCGCGTCCTTCCCCTCGCCGATCATGTGGTCAACCTCCTCCCGCTCAACGCGGGCACCGAGCAATTCATGAACGCCGGTCGCCTTGCCCTCATGCGTGCGGGCGCCACGTTCTACAACATTGGACGCGGCGCAACCGTCGACCAAGCAGCTTTACTTGCCATCCTGCAAACCGGTCGGATCCAGGCCTGTCTCGACGTGACCCATCCTGAACCGCTGCCCTTTAACCATCCCCTCTGGAGCCTGCCCAACTGCCAGATCACCCCCCACGCCGCCGGCGGTGCCCAGCACGAACTTCGGCGCCTCATGGACCACTTCCTGGCCAACCTCCATCGCTACGAGCGCGGCGAACCGCTGGTGAATCAAGTCATCTGAAAGACCTTCCGTCCGGACGCCGGGGCGGGTCCGATCCGCCGCTCTCGGGGCGACCTTAACGATAGCAGCCCATTTTGGTCTTCAGTCGTGGCGATTCAGGGTTACCTCCTTTACGGGTCCACTGCAGTTTCCCTCCCCCCCGAAACCTGCGTCCGTTCGACGCCACCCACTCGTGTCCCATCCTTCCTCTCCCGTCGCCGCCCCTCTCCCGGAAAAGCCAACCCGCGTTCGTTACAAGGTCGCCGGCCTGGCCTTTTTGCTGGCCATGGTCACTTACCTCGACCGGGTGTGCATTGCCACGCTGGCGCCAAGCATCATGGCAGAATTTTCACTCACGAAGGTGCAGATGGGGTACGTCTTCAGCGCCTTTGCCCTCGCGTACGCAACCTTTGAAATTCCCACGGCGCACTACGCCGACCGCATCGGTACCCGCGCAATTCTCACCCGCATCGTCATCTGGTGGTCAGTCTTCACCATGGCCACCGGCGCCGCCTTCAATTACGTTTCGCTTCTCGTGGCCCGCTTCCTCTTCGGCGCGGGCGAGGCCGGCGCCTGGCCGTGCGCTGCCCGCACCTTCGCCCGCTGGATCCCAAAGAAGGAGCGCGGCACCGTCCAGGGCATGTTCTTCAGCGCGGCCTACCTCTCTGGCGCGTTGACTCCTCTGCTCGTCAGCTTCCTCCACGGCTTCCTGTCCTGGCGACTGGTTCTCGTGCTCTTCGGCGGTGTGGGACTGGTCTGGGCCACGGTCTGGCACCTCTGGTTCCGCAACGAACCCGCCGACCACCCCAAAGTGAACGCCGCCGAACGCGACCTTATCGCCGCGGGTTGCGAGCCCCTGGTGCCGCACCCGAAGGGGGGGCAGTTCTGGCGGAGAATCCTTCTCAACCGAAACGTGCTGGCGCTTTGCCTGATGTATTTTCCAAACAGTTTCGTCTTTTACTTCTGCATCACCTGGCTGCCCACCTACCTCCGCGAGCGCCACCACTTCACCGATCGCAGTCTCGATGTCTTCACGGGTCTTCCCCTGATATTCGGCATGGTGGGAGTCGTGATCGGCGGATACGTGATGGACCGTCTGACCGCTCGTTACGGCGAACGCATCGGACGGTGCGGACTCGGCGCCGCCGCCTACACCGTCGCCGCGGTGTGTCTTTTCATCGCTCCGTTCAGCGGCACCCCGATCGCCGCCGCCGTGCTCATCTCCATCGCGATGGCCGGCAATACCTTCACCCTTTCCGCCGCCTGGAACACCTGCATCGACATCGGTGGAAACAATGCAGGTGTGGTCAGCGCAACCATGAACACCGCTGGACAGGTCGGCAGCCTCCTCTGTCCTCTCATCGTCGCCTACACCCTGAAGTGGTTCAACAACTGGGACATTTCGATCTTCGTCATGAGCGCGCTCTTCTTCATCGGTGCTCTCTGCTGGGGAGTCATCAAGCCTGGCAGCAAAGTCTCACTCGAAGCGACCACGCCGTAAGCCAGCCTTCACTCACCACGTTCCACCCAGTCCGGTGCGGCCGAGTTGGCGATGCGCACATCGAGCGAGAAGCGGGTCCTCTCCCCGGACGTTCCGGACGACACGGAATTCCGGGCCGCCCTCCAAAGCGCCGGTGTCGGCCACAGGGGCGGCTGCGTCCAGGCGACCCGTACCAGGTAATTTCTCACGCAAGCCCTTTCCCCATGTTCCATATCTATCCCACCTTCGACTCCCTCACGGTCGTCACCGACGGCCGTGCGCTCCGCCTGAACACGACGCTTGACGCCCTCTTCATCGCCGAGAATCCCAGCGCACTTCTTCGGCAACTCACCTCCCGTGCCGAACCCGCCTCCGTTCCGGCCACCCTCCGCGCACCGATCGGGTCGCAGGAAGTCTGGGCCGCCGGCGTGACCTACTATCGGAGCATGACCGCCCGCAAGGAGGAGTCCAAGGATGCAGGCGGCGGCAGATTCTACGATCTCGTCTACAGCGCCGAGCGCCCCGAACTCTTCTTCAAGGCCACCCCTCACCGGGTCGCCGGCTCCGGTCAGTCCGTGCACATCCGCAGTGACTCGCACTGGAACGTGCCCGAGCCCGAGCTCACCCTCGCCATCAACTCCCGCGGACGTATTTTCGGATACACCATCGGCAACGACATGAGCTCGCGCGATATCGAGGGCGAAAACCCGCTCTACCTGCCGCAGGCCAAAGTCTATGACCGCTCCGCCGCACTAGGGCCGACGCTTCTGGTCACGGACGAGCCCCTACCGTCGACCACTGAAATCCTGCTTGAAATCCGCCGGGAGGGTGCCCCGGTCTTCACGGGCTCCACGGCCATCAGCCAGATCAAGCGCACGTTTTCATCGCTCGCCGAATTCCTCTTTCGCGACAACGCATTTCCGTACGGCTGCTATCTGATGACCGGGACCGGCATTGTGCCCCCCGACAGTTTTACGCTCCAGAAGGACGACGAGATCCGCATCACGATCGCGCCGATCGGCACGCTCATCAACACCGTCGCCTGAAGCGTCCGCCATGCCCTACACCCTTCAAGGCCGGAGCCTGCTCGCAGGCCGCGCCCGTTTGCCCAGACTGTCCACGAGGGCTCGTGGATCGACGCGCGCATCGCTACCGCGCTGCCGGACCGCACACCGCTTCCGCGTCCCGTCCTGCGCAACGCCAAACCCCATGGCATGTTGCGACTCCTCAACCGCAGGTTGACCCGCGGTCCGCTGCCCTGACCGGAACGGAGTCGAATGGCCGGACAGCGCGCCGTCAGGGATGCCGCTTTGCTCACACCTTCAAGTTTCAGTTTCCTCAGCCGTAGGGTAATCGGTTTTCAAATGCCATTACAACTCGCCCATGGGCAGTTGGTACCTTGGGTTATGACGTCATAACGTGACACGCGGACCGAGGTTGCTCTCCAATCAAGGTCTGGTTATCATGCGGCATCTCACCGCGTGACCAATCGAAGGAACTACGGCTGAGGGTGTTCGGTTCCTGAATTCATCGACTTTAGTCCATAGGACGGATTCGGTTCCGTGTGCGCTGGCCGGCCTAACGAGCCGTTTCCGGTGACCGCAAGCGACACCGTTCCACTCGGACACACTCGATCCCTGAAGCCATTCTGCCTACCAAAGCTCATGAAACCGTTCACCCGCTTCCTTCACTGCTGCCTGGCGCCCTGCTTGGTTGCAGGCATCATCCTTCCTTCCCTGTTCGCCGCCGAAGCCGTGAACATTGGAATCCGGCGGGAGCTTTTCGTTGACCAGGCGCTGGTCGAACGGCTGGAGGGAAAGGCGGAACTGAGACTTCACCGGCCGGTGCCGCGAGAGATCAGCCTCGTCCACGACGCGGTCTGGGAAGGGAGCGGCAGCGGTTACCACAGCATCTTCCAGGACGGCGACAAGTACCGGATGTACTATAAGGCCTGGGACATCAGTCTGCCTCACCAGGCGGATACCGAGAAGAGCAAGCAGGCGCACCCTCTCTTTTGCGCGTATGCCGAAAGTGATGACGGCATCCATTGGCGCAAACCCTCCCTCGGTCTCCACGAATTCAACGGCTCGAAGGCGAACAACATCGTCATGGTCAGTGGGCCCCTGGGCAAACTCGACGTCGACGCCGGGCATCCCGCCGTCTTCAAGGATGAGAATCCGAACGCCGCGCCCGATGCGCGCTACAAGGCGCTCCTCCGCTCCGGAAAACCGCGGGGCCTCCTGGCCTTCAAATCGCCGGACGGCCTGCATTGGTCGCCGATGAGCGATGCGCCGATCATCACCGACGGTGCGTTTGATTCGCAAAATCTGGCGTTTTGGGACGCCGAGCGCGGCGAGTACCGCGCCTACTGGCGGTATTTTGACAGCGGTACGCCGGAAAAGCCCTACGAGGGCGTTCGTTCCATCCGCACGGCCACGTCAAAGGACTTCCTGAAGTGGGAAAACTACGCCGACCTTCACTATCCCGACGCGCCACCCACCCACCTTTACACCAATCAGGTCAAACCGTATTACCGTGCGCCGCACCTGCTGATCGGTTTCCCCGTGCGCTACATCGAACGGGAGCTCAAGGGCACCCTGATTGACTCCCGGGGCAAAGCCAGTCCGGAGAAGATAAACCAGTGGTCGCCTTCGATGAAGGCGCTCCCCGAGTTCGAGCACCGCAAGCTGCGCGCGTCGGCGAGCGAGCGATACGGCACGGCAGTGACCGAGACCTTGATCATGGCCAGCCGCGATGGGGTGAACTTCAAACGCTGGGAGGAGGCGTTCCTGCCACCAGGCATCGAAAGGGAGGGCACCTGGCACTACGGGCACCAATACGTGGGCTGGCAGTTGGTGGAGACCAAATCGGACATGGCGGGTGCGCCCAATGAGCTCTCGCTTTATGCGGTCGAAAGCTACTGGACAGGCAACAGCAGCAGTCTGCGCCGGTACACCCTGCGCATCGACGGCTTCGTTTCTGCCTACGCGCCGATGTCGGGTGGCGAACTGGTGACCAAGCCCCTCGTGTTCTCCGGCCAGCGCCTCACGCTGAACTTCGCCAGCTCCGCGGCCGGCGGGATCGAGGTGGAGCTGCAGGATGCGTCCGGCCGTCCGCTGCCCGGGTTCACCCTCGCGGACTGCCCGCCTATTTTTGGCGACACGCTTGAGCGCCCCGTGACCTGGACCGGAGGCGCCGACCTCAAATCGCTCGCCGGCCGGGCGGTGCGAATCCGTTTCGTCCTGCGCGACGCCGACCTCTACTCCTACCAGTTCAAACCCTGAGTCGAGAGCCGCCCCGGCGTCTCGAGCACCTTCATCGGTCGCCACCTACGTTCTTCGGCCGGCCCGACCCGTCCTGCACGGGTTGCTTTGGGGTGCTCGCCCGTCGGCAAAGTCCAAAGCGTAAAAACGGCTGCGCCGTCATTTATCAGCAGTGGCTTGCCTTGCTGCTCCCGGCCCACTGGCATCAGGCATCCCAGCCATGTCCGACGCCAAGCAGACTCCAATGATGCAGCAGTACCACGAGGTGAAACGCGGCCTGCCGCGGGATACCCTGCTGCTCTTCCGGCTAGGTGATTTCTTCGAACTGTTCTTCGATGACGCCATCCTCGCCTCCAAGCTGCTGGGGCTGACGCTGACCAAGCGCCTGGACCATGCCATGTGCGGCCTGCCCTCGCAGGCGCTCGACACCTATGTCGGCAAGCTGCTGGCGTTCGGCAAAAAGGTCGCCATCTGCGACCAGTCCGAACCCGCCACGCCCGGCAAACTGGTCAAGCGGAGTCTGACCCGCATCCTCTCCCCCGGCACGACCTTGGCCGCGAATCAGCTCGATGCGCAGCGGAATCACTACCTCGCCGCCTTCACCCTGGATCGCCGGGGGCTGCACGCCGCCTGGCTCGACCTCTCGACGGGAGAATTCCGGGTGGCCACCGATGTCCGCGTGGAAAACCTGCTCCCGGTCCTCACCGCGCTGGCGCCGGCGGAACTGATCCTGACCGAAGGTGCCCTGACCTCGTGGAAGGAGGCCCCCCACGAAGACACCGCACGTCACGCCCTCCAGGCGTTCTGCTCCGCACGCCTCTGCACGGAAATGCCCGCCTATCAGTTTGACGTCGCCGCCGGCAGTCGGGCGGTGATGGAGGCGCTCGGGGTGCTGAACCTGGAGGGGTTTGGCCTCACCGCCGACCACCCCGGTCTCGGTCCCGCGGGTGCGCTCGTGCGCTACGCCACCGACAATCTCTGCGCGAAACCGGAGAACTTGCGCTCCTTGCAGGTCTATCGCAGCGACCATACCCTGCTGCTCGATCCGTCGACCCTGCGCAACCTCGAGATTTTCCAGTCGAGCCGGGGCACGCGCGAGGGCTCGCTCTTCGCCGCCATCAACCGCACTACCACGCCCACCGGCGCCCGACTGCTGGAACGCTGGCTGGCGGCCCCGCCGTTGTCGCTCGACGAATTGGTGCGCCGGCAATCCCTCGTCGGAGAACTGCGGCTGCAGCCACAGGCGCTGGGACAGCTGCGCGACGCGCTCGGGCAGGTCCGCGACATTCCCCGAATCCTCGGCCGCCTGCAGAACCGTCTGCGCAACCCCCGGGAACTGGGAGGCGTGCGCGACACCTTGGCTCAGCTGCCCGCTTTGCGGACGCACCTATCGGCCTTCGGCCCCCACCTGTCCGCCATCGCCACGGGAATCGCCGAGTTCCCCGCGCTTCGCACGCTGCTGCAATCGGGACTGGCCGATGAGTTGCCCGCCGACTTGCTGGAGGGAAACTACATCCGGCCGGGTTACGATGCGGAGCTGGACCGGCTGCGCACCCTGACGAGCGGCAACAAGACCTGGCTCTCCGATCTCGAGCGTACCGAACAGGAGCGCACCGGCATCAAGAGCCTCAAGGTCCGCTACAATTCGGTGTTCGGGTACTTCATCGAAATCACGAAGTCCAACCTGCACCTCGCTCCCGCCGACTACCTGCGCAAACAGACCACCGCCAATGGCGAACGGTTCGTCACCGAGGGGTTGAAGCAAAAGGAGAAGGAGATTTTTCACGCCGAGGAAAACGCCCTCGCCCGGGAAAAGGAGCTGTTCGCCGGGCTCGTCGCCTCCGTCCTGGACGATTCGGTTGGCCTCGCGCAGACCGCCGAACTGCTGGCCGAGTTGGATGTGCTCGCGGGCTGGGCCTTGCTGTCGCGGGAGTGGGACTACACGCGGCCGGAGCTCGATGACGGCGACGCCCTGGAAATCGAGGAGGGGCGGCACCCGGTCGTCGAGCAGATGCTCAAGGATCCGACCAACGCCGCGGTGACCGGCTCTGGCGGCGCCTTTGTGCCGAACGATACCACGCTGGCCTCCGACGGAGCGCAGATCGCCCTCATCACCGGTCCGAACATGGCGGGCAAATCCACCTACATCCGTCAGGTCGCCCTCATCACCCTCATGGCCCAGATCGGCTGCTGGGTGCCGGCGCGGCGCTGTCGGGTGGGTTTGGTCGACCGCATTTTCTCTCGGGTCGGGGCCAGCGATGACCTCGCCCGGGGCAATTCGACCTTCATGGTCGAGATGAACGAAACCGCGAACATCCTCAACCACGCCTCGGACCGTTCGCTCATCATCCTCGACGAGATCGGCCGCGGCACGTCGACCTACGACGGACTGTCGATCGCGTGGTCCGTGGTTGAATACCTGCATCGCGGGGAGGTCCGTGGTCCGCGCACGCTCTTCGCCACCCACTATCAGGAATTGACCCAGCTGGAAAAGCACCTACCGCGCCTGCGCAACCTGTCGGTCGCGGTGAAGGAATGGAACGATGACATCGTCTTTGTCCGGCGCGTCATTCCGGGTGCCGCCGACCGCAGCTACGGCATCCAGGTCGCCCGCCTCGCCGGCCTGCCTCTTAGCGTGATCGACCGGGCCAAGACCATCCTCGCCAAGCTGGAGTCGGACGATGCGTCGGTCGAACTGCCGGCCCAGGGTCCCAGGGCGCGGCCGAAAAAGAAAATCACGGTCGCGCCGGTCGACGACGCGCAATTGAATCTGCTGTAGGAACGATCCGTCCTCGCACGGTCCCGTCCGGGACGGCCGCTAACCCGCCGCCGTCAGGTCGACGTCGACCATCAGGTCGGCGGCAATCTCTTCGAGGTCCGACCGCACGGCCTCCAACTTGACCTCGGGAGGAAGCGACACCTGGAGCACCGCACGGAAGAGCAGCCCGCCCGACATGGGCGCACTCTCGGTTCCCGTCGTCAGCTCTTCCACGTTCACTCCGTGTGAGGCCAGCACTCCCGTAATCTGGCGGACGATTCCCGGACGGTCCTGTCCGACCAGTTCGAGCCGGGCGACGGTGCGCCCGGGAGAGGCTGGCTCGGGCTCGGCCACCGAGGCTCCGCCAATCGTCACCATCACGCCCTTCTCCTGGATCCCCGCCAGCGCCGCGCGCAGCGCCGTCTCACGTTCCGCCGGAAGTTCGATCCGAACGATGCCCGCAAAATGTCCCCCGAGCCGGGCCATGCGACTTTCCAGCCAGTTTCCACCGCTCTCCGCCACGACCCAGGCCACCGATTCCACCAAACCCGGGCGATCCGCCCCGATCACCGTTATCACGAGTGAAATGCGCATCCTCTCTCATCGCCAAACCGGGCGCGGAGGGCAAGCCCAGCCCAGTCTCAGGTGGGTTATTTTGCCGGATAAACGAGGATGCGGTCGTGCACGAGCAGGACGAGGTCGTTGCGGCCATCACCGGTGACATCAGCAATGATCGTCTCGCGGGGCTCCAGCGGGCTGCCCTTGCGCTGGCTGGCATGGTCGTCGGTCTCAAACACCTGGAAGTGCAACCGGCTCTGCCAGGCCCCGGAATCGTCACGGCTGAGAATCTCAAGCACGTTCTGCTGGGGATCGACGCAGGCGAGGTCGAGACGGCGGTCGCCGGTGAATTCGCCCGCGATTACGTCGCTGAAGCCGATCTCCGGCAGGTCAGTCGCGTAGCTTTCTTCATCCTGAACCGCCAGTCCGGGTTGTCCGAGGGGCAGCCACCAGAAACGGTCCTTTCCGAAAATGAACACTTCTGAGCGTCCGGTCGCGGCATCGACCCGGACCTCCGTGCCCACCACATCGATCTTGCCGACCGGCAGGGTGTCCACCACCTGGTAGACGCGTTTGGCATCGGGTTTCAGCACCTCGAGCCGCTCACCCTTGCGATCGTAAAGCACCACCCAGGGCGCCTGGCCCTTGCGGGCCGGAATTGCAAACGCGGTCGAGATTTCGCCGGCCGCATCCCGGGCATTGTATTGATCCAGCACCGTCAACTGACCGTCCGAGCCCAGGCGAAGCGCCCGGGCAAAACCCGACCGTCCGATGAGCAGCTCGGCACGGCCATCGCCATTGACGTCGGCTAGGGTCAGTGCGGCGGATTCCAGGTTGTCCACGAGGCCCTTGCGAAAGGCGGGTGCACTCGAAACATCGCGGAACTGGGGTTTTCCATCCGCATCGGGATCGGTCTGCAGCCAGACGCGCAGCGATTCGAGCGCGGTGAAAACCACGAGGTCGAGTCGGCCATCCTGGTCCACATCCACGAGGCGAACACCCTTGGGATCGGTCTTGGTGCCCGTCACGGGCACGGATTGAACGCGTTCCGGCTGACCGGACCGGCGAGTCCACAGGTCGACCGCTCGTTTGCCCCCCTCATCCTTCAGCACGGCCAGCCACAGGGCGCCATCGCCCAGGATCGCACCGGTCGCCAAACCGAGCGGCCGCCCGGTCGAAGGGATCGGTTGTGGATACGAAAACCGGCCATCGGCGGCAAATGCCGCCACCCCCACCACCTGCTCCTTGGTGCTGGCCACAAACAACTCGGCCCGGCCATCGCCATCCCAATCGCCCGCCGCCAGACTCCGGGCATCCGAGAGCGAGGGAAAACGCTCGGCCGCGGTGAAGCCACCGTCCTTGAGACGCCGGTAGAGCAGGCCCTGGGCGCCGTCGGGGTCGCTCACCACCACATCCGGCGCTCCATCTCCGTCAAAATCACCCAGGACATACGCCGCCGCCGCCTTGACGTTGATGCGGGGCGTGAACACGCGGGGCCGCAGCTCCGCGAGGGGTCGGTCGGGATCAGGCAATCGCTTGATCAACGAGAAGAAACCAATGTGCCCGGTTTGATCCTGGGCATAGGCGAAGAGGGCTGGAGTCCGCGCGTCCGCGCGGGTCAGCACCTGCAGGGTGCTGCGGGCGGGCTTCAGCGGGAAGGCCTGCTCGGGACCGAACTGGCGGGGGGCGGTCTGCAGGCGGATGCGCACCCCGTCCCGGCTGCCGGAACTGAGGTGGAGCAGGTCCGGGCGGCCATCGCCGTCCGCATCCACGATCTCCATACCATAGGCGCCTTCGTCGGAAAGCGCGACCTTTTCGGGGGGAAGCATCTCCCCGGTGGAGTCCTGGAAAAACACCGCGAGTTCCTTCTGGCCAAGCATGACGAGGTCGAGACGTCCATCCCCGTCAAGGTCGGCCACCCGGAGCGACCCGACAAACGCCAGCGGCAGGGGGGCGTCATTGATCTTTTTTTCGCTCCAGTCGCCATCGGGCTGCTGGTATCGGACGGTGAGATTCTGCGGGTCGCCGGTGTAGGCGAGGTCGGGACGCCCGTCGTGATTGAGGTCCGCCACCACGAGATCGAGCACCGTGATGCCGGTCGTGACACGCACCTTGCGGAAACGTGCATCCTCAAGCACCGGCTCCCAGCGGCTCGTGGTCACCTTGCGACCGACCGGCGGCGGCGGAGCACCCGGCTTGATCTGAAGCAGGAGTTCCACGGCGGCGCGGTCGTTGTTCACCACGGCAAGGTCGGTGAGCCCATCCCCATCGATGTCCACCGGGGTGAGCGCCCGGGTATTCCAGTCCAGCTTGACCACGTCGGGTCCCGCCAACGCCACCATGTCGTTTCCGGACGTCGGCGCCGAGGCGGGGGCGGAA
This sequence comes from Opitutaceae bacterium, assembly GCA_046346755.1. GTDB lineage: Bacteria > Verrucomicrobiota > Verrucomicrobiia > Opitutales > Opitutaceae > UBA6669. The sequence continues at coordinate 300,632 of JAXMHM010000001.1, read as the reverse complement.
ACGAGGTTCAGCGTCACCCAGCCGGCCAGGCCCGCGGCCAGAACACGCTTCAATCGGCAAAGAGGGATCATGGCTGGGGGTGGGAAAGTCGCGCCACGCCGTGGAATCCCTCGGCATCGCGGACGCTGTAGTTAACGCTTCCGCCCCAGTAGCGGCGCATACGGTCGAGGTCCGGCTTTTCCGTCGCTTCGATCCACGGCCCCTGACCGTCCTCCCCGTCCGCCTGCTTCGCCGGCATGGACTTCGCCTGGGTGGTGATCGAATCGAAGATCGATGAGATCAGGACGGCCATATCATGGAACTGAAAGCCGCTTGCCGTCTCCGGCACCGTGGCCAGAGCGGCCCGCACCTCGGGTTTGTCCCAGAATGAGTCACCCTGCCCCGCCATCGCCTGGAGCGCCGCTTCGATCGGCGCCGCGCTCCCGACGTTGAGGAGGAACCAGCGGTCAGTCACCACATAGGACAATCCCATCGCCGTCGGCCCTCCGGGTGAGGGAGTTGCGGAGGAGTAGATCGAGTGTCCAAGGTACTCGCGTTTCTCGAGGAGCTTTTCCATCGCCGGTCCGCCCAGTTTCTTCAATTCATCGAGGGCGCGGGTGAACGCGGCCGCGTTGGCGAGCGAGAAACCGTAAAGCTGGTCCGCCGCACCCGCACGCGCCGCATTGGCCGGGAACTGAACCTGCAGCACCTCGTCTCCCAGGCTGCCGATCAGGTCGCGCTTCAGGTCCAGGTTGAGCTGCTTGTTCAACTGCACGATCTGGGACTGCACGAGCTGATCAATGGCCGGACTGACCGCTCGCAGGGTCGACTCCAGGGTTTCATACGCCGACTTCAGGCTGTAGCGAAACGTGCCCACCGACACCCACTGCGCCGGTATCCAGGCAGGCTTGGGAAAGGTGCCGTCGGACGGAAGGAAGAGTTTCAGCGCGCCGCGAATCTCTGTCGCCGTCAACCCGTAGTGACTCACGGTTGCCTCCTCACTCGAACTCAGGGTGGCGTACAGATCGCCCCACGCGTCGAGACCCAAGGTGCCGATCAGCTTGGTCGTGTCGATTCCCATGGGATTGGGAGCGTCTCCCCCCGATTGTTTCGCCAGCGCTTCCTCAAGCGTGGGAAGGATCGCCGGAAAGTGGACCATGAGCGAAAGAGCGGGATTGTCTGCCCGCTCCTGGAGCCGGACCCAGCGGGCCGCCCGTTCGAGGGGCGCATCCACGCCGCCGCGTTTGGCAGCGTCGACCAGTGCGATCACGGCCGCCTTGTCCACGCTGGCCAGGAAGACTCCGTCGACCACCGCCCAAACCAGGGGTGGAGGCGTGCGCACCGTCGCCTGGGGATCCGCATCGGCCGACGGGGTGCCGGTATCCTGCGCCGGCGGCTTGATGATCTGCAGGACATGGATGCCAATCCCGGAAAATGACTCCGTTTCCACCTGCGCCCGGCCAGCGTCCACCTCGCGCGCCGTGAGGTCGGTCAACACCTGCTCCACCTTGGCGGCATTCTTTCCCACTTCGAGCGCGAGCACCACCGGAGCCCGGTTCTGGGTCTCGGGATCGAGCATGAAGGAAAAATCGTTCAGGACCACCAACCCATCGCCCTCCACCCAGGACAGCATGTCGTCCCAGGTTGTGCCGGTCCCTTCCTTGAACACCCCCATCATCTGCTCCCAATTCAGCTTCGCGCGCAGGGGACCGAAGAAGCGCAGCACCTGTTCGTCCGCGAACATCCGTCCGGGCGGAGACGCCTTCATGGCCGTTGCGAACTCCGGCCCCTTGCGCAGGGAAATGACCACGGCGGCGTCCTCCGGGACAAGTCGCGTGAGAGCGGGAGCCGAGCGCAGCACCGGATAAACCAGGCAAACGGCCGCAAACAGGGCCGCAGCGCGACAGGAACGGAACGTCATCATGTAATAAGAAAGATCAAGGCACGGCCTCGCACCCGGTCGGGTCACGGGGCCGTCTCACGCCGCCCGGCCCGCACGGGGGCCTTGACCGGCTCGGGCGGAGAAAGGTAGCGGTAACCGGAATTCGGATTCCGCGGATCGAAGGCGAACGCCTCGCGGTTGCGCAGAAAATCCTTCAGCACCGCCGCAGGAATCGCAAAGTTGAGTCCCTCCACCCCGACCGCCATCGCCTTCATGTTGTTCACCCCGACCACTTCCCCGCGGAGGTTGAACAGGGGGCCGCCCGAATTGCCGGGATTGATTTGCGTGGTCGTCTGCAGGTAGATCTGCCCCTGCATCGCTCGCGCCCGCTGGCTGATGATGCCGTTGGACACGGTGCGATCGAGACCGAGCGGACTGCCGATGGCAAAGACCGCCTGGCCATCCGTCGTCGTGTGGGAGTCGCCCAACGGCACGGTCGGGAACACGGTGTCTCCCGCATCCTCAATTTTGAGCAGTGCCAGATCGAGCCGGGAATCGAGCGCGACGACGCGGACTTTGTTGAACTGCACCCGATCGAGCTCCCCGTGGCCGCGGCGGTACTGGGTGACCGAGAGGGCGTATTCACCGGCGATGACGTGATCGTTGGTGATGATGTAGCCCGACGGATGGACAAAAAATCCCGAACCCAGCCCCACCGGGGTCCGAATCTGCACCACCGCCTCCGCAACCCGGTCCACGTTTTCCTTTACGGAAAGGATCGGGGCGTTGGACGCGGTTCGGAAGAGTCCCTCTTCCACAAAATCCGTCGCGGCGGCCGCCACCGCCTCCTCCGCCTTCAGCGAAGCAATCTCGTCACGGGGAATGGCCAACAGGGTGAATCCGAGGTCCACCACGACGCGGTCCGGCTTCTCCGACAAGACTTCTCCTCGTACGGACGCCCCGCTCTTCAGCTGCACCATCGTGGCCGCACCCAGCAGCGGCGTCAGGGTCAGCATCAGCGCACCGAGGCACGGTGTCCCCACCCGACGGAGCAGGGCCGGCCGACTCACGCTCCCGCCTCCACCTTGGCCGGACGTCTCAGGGTCCAGAGCTGCCGCGCCTGCACAATCAGCTCCGCCAGCACATCTGGCGTCACCGCCTGCTTCGGATCATCCCCAATGCCCTGCGTCGGTTTGACATGGGCCTCGATGCAAAGTCCATCCGCGCCGTAGGCAACCGCCGCCAGGGCGCAGGCCGGTACGTAGCTGGCGCGGCCGACCGAATGCGACGGATCCACCACCACGGGCGCCCAGGTCTTTTCCTTGAGCAGCGGGGTGATGCTCTCGTCGGGGTGATTCCGATACCCATCGAGCGTCGGTGACGTACCGCGGGGGCAAAGCAGGATGTTCGGATTGCCGAACGACGCAATGTACTCGGCCGCGGACAGAAATTCATTCAGGGGCCCCATGTGGAGGGACCGTTTCAGCAGCACCACGGTGTCGCGTTCCGCCACCGCCCGGCCGATCGCCCGCAGCAGGGAGTAGTTGAGGGCATTGCGTGCTCCCACCTGCAACATGTGAACCCCAGCATCGAGAGCCAGCTTCAGCTGTTGCTCGTCCATGACTTCGGCATCCACCGGAAGGCCAGTGCGTCGGTGGGCCTCCATCAGAATGTCGAGGGACTTTGCGTCACCCTGAAACGCATACGGGTTGGTGCGCGGCTTCCAGACCCCACCTCGCAGCACATGCGCGCCGGCTTCTTTGACGGCCGCGGCCGTCTCATACATCAGCGTCGGATTCTTCGGGTCGATCGTGCACTGGCCGGCAATCACCAGCAGCTCATCCCCCAAGGTCACCGAACCCAATTGGATCCGGTGGCTGGCCAGATCGGACCGCTTGTCCATGAGCTTGAACGGCGACTGGATCTTGTCGATCCGGTCAATGTAGTTCAGCCCCTCCAACCGGGTGATCATCAGGTCGTCGCGCTCGTCGCCGACAATGGCATAAATGGTCCGGACCGCGCCGACGATCGGCTGGATGCGGCAGCCAAATCCGCCTACAATCTGCGTAATCTCGGCAAGCTGATCGGCGGACAGGCGGTTCGATTTCGGAAGAATCATGGCAATGGGACCCGAAACCGTACGAAGGATCCCCGAAATTTACAGGCAGAAGTCACACCTTTGCTTCCACCGAAACGGAACATTCTGGAACTTATTTCAAATCAGCCGGTTATGGTCGACCTTGCCCTGCCGGGCTTCATCGCTCTCGGACGGGAAACGGCACCCAGCGACGCTCCTGCCCGGTTTTTTCATCCCGGAATGAGATCCTGGCGAGGGAGTACAGTCGGTGTTTTCAACTTTTTCGTGGATTCACGGAAGGCGGCCGGACAACGTCATCGTCCGCATGTTCGAGTCCCTCTCCGACAAACTCTCTCACGCGCTGCGCAATCTGCGTGGCGTCGGCAAACTGACCGAAGAAAACATGGCGGAGGCCTTGAAGGAGGTCCGCACCGCCCTGCTCGGCGCCGACGTGCACTTCAAGGTCGCGCGGGAATTCGTCGAGCGGGTGCAAACCCAATGCACCGGCCAGGAGGTGCTCAAGGGCGTCACGCCGGGACAGCAGATCGTCAAGATCATCCATGACGAGCTCGTCCGTCTGCTGGGCGAAGGTGCCACCACCCTTTCCGGAGCCCGGCCCCTGCGCATCCTCATGGTCGGTCTGCACGGTTCCGGCAAGACCACCTCCACGGTCAAGCTCGCGCGACTGCTGAAGAAACGTGGCTACCGTCCGTTGGTCGCGGCCTGCGACGTCTACCGTCCCGCCGCCATCGATCAGCTGGAGATCCTGGCGCGGCAGGAGGAAATCGCCTTTTACGCCGACCGCACCTCCAAGGATGTGCCGCGTATCGGCCAGGCTGCGATGCAGGCCGCCAAGGAGGCGACCGCGGACTGCATTATCTTTGACACCGCCGGACGCCTGCAGATCGACCTCGACCTGATCGAGGAAGTGAAACGCCTGCGCGCCACCGTGCAGCCCGACGAGATCCTGCTCGTGGCCGACGGCGCCCTCGGCCAGGAGGCGGTCAATGTCGCCAAGGCCTTCCACGAGGCGCTGCAGCTGACCGGGTTGATCCTGACCAAGCTGGATGGCGACGCCCGCGGCGGCGCCGCGCTTTCGATCAAGGCCATCACCGGAGTACCGATCAAGTTCATCGGCACCGGGGAAAAGCCCGCCGACTTTGACACGTTTTATCCCGATCGCCTGGCCTCACGCATCCTCGGCATGGGCGACGTCGTCTCCCTCGTCGAAAAAGCGCAGGAGTCCATCGACCAGAAGGAAGCCGAGCGCATGGCCGACAAGCTGCGCAAGGCGGATTTCAACCTCGAGGACTTCCTCGCGCAGATGCAGCAGATCAAGAAGCTCGGCTCGATGGAGAGCATCCTCGGCATGATGCCCGGCATGAACGGGGTGAAGCTCGACGGTGACGCCGAGAAGTCGATGGCGCGGACCGAAGCCATTATCCATTCGATGACCAAGCAGGAGCGCCGCAAGCCCGAGATCCTCAACGGCAACCGCCGCCTCCGCATTGCCAACGGCGCCGGAGTCAAGGTCGTCGAGGTCAATCAGCTCCTGAAACAATTCCAGCAGATGCAGAAAATGATGCGCATGTTCAAGGGCGGCGGCTCCAAGAAACTCATGCGGCAGATGGAAGCCATGCGGGGCAAGGGTGGATTTCCGGGCATGTAGGCCGCTCAGCGACTCTCCGTCGCGAGCCCGGGCCGCAGGCTGCGGATGTACAGGACGAGCGCCTCGAGTTGCTGCTCGCCGACAACACCGCGGTAGCTGGGCATTTCGGCCGGGGTGGTCGTGACCCGTCGCTTCATGGGATCGAGGATCTTCGCTCGGAGATAGAACTCGTCCGCCACTTCGCTGGTGCCGTCGACAAAGGTGCGTTTGGTGCCAAAGAGGCCCTTCCAGGTGGGTCCGACCTTACCCTCAGTCGTGCCATCGGCGGAGTGGCAGGCCGCGCAGCCAAGGCTTTCCGCGAGCGCCTTGCCCATTGCCACTGTCGCCGGTTCCTCCTTCAACCGTGTCACCTGCGCCACACTTTTGCTCAGGTCGAGATTCTGCAAGCCGAGGTCCGCCAGGTTGAGCGGCGTCTGCTGATGCACGGTGAAATAGACCACACCCCGCAGTTCGTCACCGACCGCGGATCGAAAATCATGCCGCACCTCCAGCTGCATGACGGGTGGCACGTCCGGGAGGTGGACAAACACGGTGCGCCCGTCCTTTCCCAACGCCACCTGCCCCACCGGCCAGGGCGTCGTGCCCGAGGAGCCGTCCGGCGTGTAACGGCCACTTCCATACGCTGAACTGCGGCGGTAGTTCCAGGCCCTCGCCGACACGGCCTCCGGACGGAGGGAGGCCGGGTCCACCGGCACGGCAAACTCCAGAACCACGCCCTGTGTTCCCGAGCGGGCCGCCACCGCGGTGACGGTCGGTGTGTCACCGGCCCGGAGCCGTCCGAGAATCCAGGGGACGGTGGTGCGGGTTCCCCAGATCTGAAACCCAGCCAGGAATACCGCCGCCCCGTCGGGATGCACGCGGGCATGCAGCAGAGGCAGGTCGGTCTTCAAATCAAGGGGGATCACCGCCGCCTGCGGGACCGGGGCTTCGAGATCCGGCGAGACGAGGAAAAGCCGTCCGGTCCCATAGGAGAGGTGCAGCAGTCGTCCGTCCCACTGGCGGAGCCGGTTGCCGATCATCCAGACTTGCGACGTGGACGAACTATCCTGCTCGTGGGGAATCCAGACCAGGGGTGGCGTCAGTTTCACCGGATTCTCCTCGGGAAAGCCAAAGTGGTCGCCCTGGCGAAAAAGGTACGCGACCGACGACGGGGTGAAGTGCCCCTGTTGATCGGAACCCGTGACCACTCCGGTCACGGGATGCACCGTGACAAACGGTTCGCGCGCCCCGGTCACAAACGCGTGCGCGCTGCGCCCGTCCGGAGCGACGCGCAGGACTGCTCCTGTATGCACCGTTCCCGCGCCTCCGGACTTGATCCCGCTGGTTGTGACAATGCCGCCCTGGGTGACGTAGGTCGAGCCGTCCGGCCCCAGCGCCATGTCGAGCGGAAACGACCGGGTGGACTGGCTCTGGATCATCTGGTCGTTGAAATTCTCATACCAATCCGCCTCTCCGTCACCATTGCGATCATGCAGCCGCACGATGCCATTCTTGGTGGCCACCTGCACCACCCCGTGCGGAGCGACGACGGCCAGGGGCTCATGCAGTCCCGACGCAAAGCGCCTCCACTGCAGCGAGGCCGGGGCGGCCGCACCCACGCCGTCCACCCACCAGACGTCGCCATCATACGTCACGACCACCGCACGGTCCGATCCGACAAACGCGAGGTCAGCCGGACGTACCCGTCGGCGCCAGGGGTTGTTCTCGGGCACCGCCAGGAGATCCAGCTCCAGGCCATTCTGCTTGAGCACGCCCAGGTTCACCGCAGCAGAAACGCTCTCGGGCCAGCGAGGGCCTGTTGACGGCGCCGATGGCCAGTTGACGGTGGCTGCGCCGGGCCCGACGCTGGAATGGGTCCACGAAAACGTGAGGTCCGTGACTAGTGCGGAGGGCGCCAGGGTGGCGATGAGTTCACCTGCCTCGACCGAGAAACGCACATTCGGTACGTCACAGTCGACGCGGAGGGGGTCCGCCGTCGCACTCGATCCCTCCACCCGCGTCCACTCCGACCCGGTGGCCCGCCCCAACGCGAAGTGCAGGGGTGTGCTGCGTGGAGAGACCCGCAATTCACGCCGCACCTGCAGTCCCGCGTCCCCCTCGCGGGCCCGCCATTGCTCGCGGAGCGCAACCCCCTCCACGTGATAGCAGAGCACGGCTGTCCCCCCGGCGGTATCAATGCCGTCAAATCGGCCTTGCGTCGCCGGCAGGGGACCACGCCCGTGTTCACCCGCTTTTCCCGGTGGTCTTGGGTCGAGCCGGAGCCGCTCCAATGTGCTCGCCGCGCCTGGGTGGGCCGCACTCGACCACCACAGCGGCCCGGTTGGCCTGGGGTGGTCCGCGCCCACCTTGCGGCGCGGGGATGCGTACGAAATCTGCGCCATCGTCATGAGGGTGATGGGGGGTTGTCCCGCCGGAGCACGCCAGGCAGCCACCGGCCGCAACAGCTCCTGATCAAAGAGCACAAACGTGTCCACGCCGGCGGGCAGGAGCACACCACGGACCACGAGGTCACCGGCAGCCGCATCCGAGTCCGCGCTCATTTCAACCTGCGTCTGGAAGAAAGGCTGATCCGCCTCGAAAAAAGGCGCCGGCCCCTCCTCGGCAGCAGCGAGTCGCGCCTCTGCGAACAGGATCGCAAACAACAGGCGGAGGGTCAGTCGGCGGCGGTTCATCCGCCCAGAGCGGCGACTTTCAGACCCGCTGTCGAGCCCGCGTTGGGTGCCTCCCGGATCCAGTTCCGGTCCCGCCGTAGGGAACGTCTCCGGCCGTCTCGCACTCACTGATTCCGGACCTGCCAGCGTGACGCACGTGGCGCCTGCCAGAGCAAGGCACCTTCGCGCAAGACCAATTTCGCCGGAGTATTCTCCATCCGCTGGTCCCGCCTGTCCCGGTCCAATCCCGGACCGCACCCTAGGTCATCGCCTCATCTCTCTCTAGGTTGCAGCTTGCACGGATGATGTCGTGCGAATCGCGCCGGTCGCGACTGATTCTGCACGACACCCCCGGTCGGCTTTATCCTTTTTTGACCCCGGAGCCCCCCTTTTACTATTCCCCACCCACGGTCCGCGCTGCCCGTATCGGCCCATGCCCGCGCTCCGTGCACCCACTTGCCTGGTCCTTGTCCTGGTCTTCCTGTCAGCCCTCACCGGCCTTCGTGCCGCTGCCCTCGATGATCGGTTGCTCAACCTTTCGACTCGCGCCCAGGCCGGTACCGGCGCCAATGCGCTGATCGCCGGCTTCCTCGTGGGCGAAGGCCTGCCCAAACAGATTCTCATCCGCGCCATCGGTCCCTCGCTCGCCACCTTCGGAGTGACCGGTGTCATTGATAATCCACGACTCGAGCTCTTCGACTCGCAGGGACGCCTGCTCCTCGAAAACGACGACTGGACCACGGCATCACCCGACGTGCGTGCCACCCAAGCCGACTTCAGCGCGGTCGGCGCATTCCCTCTCTCCACCGGTCGCGACGCCTCCGTCCTCGTCACCCTGTCCTCCGGAGCCTACACCGTGCGCGTCAGCAGCGCCGACAGCCGTACCGGCGTGGCTCTGGTCGAGGTCTATGATGTATCCGGAGATGCACGCCTGCTCAATCTTTCGACCCGCGCCTTTGTCGGCACGGGTGCTCAAATCGCCATTTCGGGCCTGACCGTGGCCCAGGGACTCGACAAACGGCGCATGCTCATTCGCGCCGTCGGCCCGTCGTTGGTTCCATTCGGTGTGACGGATGCCTTGGCCGACCCCGAGCTGACCGTGGTCGACTCGCTCGGCCGGACACTGGCCTCCAACAACGATTGGGCGGCAGGCGACGGCGGTGCCGCCGTGGCTTCAGCATCACTGGCCAGTGGTGCCTTCGCATTCGGTTCTCCGGACTCCAAGGACTCGGCACTGGTGGTGGAGCTCACTCCTGGTGGATACTCGATTCTGGTGGGCGGCACCGCAGGCAGCCAGGGCGTCGCACTGGTGGAAGTCTACGACCTGACCCCTCCCGGTCCTCCGACGATCAGCGTCAGCACGGCCTCCATTTCGGCCAGCGTCGATCGCCGGCTGCTCGGCGCTTTCATGATCTCGCGCTCCGGATCCACCCGCGAGGAAATCACCGTGAATTTCACCCTCGAGGGCACCGCCAATGCCGGCATCGACTTCGCCGGCATCCCCTATTTTGTCCGGATGGCATCCGGAGTCCGCGAGGCTCGGATTGAAATCAAGGCCCTGACGATTCCGTCACCGGACGATATTCGCCCGCCCAAGACTGTCGTGCTTCGGCTGCTCAGTCACAGCGACTACCGAATTGGCCGGAACGAGGCCGCCGCGATGACGGTCTTCGCGCCCGACGCGCCGCCCGCACCCACGCCCACGCCCGTCCCCACGGCCGCGCCCACTCCTACCCCTGCGCCCACCCCAGTCCCGACCGCTGCTCCGACTCCGACCCCGGTGCCCACCCCCACCGCTTCACCCACACCCACACCCACTCCCTCTCCCACTCCGTCGCCCACACCCACTCCGACGGCCCGCCCCACTCCGTCCCCGACCCCGGTTCCGACTCCCACTCCAACGCCCGAACCCACCCCGGAACCGACACCCACCCCGTCGCCGACACCGACACCGACGCCCACGCCAACCCCGACGGCCACCCCGACCCCCACGGTCGCTCCCAGCCCGACGCCTTCACCCACGCCGACTCCGACGCCCACGGTGACCCCAAGTCCAACGCCGACGCCAACTCCGACCCCAACTCCAACTCCAACGCCCACTGCGCGTCCAACCCCGACGCCGACCCCGACGCCGAGTCCAACGCCGACCGTACGCCCAACTCCCTCACCCACGCCGACGCCGACTCCTATTCCCACCGCCAGGCCCACCCCCACGCCGACGCCGACACCGACGGTGACTCCTACCCCCGTTCCCACCGCGCGACCCACCCCCACTCCCACGCCAACGGCTCGTCCAACGCCGACTCCGACCCCGACCGCGCGACCCACTCCCACTCCAACGGCGCGCCCGACGCCGACCCCCACCCCGACGCCGTTGCCGATCATCTTCCTGGATACGTCGGTTGCGACCACGACCGCCGGCAGCGGAGTGCCGGCCGTGATCAACTTCAATCGCACCGGAACCAACACGCAGGCCCTCACGGTTTACTATTCCATTCAGGGTACCGGAGTGCCGGGTGTTGACTACGCGCCCTTGCCCAGCTCCGTCACCATCCCCGCGGGTGCGAGTGTCGCCTCCCTCAACGTGACTGCCCTGACCGGCTCACCGTCGACGGGTGAACCCCGCACCGTGGTGCTCAACCTGCTCCCCCATGCCTCCTACTCCCTGGGTGCCACACCCAGCCGGACCGCGACGGTCAGTCTCATCACCGAAGGCGGAACCCTGTACATCTCAAGTCTGCGTGTACCCGCCGGAGTCACCGGCTCCACCGCGGCGGGCACCGCCAGCCTGCGGCTCAGTCAGGACAGCACGTATGCCACGATCAGTGTCAACTTCACGGGGCTGACCTCGATGCAAACGGTGGCTTACCTGCGCCTTGGTGAATCCAACCAGGTCGGAGCCGAGTTGTTCCGTCTGCCCAACGGCCAGGTGAACAGCCTGCAGTGGACCATTAACTCAACCGCCAACCTCCAGGCCTCGGAAATTGTCACCGCCCTTCAGGACGGACGCGTGTTCGTCTCGATTCAGACGGTGAATCTCCCCGGCGGAGAAATCATTGGCACCTTCGTTCGCGCCACCGGCTCGTCTTCCTTCGTACCGCCCCCCACGCCCCCCGATCTGCCGACATCGGCACTCACCACCACGGAGGTCTCGCGTTTCCTGACCCAGGCCACCTTTGGCCCCACGCAGGCGGAGGTCGACGCCCTCGTCGGTCAGCCCCGCTCCGCCCTGGCCACCTGGATCAGCAATCAGGTCAGCGCCCCGGTGTCACTCCATGTGGATGCCACCAACCTCGACTTCACCCAGTTCTCCGCTCCAGGCGGCGCGACCGAGTCGAGCAATTCCAACCGCCAGGCCGCCTGGTGGCGGATCGCGGTCAAGGGCCAGGACCAGCTGCGTCAGCGCGTCGCCTTCGCGTTGAGCCAGATCTTCGTCGTATCCGAGAATAATGACACGCTGGCCGGAACCCCGAACGGACTGGCCGCCTACAATGACATGCTGGCGCGAAATGCCTTCGGCAATTTCCGCACGCTGCTGCAGGACGTGTCCCTCAGCCCGATCATGGGCATCTACCTGAGTCACCTGCGCAATGCCAAGGCGACATTCAACAACCAGGGCGTGCAGCTCACCTTCCCCGACGAGAACTACGCGCGGGAGGTCATGCAGCTCTTTACGGTCGGCCTCAATCAACTCCATCCGGACGGCTCGCTCGTGCTCGATCTCAATGGCCTGCCCATCCCGGTCTACGACCAGCAGACCATCGCGGAGACGGCCAAGGTCTTCACCGGCTGGGCCTTCGCTTCAACCGCGACCAACCCGAGCTTCTATGGATCGGCCGCCGACTACCTCAGCCCGATGCGTCTCTATCCAGCGTACCACGACACCGGGGCCAAAACGATCATCGGCGGGCGGATCCTGCCGGCCAATCAAAGTGGAACGCAGGATGTTCAGGACACGCTGGACGCCTTGTTCAACCACTCGAACACGGGGCCGTTCATCTCGCGCCAGCTGATCCAGCGCCTGGTGACAAGCAACCCGACCCCAGGGTACGTCTACCGGGTCGCCCAGGTTTTTGCCAACAATGGGAGCGGCGTGCGCGGCGACCTTGGGGCGGTGGTCCGGGCGATTCTGACCGACTACGAGGCCCGGTCCTCCACGGCAACCGCCAGCGCGAGCTACGGCAAATTGAAGGAACCGATGCTCCGCACCAGCGCCCTGCTGCGGGGTCTCGGCGGTGACTCCAACAGCGGCCGCATCGCCATTACGGCCGGCAACACCGACTTCAACCTGGCTCAGACGCCGCTGAAGGCACCCACCGTCTTCAACTTCTTCGAACCCGCCTATGTGCAGCCCGGCGTGCTGGCCCAGGCCGGACTGCACGCACCCGAGTTCCAGATCCTGACCGACAACACCGCGATCACGCTGCCCAACTTCCTCCGGGGATACATCTATGCGAATCGCGCGGTGGCCACGGACACCGCCAACCAGACGATCGGCTTCCGCCTCGATGCCACCACCCTGGGACTGGCGGCAACGCCCCAGGTGCTGGTCGACCGGTTGAACGTTCTTCTCGCGGGCGGTACGCTGCCGACGGCCGTGACGGACCGTATTGTCACGGCCCTCAATGCCATGCCCGCGGCGACCAACGATGCCAACCGCCTCGAGCGCTGGCGCTCGGCCGTCTATCTGATCACCACCACGCCCTCAGGCGCCATTCAACGCTAGGCCCACCGTCCCCACTCGATTCGCGATCCCTTCATCTCCATGCATGCCCGCGCCTTCAAAGTGATCCTCGCCGTGGTCGTGGTTGCCATTGGCCTCCGCCTCGCCTGGCCTACCGATCCTGCTCCCGCCACCCCCCGCGGCACCCGGGCCACGCCATTGGCCACCTCCCCGGCAACCCCAACCACATCCTCCACCCCGGATCGGGCCACACGTCCTGACGGCGCCTCACCGGCGAGGGCGGTCGCTGAAGCCGCCGGGGACGTGGCCAATCCCCTCAATCGCAGCGGAGGCACCATCCATGAAGACCTGCGGGTGTTGCACGAAGTCTTCACCGCCTGGCTGACCACCTACCGCTCCGAAGGAAATCCGGTGGGCGAAAACGAGGAGATCACGGCCGCTCTTTGTGGCCGGAATCGCCTCGGGGTCGCCTTCATTTCCTCCCACCATCAGGCGATCAACGAGCGGGGTGAATTGTGCGATCGCTGGGGCACGCCGTTCCGCTTTCACCAGCTCAGCGGAACGCGCATGGAGATCCGGTCCGCGGGAGCGGACCGGCGTTTTGGCACCCCGGACGACGCCCTTTGGGCGCCGTGGACCAAGGCAATCGAAGGGTGACGCCGCCTCAGGTCGCGTGCACCGCGGCCTTGATCGTCGGAACCTTGTACTCGCCTCGACCTTCGCGCTTCAGCAGCAGGCTCGTGTTCGCCCGGGCCGTGAGCTGTGCATTGCCCCCGACGAAGCGCTCGGTCTTGGCGTCGAACGTGAGCAAAGGTCCAAGCACCATCGGCACCGTGGACACATCGACCGCATTCGCCTTCAGGTGGTCGATCGTGCGCTCATAGGTTTCGCGCGTGACCGGGTCGGACTTGATCGCCTCCGCGATCTCTGAATTCGGCTGCTCCTTCCCCATCAGGTAGGAGATGTTGCCCAGGTGGCAGAGGCCGGTTGAAATGTGACTGTTCTCGATCTTGCCCCGGATGACCTCCTGGCGGCGGGACTTCATCGCTTCGACAAAATTGGGGCGGTGGGTGCCCAGGGTGCTCTCCGCATAGGCCTGCAGCTTCTTGCCCGCCATGTCGTAGATGGTGGCGGTGCCGTTCTCGCCAATCTGCACGTATCCGCCCTCACACTGCACGATCACGCCCACGCGGGCGCCCTTGTAGGCATCCATTGCGCTCATGCCTGCCTTCATCGGAAGCCCGCGCACCTCGAAGATCAGCGGAGCTTTTTCATAGCCATAGACGCAAATCTCGGTGTTCGGAGTCTCTGCGTCGTCGGCGGGACCGAAACGTCCGCCCATGCTCATGACGGTCGGGGGCATGTTTTCCTCGCCGAGGAACCAGCGGGCAACGTCCACTTGATGGATACCCTGGTTGGAGATGTCGCCCCCACCATAATTCCAGAACCAGTGCCAGTCGTAGTGCACCGTGCCGCGGCTGCCATTGCGGTGGGGCGGCACCAGATCCGCCGGCCCCGTCCAGAGATCATAGTCGATGCTCGGGGAGACGATCTGCGCGCCGCTCGTCTTGCCGATGCTGTCGCGCTTCTTGTAGCAGAGACCGCGGGCGTGCTGGATCTTGCCCAGCTGGCCGGACCGCACGTACTCGATGGCCTTCATGATGTCCACCGACGACCGGTTTTGCGTACCGGCCTGCACGATCCGGTTACGGTAAAGGCGGGCGGCCTCGACCGCCTGGCGGCCTTCCCAAATGTTGTGAGAAAGCGGCTTCTCGACGTAGACATCCTTGCCCGCCTGGAGCGCCCAGATCGTCATGAGCGAGTGCCAGTGATTGGGCGTGGCGATCACGACCGCGTCGATATCCTTGTTTTCAAGAAGTTTCCGGTAGTCGACGTAGGTCTCGACCCGGATGTTCTCCTTGGCCGCATCCGCGGCCCGCGCACCGAGGACGTCGCGATCCGCATCGCAGATCGCCACGAGACGGGTGCCCGGCATGTTGTAATAGGTCTTCATGTGCCCGGCGCCTTGCGACCGGACACCCACCACCGCCACCCGAATGTCGCTATTGGCGCTGCCCGGAGCAGCCGCGGCCGGCGCCTTCTGGGCGAGCAGAGCGGAACGGCTCGTCAGCAGCGCGCCTCCGCCAATCATCGATGCACGAATAAAGTCTTTGCGGGACCACGTTTTCATAGGGGGAAGAGACAGGGTAGGCTAATACTTATGATCGCACAGGATCCGGTCGGAGCTGTCAGGCCTCAAATCCCATGCGAATCGTGAACGATAACCGGAAACGATCGCTGCGCCATCCTCCTTTCGCCACCCGTTTCACTTTTTGTGTAACCAAAGCTCCGTCGGCCGGGTTTTTGGTCTGTGCGTTCCCTGTTTTCCTTCCGCGAACTCAAACAGACTCTGCGACGGCTCGCCCGCGAGCCGGGCTTTACCACCACCGTTCTGCTCACCCTCGCCCTGTGCCTCGGTGCGAACGTCACCATTTTTGCGGTGATCGACGCCATCCTGATTCGATCCCTTCCGTTCGCCGAACCGGACCGGTTGGTGGCGGTGGTGAACGGCTATCCCGGTGCCGGGGTGCCGCGCGCGGGCGCGTCGCTCCCGAACTACTACGAGCGTCGCGAATCAGTCAAAGCGTTCTCCGCCACCGCGATCCGACAGGAAGGCAATGCCATCATCGGTGCCACTGGGTCGCCCACCCGAGTACAACGCGATCGGGTTTCCCCGGAGTTCTTCTCCACCTTGGGAGTGCCCCTGGCGCTTGGACGCACGTTCACCGACGAGGAAATGGCCTATGCACGCAGCGGAGTCGCCGTCATCACTGACGCGTTCTGGCGCAGTTATTTTCAGTCGGATCCCAAGGTCCTCGACCGCACTTTCACGGTGGACGGCCTCCCGGTCACGGTGATTGGTGTCCTGCCTGCTGGTTTTCGCTTTTTGTCAGGGAAGGCCCTTTTCTACATCCCGGCTGCCTCCAACCCGGATGAACGCGCGCCCGACCGTCGGCACTCCAACAATTTCCAGCAGATTGCCCGGCTCGCGCCCGGAGTCAGCCTGGCGGTGGCACAGTCCCAAATTGACGCCTTCAATGCGGAGCAGGTCGAATCCGATCCACACCGGGCCCTGCTCAAGGGCGCGAAGTTCTCGACGACGATCTCAGATCTCCACTCCGATCACGTCCGCGAGGTCCGGGCCATGTTGATTCTGCTTCAAGGGGGCGTGCTGTTTCTCCTGCTCATCGGTGGCGTCAACCTCGTCAATCTCCTCCTCGTGCGCGCCAGCGGACAGGCCAAGGAACGGGCGGTTCGCCAGGCGCTTGGCGCCAGCGCCGGGGACATCAGCCGCGATATCCTGCGGGAAACGCTGCTCCTGGCTGCGTTGGGCGGGCTACTCGGGATCGCCTTCGGCGCGGCGGGCATTCGGTTGCTAGCAGTCTTGGGAACCAATCAACTTCCGCTGGGTGCCAGCATTGAGTTTGACCTACGGGTCGGTCTGCTCGCCTGGGTTCTTTCCCTCGTGGTCGGTGCGGTGCTGGCCGCACCTGTCATCACGTTTGCCCTGCGAGGCCGTCTCGCCACCGTGCTGCACACCGAAAGCCGGGGCGGAACGGTCAGCCGGGCGGCCCAGCGACTCCGGCACGGTTTTATTGTCGCCCAGGTTGCCCTCGCCTTTGTCCTCCTTGCCGGCGCGGGCCTGCTTGGCTTGAGCTTGAAAAAGGTGCTCGCCACCCCGGCCGGCTTCGACGCTGCCCCGGTCCTCAGCGGCCAGCTCTCGCTGCCCTGGAAAGGTTATCCCAAGAATGAGGAACGACTCGCCTTTGTCGAACGCCTGTTGCCCGTGTTGAGCGCTCAACCGGGCGTATCGCGCCTCGGGGTGACAACCGCGCTGCCCTTCTCGGGACGGAACGACAACAATGCGATCGCGGTCGAAGGCGCGGTCTTCTCCGACAAAGACCCCATCCGTGCCCACTACACAGCCGGCGTGGCCGGTGAGTACTGGCAAACCCTGGGAATTCCGCTCCTGGAAGGTCGATTCCTGACCTCCGCGGATCAGAATCCGTCGCTCCGCGCCTGTGTGGTCGATGCTGATTTTGCGAAGCGTTACTGGCCCA
The DNA here is from genome assembly GCA_046346755.1 of Opitutaceae bacterium. Lineage (GTDB taxonomy): Bacteria > Verrucomicrobiota > Verrucomicrobiia > Opitutales > Opitutaceae > UBA6669. Next base: position 283,569 of record JAXMHM010000001.1, on the reverse strand, counting down.
ATCAGTCGGCGCTGGGTCGGCGGCTGACCAATGGCCCTACCTTCAAGGAAACGGACGCGTTTACCATCGTCGGCGTGGTGGGCAGCATCAAGCACGGTGACCTGTCGGACACCTCCGCCCAAGGGGCCGTCTATTTCCCCTACCGCTACTACGCATCCAATGGGATCTCCATCGTGGCCCGCAGCGCCATCGCCCCCGCAGCCCTCGCTCCCACGCTGCAAAAGGCCGTGCTGCAGCTGGATCCCGAGCTGCCGCTCGACGACCTGAAGCCCATGCAGGGACGCATTGACGATAGCCTCATCACCCGGCGCTCGCCCGCCGTGCTGGCCGGCATCTTCGCCGCCGTTGCCCTCGCCCTGGCCGCCGTGGGAACCTATGGAGTGCTGGCTTATGCCGTGGGTCAGCGCCGCCGCGAAATCGGGGTGCGCATGGCGCTCGGCGCGTTGCCGCAGCAGGTCCTCGCCCAGTTCATCGCCTTGGGGCTGAAGCTGCTCGGGGGCGGCGTGCTTCTCGGCGGCCTGGGTGCCTGGGCCACCGGCACGGCGATGCAATCCATCCTCTTCGGCATCCAGCCCCTCCACCTGGGACTGTTGGCCCTGACGACCGTCGTCATGGCGAGTGTCGTCCTCCTTGCGGTGCTGCTGCCCTCGCATCGGGCGTCGCAGATCTCCCCGATCGAAGCCCTTCGCGACGACTGACCGGGGCATGGGCTTGCGCTTCGATCGGGACCGATCTCTCCTCGGCGCCCCCGGGTACCGTTCTGGCTGTACGCTGAGAACGGTAACGGCTTTCGCCCCATGCCTTCCGACGTCCCTTCCGATCCTCCCAAACTGGTCCTGCGGACCAAGGACGTGGAGCGTAACCGGGCCGATGGACCCTCGGCCACACCGGACCCCAACGGCGCCACCGCTCACCTTCAGACCAACCTGACAGCCCACCGTGAAATTGACCTCGCGCCCTCGACGCGACCCGAGATTCCCCGACCGCGGGCGCGCAACTTCGCCGTCAAACTGCTGGTCGGAAACCTCATCATCGTCGGTCTTTTCCTGATTTTCCCCAAGAATGTGTTCACCGCCGTTTTTGCACTTTCAGGGATTGTCCTCTTTTCCATCGGACTGACGTGGACGGTTTGGGTGGTGGAGAACAAGTAGCTCAACGAGCGAAGTCCGACCCTCGATTCCTCGTTCGCACTCACGGGGGATCCACCCTAGGTGAAGACTACGTTGTTTTACCTAGACTGAAAAGAAGTGGGAACACGGCAGCGCTCACCGTGTCACGCGTTTCAACGGCAACGTGGGAAATCACGATTTTTGGTTTTTTTCTGCAAACCATGACTCCCGTGTGCCGAAGAAAGCGTAGTAGACTGTATCCACACTCACTCCACCACGTCCGTCAGCGCCCGTCCGCCGTGAACACCCTCGCCGCCCTCCTTCCCGCCAAGATCAAACGCCGCTTCCTCCCTTCCTCGGGTGCGACAGTCACGTCTGACTTTGTCGCGACGCGTCCGGCCGAAGGTCGCATGGACCGGGAGCGCAGCAGCGCCAAGGTGCGCTTCGTGCCGCCCCCGCTGGTGGCTCCGACGACGCGTCCGTGGATCTTCGAGCGTCCGGCTTCCCAGTCCACGGACCGCTGGTAACCGGTCACCCGACCGAGTTCTGGCTTCGGGGCGAAGGCACGGAAGCGCATCGCGAACGATGCGCCCGGCCTCCCGGTTATTCCTCGATCTGAATGTCCTTGTTGCGGTGACGCGGGCAACCCGCGCGCAGCCACCCCGTGACAAAGCGGTCGAGGTCGCCGTCCAGCACCCCTTGGGTGTCGCTGGTGCTTACGCCGGTGCGCAAGTCCTTCACCATCTGGTAAGGCTGAAGGACATAGCTGCGAATCTGGCTTCCCCAGCCGATCTCACCTTTTTCGCCGTAGAAGCGCTCCATTTCACTGCGCTGTTCATCCATGCGCTTTTCGTAGAGCCGCGCCTTGAGGATGCTCATGGCGGAGGCCTTGTTCTTCAGCTGGGAGCGTTCGTTTTGGCAGACGACCACGGTTCCGGTAGGAATATGGGTAATGCGAACCGCCGAATCGGTGGTGTTGACGCCCTGACCGCCCTTGCCTGACGACCGGTACACATCGATGCGGAGTTCGTCCTCCGGAATGTCGATTTTGATCTCGTCGTTGATTTCCGCGATCACGTCGATGGCGCAAAACGAGGTGTGTCGCCGCTGATTGGAGTCGAACGGACTGATCCGGACCAGCCGGTGCACACCGCGCTCCGCCTTGGCATAACCGTAGGCGTTCTCACCTTTGATGAGCATCGTGGCTTTGCTGATGCCGGCCTGGTCTCCTGCCTGCACGTCCTGAACCTCCACCGAAAATCCACGGCGGTCGGCCCACCGGGAATACATACGGAACAGCATGTCGGCCCAGTCATTGGACTCCGTGCCGCCCGCACCGGACTGGATGGAGAGAATGGCGTTGTTGCGATCGAATTGCCCGGTCAGGAAGGCACCGATTTCAATGCGATCCAACTCCTCGACCATGCCGGCCACCTGTTGGTCGAGTTCGAGCGCGTAGGTCTCTTTCTCCCCTTCACTGGCGGTGTCGATCAGTTCGATCATCACGTCCACATCGCCGAGCTTCTTCTGGTACTCGACGACCGGCAGCACCGATCGTTTCAGGATGTTGAGCTTGGCGATGTGCTTCTGCGCCCGCTCATTGTTATCCCAAAATTCGGGCGCGCCCATCTGCGCCTCCATGGCCTCGATCTCACGCTGCTTTTGATCGACGTCAAAGAAACCTCCACAAGTGGCCGGCGCGCTTCTTGATGTTCTCGATGTGGGAAAAGGTTTCGGGAGCGATCATATCAACCTCCCATGACCGCAATGGCAGGCACCCGGTGCAAGCGACAAATCACGCCGGCACCGGCCCGTCCTGCCCCCGCCAGTCACTTCTTCTCTGCCCCATTTCCCTTACCTTTTTCCACCAATAACTTCTGTGTGAGGTCAGCGGGCACCTCCGCATAGTGGCTGAAATCAGCGGCATGCCGTCCCCGTCCGCCGGTGAGCGAACGGACCACGGTGCTGTAATGATAGAGCTCCCGCTGCGGCACATGGGCCCGGATGTTTTGGAAGTGTCCCTCTGCCTCGACCCCGAGGATGTGACCCCGACGCGCCGTCAGGTCGCCCAGCACGGCGCCCACATCTTCTTCCGGCACGACCACGGAGACGCTCCAGATGGGCTCTAGCAGTCCCGGCATGGCGATGTGAAACGCTTCCTTGAGGGCGTGGTAGCCGGCGACCTGAAATGCGATGTCCTTGGAGTCAACCGGATGCATCTTGCCATCGAAGAAGTCGATTTGGATGTCGGTCACCCGGAAGCCAGCATAGATGCCCTCCCGGCACGCCGTCTGCACCCCCTTCTCCACCGACGCCACAAAGATGCGGTCCACATTATTGCCGACCAGCGACTGCGTGAAGACCACACCACTGTTGCGCGCCCCGGGAGTGATCCGCAGCGCCACCTCGGCAAACTGTCCGGCCCCTCCCGTCTGTTTCTTGTGACGGTAGAGCGACTCGGCCTGGGCACGAATGGTCTCGCGGTACGGGATGCTCGGCTCTTGGAGCGCCACACTGACCCCAAACCGTCGCTGCAGCCGTTCCACAATCACCTGCAGGTGTAACTCACCCTGGCCGGACACCAGCGTTTGGTGGACTTCGTCGTCCACGCGATAGTGGAAGGTGGGGTCTTCCTGGTGCAAGGTCGCCAATCCCACGGCGAGTTTATCTTCGTCGCCCTTCGAACGGAGCTTGAGGGAGGCGTGAATGTCGGGCTTCGGGTATTCGACCTTGGGAAGCACGACCTGGAACTTGGAACTGCACAGGGTATCGCCCGTATGGGTGTCACGCAATTTGACCACGGCCCCAAGATCGCCGGCGTTCAGGTGCGTGACCGGCGTGCGATCATGGCCGTTGAGGAGATAAATTTGTCCAAGGCGTTCGGTGCAATCGCGGGAAGTGTTCTGCAGCTCGTCCCCCGACCGGACAGTGCCGGAGTAGACCCGGAAGAGTGACAGTTCTCCCACGCCGGGTTCATTCATCGTCTTGAAGACATAGGCCACCGGTTCGGGTTGAGACAAGGCCACCGACCCTGCCAGCCCGCTGACGTCGTGAGCCGGGACCTCCGCCCGATCGAGCGGTGAGGATCCGTACTTCGCGATAAAGTCCATCAGCCGGGAAACGCCGACGTTGGTCTCAGCCGAGACGGGGAAAATAGGGACAAAGACCTGCTTCTGGATGGCCTGATGCAGTCCAGCCCGGAATTCCTCCTCGGCCAGGTAGCCTTTCTCAAAGAACTTCTCCATGAGCGCATCATCCGACTCGGCGACATACTCGATGAGCTCGCGATGCAAACGCTTCACCCGTTCCTCCAACGCACCGGCGGGCGCCTCGGTGTAACGACCACTGCCACCCGGAGGATAGACAATGAGCTCATTGCGCATGACATCCAGCACGTGACTGAAACCAGGCCCGGTCGACAACGGCACCGCCAGCGGAAACACCTTGGGCCCAAAGTGTTCGCGCGCATTCTCCAGGATGTCGTCGAATTTGACATTGGGCTTATCCAGACCATTTATCACCAATATTTTAGGTAACCCGAAATGCGTCGCATATTCCCAGGCCGCATCGGTGCCGACGCCGAGGCCGTGGGCCGCATTGATGACAATGAGGGCGAAATCTCCCACCCGCAGCGCGCCCAAGCCCTCGCTGATGAAGTCCGAGTAGCCCGGCGTATCGAGGATGTTGAATTTACGTCCCATCCACTCGGTGTGAAGGAGAGAGCAATGCACCGAGATCTGATGTTGGTGCTCGCTGGCGTGATAGTCGGAAACGGTCGTACCGGCGGCGATTGAGCCCAATCGTCCAATTTTCCCCGAACACAGGAGCATGGCTTCCGTCAGGAGGGTCTTACCGGCCGAGGCGTGTCCGAGGACCGCGAAGCTTCTCAGATCTGAAGAGGCGTATTCTTTCATGAACCGAGCAAATGAGGGTTGAGGGGAACCCACGCATCACGCGTGGGGAAGTCGGCGTGAAGCCTAGCGCGTTCGACCATAGCCGCCTGCGCGCCCCTTGCGACTCTTTCTGCGGATCTTGCCTAAATTTGTGGTCCGGAAACGTCGGCTTCTGCCTGCCGGCTCCGGGTTTGTCCTCTTCCCTTTTCCGGACGTGGCGCTAAAACAGCGGGAGAGATTCCCGGGATCGACCCGCGAATACATTCACACCATGCATGCCACGCGTATTCGTTCAGTGTCCGCTGTCGTGGGGCTGTTCCTCACCCTCGTTGCCGCTGTCGAGGCGGAGACGAACCCGGCGGTTCCTCAGGCCAACAAGAGCCCGCGCTTTGAGGCGAACTGGGCTTCTCTCGATGCAAGACCCACTCCCGAGTGGTTCCTCAATGCCAAGTTCGGGGTCTTCATCCACTGGGGCGTCTACTCTGTGCCGGCTTGGGGTGCTTCCAAGGAATATGCCGAGTGGTACTGGCGGCGCGTCACCGGCAGCGCACCCAAGGACGCGGTGTGGCGCGACCATCACGCCCGTAACTACGGCACCCTCTTCAACTACATGGACTTCGCCCCCCGGTTCACCGCCGAACTCTTCGACGCCCGCCAATGGGCCGATCTGTTCGCGCGCGCCGGCGTGCAGTACGTGGTGCCGACCTCCAAACACCACGAAGGATTCGCACTCTGGCCCAGCGCGGAAGCCAGCCGGACCTGGGGACGCCCCTGGAACGCGCTGGAGATCGGACCGCGTCGCGACCTCATGTCGGAACTGGCCACCGCCACCCGCGAAAAGGGCCTGCGGTTTGGCTTCTATTACTCCCTCTATGAATGGTTCAACCCGCTCTGGCTGCAGGACCGTAGCCGATACGTGACGGAACACATGGTGCCGCAGTTCAAGGACGTGGTCCAACGCTATGCCCCGGACCTCATCTTCGCCGATGGGGAATGGGACATGCCCTCAAAGGACTGGAAGAGCGAAGAGCTGCTGGCCTGGCTGTTCAACGATTCGCCTTCCAAGACCGCGGTGGTCATCAACGACCGCTGGGGGAAGGAGACCCGCCACAAGCATGGAGGTTATTGGACCACCGAATACGCCGCCGGCCTGCAGGACGGCTCCCATCCGTGGGAGGAAAGTCGCGGCATGGCCTACTCCTACGGCCTCAATCGGGCGGAACGGGTCGACGACTACAAATCGTCCCGCGAGTTCATCCTCGTCCTCATCGACTTGGTCAGCCGCGGGGGGAACTTACTCCTCGACATCGGTCCGGCCGCCGACGGCACGATTCCACCACTCATGGAGCAGCGTCTTCTCGAGATCGGCGACTGGCTCAAGGTCAATGGCGAGGCAATCTACGGCACCCGCCCCGCCGGGCGCTCGGCCCAATGGACGGCGGGCACGCGCGTCGATCAGGAGTATGGTGAATACATGATCAGGTACAACCTGCTCGATCAGGTGGGCCAGGCACCCAGGGACGGGAGGGCCGTCAAACAGGTGTTCTTCACCCAGAAACCGGACGCGCTCTACGCCGTCTCCGTTGGCTGGCCCGGACCACAGTTGGTCCTCCGCGATATCACCGTGCCAGCGGGGGCGACGGTGACGATGCTCGGAGTCGCCGGCACCCTTACGTCCTCCGTTTCCGGGACGAACCTTGCCATCGCGACGCCCGCGCTCGGCCCGGAGGAAGCTCCGTGCCGGCACGCCTTCGTTTTCAAGATTCCCGGCGCCCGGGTCGCCCGAGAACCGGCGGCGCCTGCCGCTGCGCGAGCCAAGCCCTGAGACTTCGACCCATCGGCGGTGCGGCCCAGCAAGTCCGCGGGGTTTTCACCTTGAACCGAATCCAGCCGGCCCGAGACCCTGTTCAGCCCTCATGAGCCAGATCCTCCACTTCGTCGACTCCTTCACGCACCAGGTTTTCTCCGGGAATCCCGCCGCAGTCTGCATGCTCGACCGACCCGCCGAGGATCACTGGATGCAACAGGTTGCCCGGGAAATGAACCTGTCGGAAACCGCATTCCTGCATCCGATCGACGGGGGATTCTCGCTGCGCTGGTTCACGCCGGTCGTCGAGGTGAAACTCTGTGGTCACGCCACTCTGGCGAGCGCCTTTGTGCTGTGGGAAACCGGCGTGCTGCCCTCCACGCAGTCCGCCCGATTCCTTACGCTCAGCGGCTGGCTCACTTGCCACCGCCTGGGCGACTGGATCGCGATGGACTTTCCGGTCTGTCCGGCGGCTCCCTGCGAGCCGCCCGCCGGCCTCGCTGCAGCCCTGGGCTGTGAGTTGCGGACCTGCGGATTCAACGGAATGGACTACCTCGTCGAAGTCACGGATGCCCGGACAGTGCGCACCTTGACTCCCAACCTCACCGCGGTGGGAGCGCTGCCAGTTCGCGGAGTGATCGTAACCGCTCCAAGCGATCTCCCGACGTTTGATTTCATTTCCCGCTTTTTTGCACCCGCCGCCGGCGTAAACGAGGATCCGGTGACGGGCTCAGCCCATTGCGCCCTCGGGCCCTACTGGCAGGCGCGACTGCACAAAGCAAAACTCACGGCGTTTCAGGCCAGCGCCCGCGGCGGTGTCGTCGGTCTCGAGGTGCGGGGAGACCGCATCCTGCTGCGGGGGCAAGCCGTGCTCGTCAGCAAAGTGGAGCTTTACCACGGTCCCCCTCCCCCGGCCGCAGCCCTCCCCTAGCCACCGGTGCCCGCCTCACCGCCGTCGATGCGGCGCGTCACGGGGCCAGCACTTCGCCCACCACCAGGATCGCTCCCGGATTGAAGGTGAGCGGGCCATAGCGGGCGGGGTCATCCATCGTCTGCTTGCGCTGGGCGAGGATGGCCGTCTTGTCAGGGGCTTCTGGAAGGAGCTCAATGGTCACCGTGTGCACGGTGTCGGAAAGATCGGTCCCGACTAGAAAGGTGTTCAGGCGATGATACGTGCAGAAGGAATCGAACCGGGATTTGGTTTCCGGGGGACGTTCATCGAGGGTCACCCGAACCTGTCCACTATCAGGACCGATGACGTCATAGATCGCGCAGCGGGTCCCCTTGAAACGAAAGGTCAGCGTCTCGCCCGGAGTCGTCGCCCGGCGCAGGTCCTTCAGACGCGACACCCAGGTCTTGGCAAAGGAATCCACGGCCGGGTCCGGCTTCACAAAACCTGCCGATAGCCGCGCGGCACCGATCGGAATCATCCGCGCCCGTTCGTAGTTGAGCGGATCCAGCGGCGCCGGAAGGGTGTGGTCGCGCGGTGCCTGTGATGCCTGCCGGATCGGCTCCAGCGAACGAACCAAGGCTTCCGTGTACAACACGTGACCGGTCTCGGGATGCGGATGCACGCCATCCGGTGCGAACACCACCGCATCGCCCAGCGCTTTGCGTTCCTCGGCCGTTTTCGGCAGCGGCCCTTTCCAGACCAGACGCCCCTTGGCGGCGAGCTGGGCCACCTCCATGGCGAGATGCACCGAAGGCAGTCCGTAATGGTCAGCCACTTGTTCCATGGCGCTCGCCGAGCGTTGAAATTTGCCCTCGAGCATCGCCGGCGCCAGCGTTTCGGTCAGGGTGTAGACAAAGCCGATGTCGCAGGCCGGAAGCTGGCGCCGGATCTGGCGCACGATTCCCTCCATACACCGCACAATCTGCTGGGGTGAAGCGCCGCCGTCATTGACCGCAAACTCAACGAACACGAGGTCAGGCCGGTGCACCAGGACATCCTGCTGCAGTCGGAAAACCCCGAGATCCGATCCCGTCCCTCCAATCGCCGCGTTGATCTCGTTGAACCGGACATCTGGATACGTTGCTCGCAGGTGCGCGAGGCTCTTCACCCGCCAGCCGGCCTGAGCCGTGATCGATCCGCCCAGATAGGCCACCCGCACCTCGGCTCCGGGTGTCGAAGTCAATGCGAAGAAGTGCGGCCATCCCCCGCGGGGACGGCACTCCTGCGCCGGCACCAGGTCATCGGACGCTGCCCACCCGGCCGCGACGATCCCCCAACCCAATGCCACCAACCCCACCATAAATTTCTTCATTATGCGTGAACCCTGACAGGACCCGCGGCCCGCATCAAGTTCGCCCCGGTCCATGCGCCCTGGGGGGGTACCGGGCCTCCGCCGCGCGTGCACCCGACGCGTGTTCCGGTCATTGATTTCATCGCTAACTGCTTCACTCTCCGAAGCCCGCGTTGGGACGTCCTCGCGGTGGAACGCGGCGGTTGAATTTGAGGGTGTTCTCGGTTGTCTCACCTGGGTCGTTCGCCACGGCCCACGCCCACCTTCGTCCCATGAAATCCGGTATCCTGCTTCCCTATGTTCTTGGATTGGTAGTTCCACTTTCGTTCGCCCGGGCTCAAGCGGAAGCTCCCCCAGCCGGCCTTTCCTCCGCACGGTGGGAACTTGTGTTTCAATCCGGATTTGAGGGCGACAGCCGCGTGGTTCCGTCGGAGCATGGATCAGCTGACCACCTCGTCGGACGGGATTCCTCGCTGCCCTCCAAGAGCGACTGGGTGGCCGACCTGGCGCCTTTCGCGCGCACCCCGCTGTCGATCAACTACACCGGAGGCACAGCGGAGCAGCGTTTCGCCCGGGTCATCACCGAGCCCGGGCGCCCTGAGAATCATGTCCTGCAGTTCTGGGCAAAGGACGCCTGGACCGCGGACGAATCCGCGACCAAGTCCCGGGTGCAAGTGGATTTGTACAAGATCCAGGGAGGTTTGAAGGAGTTCTATCAGTCAGTGCGCGTCTTTCTGCACCCGGACCTCGCGGCCCTCACGTCGTATCCCCGTCGCATCTCCTGGCTGACGATTGCCGAGTTCTGGAACAATGAGTGGTGGGTGAAAACGGAGCCGCATGGATTTCGGATCACCCTTGGAATCGGCAAACCCGGGACCAACCCGCAGGACCTCATTTTCATCCTCAATGCCGAGGACGCAGGCTACAAGGAGGTCTGGCGCGGACACAATTCCACCACCAAGGTGCCGATCGGTCGCTGGTTCACCCTTGAGTGCTACTTCAAGGAGGGAAACGCCGACCACGGTCGCTTTCTTGTCAGTCTCATACCGGAAGGAGAACCACGGCAGGTGGTCTTCGACATCACCCACTTCACGCACCACACCCGCGACCCGCATCCCGACGGATTGACCGGCTACAATCCCATGAAGATGTACACGTCCAAGGAAGTGGTCCGCTTTCTTCGGGACCAGAACAAAGCTCTGCAGATCTACTGGGACGACTTCCGGTTGTGGAGAGCGATCACTCCCTAGGACTGGCCACAGTGGAGAATCGATACTCGGTGGTGGAAAGAAAGACCTCACCTGGTCGTACGAGGGTCGAGGGAAATTCAGGGCGATTCACCGAATCAGGAAAATGCTGCGCCTCGAGGCAGAAAAATCCCACCCGTGCGATCACGGGTTGCTCGCTCAGCGGGCTGGTATAGAGCTGCAGGCAAGGCTCGGTCGTCCACACTTCCATCTGCCGCCCGCTTTCGGCCTCCACCACGCGGGCGGCAAACCTCAGCCCGCGATCCATCACGGTCGAATCGAGCACAAACGAGTGGTCATAGCGTGACTTCCGCAGGAGCTGGCCGGCGCGCGCCGCCAGCCGGGTCAGACGCGTGAAGTCGACCACGGAGTCCCGTACCGGGGCAAACGCTCCCGTCGGAATCAGATTCTCTGCCGTCACGGCTATCCGCTGCGCGGCAATTTCAACCTCATGATCGAGGACATCTCCACCGCCGCCGAGATTGAAATAGGCATGGTTGGTCAGGTTCAGCGGCGTGGTCCGGTCGGTGGTCGCCCGGTAGTCAAGCCGAAGCGTCGAGTCGTCGGTCAGCGTATAGGTCACGGTGATGGCAACCGTTCCCGGAAACCCGTCCTCGCCATCGCGGCTCACGTAGTTAAGTTCCACCGACGCCCGGTTGAGGTCAGGTACGGTCGCGCGCCAGAGGACGCGATTGAAGGCACGGTCCCCTCCGTGGAGGTGATTGACCCCTTCATTGGCCCTCAGTCTGTACTCCACTCCGTCCACGGCGAATCGCGCCTGGGAAATACGGTTGGCCACCCGTCCAAAGACCGCAGCCGCCTGGGGAAATCCCTGCTCAAACCCTTTTTCGCTGGCGACGGTTTCCCGAATGACGCCCGCTCGCAGGCCGGTTCGGTCGGGTAGTTGCAGGTCGGCGAGGATGGCTCCGTAGGTGATGACCTTCGCCACCGCCCCCTTCGCATTCCTGAGGGTGTAGGACTCCACCTCGACCCCGTCCGGAGTGCGGCCAAAGACACCGCGAGTCACCCCGGAACGGACGGGTTGGATCGTCGTCGATGCTTCGCCCTCGTCCAACGGAACCAGCCGGGCCACCCGCCCGGGAGTGCCGTTGAGCGCGAGGTAGATCAGGCCGTCGGGCCCGGTGGCGAGCGCACGCACACGACCCTGTCCCTTGAACAAAATCTCCTGCGCCACCACCCGATCTCCCGCGGTCTCAATCCGACGGACCTGCTGGCTGATGAGGCAGGCCACCAGGAGTTGGTTTTTCCATCGGGGAAAGCGGTCTCCGGTGTAGAAGAGCACCCCCGATGGCGCCAGCGACGGCGACCACATCAGCACCGGAGCGGTCAATCCTTCCCTCTGCCGGACAAATGTCCGGCCCAGGTCTGCGCCGCCGGCCGCGATGGGCCAGCCATAGTTGCGTCCCGGTTCAATGCGATTCAGTTCGTCCCCTCCGATCGGTCCATGCTCGCTCGCCCACAGGCGCCCTGATTTGGGGTCAAAGCCAAGTCCCTGGGAATGACGATGCCCATAACTCCAGATCGTCCCAAGCGCACCCGGGGTACCGACAAAGGGATTGTCCGCCGGAACGGTGCCATCATCGCGTATGCGATGGATCTTCCCGCGCGGGCTGGCTAGGTTTTGGGCGTCCGCGGCCACGCCGCGGTCTCCAATCGTGAAGAGCAGGTGGCCCGTGCGATCAAAGAGCAATCGGCAGCCAAAGTGCGAATTGTCCCGGGTGTAGTTTTCCGCTCCGGCGCGAAACAGGACTTGTTGATCGGTCCAGCGGCCACTTTGAATCCGACCGCGCACGACCACCGTCATGGACGTTTCGGCGGTGACACCCGGTTCAGCATACGCGAGGTAAATCCATCCGTTGCGCGCGTAGTCAGGATGCAGGACCACGTCAAACAAACCGCCGTCCTGGCGATGGTGCACCGTGGGAAGTCCCTCAATCGGCCGCGGATCCAGTTTTCCATCTGCAATCACGCGCAGACTTCCGGAGCGCTCCGTCACGAGCAGGCGTCCGTCCGGGAGAAATGCCAGCCCCCAGGGGGTGTCGAGCGTGTCGGCCACGGTCTCCACCCGGAAACGATGCAACTCGCTTTCGATCGGTTCGGGCGGTGGAGGCGGAGGTGGTTGGATCCGACCGGCCGCGTAGTCACGTCCGTGCGCGCGCAGGAGCTCCAGCAACCCTTGAACTTCGCCCGGAGTGAGCACCTCCCGGAACGACGGCATGCCTGTCGCCGGCCAGCCCTCGCGGAGACTCTGTCGGATCGCCTCATCCTCGCCGCCGTGATTCCACCGATCGTCGAGGAGATTGGGGGCGCTGCCCCCGGTGAGGTTGGCGCCATGACACGCCGCACAGATCGTCTCCACCACGACCGCGGCCGGCCGATCCAACACGGGACCGGACCACGCCAGGGTGGCGGAGAGGGCAAAGGACGCAACCAACAGTGACTTCATTCACCCATAGTCTCGACGTGCCAGCGAGCTCCAGGCGAGCGGATTGTGCGAGTCCCCGGGAGCGCGCCCTTCCGCAGCGATTCACTCCCGGCGGGCCCGGGCGTCCGGCGGCGTTCCACCACCCTGCGCCCGCAGTCCGGCTCGCCTTGTTCTGGCCACCGGCACTAGCCTCGAGTCCCTCATGGTCACCCTTCGCCTGTGGCTCGCGTTGTCGGCTCTGCTGGTCAGCCCGGCGGGACTTGCTCGTCCCAGCCCTGACGGCGAACGCATTGACGAAGCCTGGGCGGGTCATCCGGTTGCCTTTGCCTTCCTCGCCGAGCGCGGACACCTGTTCATTGCCTACTACGACGCGGAACGGCGCATGACGATCGCTGGTCGCCCGATGGAAAGCGGGACCTGGACCCGGATCCACCCCGAGGGCCGGCCGGTTCCCAGGCGCGATCACCCGTCGAACGCGGTCGGTTGGGACAGCCACAACTCCCTGCACCTCGCGCTGGACCGCGAGGGTTGTCTCCACCTCTCCGGCAATCTCCATGGCGACCCCCTGATCTACTATCGCACGCGGCTCCCTTTCGATCTTTCCTCGCTGGAACGGCTGGACCGCATGACCGGGGATCGCGAGTCGCGCACCACCTACCCGCTCTTTTTCAAGAACGCCGCCGGCGATCTGCTCTTTCGTTACCGTGACGGCAGCAGCGGCAATGGCAGCGACTACTACAATCGCTACGATCCCGACACCCGCAGCTGGAGTCGACTGCTCGGTACCCCGCTGCACGAGGGTGAAGGCGAACGCAGCGCCTACGCCTCGGCCCCTCTGGCCGGACCCGATGGGTTCTTCCATGTGTTGTGGGTCTGGCGCGACACGCCCGACGCCGCCACCAATCACACGCTCTCGTATGCGAGAAGTCGTGACCTGGTTCACTGGGAGACCAGCAGCGGGCAGCCACTCACCCTTCCCATCACCTATGCCACGAGCGAGGTCGTGGATCCCGCGAGTCCTGGAGGCGGACTGATCAATATGTGTCGGGAGCTCGGTTTTGATGCCGACGGCCGCGTGCTCGCGGTCTACCATCGGTACGACGAATCAGGCCGGTCCCAGGCCTACATTGCCCGCCCCACGGACTCCGGTCGATGGGACATCCATGTCCTGAGTGACTGGACCTTTCGCTGGGCCTTCAGCGGTGGCGGGGCGATCCCGGGCGAGGTCGGCCTCGGACGTCCAACGGCGGCACCCGATGGCACGGTGATCCTCGACTACGCCACGGTGTCCGCGGGGTCGGGTCGCTGGGTGATCGACAGCAAGACCCTTCGGGTCGTGCGGCATCTCCCGCCCGCGCCTTCCCCGATTCCAGCGCCTCTTCGCGCGGTGCGGGGTGATTTTCCTGGTCTTTCCGTGCAGTCGGTGACCCGCCACAGCCCAGGCCGAACCTGGTTCCTACGCTGGGAGACGCTCGGTCGCAATCGCGACCGCCCCCACCCGGTGACTCCGCCGCCGAGCGAGCTCCGACTCTATGAGTTGCCGGACGCTTCCGACGGAAACGTCGGCTCCGGGGCCGCCGCACCACGGCCCTGAGAAGCACGGGAGGTCAGCGCCCGGACGCCGCCGGAGTGCGGCACCGGTCGAGGCGACGGGCAAAGTCGCGGAGGAACGCCTCGCGCCAGTCACTCACGGTGCGGGCGCCGGCATGCGGCCCTTCGGCCGCGGAAGGGGACGGGTCGTCGGTCCACCAATTCGGCCAGCGGGGATCCGGCGTCAGGGCCGCCTCCGGCGGAGCGGCCAGGGCGGTGATCGCTCCCGTGACACCCGCCAGACCCGGCGCATTGCTGCGGAGGGTGTAGGCATACCGTTTGGCGTCCTTGGGCGAGAATCGGAAGCGAACCCCGCCAGCCCCATCGGATTCACCGACCAGTTCCTGGTTCTCAATCACCAGGGTGGCTGCCAGTGGCTGCGGCCCGGGAGGACCAGCCGGGAGGACGAGCTCCAGGATCGAAAACTGCTCGATGGGGTCATGGGCGGTGGTGAGACGATCAAAGTGATGGAAGGGTCGAGCCCAGGCGCGGACATAGCGACCGCCCCAACCCGGCTGTGACGGATCCTCCGGCGTTCCGCGCAGGAGCCAGCTGACCGTCGGTGTATCCCCCATCTTGATCACCCCTTGGAGATGCGTGGCAAAGTACTCACCGAGCGCGCCACGTCCGGAAATGTGCTGCCGGACAAACTCCGCATTCCCCCACTCACCCGCCTGATTGCCACCGGTAAACCACCCCCGGTATGTCGCGTTGGATTCGATCATCCAGAGCGTCGGGTGGTGGGTGGCAAGGTAGTGGTAGGCATCGGGACTCCATTTCTTGTTCGGCCCGCCGATGAAGTGCACCCGCAGTTTCGGCAGAATGTCCGGTGCGTCGTGCAGCGCCTGAGCCAGGTCCTCCAGCCCACCCCAGACCAACACATAGAGCGGCCTCGAATCAGGCCTCCGGGCACAACGGATGAGCCACTCGGAACCTTCCGTTGGCTTTCGCACGCCGGATTGGGGAGCGACTTCGGTCTCTCCCTGCTTGGTCAGGGCGCGCAGCGTCTCCGGAGCGGGATAACGGTCCGAGTAGGTGCGAAGGTTCGCAAAATCGCGCTCATAGCGGTCGATGACCTCCAGCACGTGTTCCTTGCGGCCCGGTCCAAAGGGGGACGACACCAGTCCTTCCAGATCGAATACATCCGCATAAAGCAGCAGGTGCACCATCGACTGAAAGTCGTCCGGATCGGTGCCGCCGATGTCCGTGGAGACCAGCACCCGATGCCGTTGTCCGGCCAGCGCGCCCTGATCGGAGCGGGCCGTCGGGGAAAGCAGGTGAATGCAAAGTGAAACCAGAACGAGGCAGTGCAGTCGGTAGTTCATGCGTCGCGATTCCGGGCATTGGCCTTGTCGAGCGCCACGGCCAGCAGGATGACCACGCCCTTGATGACCTGCTGCCAGAAGGGAGAGACATTGAGCAGGAACAGGCCGTTGTTGAGCACTCCGATGATGAGACAACCCAGCACCGTACCGGTCACCGAGCCGCGTCCGCCCGCCAGCGAGGTGCCTCCGATCACGACCGCGGCAATCGAATCGAGCTCATAGCCCAGGCCCGCATTGGGCTGGGCGGAGTCGAGGCGTGCGGTGACGATCAGACCCGCGACACCCGCCAGGGCGCCGGCCAGCAGATAGACCGTGGTGGTGATGCGCGCCACATTAAGACCGGTCAGCCGGGCCGCACGCACATTGCCGCCCACCGCATAAAGATGGCGGCCGAACCGCGTGCGTTTCGTCACCACCACGAACACCGCCGTGAGTGCGAGCATGATCCAGACCGGCGTCGGCATGCCCAGCAGCGCGCCGGTGCCGAGGTGTCCGAACGCATCACCCAGGCCGGTGATGGGAAAACCACCGGTCCAAAGCATCGTCAGGCCGCGAGCAATACTGAACATGCCAAGGGTGGCGACAAAGGGCGGCAGTTGGAATCGGGTGATCGCAATGCCATTGACCCAACCCGCGGCCGCTCCCACGCCAATCCCGACGAGAATCGCCCCGGACGGAGTGAACTGAAGCATCCATTCCGTGCCCGGTACGCCCAGCCCCTGCTTGAGCACGCCCGCCGCCAAGGCCCCGGAGAGCGCAAGAATGGCCCCCACCGACAAGTCAATGCCGCCGCTGAGGATCACCAGTGTCATCCCAATGGACAGACATAGATTCACCGAAATCTGCCGGAGGATGTTCCAACCGTTGTCGGGGGTGAGAAATCGGTCGGAAAGCAGGCTGAGCGCGATGACCATCAGTGCGAGGGCCAGCAGCGACCGAAAGCGAGTAAGGAAAGCGGTGGCTTTGGATTCAGGCATGATCAGGAGGCAACGCGGGACGAATCAGGCAACGCGGCGTGGAGCACCCGCTCCGGCGTGGCGTCGGCGCGGGCGAACTCGGCGGTGACGCGTCCCTCGCGGAGGACGAGGATGCGGTCGGAAAGGGCAAGGACTTCCGGCAACTCGGAGGAGACGACGATCAAGCCGAGTCCCGCCCTGGCGAGTTCGTCGATGAACGCGTAAATCTCGCGTTTCGCATTCACATCGATGCCGCGCGTGGGTTCATCGAGCAGGAGAATCTTCGGGGCGGTCGCGAGCCACTTTGCGAGAATGACCTTCTGCTGGTTGCCCCCCGAAAGATCGACCACCCGCTGGTTGAGCGACGAGATCTTGATCCGGAAACGATCGATGTAGGGGCCCACATAGTCAGCCTCGCGCGCCTCGCTGACAAATCCCGCCCGCAACGCCCGGTGAAGACTGGCGAGACTGGCATTGGCGGCCACGCTCATCGGCAGCACCAGGCCGTCACGCTTGCGGTCCTCCGGAGCGAGCGCGATCCCGGAGGCAATTGCCTCGGCCGGTGACTCGAACCGCACCACCCGGCCCTCAACCACGAGTTCGCCCGTTACCCTGTCGGGATGCAGGCCAAAGAGGGCCTCAAGCAGCTCCGTTCGACCGGCCCCCACCAGTCCAAACACACCCACCACCTCGCCCCGTCGGAGGGACAGTGACACCTGATCGACCAGGAATCGCCGGCCCACCCCGCTTCCGGTCAGCGAGAGTCCCCTCGTGCGCAAGATCTCCTCGCCCGGCGTAAACGCGACTTTCTGGTACAGCTCCGTCGTGTCCCGTCCGGCCATGAGCCGCACCATCGCGTCGCGGGTCAAATCGCGAAACAGGGCCGTACCGACGACGCGTCCGTCCCGCAGAATCGTGACATCGTCGCACACCGCGGCCAGCTCCTCGAACTTGTGGGTGATGTAGACGAGGGCGACGCCGCGGCGCTTGAGTTCGCGGATGACACCGTAGAGCACCTCCACCTCATGACCGGAGAGCGACGACGTGGGTTCATCGAGTATCAGCACGCGGACATTGGCCGAGATCGCCCGGGCGATCTCCACCAACTGCTGCTGGCCGATCCGAAGATCCGCGACGAGCGTGGTGGGATCAACCGCAAGGTCGACCCGTTGCAGCGCCGCGGCCGATTCCGCGAGCAAGCGCCTGGTGTCAATCAAACCGGAAGCCGAGCGCGGTTCGCGTCCCAAGAAAAGATTCTCGGCGACGGAGAGGTAGGGAATGAGGCTGAGTTCCTGGAAGACAATTCCGATGCCCGCGGCCAGCGCCCGCTGGGGGTTGGCGAATCGTACACATTGTCCATCCATCCGGATGGTGCCTTCATCCGGCGGAAAAACACCGGCCAGGATGTTCATGAGCGTGGACTTGCCGGCGCCATTCTCACCCAAGAGCGCCATCAATCGTCCGGCCCGCACGGTCAGATCCACCCCGTCGAGTGCCCGCGTTCCGGGAAACGTCTTCCCAATGCCGATGGCCTCGATGACCACGTCACCCGAGGCTGCCGGGGGTGCGATCATGGCTTTGCCTCCGCCCATACCGGCACGAGCAGGAGGACCGGCGCGGGGGGCCCTGGCAGCACCTCCGGCACCTCGGCACATCCTGCGAAACTGAGCAGGGCTCCGACCTTGGCGCCGGATCGAATCATCGGCTGAATCCGCTCCTCAACGACACGGTTGATCGCCGCGGACACCTCGTTGAATTCCGCCAGACCGGGGACCTCGTTGACCTCGAGCAGTCCGCAGCCATCCCTGACCACGTTGCCAAACACCGGTCCCGTCCCGAGCGCAACCTGGTGTCCCCCCACGTCGAGGACCACGCGGTTCCTTTCGACCGCGACGACGCGTCCGGAGCCCCGAAGGAATACCCGATCCGCGCCTCCGAGCCCGCCGCGTTGCGAAAATGCAGCCATCGCCGCCCGGCGATCCGTGCGCACCGCCACCAGAAAAGGAGCCAGCTCCGGGACCTGCCGGGCCGCCGGCTGCAGTCGCTTCAACCAGAATGTCTCGACAAACGCGGTCGCGGAAAAGCTCGCGGCGGCTGCTCCCGGAGCGGAGCCGGCCACCGGTGTGCGGACCACCCGCACCGGGGGATAGAGCACGAGGAGACCTATGAGCAGGACGGCCCCCAGCACCCATGGCCAGACCAGCGGGCGGGCACGGGCGGAAGAGCTTGCAGCGTGAGGATCCATGTCAGTGACCGCCGTCGAGCGAACGCCTTGATCCGGCCCGAGGCCGCGGATTACGTTCCCGTCCGAAAGGCATCAGGGCTTGCGTCCATAGTCGCCGAACTTGGCGACGTTTTCGCGGTTGACCAACTCGACCGCGACGGGAGTCCGCTGGGGAAAGGTCCGCTCTCCCTTCAAATAACGGTCCGCATTCTCGGCGGCGGTGCGAGCCATGGTTTTTGGGAACTGCATCACCGTCGCGGTGATCTTACCCTCCGCGATCGAGCGAACGACGTCATCGGCGCCGTCAAACCCGAACACCTTCACCTTGCTCGCCTTGCCGGCCGCCAGCAGCGCCTGATACGCGCCCATCGCCATGGCGTCGTTTCCACAGAACACCGCATTGATGTTGGGATGGGCCTGGAGGAGCGACTCCAGAACCTCCAGCGCCTTGCTGCGGTCAAAATCAGCGCTCTGCTGGGCCACCATCTTCAGTCCCGGAAATCGGTCCACCACGCTGTGGAACCCTTTCGACCGGTTCCAGGTGTTCGTATCCGCAATCAAGCCAAGCAACTCCACGTACGTGCCCGACTCACCCACCTGCTCAACGAAGTACTGCCCGAGCGCGACGCAGCCGGAATAGTTGTCCGAGAGGATCTGCGAGACCGCAGCGTCGTTGGCCGTAATTTCGCGATCCATACAAAACACGGGCACGCCCGCCGCCTTGGCGCGACGGACATTGGCGATCGACCCTCCGGCGTCCGTGCAGTTGAAGAGAACGGCCCCGTAGCCGGCCGCAATCACGTTGTCAAAGTGCTGCGACTCCTTGGCCGGATCGTTCTGCGAGTCAAACAGGGTCACTTCATAGCCAAGCTCCTTGGCCCGATTTCGCGCCGCTTCGGCCAGCACCACAAACCAGGGATTGTTCAGGGTCGATACTACCACGGCCACGCGTCGCCCGGTCGCGGACGACGCCCCGGCCCCGGCCGACGGCGCAGGCGACGAGGTCGGTTTGCAACCAACGAGGGCAAACGCAGCAAAGCAGGCAGCGACTACGGAATAGCGAAGGTGGGAAATCATGGGGAACCGGCGCGAGGGCGCGCGGAGAAAGCGGATGGGGGAAACCAAATCGGACGAGGGGCTGCTAACAGGGACTACAACTAGCAGATGTGTTTAGCATCAGTCTCCCTGATTTCACAGATCATATCACACTATCCTAAGGTCACCCTTCCCGTTCGGTCCCATACCTCGGCCTGGCTCAGTGCTGGGTCTGAAGGGTGCCGATTTCGGTCGGCATCCCACAATTCGACCCCCTCGCGCACTCCTGCAGGTCCGGCGTCGAAACCGAATGTTCCTCAAGCCACCGCGGGCACAGACAGGGCTGCCGGGCCGGCCAGCCGCGCATGCAACGTGCACTCCTCCACTACGGCCAAAGAGAAAAAAGGTTCCAAGCCATCACCGACTCCCTCAGCCTGACCGTACCCACCGCCCTTTCTCCCCCTATGAGCATGCCCCTGCCCTCCACTCAACCCGCCGAACGCATCCTGCTTGGTCCCGGCCCCAGCCCCGTTCCGCAGCGCGTGCTGCGTGCGTTGGGCGCGCCCACGCTGGGACACCTTGATCCCCAATACCTTGGTTTCATGGACGAGGCCTGCGGGATGCTGCGGGAGGTGTTCCGGACCCGGAATGCCCTGACCTTTCCCGTCAGCGGCACAGGCATGGCCGGCATGGAGTGCTGCGCGGTCAACCTCGTGGAACCTGGCGACGAAGTCATTGTGGGGGTGAACGGCGTCTTCGGTACGCGGATGAAGGATGTCATGGAACGCTGCGGCGCCACCGTCCATGCCCTCGAAACCACCTGGGGGGACACCTTCACACTGGCTCAACTCCAGGCCGCGCTCGACGCGCATCCCAAGACCAAGCTGGTCGGCATTGTCCATGCGGAAACCAGCACCGGCGCCCATCAGCCCCTCGACGGCTTTGCGGACCTGGTGCATGCCCGGGGAGCCTTGCTACTGGTCGACGCCGTGACGAGTCTCGGTGGGCACGAGCTACGGGTGGATGACTGGGGAATCGACGCGATCTACAGCGGCACCCAGAAGTGTCTGAGCTGTCCCCCCGGCCTCTCGCCGGTCAGTTTCGGCGAGCGCTCCCTCGCCCGGATGGATGCCCGCAAGACCAAAGTGCAGTCCTGGTACCTCGACGTGTCGATGCTCCGGAAGTACTACACGGGAGGAGGAGGGGGGGGACGGGTCTATCACCACACTGCCCCGGTCAATATGACCTACGCCCTGCGCGAGGCGCTGATCATGGTGCTGGAGGAGGGGATCGATCAGCGCGTCGCTCGCCACGCCGCCATGCACCAACGCCTGCGTGCCGGTCTGGAAAAGATGGGCCTGTCTTACGTTCCTTCCCGCTCCCTTCACTCCCTCAACTGCATCCGGATACCCGACGGAGTCGATGATGCCGGCGTGCGCAAGGCTCTGCTCACCGACTACGGCATTGAAATCGGGGGCGGACTCGGCCCGATGGCGGGCAAGGCATGGCGTATCGGCCTGATGGGATACGGCGCCTCGATCCGGAATGTCGATCTGGTGCTGGCCGCGCTCCGCGAGATCCTGCATCGCTAGGTCATGCCGGCCGACGCCCTCCGCCGCCTGTCTGCGATCCTCCCCGCGGACCGGCTGCTCTGGCAGCCCGCCCACCTCGCCGCTTACCAAAGCGACGCCCTGACTGCCTTCCAATCACCACCGCTCGCGGTGGCGATTCCCGAGACCGCGGACGAGGTCATCGCCCTCGTCCGCGCCTGTCACGCCGGAAGACTTCCCTTCGTCGCCCGCGGCAGCGGCACCAGCCTGTCCGGAGGCTCGCTTCCGGTTCGCGGCGGCATCGTCATCGCGCTCAACCGGCTCAACCGAATCCTTCGTCTCGATCCGGCCGAACGCATCGCCGTGGTCGAACCCGGCGTGATCAATCTCGCCGTGACCGCGGCCGCCGCCCCCCACGGACTGCACTACGCACCCGACCCGTCCAGCCAGTCGATCTGCACCATCGGCGGCAATGTTGCCTTCAACTCCGGCGGTGCCCACTGCCTGAAGTACGGCATGACGTCCAATCACGTGCTCGGCCTCCGGGCCGTGCTCGCGACCGGCGAAGTGGTGGACTTTGGCGGCGGCCGCCGGGAGCAGCTCGGCCCCGACTGGTGCGGGTTGTTCACGGGGCACGAGGGCCTCTTCGGCATCGCTCTCGAAATCACCCTCCAACTCCTGCCCAAGGCGGAGTGTTTTCACACCGTCCTGGCTGGCTACCGCACCTTGGAGCAGGCCGGGGATGCCGTCTCCGCTATTGTCGCCAGCGGACTGCTCCCCGGCGCCATCGAGATCATGGACGCACTCGCGCTCGAGGCGGCGAAAGCGGCCGTTCACGCCGACTATCCTCCCCACTGCGAGGCGGTCCTGATTGTCGAGCTGGAGGGTCCTCGCGAGGCGGTGGCCGCCGATCGGCTCCGTCTCGATGCCCTGCTCTCCGCCAGCCAGCCGGTCGAGGCGCGCCCGGCCCGCAACCCGGCCGAACGGCTGGCCATCTGGAAAGGACGAAAGAGCGCATTCAGCGCCGTCGGCCGGCTCTCTCCCGACTTCATTGTCCAGGATGGCGTGGTGCCGCGCCGCCGTCTCGGCGAAGCCCTGCGGCGCATCGGCGAGTTTTCCCGGGAGGCCGGGTTGCGCTGTGCGAATGTGTTCCATGCCGGCGACGGCAACCTGCATCCACTGATTCTCTACAACGGCCGCAACCCCGGGGAACTCGAGCGGGCTGAGGCCCTGGCCGGCCGAATCCTCACCCTTTGCGTGGACATGGGTGGCTCCATCACCGGCGAGCATGGGATTGGCGTGGAGAAGCGCGACTACCTGCCGGCCATGTTCGCGCCCGACGAAATTGACTGCCTCCGACGGATTCGTGCGGCCTTCGATCCGCTCGGCATCGCCAATCCGGGCAAAATGTTCCCCGGTGGCGAAGCCCCCGCACTCCACGCCCACGGCCCGCATCCGCTCGAAAGAGCCGGGGTGATCTCCCGCGAATGAAAACCGTGGTCACACCGACGTCGACCGCCGAGCTGATCGAAGCCGTGCGCTCCGCGCCGCGCGTCCTCGCCTTCGGAGCGGGGACAAAACCACGCCTTTCCCAGGGTGATGACAACGTCCTCGGCCTTTCCACGGTGAGGCTCTCCTCCCTGCTTGAATACGAACCCGACGAGTACACCTTCACGGCCCTCGCCGGCACACCGCTGCGCGACTTGACGGCCGTCCTCGCGGAAAAGCGGCAGTACCTTCCCTTCGATCCTCCGCTCGCGGCGGCCGGCGCGACGCTCGGGGGAACCGTTGCCGCCGGACTGAGCGGACCGGGACGACTTCGCTACGGTGGAGTACGCGACTTCATCCTTGGGATCCGTTTCATCGACGGCTCAGGACGGGACCTCCGTCTCGGCGGCAAGGTGGTCAAAAACGCGGCGGGCTTCGATCTGCCCAAATTCCTGGTGGGCAGCCTCGGACGACTCGGCGTGATCACCGAATTGACCTTCAAGGTCTTCCCCCGCCCCGCATCCACCCTGACCTTACGCCTCCCAGTTTCTGATCCGGAACGGGCGGTGACCTTGTTTGAAGCGCTGGGCTCAGGGCGGTGGGAAGTCGAGGCGGCCGATCTTCCGCCGTCGGCGGACGCCGTCTACGTCCGGCTCGCCGGGCCGGAAGGGACCTTGCCCCTGATCGCGCGCGAGTTGCTCGCACACGGGTCCGGGGATACCCTTGAACCTTCTGTCGCGACGACATTCTGGGCCAATCTGCAGGCGCAGGCGTGGAGCGCGCCAGGCAACTCCCTGCACAAAATCGCCCTCCGCCCACGCGAGGCACCTGCGCTCCTGCAACAGGTGGCCGCGATGGGAGGTCAGGTTCATCTCAGTTCCGCCGGCTGTCTCGCCTGGGTCGCCCTGCCCGCCGGATCCGACGCCGGCCGTCTTGGCCTGCCGGCATTGACCCTGCGCGGCAGCGGTCCCCTGTTCAGCGGTCGCGCCGCAGAACCGGAAATTGCCCGTGCCATCAAGCTCGCACTCGATCCCGTTGATCGTTTTCCCGGCTTCGCCTGATATGCTCCACACCATCCCACCCGACTCCCAGGGTCCGCTGACGGCACCGATGATCCACGCCGTCGAAACCTGTGTTCACTGTGGTTTCTGCCTCGCGGCGTGTCCCACCTACCGGGAACTGGGCCAGGAAATGGACTCTCCGCGCGGTCGGATCGTGCTCATGAAGGAAGTGCTTGAGGGCAAGCTCACCGTCGCCGCCGCCCAGCCCCACATCGACCGCTGCCTCGGTTGTCTCGCTTGTGAACCGGCGTGTCCCAGCGGCGTGCCCTATCGCGACTTGATCAGCCCCTACCGCTCCGTCGTCCGATCACAAACCCGTCAATCGATCGGGCAACGGGTCCGCCGGACCTTGGTCAAATGGACACTGCCTTCGCCGGTGCGCTTCCGCTGGGCCATCACCTCCGCACGCCTCGGTCGCTGGCTGCGACCCGTCCTGCCAGCGGTGTTTCGGCCTCTTCTCGATCTCGCACCCACCTCGGTCCCGGCGCGCCAATCCTGGCCGTCCCTGATTCCCGCCCTCGGTCCACGTCGAGGACGGGTTGCCCTGCTCACCGGATGCGCCCAGCAGGTCCTCGCTCCCGACATCACCGCCGCCGCCCTCGCCGTCCTCAGCCAGCAGGGGATCGAGGTGGTCGTCCCCACCTCGCAGGGCTGCTGCGGCGGACTGGCCTGGCACACCGGCGACCTTTCGACTGCGCAACGCTACGCCCGCCGTACGCTCGACGCCTTTCCTGACGACGTGGATGCGATCCTGACCACGGCCGCCGGCTGCGGCTCCGCGATGCACGAGTACGCTCTGATACTGCGCGGCACCCCCGACGAGGCGCGGGCCGAGCGGTTCCGACTTCGGGTAAAAGATGCATCCCGTTTCCTCGTCGATCTGGGATTGCGCGGGACGGCGCGCGACACCGGGCACCGTCACAAGGTGGCCTATCATGATGCGTGTCACCTCTTGAACGCCCAGGGAGTCCACGAGGAGCCCCGTCACCTCCTCCGCGCCATCCCTGGGGTTGAGGTGTGCGAACTGGCAGGTTCGCAGCTCTGCTGCGGCAGTGCGGGCACCTACAATCTCGATCAACCCGACATCGCCGAAGCGCTCGGTGAACAAAAGGCGCGCGCTGTGATCGCCAGCGGCGCGGAGACCGTGGTCAGTGGCAACATTGGATGCCTGACCCAGCTTGAGGCGCACCTGAAACGCCTCGGCTCCCCAATCCGGATCCGCCACACCTTGCAGCTCCTGCGCGACGCGCTGGTACCTCCAGCCTGAATCGGCAGGAGGACAAGTCCCCGGCGAACCTCGTTTCAACGGGCAGCCGGTACCATGCCGGGCCAGACATAGGCCTGCAGCATGACCAGGACGCCCACCAGCAGGGCCAAAGCCACGCTGTGCCAGAACACGGAGCGCAGCACCGTGCCGGCATCCGGGCTGTCGGGGCGTCCCCCGGTGGCGACGCTGGCGACGACGATGCTCTGGGCGTCGATCATTTTGCCCATCACTCCGCCGGAGCTGTTCGACGCCGCCATCAGGATGGGCGACAGGCCGAGTTGTTCCGCCGAGACCTTTTGCAGATTGCCAAAGAGCACGTTCGACGAGGTGTCACTTCCGGTCAGCGCCACTCCCAGCCAGCCGATCAGTGGCGAGAAAAACGGGAACCACCAGCCGGTACCCGCCATCGCGAGGCCCATGGTTGTATCCGTCCCACTATAACGCGTGGTGAAGCCCAGCGCCAGCATCAGGGCGATGGTCAGGAGCGACACCCTCACCTTCCAGAAAGTCCGGGCATAGAGCGAAACAATCCTCATGGGGCCGAGTCCCAGCAGGAATCCCGCGCCGACGCCCGCGAGCAGCAGTGCCGTGCCGGTGGCTGAGAGGGCGTTGAGCACAAAGACCGCCGATTCCGGTTCCGGGTGAGGCGCGAGCGGAGGCATCTTCAACACCTGAAGGTGCAGTCCCGGGACCGGATAGCTGGGTGCAAAGATCCGATTGAGTGCGCCTTTGAAAAACGGCAGTCCCCACAGGAACACCGACAGACTCAGCAGCAACCACGGCAGCCAAGCCCGCCAGATCCGCCCTCCTTCAATCGACGCGCGCGACTCCGCGGGTTCGAGCGGTCCGTCCCCGACCGGCGTATCCACCGGCTTCCAAAACAGCATCAGAACGGTCAGCGCTCCCATCGACACCACAGCGGCAATGATGTCGACCAGCATGGGTCCGATGAAATTGCTCACCAGGTACTGCGCGACGCCGAAGCTGCCTCCCGCGACCAGGCAGGCCGGCCACACGGCCTTCATGCCCCGCCATCCCGACTGGGCGGCAATCAGCCAGAAGGGAACGATCAAGGAAAAGAGGGGAAGCTGTCGTCCCACCATCGAGCTGAGCGCCTGCAAATCGAGGTCGGTGATCTTCGCCAGCGTGATCAACGGCGTGCCGAGCGCCCCGAATGCCACCGGTGCAGTGTTGCCGATCAACGCCAGTTTCGCCGCCTCGAGGGGACGAAAGCCCAGGCCGATGAGCAGAGCCCCGCTGATCGCCACCGGAGCACCAAATCCGGCGGCCCCCTCGATGAACGCGCCGAAGCTGAAGGCGATGAGCAGCGCCTGAATCCGCCGATCCCCCGAAACCCCCGCCACCTGCCGCTGCAGCACCGCGAACCCACCCGTCTCAACCGAGAGGTTGTAGATGAAGATCGCATTGAGCACGATCCAACCGATCGGAAACAGGCCGAACGCAGCACCGTAGCCCATCGATGCCACCGCCAGTGAAGCCGGCATCTGATAGACAAAGATCGCAATCCCGCCCGCCACGAGCAGCCCGGCCAGTGCCGCGACATGCGCTCGCACGTGCCAGAACGCCAGCAAGCCCAGAAGCGTGACCACCGGCAGAGCCGCCACCAGGGCGGACAGTCCCACTCCACCGAGGGGTTCGTACGTTTGTGACCAAGGCATGGGGAAGCGCAGGGGGTTGACCAACGGTTCGCCGATCATGCAGACAGCCTTGATCTAAGGAAGCCAGTTCAAGCGCGCGGTCGAACGCTTTTGCACTCATCCTTCCCCCTTTCCCAGTCCAACCTTCAGACCCACCTCAGGACTTCCGGTCTGTCTCCTGGAATTCTGCGGGGATCTCCGCCCGGTAGCCGGTCAACGCCGCCAGGAGATCCCAGAGCTTTCGGCCCTCGGCAAACTGGGTCTGAAGGATGCCCTCCTGGTTCAGGACCCAAATCCGTGGAATGCTCACAATGTTGAACTGCCGTCCAAGCGCACAGTCCCAGCCAAGACCATCGTAATACTGGGGCCAGTCCATCCCGAGTTTAGCAGCGTCGGCCAGAAACTGCTCTCGAGTCCGGTCGCTCCTGCCCGGCTTGACCGGATCCTTCGGAGCATGGTCAAAGGAAATCCCCAGCATCTCGACACCGTGCGCCTTGTAGGCTTCGTACGCCGCTTTGGTGTTGGGAAGTTCTTTCAGACAGGGTACACACCAAGTGGCCCAGAAATCAATGATGACCACCTTGCCCCTGAGCCCTGTGAGATCGACTTTGCGCCCATCCGCGGCCGTGAATCTCAGGTCCAGCGGTCCCTTCGCCGCCGCCCGTACATTGAGTTTCCCCTGTGCCATGCCCGCCACCTGAGGGTTGCTCGAACCGGTCATGCGCTGCAGGAACTGCTCTCCATCCCGGTTGCTTTGCTCCAGCAGAAAATCGGCGTAGTGACCTTCAAATGCGCCCAGCATCCGACTACCAGGTACACACGCCGTCAAACGATCCAGAGTCGCTCGCCACGCGGCAGGGTTGGCGGTGCCTTTCGTCCGCCTCTCCTCCTCTACACCGCGACGGGCGCTCATGATCTCACCGATCATCGCCCGCTCCCATACCGCATCCGGGACGTCCGGGAAAGTGAGGATCTGCTCGTTGACTTCCTTCCGCAGCGTCTGCCACGCCCGCTCATCCGCCTTCGCTAGCGGGCCGCTGAACCGGCGCTCGGCGCTCATCAGGGTACTCCACACCTCCCACTTGCGCGCGTCATCCGGAGCCGTTCCCAGGAACTCGCCCGCAGCCTCAGCCACCGCCTGATTTGCCCGCTGGCGCTCGGTATCGCGCGCCGTCTTCTCCTCATCCGTGGAGGCCGGCCATTGCTGCCAGGAATACTGCTGAGTCCGGGCTGCTTTGACCCTCTCATAGAGTTCATCGGGAGTCGCTGCGAACGCGGTCGTTCCGAAGACCGCCATCACCCACGTCATCAACCGGAGGAAGCGTATTCGACTCATGGGAATCAAATCTAGAGGCTCTTCTTGATCGAGACGTAGACGTAGCGCTGCCGCGGATCATCCTCGGAGTTGTAGTAAGAGGTGCCATTGGTCACAAGCGAAGGTTCGTCATTGAGAAGATTCTGACACCCCACTGTCCACTTCGTCCCGCTCAACCACGTTCGCCAGCCTTCGCGCATGGCCGCCGGAACCGAGTAACTGACCTGGGCATCGTAACGCATGACGGCGGGCGTCCGCCCACCATCAAATGGAAACCCCGTCGGAAAAGCGGGACTCGCCGTCGTCGTTGCCGTCGAATAGTGTCCGGTGTAGCGCGTCGAGAGCGTCGCTTCCCAACGGTCCTTAATCCAGGTCACCGCACCGCGACCGCGCCAACGCTTGGGTCCACTCGCACCGGCCGACTCGATATAGGCCCCCCCGACGACATTCTGGGTCTTGAAGTGGTTCGTGAATGAGCTGTTTGCACTGATCTGGAACTCACCCAGTTTCGCGACCTCGAAGTCGTAGCGGATCTGGGTATCGATGCCATCCGTCTCGATCCGGGCGACATTGATCCGGGTTTGATCGATATAGGTGATGAGTCCCGCGGTGTAACCCAAAGCCCGATCCGCGGCTGTCAGCGGATCACGAATCACACGATCCGGAAAGTCGTCGGACAGGATGACCAACTGAGGAGCCTGGATAAGGGAGATTCCGTCCTCCTTCTCAATTCGCCAGTAGTCCAGCGTGACCGAAAGCCCTCGAACGAAGCGGGGGTTGAGGATCACACCGACATTCTGTGACACGGATGTCTCAGACTTGAGATTTGGATTTCCGCCATTGAGAACATTGTACGTATTCGTAGGTTGGCTGGTGTTGCCTCGCTTCGGATCTGGCGCGGCGAGAAAGTTGAGAAAGGTGTTTCGGGGATCACCAAAGTCGTTCCAATCGGGAACATAGACGCCGTCCGAAAAAGAGTAGCGCACAGCAACATCCTGAAGGACCTGCAGCTTGGCCGCTGCAACATAGGATTTGCCGGGTTTACTGTTTTCGGCAAAGGCCCCGTTGCTCGGAGAGATGAACTCGCTTTTTGCTCGTTCCCGGCGGGTGCTGAAGTTGAGCTCAAGCGATTTGAGCGGCACAAATCCAGGGCGCCACTTGTCATTGAAGACGGGCACCACCATCTCCACCGCACCAGCAACGGTGACCCGCTTGTTGGGATTGCCGCTCGGAGTATTGCGAAAAGGAAAGCCCGACATCAGGAGATACAAATCATCGCTGTTGCTGAATTCCTGACCTCCCTTTCGGTCGAACTGAGTGTAGTCGCCCAGCGCGGCCAGATTGAGCGGGCCGGCGGGGAGATCGATCAGGGAACCCGCGACACGGGTGATGCCTATGAAGTTGTTTGTGAAGCTGCCTGAATTGCGCCAGCTGTACCAATACTTGTCCGTATCAGAGGCGGGCACCGGGAATCGTCGATGGTCGGCGAGCACCGGATACAATGCACGCCGGGTCGCCAAGGGTGCCGGCACTCGCGGAAGACCGGTAACTGTATCCGTCCCGGTCAAGCCGTTGACCAGGAGCGTGGGGAGGGAGTTGACCGTGTTATTGCTGCCGGTGAAGGTATGGTTGTAATCGTAGCTGCCATCAAATGACCACTCCCACGAGTCAAAGAACTTCCCCTTGGCTCCAACCAGTCCCCGGATTGTCTCGCGTTCCTCGAAGGCGCTGGGATCCGCAATGTCCAGCGGATCAAAGAAGATCCGGATTGGGCGACCGACAAAACCGGGGGTGACATTCGTCCGGAAGGGATTGAGAGGATCCGTTGCAGTGAGATTCAGGACGAGCGACTGAGGAAAGGTGTATTTCGAGCGCACATAAACATAGCCGACTTCCGAATAGAGCGAGATCCGGTCAGACAGTGCGTGCTCGAGCTGGAAATTGACCGAGTAGTTGTCCTCGGGAGTGTAGATCGCCTGCTCGGCAAACCGTTCGCCCGGAGTGAACTGTCCCGCGACCGAAGTGAAGGAAGCCGGGGTAAGCGTTTGCGATGCATCAGGCGAGGTGCCGGCAGGAACCTGCACCCATCTCAGCCCCGGGGCCCCAGGAATTCCCAAGTCATTGACCGCCGCTGTCGGCGCGTTTCCAACCAGAATGGTCGCCGGCGAACCCGCAAACGTATTCAGTGTGTAAAGCTCGAAGGCAGATACGCCGGCCGCATTTCGATAGGGTGTGTTCGGACCATATCGCTCAAGCACACGATTCAAGTAGTTGCGGTCGCTCTGGAAGAGGGGATCGCGGTGTCGGTAATCAAGCAGCATCGTGAGGTTGGTCTTGCGGCCAAAAAGATCGAACGTCCGCCCGTCGAGGTAGGACACGCGGTATTCCGTGGCACCGCCATCCCACGAGGTGCCGACATAGGAGGTGATCTCCTGCGCGGAGTACTCTTTGCGCAGTATGATATTGATGGCCCCTCCGATCGATCCACCACCGTACATGGCAGAACCCGACAGAGGCAGGATTTCCACGCGCTCGATGGCGGCGATGGGAATGCGGCTCAAATCCGTGCCGGAGGTATTCGAGGTGCCTGACCGGGGCTGGACCCGCCCATTGATCAGAATCAGCGTTTGCGCTTGCGGGAACCCGCGGAGTCCAACGCGGGAAATGTTAGCGACCGTGCCGCCGCTGACATTGACATTGTTGGGCGGCGTCTGAAACCCGTTTGCGCCCGTTGTCGTCTGGGGAATGTAGCGAAAGAGCTCCTCGAAACTGGTCACACCCATCCGCTCGATCTCGGTGCGGGTGATCACCTCGTGGTACATCGCCACGTTTTCACCGGTGGGCAGCAGGCTTTTGTTGATGATTCCGTCCACCTTTGTCGATGACACTTCATACTTTTGTAGGGTCACCGTGCGTCCGGCGGCCGCCGCCGCGTTGGCGGGGCGGCTTTGGCCGTTTTTTTCGTCGCCCGCCATCCGCGTCACCGTCAGGGCACCCGTCTTGTCATCGCGCACGGGGACGAGATCCGTTCCCGCCAACATGCTGTTCAATGCCTGAATCGGCGTAAATCGCCCCTTCACTGCCTGGGTCTCGACCCCACGAACCTTCTCCGCAGAAAAGATGAACTGGCCGCCCGCCTGGTCGCCAAACCGCCGGAGCGTCGTTTCCGCCATTCCCGGAGGGACATCAAAGGTACGCAGCTCCCCTTCGGCCGCCGAAAGTCGTGCGAGAGGCGTCAGCCAAATAAAGAGCAGAATCGAAGCAACAAGGGGGCATCGCAACAAGGTCAACCAAGGGCAAAAGGCAGATCGGTTCATGGGTGTTGGGCAGGAGGTCCAGTGGTATCAGTGAGTCTTCACTGCCCAAGACTGCGGCGGGACCCGTTTCCATTACGCAACATTCCAAAATGCTTGAACCATGGTTCGCGAGAGGGCCGTCCATGCCACCCCTGCTCGCTCAGGGGCATTGATCCTCTGCGATGGGTGGTGGCCCTGAAGCCCGGGGTGAATCTTTCGTCAGGACAGGCGCAGCCTACCCGGCCCAGATGCCGAAACGGTGGCTCTCCGCGCCATGCTCACCCGGCCACCAAAAGGGCAAGCGCAGTGCGATAGAGAAGCCCCTTGGTCGCTACGGCAACGCGTGCAATCGGAATGAGCCAGAGGGCGTCCGTTCGGCACGGACATCAATGCTGGCTTCGACCAGGCGCACAAAGCCGTCGAGATTGTCCGCCCTGAACACGCCGGTCAGTGTGCGAACACGCAGTTGCTCATCGGCCAGTTCAAGTTTCCGCTCATTGTGGGCGTTGAACGCTTCCACCACCGCGGCCAAAGCCGTTTCATTGAAGACGAGGCGGGTCGTTTGCCAAGCGAGCGCCTGCTCAATTTCCTGCGGCACCAAAGTCACCACCTGGACCGGTTGCGGCCACTCTCCCGCACGCATCACCACCGAAACGCGCTCGCCCGCCGTCAGCTGAGGGCAATCCGGAGGAGGCCCGTAGCTCGGCGACGCTGTTGCAGGTGCCGCTGTCAACGCCTGAGTGCCTTCGATGCGCACCCGCCCCTCGGTGACGATCACCTCTACGCTGTTATCTGCTAATCGCACATTGAACGCCGTGCCAACGGCTCTGACTGTCACGTCGCCGGCCCTGACCAGAAAGGGTCGCTGTGGGTTCTTCACCACTTCAAAGTGGGCTTCGCCCTGCACAAGAAAGACGCGACGTTCGAGTGGCGAAAATTCGACCGTGATGCGAGCGTCACCATTGAGGGTCGCCACGGAACCGTCGGGCAACTCCATCACTTTGGCGGTGCTGGCCACCACACGATAAGTCGACTCCGGGTCGGTGCCGACCCAGTGCCATCCGATGAGGAACATGACCGTGACGGCGGCGGCGGTGGCGAGGATCACCGCGGTGGACAAGAACAGCCGACGAGGTTGAGACCGCAGGCGTAGCCGCGCCTCCAATGCATCGGCCGCAGCAACCAGCCCCGGGTCGCATCCGCCCTCGTCCAGGGACTTCCAGACACCTTCGGCACGCTGAAAGTCCCGTTCAGCTCGCGCCTGATCCCTCCGCCACGCCTGAAACTCCTGCTGCTCTCGTGGCGTCAAGCCGCGGTCATTCCGAACCACCCACTCGGCAGCGGCCTGTTCGGACGACGTATCGTGGCGTTCCGGTGAAGCAGCCATAGTTTCACTCCTTGCGACCCAACCCACGGGCCCTGAAGTACTCAATGCACCGACGCGTCCCTTTCACAGCCAACACCTCGACCGTATTTTCGCTGATGCCGAGCATGGCCGCAATTTCGCGTTGGGAATAGCCTTTGATTTTTCGGAGGAGTATCACTTCGCGACAGCGGGACGGCAATGCGTGGATTGCCTCCGCAAGCAAACCCAACTCCTGCTGGCGACAAACCGTCTCAAATACATCTGGCCCATCATCCAAGACGGGCAAGGGCACGGTTTCCGTTATTGGGATCGCTTCCGATCGCGCCCGCAAGTGGAAGAAGTCGTGCACGGCATTTCGCGCAATCGCGAACAGCAGAGGACGAATGCTTCGAACCTGCCCCCGGTGCTTCGCACGCAGGAGCCTTGAAAAGCAATCCTGCACCGCATCATCCACATCCGCAAACGAAGGCAGCGTACGACTGAGATAGCTACGCAGGGAACGTTCATGCGGCTGCACTTCAGCGGCAAACCATCGGGTCTCTTCCGTGTTGAGCGGGGGCATGACGAGGGAGTCAGAACCGTACTGAAAGCAACCCATGCGCCAATTCGGCCGCCAAGCGAGAGAGAATGCAGGGGCAAAGATCGTATAGTCCGAGGGGCCTACAAAGCCTGCCGGACTTTACTCGTGTGTAATGGGCTCGTTCCACCAACTCCGACCGCTCAAGGCGTGTTCTGGCAGTCCAACCAACAATATACGAGGTTCCAGAGCCGCCTGCAGCCCTCTTGCGGGGTGCACGGCAGCGTGGACTGCCGGTCACTCGCTCAGGTTCTTCACAAAGAGAATACAGATCGGCGCCGGCACATTGACGACGCCTTTGGTCTGGTAGGTCAGGAGGCCCGAAGCCAGATCAACCCGGTGCACGGACACCGTGTTGGAGTCCGCCCCGGCCGCCAGCAACCATCCACCGCCTGGGGCAAGATTGATGTTGCGCGGGAAGGCACCGCGCACGGGTTGAACTTGAATCACTTCCAGCGCGGAGGTGGCGGGATCAGCCCGATACACCGTGACCGTGTCATGGCCCCGGTTCGACGAGTAAACAAACCGTCCGCTGGGGTGCACCAGAATTTCCGCCGCCGAGTTAAAGGCCTCCCCCGCCTTGGCAGCTTCCGTCAGGGCCGGCACGGTGGTCAGCAGGCGCGCCGCTCCTGCGGCCGGGTCCCAGGCAAACGTGGTCACGGACAATGAAAGCTCGTTAAGCAGGTAAATGAATTTCCCGTCCGGTGAAAAACGCATGTGCCGCGCCCCGCCTCCCGGGATGGAAGCTGCAAAACCATGGCGCTCGATCGCGGGCTTTTCGACGTCAACGCGGTAGATGACAATGCCATCGAGCCCGAGGTCCGGCACCAGGGCGAAGCGCCCGTCGGGGGAAAACCCGCACCAATGGGCATGAGGCGAATCCTGCCGTCCTTTGACCACCCGTGATCCACCGGTGTGACGCGTCACCACCGCGGTCCCAAGCCGGCCGGTGGAGTCCAGCGGAAAAAGCGCGGTCGAACCCGTGCCATACTGCGCCGTCAGCAGAAACCGACCCGTTGGATGCACCGCCAGGTGCGCCCCCCCACCGTCCCCGCTCGGCGCCGCGTTGATCGGATCCAGCGATCCGTCCGGTCGTATCCGATATCCTATCGCACCCGGACCTCCGGGAAAGGAAGCCACCGCATAGAGTTTGTCGCCGTCGGGATGCAGAGCGAGGAAACCAGGGGCTCCCACCTCCGCCGCCAGCTCCGCCGCCGACAGTTTTCCGTCGGCCGCCGTGAAGGTGGAGCGGTAGATACCCTTGGCACCCGGTCCTCCTGTGCCGAAATACACCCAGTCCGCCGCCAAGACCGGGACGGCAAGTGCCGACCCCGCCAGCCACCCGACCAGAGAAAGCACACGGTTCATGGACAAGGGCTACCAGACACCGCCGGCGGGTGCCCAGCCTTTCTTTGCCGCCCCAGTGTCATCCGCCGGATGACAGATTGCCATGCCAGTTCCGAGGCGGGTGTCATCTATCGGATGACACTTCGCAGGAGTCACGGGCGTCGTCGCGGGCGTGGGCGGATGCGCCCGGCTTGATGGCGCAGTGCACTCGGGCATTGCCCTGGTTTCACGAATTCCAACGCTCACGTGGTCACCGATCCGCCCCCGTCGCTTCGTCCTCATCGGAGGCAAAATCCGCCTAACTCATCCTCACCCGTGCCCACGCCGCCCTCCTCATCCCGGCCGAAGACTGACACCTTTGCCGCCCAGCCTGCACCTTGGCCAGAGGATCTGCAGCCGGCGCTGCAAGCGGCTGCGCACGGCGGCAATCGCCGGCTGGTGGTCCTCGACGATGACCCCACCGGCACTCAGACCGTCTATGACATTCCGGTGGTGACAGAATGGTCCGAGTCCACCCTCACGGCCGAATTGGAGGGAACGGCGCCGGGATTCTACGTGCTGACCAATTCTCGCAGCCTCGCGCCCACTGCCACCGCCGCCCTGCACCGCCAACTGGCGAAAAACCTCCAGGCTGCCTCCGCCCGCACCGGCGTCGGCGTTTCGCTGGTGAGCCGGAGCGATTCGACCTTGCGCGGCCACTATCCGCTCGAGACCGACACTCTGGACGCCACGCTGGGGCCCTACGACGGGTGCGTGCTCATGCCCTACTTCGAGGCAGGCGGACGCTTTACCCTCGATAGCACGCACTACGTGGCCGAGGGAGACGCCCTCGTCCCCGCGGCAAACACACCGTTTGCGCGCGACGCGACCTTTGGCTATTCGCATTCCTACCTGCCTGATTGGATCGAGGAAAAAACCGCGGGCCGGGTTCCGGGCTCCCGCGTCCAACGCATCACGCTCGACCTCATCCGGCGCGGGGGACCCGACGCGGTCCTGGCCCAACTTCTCGAGTTGAAACACGGCGAGGTCGCCGTTTGTGACGCACTCGCCCCCCGCGACGCCGAAGTCGTGGCGCTGGCCAGTCTTCGTGCCGAGGCCAAGGGCCGCCGACTCCTCTATCGCACGGCTGCCTCGTTTGTCGCCGCCCGACTGAGCCTCGCGCCTCGCCCTCTGCTCACCGCTGCCGATTTCGATCTGGGGAACTCCGACGCAGGTGGACTGATTGTGGTGGGTTCATACGTGCCGAAGACCACAGTCCAGGTGGACGCGCTGCTCCGCGACCACCCCGACCATCACCTCCTGACCCTCTCGGTCCCCGGTGTGCTCGACGCGGATCGCCGCTTCTTTACCGTGACGTCGCTGATTGAGCAGGTGAACGCACACCTTGGCGCAGGCGAGTCCGTGGTGGTCTGCACGTCTCGTGACGTCGTGACGGGAAAGAACGCCAGTGAGAGTCTCGCCATCGTCAACCTCGTATCCGACGCGTTGATTGCCGTGATCGCCTCGCTGGAGGTGCGTCCCCGCTCGCTCATCGCCAAGGGCGGGATCACTTCCAGCGATATTGCGACGCGGGCGCTGGGCGTCCGCCGGGCGATCGTCCGGGGACAGCTGCTCCCCGGAGTTCCGGTCTGGCGGCTCGGAGAGGAAGCCCGTTTTCCAGGACTCGACTACGTCATCTTCCCCGGAAACGTCGGCGGCGACGATGCACTCTCCGCCGCTGCCTCCCGACTCCAGCCCGCCCAGCCATGAACAGGCCGAGACGCACCTCCCGAGGCATCCTCCGGATTCCGGGTCCGGCAATGAGGAGTGATGAAGGGACTGGACAGACCTGCTCATCCGTAACCAATCTATCGCGCCCACCGGTCGGCTTGCCGTGATCATGGAGCGCCTGACGGCCGAATCGACCAAGAACCCAGCATTCGGTATCAACCATGGCTCGCAGCAAGAAGACCACTTCAGGAGGCTCCAGCAACGTGGGAGGAACCACGCAGCCGTGCCCGCAGGAAGGGACGCTGATCGTCATTGTCCACCGCGTCAGCGGCACGTCCCGGCCGTTTCCGGACGGACTTGACCTCGACGTGGTGCAGTCGGTGCGGGCGTCGGGCTCGGGTGGCGGCCAATCCGGCAAGACCGACGGCAACGGACTCAAGGAATTCAAGGGACTGGTGACCAATCTCTACACGGTCACGGCGAAACTCTCGGGGGCGAACGCCAAGAAGTACGAAGTGGTCGGCACGGGTCGGGCGACGGTGAGCGTACCTGCAGGCGGGAGCGCGACGGTGAACTTCGACATCGTTCCCCTGCATGACCTTCAGGTGCGCGTGAAGGTGAAGGGCACGAGCCCGCCGCAGTTCCTCAAGCCCGAACTCGTCACGCTCGGACAGGCCCGTGGCAGGTATGAATCCTCAAGCAAACCCAACGGCACCTGGGAGTTCAAGAAACTGCATCCGGGAACGGTGGTGATCGAGGCGCGGCTGTCGGCGGAAGACCGCCAGAAGTACGGCGTCGGAACATCGACGAAGGAGCACCTGCTCACCGAGACGCCGCAGCCGAACAGCGCCGAGGTTGAAGTCCTACCCAATCCCAACCTCGACGTCACCGTCGTGTTCAAGAAAGACGGCGGCGAGTTGCTGCCCGTGTCCGACGTCGAGGTGATCGTCGGCGCGGAGCCACCGAAGAAAACGTCCAAACCCGGTGGCGTGGCGAAATTCGAGAAACTCAAGCCCGGCACCTACCGGGTCGACGTCAAGCTGACCGAGGCCCAGCAGTCGGAGTACTTCGCCCCGGAGCCCACCCAGGTCGAACTCATCGCCGGCACCGACGGCAAGGTCACCCTCGAGCTCGCCCCGGCCGAGGCCAACGCCATACGCATCACCAAGCTCAGCCGCTGGTTCATTCCGCAGTTGGAGACGCTCGACCTGTCCTACCGCCTCGAAGGCCGCTCGCGCGCCGCCGACCAGGTTGCCATGGAGGTCTGGGCCAGCAACTACTGCGAGCTCGACTCATGGAGTCGGGGCCTCCCGAAGTTCAAGCTCCTGGCCGACACTCCCGTTTTCACCCACGCCTTCGCCGCGGAGCAGGCCAAGGAAAAGGCCAGCGTCACCCACAACGCCTGGAACGGCTCCGCCAATTGTTCCAAGGGCATCCTCGCTCCCGGCGGCGACAGCCCGGTGCGCTTCATCCACGCGGCCTGCTCCCCCTACACGCTCCATCTGCGCTATTTCAAGGCCGACGCCGATGCCAAGGCCCGCCTGGAGCTCACGCCTTTCTGGCCGCTGTTCGGAACTGACGCCAAGGCCACGGCCGATTCGCTCAAGGTCAAGTGGACCGTCAAGAACGCCACCTCGCTCAAGGCCGGCAAGCTGGTCGTTTGGGATCGAGACGGGACGGAAGTGTTCTCCAAGGACTTGGTCGAAGGGGATGTTTCTGAGGGCGACCATACCTTCACCTGGGACGGCAAGACCAAAGACGGCAAGGACATCGTCGAGGGTTCCATGCCCTACCGCGTCCAGATCCAGGCTCACACCAAGAAAGGCGTGCCCAACGGCCTCGCCCTCGCCGCCCTTCACACCGAGGTGCGCGTCCGCTCCCACAAAGACCGACATCTCGCCACGGCCAAAGACTACCAACCCCTCGACGATCCGAAGGACCTCGCCGTCGAGCTCGGCCCCCTCACCACGCGCCCGGCCCCGCCGCTCCGCGCCGACGGGCGTGTCTGGATCCAACACAAGCTGGCCCTCGCCGGGTTTCACCCCGGCCCGGTGGACGGCACCACGCGCGATAGCTACACGCTCGCGCTGCGGGAGTTTCAGCGATCCAACCACAAGCGCCACTCCGGCAGCGGCCCCTTCGAGCGTCTCACCCCCAACGCGAACGAGAACGACGACACCAAGAACGCACTCGACGACCTCCCCGCCATCCCGCCCCGTCCGTGGTTTGGCAACCCCACGGACCGCGCCGACTTCACCCTCGCCGACGCCTCCACCCGCCTGAAGGATCCCGCCCAGAACCTCATTGTCTGGGTGGACGACCGTCACTACTACACGGCCTCCTCCGACACTGAAATCGTCGGCACCCCGAACCAGATGGGAGACTACCGCCAAGGCATGTCCATCGGTGACGGCCGGACCGACCGCGACGCCGAATCCATCGCCCGCCCCTGGATCCCCCTGCAAGCGCAACTCCAGCTCCTCTCCAAGGCCCAGCAGCTCGACACCACCGATCCCCTCTCCACCAACGCCACTCACCTCGCCTGCATGCGCCGCGCCACCGGGCCGCTGCGACTGGATTGGAGTTTCGAGGAGATTGACTGGGACTACGCCAACAACCGTCTTGGGCCCGGCCCCACCGAGCATGTCGACAACACCCTCTATCGCAAGGACTACACCCGTACCAAGACCTTCCTAGAGTGGACGCTGGATCAGCTCAAGGCCCCCCACACGCGCAAGGATATCGAGCGGTCCGCCACCTACGTCAACTGCCCTGCGACCCATGGCGGCATTCGTCCCGCCAACGCCTCGATTGCGCAGTATTACAACAAGGCTTTCGGTCTCGGCGATGACGCCCTTAAGCCCTGGGCCACTGCCGATGATTCCACCCTCGAGTCCATCGCCACCTGCACGCACGACTTCGTGGGCCAGCCGGCTGCCGACTACCACAGTTCCACCCTCGGCTGGGCCGGCGTCTTTTTTACCCCCTCGCGAGTGGCAGGCGATGGCTACCGCGTGCGAGCTCAACTGCGTCTGACAGCCGTCGGGGACTACAATTTGCCTAACCTGGCTGTCCTCGCCGCCCGCTACCCGCGGCTGCCCCAAGGTTACACCGCTTCCCTGCGCCTGTGGCGCAAGTGCTCCCTGCGTGCCTACCTCAAGTGGGCGGGCGGCGCCGGCCACTGGGGCACGTACGACCTGCAGTTCCCTGCCTTCTACCGACCCTCGTTCATCCATTTCGTCCACGACGGCGGCGTGAGCCGCAGCTACAACCTCACCGACATCTTCGACACCAGCCGCGCCGCGGAGGTCAATGCCTACAAGGACATCGTCGCTGCCCGCGTGTCCAACCTCTACCGTCTGCGCACCAAGTCGACCATGACGGTGGATGGACGTTACGTGTACCCCTACTTCAACGAAGCCAACCTGGGTTGGCCCAAAGCCTCGGCCGCCAACGCCGCCTTCGGCTCCCTCTACGACGACGACATCATCCAGGGCCTGCTCAATGCCACCTGGCGCAGTTATCGCGAACGCCTCATGTTCGAGCTCGTACGCCGCATGGAGCGCAAATACGGCATCCTCCGCGGTCACATCATCGTCGAATTCGACGCGTCACCAGAATACTATTACGAGCGTTACTCGTGCGACGGTGTCTGCGCCAGCACTTACTGGTACATCGAAAAGGACGCGGCTGGAGGCACCATGGCGGGCACGACCTGTTCCGCGCCCGGCTGTTCCGGCCATCACCGCCGCGCCGCCACCCCCGTGGTCCAAGCTTCCGGCTACAACGGACTTCCCCTGCCCGCCGTCGGCACCTGCCTCGGCGCCACGTGGATTTTCGAAAGCGGAGGCAACGCCGTGGCTGAGACGTGGGCGCACGAAGTCGGCCATCACAAGCACCTCGAACACGCCTCGAGCGCCCCCGGCGCCACCCCCGCCGCGCATGACTCGCAGGCCAACACCCACGGCACCTTCGCTGCCACCGACGCGGCCGCCGATCGGCAATGGGACCGCAACTGCATCATGAGCTATGCGAGCGTTGCGGAGCAGCACTACTTCTGTGGCAAGACCAACCTTAAGCTGCGCGGATGGAAAGTGAACTCGCTCGCCCTGCCCGCCGGCAACCAGCATGATCCCTGAACGCGCCCCGCGCCGGGCCTTGGCCTTGGCCACAGCGGCCGCCCTCCTCGGCCTCACGCTTGCGGCCTGCGCCCAGCCACTTCTCTCCCCGCCACCGCCTGCACCCGCCTCCGCCTCCTCTCCCTCCGCCGTGAGCGCAATTTCCCTCCGTCTCTTCCTCGAGCAGCCCGAGACCATCGTCGGCGGCGGCCTCCCTGCCACGATCGTGGTTACCCACACCGGCCCGGCCGCGCTGCGCGTGCCCGACCCCCAGGAGGAAATGCCGTTCATCTTCGCGTTCCGTCGGCAAAAGGACGGGCCGGTCGTCGCCACGTGGAGCTACCAGCGCAAGGCCGAGACTCTCTCCGGTGAGCGGGCCCCGACGCGTGCCCTGCTCGAGGTCGAGCTGCCTCCCGGCCAGGAGGCGCGCTACACGATCGATCTGGCAAGGCTCGCCTCCGAGCCCTTGCCCGCAGGTCGCTACCTCGTTTCCGCGCTCTACCGACACGGCGGCAGTGTACTTGCTTCCGACTCCGTCGCCGTGGCCTTCCGCTCGCTGCAGCCCACTTCGTGGCGCTGCGTGGGTGACGACGATAAGCTCGCCGTCGCCGCGACCCAGCCCTCGGGCGAGGGCCGTACCCTCGTGCTCGCCCGCGAGGGCCGTTCCGGGCGGCCCGAACTCGGCGGCTGGCAGACTCTCGGCTCCTCAGCCCTCGAAGATCCACAACCCACCCCCGCGATCGACGGCACAGAGGGGCGCCCGGGCTGGCGCTGGTTCGCTTGGCTTGATCGCGGCCAAGCCACGGCCGCGGTGGTCTGGTCGGGACAAAAGCACCTCCAGGCCAGTCCGGTTGATCTCGCGCTCAGTCAGCCCCGCCTGCTCGCTCCCGGCTGGCAGACCCAGGCGGGAGACGGTCTCTTCTACATCCAGGGTCGCCTGCCTTCCGGCGCGCCCGCCGTGCAGCGGTTGCGCTTCGCCCGCGCCGAATCCGCCGCAGATCAGCCGTGGGCCTGCCCCGCCGACGCACTGGGAGACCCACAGCTCTCCTACGGTCCCACCGGAGAGCCGCAGCTCCTTTGGGCCGAGGCGCGTAACCGTGGCTTCGCCCTCCTTGCCCGCCCCGTTGCCACTCCGACGGCCCTCCCCCGTGAGCTCCTCTCCACCACCGGTCGCCTGCTCGCCTGGCAGGCGGCCGTGCGCTACGAGAGCGGGGCCCCCGCCATCGCCCTGCTCGTCGCCCGCGAGCGCGAGGGGCAGCCGACCTGGGTTCGCCTCGCCTGGTCCCCCGAGGCGCCGGAGCTGGCGGAACAGCCGATCGACGCACCTTCCGCGTCGGCCGCGCTCGCCGATGCCGCCTGGTCCGTGAGCGCGCAATCGCGCCCGCCCGCCTCCGCCCTCGCGGCGTCCTCCAGCAGCCTTCAGCTGTGGACCGCAGGTTCCGGCTGGCACACACTCGCCTCCGGCGCGCCAACGCGTTTCGCCGCCCTCGTTCCCGCCCTCGACGGTGCCACTCCCGTGACCTGGGTGCTCTGGCTCGCCCCCGACGGGTCACTCCGGGCCCACCGTGCGCCCTGAAGCCTGCCCCGCTGATGGTGCAGGTTAACCCGAGCCGAACCGACCGCGACTTGGCCAGATTTGCCCGAGATACCTGCCGATCCATTGTCCACCGGCACTCGGTCACTCCAAAGCGAAGCCCACCTCGCTGACCCGCGGCCGCCAGCGAACATCCATCACTCCGATGGCACGCTGGGAACGAAACCCTTGACGAGAAAAGCGTGAGTTGTACCGTCCGCTGTCCGCGTTCTTATACAGTCTAGGTTCAACGTAAGTCCCAGCCTCGCTTGCTGCTGTCACCGGTTTCTCCGCATTCGCGAAACCTGCGCTCAAAGGCAGCTTGCACGGCCAGTAAATTGTGGGGAATCTTCAGTGTAAGTAACTGCGGTTCAGTGATATGCCAGAGTAGCTCAGTGGTAGAGCAGAGGACTCATAAGCCTTTGGTCGGCGGTTCAATCCCGCCCTCTGGCACCACTTCCAACCCCAGTCGGCCAACATCGCCGACTTCCGGAAAGGGACAGACTTTGCCGATTATGCTAAGTTCTCTCCCCGAGCAGATTAGACTGCAACATGGCCTGATCTGCGTTTCCTGGCCTGACTCCGGGAGACAGGTAGACGAAATCCGCGGAATCAGGGCGAACCAATCCTCCTTTCCATCAATGATTTCGATTCTGGAATTTCCTTGTCGCCCCGCGGGGGGTGCCCGTACGCATTAGGCACCACGACTCCACACGCGCGCGAGACCGAGCGCAGGACGAGTCATTCTTTGCTTCACGTCCCTTCCACCTATGCCCATCAAAATCATCAGCGGCGTCCTCTTCCCAACGTTGGAGGACCTTTCTCTCGGTTCGGCCAAGATCAACTTCAAGGACGGCAAACTCCTCCCGGGCTCCGGAGCCCAATTCAAAGAAGTCAATGTCATCGGCACCGGTGACTTCCTGAGTAAACCCTGCGTTCAAGTCAGTCTGCGTCACATCACGATCAAGGAATCCGACAAGAAGGGGTTCTTCGGCGGCTCGACCTTGAACAAGCATGTGTCGTTCAACCTCAACGATGACTTCATCATCGAAAAGGGTCAGCTTACGGGCATGTCCGTGTCGTGGTCGGCCACCCCGCATGAAGATGGTGACGCCAACCGCTCCCAGATCAGCGAGATTTCCGTGCTGATCATCGGCGAGACGAAGTAAACGCGAGTCCGGCTTCGGCCGTGGGCTTGCGCCCGTCCGGCCAGGCAGGAGTGAGTGTACGAATTTCTCCGATATCGGGGAAATGCCCTATTCTCAATGCTGAGCGACCGCACCGCGGCGCTCAGCATTTTTCTGAGAGG
The DNA here is from genome assembly GCA_046346755.1 of Opitutaceae bacterium. Taxonomy (GTDB): domain Bacteria; phylum Verrucomicrobiota; class Verrucomicrobiia; order Opitutales; family Opitutaceae; genus UBA6669. The sequence goes on along the minus strand of JAXMHM010000001.1, from coordinate 240,059 downwards.
GGTACATGGCGGATGAATAGATCCGATGAGATGCGCTATTCCCGCTTCCATGGGTGGGGCACGCGAAGAACCGCTCCGCGCGCCTGTTGTCCACCGTCGATGGAGACGGGAGTCTGTCGCTAAATCCGTCACCCGTTCCCACTTCGATGAACCTCTCTGTCGGCCGCAAGGTCTCCCTCCTCACCTTGACCGCTGTGGCCATCCTCGTCGCCTTCGCCTGGGTCGCTCATCAGGCTTTTCAACGGGTAGGCCTAAGCAACACCCGGGTCGTCACGATCTTCTCCGCGCTCCAGAATCATCAGGTTGCGGACATGATGCACGATGCCCTGCGCTCGGACGTGCTTGCCCTGAACGATGCGGCGCGGCGTTCCGACGCCGAGGCGCTGACCGAAGCTCAAAACGACCTGAAAGAGCACGGCGAGATCTTCCTCAAAGCGTTGGCCGACAACCGCGCACTTGTGCTTTCCGATTCCGTGGTCACCGAACTGCAACGGGTGGAGGCACCCCTGAATCGCTACTTGAAGCTGGCCGCGGAAATCGGAGGGTTGGCCGGCAAGAACGCAGAAGGGACGGCCGCGGCCGAGGCTGCAATGCCGGGCTTCAAGACAAGTTTCCGCGAACTTGAAGGTGCCATGAGCAGCGTCAGCGAGGCCCTTGAAGCTGAAGGCAAACGTATCCACGAAGTTTCACTGGCCACCGTGAATCAGCTGAACCTGGTCTTCTATTTTGGCACGCCGCTGGCGATGGCGGTGATTTCGCTGGTTGCCTTTGGTGTTTCCAAGAGCATCCCCCGCCCTTTCGCCCTGATCATTCAAGAGCTGCGCGCCGCCACGCTCAGCAATGTGGAGTCAGCCTCCCAAGTATCCGGCGCCAGTCAGTCGCTGGCCTCCGGAGCCAGCCAGCAGGCCGCCTCACTGGAAGAAACCAGCGCGTCGCTCGAGGAGCTGTCGAGCACGACCCGGAGAAATGCCGAGAGTGCAGGCACCGCGCGGGACGCGGCCCGGGACACCCTTGCTTCCGCCGATATCGGGGCGACCCAGATGCAGGCCATGCAGACCTCGATGGAAGGGATTCGCGCCGCGAGCCTCGAAATCACCAAAATCCTCAAGACCATCGACGAAATCGCATTTCAAACCAATATCCTCGCGCTCAACGCGGCGGTGGAGGCAGCTCGTGCCGGTGATTCCGGAGCCGGATTTGCGGTGGTGGCAGAAGAGGTCAGAAATCTCGCCCAACGCTCGGCCACGGCCGCCCAGGAAACGGCAAGGAAGATCGACGATTGCGTGTCCAAGAGTCAGCAGGGTGCCACCGCCAGCCAGGAGGTGGCGACCCGGTTTGCTTCGATCCAGGGACAGATCCGTCAGCTGAACGACCTCGTGGTTGAAATTGCCGCCGCTTCCCAGGAGCAAAGTTCGGGTCTGACTCAAGTGAGCACCGCCCTTTCGCAGATCGACCAGATCACCCAGACCAACGCCGCGAGCGCCGAAGAAACGGCCTCCGCAGCAGAGGAAATGAATGCTCAGGCCGAGTCCATGAGCGCGTCCGTGCGCCGCCTGGAGGCTCTGGTCGGTGGAGTCGCCCGGGGGCCGGGCGCAGTCGCTGAGAAACCAGCCAGCCGGTTTGAGGCAGTCGACATGACTCAAGGACCGGGATCGAATCACCTCCGGTCTGATTTCGCTTCCGCTTCGAATCGGGCGTGAGTGACATGCGCGCCTGCAGCGCGCACCGTGCCTTGCGATTGAGGGGTATGCCCCAGGTGACTACCAGACTACGGGCGATCATCTGCAAATCCGGACAAAGCCGGCCAAGGCATTGAAAACCAGGTGTACGCGCTTTCCTGTGAGTATCAGCATATTCCCTAGACGATTGGATTCATGGGTCCGTACGTCGATCTAGTGGCTGATTCGTTACCCAGCTCCTCCTCCATGACCATTGGCAACAAGATCATCACAGCTGCAATTGCAGCTGTCGCAGCGACGGCCACCGTCGCTTTGCTCGTGCAGAAAAACCGTCTCGAGCACCAGGGGGTCGACTTGCTGCGGGACACCATGCACGCCACCCTCGTTGAGGCGGAAAATGTGCGGGAGAGCATCTCCACCCTCGGTGTGGACGGGGCGTTCGATCGCGCAAAACTGCTGGCCGAATTCAAGGCGTCCGGTGACCTCCGCGGCTCTACGTTGTACGAGACCATTCCGGTCGTCGCCGCCTGGACGGCCGCGGCCAAGGGTGCGGCAGAAAACAACTTCAACTTTCGCGTGACCAAGCATCAGGCACGCAACCCCAAGAACCAGCCCACGCCCGACGAGGAGATCATCCTGTCGGCACTCAACGATGGCAAAACGCCCGAGTATTTCAAAGTGGACCGTTCCACGAATTCGATCGTGCTGGCGCGTCCGGTCGTCCTGAGCAAGGACTGTCTGACCTGTCATGGCGATCCCGCCACCAGTCCGACCAAGGACGGCAAAGACATGGTCGGTTTCGTGATGGAGAATTGGAAGGAGGGCGAAGTCCACGGCGCCTTCATCCTCAAGACCGACTTCAAGCGGGTCGACGCGGCCGTGAAATCCGCCATGATCTCGACGTTGATGTGGCTTCTCCCGACCGCCGGATTGATCGCCACCGGTTTCTACTTCATGTCACGACAGTTGATCGTTCGCCCCCTGCGAGCCCTCTCCGGCTCGCTCGGCGACGGTTCCAACCACATCTCCGCCGCCTCCAGCGAAGTCTCCAACTCCAGCCAGCGCGTGGCCGAAGGCGTGAGCGAGCAGGCCGCCTCCCTTGAAGAAACGAGCGCGGCACTCGAGGAAATGGCGAGCATGACCAAACGCAACGCTGAGCACGCCCGCAGCGCCAAGACTTTCGCGCAGAGCGCCCGCAGCGCCGCCGACGCCGGTGCCAGCAAGATGGCCCGGATGACCGAGGCCATGGACGCGATCAAGGTCTCGTCCGCCGGAATCTCGACCATCATCAAAACCATCGACGAGATCGCCTTTCAAACCAACATCCTCGCCCTGAACGCCGCCGTCGAGGCCGCCCGGGCCGGAGAGGCGGGTGCAGGGTTTGCCGTGGTCGCCGACGAGGTGAGAAACCTGGCCCGCCGCTCGGCCGATGCCGCCAAGGAAACCGCCGCCCGCATCGAAGGCGCCCTATCCAAGAGTGAACAAGGCGTGGAGATCTCCACCGAAGTCGCCACCACCCTGAACGAAATCGTCTCGAATATCCGACAACTCGATACGCTGGTCGCCGAAATCGCGCAGTCGACCGGCGAAGAGTCGCGCGGCATCGAGGAAGTGACCAAGGCCATCGCCCAGATGGACCAGGTCACGCAAGGCAACGCCGCCGGCGCGGAAGAGTCAGCCAGCGCCGCCGAGGAACTCAGCGCCCAGGCGCACGAGCTCAAGGCCCTGGCCACGAACCTGCTGGCCATGGTGGACGGCCCGGCCGCCATCTCTGCGTCCCAGCCGGCTCCGGTGGTGGAAGAGTTTCACCCCAAAGTTTCATCGGCGGCCCGATCCGGGGGAAAACACCCGGCGCGAACGGTCGAACATCGCGCGTCCCCGAGACCTGGCATGAAGCCCGTCAAGGTGGTGCAGAAATCGCTCAACAAACCCGCTGGGGCATCAAGTACCACGCCCGCTTCTCCGGGGCCCGTGACCACTGGAAACGATCCCGCGTTGGACGCATTCTTCAAATAACCGCCGCAACCCTCCACACCTCTGACTGGCTCTAGAAATGTCCCACACTTCCGGAGCCAATCTTGTTGCTCCCCCACCCATGCCCCCTTTTGCTGACTCCATGGCTCTTACCCTGCTCATCGCCGACGACCACAAGATCGTACGTGATGGCCTTCGGGTCCTGTTCGAACGGGCTCCCGGACACCAGGTGGTTGGCGAAGCGGCGGATGGGCACACCGCAGTGCAATTGGCGCTGCAACACCGGCCCAACATCGTCGTGATGGACATGGCCATGCCAAACCTGAACGGCATCGAGGCCACCCGTCACCTGCGCACGGCGGGATTCAGCGGAGGCATTGTCATGCTCTCCATGCATTCCGAACGTCGGGTGCTGACTCAGGCGCTTTCAGCCGGCGTCAACGGCTACGTCCTGAAGGATTTTGCCTTCGAGCAGCTGTTCACCGCCGTCCAGGCGGTCTCGCGGGGCGAGTCCTACCTCAGCCCGCAACTCGCCGCCCTCAAGGAAGAAGGCACCATCCCACTGGTGACAGACCTGCTCACCTCTCGCGAACGCGAGGTCCTGCAGATGCTCGCCGAGGGTCATGGCGCGAAGGAAATTGGTTTCCGGCTCGGGGTCAGCTCCAAGACGATCGATACGCACCGGCTCAATTTGATGGCCAAGCTCAAGGCGCACAGCGTCGCAGAGCTGATCCGCATTGCCATCAAAGAGGGTCTGTCGACGCCCTGATCTGAAGTGCGGGCGGCTCCCGCCCTCCGATTCATTCCGGCGGTCCGGCCAGTTCCGGTGGTGTCGGCACCTCAACCCCGGCCCCTTCCTCAGGACGCAGGAGTTCCTGCCTCGCGGATCGCCCGTCCAACGCGGTTCCACAGTTCGTGCAGCTCGATCGGCTTGCGCAGGAGTGTCACTTCGGGATAGGCCGCGATGGCGGACAGGTCAAACTGCTGCAGGTCACCACTCATGAGCAGCACCGGCAGTCCGGGACGAAGAGCCCGGGATTGTTGTACAATTTCCAGGCCCACCATCTCAGGCATCGCCAGGTCCACCACCAGAAGGTGGAAATCCGAGGGAGAGCGGACGAAACGCGCCCAGCCTTCCGACGCCGACGTGAAGGCTTCCGGCTGATACCGAGCCCGCTTGAGCGCGAGCTCGATGTACCGGCAAACCGACGGTTCATCATCAATCACCAACACCCGTGCTCCCGTGGACTGGGGCGCAGGCGACTCCATCACCGGAACCACCGGTTCGGCCGGAGCCACCCGCACCCCCGGCAGGTGCACTTCATAACGATTGCCCTGGCCGGAGAGTCCCTGCACCCGCAACTGTCCGCCGTAGCGGGCGATGATGCGCCGCGCCACCGACAGACCCTGGGCCCGCACATTGCCTGGCATGGGTATGCCTGCATTGCGCGCCGTTTCCTCCTCTTCAAACACGGCGGTCATGGGACGACCCGTGTCACTGACAACCAGACTGACCACGCCCGCTTGCACCGGCTCGTTCTGCCTTTCCTGACGCATGGGGTACACGCTGACCTTCAACGTGCCGGCCCGCCCATCCATTGCCTGGGCCGCGAGGCTGCACAGGCTCATCAGTACGTGCTGAACCTGTCCCGCGTCAGCCGATACCAAGGCGGGCTCCTCCGGCAGATCGAGTTCCAATGAAAGGGTCGATGGCAGACTGGCACTGACAAGACCTGAGGTTTCGCGGACCAGGGCTGCCAGATCGAAGGTCCCACGCTTGGGTTCAGGCAGGTCGCGGGCGAACAAGAGGATGCGTCGCACCAGATCCCGCGCGTTCTGTCCCGCCTGATGGGCGAGGCGCAAATGCTCCTGCGCATCATCGTTCTCACCGACCATTTCGGCCGCGAGCTGCACATGGCCGTTGATGGCCGTGAGCACATTGTTGAAGTCGTGGGCAATGCCGCTGGCCAGGCGCCCCAGGGTCTCCAGGCGCTGCGCATTGAGCCACTGACCATCCGTTACGCTCCGATCCTCTTCCGTCCGCACACGGGCGCGAGGATCGGTCAGGACAAGCAGGTGAAGGCCCGGCTGAATGTGGCTGTAGGAGGTCGTTTCCAGCGACGTGGCCACACCATTCCGCATCCGAAACACGACCATGCCACTGATGCGGGTGCCGGGATGCTCCGTGGCGGGCGAACCGCGAGACGGTTTTCCGGCAACCGCAATCGATCCAATCTCGGAAATCTCTGAAAGCGTCCGCGCCAGGAGCTCAGGCTTGGCATACCCCAGGAGGTTCAGTGCCGCTGGATTGACCGCCACGCAGCGGTCGTGGTCGTCGGTCAGCACGATACCCGCCGGCAGGTGCTCAATGACCGCCCGCAGCACGTCCGTCCCCCAAGGGTTCGGTTCGGGCAAACGATCATTGTTTCCAAGTTCGACACTCATAAGCCGTTCATCGCTCGTCGGATGTCTGTAGGAAGGGTTCTTATTCCCGCACGATGCAAAATGCAACTCAGGTTCTAGACAATTGGCGTGCATGAATCCCATCGGTCACAAGTCGGCTTCGGTCAACCAGCGAAACGCCGTCACGACAAATCGGCGCCCGCGAGGATATCGAACGGGATCAGCCGCCGCCTGTTCAACCTCCGTCCGTGCACCCGGGTCGGATTGCCCGTCCAGCTCCGGCACGCGCTGCACCATCGCCTCGCACCAGGCACGCGCATCCGTCAGGCCGGTGGCTGGATCCAGGCGATCCCCATAGGCTCGAACGAGAAAAGTGTCGGACCGGCAGGAGAGGAACGGAGCAATCGCGGTCACCACATCCGCCTGACTGAGCCAGCCCGGCCTTTGTTCTTCGCTCGAAGCCAGTCCTGCATTGATCCCCGAGGTTTCCAGCGCCTCTGAGAGCACGCCCGCCGTGAGAAAGGCACGGAGCGTGGGGAACGGCGCCGAATGCCGCTGCAAGGCAAGCACCACCTCGCGCGCCAGCGCCTCAACCTGGTCGTCTCGGAGGCAGCGCACACCGGCCCAGTCGGCAAAGGGCCCCGGACCGGGTTCGCGCGGGGAACCGGGGGACCCCTGGGCGGCGTGCCCAAAACGAATGAACGCATGGTTGAGGCGAGACGTGGACTCCAGGGTTTCGCCATGCCGCCAGTCGCGAATCGTCACTCCACCCAGAAACGCCCGCCACGCCACGGCCTCCCGTGCGTTCACATTGAAGGAGCCGCGCTGGAGAAAATGAACACCTGACGTCGCTCCGGTGAGAATACCACCCGAATCCGCGCTCCGATCGCCCGCATCGGGCGGTCGAATACCCAGTCGCCAGTGAAACGCGACCGAGGGACCCGGCAGGATGGGAGGCTCCGAGGTGCGAATCGCAAATCCCCGTGGCACGGTGGAAAACCAGGCACGATCAAACCAACCGTTGAGCGGACCTCCCCAGGGATTTCCCACGGAGTAGGGTCGGCGGGTGATGAGATGCTGCAAGGCGCCCAGGGAGACCACCTCCTGCCGTGGAAGCTCAAACAGGACGAACCGCCGGGAGGGATGAAACACCGGCGACGCTGTATCCGAGAGCTCACCCACGTTGTCGCCGGGAAGCGGTCCCCAACGGGGCGAACGGTGCTCGATGCTGGCACTGTCGAGCCACGGCCAGCGCGGATCGCGCGCATCATCCCGATCTCCGCAGCACCAGGCGCCCGGCTCTTCCCGGAGTTGCAGGCCATATCCCAACAACCACGGCGAACCGGATCCCTCCCACGCAGCGGCACGGTCCTGCTCCTGAAAGGCCACCGAGTCCTGAACCACGGCGAGGAACTCACCCCGCACGCGGGTCTCAACTCCGATGGAACGCTCCGACGGAACACGCTCCGCGCGCACCATCAGGTCGCCGGCCTCCAGCCCGTCCGCCAAAACCAAAGGCGTCTCCGGATACACCACCCCTTCGGCCCGCTCCGCACCGAGCCATGTCGCTCCGCGGAGGACCCGGATCTCGCCCGGGTGCCACGACTCCCGCGCCCTCGTCTGGGCCGGGCCTACCGCCCGGGAAAGGTCCACCTCGGTTGCCCCCGTCGCCGATTCCAGCCCGAGTCGGGGGAGGTTCAGGGCACGGAGTGACAACTCCCCGGGTTCGGCCTCGATGTGCGCGGCATAGGGATTCCAGAGTTCAACCTGATGCTCATACGCCACACCCACGCGGCCGGTCGTCGGGTCGCGAACCACGCGAAATCGGACGAGGTACTCAGTCACGACCGGTCCGACCGAAAATACCAGGGTGGAGTCATCCCCAGCTTCCCTCCCGCCCACCGTAGCGGGTTGCAGGCGATGCAGCGAGACGGCTCCGACCGCCCCGGTCGGACGTTCGACCAAAAAGCGCCTCAGCGCCGCGTCCGGAACCTCCGGCAGATCCGAGAGGTCCCGGCGCACACCACCCGACAGCGTATCAACCAGAACCGCACGACTTTCGGTCGTCAGCGCTGCGAAGGCCGCCCGGAGCCGGGCCGGAGTCATGGCCGGATCCACGAAAGCCAGCTGCTCGCGGGTCAGCACCCGCGACAAACGCCCCGGTACCCCCGGCACGCCTGTATCCAGCCCGGGAAACAGGAAGTCGACGTGAGGACCGCGGGACGCCGCCTGCAACAGGCACTGGCGCGCCACGGGATCGCTTGCCCAGGCTTCGCCGGGAGCAAACCCAGGGGCACCACCGCCCGGAGGGCCCGGGTCGTAGTCTGGCAGCGCAGCGCCTGACGCAAGTCGCAGACTGGCTTTGACGCCCTCATCTCCGACCCAATAGGCAAAGTGTCCGACACGCCGCATCGATTCGGACTCGACGCCCTGTCCACCGGGAAGGAGGGATTCGGGAACCTGCAAAGACTGGCGAACCCCTTTGATTCGATCGCGGTCGCGGCTGACCGTGGCGCGTCCCACCAAAAAAACTTCATCAGGTCCGGCGGCAGTTTCAGGTGACGGCAGAGTCGCCGGTGTCACCGCCAGGCGGTCGCTCCCGTGGTTCCCGCTCACAAGCCAGGTGACGAGTCGGGATTCGCCGGAATCCGTGGCCCACACACCCGTAAGCCCCTGCGACCCAGGAGTGACGGCGTTTCCCCAGCCAGACGTCGCCGTAACCCGACGATCCGGGCCCGCACTTTCCTGCAGGTGCGCTCGCGCCAGCTCCAATGCCAGCCATGCATGTCGACGCGCCTCCGCCTGCCGCGTCTGGGCCAGACCGACCGTTGAGTCGACCCGGGTGAGCAGGCTCAGTGTCGTGACCAGCACCATGACCAGGCCAAGGAAGCTCAACACCGCAACCAGCACCCATCCGCGGTTGGCTGCTTGCGGGACGCCCCGCTCGTCAAAATTAATCGAGTGCTTGACCATGCATGAAGACGGGGCGGCAGAAAACCGAGGAGTGCCGGCGCGCGAGTGACCACCAGGTTTCCGCCTCGTTGGAACCCGTCGGAACCTGCGTGCGGCCTCGTTCAAAGGCCTCGATCACCCGGGCACCTTCCTCCGTCAGGAGTCGGACCCAAACATCGATCCGCTCGGGAATGCCACGCGCAAGCGCATCACGCGTGCCACCCTCCTCCATCCAGCCGGGGGGAACCACCGCCGGACTTCTCCAGCGACCGTCCTGAACCGTCGCGGCGAATCCCCGGACAGCGCGCCCGCCGGCGTCCCGGTCGGGAAAGACCGGTCTGAGTCCACCGCGCTCATCACGAGTCCAGACCCGAACTCCAAGATCGATGACATTTTGGGCGAGAATCTGTTCATACCGCCGGGGAGCGCGCAGGTTCCCCACCTGATCGATGCGCGAGGCATCGGCGACGTTGTAGTCCGGTGTCGAATCCGCGCGAAACAAATCATACCCCGAGGCAAAGGTCGAATTGGTTTCCGGCCATCCGGGACCAAAGGGACGCGCCGTGGCGCGATAGAGGACATATCGAACCGGGGACTGGGCGCCCCCGGAGGACGAGGCGCTGGCGGTGACGCGCCGCCGCACCAGTTGGTATCCGACCGCTCGGGGTGCCGAGTGATTGACGAGGCTGTCATTGCTGTCCGGCTGCACCGTAAAGAACCGGATCCAAAGTCCGGCCTGGCCGAACCGTCTATCCATCGCACCCTCATCGACCGGGCTCAGAACGAGGGAAGATCCGGGATCTCCCTCCGCTCCGTCTGGTGGCTTGACGCGGCCGCTCCACTCGGCATCGACCAGTCCCGCCTCGCCTCGGGGAGGTTGGGGCGAGCGCTGCAGGGTTGCCGCAAACCAGACCCCTCCGTCACGCCGGAAACACAGGGCCTCAAGGTCGCGCGCCAGGGTATCCAGGATCTGCTCCGCCCGCCTGCCCTGCTCAAGGCGACCCGCCGTTTCCTGCCATGCCTGAAGCAGATGCCGCGCGGCGGCGGTCAGCGCCGCGACGAGAATGCCGGATACCACCAGGGCCATCAACAGTTCCACCAGCGTAAAAGCCTCCGACGGGTGGGGCCGGCGGCCTGGCAAGGACGGAGTCATGGCCGGAATACTCCAAGAACGAGACGCCGATTGCGCCGCTCGTCCGTGATCAGCCGTCCCCGTCCATCCCAGACGGGCCAGGACACCTGAATCGCGCAGGGCACCACACCACCGCCAAGGACAGGGTCCTGTCGTCCATCCGGTCCGCAGGGAATCACCGCGACTTCAAAGAAGGCAGCCGATTCAGGCTGCGCGGAAGCCCAGGTCTCCGCCCCGTCTCCCTCCCCGATTGGACGCAGTCCGCTCCGATCCACCCGCCAACGCTGGCGACGCAAGCGATCCGCCGCCACCCCCCAACCCTCCTCTTGAACTGGATCGGGACACCAGGTTTCGGGAACGAGGGATTTCAGATGTGCCTCTACCGTCTGCAACGCCACTCCCGCTGCACGGTTTTCATCGGCCCGCCTCGACTGCGAAACCAAGGCGGCAAGCAAGGACGCGGCCAGGGCCAAGCCGCCGGCGGCAAGGCTGAGGGCAATGAGCGATTCCACCAGGGTGAAGCCCCTGCGCGGTCGCATCCTCTCCTCACTAGAACGCGTCAGCATGGTCGAGCAGGGTCTGGGCCCCGTATTGGCTGAGCTTTACGCCGCGCACATCGCGCGGTTCGCGGAAACGAAGACGCTCGTCCCGGGACGGGGGAGCATTTTCCCCCGGAGCAAGGACAACGGTCGCCACCAGTGAAGTTCCACGCGGACTGAATTCCACATAGCAGGCCCGTAGCTGCCGCGCGCCGGCCGCATCCACCACCTGCAGGGTGGCTTCTCCGGCGAACGAGGAGACGGGTGCACTGCCCCACAGGGCACCGGACACCAGCGGCGGTGGACTTGGCGGTACCACGAGTGCGGGCCGGGGAAGGACCATCCTACGCGTCACCGCACGCCAGGTGCCGTCGGGTTGGCGGCTGACCACCTGCAACTGGCGGAGTCGAAACTCCGGTTCTCCGCCCTCTGGATGATCGGCCGGCACCAGTACCCGCGTTGTGACTCCAGAGGCGAGCGCCTCCACGCGGGCCGCTGTCAGCACCGCGGCCACGAGCTGCTGCGAGGCGACCAAGGCAGGGCCCGGATTCCGCTCGGCCAGCGCCCGCGCGCCTGCTCCGACCGCCAGTGCCGCCAGCGCGAGCACCACCACGAGTTCAACCAGGCTGAACCCGCGAGGCCGAGCCAGACGGCAAGAATCCGCAAACCGTGCTGAGTGGCGCGGGCGCCTATTTCCAGCTAAGAACATAATCGCTCCCTGCCTGCCCGCGACCTGCTGAATAAAACGCCACTCCGGCGCGAATCACGCCTCCTTCTGCCGCCAGGTCCGGATCCGTCGGCAGGGGTGATCCCGCGAGTCCATCCCGAGTGTTTCCCCGCGCGAGGGCGAGTCGCACCCGTTCATCACCCCGGATCAGTCCATCCCCGTCCGCGTCGATCAGGACCACGATCTGGCTGTTGCCAAATCCGTCGACCAGTTCCCCGCCGCCCCGGCCATCCGGTATCCACTCATCGGGTGCGATTTCCAGGTAGCGAGTGCGCCGCACATTGCCCTGGAGCGCCTCGGCCGCGGCCGGCCCTCCCGACGGGGACTGAGCACAGAGCGCACCGAGGAACCGCGTGACCTCCAGCCGTCCGTCCACCACGACCTGGGGGTAGGCGCCGGTGTCGGCCCGGAACTGCTCAAACGCCAGCGCCCACTGCGCAAACGTCGACCGGGTGCGGACCTTGAGTGCGAACCCGCGGACCTGGGCCGTGACCGGGAGCAGGATTCCGCCGAGCACGGCCACCACGGCCAGCACACCGAGCAATTCGACGAGGGAAAAAGCCGCCCGGGAGCCGGCGGCACGCGGCGGGGACGGCTCATGCTCAGGGAAGCGCATGCAAATTGTCTCCGTTTTTCGGATGCAAAGCATCGTAGCGGCCGCCCGTGGGCGGCTGGTCTTCGCCATCAGGGCCGCGGGAATAAAGGTGGTAACCGGCAGCCGGCCAGGGCGCTGGGTCTGGCGCGCGATAGGCGTACACATAGGGACGTCCCCAGGGATCAATGAAGACGTCCGGGACCTCGCCTGCCGACGGATCGGTCCCGTGTTCGGCGCCAAGGAGGGTCGGCACCGCGCCAGGAGCGAGGAAGGCGGCCACGCCAGCCGGCCGAAGCGTCGGGCCGAGCCGACCGCAGAGGGCGGCGTGCAGGCCCGCCTCCGCCGTTTCCGGGATCACCGGTCCCGACCGACCGACAAACGCCGGCCACACACCGGTCTGGGGGTAATCGCCCCAGGCGAGACGATAGGCTTCAAGGGCCGACGCCAGCACGGCGAGGTCAGCCTCCGCGCGCACCCTCGCGCTGCGATGGGAGAGTGCCGGCGCCAACCCCACCCCGACGGCGGCCAGCAAGGCGACAATTCCCAGCGCGGAGACAACCTCCAGCAGGGAGAAGCCGAGCCGAGCATCGCCCCGGCGCGAGACTCGATCAGGGAAGTGAAGGCAGGGAGGCATGAGCGAGGCGCCACTGCAGCATCCCGCTCATTTCGAATCAAGTAATTAATGCATTACAATTGCATTAATTGCTTATTGGCCTGGTTTCCTGCACCTTCTTCATTCCTCTTGGGCTTGAAGCGCGGCGACGACGGAGAAGTCCTCCAAGGTGGTGGTATCGCCCTTCACTTCCCCACCGGCGGCGATTTCCTTGAGGATCCGTCGCATGATCTTGCCCGACCGCGTCTTGGGCAGCCCCGCGGCGAAGCGAACATCGTCGGGTCGCGCCAGCGACCCGATCTCCTTGGCCACATGGGCGCGCAGCTCTTCGCGCAGTTCCTTCGTGGCCTCGATCCCGCTCTTGACGATGACAAACACCACCAGGGCCTGACCCTTCAGTTCATCGGGCCGTCCGACCACGGCGGCCTCCGCCACGGACGGGTGCGACACCAGGGCGCTCTCCACCTCGGCCGTGCCGATCCGATGTCCGGATACATTGAGCACATCATCGATGCGGCCGACCACCCAGAGGTAGCCGTCCTCGTCGATTCGCGCGCCGTCTCCGGCGAAGTAGTAACCGGGCAGTTCGCTCCAATACTGCCGCTTGTAGCGCTCGTCGTCACCCCACAGCGTCCGGAGCATGGAAGGCCACGGAGACTTGAGGAAGAGCTTGCCGCCCGAGCCGCGTGGCACCTCCTTGCCGGCTTCGTCGAGGACCTTCGGAATCACCCCGAAAAACGGCAGCGTGCAGGAGCCCGGTTTGGTCGGCGTGACGCCGGGCAGCGGGGAGACCATGATGGCTCCGGTCTCGGTCTGCCACCAGGTGTCGACGATGGGGCAGCGTTTCTTTCCGATCAGCGTGTGATACCACATCCAGGCCTCGGGATTGATCGGTTCGCCGACCGAACCGAGCAGCCGGAGCGAGCGCAGGCTGTGTTTCTTCACATGGTCGTCGCCCCACCGCATGAAGGCGCGAATGGCGGTGGGCGCGGTGTAGAAAATCGTCACGCCATGGCGGTCGATCATTTCCCAAAACCGGTCGGGACCCGGCTGATTCGGAGCGCCCTCGTACATCAGCACGGTGGCGCCGTTGGCCAGAGGCCCGTAGACCACGTAACTGTGGCCGGTGATCCAGCCAATGTCGGCGGTGCAGAAATAGACGTCGGTGTCCTTCAGGTCGAAGACATACTTCGAGGTGATCGTCGTGCCGAGCAGGTAGCCGGCCGACGTGTGCAGCACGCCCTTGGGCTTCCCGGTCGATCCCGAGGTGTAGAGAATGAAGAGCGGATTCTCGCTGTCGAAGCCCCGGGCCTTGTGCTCGGCGGGAACCTGGGCGACCAGGTCGTGCCACCAGAGATCCCGCCCCTCCGTCATTGTCACAGGATTTCCAGTACGCTTGAGCACCACGACGCTCTTCACGCTCGGGGTGGCGGCGACGGCCCGGTCGACGTTGCCCTTGAGTTCGACCACCTTGCCGCGACGCCAGCCGCCGTCCGCGGTGATCACGACCTTGGCCTGGCAGTCATTGACGCGATCCTTGATCGCCTCGCTGGAGAAACCGCCGAAAATGACGGTGTGGATCGCACCGAGCCGAGCGCACGCCAGCATGGCGATGGCGGCCTCCGGCACCATCGGCATGTAGATTGCAACCCGGTCGCCTTTGCTGACCTCCAATTTCGCGAGCACGTTGGCAAAACGGCAGACCTCGCGGTGGAGCTGTTTGTACGTCAGGGTCCGGATATCGCCGGGTTCACCTTCGAAAATGATAGCCGCCTTGTTTTCGCGCGCCGTGCCCAGATGCCGGTCCAGGCAATTTTCTGCCACGTTGAGCTGCCCACCCACAAACCACTTGGCATGAGGGAGTTTCCAGCGCAGAGCTTGCTTGAAAGGCTTGCGCCACGACAGCAATTCCTTGCCCTGACGCGTCCAAAATTTCTCTGGAGCGTTGACAGACTCCGCGTAAAGCTTCTTATAAGCGGAGTAACTCCCAAGGTTTGCTTGGCGTTGAAACTCGGCCGAAGGCCTGAAAACCCGATGTTCTCGGGATACTGAGGTAATCGTTTGGTCTGACACGTTTGTGGCTGTTGGGGGATTTGAGAGTGTTTCGCCGGCTGTCGGCGTGCGCAGCTCATATCTCGCGACAGGTTTTATGCGTCAAGCACGCGACTTGATTGTTTTGCCCTGTCCCTTCGATTCTTCATGGAAAATAAGCCTGCTTCCGCCCCCGCGGACCCCACCGCCTCGACGCCCGTCGTCAATGGCCCTCTCACCGACGTCGCCGAGCGCCCCCTCTCCCCGACCCCGCCCGCACCCCCGATCGAGAACCTCGTCCGGGTTGAAGGCATCCTCGACATTGATGTCGCCAAAAGCGGCAACGGCCAGTTGCTCGACCTGACTCGCTTCGGCAAACGGCGTCCCTCGGATACGTTTGTGCCCAAGGAACTGATCCGTCGCTTCAAGCTGAAACCCGGACAGATCATCGGCGGCACGGCCTACCCCGCCGAAGGAAAATTTCCGAACCCGAAGATGAAGTTCATCGAGTCGGTTGACGGGATGTCGCTCGAGGAACGGCGCGCCAAACACGACTTTGTCAATCTGACCACGGTCTCCCCGACCCAGCAGCTGAAGCTGGAGGTCAAGGACGGCCGGCTCACCACCCGGGTGGTCGATCTGTTCTGCCCGATCGGCAAGGGCACCCGCGGCTTGATCGTGGCCCCGCCACGCACGGGCAAGACCACCCTGCTGCGAGACATGGCGCTGGGGGTGATCGAGAATCATCCAGAGTGTCACGTCATGGTGCTGCTCGTCGACGAGCGACCCGAGGAGGTGACCGACTTCAAACGCAGCGTTCCGGCGGAAATCTGGGCATCGTCGAACGACGAGCAAGTGGAGAGCCATGTGCGGATTGCCGATCTGGCAATCGAACGCGCCCGTCGATTGGTCGAAGCCGGCCGCGATGTCGTCTTGCTCCTCGACTCCCTGACCCGTCTGGCGCGGGCGCACAATACGATGCGCAACTCCGGCCGCACCGGGACCGGTGGTCTCGACGTTCGCGCCCTGGAAAAACCACGCCAGCTGTTCGCCTCCGCCCGCCGCACCGAAGAGGCCGGCTCACTCACGATCATCGCATCGATTCTCGTCGAAACCGGAAGCCGGATGGACGACGTGATTTTCCAGGAATTCAAGGGCACCGGCAACAGCGACCTCGTGCTCGACCGCAAGTGCGCGGAGATGCGCCTGTGGCCGGCCGTGAACATTCAGCAGTCCGGCACCCGCAAGGAAGAGCTCCTGCTCGACCCAAAGAAGCTCGATTCCATCCACTTCTTCCGCCGGGCCCTGGTCCAGCAGAAGGTCGAGGAAGCGACTGAAACCATGATCGCCCGGCTCTCCAAGACCAAGAACAACGACGAGTTCCTGAAGCTTATCTCCCGCTAACGCCTAGAATTACCTCTTGCGCCAACCGACGACTTCCTGAAGAAACACCCTTTCCGTTCGTGCGCGCGGTGCGCCGGACGGTGCCGACCGCCAGCAAACTCCTACGCATGCACAGTTTTTCCGAGCAATGCCTCGATATGGCCCGTTCGATCCTAGGCCATAACCTCGATGCCATTCAACCCGACGGCACCCTCCTCTCCGCTCCCGGAGAGCAACCCCGCCCCGACGAACCCGGTCACGCCGCTTACGCCTTGGGCGAGTACTTTCGCGCCACGGGCGAAACGAACCTGAAGGGCTACGACCTCGTCGACCTCGCCGCCCGTTGTGTCACCGCTCAGATGTTCACCGAACCCGCGGCGGAGAACGGCTTGGCCTATGCCTCGCTCGGTCTGCTCTGCTTTGGTCCTTCCAAGGAACGCAATAGTGTCTGGGAGCGCCTGGTCGAGGAGACGCAGCAGCGCATCGACAAGCAGCTCCTCCACCGGAGCGACTACGACAATCACTGGCAGGCCTTCAATGTGGCCAAGGCCGTGGCCCGCTTCAGTTTCGGTCTTTCCAAGAAAGACGAAACCTCGCGCCTGATCGAACGGATGGTCGAACGGGTGAATCACACGAGTTCCACCGGTTTCTTCGACGACTCCACCAGCGGACTCGGCGGCAACTTCAATCTGTACGGGGTGATGACCTTTGTCTTCATCCGCTCGGCCCTCCAGCTCCACGCCAACAGCGGGGTGCGGGACCGCAAGCTGCCCACGTTGCGCACGTACGCGGAGAAGTACATTCGCATGATGCCGGATCTGGTCCGGGCGGACGGTCTGGGCTGGGCCTTTGGCCGCGCCGCCGGCGCCTATGGCCAGATGCATTGCATCACCCTCATCCTGCAGGGCCTGCGCGATGGCTGGATTCCGGACGATCAGCGTCCGCGCTACCACGACATCCTGCGCCGGTTGTTCTTCTTCTTCTACCAGACTTACCTGGACCAGGAGCATGGCTTTCTCGATCTGCGCGACGAGGAACGCACCGCCTACTCGAACCACACGACGCGGATGGCGAATTTCGACGCCGCTCGGTACCTGTGCCAGTGGTCGCGTCTGGCCAAGACCGTTCAGCTGCCCGCCATCCCGCCCAAGCTCGAGCCGCCCAAGACCGCGGGACGCTTTGTCATCTTCGATAAGTCGAATCGCAAGGAACAGGGCGTTTTCCTTTACCGGGACGCGACCAGCGGCCTGCACTTCCAGATTCCAATCGTATCCTGCGGTGGCAAAGCGGTCGCGGACGCGCTGCCCTTCCCCCACTGCCCGGGTATCTTTGACTGGCCGAACAATGTCTACGCTCCGATCATGCTGCCCGAACTGACGTTCGGCGACCATGTGACGATCCCCGCGTTCTACGGCAAGAACTGCGTCACCGGCCTCGGTCTGCGCAACAGTTTCTACTTCCGCTACGAACAGCCCGAGCTGATCGATACCAAGGAGGAGATGGTCAAGGGGCTCGGCAGCGTGAAGGTGCAGTGGAACTTCGCCGGCAACAAGATCGGCTGCGAGTTTGCCTACACGGTCAAACAGCAGGTGACCCTCGACAAGTTCCGCTACGTGCTCGCCATCGCCGCACCGCATTCGAAGTACCACGTCAGCGGAGCGCTTGCGCTGGGACCGCTGGGGCATCGTTGCGGAGTCAGCAAGAATGATTTCCAGGCAAGCTGGCGCGAAACCGAAGTCGTGTCCGCCGACCCGACCTACCGCACCAACTACGGGAAAATCCATTACCTGCAGTACCTCGTGCGCGACCATCCGCTGGTCATGCGTCCGGGCCAGGTCTACCGCCTCAACGTCGAGTTCGAACCGGATATCACCCACACGGACCAGTAGTTCGGCTCCCGTCCGGTTCGCCATCCTGACCGCCTTCAGGGCGCGACGCGCCCCGATCGCAGCGGATCGGGCGCGGACGAGCCGGTCCGGTTCTCTGTATCCATTCGACACCGCCATCCGCCGTGCTCACCCGACGCATCATCCCCTGCCTCGACGTCACCAACGGACGCGTGGTCAAGGGCATCAAGTTCCAGGAACTGCGCGACGCTGGCGACCCGGTGCAGTGCGCCAAGGCCTATGACGCGCAGGGAGCCGATGAACTCGTCTTCCTCGACATCACCGCGTCGAGTGACGGCCGCCGAATCATGCACGACGTGGTCGCTGCCACCGCCGAGCAGTGCTTCATGCCCCTAACCGTCGGCGGCGGACTGCGTTCGTTGGCGGATATTGAGGCCATGCTCAGAGCCGGCGCGGACAAGGTCTCGCTCAATACGTCGGCGATCAAGGATCCGTCGTTGATCCACGCCGCCTCGGATCGGTTCGGCGCCCAGTGCATTGTCGTCGCGATTGACGCCAAACGTGAGCCGGATGGGCGCTCTTGGCAGGTCTACACCCACGGCGGTCGCAACCCAGCCGGACTTGATGCCGTCGCCTGGGCGCGCCGCGCGGTGGAACTCGGCGCCGGAGAGATCCTGCTGACCAGCATGGATGCCGACGGTACGCAGGCCGGTTACGATTGTGCCCTGACCCGCGCCGTCAGCGATGCCGTTTCCGTTCCCGTCATCGCCAGCGGCGGCGCCGGCACCCTGGATCACTTTTACGACGCCCTTCAGGACGGGCACGCCAGCGCGGTGCTGGCCGCCAGCCTTTTCCACTTCGGAACCTTGACGATTCCCCAGGTCAAATCCCACCTGGCGGCACGCCACATCCCGGTAAGGCACTAGGCGCGCTTCGCCCCCCAAGACCTGGGCTCTGCGCCAAAAGGGAGGACCGAACCGTCGGGTTCCTCTGGACGGGTGGCCTTCGCAACCGCCCCCGGGCTCTCCCAAACCGTCGCAACTCCCTTCCAGCCTGCATGATCCTTGCAGTTTATGAGGGTGCCGCACAAGCGAGGGACTGTGGGGTTGCCCTCCCCACCTGGAGGAATGAGGGTTTCCCTCCAAACCGGGATTGAAACAAGGTCGCAAGGGCCTACAGTCACGCCGTGGATTCCGAAACCGCTCCATCCCTTTCATTTGAAACCGCCTTGGAGCGGTTGGAAGGGATTGTGGAATCCATGGAGTCGGGGGATATCGCGTTGGCCGATCTGCTCTCTCGATTTGAGGAAGGGAACCAGCTCCTCAAGGTCTGCGAGGCGCGTCTCAAAGACGCAGAACTCAAGATCGAACTCCTGAAGAAACAAAAGGACGGCGCCGCCTCCTTTGTTGCGTTTGAGAGCGACCGCGGCGGCTCCTGATCCAGGGAGTCTTCCTGCCCCTTCCGTTGATGAACTCGTCCCCCGCCGACTCTTCGGCCTCGTCACTCCCACCACCGCGTCTGCTCGACGCCGTGCGCAGTCCGGCCGATGTGAAAGGTCTGTCTGCCACCCAGTTGACACAACTGGCCGCGGAAATCCGCGATGAGATCATTCAAGTGACCTCCCGGAACGGAGGTCACGTTGGACCCAATCTCGGGGTGGTGGAGCTGACCCTGGCACTGCATCGCGTTTTTGATTCTCCCACCGATTCCTTCGTCTTCGACGTGGCCCACCAGGGTTACGTGCACAAACTCGTCACCGGACGCGGCGGAGATTTTTTCCGAAAACTGCGTCAGTCCGGGGGCGCGAGCGGATTCTTGATGCGGCACGAAAGTCCGCACGACGCCTTCGGCGCCGGTCACGCGGGCACCGCTCTCAGTGCGGCCCTGGGCATGGCCAGCGCGCGCGACCTGCGCGGCACCGACGAGCATGTCGTCGCGATCTGCGGCGACGCTGCCTTCACTTGCGGAGTCACCCTGGAGGCGCTGAACAACGTCGTCGCCTCGACCAAACGTCTGATTGTCGTGCTGAACGACAATGAGTGGTCGATCGCCAAGAATGTCGGAGCGATTTCCAAGTACCTCAACCGGCTCTCCACCAACCGGACCTACAATAAGATTCATCACGATCTGGAGAAATTCTTCACGTCGCTGCCCGGCGGGAACGACATGCACCGGGTGTACATGAAGTGGAAGCGCGAGACGAAGGACTTCTTCGTGGAGTCGTCGCTCTTCGAGAAATTCGGGCTGCGCTACCTCGGGCCGATCGATGGGCATAACCTGGAGGAGCTGATCAAGAACCTGGAATTTGCGCGGCAGTGTGACGGTCCGATCCTCCTCCATGTGCTGACCAAGAAGGGCCAGGGGCTGGAGGCCGCGATGTTGCATCCGGAGAAGTTCCACGGCCTCGGTGCCTTTGATCCGCAGACCGGCGAGAGCATCAAACCCGCCGCCGGAACCCCGCCCAATTACCAGGACGTGTTCGGCCAGGCACTGGCCCGCTTTGCCAAGGCGGATGCGCGCATCGTCGGCATCACCGGAGCGATGCCGAGCGGCACCGGACTGACTTACCTGGCGAACGAATGTCCCCGGCAGTTTTTCGACGTCGGCATTGCCGAAGAACATGCTGTCATCTTCGCCGCCGGTCTGGCCACCAAGGGCATCAAACCCGTGGTCGCCGTCTACTCGACGTTCCTGCAACGCGGATACGACCAGATCGTGCACGACGTCGCGCTCCAGAACCTACCGGTCGTGTTCTGCCTCGATCGGGCCGGGCTCTCGCCCAATGACGGGCCCACCCACCACGGCATCTTCGATCTGGCCTACCTGAGGTGCATTCCGAACGCCACCCTGATGCAGCCCAAGGATGAGGACGAACTGGTCGACATGCTGCACACCGGTCTGGCCCTGAACGCGCCGGCCTTCATCCGCTATCCCCGGGGCGCCGGACGCGGCGTCAAGATCAAGGACAAGCCTGCCCTGCTGCCCGTCGGGCACGCGGAGGTGCTGCGCGAGGGTTCGAATATCATGATCTGGGCGCTTGGCACCTGCGTCGCAGACGCATTTGAACTGGCTGAACGGCTCGCGCGCGACGAAGGCCTGAGCGTCGGAGTGGTCAATGCCCGATTTGTCAAACCGCTCGATCGGACGCTCCTGCTCAGCCACGCCGCCTGTATTCCCATGCTGGTGACGATGGAGGATCATGTGGTCTCCGGGGGTTTCGGCAGCGCCGTACTGGAAGTCCTGCAGGAAGCAGACTGCTCCACCACGGTGGAACGCGTCGGCTGGCCGGACCGGTTTGTCGACCACGGCAGTTCCGTGCAGTCACTGCGGGCGCAACATGGCCTGTCACCGGATGCGATCTACCGCCGGGTGCTTGATCGCTGGCGGAACCGTCACGCCGCCCCGGTCGAAGCGGACGCCTGAGCGACGCAGCCCTCCCCCCTCCGTTGGAGGTGGCCTCGCCGAGGCCGCGACGCGCCCCGGGCGCGCCTTCGGCGAGCGGAAATCTACCCCGCGGGCTCAACGAGCCCGCCCCCAACGACCACCGCCGGGAGAGTCCGACGGAGAAAAACATAACGGTCGCGACCCGTCAGATCGGGTTTCGACTCGAATCCGGCCCACCCTGTCTTCTTTGCCAGCTCGGCCAGCGCCGCATGATGTCCGATGCCCGTCTCCAGCGCGAGCAAGCCGCCGGACGTGAGCCACGACGGGGCTCCGTCAATGATCCGCCGCAGGTCATTCAACCCATCGGCCCCCGAACCCAGGGCGCGCTGGGGCTCGAATTCGCGCACTTCGGGCTGGGTCTCGGCCACCTCCTGGGTGGTCAAGTAGGGGGGATTGGAAACGATCAGATCAAAGGTCAGTCCCGGTTCAATCGATCCGAACCAATCGGACTCGATCAACCGCACCCGCTCGCTCAAGCCTGCCCGCTCGGTGTTCTCGCGGGCCAGGGCCAGCGCCTCAGGACTCGCATCCACTGCGACCACCTCCACGGTCGGCAGGGTCCGGGCCAGTCCCAACGCCACCGCTCCGGTGCCCGTACCCAAGTCAAGGACCCGGGCCGGGCCGGTCGGCGCGAAACGCTGCTGGATGAGCTCGATCAGGTACTCGGTTTCCGGCCGTGGGATGAGGGCACGACGGTCGCACTTCAAGGTCAGCCCGCAGAATTCCGTTTCTCCGAGGATGTACTGGAGCGGCTCTCGGGCGGCCCGGCGACGCACGAGGGGACGAATCTTTTCCAGCTCGGCCTCCGACAGGAGTCGCTCAAATTGCACGTACAGCTGCATCCGTCGCAGGCCTAGGGCGTGGCCCACGAGCGTCTCCGCGCTCAATCGCGGATTTTCCACCCGCTTGCCCGCAAGGAAGTCGGTCGTCTTCTTGATGATCTCGAGCACCGAGAGCATGGCGACCGGTGCACGGGGAGGAACAACGGGGTCACTCATCGTCGCGATCACTGCCGGCCCGTTTCAGCACAAAAGTCTGCCCGGTCAACGCGGCTAGCTTCTCCTGGAACTCCACTCCCTGCAAGGCAGCGACAATCTGCGCAATCTCCCCCTCCATCACCTGGGGAAGATTGTAGAGCGTCAGTCCGATGCGATGATCGGTCAGCCGGTTTTGGGGAAAATTGTAGGTACGGATCCGCTCACTCCGGTCGCCCGTCCCGATCTGACTTTTGCGCTGCGCGGCGTACTTGGCCCGCTCCTCGTCCTCCTTCATCTTGAGCAGCCGCGATCTCAACACGGCCATGGCACTGGCCTTGTTTTTCTGCTGCGACCGTCCGTCCGCACAGAACACAATCATACCCGTGGGTTTATGAATGATCCGCACCGCCGAGTCGGTCGTATTCACGCCCTGCCCTCCCGGTCCGCTGGCGCGCTGCACGGTGATTTCCAAGTCCTGCGGATCGATCTGCAGATCGACCTCCTCGGCTTCCGGCAGCACCGCCACCGTCACGGTCGAGGTATGAATGCGCCCGTTCGCCTCGGTGGCAGGGATGCGCTGCACCCGGTGGACCCCGCTCTCAAACTTGAGCTGCTTGTAGACGTCATTGCCGGAAATGAGGAAACTGACCTCCCGGAACCCTCCGCGTTCGCTCAGGCTGCTGCTCATGGGCTCGATTTTCCAACCACACTTGTCGGCAAACTTCTGATAAACCCGCGCCAGCTCGGCCGCAAACAACGCCGCCTCTTCCCCGCCCGTGCCCGCCCGAATTTCCATCACGGTGTTGCGGGAGTCGGTGGGTTCCGGGGGAATCATGGCCCGGAGAATGGTCTGGTGCAGCTCATCGCGACGCCGGCGCAAGTCGGGAATTTCCGCCGCGGCCAGCTCCTTCAAATCGGGATCGGCGGAAGCGTCTTTGACGAGAGACTCGGCATCCGCGAGCTCCTGCCCCACCTTCTCGTACGTCCGGTGCTCCCCGATCAGCTGTCCCAGCTTTTGATGCTCCCGGGTGACCTCCGTCGCCCGCCGTGCGTTCGCATAGAACGATGGCGCAGCCATCTGCGCATCGAGCTCGTCGAGGCGGCGTTGGAAGGGAAGAATCGGTGGGAGGATGTCCATGCGGAGACGGTGCGAGTGCGCCCAAGGCTATTTGCGAATTGCGTGCCCTGCCGTACGCGGCTTCTGTTCGCGATCACACTAAGCCGCCCGGCCGACCCGGCTAGCGGTGTTGATTCACGATGGCTACGACGCTTTTCACTCAGAACACCATCGCCTGCATCTGGGATTTCGACAAGACGTTAATCCCGGAATACATGCAGTCGCCCCTGTTTCGTCGGTACGGAATCGACGAACCTTCGTTCTGGGGCGAGACCAACAGCCTGATGGAGCACTACCGGCGGCGGGGCTACCACCTCTCGGGCGAAATCGCCTACCTGAATCACCTGCTGACCTATGTGCTGGCGGGCAAGATGCCGAAGCTCAGCAACAAGGTGCTTCGCGAGGCCGGAGCCGAGATCCAGTTCTATCCCGGGTTGCCCGCCTTTTTCAACCAGGCCAAGGGCTTTGTCCGCGAGCGCGAGGCGTATACGAAACACGAAATCCACCTCGAACATTACATCGTCAGCACCGGCCTGGCGGAAATGGTCAGGGGCAGCGCAATCGCCCCGTTCGTCGAGGCCATCTGGGGCTGCGAGTTCATCGAGAATCCACTCCAGCCCGGCTTTCTCCGGCAAAAGGAATTTGCGATGGAAGCCGACTCGGTCATCGCCCAGATCGGCATGGTCATCGACAACACGACCAAAACGCGCGCCCTGTTCGAGATCAACAAGGGCACGAACAAGAACCCGGCCATCGACGTCAACGCCAACATCGCCCCTGAGGACCGGCGGATTCCGTTCCAGAACATGATCTACATCGCGGATGGTCCGAGTGATATCCCGAGCTTCTCCGTGGTGAAAAAGGGCGGGGGCAAGGCCTACGGCGTGTACAATCCGGCCCGGACCGACGAATTCGCCCAGAATGACCGCCTGCGTCAGGTCGGCCGGATCGATCACTACGGCCCGGCCGATTACAGCCCGGGGAGCAGCACCTACCAGTGGCTGCGCCTGCACATCCAGGCCATCTGCGACCGGATCGTCACGGATCGTGAAGCGGCCGTGGCTCTGCGCGTCTCGCGCCCGCCCCGGCATCTGAACTCCACCCCCGACGAGGAAGAAGCCAAACGCGCCGCGAAGAAGCCGACGCAGCAATCGTTCCTCGACGATCCGCCGGCGCCCCCCGCACCGCGGTGACGACCCCATCGGGTCGTCCGCGACGGACGTGCGCGGTTATTGCTGCGCGGCGTTCGCCGTGCGCAGCTTGAGTGACTCCACAATATTGGTGACGCGGGTGGCGTAGTCGTGACTCGCGCGCGGTGCGCGTCCACGCAGCACCGAACTCAATCCGGCATTCCAGGCCAGCGCGATCCGGTACGGCGTCGGCTCCATGCCTGCGTCGGTGAAGCCACGCTTCAGCCACTCGTAGTGCATCACGGCGACTTCATCGGCATGCTGGCGTTCGCGGGCGTACTCAAACGGCTTTCGGGTGTAGGTGGTCCACGTCGAACGCCGAAACTGATAGGCTCCCAGTTCGCCATGCGCGCCCGGTGCCGGATCATTGTTCGGGTTCTCGACCCAATGAATCGCCTCAAGCGTTTCCCAGCGGTCCGAGGCCCTGACCGATTCCGAAAGGAACAACGCGGCGAAGCCCAAAAGGGCCCACCAAACTCGTTGAACCGACCCAAACGAATAGCCCGATCTCCCAAAGGGAGACTTGTTTTTACGACTACTTGCGACCGAGTTCATACGACCGCTGTTGAGCAGCGGACACCCATTAACAGGGATTTGGTGTCCCCGAGCCAGCCGAAGTCTCCGGCCTCGTCGCAACCCATTCCCCGTCAATCGACAAGAAACGATAAAATTTAGGGTCTTACCCCTATATTCGCCCCGCTTCTGGACCCGTTTGAGGATTTCATGACCTTCCCGCCGGGTTGCTTTCGCCCACTTTTTTTACAATTGTGTCAGGGTGTTTTTCCTGTTCGCACCGATTCGGCGCCGCCCGGCGACCGGTTTCGCTCTCGATTGACCAACAGGTGCGCCACCAGCGCGGTCCAACCGGTCTGATGACTCGCTCCCAAGCCCTGTCCGGTCTCTCCGTGGAAGTACTCGTGGAACAGCAGGTGATCCTGCCAGTGCGGGCCACAGGTCGTGGCAGAGGCAGGTCCGTGACACGGTCGCTCTCCTGACTCGTTGGACAGAAACAGTCGGGTCAAGCGCTCGGTCAGCGCCTGGGCAGCGGTCGCGAGATTGACGCGCCGCCCACTCCCGGTGGGAAATTCGATCGTGAACGTATCACCATAGAAATGGTGGTACCGCTCCAGCGCCTCGATCAGGAGAAAGTTGACCGGAAACCACACCGGGCCCCGCCAGTTCGAATTACCTCCGAACAAACCGGAGTTGGAGTCACCGGGAACGTAGTCCACCTGGTGTCGTTCGTTGCCGACCGTGAAGACGAAGGGCTTCGCCTCGTAGACTCGGGACATCGACCGCACGCCGAAGGGAGAGAGAAATTCATTTTCGTCGAACACGTAGCGAAGAACGCGCTCGAGACGTTCCCGCGTCGGGATGGCCAGCAGATGCCGACCGGTCGACTCACCATCATGGGAGAGGTAGGCAATCTGAGCGGCGAGGTCGCGCCGGTGCTTCAGAAACCAGCGGGTTCGCTTGGCGAAGCCCGGGAGCGCGTCGAGCCGCGCCTCGTCGATAAACTCCACCGCAAAGAGCGGGATGATTCCAACCATCGATCGCAGACGCACCGCCGACGAGGTCCCGTGGTCCTGGATGAGCTGGTCGTAGTAGAATCCATCCTCTTCGTGCCAGAGGCCGGATCCTCCGAGTCGGTTCATCGCCTCGGCGATGCGGACAAAATGCTCGAAGAACTTGGAGGCAATGTCCTCGTAGGTGGGATCTCCGTCCGCCAGCTCCAGCGCGATCGCCAGCATGGTGCCGCAGTAAAAGGCCATCCAGGCGGTTCCGTCAGCCTGCGCCAGAGTGCCACCGCCCGGGAGCGGCTTGGAGCGGTCGAAGACACCCACGTTGTCGAGTCCGAGAAAACCACCCGAAAAGAGATTGTGACCGCTGGGGTCCTTGCGGTTCACCCACCAGGTGAAGTTGAGCAGCAGCTTCTGAAACGTCCGGGCGAGAAAGACGCGGTCGCGCCCGCCACGAGGACCGGTCAGTTTGTAAACGCGCCAGCACGCCCACGCGTGCACGGGTGGATTGACGTCCGAGAGGGCCCATTCGTAGGCCGGAATTTGTCCGTTTGGATGGAGGTACCACTCGCGGAGCAGCAGATTGAGCTGCTCCTTCGCGAAGTGCGGATCGATCCTGGCCATCGCAACCATGTGGAAGGCGGTATCCCACGCCGCGAACCACGGGTACTCCCATTTATCGGGCATCGCGAGGATGTCGCGATTGAACAAATGGTCCCAATCCTGGTTGCGAATCTGCCGGCGTCCCGGCGGAGGCGGCGGCTGCAGGGGATCACCATCGAGCCACTCACGGACCACGTAGTGGTAGAACTGTTTCGACCAGAGCAGCCCGGCATAGGCCTGACGGGCCACGGCCCGCTCGTCGTTGCCAAGGCGGGGGCCCAGCACCCGGTCGAAATAGCGATCCGCTTCCGTCTTGCGCCGGGTCATCACGGTCTCAAATCCTGGACCGAATCGGGCCTTCGGGGGCGACGCCTCGGCATGGAGACGCAGGCGGAGGGTGCGCGATTCCCCCGCACCCAGATTCAGGACGTGGTGGGCGGCGACCTTGGTGCCGGACTTCTTCGGGTTGACCGCTTGGGTGCGTCCACCGACCACCGCGGCGTGGAACGCGTCTTTCACATAGGGCGAGGCATTCCTGGCGCCGAATAGGACCTCCGCATTGGTCTCGTTCTCGGTGAAAAGCAACGGTACGGACACTCCCTCGGCACCTGGCTCGACCGCCCAGATCATGCGTTCAAGCGTGGCATGATCGCAGCGCACCACCCCCGGCTCGACCTCGCGCAAACGCGGCTTGATTTCGCAGCCCTCGTGATCGCATCCCCAGGACCAGGAGTTGCGGAACCACAAGGTCGGCAACACATGAAGCGGAGCCGGTTCCGGGCCTCGATTCGTCACAATCACCTTGATACAAACATCATCCGGCGCCGCCTTGGCGTAGATGACTTCGACATCGAAGAAGCGATCCCCCGCGAAAATGCCGGTGTCGGTCAATTCGTACTCGGGATCGCTCCGGGTCCGTCGGCCGTTTTCCTGACGCAGCGCTTCGTAGGGAAACCGGGCCTGCGGGTACCGGTAGAGGGCTCGGTTCCACGAATGCGTCGGGGTGGCATCGAGGTAGAAGTAAACCTCTTTGACGTCCTCTCCGTGGTTGCCCTCCGGTCCGGACAAACCAAAAAGCCGTTCTTTCAGGAAGGGATCATGGCCATTCCAAAGCGCGACCGCAAAGCAGAGGCGGCATTCGCGATCCGTGAAACCCAGCAGGCCATCTTCGCCCCACCGGTAAGCCCGGCTCCGGGACTGCTCGTGATCAAAGTATCGCCAGGCATCCCCATCCGCCGAGTAATCCTCGCGCACCGTCCCCCACTGACGCTCCGAGAGGTAAGGTCCCCACCGTTTCCAATTGTGCGTCCGCGCCTCGTCCTCGGCCAGTCGCTCGTGTTCAGGGTCTGGAGCGGCGGAGCGAGGCATCAGACGTGACAACGTTTAATCCGGTCTGAATCCCCACCCCTGCTCAGGCTCGACTGAGGGGCGTCACCAAGATTGGACCACAGGCCCGGTCCCCTTGCCTCCAGAGCGCCCGCGTCCAAGGGTCGGCTATCCGTGTTCATCCGTGTCCATCCGTGGTTCAATCCATCATGGGAATCACGGCTTCATCCCAGTCGCAAGCACGTGATCGAGAATAAACTCGGCCACCTGTCGCTTGGCCGCCGGACCAAAGCTCTTCACGCGACCGCCGCGGTCCATCAGGAGCACCGCATTGTCGGCCGCGTCCATGCCCACGCCGGGCTGGCTGACGTCATTGGCAACGATCCAATCGCAGTGTTTCTCGACCAGTTTACGGCGGGCGTAGTCCTCGACGTGCTGGGTTTCAGCTGCAAACCCCACCACCACCTGCCCTGGACGCTTCCGGGCTGCGAGGGTTTTCAGGATATCCACCGTCGGCACGAGTTCGAGGTACAGCGGGCCCGCCGTCTTCTTGACCTTGGCGGAAACGCGCTGGGCGGGACGGTAGTCCGCCACGGCGGCCACCGCAATGAAGACATCACAGGAGTCAAAGTGCTCCGTGCAGGCGGCCAGCATATCGTCGGCCGAAACCACCCGGTGGAGGCGTACGCCGGCCGGAGCTTCCAAGGCAACGGGCCCACTGACCAAATCCACCTCGATCCCTCGCGCCGCCGCCGCCTCGGCCAAGGCATAGCCCATGCGACCGCTCGATCCATTGCTGAGATAGCGGATCGGATCCAGGTACTCGCGGGTCGGTCCTGCGGTCAGTAGCAGTTTCATGTTAGGTCACGGCTTGAAGGTTCGACCGCGATTTCCTTTTCCACGATCGGACTCCGACGGGGCAACCCTGGCTTGGCCAGCGAGGACTTGAGCTGAACCACCTGGCGGTGCAAGCGGGTCGCCAACTCCTTTCGATCGCCTTCGGCCACCTCAACGTGCCCCCAGGCGACATGCGCTTCGATCCAGGGGAGCGTGGTGATGTTCAGAAGATGCGGCGGGAGCGTCATGTCCCCCCACCAGCACACTTCGGTCGGCGCCGAGCGGCCAGCCGGCACCTGGTAGTCCAGGGCCGTGGGCACCACCCGCCAGCGCGCACGGACCGCGGGTTCGAGCAGGGACGATTTGAATGGCAGCACCCGATCGCCGGCCGTGGTGGTGCCCTCGAGAAAAACCACCACGGTGAGTCCGGCCTCGATCGCCGGAGTCAACTCGTCGGCCGTTCGCACGACATCGCCACGGCGGTTCCGGTCGATGAACCGGGTGCCGGCCTTCTCCGCGAACCAGCCGAACAGCGGCCAGTTTCGCACCTCGCGTTTGGACACGAACACCACCGGACAGCACGCTGCCAGCACGACGATGTCGAGGTAGCTGAGATGATTGGCCCCGATCAGAACGCGTTCCGGCCGCGCTCCCCGTTCCACCACCCTTACCTCCAGCACTTGAAGCGCACGCCGGCAGGTTCGCTGGAGCCATCGTGCTCTTGTCACCGCGTCTCGCCGGTGTCGCGGCTTGAGCCCATACCCGGCGACGCCCCGGGCGAGGACCGCCAGGAGCGCGACAAAGCGGCAACAACCGCGCATTCCACTCAGAAAACGCTTCATGATTCGACCCGCCCCGGGCCTTCCGGAAAAAACTTCCGAAGCACCGGCGGAGCGAGCGCGTTCAAGTCGAGCCAGGTCAGAAAGTCGATGGTTTTGAAGTCACGATCCAGAGCCGGCTCTCCGCAAACCCGCGCACCCAAGGCCAGGTACGCCGCCATGAGGCGCGGAATGGGGATCGAAGACGCCGGTCCGTTCTCCCGGCATTCCCACGCCGGCAAGGGCCGGGTCCGCCAGACCGCAGGTGCCAGATGCGCACCGGCCAGCTGGCGAAATACGGCCAAACCGACACCCGGGTCCTGGGACGTGAGCGAACTGCAGCCCACGAGGTAGCGCAGGCCCTGACGTCGCGCACAGGCGGCAATGCCCTTCCACAGAAGCGTCAGCACCGTCGAGCTGCGATGGGCCTTGGCGACACAGGCTCGACCCAGTTCGAGAATCTCCGCCCGGTGCGGTTCGAACGGGGCAAAATCAAATTCGCGCGCACTGTAGTACCCGAGCTGTTGTCCCGCGGAACGTCCGCTCTGCAGGCGATAGGTGCCGACCACCAACCCGGACTCGACTTCACGAACGAGCAGGTGATCGCAGACCTCGTCAAACTCGTCCGCATCGAGCCCACGCTCGTGCGACTCCACCAGCCCCTCTCCGAGTTCGAGATTGAACACCTCATAGCGCAGTCGCTGCACCGCGCGCAGATCTTCGGCCTCCGTTGCCAGTGACAAGGTGTACTTTCCGCAGCCCGGCGGAGCTAAGTCCACTTCCCGCACCACGCTGGTCGCGCTCATGATTGGCCTCCGCGTGCCTGCCAGGCTGGAAGTCCGACACCGGTTTGTTCGGCCGCATCGTTCCGCCGTCCCCGCAGCAGTCCCCACAGTTCGCCCCAGCTCAAGACCCGGGCGCCACGGCTGCGATTTTCAGCGCCGATGGCAAAGGCCCAGGCCCATTGGCGGCAAAGCACGCTCCACGCATGAACGACACTGTGGCGGGGATCGTAGATGCTGGTGGCCTCAGAGGTGAGTCCGTTCAACTCGATGATTTCAAACCGCCCCTGCCGAAAGGCCGCGACCGAGTCGGAACGCACATCGTAGCGTCCGAAATAGAAGCCCTCAAATCGGCGGCTGCACGCCTCCGTTGCCTCCACCAAGGCGGGGGTGATGTGCTCCGCTCCATCGAGAAACAGGGCCCCGCGACAATGGGTGCCCAGCTCCGCCAGCGTCACGCGTACGCCGGGACCGGGCACCTCGTCGGCTCGATCGGCGAATCGTTCGAGGAACAGCGGAGCCTGGCAGATCGCCCGGCTGTCAGCGAGGATCAGCGTTTCCAGCGTCCGCCGTCCGTCTCCGACGACATCCGGCAGGCGCTTTTCGGTGACCGCGAACACGCGCCCGTTCGGTTCCGACGGTCGTCGGAGGTAGAACACGCCGAACTCCACACCTGGCACATACGCTTGCACCAGCAGGCGTTCGGACGAACGGGCCAGGGCGGGCTCGAGGTCTTCATCCCGACGCACAATGATCACTCCTCGCCCGCGCTCACCCACGTCCGGCTTGAGCACAACCGGAAATCCACCGTCCGGGCCTTCCGCAAACGCGCGCACCTCGGCCGCCCGTTGCGCCACGGTACCCTCCGAAAGCAAACGCCACCGGGCAACGCGCGGACCCGCCGTCTTCGCCAGCCGCTCTCCACCCTCCAGGCCACGCAGGATCGCGCTCTTGGACTCGCCGATCAACCCGCCCCCTCCTCCCATGCCCGGGTTCACCGCGGTGACCACGCGGAGGCTGCGGTGACGCCACCCCAGCCACCCGAGGTACACCACCACGGGAGGATAGAGAGCCCAGGAGGGCCAGAATTCCCAGCGGGTGAGCCGGCGCCAGCGCGACAAAGCCAATCGGCGTCCGCGCCAGGTGCTCAGGTGAACCAAACCACGGACAGCGATCCACGCGGTGAGCCCGCTGGCCAGCAGGAGCGGCACCGTCTTCTGCCACGTTCCGACCCAGCCCAGAGTCCGCTCTCCCAACCCCGCCGCAAGCCCAACCAGGAGCGGGGTCCAAAGGGCACAGGAGAGGATAAACCAACCGACCACCCGCCGCCACGGCGCGCGCAGGATTCCGGCAGCGAAGTACGTCGCCAGGCGGGTTCCCGGCATGAATCGACTCGCCAGGATCAGGCGTCCGCCGCGCTGTCGAAACCAGTGCTCCGCCCGAGTCAGGCCGGCGGGGGTAACCCACCGGCGAACAGGCCAGCGCGTCAACACGGGACGGCCTCCCCACCGTCCGACCGCCACCAACATCAGGTCACCCGCGAGGATGCCGACGAAGCAGGCCAGCACCGCGGGAAGAAAATCGAGTTTCCCGACTGCGACGAGCAGTCCTGCCGCAATGCAAGTCAGGTCCTCGGAGGCCAACGTGGCCAGCGCCAGCGCCACGAGCAGGGCCGGTCCGTGGAGTCCGTCAAAGGTGGGCAACGCACTCATAGTTCCACCACCTGACCTTCGGCTGGTTTGGCTCCCGGCTCTCCCACAGCCCAGTACTTCAAGGAACGCAGCCCAGTTCGCACCGTAATGTGGCTTACGCTCCGGGTCCTCGCATCGGCCCGTCGCATACAAATCGAGGCGGCGCCCGCCGCAGGCTCGTAAAACCAGTGAAACGCCTCCATCTCCTCCACGGTCACGGGAGCGCTCGTCCGCCATCGGCGGGCCCTCTCAGCCTCGATCTCAGACGATGCAAAGGACGACGACGTCAGAAAAAGGGGCGCGGAGCCGCCGGACCACTGCGCTCCGTCCCAGGTACGCCACTCTCCCCGAGCCTCCGCGTCGAGGGCGACCAGGTGAAACGGCTTCGCCGACTCCCAGGCTCCCGCCTTCACTCGCTCGATCGCTTCGCGGGCGGACCGGGCGCCCGCCACCGTCCAGCACACGCCGCCGCGGCTCGGCGTGGGTCGATCCCAGTCTGAACCCGCTCGTGCACGGGAAGGATAACAATTGAGCAATGCCAGGGTCACTCCCTGTTCATTCAGCGCCAGCCAGGTGCCTCCGCCGGGTCCATCGCGCGGCGCAATCACCCGGCCGCCGGGAGTGGTGATCACCGCCGGAGGACACTCGTCCGTCCGCGTATCCAACTCATCCCGATTGAAGAACAGGTCATACCCCCGTTCCGCCGACGGCCTCCAGGTCAGCGTGCACATAGGTTCTGGACCTTCACTCGATGGCGCAGTGTCGAGGGAGCCACCCCGAAATCAGGATCGATCAGCCTTCCTTGGAGGCGACACATGATTGCGATGAGCGCGTAGTGGTGAATCGTGTGGCTGAGCAGAAACTCGAGTTCGCGCAGGAGCGAGGAGCCGGCCCACGGGTGCCGGGCATCGGACGGCGCCGTCTCCGCCCGGACGAGGAGGAGGCCGTCGGAGTGTTCCCCGGCCAGGGTGTCCAGCCGATCCATCAGGCAGCGGATGCGACGGGCCGCTTCCGCCGGATCACGTTCGACGGCCGGATCGCGCGGACGGTTTTCGTAGTCGATCCGCCCCGAGAGAACTCCACTCAGGAGGCTCTCATAGTGTTCGATGATGTGACGCAGGTGCCCGCCGGGAGCAGCGCCAAAACACTCGGGTACGGGTTCACGGTAGGCCTCCGCGCTGAAGTCATCGAGGAGCGCGAGCCCCTGCCGCAGGGCCTCAAGGTTGTCTCGGATACAAGTTCGGATCATGACGGTGAAAGGTGGACTGCAGAAGACAGGCAATCGGGTTCGAGGCTAGAGGAGGCGACCGATCACGGGCAGGGTCCGCCGGTGGCGCCAGAACAGGGCAGCGCTGCAGACCCAGACCACACAAGCGAGTGTGAACAGGAGGCCGCCGTCGCCCTGAACCTCAATCCCCAGACGGGTGAGATGGAAAAAGATCGCACCACTCATGGTGCCCAGCGCCAGACCTGCACCGAGGACAACCGTTCCCGGGATAAACAGCAGCACACTGGCCACCGCCTCCACCACGCCCGATCCGTAGCGACCCCATGGCTCTTGTCCCACCGCGGTAAAGATGTAAACCGATTCGGCCGCACCCGAAAATTTGAAATAGAGCGTTTGAACCAGGATGATGGCAATGACGACGCGGGCCAGGCCATCGAGCCAGGTCACCACGCGGGAGGAAGCTGCAGGAGACGAAGGTGTCATGAACGTGTGAGCAACGTTGCCGCGTTTCATTCCCCACGATCCACACCTTTGTTCAGCCCTCCTGCATGCCGCCCGAACGTTCAGAGGATGCGCCGAAGTGCATCCATACCCGTCTCGCTCACCAGCACATAGGCGTGGTGGGCATCCGCCCAGGTCACCGACGCCAACTGGCCGCGGGCGCGAAACACCGGTGCGAGATCTTCGGATTGGATACGCAGCCCCGCACGCGGCATGACATAGAGGTGAAAGCCGCCCTCACGCTCGAAACAGATTTCAAACACGTCGCGACCCGCCAGGCGGACCACCCGGCAGCCTTCGCGCCGGAGTCGTTCGGCATCCCCCGGAAACGCCGCCACCCGGTGGCTGGGATCGGCGAGCCACGCAGCCAACGTGCCCTGGGTCGTGTCGTGACGTCCACCGTCATGGGGACCCGCGACTTCGGCCATGGCCAGACGCGCCGAGGACGCGGCGTCAAATCGCTCACCCGGATCGCGAACCACAATCCAGCCACCGATGGCGGAAATCACCAGAAGCGCTGCGATCGCCCAGACCCAGCCCAGGTGCGGCCGCCGCTGGCGCCGGGTGACACTGACGTCGGCCCCGGCCAGAATGCTCTCACGCAAGCCGGCGGGCACGGGCACTTCCCGAAGCTTGGCCGCCACGGCGGCATCCCACGCCTGTTCGCGCTGCAACCATACCCCCAAGGCCGGATCGTTCCGCGCCCGGGCAAGCGCCTCGGCGAAGGCCGGATCGTCGGCATCACGTCCACCCGGGCGGTAGGCCCGTAAGATGAATTTGGCATCGTCGTTTGTCATGATGCGGCTCCTTTCCTCCCCCCAGGGAAGGGAATGGTCTTGGACTGGGGATCCCGGGCACGCTCGCTGAGCAGGTCCCTGAGTTGCGTTTTGCCGCGCGAAAGGCGCGACATCACGGTTCCGACAGGGACCATAAGGGTCTCGGCGATCTCCTGGTAGGAAAGGTCCTCAAGATAAAAGAGCGTCAATGGCGCCCGGAATACTTCATCGACCCCTTGCAAGACCCGCATCACGTCCTGAGCATCGAGACGACGCACCACATCCATGGTATCGTCCGGCGGATCTTTCAGCGCCGCGGGCTGGTCTTCAATCGCCGAAACCCGGTGCTCCCGACGGCGGATGCGAAGAAATTCACGGTAGAGCGTCGTGAACAGCCAGGTCTTGGCCTTGGAGGGGTCTCGCAGCCCACTCCCCTTCGTTGCCCAAACATAGAACGTCTGCTGCGTCAGGTCCCCGGCATCTGTCGCATTGCGTGCCAGGCTCAACGCAAACCGGTAAAGGCTGGCGTAGTGGTCATCCACCAATCGCGTGAAGGCATCAGACGGCATGCGACAGGTGAGAGTCGGGAACCCTCGCCCCTATTCCCGATTCCACGGAAAAAAGGCGCCGAGGCGATTCAAGGCCGTCACGCCTCCTGACGCTTTGTCACCGGTTCGATCGAAAGGCACTCCACCGGCTGGCCCCATTGCTGAAGGCTGGGTCCGACTTCCAGGCGTCGCAGCCGAACGCGGACTGTTTCACTCCCTTTCCACTCGCCTGGGGGAGGGACGATGAAGCGTAGCTTCTCACCCGTGGCGGTGATGAGGCCCCAGAATCCCCCTTCCAGTTGCAGCTGAAGCAGTTTACCTTCCACAACTTCGACTTCTGCCCCCGTGGGCTTGGCGGCTGCGGTGGACGCGGAAACCTCCGGGGCGTTCACCGTCGCCGGGGTCGGGCCTTTTCCGGTGCACCCGGTCGCACACAGTCCCGCCCCCAGAAGTCCGGCAAGGGATTTTGTTCTCCACGGAGATTGAAACCGAGGGGCCATAGCATCTTCAATGGGCCCGACCTCGAACCGACCTGCAAGCCGCACTTCCACGCTCGCTCGATTTTTCCCTCCATGTGTCTCCGTCGCGGCTTCGCCGCCTACCTGGCCCTCCTCCTTGTCGTCACCGGCTGTCTGACGCGCCCCGTTTTCGGACAAACCGCTCCGTCCTCGGTTGACGAAGCGGCGCTCGCCGCGTTTCCCCACCGCCCCGACCGCCTGATCCTGGAGCGGCGGACCGGGTTATCCGCCAGCCGCGCCGCGGAATTGGGACAACTTCACCAGAGTCTGGGCGCCCGCACCACCAAACGCTACCCGGACCTCAATGACCTCGAGGTGGTCGAACTCCCGGCCGGCGCGAATCTGGAACAGGCGCTCGCCAGCTACAAGGCGAGCGGCTTGGTGGCCAAGGTGCACCGGGACTACCTCCGACGAATCTCGGTCACACCCAATGACACCGACTACCTGAACGGGCGACTGTGGGGCCTGCACAACACCGGCCAGCTCAGCGGTATCAACGACGCCGACATCGACGCGCCGGAGGCCTGGGACATCCGCAATTCAGCCTCTTCCGTGATCGTCGCTGTCATCGACACCGGAGTCCGGACCACGCACGAGGACCTGGCGGCGAACATGTGGCGCAATCCGGGGGAATCCGGCAACGGGCGCGAAAACAATGGCATCGATGACGACGGCAATGGATACATCGACGACGTGTTCGGCATCAACGCCCGCACCGGCAGCGGCAATCCCACCGACGACAATGGCCATGGCTCGCACTGCGCCGGCACGATCGGCGCCGTCGGAAACAACGGCGTCGGCATCACCGGTGTCGCCTGGTCGGTCAAGATCATGGCGCTGAAGTTCCTCTCGGCGACGGGTGAAGGGGCCGACTCGGACGCGATCGAGTGCATCGACTACGCGCGTCGCAAAGGCGCCCACATCCTCAGCAATTCGTGGGGCGGCGGCCCGGGCAGCAGCGCTCTGGAAACGGCGATTGGCGCCACCCGCACGGCCGGTTTGATTTTTGTCGCCGCCGCCGGCAACGAGGCGTCCGACAACGATCGCGTGGCGTCGTTTCCGGCCAACTTCGACTTCGACAACATCGTCTCGGTCGCGGCCGTCGACCGTCGCGATCAACTCGCCACGTTCTCCAACTACGGCGCCAACAAGGTCGACCTGGCCGCGCCGGGCGTCGAGATCCGTTCCACGTGGTTCACCAGCGACTCTGCCTACCAGAGCATTTCCGGCACCTCGATGGCCACGCCCCACGTGGCCGGCGCGTTCGCGCTGCTCAAGGCCCAATTTCCCGGTGACTCGGCGCAGCAGTTGATCAACCGCATGCTGGCCGCCACGGATCCCCTCAGCTCCCTTGCCCGCAAGTGCCGGACCGGCGGACGGCTGAATCTCGCCCGAGCCCTCGGGGGTGCGGTGGTTGCGCCTCCCAACGACGCCTTCGCCAATCGGATCGTGCTGCCCAGCAGCAACACCACGGCGGGTGTCTTCAGTGGCAACGCCTCCCGCGAGGCCGGTGAACCCACCCACGCAGGGCGCACCGGTTCGAAATCCGTCTGGTGGAGCTGGACTGCACCCGCCGCCGGCCTGACCCAGGTGTCAACGCTCGG
This sequence comes from Opitutaceae bacterium, assembly GCA_046346755.1. GTDB lineage: Bacteria > Verrucomicrobiota > Verrucomicrobiia > Opitutales > Opitutaceae > UBA6669. The sequence goes on along the minus strand of JAXMHM010000001.1, from coordinate 202,704 downwards.
CAGCGACTACGACACCCTGCTCGCCGTCTACACGGGAACCACCATCAACGGACTCACCCTCATCGGGAGCAATGACAACGTTTCCGCCACCGACCTGACCAGCCGCGTCCAGTTCAACGCGGTGGCCGGACAGACCTATGTCATCGCGGTGGACGGGCCCGGAGGCGCCACCAGCCTGACCGTGTCGCAATCGGTCGCCAACGACGCCTTCGCCGCGCGCACCGTGCTGCTCGGGGACAATTTCCGCATCCTGACCAACAACGCCGGCGCGACGGAGGAGCTCGGCGAGCCCCTGCACGCAGGTCAGCGAGGCGGACGCTCGCTCTGGTGGCAGTGGACCGCTCCGTTTTCCGGACGGGTCATGATCTCCACCAGCGGTTCCGACACGGTCGACACGCTGCTGGCGGTCTACACCGGCACCAATCTGTCCACCCTGCGGGAAGTCGCTTCCGACGATGACAGTGGCCCCTCCGGTCTGACGGCGGAGTTGTTCTTCACCGCCAGCGCCGGCACCACCTACCACATTGCGGTGGACGGCTATCAGGGGGACTTTGGCGACATCGTGCTCACCTTGAGCAACCGGCTGAACGACAGCTTTGCCAACCGGAAGTCCCTTTTCGGCAACAGCACGACCTACGGCCACACCATTGCCGCCTCACGCGAAACCGGCGAGCCCCGGCATGGCGACGAGGCAGGAAACGCATCAATCTGGTACGCCTGGACCGCGCCGTATTCAGGTCCCGCCTACGTCAGCACGTACGGCAGCGACTTCGACACCTTGCTGGGCGTCTACACGGGTCTGAGCCTTTCGACTCTGTCGGTGGTCGGCCAGAATGACGATGAAGGCGGAAGTCTGACCAGCCAGGTGACCTTCAGCGCCGTCGCCGGCGTCACCTACCTCATTGCCGTCGACGGGTACGACGACGAATCAGGGATGGTGACGCTCACGGCCTTCGTCGAGCCCCCACCCCCTGGAACGCCGGTGTCCGGAGCGGCGCCGGTGCGCCTGACCAACCTTTCGGTCCGCACCGTGGCCGGCAGCGGCGCCCAAACCCTGATCATGGGCTTCAGCACCGGCGGTCTGGGAGCCACCAGTGCCAACAAGCCGCTCCTCCTGCGCGCGATCGGCCCCACCCTCGCCTCGTTTGGGGTCACCGGCGTCCTTTCGGATCCGCAGGCCGAGCTGTTCCGCGTTCCCACCTCGATCGGCAGCAATGACAACTGGGGTGGCACCGCTGCGCTGGTGGCCGCCAACGCGAGTGTGGGCGCCTTCGCCCTTCCCGCCGCCAGCCGCGACAGCGCCCTCGCTCCGTCGCTCTCTCCGGGAGGCTACACGCTGAACGTGACCGGCGTGGGTGGCACCACCGGCGTGGCTCTCGCCGAAATCTACGATCTGACGCCGACCGCTGATTTCCGGACCGACACCCCGCGACTGATCAATGCCTCGGCCCGGAGTCAGGTCGGAACAGGCAGCGAGATCCTGATCGCCGGCTTCACGCTTTCCGGCCAGGGAACCCGCACCATCCTGGTCCGTGCGATCGGTCCGACCCTGGGCAAATTTGGAGTCGTCGGCGCCCTGGAGGATCCAGTCCTGCGGATTTTCCAGGGCTCGGTGCCACTGGCCGAGAATGACGACTGGGCTCGTTCGGCCAACGCGGCCCAGATCGCCGAGGCCGCAGGCCGGGTGGGTGCCTTCGCGCTCGCCACCGCCGAGCTCGACTCGTCCATTTTGATCACGTTGCCCGCCGGCAGCTACACCGCCCAGATCAGCGGCTTCGACAATGTCACCGGGGTGTCCCTGGTCGAACTCTATGAAGTTCCCTGATCGGGCCGCACCGCCGACTTTGCCGCTACAGAACCGCCAGCGCCGGATCCACGCGGATCCGGCCGGCGTCGGTTCCGAATTCAGTTTCCGCTCGTCACCATGAGCAACGCGGCCGCGCCGTTGCGCACGCAGTGGCTGACCGTGTTGTGCTACCTGGCGATGATGAGCCTGGCCATCGGGCTCAACCTGCTGCCCGTCTTTCTCACCACGCTGAGTCACCTCTACGGTGGAGCCGATGGCCTCTCGAAGGAGGAACTGGGTCGTCTCGGCGCCGTGGGCTTCACCGGCCTGGTGGTGGGCATTCTCATCACCGGCCCCCTCGCCGACCGGGCCGGGGCGAAACCGTTCGCGCTGTTGGGCAATGCCTGCATCGCGGTCAGCCTGGTCGGCCTGGCACTGGCTCCCACGTACGCCTGGCTGACCGTGGCCATGCTGGTGCTCGGTTTGGGCGCCGGCATCCTCGACATGGTGCTCAGCCCCATCGTCGCCGCACTCCATCCAAAACGTCGCGGAGCAGCCATGAACTGGCTGCACTCGTTTTATTGTGTCGGTGCCGGAGTGACGATTTTCGTCGGAACGATTGGCCTCCAGGCCGGGCTCGGGTGGCGCGGCACTTGCCTTGTGCTGCTGCCTTTGCCGCTGGGCTTGATGGCGGCATTCGCACCCCTGCGTTTCCCCACTCTGGTCAGCGACGGGGGCCGGACTCCTTTTTTCGGTTTGGTGCGCCAGCCCTGGTTCCTCGGCGCACTCGTGGCGATTTTTCTCGGGGGCGCCACCGAGGCCGGCATGGCCCAGTGGCTGCCGGCCTACGCTGAACTGTCACTCGGATTCTCGACGTGGATTGGCGGGACGGCCCTTCTGCTCTTTTCCCTTGCGATGGCATTGGGACGCATGGTCGTCGGTGCGGTCGGACCGCGCTGGAATCCCTACCTGGTCATGGCCTGGGGTTGCGGCCTGTCCGCGGCCCTTTTTCTGGCAGCGTCTTTTCTGCCTTGGTCAGGGGCGGCGCTGACCGCGGCGATTGTCGTGGGAGTGACGGGGAGTTGTTTGTGGCCCACCTTGCTCGCGGTCACCGCGGATCGTCACCCCGACGGGGGTGCCAGCATGTTTGGCGCACTCGCCGCCCTTGGCAACGCCGGTGGCATCGTGCTGCCCTGGCTGGTGGGCTGGGTCGCCGACCGTCACTCGCTGGCTATCGGTCTCGCCTGGTCGGCGGTCGCGCCCGGCCTGATGCTTCCACTGATTCTCCTGCTGCGTCGGTTCCGGTGAGTCCCCCCCGGCACTCCGCAGGCGATCACCGGCCGGCGGCGTCCGCAAACTTGAGACCCACCACGCCGGAGACAATCAGCACGAGGCACACAAGACGGAGGACGTCGCGCGACTCCCCCAGCCACACCATGCCAATGATGGCTGTGCCGGCGGCGCCAATCCCGGTCCACACGGCATAGCCGGTGCCCGTCGGGATGGTCCGCAGCGCCTGCGCCAGCAGCCCGAAGCTCGCGATCATGGTGCCGATGGTCAGCACACTCGGCCAGAAGCGGGAGAAACCGGCCGTGTGTTTCAGCCCGATGGCCCAGCCAATTTCCAGCAGTCCGGCAATGACGAGATAAATCCAAGCCATGGCAGCATAGTCGAACTTCCCGCGCTCCGGGCAAGCGTGTTTCACCCGGGCGGGCCCGTCCCGCCTTTGCGCTTAACCTCCGCCGAACCTTGCGCTACGAGTGGGGATTCATGGCCGAGTTCATCAACCTCTCGTCGTATCGCTTCGTCACCCTGGACGGGCTCCCCGCTCTGCGGAGCGAGTTGGAGGTCGTCTGCCGCGACGCCGGACTGAAGGGTACGATCCTGCTCAGCCCGGAGGGGATCAATCTCTTCGTGGCTGGAACCCGCGCCGGCGTGGATCGGCTGCTCGCCGACCTTCGCGGCCGCCCGGGTCTGCACGACCTCGAAGCCAAGGAGAGCATCAGTGACCATGCGCCCTTCGATCACATGCGCATCAAGATCAAGCGCGAGATCATCGCCTTTGGCGTCGAGGGCATCCACCCCGACCGGCACACCTCACCCAAGCTGTCCGCCCAGCAACTGAAACAGTGGCTCGACGAGGGACGCCCCATCACCCTGCTCGATACGCGTAACGAGTACGAGGCCCGGATCGGCACGTTCACCGGAGCGCTGCGCCTGGGCATCGACCACTTTCGGGATTTTCCCGCCGCGGTGCGTCAGCTGCCGGAGTCACTGAAGGACCAGCCGGTCGTCATGTTCTGCACGGGCGGCATCCGCTGTGAAAAGGCCGGACCACTGCTGGAGCGGGAGGGGTTTCGTTCCGTCCACCAACTCGAAGGGGGCATCCTCCGGTACTTTGAACAGTGCGGAGGCGCGCACTACACCGGCGAGTGCTTTGTCTTTGACCAGCGCGTCGGAGTCGGTCCCGACCTGCTCGCCACCGGCGCGGTGCTGTGTGAGGCCTGTCAGATGCCGGTTCGCAAAGCAGACCAAGTAGCACCCGACTACCTCGCTGGAAAACACTGCCCCAGTTGCGTCCGCGGCCATCCGCCGGCCGGGCTCAGCTCAGCCAGCGGCTGACCTCGGTCACCACCTGGTAACAGCCGAGCGCCGTCATGAGCACGGAGGCGATGATCAGGCAGACGAGTGAAAGCGGACGCGCCCGTAGTTCGCGGTGAGGCGAGGTGAAGTGGAAATACAGCGCCGCTCCCGCGAGAAACGGGAGCATCAGGCCCTGGGCAATCGCTCCCCAGAACACCAGTTTCACCGGATTCCCAAACACCAGAAACACCGTGGTGAACGCCACGGGAAGCAGCACGCAGCACCCCTTCACCCAGAGCACCCGCTCCTCCGCGTTGCGGTAACGCTTCAGGCCGAACAGCCCGAGCGCGTCCACCAGCAGGCGGGCGTTGGAGGCCGTCGCCCCGAAGATCGTCGAGTAGAGCACCGCGATCGCACCGAGCAGGAAGAGCCAGAGGCTCCACTCGCCGAAGGTCTCGCGGTACATGAACGAAAGCACCTCGATCATCTGCTGGTTTTGGACAACGAGCTTCTTGGCGTGCAGGATGGCCGCGCCGAGCAGATAAAATGCAACGGTCGTGGTGGTGTAGAGGGTGAAGGACATCCAGGCGTCGACCCGCATGACCTTCAGCCAGCCGGCGGCCCGCACCCGCCATGCCGCCGAGCCATCATCGGGTCCAAGCTTGCGGGCGTATCCTTTCTCCAAACACCAGTAGGGATAGTAGATCAGCTCCGACGCCCCCACCCCGATGATGCCAAAGGCGCCAAACGCGGTCGCCAAATCCGCGGGCAGGTGGAAGGAAAGCCCACTGGCCAGCTGCGCACCGGTCACGGCATAGGGCGTGAACTGGAGGAATCCCACCGCGACCAGGGTGGTGAGCGTGAAAGCGCCGACCATGAGCATCGACGTGGTCTCCACCAGCCGGTACCGGCCTATCACGAGCAGGATGGCGCAACTCGCACCGATCGCCACCGCCAGCCAGGCGATGGGAATGTTCGCCCCGCCCAGCTTCAGCGCCGTGGCCGTGCCGCCCACCATGCCCGCCACCTGCGGCACGAGGCAGATGTACATCGCAAGCCAGAGCCACAACACCCAGGACACGGCGAGACGCGGCCCGGGCAGGGTGTTCAGGGCCTCCAGGGTGGTGCGCCCCCGGGTGATCGCATAGCGCCCCAGTTCAATCTGCAGAAAGACTTTGAGCAGGCAGCCGAGAATGATGAACCACAGCAGCCGAAACCCGATCTCCGCGCCCAGCTTCGGGGTGACGATCAACTCGCCCGAACCAACAATGATCGCCGAAATGATCAACCCCGGCCCCAGTTGCCGGACAAGTCCCCCGAGGGAGGTGGGAGCAGGTTGATGGACGTCAGGGGACGAATCGGCAGACACAGGGGAAGACATGGGGAGGGGGATCCGCTGGCCCCGAATCCGGTGAGCCCGTGGAAGGGAACATCAGGACGGCCAGTCGGAATTCTCACGATGGCGGCTCTCCGCCGTCGGCATCAAGGCTGAATCCAAGTCCCTGCTTCTGGCCCTGACGGCAAACCTGGTTCCTTCGCCCCGTGCCGTTCAAACCCCTACCCCGGGCGCGGGCTGCTCCACGTTCTCCCGCCGGCGGCCTGCCACCACCTCACCACGAGGCCTTGGGAAGGACTCGCCAGCCACGCCAGCCCGAACAGGACCGCACCGGCCACGACCATGGCCGCCGCCATGGAGCAATTCAGCCAGATTCCGAGGCTGACACCCAGAACCGAACTGAGCGCCGCATGCAGGAGGGAAAGGAGATGTACCTTGGGAAGTCGGGTTGTGAGCATGGACGCGGTCGATCCGGGGAGGATCAGCATCGCGATCACCAAGATCGCCCCCACCGCCTCGAAGGCGCTCACCACCACGATGGAAAGGGCCGCCATCAGGCCATAGTGAAGCAAGGCCGGATTGATGCCGAGGGAGCGCGCCAGGCCGGGATCAAAGGAACTCACCAGGAGCTCCTTGTACCACACGAGAATCATCACGCCCACGCCCACGGCCACCGCTGCCATCCGCACAAAGGGTTCGGGACCGAGCGTCCAACCTCCGAGGGTCACCATGGGCTCCAACGGGACAAAGGAAATCTCCCCGTACAAGACACACTCGGCATCGAGATCGATCTGCCCCGCGAACGCCACGGTCAGAATCACCCCCAGGGCAAACAGCGTCGAAAAGGCGATTCCGATGGCGGCATCCTGTTTTACGCGGGTTCGCGTGTGAATGGTCTCAATGATCAACGTGGCCGCCGCCCCTGCCGCCAGCGCGCCGACAAACATGGGTCCGGTCGAGCGGCTGCCGGAGACCAGAAACGCCACCACCAGTCCGGGCAGCACGCTGTGACTGACCGCGTCACCCATCAGCGCCATGCGCCGCAACATGAGATAGTTGCCGACCAGTCCGCACGCCGCAGCCACCGCAAAGCCCATCGCCGCGATCCAGCCATAGAGCGAGAGCTGTTCGGTCCAGGGAGCGACCCACACCGCATGGGCATCGTAAGGCGGAATCAACGACGTCATGGCTTACTCCGGGGTTTGCTTTCGTCGGTCAACCCGGCGTCGCCATGAATCTCCCGGGGGGTGGGAATGCTGCGACCGTGCGGGTCGACCCGCGCATAGTCGAGCCGGCGCTCCAGCGCCCGGACCACGGTCTCGCCGAGCACGTGCTCAATGCGTTCCGCATCCTCGTGCACGTGATCGGGGGCGATGCCCGCGGAATTCGTGAGGTATAACTCCCAGAGCCGGTGATTGCGCACAATCTCGCTGGCGCGCTGCTTGCCCGCCGGCGTGAAATAAAGGACGTCGCCCGACAGGGTGGCGAGGTCGTGACGTACCAGCGCCCGGCCCAGTCGCTGGGCGTCCTCAAGGGTTTCGCGCCGCTTCTCCGCCAGTTCGGTCAGGGTGACCCCCTCGGCGCGAAAGGCGGCGGCCTCCCAGACGTGGAACATGGACTTCAGCGTATTCTCCCGTCGGGTACGTGCCGCACCGGTGCGCCGGCGCCACCAGCGGGCGATGACGCCGTGACGTGGGGCAAACAAAAAGGCCAGGGCAAAGACAAAACTCGCGCCCACCACCATGAGCGGTCCGGTTGGCAGGCTGGGGCCGACAAAGGAGAGAAAGGCGCCGGACACTCCGGCCGCGACCCCAAAGAGGGAGGCCAGCGCAACGAGCCGGTGCAGGCGGTCGGTCAGCAGGTACGCGGCCGCGGCCGGCGTCACCAGCATGGCCGAGACCAGCACCACGCCCACCGCCTGCAGGGCGATGACCACCGCCGCGGCGAGGAGGAACATCAGCCCGTGGTGGATCCAGCGCGCTGGCAGACCGCTGGCACGGGCAAACCCGGGATCAAAACTGGTCGCAAGCAGCTCCTTGTAGAAGGCGATGATCAGGAGCAAAGCCACCGCCGTGACCGTGCCCATCAGTTTGATGTCATCCGCTCCCAGAGCGGCGGCCTGGCCGAAGAGGAATTTGTCGATGCCGCTTTTGTTTCCCGTCGGCAATTGCTGGATCATGGTGACCAGACAAATGCCTGCGGCGAAAAACGTGGCCAGGACGAGCCCGAGCGCGGCGTCCTCCTTGAGCCGGGTTGTGCGGGTGATGGCAGAGACCAACGCCGTGCCCACCAGGCCGGCAACCATCGCGCCGATGAAGATGGCCATCGGATCCTTTGACATATTCCAGAGGAACCCAATCGCCACCCCGGGCAGCACCGCATGCGACAGCGCGTCGCCCACCAGGGCCATCTTGCGTACGACAATGAAACTGCCGAGCAGTCCGCAACTGAGTCCGAGGAAAATCGACCCGAGCAGGGCGTACCGCACGGTTGCGTCCTGAAAGGTGAAAAAACGCGCCGCCTGCTCGGACCAATGGATTTCAACCAGGTCGCCAATCCCCGCGGCCTGAGCGGGCGCCGCCAGGACCACCCCAAGGATGAGCAATCCGAGGTGCCCGAGCCGAGCCCGGGCATCCAGCCATCCAACCGTCAGCGTGCTCGCTGGCCTCATCGGGGAGGTTCCTGCGCACCGAGTGCCTGCGCGACTTCGCTCAGGATCGTCAGTCGACCGCCGTAAGTGCGCTGCAACAATTCCGGCGTGTAGACATCCGCCGTCGGGCCGAAAGCCACGACATTCATGTTGAGCAGGAGCAGCCGGTCAAAGTACTGGCGCGCGGTAGGCAGGTCATGGTGGACCACCAGCAAGGTGCGGCCCTGGTCGCGCAGTTCTCGCAGGACTGCGATGATTGCCGCCTCGGTGGCCGCGTCGACGCCGGAAAACGGCTCGTCCATGAAGTACAGGTCCGCCTGCTGGGCCAGCGCGCGGGCGAGAAAAACCCGCTGTTGCTGTCCCCCGGAGAGATTGGCGATCTGCCGGTTGGCATAGGGCAGCAACTGGACTTTTTCGAGACAGCTGCGGGCGAGATCGCGATCCGCCTTGCCGGGACGACGCAGCAGTCCGAGCCGGCCGTAGCGTCCCATCAGCACCACATCCATGACACTGACCGGAAAGTCCCAGTCCACCGACTCACGCTGCGGCACATAGCCGACCCGGGTCGCCACCTTGTTGAACGGCTGCCCAAACAGCTTCACCCAGCCGCTCTGCGCCGGGAGCAGGCCCATGCAGGCCTTGATCAAGGTCGACTTCCCAGCGCCATTGGGTCCGATGATGCCGATCAACTGGCCGGCGGGCACCACCAGATCAACGCCCCAGAGCACGGGCTTGCGGTGGTAGGCCACCGTCAAGTCGTGAATTTCAAGGGGCGACTCCGCACTCATTTGAGCGCCTCCACCATGGTCGTAAGGTTGTGCTTCACCATGCCTTCGTAGGTGCCGAGGTCATACCCGTTTTCCATCTGCCCCGGAGTTCCCATCGCATCGGAGAACAACTCACCGCCGACCTTCACCTTCGCATCCTGCGCAATGCGTTCGATGGTGGCATGCGGGACGCTCGATTCGACGAAGATGGCTTTCACGCCGTGGGAACGGATGTAGTCGACCAGCTTCACCATGTCGGACAAGGCCGCTTCACTCACGGTGGAGATGCCCTGCAGGCCAATGACCTGAAATCCGTAGGCGCGACCAAAGTAGTTGTAGGCATCGTGACTCGTGACGAGGATGCGCTTTTCCGCCGGCAACTCCGCCGCCTTCGCGAGAGACCAGTCATGGAGGGCCTTGAGCCGGGTCCTCAGCTCCTGGCCACGTTTCTCAAATTCCGCCCGGTGCGTTCCGTCCGCCGCGACCAGGCCCTCGACCACCACGTCGATACACTGGGCCCACAGGCTGACATCGAACCAGACGTGTGGGTCCGGATGCCCTTCGTGGTCGGCCGGGTGCAACAATCGCTCCTTGGGCAGTCGCTCAGTGATCGCGTACACGCCCTTGCGCGAACGCGCCAACCGGGAAAAGACCTCGGTCATTTTCCCTTCGAGCATGAGCCCGCTGTAGAAAATGACGTCCGCCCGTTGAAGTTTCACCACATCGGACGGCGCCGCCTTGTAGAGATGCGGATCGACGCCAGGTCCCATCAGCCCTTCGACCGTGACGACCTCTCCACCCACTTGTTTCACCAAGTCAGTGACCATCGAGGTGGTGGTCACCACCCGGAGCGCCGCCATCGAAGAAGGGGCCCACCCCGCCATCCCCAGCGCACAGACCACTCCGAACATCCAGGCTTTTCGAACAGGGAACACCGTTGGCAGCATGGGCGGGACGCTGCTCGACTCAATTGTTTCACACAAGCAAAAATGTTAGCCTTGTCTAACTATTGACATAAACAATTGCCTATCAATGATTCACTGCTTGTTCTTTCCAACCTCTACCTCACGCGAGGTCGCTCGCGCTTTATTTCAGATCACGCGGGTTGAACGGCCCTTCTCTGGAGAGCGACTCAGCTGATACCCTTTTCCTTTAGCAAGGTCGCCAATTCCACGGGGTCGGCCACACCCTTCACCGTATTCAGGTGACTCAGCACCACCATGCGATCGCCAGGCCCGCACGTGGAAATCTCGATCATCCAGTCCTCAGTTTTCGGCGCCGCCACGATGACTTCATCGGCCCAGGCAATGACTTCCGAGGCTTCAACGAAGCCCTTGGTGATGCCCTGGATATAGTACTCGGCCTTCGTGCGGTAATTCATCCGGAAGAAAAGCCACACCACCGAAACCCTGCCAAGCCCAATTCGGGCCGCGCCGTGGAAGCCATCCAGCCCGCCTCAGTCGAACAACGCCCAAATCAGTTCACGAACTGGCCCGAAAAAGCGATTCAACCACGGATCCGCGGCAGCGCCAGGGCGTCTACCTCATCGCGCTCCCAGGGCGGTGCGTGGTGGAGGTAGGGTCGCCGACCCCGCGGGGCTCGGCGTCGCGTAAAGAAATCGGACCACCGAGACTGCGGGACCACCTCCATCGACCGGTGAATCACGCTCCTGGATACGCCACGAAACCGGTCTTCACTCCCCGGACAAATCCCGCCCGCTCATAAAATCGCAGCGTGGCTTCCGACTTTGAACCCGTCTCCAGCATGACCTTGTAACACCCTTCGCTCCAGGCCACCGTGAGCGCCTGCCGCAACAGGGCGGTGCCAAAACCCCGCGACCGGAGCGACGCCCGCGTCACCACATTTTCAATCACCCCGTAGGGCCGGCAACCCCGGGTCAGGTTGGGGACGAGAACGAGAGTGCACGTCGAGACCACCTGTCCCTCCACCTCGAGCCCGAAGGTCCGCAGCCGCCGGTCATTCAGGATCTCCTCCCAGACTCGCTTCGCCGCGGGGTCACCAGGCTTGAGCCGGGGATCATCCGGATGCAATTCAGCCAGGAGCTCCAGCAGCACCGGAAGGTCTGCGGCAACCAGCAGGCGGCAGGTCATGGCGGCGTGGAGTGCGTTCAGCGCAAGAATCGACCGCGCCGAACCTAGCGCTTCGGCACGCAGGGTTCGCTGCGAAGCACTCGACGGGTGGAGGCGGGGTCTTTGACCAGCTTGGCCTCCGGTCGGATAGGGCGACGCACGAGTTCCCCTCCACAATTCGCACAGACCCAGTGGAGTTTGTCCGTCGCGCAGGCCACGCAATAGGTGCACTCGTAGGTGCAGATATAGGCGTCACGGGAGGCAGGCGGCAGGTCGCGATCGCAGCACTCGCAGTTGGGACGGAGTTCAAGGGCCATGGTGACAACGGATGATTCAAGCATCCTCTAGCCGACCCACCTCATTCGCGCAACGGATTCCATCGCGGAAGGGATCCCTGCTGTCACTCCTCCCTGTGCAAGGCTGGCACCGACTGACTCGCGGAAGGGCGACCGGCGTCAATCCCCGCCCCCATCTCCACCGCCGCCATCACCACCTCCATCGCTGCCCCCATCACTGCCGCTACTCCCTTCGCCGCCTTCGTGGGCGTCGTGCGACTCGTCGCCTGATCCCGCGAGCGCAACACTCGAGTCGCCTCCGCCGCTGGCGTCTCCGGTTCCGGACGAGGACCCCGCCCTGCGCAGGATGACGAAGGCCACGGCGCCAAGCAGAAGAAACGCAGCGAGACCAATGATCCAACCGCTCATGGGAAAGTCCGAAGAGAAGCGGACAGCGGGCCCGGGCCAAGCGGTTCGGCCCCGCGCCCGGGAGCGGTGGCTGGATACGAGTTCCGCGTCGTGGCCGACTCGGTTGTCATTCCAAAGGAAGTCGGCGTCCGTCGGTGAGGCCGACTACGCAGGATTGGGTTGCGCCGCGCTGGGCTTGAGCCGCGCGCCCACTCGCGTCGCCAGCCAAGCCATGGGGAGGTAGGCGCCAACGAGATCGAGCACGATGAACCACGTCGGCGCCGGGATCATCCGGGACGCCGCAATGCCCCCTGCCAGAAACAGGACTCCAATCACATAGGCAAAAACGGCCCGCCGGCTCCCCGCCACGAGGTACGCCACCAACGCGCCCACGGCGGTACCCAGCGCGTGAGCAAGAAACGGGAAGAGAAAGTGCTTCGGCTCGAACAGGTGGATTGACGCCCTCATGCTCTCCACGTTCGAGACATCGACCCCGGCCGGTGGCGGGATGACATGAGGGCTGAGCATAATCAGGCCCATGTTGACAATTGAACCCACCACAAAGCCGACAATGACCGCGAGGATGTTGCGGAGGAGGATTGGCATGACGAGATTGGAGGCCCACTCGCGATCAGCAGCGTGTTGAGGGCGCCTACCACCCCGGTGCGCCGTTCAGTTTCGCACCTGGCTGATCATGAACAAGCAAGCCGGAACTAGAACCCACGCTGGGATTTGCGACCTTCATGTCAAATCCATATCGAGTCCGTCACTACGGCCCAAGCTCGCCCTCACCGGTAGGGCCGTGCCTTGCGTACGTGCCTGGGATTGAACGCGGGTTATCCCGGTCACGCGCGCGAGGCGCGGCCTTACGACGATGCTGCAGACCGGCGAAGAACGATCGGTTTGCGGAGACGGCAGCTCTGCATTCACCCGCTCCCCATTTCCCAAAACCCCGTCACCGCCCTTTCGCCTCCCCATATCCCAAAACCAATTTCTGGCAGGTGGGGCACCGCACTCCCGATGCGAAGGTGCCGGCCAGGAACTCCTGGCGGCCCACCGGAATTCCACCCGCCCACGCAGCCGTGAGATTGTTCTTCCACGAGGCGTCTCCATCCCTCCATTGGAATGAAATCCGGTCCGAACCGTACAGGCATCCACGCACCGCCGGGCCACCGCAAAGGGGACACAGAGGCGCGTCCGGAGACAGCTCGTGCGCTTGAGACTCAGATTCCATCGTAACCAGCCATTCCGGGTCCACGCCCCCGGGTCAAGCCACTCCAGGCTGACACCTTCGGGGCGATCAGGCGCCTTGATTTCACTCGGGAAGCCCTTCCCCTAATTTCCCGAAGAAAACTTCGCATGGGAACCTCCACGGGGGAGCAGGCGTGTCGCTTCATGTAACCAACCGAAAAGCGTAACGATCAGACTGACGCCCCCCTCCATGCAAACACGGAGGGTATCCTCTTTGAAATAGGCGCTCATGCCAAACCACAGCCCTACACCTAAAATCGCCCATCGCCAGACCCGACCGCGCTGCCGAACCCTCTCCCACCAGCCCGGGCTGCCAGGGTTGGCAGCACGACGCTCCCGTTCCTCTACCCACAGGTAGAGGGCCAGCATTCCGGGGATCACGAACACAACACTCATTGAACCGCACGAGCTTCAGGACTTACCAAGGCGACCCTCAGCGGGAGACGCAAACGCAATTCTCTTAACCGGGCGTCTCCGAACCATTCCATTTTGTCGGTTCCATCCGGCTGATAGCCAAGTTTTGTGTAAAAGCTAAGAGCAGTCACGTTTCGCTCCAGGACCCACAGCACAATCGAGGTGAAACCACGCGTCCGAAGCTCCAGTTCGGCCGCGTGCATCAACGCACGGCCCCAGCCCTTCCGCCAGCATCGGGGATCGATGTAGAGTGCGAACACCTCGCCTGCACGGTCCACACCGTCGCGGGAGGGACCGAGCGAAACCCAGCCGACCACCGTCCCGGATTGGACCGCGACCCACACGGTCCGCGGATCCCTTTCAATTGTCCTTCTCCAGCCTGCGGCACGGCTCTCCACCGAAAGTCCGGCGAGCAGGCCATCCGGAAGGATCCCTCGATAGGCTGCCCGCCACCCCTCGACATGAATCTGGCCGATGGGATGGGAATCCTGGATCGTCGCCAGACGGATCATGAGCGAAGCGTGCGGACTCGTTTCACTAGATCAAGGGTGGCTCTCATTCACTTCACGTCACGCTCCCACGCCAACGCGGGGGCATCGATCCAGGTCCCACCGTCAAAAATCCGGACCCGGTGCTCGGGCGTCAGCGTGGCGGCGATCCCATTCGCGCGGAGGGCGGCGACATAGACCGCCGGCATGAGCTTGTCGTCGAGCAATCCCGATCGGAGGGAACGCACGACGTTCACGCCCTTGTCACGAGGTGCATAGGCCAGCGTCAGTCCTTCCTGCAACCCGAGGCCAATCTGCCGTGCTGCCGGCAGAATCGCGCTGACCCCACGCATCCTCGGCGCGGTCAGCGTTCGCAGGGACCACTGCAGGGCGGGATCGATGCGCAGTCGTCCGACCACCGGAGAGAGCAGGGCTTCTTCGTACACCGCCTGCGGCAGTTGCCGATAAAACCGCCCACGCTGCTGACTGGCTGACCGGCAAAGTGCCATCCGCGCACACACACTCAGACGGACCTCAGGGCCGAGCTGCTGGGTGAGCCACTGCCTTTCCGGATCAAATCGACCGAGGCAACGATCCACGAGGCAAACGGCCTTGGTTGGGTTCAGCACAACCCAGCCCAGGAGTCCCGCGCCCCCCAGAACGAAAACAATCCAAACCCCTTTTGCCCTCAGCCGGGGCGCGCGGGCGAGGCGCGCCACTCCCGAGACTCCGAAGCCGACCAGGAGCGCCAGAACGAAGCCTTGCCAAGGCAAGTTGCGCGGCCCTGCCCACTCCGGATGCGCCGGTAGCCAATCGGCACCCATGCGCAACGGCCGCACACCGATCGCCTGTCGGACCACGGCCCGGAGGTTCTCGGGGAACATCGGCGAAGTCAGCACCTTCGTGGCGACACGCACACCGGTAAAGGACCGGGCCAAACCATCCAACGTCACCGCGAGCTGCTCTTTGGGAAGGTCAGAGACGACGACCAGGTCAAACGCCTGCTCCGCAAATGATCCCCGGAAAGGATCGTCGATCGCCTCGGCCTGGGATTCCAAGGGAGTCCGACGGTCCAGGTCCGCCGCCAGCAAAAGCACCGGATCATAGTTATTGACGAGGGCGAATCGGACGGTGTTCAACAGGCGTCCCCGGTCGGGCGCATCCACGGTCAGAATCATTCCCACCTGCGGCAGTTTGAGCCCTTCGCGGGCAAAGGCCGTCCGGACCCCTTGCTCAAGCTGCAGGAGACCTGTCCCCTCGGTCGCGGCAACGGCGTCGGCCATGACAGCCGCGACGCCCAGTCGGGACAATTGCCACGTCCATTCGAACCGATCCCCGATCGGAACTCCGTCAGCGACGAGCAGGATCACCAGCGGCTGCGTGGAGCCTTCTCCCGGCACCGGGGCGCAGCCGATGACCGGGAGGGTCCGCCCCCGCACGCTCACTTCCGTCTCGATCCGAATCGTCGCCTCGATCCGGCGCTGTCGAAACGATTCGAAAGCGAAGCACCCGGCCGCCACGATGCAGGCCCAAGCGAGGCTAACGGCTAGAGAAGAAAACCCCTTGGTCACAGCGGCGAGTGAGTCAGACCGGCGACTCGCCCCGGGCGGCGGGCAGGCCAAGATGCGGGAAAAATCTCTCCGCGACGCTGCCAGGCAGGCGCGGAAACACGAGCGCGGGCCCGCCCTCGCTCACGCCCATACCGGGAGCGCCGATCACTTCCCACCGCCACGCTCCAGCCAACCGACTCCACCCTGCGCTCCTAGCGGGGACCGAAGGCGTTCCGATAGATGGTCGCCTCGGTCAGGGTAATGGTCCCGTTGTGATCGGAGTCGCAGACGTCGATCGCCTCGTTGAAGAGACTGTTGGGACCGGTCACCTCCTTGCGCTCCACGTTCACCAGCAGCAGGCTCACCGACGTCTTGTTTTCACCCGTGGGCCGGTGGGTCTGGATGTGGCTGAGCGTCTCGTAGAACAGACGACCCGCGGTCTCGTTTTCAAAGGAGACCTGCTTGCGGGGCTGATCCACCTTCACCGTGCTGGACGCATTGATACAGCCGGACAGCGAGAGCACGGTCACCAGCACCGCGCCCGGGATCGAGAATCGGAGGGAGGAGTTCATCGTGAATCGAGACCTGAGCCGATCAGGAAGGCGGCACCGGTGCAATGCCGTTGCAATTCAGGCTGGGGTCCCCGCGCAAGCTCGTACGACCACGGCCGGGCAACCGCCGGCCAGCGGACACACGACGCGGAAAGGCTCATTCCACCTCCACCTCGATGCCCCCGATCCACTTGGCCACGAGATTGTAGATACAGGCGCCAAGCACCCCGAAAACAAAGCCCATGGCGGCGTAGAGGATCGGGGCGGCCACCGCGAATCCCACCCCGAAAGCCAGCATGCCGACGCGCTGCTCGGCCGGCAAATGAGAGGTCATCGCCGACATGAGCAGGAAAAACGGCACGAACAACAGCCCCATGATCCCATAAAGGATGCAGAGCATCTTTCCCAATTGAAGCGGCGCGAAGCGGCGGATGCGACGTTTGTTCAGCAACGGTGGAGGTTCCATAAAATCAACCTACCGGGTCCGGGACAGCCAGCCAAGTCGATCGCGGAGCGTGCGGAACCAGGGATGGCTCCGCTTCAACACCACGACTGATACAGCTTTCACCGGCGACTCCTCGGAGGTGAATTCCGCTTCAATTGAATCACTTTGTCCCCCGCATCACAGTGAGCCGCGCCAGGAGCACTTCGTCGCAATAGCGATCGGTTCCGTCCTTGAAACGGATTCGATAGCGCTCACCGCTGGTGGAGGACTTCGAGCCGCAGAGCGCAACGAAGTCTTCGGCCGTCGCAATCTTCTTGGCCTGCTTTTCCCACTTCAGGCGCAGGTGTGCAACCGCGTCCCCGGCTGCGTGCGAACCACCGTTGCGAATGAAGGTGGCCCCCTCCAGGCGACCCAGATAGCTCAGGAGTGCCTCGATCTCGGTCGTGGCCGTGGCTGCAAAGCCGACAGTCACAAAAAAGAGAAAGAGGCAGGTAGAAAGGGCCTTCATGGATGGCATGGTTGAGAAAATCGTCGGACCAGTCGGACGTGATCGAGGTCACATCGTGACGGTGCCGCTGCTAACCCAGATTTTTTGCAAAGAAATATCAACCAACATCCAAAAACAAGAGTCTACCAGGCAGTCATCTCATAAATAACTAGTGCATAGAAACTAATGGAGATTCGCGTGTGGTACGACTTAACAAGTGAACGCCCCTTCCCAGTGCGGTGCCCGTCGATCCGAGAAACGGGGCTCGGAGCGCCCGGGATACGCAGGCTCCGAGCTCCCGCTCCAGGGCGGCTGACGCCGTCTGCGGGGTCAACGACCCCACCTCCAACAGAAGCGGAGCGGAGAGCGCTCGCTCAATTCCCCACTCCACCTTCGCTTCCGACCTTCGCGCCTTTGCGTCTCCGCGCTTCCCTCCTCCGAGTTTGATCGGGGTCCGGTGCACTTGGTACTTGTTGCGCGGCGGGGAGCTCGGACAAGCTGGCGGTGATGTCGCAGTCCTTCGCGCGCTTCGTCTTCGCCCTGACCGCCGCCTTCTTTGCGGCCTTTTTTCTTTGGCCGATTTTCCAGATTCTCAAGGGCGGGTTCATCGACGCCGACGGGCATCTGACCTTCGCCTACTTCACCGCCCTGCTGGCCGATCCGACGTACCGCGACGGGCTGGTGAATTCCTTTCTGCTCGCCTGCGCCACCACCTCGCTGGCCGTGGGCATTGCGCTCCCGCTGGCCTTCATCAGCGACCGGTTTGTCTTTCCCGCCAAGGGCGCCCTGAGTTCGCTCGTCCTCATTCCGATGATCCTGCCGCCCTTCGTCGGCGCCATCGGCATCAAACAGATCTTCGGTCAGTACGGCGCGTTCAATGCGCTCCTGATTCAGCTCGGTTTGCGACCCGAGGGCTGGACGTTCGACTGGTTCGCCCTCCACCAATTCTGGGGCATTGCCGTCGTCAACGCGCTCTCGCTCTACCCCATCATCTACCTCAATGCAGTCGCGGCCTTGGCCAACATTGACCCGGCGATGGAGGAAGCCGCCCAGAACCTGGGCTGCACGGGCTTTCGGCGGTTCTTCAAGATCACTCTTCCGCTGATCAAACCCGGGCTCTTCGCCGGTGGCACGATCGTCTTCATCTGGGCGTTCACCGAACTGGGCACGCCGCTCGTGTTCGACTACCCAAAAGTGACGAGTGTGCAGATTTTCTACGGTTTGAAGGACATCGGCGGCAATCCGTTCCCGTATGCCCTGGTCGCGGTCATGCTGCTGTCCACCACGGCCCTCTACGCGGTCGGCAAGGGACTCTTCGGCCGGCAGTCGTATGCCATGATGGCCAAGGCGACCTCGAGTGGCGGTCCGCGATCGCTGCCCCTGCTGCCGTCGCTCCTCTGCACTGTCGCTTTTGCCGGGGTCACCTTTCTCGCCGTGCTGCCGCACATCGGCGTGGTGCTGGTGGCATTCTCCAGCGACTGGTACGCAACGGTGCTGCCACGAAGCTTCACGCTCGAAAACTTCAACATTGCACTCGGCCACGATCTGACGGTCCCGGCCATCGCCAATAGCCTCAAGTTTGCCAGCATTTCGACGGTGGTCGACATTGTCCTCGGCATCGCCATCGCCTACGTGGTGGTGCGATCAAAGATTCGCGGCCGGCAGATCCTCGACTTCCTCGCCATGTTGCCGCTCGCCGTGCCGGGACTGGTGCTGGCCTTCGGCTACCTGGCCATGTCGCAGGATGGAAAGTTCTTCGCCTTCCTCAATCCGACCAAGGATCCGACCATCCTGCTCATCATCGCCTACTCGGTTCGTCGTCTTCCCTACGTCGTGCGCTCCGCCGCGGCTGGCTTCCAGCAGACCAGTGAAACCCTCGAGGAGGCGGCCCAGAACCTCGGTTGCCCGCCACTCCGCTCCATGATCCGCGTCACCCTGCCGCTGATCATGGCGAATCTCATCGCCGGTGGATTGCTCGCCTTTGCCTTCGCCATGCTGGAAGTCAGCGACTCACTCATCCTCGCGCAAAAACAGGTCTACTATCCGATCACCAAGGCCATCCTTGAGCTCTTCCAGCTGCTCGGCGATGGAAAGTTCATCGCCAGCGCGCTCGGGGTCTGGGCCATGGTATTCCTGGGCGTGACCATCGTGGGATTGAGTGTGATGCTGGGCAAGAAACTGGGCGCGATCTTCCGCGTGTAGCCTGGCGCAGGTTTGCCCCGAACCGGTACCCACCCCACTTCGAGACCCCATGCTGCTGCTGCTTTTTGTCTCGTTGATCTGGGCCTTCTCCTTCGGATTGATCAAGGGACGTTTGGCCGGGATCGATCCGGTCGCCATTGCGGCGGTCCGGCTCGCCATCGCCGGTCTCGTGTTCGCACCTTGGATACTCCGGACCGGCCAGGCCGGCGTGCTGCGCTGGAAACTGGCCGCCGTGGGGGCTGTTCAGTATGGAGTCATGTACATCGCCTACCTCGGGGCCTTTACTCATCTCCAGGCCTACGAGGTCGCGCTGTTCACGATCTTTACGCCGCTCTATGTCGCGCTGATCGATGCGGGACTGGAGCGACGCTGGCACCTCAACCACCTGCTGGCCGCGGCCCTCGCCGTCCTCGGCGCCGGCGTGGTGCTCTGGCGACAGGCTCCCGGCGAGGGCGTTGTCACGGGTTTCCTCCTCGTCCAGGTGTCGAACCTCTGCTTCGCCGCCGGACAGCTCGCCTACCGCCGCCTGCGTCCGACTTTCCCTGCCGGATTGACCGACCAGCAGGCGTTCGGATGGCTTTGTCTCGGCGGGTGCGCGG
This sequence comes from Opitutaceae bacterium, assembly GCA_046346755.1. Lineage (GTDB taxonomy): Bacteria > Verrucomicrobiota > Verrucomicrobiia > Opitutales > Opitutaceae > UBA6669. Next base: position 182,822 of record JAXMHM010000001.1, on the reverse strand, counting down.
CCACCCTGGTGGCCTCGCTGCCTTTCGCTTCATGGTCGGGTTTCCATCCGACGGGTCTGCAGTGGGCCGTGTTGGTGTACCTGGGTGCGGTTGCATCGGGCCTGGGCTTTTACCTCTGGACCCTGGGATCGCTGCAGGTGAACACAGGGACCCTCGCCGCGTTCAACAATGCGAAGGTGCCGCTGGGAGTGGCCTGCTCGCTGGTGGTATTCCGCGAGTCTGCCCATCTTCCGCGCCTGCTCATCAGCCTGCTCCTGCTCGGCCTGGCGGTGTGGGTGGCCGAGCGTAAATCACGACTCAAACCCGCAGCTTGAACCACGCGTGCGACCTCCGTCGCCTGCCCACTCACTTTTCCCGGTCGTTGCCTCCATGTCCCTTACCCGCGAACGCCTTGTCACCCTCAACTCCACCTATCGCCACGGCCTGGTGGATCGCACGCTGCCGTTCTGGCTGCGTCACGGCATCGACCGGGAGCATGGGGGCCTGCTGACAGGCCTCGGTGAAGAGGGAGCGGTCATCGATACAGACAAGGCGATCTGGCTCCAGGGTCGCGCCGCCTGGACGTTTGCGACCATGTACCTGACCGTCGAGAAGCGGCCGGAGTGGCTCGAGGCGTCGCGTCACTGCCTTGACTTCATCCGGCGACACGGCCGCGGTCCCGGCGGAAAGCTGTACTTCACGGTCACGCGCGAGGGCAAACCCCTGCGCATGCGTCGCTACGTCTACAGCGAGTGCTTCGCCACCATCGGCAACGCAGCCTACGCCAAGGCGACGGGCGACGCGACGGCGGCGGCCGAGGCGTTGACTTACTTCGAGACGTACCTGCACCACAGTTTCACACCCGGCGTGATGCCGGCGAAGACCGATGCGGCTACGCGGCCCATGAAAGGCGTGGCGCCGCTTATGATCGCCATCGTCACCGCCCAGGAGGTGCGGGCGCACCTCGGCGATGTGACCGTCCTCGGCCGCACCTGCACGGCGTGGATCGATCACGCCGTGGCGGAGATTGAAGCCCATTTCTACAAGCCCGAGCTGGGTGCGCTCATGGAAGTGGTGGCGCCCGATGGGGCCGTGATCGACCATTTTGACGGGCGCACGCTCAATCCGGGCCACGCCCTGGAGTGTGCGTGGTTCATCCTCCATGAGGCCAAACACCGGCAGCATGACCCCCGGCTGCTCCGGCTCGGGTTGGGCATCCTCGACTGCATGTGGGCGCGCGGCTGGGATCAGGAGTTCGGCGGGCTGCTCTATTTCACGGACCTCCACGGCAAGCCGGTGCAGGAGTACTGGGCCGAGATGAAGTTCTGGTGGCCGCACAACGAGGCGGAGATCGCCTGCCTGCTGGCGTATCAAATGACCGGTGACGCCAAGTACGCGGCCTGGCATACCCTCGTCCACGACTGGTCGCACCGGGTGTTCGCGGACCCGATCCACGGCGAGTGGTTCGGGTACGCCCACCGCGATGGCAGGATCTCGACGCGCCTGAAGGGCAATCTATGGAAAGGTCCGTTTCACCTGCCGCGCATGCTGTGGTACTGCGGGCGGCTGACCGAGGAACTGCTGGCCGCGGGCGGGCGGGTAAAGTAACCGCGTCGCCGCGGAGTCCACCGGCAAGAAAGTCCCGCGGGCGGGCGGCTGAGGTCGTCCGCGGGTTCTTCGGTCCCGCCCCCACCGGAGGGGCGGGAGTGGGCGCACCTCACTCGGAGGGGATGTGCGCCGTCCGGGCAGTTCAGGCGAGACCGAGCTTCTTAAGCACCTCGGGCGGCGGACCGTCGAAGGTGACGAGCGGCACGTTGCCCACGTAGTTGATGTCCTTCATGCCTTCCTTGGTGGTGTAGAAACCACCGGCGGTGAGATCGCGGAAACGCTTGAAGAAGAGTGACGGCTCCTTGAATTCGGCGCGGCTGGGCGTTTCGCGGCAGATGTCGTCACAGATCGCCGTGTGCTGGTTCGCGGCGAGATCCGCAAAGTCCTTGCCGAAGCGCTTCTTCGCTTCGGTATCCAGCCACGCGAGACCAGCGAGGATCCGGGTGCGGTCCGCGTCGTGACCCGGGTAAGGGGCGCTGATCCACTCGTCCACGAAGTCCTGCACGTGCAGGTCCGCGGCACTCGGTGAACGGTCGTCGGCGGGGATGATGACGGCGCAGAGCACCGTCGCGGTCCGGCGCTGGTGATCGTTCAGAGTCAGCGGCCAAAGGTCGCCCGGCTTGTACTCTTTGATCAGATCGGGGTCGGTGCCGTACCCCTTGCCACCGGGGGTGGCGGCGCCCTGGGCAAACGTGGCGCGGTCGATCACCATCATCGTGGCCGTGCCGGCCAGCATCCACTTAATCGCGGCACGACGATCGAGCCGATCGGAGAGAGGGGTCGGATTCATATCAAAGGTTTCCTTTCCGCATTTCCTCGAGCATGTAGTCGGCCGCGCGCCAGGCGAGGGCCATGATCGTCAGGGTTGGGTTCTTGTCGGCGTTGGAGCAGAACGGTGCTCCGTCGGTGAGGAAAAGATTCTTCACGTCCCACGTCTGGCACCATTGGTTGGTCACCGAATTGCGCGGCGTTGTGCCCATGATGGCACCGCCGACTTCGTGGATGATGCTGCCCCCTGGTTCGATGGCCTTGTTGCCGTCCTTCTGAGGAGCCTGCCGCACGCGGCCGCCCATCGTCGTGATGAGCTCCGCAAAGGTCTGCTGCATGTGGGCGGCCTGCTTGATTTCGTGCTCGGACCACTTCCAGTTGAAACGCAGGACCGGGATGCCCCACTTGTCCTTCACCGTCGGGTCGATCTCGCAAAAGGAGTCCTCGTTCGGGATCATCTCGCCGCGCCCGGCGAAACCGAGGAACGAGCCGTAGTAGCGACGCGCATCCTCCTTGTAGGCCTTGCCGTAGGTGCCGCCATTGAGCCAGTCGAGTCCACCCATGCTGCCCATGCCGGGCATCTGGCGCCCCGAACCGAATTCAATGTGATAGCCGCGGGCAAACCCGAGCTTACCGGCGTGCTGCTCCTTGTAGAGCCACCACGGCACGTACACATGCCCGCCGCCGGCGCCGTCCTCGTTGTGGGCCGGCAGGTTCTCCAACGCCGGGATCTGCCCGCTGAGACGGGCGCCCACCGTATCCATGATGTACTTTCCAACCTTGCCGCTGGAATTGGCCACGCCATTGGGATAACGCACGGATTTGGAATTGAGCAGCACCCGGACGGACTCGCAGGCGCTGGCCGACAGCACGACCACCCGGGCCTTGACCTTCATTTCCTGCTTCGATTTGCGGTTGATAAAGGCCACGCCGGTCGCCTTGCCGGCGTCATCCATGGTCACTTCGCGCACCATGGCATCGGAGAGAATGTCGAGGTTGCCAGAAGCCAGCGCCGGCGGCAGGTGCACCGTGGTCGACTGGTAATTCGCCTTGATCGAGCAGCCTCGGCCGCAGGGCGTGGCCCAGAAGCAGGCCGCGCGCTCATTCATGGCCTGGGCCAGCAGCCGTTGCGCCTTCGGATTGTTGGGGTGCAGCTTGGCCGGGATGGTCTTGGAGTCCTGACGTACGCTGAGCACCGCGCGGTGGATGGGGATGACAGGAAGGCCGTTTTTCTTGGCGTGGTGCTGGGTCAGCAGCTCTCCGGCCCGGGCCTTGGGCGGCGGCTGCAGCACACCGGGTGAGGAGTCCGGCGTGTTTTCCAGGCCCTCGTTGCTGCCATAGACGCCGACGAGCAATTCGACCCGGTCGTAGTAGGGCGCCAGATCCTCGTAATTCATCGGCCAGTCGAAACCCAGGCCGTCGCGACTGTAGGGTTTGAAGTCGTACGGGCCGTTGCGCAACGAGATGCGACCCCAGTGGTTGGTGCGGCCACCCAGCATGCGGGAGCGCCACCACTCAAACTGGCGCCCGGGTTCCTTGGAGGCCTGAGTGTAAGGCTCGCCCGGCACCTGCCAGCCGCCGTCCACGGTGGCATCGTAGAAGCCAAACGGCTTGTCCACGGTTCCTGCACCCCGCAGCGGCGCGCGCGAGTTGTCCTGGAACATCGGCGTTTCCGCCTGCGGATCGTAGTTCCGGCCCGCTTCGAGCATCAGCACCTTCACGCCTTCCATGGCGAGGGTGTAGGCGGTCTGGCCGCCACCGGCGCCAGAGCCCACCACAATAACGTCATAGTTCGATTTCAGCTCGGCGGCAGTGATGTGAGGCATGGGGAAAAACGAGGTGAGGAGGGCTCACACCCACGGATCCAGCGAATCCAGGGGGCAAATCAGCGTGGGTGTGGAGCGGAGCAAACAGAAGCCCCGGCGAGTGTCCAGCGCAGCCTCGCGCGGATTCACCGACCACGCGACCCGCGACATCGATCACGTGTTCAAAACCAGGTTTTTCAGGTTTGACGAGCGGGTGAGCACCCGTACTCCGAGGCAAACCCCTCAGGTTGCACCGTTGAGCGAGGAAGGGCGGGTCGCCGGTTCGCCCGTGGCAACCCGGAACCTTTCTGCAACCCATCAGCGGGTACACAACTACCTCGACGAGGATTGGTTGCGCCGAAGGAGCATTTTGCTTAGGAAAACCGGAGTTGAGCCGATGTGACCCCAAAACCAAGGCGCACGCATCAGGACAAATACCCACGCATGGCTCAAGAACCCAATTCTCCGTCAGGTACTCACGGCGACCGCCGCGAACCGGAAGGTGCTTCCGGTCCGACGGGAATCATGATTGTGGACGATGAAGCCCCCATTTGCTCGATGGTGGCCGAAATTCTGTCGTCGTCGGGCTATACGGTTTGGCAGGCCACATCAGGCGCAAAGGCCCTCGAGATCTGGGGCAACCATCACCGGGAGATCGGGCTGATCCTACTCGATGTCGTCATGCCCGGCATGGATGGACTTACGCTCCTGGCTGCGCTGCGTCGTCAAAAACCGAACGCTGACATTGTCCTCGTCAGCGGACGCCTCGACGAGGATACACGCTGGCTGGCCAGCGAGAGTGGTTGTCACTACCTGCCGAAACCTTTCGAGGTATCGGATCTGACCCAGCTGACGCGGGATTTGCTCGGTCCGGCCACGCCCTCAACCCATCCTTGAGGGTCTTTCGGCGCCATGGACGAGAATTTCCTGCTCACGCTAGAAACGCTCTCCCTGAACCGGGAGATCACTCGGGGTGTTTCCGCCCGGGGCGTGTTCGCGATCAAGAATCGTGACTCGGGCACCTACCTGGTGGTCAATGACGCCCAGCTGGCTGCACTGGAGGCGTTTCGCATGCAGCAGACCGTGCCCCAGATGCTCGGGCGCGCGATTCACCGGCGGACCTGCCTTGAACTGAGTGAATTCTACGAGCTCATTGTCAAAGCTCACCACGCCGGGGTGCTCACCAGCGAGTCCACCTTGCGCCCGCCACCGGCTCCGCCGGCACTGAAGAAGAGTTTCCCATTTCCCACCAGGCTCGCCACGGGCTGGGCGAGCCTCGCGATTGCCGGGTTCATTGGCATGATCGCGCTGCGGCCGCCGTCTTCCCTGCCCACCTGGATCGACGCCCTCGTCGGCTGGGTTATTTTTTGCGTGGCCCTCAGTGTGGGTGAACTCGCCGCAGCCCTCGCGCTGCGCACGGCCGGTGGCGAACCGGTGCGGGCACGGTTCATCTGGGCTTCGGTGTGTCCTCGCTACCATGTCGATTTGAGCGATGCCTGCATGCGGGACCTCTCCGTTCGAGTGGCCGTGGCCCTGCTGCCCTTGACACCGCTGCTGACAGCTTCGGCGGTGGGACTCGCGTTTTTCCAAGGCTGGGCGTTCGTGCCGACGGTGGCATCCCTGGTCCTTTTCCATCCCCGCAGTCAGGCGGTCGATGCCCTCCGCCTGCTGCTCGGACGGCTCCCGAGGCTCGATACCGAGCAGAATTTTCTCTTTTCCGGCAATCGCTGGCCCCGCCGCCGGCTGCGGGCGTTCCTGAAAATCGAAAAAGGGTGGGCGATCGGCTGGTACATTGGCGGGGGCCTGCTCTGGATCTGGATGGCGGTTCGCTTCATCTACAGCACGGCCGGCATTTCACTCAGCGAAACGTGGGTGCAACCCCTTTTCTGGCAGGGCGTGGCCGCTATTGTGATCGGCAGTGTTGGACTGACCGGTTTCATCATTCTGACCTCCATCGCCGCCGTTGCCGTGCGCCGTCGCGGCGCCCGCATCATTGCGCAGACCCGCCGGCGGGCCCGCCGGTGGCGTTCACCCAAGGCCTCCGTACTGACCGAGGACGAACTGATCACGACCCTCGGCATCAGTCCCCTCTTCCGCACCCTCGATCGTATCACCCAGGCCGCCTTGGCGGAACGACTCGGAGTCGCCACCCACCCGGCCTGGACCACCCTGGTCACCTCGGGAAGTCCCAGCGGGCACGTTTCCGTCATCGCCAAAGGCAGTGCACGGGCCACGCGTCGGTTTGCCGACGGACGCAAGGTCCGGGTCCAAAACCTGGTCGAAGGCGACGTGCTCGGAGCCCAGGAATTGCTCGATCCGGATACCCCTGCCTTCGACGTGGAGAGCCGCACCCCGGTGGTCGCGCTGACCCTGTCGTACAAGGATTTTGAGGAAACCGTGGTGCAACGCCTTGGCCGAGAACGCACCCATCGACTCGCCCACCACTGTTCCTTTCTTCGGTCACTGCATCTCTGCGCCAACTGGCAACTGACGTCCATCGCCCGCCTCGCCGAACTGGCCGATGTGCGGCATGTCGAGGTCGGCACCTCGGTGGTCAACGTCGGCAGTGAGCCCTGGCTCTTCTTCGTCGTCTGGGAAGGCGAGTTGGAGGTAAAGCGCCACGGTCGCGTGCTCGCGCGCATGGGTTCGGGCGATTTCTTCGGTGAAGTCGACCTGCTGCAAAACAGCGCGGCCATCGTCGAGGTCGCGGCCACGCGCCCCTCCCGCCTGCTCTGCGTCCAGCGCACGGACTTCCTTCGGTTTGTGACCCACAATCACCGCGTGGCACTCTCGCTGGAGCAGGTCGCTTCAAAGCGACTTGGCCGACCCATTTTCCCGCTGCAGGCGTCGTTCGAGACCAACTAAAGGCGGGCGACCCGTCTCAAAGGCACCCACCCCGCTGCCCAGCCGGAAGCAGGGCGCTTCACGCACTCCATCGCCGGCGGGGGCGCGCTCCGTTTGCTCAACGTTTAACCCGACGCAACAAGGTCACGGCCAAAGGCGTCGTGTGCTAACTCCCGGGATCCAATGAAGTAACACCGGATTTGGTTTCCAATCCGAGATTCGACGCCGCTGCCCGCACGGCGTGACGCAAGTAACTCGTATCCAGGCTTATCGGCGTACAGTGGTGCGTCCCCAGCGGTTTGGTTCGATCTCGTTCCTCCGGCGCGATGGAAGGATTCACCGACCGGGATCGCCATTGCCACTGCCGGTCCAGCTCTGCTGGGCTCGGCGACGCGCATGCGCTTTCGATTGCTTCCCCACCTCGGTTCCGCCCTGCCCCTCGTTGTCACGGTCATCTTCTCGATCGCCCGGCTCGACGCTCAATCAACCGCGAACCGGCGCGAGTTGGTGCTTCACCGGTGGTCGGGCACGATCAACGTTCCCGACCCCGTCGCCTGCACCGTCGACCCCCAGGGTCGGGTCTACGTCACGTCGACCACCCGACGCAAGGTGGCCGACCTGGACATCCGGGAGCATCCCATGTGGATCCCCGATGATGTCGGATTGAAATCGGTCGAGGAGAAGTCCGCCTTTCTGCGACGCGAACTTGCACCGGGCAAGTTGCGCGCCCCGCGCGGCATGTTGAAGGACCACAATCAGGACGGGTCAATCGACTGGAAGGACCTGACCGTCCACACCGAGCGAATCTATCGGCTAACCGACAAGGACGGGGACGGCACCGCGGACGAAATGACGGTGTTTGCCGAGGGCTTTAACACCGAAGTCACCGGTATCGCCGCCGGCATCCTCTACCACGACGGCTGGGTCTACGCCACCATCGCTCCGGACCTCTGGCGGTTCAAGGACACCAACGACGACGGCGTGGCCGACATCCGTGAGATTGTCGCCACCGGCTTTGGTATCCATCTGGCCTATGCAGGCCACGACATGCATGGCCTCGCGGTCGGACCCGACGGGCGCATTTACTGGAGCATCGGTGACAAAGGCGTGCACGTGGTCAGCCGCGAAGGCCGGACGTTTCACTTCCCCAACGAGGGCTGCATCCTCCGGGTCGAGCCGGACGGTTCCGGATTCGAGGTGTATGCCCACGGCCTGCGCAATCCCCAGGAACCTGCCTTTGACACCTGGGGTGACCTCTTCGCCGTGGACAACGACGCGGACATGAAGGGCGAACGCGAACGATTCGTCGCCATCCCCGAGGGCAGCGACGCCGGCTGGCGCTGCAACTACCAGTACATGAAGGAGGCAAGTCCCTGGATGACCGAAAACTACTGGAAGCCTGCCTTCCCAGGACAGACGGCGCACCTGCTGCCACCGCTGCTGAACTACTCGGATGGACCGGCCGGCTTCAAGGTCGATCCGGGCACCGCCCTGGGCGACAAACAACGGGGTCTCTTCCTGCTCAATGAATTTCCCTCGGGCAAGATGAAGGCCTTTCACGTCGAGCAGGTCGGCGCATCCTACCGCATGGTTGATGCCCGCGTGGTCAATGAAGGGGTCATGGGGATCGGCATGAGCTGGCACCCCGACGGTTCGCTCGTTTTTGTGGATTGGATTGGTGGATACCCCTTGGACGGACTGGGAGCGCTCTGGCGCGTCGACACCCAGGACCCGCAGCGCCACCCGGCGCGTTTGGAAACCCGGGAACTCCTCGCCGCGGGCTTTTCCGGTCACGCCGAGCCCCGCCTGGTCGCGTTGCTCGGCCACGCCGACCAGCGCGTGCGCCTCGGCGCCCAGTTCGAGCTGGCCCGCCGCAATCGCTTTGAACTCCTGCTCGCCACCGCCACTGACACGACGGCGTCACGCCTGACCCGGGTCCACGCGATCTGGGGTTGCGGCCAGGGGCTGCGTCGCGGGGCGGTCAAGGGGGAGGCGCTCCTTGCGTTGCTCAAGGACAGCGATTCCGAGCTCCGCGCCCAGACGGCGAAAGTGCTGGGAGATTCCCCGAAGGTGCGGGCCCCGGCTCCGGCACTGGTCGCGTTGCTCCAGGATCCGGCTCCGCGGGTTCGGTTCCAGGCCACGCTCGCTTTGGGCAAGCTCGGAGAACCCACCGCGGTCAACCCCTTGCTCGCACTCGCCGAGCGCGAGGGCACGGATCCCGTGGTCCGGAACTCCCTGGTGGTGGGACTGTCAGGCTGTGCACGTCCCGAACAATTGGAGGCGCTGCGATCCTCGCCTTCTTCCGCAATTCGCGTGGCGGCAGTCGTCGCCCTGCGCCGCCAGGCCTCGCCGTTGGTCCGAACGTTTCTGGCCGACACGGATCCACTCGTGGCTGAGGAAGCCGCCCGAGCCATCCATGATGGACCGGGCCTCCCGGATGCCCTCCCGGCCCTGGCGGCACGATTGGACGCCGGGAGCACCACTCTGCCCCTGATGCGGCGCGCGCTCAATGCCAACCTCCGTCTCGGCACCACCGAAGCGGCCACCCGGCTTCTGACGTTTGCCCTGACGGATACCGCCGCCCGCGATCTCCGCCTCCAAGCCCTGGAGAGTCTGGCCGGCTGGAAACAACCGCCAAGGCTCGATGCGATCGACGGCTTTGCCCGCACCTACAACCCTGCTCCCATCGCCGGAGTTCTGGCGCCCCGGCTTGAGGCCCTGCTCGCCCTCAAGGACACCCTGCTCAAGACGCGGGCCGTCGAGATCATGATTGCCCACGGACTGAAGGCATCGCCCGATCGGCTGGCCGACCTCGTCGCAACGAATGATGCCCCTGGTTCGCTTCGGGCCGAAACGCTGCGACTGTTGGCGGCGGATGGTCAGAACCAACCCGCCTTCACCCGCGCCATGACTGCGGCCCTCGCGCCAAAGTCGCCGGCGCCTCTTCCGGTCACCGCCTTGGGACTTCTGCTTCAGGGTCAGCCGGACCGTTTCCTGCCTTCGGCGCTCGAGGTGCTCGCGCAACGTTCCGTCTCAGAGCAGCAGCAAACCCTCGCCCTACTCGGCCGCGCGCAACGCGAGGACTGTGACCGGGTCCTTGAACAGTGGGCTGACCGGTTGCTGGCCGGAACGGTGCCACCCGAGCTTCGACTCGATGTCGTCGAAGCCGCGTCCGCCCGCGCAGACGCACGTCCCGGTCTGGCTGAACGGGTGGCCCGCTACCAGGCGTCCACGCTTGGACAGTCGCACGCGGAACTGCTCGCCGGGGGAAACCAGGACGTTGGTCGCGATGTCGTGGCCAACCATCTCAATGCGAACTGCCTCGCCTGCCATGCGGTCACCGCCACAGGCAGCGAAGTGGGTCCCAACCTTCGCAACATCGGCTCGCAACGCGCGGCACCGCAACTGCTCGAGTCGCTTCTGGCCCCGTCCGCCGTCATCGCACCGGGGTTTGGCATTGTCAGCGTCACCTTGAAGGACGGCTCCAGCCTGGGGGGCACCTTGGCCAGCGAAGACGCCAAGGTGGTTCGCTTGCGACAGTTCGACGGTACCTTCCAAGCCGTGCCGCGCGAGCGCATTGCCTCGGTCACCGCGCCGGTTTCCATCATGCCGCCGATGCTGGGCATCCTGCAGCCACGCGAGTTGCGTGATGTCGTTGCCTACCTCGGCAGTCTCAAAGTCAAACCCGAGGCGCCCAAACCCGAGGTGAAAGAGTCGGAGTGATTTCGTTTTTTCGGCCGGCCCGCGCGAAAGACCCTGAATTTTCATCAGCCAGCGGCACTCGATTCCACGAAACGATTAGTCCATCTCCCCTTTTGACACGAGGCACCGGCGTCGCTCGGATGACGTCCGCGTGCTTCCCCTTCGCTGCTTCCCCCTCTCGCTGACCGCCACAGGGTCGGTGCTGTTGAATTGTGCCTGGCTTGGCGTGGTGTGCGCCATCGGCGCCACCACCGGCCTCGGCGCGACGCCGGCGTCACCCGCCCGGCTCAACTATGGCACGGACATCCGCCCCATCCTGTCGGAGAACTGCTTCTACTGCCACGGCCAGGACGAAAGCCGGCGCAAGGCCAAGCTCCGGCTGGATACACGCGAGGGACAGCTCAGTCACGACGCCGTGGTCCCAGGCAAGCCGGCCGACAGCGAGTTGATCTTCCGGATCCTTTCGGACGACCCCGAGGAGCGCATGCCGCCCCTCGATTCCCACCGCTCGCTCACCACCGCGCAGAAGGATTTATTGCGCCGCTGGGTCGCCGAAGGGGCGTCGTTCGAGTCGCACTGGGCCTTTTCCGCCCCCACCCGCCCGGCTTTGCCCGAGGTGAAGGCGACGAAGTGGGTGCGCAATCCCATCGACCGGTTCGTCCTCGCCAAGCTGGAGGCGGAGTCCCTGCCGCCCTCACCGGAAGCGGACAAGGTCACGCTGATCCGCCGGGTCAGCCTCGACCTCACCGGCATCCCTCCCACCCCCGCCGAGGTCGACGCCTTCGTGGCCGATCGCAAACCCGACGCCTACGAGCGCCTCGTCGACCGCCTGCTCGCCTCTCCGCGCTATGGTGAGCGCATGGCGTTGCCCTGGCTCGACGCCGCGCGTTATGCCGACTCCAACGGCTTTCAGCAGGATGGTGACACCTTTCAGTGGATCTGGCGGGACTGGGTGGTGAAGGCGCTCAATGCCAACATGCCGTTCGACCAGTTCACGGTGGAGCAACTCGCCGGCGACCTGCTGCCCCAGCCCACCGTGGATCAGCGCCTCGCCACGGCCTTCAATCGCAATCACCTGCTCAATGGCGAAGGCGGTGTCATTCCGGAGGAGCAGCGCTGGGTGACCCTGTTTGACCGGGTCGACACGACCGCAACCAACTGGCTCGGCCTGACCGTGGCCTGCGCGCAGTGCCATGACCATAAGTATGATCCCATCACCCAAAAGGACTACTATTCGCTGCTCGCCGCCTTCAACCAGTTGCCCGAGACCGGTCACGTCAAGGGCACCCCGTCGAAGACACGCGTGGCAGAGCCCCTTCTCAGCCTGGCCACGCCCGAACAAACCGCGGAGTTGGCGGCCCTGGAGGCCAGCCTCGCCAAGGTCAATGTGAACGAGAAGATCGCCGCCTTGCAGAAACCCTGGCAGATCGAGGCCGAGGCCCACCCGGAGAAACTTCCGGCGGCGGTGCGCGAGGTCTTCGCCATTCCGGCGGCGGCGCGCGAACGTCAGCACACCGAGGTGGTGCGCCGCCACTTCATCGCGGTCGAACTGCCCCGCATCGATCCGGAATTCAACCAGCTTTTCACCCGCCGCGACTTTCTCAAGTACGACGGCAACCCCCGCGTCATGGTGATGGAGGACTCCATGCCCCGGACCACCCACGTGCTCGACCGCGGCAACTACGAGGCGCAGCGCGAAGAGGTTTCGTTCCTCACCCCGGCGTTCCTGCCCCCGCTGCCCAAGGACGCCCCGCGCAACCGGCTCGGCCTCGCCCGCTGGTTGGTCAGTCCGGAGCAGCCCCTGACCGCCCGGGTCGTCGTCAACCGGCACTGGCAGACCTTCTTTGGACTGGGGCTGGTGAAAACCAGTGAAGACTTCGGCGTTCAGAGTGAAGCGCCGGTGCACCGCGAGTTGCTCGACTGGCTGGCGGTGGAGTACCGCGAGCGGGGCTGGGACACCAAGCACCTGCACCGCCTGATGGTGACCAGCGCCACCTACCGGCAGTCTTCCGACGTCACGCCGATGCTGAGGGAACGCGATCCGGAGAACCGCCTCTTTGCCCGCGGCGCACGGTTTCGCCTCTCGGCGTTGGCGATCCGCGACCAGGCGCTGGCGGTGAGCGGGCTGCTCGTCGAGCAGGTGGGCGGCAAACCGGTGTACCCCTACCAACCGGCCGACATCTGGGACTCACTCGCGATCACCCTGGAACGCGACTTCACCTACCCGCAATCCACGGGGAGCGACTTGTATCGCCGCAGCCTTTACACGTTTTGGCGGCGCACCATCGCACCGTCCAACATGTTCGATTCGTCGGCCCGCAATACCTGCAAGGTGCGCTCCGCCACCACGAGCACGCCGCTGCACGCGCTGACGACCCTGAACGATCCGACCTTCATCGAGGCGGCCCGGGTGCTGGCCGGGCGGGTCATGCTTGCCGAGAAGAAGCCCGACGCCCGGCTCGCCGCCGCCTTCCGTGCGGTCTTGTCCCGCACGCCGGACCGCCGCGAAAAGGCGATCCTGAAGGCAAGCCTGGCCAAACAGGAGGAGCGTTTCCGGCGCGACCCCGCCGCGGCCAAGGCGTTCCTGTCCGTCGGGGAACGCCCGCCGGAATCCAGCCTGTCACCGGTCGACCAGGCCGCCTATGCGGCGGTGTGCCTCGCGCTCCTCAATCTCGACGAAACGCTTACCAAGTCATGAACCCTCTCACCGCCGCCCACCTGCAGATGACGCGCCGACAGTTCTTCGGCCGAAGCGCCACCGGCGTCGGCATCGCAGCCCTCAGTTCCCTGATCAACCGCGACGCCTTCGCCGCCCTCGGCTCGGGCGGAACCACGCTGCCCCATTTTCCGGCCCGCGCCAAACGCGTCATCCTGCTCTGGCAGGGCGGCGGTCCGTCCCAGGTCGATCTCTTCGACTACAAGCCGGGGCTGGCGGCCATGCGACTGCAGGAGCTTCCCGCCTCGGTCCGGTCGTCCGCGCGGTTGTCGACGATGACTTCGACGCAGAAGAACTACCCGATCCTGCCCTCGTTGAAACCATTTCGCCAATACGGCCAGTCGGGCCGCTGGCTGAGCGAGTTGCTCCCGGGCATCGGATCCATCGCGGACGACATCTGCCTCGTCCGCTCCATGCACACGGAGGCGGTGAATCACTCCCCCGGCGTCACCTTCTGCCTCACCGGTTCGCAGATTCCCGGGCGTCCCAGCCTGGGGTCGTGGCTCAGTTACGGTCTCGGTTCCCTGACCGATGATCTGCCTTCATTCGTCGTCATGACGTCCTCGGATCAGCAGAAGACCTGCGGACAGCTCTTCTACGAACACTATTGGGGCAGTGGTTTCATTCCGTCGAAATTTCAAGGCGTCCGCCTGCGGAGTGAAGGCGAACCGGTCCTCTACCTCAACGACGCCCCCGGACTCGACCGCACCCAGAAGCGGGCCCTGCTGGACGACATTGCCGCGTTCAACGCGCATCAGCTTGAGGGCCACGGCGATCCCGAGACCGAGACCCGCATCGCCCAGTACGAAATGGCGTTCAAGATGCAGGCGAGCGTTCCTGGACTGCTTGACCTGAGCAAGGAGTCGCCGGAGGTCATCGCCAGCTACGGTCCCGATGTTCACCGGCCCGGCAGCTATGCGCGCAATTGCCTGCTCGCGCGCCGCATGGCGGAGCGGGGCGTGCGCTTTGTCCAGCTGATGCACGGAGGATGGGACCAGCATCGCAATCTCTCCACCCAGCTGGAAATTCAGTGCCGCGACACCGACCAGCCGACGGCGGCGCTGGTCAAGGACCTAAAGCAGCGCGGGCTGCTGGATGACACCCTCGTCATTTACGCCGGAGAGTTTGGCCGCACGGTCTTTGTCCAGGGTGACATCACCAAGGTCGACGGCCACGGGCGCGACCACCTGGGTACCGCCTACAGCATCTGGATGGCCGGCGGTGGGGTGAAGCCCGGCATCGCCTATGGCGAGACCGACGACTTCAGCTACCGGGTGGTGCGAGACGGTGTCCACGTGCACGACTGGCAGGCGACCGTGCTGCACCTCCTCGGCATTGATCACGAGCGGCTGACCTATCGGTATCAGGGACGTCAATTCCGGCTCACCGACGTTCACGGGAAAGTGGTGAAGGACATCGTTACCTGACCCATTGTATTTCGGTTTGGCAAGCGAGCCCGACTGCGCAGGCTTTGCCGTCCCGTCGACCGGCGCAATGCCGCGACCCAAGCTTCACTCTGCCGCAATGAACCGCCTTCTCGACCAAACCGTCCTCATCACCGGTGCCAGCCGCGGCATCGGGCGTGCGCTTGCCCTCGGCTGCGCGCGGGAGGGCGCCGACATCATCATCAATTACTTCCAGGACCTCGACAACGCCCGCGCCGTCGCGCGCGAAGTCAAGGCCCTCGGCCGGCGCGCCGTGTTGATCCCCGCCGATTTGCGCAGCACCTCCCAGATTGAGCGCCTGTTCCGACGCGCCCGGGCCGCGTTTCCTCGCCTTGACGTGCTCATCAACAATGCCGGTCTGACCGGCTGGACCGAGTTTTTCGACACCACCGAGGAAAAATGGGATACGGTGCTCGACACCAATTTGAAGGGCACCTTTTTCTGCACCTTGGGCGCGGCCCGATGGATGCGTGACACCAAGACAGCCGGGTCGGTGATCAACATCTCAACGGTGTGCGCTGCACTCGGTGTGAAGAACCTTGTCGCTTACGCCACGAGCAAGGCCGCAATCAACGGCATGACCAAACAGCTGGCGGTGGAGCTCGCTCCCTACGGGATCCGCGTCAACACGTTTGCCCCGGGTCCGATCAACGTGGAGCGCAACCTCAAGGACGATCCTGACTACCGCACCGCCTGGGGCGGGGTCGTGCCACTCGGGCGGACGGGTGAGCCGGAGGAGATGGTGGGACCGGCAGTCTTCCTTGCCTCCGCGGATTCCAGCTATGTCACGGGTCAGGTCTTCTACGCCGACGGAGGCTGGACCGTGCAGGGGAAGATCCCCATCGGCAACATGACGCGCGCGGCCAAGCGCAATCGCTAAGCCTCCTCCGATGATCCTCCGCTGCCTTCTTGCTTCTCTCACGCTGATGGCAGGCATCGTTGTCCGGGCCACGGCCGCCGGTTCGTCCCGCCCGAACATACTGATCGCAGTCGCTGACGACTGGTCGTTCCCTCACGCCTCCGCTTACGGCCTCGCCTGGGTCCGCACCCCCGCCTTTGACCGCGTCGCCCGCGAAGGTGTGCTCTTCCTCAATGCCTACACCCCGGTGGCGAAGTGTTCGGCGTCGCGCGCCAGTCTCCTGACGGGACTCAATCCGTGGCAACTCGGGGCAGGATTCACCCATTGGAGCTTTTTCCCGCCGGAAGTCCCGACGGTCACCGAAACGCTCGGCCGCGCCGGTTACCGCGTCGGTTTCACCGGCAAAGGCTGGGCACCCGGGATCGCGCGCCAGGCAGATGGTTCCCCGCGGCTCCTGCTTGGCACGCCGTTTCAAACCAAAAAGGCGCCCCCGCCGACCACCGGCATCTCGGATCATGATTACGCGGGAAACTTTGCGGCGTTCCTCGATGCAGCTCCGGCCGGGGGATCGTGGTGTTTTTGGTACGGCGGCATGGAGCCACACCGCGCGTACGAGGCCGGTTCGGGTGTGACCAAGGGAGGCAAGAAGCCGGATGACATTCGCTCCTTTCCCGCCCATTGGCCCGATCACGAAACCGTGCGCTCGGACCTCCTCGACTACGCCCTGGAGGTGGAGCACTTCGACACCCACCTCGGCCGGATGCTGGCCGAGTTGGAGCGCCGGGGTCAGCTGGAAAACACGCTCATCCTCGTCACTTCGGACAACGGCATGCCGTTTCCTCGGGCCAAGGGCCAGTGCTACGACATTTCGGTTCACCTGCCTCTCGCGATCCGCTGGCCGGCCGGGGTGCCCCATCCGGGTCGAAGTGTCGACGACTACGTCTCACTGCCGGACCTCGTTCCCACCCTGATGGAAGCGGCGGGACTGGCCTGGCCCAGTCCGACCTTTGCACGTTCGCCGGCCCGTAGCCTCCTTCCGCTACTGCGCAGCGATCGCGAGGGTCGGGTGGATCCAACGCGGGATGCCGTCCTGATCGGTCGCGAACGCCACGACCCGGGCCGGCCGCGCAACCAGGGGTATCCCATCCGCGGCATCATCGCCGACGGTCTGCTCTACCTTCGCAACTACCACGCGGAACGCTGGCCTTCGGGCAACCCCGAGACCGGTTATCGCGATGTGGATTCCAGCCCCACCAAATCGCTCATCCTCGCCCGTCACCGCACCCAGCCTGACGAACCCGCCTGGCTGGCCTCCTTCGGCATGAGGGCGGACGAAGAGCTGTACGATCTCAGCACGGATCCCGACTGCGTGGAAAATGTAGTGGGACACCTGGACCGCGCCGCCGCCCGCTACTCCCTGACGGATCGACTCAACGCCACGCTGTCCTCGCAGGGCGACCCCCGGCTGGTCGGGCCCGATCCCGAGATCTTCGACACCTACCCCTTCGCCAACCCCGACCACGTCGATTTCTACGAGCGGTTTCAGAGCGGCGAGGCCACCCTGCCCCGTTCGTTTGCCCCCACCGACATCGATCCCTTGCCCAAGAACTGAGGTTCGGCCGCGCCCATCGGCAGAGCCGGGGTTCAGGGTTTGATCTCAACCACGGCCCCCGGAACGACCGCCGCGAACAATTCGTCGATCTCGGGATTGGTCAGGGCCACACACCCGGCGGTCCAGTCGCGCCAGCGCTGGAACCGCCCGATCAGCCCCATGCCGTTGGGCAGCCCGTGGATCATGATGTCGGACCCCGGATTGTACCCGCCCGCCCGACCGCGTTCAATGTCCTCGGGACCGGGATAGGAAACCCGCAAGGCCCGGTGGTAGGAGCTGTCCTGCTTGTGTTCAGTGATGCGATACACGCCTTCCGGCGTCTTGCGGTCGCCCTCCCGGACCTTCGGACCGACCGGAGCGGTGCCGAGGGAGACGGGATAGGTCGCCAAGACCTCATTTCCCCGGTAAGCCACCAGCAGACGACGCGCCTTTTCCACCACGAGGCGATCGACCCGGGCGCCGGCCGGCAGGCGTTGGCCCGGCCAGTTGGCCCAGAGGGACAGCCCGGCGACCACCATCAGGACAGCAACGACTCCGGTGCGAATCATGGTGAGAGCGCAGGTGCGTTCATCAGGACGAGCAGACCCTGGGCGTACTTGACGATCTGTCTCTCGGTCGGATGGTCGGAAAGATTGGCCAGCATATCCGCGATCTTCACCTTGCGGGCGAGCGGATGGTCGCGGACGCGCGCCAGGTACGCCCCGTAGTCGCAGCCCTCTCCCTTGGTCAGCAGACTCACCGCCCCGACCACCTCATCCGGAATGCCACGGCGGCGCAGGTCCTCGACAGTCAAGGGTGTATCCTCCAGCACGTCGTGCAGCCAGGCCACGGCCTCCGCGGAGGCGTCGCCCCGGACCCGGGCCACCACGGCTTCGGGGTGCTTGAGGTAGGGAGTGACACCGTCCCGACGAAACTGCCCGGCATGCGCCTCGGCTGCAGTCTGGGCGGCCAGGCCGACCCAGGCCGGCACCGAGTCTGGAGAAAAACCAGCAGAGGACATCCCGCGACGCTAGGAGCGCTCGCCAAACCAAGGCGAGCCCGCAGAATCCGCCTCTGGGGTTGCCTTGGGGCCGTTTTGGCGTTCGGTTCCGGGCTCACCATGCCGGATCCGGTTGCCGTCAACTCCATGTTTTCCCGCATCGCGCGTCGTTACGACCTCGCGAATCGCCTGCTGAGCGGAGGAGTGGATGTCTGGTGGCGCCGGTGCCTCGTACGGGCCGTGAGGAAACGCCATCCCGCCGACGTGCTCGATTTGGCCACAGGCAGCGGCGATGTGGCCTTCGCGCTCAGCCGTGGGCTTCCCGTTTCCACCGCCATTGTCGGAATGGACTTCTGCCAACCCATGCTCGACGAGGCCGAAATCAAGAAGGCCGCCACCCCCGGGACGTTTGCCAACGTGGTGTTTCGCCAGGGTGACGGACTCAGTCTCCCCCTGCCCGATCAGGCGTTCGATGCCGTGACCATTTCGTTTGGCTTGCGAAACATGGCCGACCGCGGACGCGCGCTGCGCGAGATGCGCCGGGTCCTGCGTCCGGGAGGACGACTTTTTGTTTTGGAATTCTCGCAGCCTTACCGGTGGTTTCGCCCGATTTATTTTTTCTACCTGAAACGGATTCTGCCCTGGGTGGCGGGGGCGGTCACGGGAGATCGCGGGGCGTACGACTACCTCTGCGGATCCGTGGAGAGTTTTCCCAGCCATGCCCAGCTCGCTGCGGAACTGGATTCGGCAGGTTTCAAGGCAGTGGGAGTCGAGCGCTTGACCTTGGGAATCGTCGCCCTGCACCACGGTGATTCGCCCCGCGACTCGGCTACCGCCGCGCGGGAAGCCAAGGCAGCGATCCCGCACTCTGGCGTGACGACCGTCGTGGGAGCCTGAACTCAGGCGAAGGACTTGCCGCACCCGCAGGTGCTCTGAGCGTTGGGGTTCTTGATTTCGAACCCTTTACCCTGCAAGCCGTCATCAAAATCGATCGCCGAACCGTTGAGGTAGGCCAGGCTTGTCGGGTCCATGAGAATCGACAGGCCCTCACTCTCCAGAACCTGATCATCCGGCTTCTGCACGTCGAACGACATGCCGTACTGAAAGCCGGAACAGCCACCGGACTCCACAAAAACACGCAGGCGCTTGTGTTCCAACGGATCCACGTCCTGCAGCATCGTGCGGACCTGGAGGGCGGCGCGAGGCGTGAGCGTAATCATCGGAAAACCCTAGCTCCCGAGACCCACCTGTCAACTGAACGAATCCTCTGCAGCAGATTTCGTGCTAGCTACAATTTCCCCTCTTGCAAGCTTGAGCCGTGCCGATTCTCCTCCGAACGCGTGTTAACCACCTTCAAACCTGCAAATGGGGTCCAGTGCGGCGTTCCCGGGGAACGGGCCCGTTGGGTGCTGTCGCCCCTTTCTCTTCGCTTACGCGCGAATGTCGCTCCGGGTCACCCGGCCGCGGCTTCTTGAACCACCATGGCTGGACCCGGCTTTAGTCAGGATCTCCGCCAGCGGCAGACCCAGTCCCTGGTCCTCGCGCCGCAGTTGCGGCAGTCACTGAAAATTCTTCAGGTCGCCGCCCTCGATCTGCGATCCGTCATCCAGGAGGAGTTACAGAACAATCCCACGCTTGAGGAGCTGCCCATGGAGGGGACAAGCCTGGAGCAGCAGTCGGAGGAACGGGAGCGCGACAATCTGAATCGGGATGGCGAAGGTCCGAACGAGGCTCCTTCGCAGAGCAACGAACGCGAGCAGATGGATTTTTCGAAGGAATTCGAAATTCTCACCAAGCTCGACGAAGACTGGCGCGACTACATGAGCAATGCCGGTGGGGCGCAGCCGTTCACCGCGGACGACGCCGAAAAGCGGCAGCACTTTTTCGACTCCCTGGTGACGGAAACCTCACTGCAGGAACACCTCATGCGCCAGGCGGAAATGACCGACCTGAGCAAGCCCGCCATGCTGGCGATGCAACACCTGGTGGGCAGTCTCGACGATCGGGGGTTTCTGACCCAGACCGCCTCGGATGTCGCACTTCAAACCGGACTGGCTCTCGACATCGTTCAAGACGCTCTCAAGACCCTGAAGGCGTTCGAACCGGCGGGAATTGGCGCCAAGGACCTCGGGGAATGCCTCGTGCTCCAGCTCCAGGCCAAGAATCGAGGTGATTCCCTCGCCGCCCGCATCGTCCGCGATCACTTTGCCCTGCTCACCCGGCGTCGCATCCCAGAAATCGCACGCAAGATCGGGGCGCACATGGACGATGTCCAGGAGGCCATCGAGGAAATCGGCACGCTCGATCCCGCCCCGGGCCGACGGTTCGCCGACGACAACAATCGCGTGGTCGTTCCCGATGTGACCGTCGAAGAGGACCGCGGCGAATGGAAGATCATTCTCAATAGCGACTACATCCCCCGGTTGCGCATCTCCAACACTTACAAGGAGATGATTGCAAAAGGGGCCTTGTCGAAGGACGAGCGCGACTACGTGCGCGAGCGCATGCGTTCGGGCAAGTTCCTGATCAACTCCATCGAGCAGCGCCAGCAGACCATCGAGCGGATCACCCGCGAGATCATCAAGGTGCAAGAGGAGTTTTTCCGCGAAGGGGTGTCCCGGCTGAAGCCGCTGACGATGACCCAGATCGCCGACGCCGTGGGAGTGCACGAAACCACCGTCAGTCGCGCCATCGCCAACAAGTTCATCAAGACCCCGCACGGGGTCTTTGAATTCAAGTTCTTCTTCACCCCCGGATATCAGGCCGACAGCGGTGAGTCCGTCTCCAATACGAGCGTGAAAGAGATGATCGACGAGTTGGTGTCACTGGAGGACAAGAGCCACCCCCTGAGCGATCAGGAGATCGTGGCCAAACTTCAGGAAAAAGGCATCAACATCGCCCGTCGTACGGTGGCCAAGTACCGGGAGGAACTCGGCCTGCTGCCCAGCAACCTGCGACGCGACTACACCTGAAGGTGAAGTCGGTCAGCGTCCCTCACAGGGTGAGCCCTGGGGCGATGCGGAGTTCGTTCAGGGCGCTCGGCGCCACGTGCGGGTCACACCACGCCGCAAACGCAATCATGCCCGCGTTGTCGCCGGTGTGTTTGGGCAGGGCCGCCAGAAGCGGCACACGCTGCCGCGAGGCTGACTCTGCCAGCGCGGTCCGCAACGTGCGATTATTGGCCACACCGCCCGATAGCCCGAGGCTGCGCACCTCCACCTCCTCCCGCCGCATCGCGGCCGTGGTCTTGCGCACCAATGCGTCAATGACCGCCTGCTGGTAGCTCGCGCACAGGTCGGCCCGACGTGCCACCACCTCCTCCGCGGTCATTTTTTCCAGGCGGTAACGCAGGCTCGTCTTGAGCCCCGAAAAACTGAAATCCAGTTCATCACGGCCTCCCATGCCTCGGGGAAACTCGAACGCCCAGATATCTCCCTGCCGCGCCAGCGCCTCGATCAGTGGACCACCCGGATATCCAAGCCCAAGGAGCTTGGCCCCTTTGTCGAGGGCCTCGCCGGCCGCGTCATCCCGCGTCGTGGACAGAACCGTGATCCGTCGGTCGCGTCCCAGCTGAAACAGCAACGTGTTGCCGCCCGATACGATCAATCCCAGGTGAGGCGTGAGCTCTTCCCAGCGACGTTCAAATGCCGCCGGATCCTCGGCCTGGACCGGAATGAACGGCGAGAAGGCATGGCCGCGCAGGTGATTGATTCCCACCAAGGGCACCTGGAGCGCGTAAGCCAGCGCCTTGGCGGAGGCGACTCCGATGGCCAGACAGCCCGCAAGGCCCGGCCCGTGGGTCACCGCGACCTGGGTCACCCCCGCAAAGCCCGGGTCCATTGCCATGGCTTCGCGCAGCAATGGCTGGAGCGCCTGGAGGTGCTCGCGCGTGGCAAGGTCGGGAACGACCCCGCCGTAGCCTTCGTGCAACGCGATCTGGCTGCGGATCCACTCGCCACGGAGCCCCCGGGCGGGGTCGAACAGGGCGATCGCGGTCTCGTCGCAGGAACTCTCAAGCGCAAGGATCATCCAGAACCTCTCACCGCGTGGCGACCGCGCGCCGCGTCCACGCCTGCAAACCGTGCGCGACCTCCACCGCGGCGTCCAGCTGGCGGTCGGGAATCGGCGTGAAGCCGAAGCGCTCGGTGAATTCCTTCGCATCCGTCACGTCACTACGGGCACGCTGCAGGCGCAGCTGACTGTCCTCCTCCGGCGTCATGACCACGTCCACCTGCGGTTCGATTCCCTTTTCATGGATCGTCACCCCACTCGGCGTGTAGTACCGCGCCGTGGTGAGGCGGAGTCCCTCGCCATTCTTGAGCTGAAAAATCGACTGGACCGAACCCTTGCCGAACGATCGCTCGCCCACGATGACCGCCTTGCGCGTGTCCCGCAGCGCCCCGGCCACAATCTCCGCTGCACTCGCAGTGCCGGAATTGATGAGCACCACAATCGGCACGGCGAGCGCGGGACGTCTCGATTCCGCCAGGAACTCCTCCCGGTCCTTCGGGTTGCGTCCCTGGGTATAGACGATCAGCTCGCCCCGGTTGAAGAAGGGCTCGGCCACCGCCACGGCCGCGTCCAAGAGACCGCCGGGATTGTTGCGCAGGTCGAGCACGAGCGCCGTCATGCCCTGGGACTTGAGTTTCGCCAGGGCCGCTTCGAATTCGTCCCCGGTGCGTTCGGAAAACTGGGTGAGCTGCAGGTAGCCGATTCCATCCGGAAGCAGGCGGACGTCGCGCACGCTCTCCACCTTGATGATCTCGCGCACGAGGGTGACCTCGAACTCCCGCTTCGTGGACGGGCGATAAAACTGCACCGTCACCTTGCTGCGCGGCTTGCCGCGCAGGTGATCGACCACGTCGTTCATCGCCGCCTTGTCGAGGCGTTTGCCATCGACCGCCACAATCGCGTCACCCCGCTGGATGCCGGCGCGATCTCCCGGCGTACCCGCGATCGGAGAAATGACCACCACGCGTCCTTCACGCATCTCCACCTGCACGCCAATGCCGCCAAACTCGGCGTTCATGTCCTCCTCCAGCTCGCGGAAGTCACGTGCCTCCAAAAACTCCGAATGCGGGTCGAGCGACTCCAACAAACCGTGCAGCGCCGACTTCGTCAGCTGATCGTATCCCGCCTTGCTGCCATCCACGTAGTTATCCGCCACCAATTCCATCACCTGCTTGACGTAGGATGATGAACGGTCGAGCTCGCGATTTGGCCACAGTCCCCAGGCGGCCGCGTAGTTCGCGGCCGTGTAGGCGAGCGCAGTGCCCACCAGGGCCCCGCTGGCAATGGTCAGAAAACGTTTGAGCATCGCCTTGAGCGTGGGCATCGGAAGCGGTTTGTAAATGGGGACTCGCTGCCGCCGGTGAGCTCTTTCCGCACAACCGCTCCCGTCCCTTGCTTTCACCCGGGTGCCAGGGGAGCACCCGCCTCCTTTGCCCTCGGACCGAGGAGCGTCTCCGGAGAAGGACGCGCTGGAGTTTCTCAAATCACTTGAATTCAATAGATAAACAAGATCAGTCGTCACCTGTCCCTCCCTATTCCCTTCGCTGTGTCTGATCGCGCCCCTCCTTCCACTCTCTTTCTCGACCGCTTTCGAGCCGACCTCGAGGCCAAGGGCGTCAACGCCCTGCGCTATGACGACTTTGTGCAGCTCGCGCTCTACGATCCGATCTGCGGCTACTATCGGGCCGGGCGCAGGCGGGTGGGGCGCGCTCCCGGCACTGACTTCTACACGGCCAGCACCAGCGGACGGTGGTTTGGAGAATTGGTAGCGGCGGCCAGTGTGACGCTCCTTCGAGGACGCAGTCCGGCCAGCCTCACGTTCGTCGAAATCGGTGCAGAGCCCGAGACCACCGTGCTGGAAGGGGTGGTTCATCCCTTTGCCCGAGCGGAAGTCCGACGACTGGGAGACCCGCTGCACCTCGACGGATCGCTCATCGTATTCTCGAATGAACTCTTTGATGCTCAACCGTTTCGCCGTTTTGTGGTCGAGGGTGGCAATTGGTGCGAACTGGGCGTGCGGCGGGCCGGAGAACACCTCGAAGAAGTCAACCTGGGTCCGGTTCAGGAACCGTGGCTGCCCCCGGTCAGGCGCGACGGTTACCACTTCGACGCACCGCGCGCCGCCATTGACCTGTTGACCCGCCTGCTCGAGCCCTCCTGGAAGGGCGTTTTTATTGCCTGTGACTATGGCAAGAGCCTGCGCGAACTCGCGGAAGCCACCCCGCAGGGTACGGCTCGGACCTACTGGAAACACCAGCAATCCAATGAGTTGCTAAGTCGACCGGGCGAACAGGATCTGACCGTCCATGTCTGTTGGGACTGGCTGGTCGAATGCCTTCAGCAGCACGGCGGCCAAGCCGTGACCGTCACTTCCCAGGAGGCCTTTTTCATGCGGCACGCCGCAAGCTACCTTGAGGCCAGCCTGGCTGCCGAGGGCGGTCTGCGGAGTCCCCGCAAGCAGGCGTTGCTCCAATTGTTGCATCCCGCCCACCTCGGACAGAAGTTCCAGGTGCTAAGCGCGGAACGTTGGTAAAATTCCCCTTGCACTGCCCCGCCTCGGGTCTTTATGTCCGACCCTTTAACCACCTCGTTTATGGCCCGTATCTGCGCAATCACTGGTAGACGTCCTGTCAAAGGCTCCCGCATCAACCGTAAAGGTCAGAGCAAAAAGAGCGGAGGCATCGGCACGCACGTCACGAGCATCACGCCTCGCAAGTTCCGCCCGAACCTGCAACGCATTCGCATCCGGACCGCAAACGGTGGCACGAAGCGCGTCTGGGTGGCGGTCAAGGCCATCAAGGCCGGCCTGGTCCAGAAGGTCTAGTTGCCTTCATTCGACTGCTTTTCGCCCGCGGCGTTCGCCGCGGGCTTTTTTGCGTTCCAACCCCGCCTGCCGCGGTGACGGGCCGGTCGGGATGCAGCCCTCCTTGCACCCGGTTTACGCCGCCGCGAGCCGGCTGGCGCGATCACGAGAGGGGTTCAGGAGAGCGCGCGGAAAACGATGGCGGCATTCTGTCCGCCGAAACCGAGATTGTTGCTCAGCACCGTGGTCACCCGCGCTTCGCGGGCGGTGTTTGGCACATAGTCGAGGTCACACTCCGGGTCCGGTTCGTGCAGATTGATGGTCGGGGCAATCAGGCCCGTCTGCACCGTCTTGACGCTGATGACGCTTTCAATGCCGCCGGCGGCGCCCAGCAGGTGACCGGTCATCGACTTGGTCGAGCTGATGGCAAGCCGGCGGGCATGGTCCCCGAAGACGCGTTTGATCGCCAGCGTTTCGAACTTGTCGTTGTAAGGGGTGCTCGTGCCATGAGCGTTGATGTAGTCGACCTGTTCCGGCGGCACCGCTCCGCTGGCGAGGGCACGGCGCATCGCCATCGACAACCCCTTGCCCTCCGGATCCGGTTGGGTGATGTGGTGGGCGTCGGCGGTGGCGGCGTATCCCACCAATTCGCAGTAGATCCTCGCTCCGCGGGCGCGCGCGTGGGCCAGCGACTCAATGACGAGCACGCCGGCGCCCTCGCCCATGATGAATCCGTCGCGTCCGAGCGAAAACGGCCGGCAGGCGGTGGCCGGGTCGTCGTTGCGCGTGCTCATCGCCTTCATCGAGCAGAAGCTCGCGTAGGCAAACGGCGTGATCGCCGCCTCGGCGCCGCCGGCCACCATGACATCGGCGTCCCCTCGGCGGATCATGTGCATGGCCTCCCCGAGGGCGTGCGTGGCGGTGGCGCAGGCTGACACCAGGCCGAAGTTGGGGCCCCGCGCGCCGATCTCGATCGCGAACAAGCCCGAACACATGTTGCCGATCAAAGCCGGAATGGTAAACGGCGAAACCTTGCGCGGCCCGCCCTCCAACAGTCGCTTATGCTGGGTTTCAAACGTCGCCATTCCTCCGATACCCGAGCCGATGACCACGCCGATCCGGTCCGGATCCTGACGCGAGAGGTCGATTCCCGAGTCGCGAAACGCCTCTTTGGCGGCGACAAATCCGAAGTGGGTGTAGCGGTCGTTCCGCCGGACCTCCTTCGGGTCCATGTGCGCATCGGGATCCCACCCCCGCACCTCGGCGCCGATCTGACTTGAAAATCCCGTGGGGTCGAAAAGCGAGACCCGGTCGATCCCGTTGCGTCCGGCCAGCACGCTCGCCCAGAACGCTTCCACGGTCTGCCCGAGGCCATGGACAACACCGAGACCGGTGACAACGACACGCTGCGATGCGGGGGACGTTTCGATTGTCATAGCCATGCGGAAAAAAAGGAGGGCGAGCGAGCGTTGCCAAGCCTAGGCACTGCAACTGGACCACAGGTGGATACCATTCAACCCGGATCCAGTCCGCCGATGCAAGGATTGCCCACCCTCTGACAGCTGAACAGTGACCTCAATTCCTGTCGTGTGACAATCTGTGTTCATCCGTGGTTCATGAACTCGTGTTCCCGCTTCGCCGGAGGAATTCAGGCTGAGTTGGCCGCGTGCGACGGGAAAAACAAAAAGGCGCCCGGCCGCAGTGCGGCAGGACGCCTTGTGGAAAACCATGGGGGCCTTACTTGGCTCCGGCCTTGCCGTTGATGTAGTCGATGACCTGACCGACCGTCTGCAGCTTCTCTGCATCGGACTCGGGGATCTCGCCTTTGATTTCGTCCTTAAACTCTTCTTCGAACGCCATGATCAACTCGACCGTGTCGAGCGAATCCGCACCGAGATCGTCCAGGAACGAAGCTTGGGGCGTGATCTGCTCTTCGTTCACATTGAGCTGGTTGACGATGATCTCTTTAACGCGCTGTTCGATGGTTTTTTGATCGGCCATAGTGAAGAAAACGTAAGGTCGCAGGCTTCACATCGCCATGCCGCCGTCAACGGTAAAAACTTGACCGGTGATGTAACTCGCTTCCTCCGAACAAAGGAATGCAACCATGTGCGCGATATCCGCTGCTTCACCAAAGCGCTGCATCGGGATCATTCCCTGGGCCGCCTTTTGTACCTCTTCACCCAAGGTGGCAGTCATATCCGTCTTAATAAAACCAGGCGCCACCACATTCGCGGTGACATTGCGGCGGGCAAACTCCTTGGCGATCGATTTGGTGAAGGCCACCATGCCGCCTTTGGCGGCCGCGTAATTAGCCTGCCCGGCGTTCCCCACCAGCCCGACGACCGAGGCCACATTTACGATCCGACCGTAGCGCGCGCGGCACATGGGCCAGCCGATCGCCTTGGTCCAGTGAAAGCAGCTCGTGAGATTGGTCTGGATCACGGTGTTCCAGTCATCCTCCGACATCCGGGCCAGCAACCCATCCCGGGTGATGCCGGCATTGTTCACCAGGATGTCGATCTTGCCAAACTCGGTCAGAAGATCCTGTGACGCCTTTGTAACTGCCGCCCCATCGGCTACATCCACCGCCACGGCCTTGGCCTTGCCCCCGGCGGCAAGGATGGCTTGGGCCACCGCCCCGCAGGAGGATTCCGACTTGGAGACGCAGATGACGGTGACACCCTGACGGGCGAGCACTTCAGCAATTGCTTTGCCAATACCGCGGCCAGCGCCAGTGACCAGCGCAGTTCGTTGATTAAAAGTCATGGGTAGAGGGGCTGATTAGATCAATAGACGTCCCGCTGGTAACGCTTTTCCTTTTTCATCTGCTTCACGTACTCGACAGCCTGCTCGGGGGTCATGCCTCCCTGGCCCGCAATGATGCCGTGGAGGGCCTGGTCGACGTCTTTGGCCATGCGTTTGGCGTCGCCACACACAAAGACGTAGCCACCCCCTTTGATCCAGGCCCAGAGCTCTGCGGCATGTTCGCGCATGCGATCCTGCACATACACTTTGGCCAGCTGGTCGCGCGACCAGGCGAGGTCGAGGCGGTGGAGCACGCCCTTGGCCCGCCATTCCGTCCATTCCTCCTCGTAGAGAAAATCCGTGGCGCGCTTTTGGTCGCCAAAGAACACCCAGTTCCGACCCGTCGCCTTGTCTGCGTAGCGGTCCTGAACAAAGGCGCGGAACGGCGCAATGCCCGTACCCGGCCCGATCATGATACAATCCTTGGAGGTATCCTCCGGCGGTCCGAAGTGCGAATGAGAAACAAACACCGGCGTCGGCGTGGTTCCCACTTGGACCCGGTCTGCCAAGAAGGTGGAGCAAACCCCGTGACGTTCACGTTGGTTGGTGCGGTACCGCACAATCGCGACGGTCAGATGAATCTCGGTCGGGTGAAGCTTGGGAGAGGACGCGATGGAATAGAGGCGCGGCATCAACTTGCGCATGTGATCCACCAACTCCTGGGGCGTCAGTTTCGCGCTGGGAAACTCGACCAATAGATCGATGTACTCCCGTTCGTCGAGAAACGCGGTCAACACTTCCTTCGACTCCGGCGCGAGCAATCCGGCGAGCTTGGCATGTTCGTCCGGATTCGTAGCCTTGGCCTGCAAGGTCTCCATGATCTTCCGGGTCGGGCCGGCCAGCGCCAGCCGGGTCGTCAAGGCCTCCCGCAAGTGAATCGGCTCCGTCGCCTTTGGCAGCAGCACCGGTTCATCCCCGGTCGCACCCAGCTGGTGCAAAATGTCCGACACTTCGGACGGCCGGTTGGACGGAAAAACGCCGAGGGAATCCCCGGCTTTGTAATGCAGCCCGCTGCCGGTGATCTCCACGGCAAAGTGGCGTGTTTCCTTGGCGGAACCCGGTTTGCTGAGGAGTCGGCTCTCACTCAGCCGGGCGTGAAACGGGTGGTCCTTATTGTACGGTGTGGGATCGACAGCGGCGGACATACTCGTCCGAAGTCAGTTCAGGGGTGGAGCCCCGCGCAAGAATCAATTTGTCTCCCTCCGCCCTGCACACGGCTCGAGACACCCACCCTGGTGCCTGCGACTCGCGGCACCCCCGGCATTGACAAATCGGGTTCAGAGATCGTGGTTTCGCGCCATGGCGACACCCGCCCGCGAACGTATTCTGGTCGCCCTCTCCGGAGGGGTGGACAGCTCCGTCGCCGCCCTGCTGCTCAAGCGAGAGGGCTGCGACATCGTGGGCGCGTACATGAAGAACTGGATCAATGAGGATCACATCGTCGGGGATTGTCCCTGGCAGCAGGACATCGTGGATGCGCGGGCGGTCGCGGAACGCATTGGCATCGAGTTTCACGTCGTCAACCTGATGCGCGACTACCGAGAGCGGGTGGTCGACTACCTCCTGGACGGCTATTCCCGCGGACTGACGCCGAATCCCGACGTGATGTGCAACCGGGAAATCAAGTTTGGCGTGTTCCGAGCCTGGGCTAAAGACCACGGGTTTTCCGCCGTGGCTACCGGCCACTACGCCCAGCGGGTGCCGGCGCCGGAGGCCGATCAGGCGCCCCACGAAGCGCCGCGCTGGGCCCTCCGCGAGGGAGCGGACCCCAACAAGGACCAATCCTACTTCCTGACCCTGCTGAGCCAGGACCAGGTGCGCGACGCCCGATTCCCCATCGGGCACCTGCTCAAACCCGAACTTCGGGCGCTCGCCCGGGAGGCGGGACTTGTGACCGCCGACAAGAAGGACAGCCAGGGCATCTGTTTCATCGGCGAAGTCAAAATGCAGGACTTCCTCCGTGCGTACGTGCCAGACCGTCCCGGTCCGATCGTTCGGGCCCATGACAACCGGGAGTTGGGCCGTCATCGCGGTCTGCACTACTACACCCTCGGCCAGCGGCGGGGCATCGGGGTGCCATCCAACACCGATCACCAAGCCTATGTCGTGGTAGGCAAACGGGCGGCGGACAATGCGCTACTCGTCGCCTTCGAAGGTCCGGAAGCGCCTGGACTGTTCGTCAACGAAGTGCGTGTACACGGGTTGCAGTGGAATTGTCCTCCGGTTTGCACCCAGCGAACGCTGGAAGGTCGCGTGCGCTATCGCGATCCCCGGGTCTGGCTGGACTTTCAGCCAGAGGACGGCCACACCGCGCTGATCCGTTTTCACGCTCCCCAGCGGGCTTTAGCCAGTGGACAAATTCTGGCTTTGTACGACGGTCCACGCCTGCTTGGTGGCGGCGTGTACCTTTAAGCCCATCCTGGAAGGCGGCGTGTTTTCCACTGGCGGGAGGCCGCCGCCAAGGGTCATGCTGGGCTCAAACTCAACATGAAATTGAAGTCCTTTATTCTGGCCATCCTGATGGCCTCGACGCTGCCCTTGCCTGCGGCACCCGAAACGGAGACACGCCTGCTCCGTTTCCCGACCACCAATGGCGACCAGATTGTATTCTCGTACGCAGGCCAGCTTTACACTGTGCCGGCGGCGGGAGGCACCGCCCGTCGGATGACGGACGGTCCCGGCTACGCTATCTTCCCGCGCTTCTCTCCGGACGGCAAAACCCTCGCCTTCACCGCCCAGTACGACGGCAATACCGAGGTGTATCGCATGCCCGCCATGGGCGGAGTGCCAACCCGGCTGACCTACTCGGCTACCTTGGGTCGTGACGACCTGGCCGACCGCATGGGACCGAACAATGTGGTCATGACCTGGCGCAATACGACGCCTGAGGTCGTTTTTCGCTCCCGCTGGCGCTCCTTCAATCCGTTCATCGGCGAACTGTATTCGGTGGGCCTTGACGCCGAGGTTCCTTCCCAGCTGCCAGTACCGCGGGGTGGATTCGTATCGTTTTCGCCCGATGACACCCGCATTGCCTACAATCGGATCTTCCGCGAATTCCGGACCTGGAAAAACTACCGGGGCGGCATGGCCGACGACATCTGGATCTTCGACCTGAAGACCGGCGCCTTGGAGAACATCACCCAAAACGAGGCGCAGGATATTTTCCCGATGTGGGCCCCGAACGGGAAGATCTACTTTGTCTCCGAACGCACCGGACGGGCGAATCTCTTCTCCTACAACCTTTCGACCAAGGCGACGACTCAGATTACCCAATTCAAGGAGTACGATGTGAAGTTTCCGTCGCTGGGTCGAGGTGCGGTGGTCTTCGAACAAGCCGGTCAGATCTGGCGTCTTGACCTCGCCACCGAGCGCTTCGCCGCCGTCCCTATCGTGGTGCAGGAGGATTTTGTCGGTGCCCGCCCGGCCCAGACCGCAGTGTCGCGCTGGGTCCAAAGCGTCACCCTGTCCCCCGATGCCCAGCGCGCCGTGGTGGTGGCCCGGGGTGATGTCTTCACCGTTCCCGCCAAATTTGGTCCGACCCGCAACCTGACTCAGACGCCCGGCGTGCATGAACGCGGCGCCTCGTGGTCACCCGACGGCAAGTGGATCGCCTACCTGTCCGACGTCACCGGTGAATTCGAACTTTACGTGAGAAGCCAGGACGGACGTTCCGAACCCATCGCACTGACCCGCGACGCAGACACCTACCCTTTCACCCCCAAGTGGGCCCCGGACTCCAAACGCCTGGCTTGGGCCGACCGCAAGGGTCGCCTGCGCAGCGTCGATCTCGAAACCAAGACGGTGACGCTCGTGGCCACTCACACCGAATCGCTGATCCGCGAGTTTTCGTGGTCGCCGGACTCCAAGTGGCTCGCGTGGACCCGGGGAAACAACCGGGGACACTCCAAGATCGTGCTCTCCCACCTCGCCGATGGAACCACGGTCGACGTGACGGATGGCTGGTACGAAGCGAACAATCCGCAGTTCTCCGACGACGGCAAGTGGCTGACGTTCGCCTCTGCGCGCGACTTCAATCCCATCTACTCGGACACGGAATGGAATCACGCCTACCAGAACATGGAGCGGATCTACCTCGTGGCCCTTGGCAAGGATACGCCGTCCCCGTTCGCACCCAAGAGCGACGAGGTGGCGGCAGAGAAGGAAGGTGACTCCGCCGCGTCCCCGAAGACCAAGGACAACACCGAAACCGCCGAAAAGAAGCCAGCCGCCGAAAAGCCGGCCGGTGAAAAACCTGTTGGAGACAAGCCGGCCGCAGAAAAGGCACCCGTCAAAGTTGTGATCGACGTGGAGGGGCTCTCCGGACGTGTGATCGGTCTGCCTATCACTCCTTCTGGCTACAGCGCGCCCCGTATGATCGGCGACAAGATCTACTACCGACGTGTTCCCGGTGGACCGGTCACGGGCGGCGGCGGTGGCGAAGGATTCGGCGCCGGCCGCAACTCCCGCGCCGTCGTTGCGGTCTACAATCTGAAGGAACAAAAGGAGACCGAACTCGGCAACGCGGAGGGCTTTGAAATCAGTGCCAACGGCAAGAAGATGCTGCTGCGCGTGGGACGGGAATGGTCGCTGATCGACACTCCCAGCGGCAAATTCGAACTCAAACCGGAAAACCGGCTCGATCTGGGCTCGCTCGAGACCACCGTCGACCGGACGGCCGAGTGGACCCAGGTTTTCAATGAGAGCTGGCGGCAGATGCGTGATTTCCTCTATGACCCGAATCTGCACGGCGTGGACTGGCCGGCGCAGCGCGCCAAGTACGGCGCTCTTCTCCCCTATGTATCCACCCGCAATGACTTGACCTACCTGATCGGGGAAATGGTCTCCGAGCTTCATATTGGTCACGCCTACGTAAGCGGCGGCGATCGGAGTGAGGCGCCGCGAATCCAGATGGGCCTCCTTGGCGCCCAGGTGTCGCGCGACGCGGCCAGCCGTGCCTACCGCATCGATCGCATCCTCGCCGGCGAAAACTGGCAGACAAAGACCCGCTCACCCCTGACCGAGATGGGCGTGAATGTGCGGGAGGGTGAGTACATCCTCGCCGTCAACGGCAAGCCAGTCGCCCAACTGCCCAACCTCTATGTTGCCCTGATTGGCACCGTGGGCAAACAGGTGGTGCTGCGAGTGAACGCCAAACCCACCAGCGAGGGAGCCCGCGACGTCACCGTCGTTCCCATCGCCAACGAAGCCCCCCTCTACTATGAGGCCTGGGTCAACAAGAACATCGCCCGGGTCGCGGAACGTTCCGGCGGCAAGGCCGGATACCTGCACATCCCGGACATGGGACCGGAAGGGCTGAACGAGTTCGTCCGCCGCTTCTACCCGCAGCTTGCGAAAGAGGCCCTGGTGATCGACGTGCGCGGGAACGGAGGCGGCAATGTTTCACCCATGATCATCGAGCGCCTGCGTCGCCAGCTGTCCATGATCAGCCTGCCCCGCGGTGGCACCCCTTCACCCAACCCCGGCGGCCAGCTGGTCGGCCCGAAAGTCACCCTGCTCAACGAATACTCGGCCTCCGACGGCGACATCTTCCCCTACCGCTTTCGTGCCGCCGGCCTCGGCAAGCTGGTCGGCAAGCGCTCCTGGGGCGGCGTGGTCGGCATCACCTCGTCGCTGCCGTTCCTCGATGGCGGCGAGCTGTCCAAACCGGAATTCGCCTCCTACGCCGCCGATGGCTCCTCGTGGATCATTGAAGGTCACGGCGTCGATCCGGACATCGTGGTCGACAACGACCCGGCCCGGGAATTCCGCGGCGAGGACCAGCAGCTGGACAAGGCGATCGACGTCGTCATGGACGAGCTCAAGGCCAAGCCCTCGACCCTGCCCACTCCTCCGCCGTATCCGGTCAAATAGCACGAAGCCACCGGTGATTTCTTCAGACCCGCGCGCCGGCCAATCCGGTCCGCGGGTCTTTTCTGGCACGGAGCCAACCGGGCTCCGTGTGCGCTCAGGCTCGCACGCGTCGGCACCACTGCCCAAGCTCGTGGAGCAGCCGCTCGTTCTGGGCGTGTGTACCGACCGTCACGCGTAACCAAGTCGGCAAACCGTAGGAGCCGACGGGTCGGACAATGACACCCTTTCGCTGCAAGGCATCAAAGGCCGCGGCGCCGTCGCCCACGCTGATCAGCATGAAATTGGCGTCGCTCGGCACGAACTCGAGACCGAGGGCACGGCATCCTGCCTCAAGTTGCGCCAGACCGGCGCGATTTTCATTCCGGCATCGGATCGCAAAGGCATCATCGTCCAACGCCGCCAGTGCCGCCGCCTGGCCGATGGCATTGACGTTGAACGGCTGGCGGACCCGGCCGAGGAGGCGGGCCGCCTCGGCCGAAGCGTAGCCGTAACCCACCCGCAGCGAGGCCAGCCCGTAGATCTTGGAGAAGGTGCGCAGCGCGATAACCTTCCGTCCGGCCTTGATCAGCGGGCGCACGTCAGGCGGTGAATCCAGGTACTCCGCATACGCCTCATCGTAGACCAGAACCACGTGCTCGGGCAGGGCTTCGGCAAAGGCTAGCAGCTCCCCCGCCGCGTTCGAAACCCCGGTTGGGTTATTGGGACTCGCGACAAACACCAGCTTGGTCCTGGGCGTGATCGCGGCGGCCATGGCCGGCAGGTCGTGACCGTGACGCCGCAGCGGAACCTCCACCGCCTTCGCTCCGAACAGCAGGGTCACCAACTTGTAGACCACAAACGCCGGTGCACCCATGACCACCTCATCACCCCCACGCAAAAAGGCGTGCCCGATTAGTTCAAGGATCTCGTTGGAACCATTGCCGACAATGAACTGGTCGGCTCCCAGTCCCCACTTCCGAGCCAGGGATTGACGTAACGCGTAGCATCCTCCGTCAGGGTACAACTGCCCGTGCTCCAAGGCTTGGCGGGCCGCTGCCACCGCCTTCGGGGAGGGACCGAACGGGTTTTCGTTGGAGGCCAGTTTGATGATCGTCTGCGGATCGAGCCCCAGTTCCCGGGCCACATCCTCAATGGGCTTGCCCGGCTCATAGACGGGTTGGGTCAGGACGGTGGGGTTGACGAGGGAGGAAAAGTCCATGGAGCCAGCGAACACGATTCGACACCCGCGCAAAAGCCCGAAATGGTGCGTCATGGCCCGCCTGTTCCTCTTGCTGCTGCTGCTCCTCGGCGCCCTGGCACCCACCCACGCCGCACCCACGCCTGCCTTGGTCGAAGGCCAGATCGGCGGTGCCGCCTACGCCATCGCTCGGCCCACCGTCCCGTGGAACGGGCGCCTCCTCCTTCAAGCCCATGGCTATCGCGCCGAAGGCTCTCCGCTCGTCGCCGACCTCTTCGTTGACCATGCGGCAATTGCAAAACTCCTATCCGAGGGCTGGATGGTCGCGAAGACCAGCTACCGCCGCAATGGCATGATCATTGGTGACGCCATCGCCGATCTCGACGCCCTGCGGCAGCACATTGCGGATACCTATGGAAAACCTCGTCGTGTTCTGCTTGAGGGCGACTCGATGGGCGGAGCAATCGTCACGCTGATGGCCGAACGGGGTGGCGGCGACTACGATGGTGCCGTGGCCGTGGGGGCCGCACTCCAGGCAAGGGAGCCCGGCGGTTCCACGGGGGTGAGTTTTCAGCCCAAACTGCCGGTGCTTTTTCTCACCAACCAGTCCGAGTTGGAGGGGCCGCGCGGCTATGTGCAACGCGCCACGGCCCTGGCCGCTCTCGACCGCACCCTGGTGGCTCCCGTTCTCTTCCGGGTGTCGCGCGACGGTCATGTCAATGTCAACCAGGCCGAGCGCCTATTCGCCCTGCGCGCCCTCGACCTGTGGCTCGATGCGGGACGCACCCACTTGCCTGCTCCGAAGGCCCGCGAGGGTGATGCTGTCCCTCCTGAATTTTACGACGCGACGCTGTTGCCGAAGCCGCGCCCCTCCGAGGTCACCCTTCTTCCCGATGGCCACGGGTTCGTGGCACGCGTCAGTGAGATTTCAGCCATCTACGGCAACGCGGCCGTCAACGTCCAACCCGCCGACTTTGCCGCCGCGGGCATCAGCCCCGGTGCCTATTTTCAGCTCACCTCCGGAGATCAGGTGTATCGGGTCCGTTATGGACGTGACTTCGGCAGCGTGGAACGAGGCCAGTGGGTCATGTTTCCGAATGCGGAGGGCACTTTCTGGCTGGCGCGCAACATGGGCAATGCCGCCCAGTCTGCGAAGCTCACCGTGGGCGGCACGCTCACCATTGAGCGTTACCCCTCGCCCTAGGTCGCGATCGTGGTTAAAGGGTCAATACGCGATGGAGTGAAATGAGCAACGCCTCGACACTGTAGGGTTTGGCGAGGAACTGCAGCCGATCCAGCCGGGGGACGTTCGGTGAACCGACCGCCGGCGTGATGCCGCTCACGGCCAGGATCCGCACGCCGGCATCCATTTGGGCCAGCTCGGCAATCAAGGCCGCGCCGTCGAGCACAGGCATCATCATGTCGGTGACAATCGCGGCAATGTCCGGCCGAAAGCGCCGGTAGAGATCGAGGGCCACTGCGCCGTTCTCGGCCAGCAGGACGCGATAGCCGAACGACTCCAGTGATCGCCGGGTGATCAGCCGCACGGACATTTCGTCGTCCACGACGAGGATGGTCTCGCCGCGTCCCCGGGGAGGCGGTGCCGCGGGGGCGACCGGGGACGCGAGTTCCGACTTCGGCTGAGCAGGGAAATAGACCTTGAAGGACGTGCCCTTGCCGACCTCGCTCTCGAG
This sequence comes from Opitutaceae bacterium, assembly GCA_046346755.1. Classification (GTDB taxonomy): domain Bacteria; phylum Verrucomicrobiota; class Verrucomicrobiia; order Opitutales; family Opitutaceae; genus UBA6669. The sequence continues at coordinate 146,141 of JAXMHM010000001.1, read as the reverse complement.
ACGGATGAAGCCGCCGTGACTCCTCACGATGCTGGCCACGGTGGCCAGCCCCAGTCCCGTCCCGCGGCCGATGCCCTTGGTGGTGAAGAACGGCTCAAAGATCCGTTCACGAATCTCCGGCGGGATGCCGGAGCCCGAATCGGAGACCTGAATGAGGACGTGCGGACCCATCCTGCCCTCCCCGTTCAACCGCATGGTCGCCTCATCGATGTAGACATTCTCCGCCGTGATGAGCAGGCGGCCACCCGCCGGTTCCATCGCGTCGCGCGCGTTGACGCAGAGATTGAGCAGCACCTGGTTGATCTGGGTGGGATCCCCACGGATCATCCACACGTCCCGGGCCACACTGACCTCGTAGGTGATCGACTTGGGAAAAGTCTCGGCAATGACATTCACGACTTCACCGATGACATGACGCGGTGGCGTGGGGACATGGTGCCCTTCCACGCCACGGGCGAACGCAAGCACCTGCCGAACCATGTCAGCGCCCCGCTTGGTGCTGGCTTCGATTGTGGCGAGTATCCGCTCCTCATCTTCGCCGTGGGGACTCAATTTGAGCAGGTCCACCGACATCAAGATAGGGGCGAGAACATTGTTCAGGTCATGAGCAATGCCCCCTGCGAGGGTGCCAATGCTCTCCATTCGCTGCGCCCGGAAAAACTGCTGTTCCAGGTTCTTCTTTTCGGTGATGTCGGTGACAAATCCCTCACAGAGGCGCGGCTTTCCCGCCTCGGACTCCACCTCGGTTCCGCGCTCCCAAACCCATTTGATCTGCTGCTGGGCGGTGATGATGCGGTAGGTCAGATCGTAGCTGTGCCCCAAAGCCAGCGCCGCTTCGATTTCCTCGTGCACCCGCTCCCGGTCCTCGGGGTGAGTGAGGGACTCAAAGCTCGCCCGCCGATTGCCCACGAGATCCTCCGGCAGATAGCCCGTGAGTTCACGGCAACCCTTGCTGACAAACTCAATTGTCCAGGGCGGGTCGCGGTGGGAACGGTAGGCCATGCCCGGCAGATTGGACAAAAGCGTCGCCAGCACGCGCTGGCTTTCCCGCACCCGGTCCTCGGAGCGCCGTCGCTCAATGGCGATCCGGACAATGTGCGCGCCTGACTCAACCAGTTCGCGTTCTCCGGGTTCGGGCTTACGCGGCGTGCGCGCGTAGACCGCAAACGTACCCAACACCTGTCGGTCGCTGGAGAAAATCGGGGTCGACCAGCACGCACGCAAGCCATGGGCGCGCGCCGCCTCTCGAAACGGGCCCCAGGCCGGATCCTTCATGATGTCCTCAGTCACCACGTCCTTCTTCAGGAAGGCCGCCGTGCCGCAGGTCCCAACCGCCGGACCGATTTTCGCTCCCTCGATCGCTTGAACAAAGGCCGGCGGGAGACTGGGGGCCGCGCCATGGCACAGTCGTTCTCCCGACGGGTCGAGGAGGAGAATGGAGCAAAGGGCAAACGGATACTGCTCCTCGATCAGCCGCACGGCCGAGTTCAGAATCTCGGCCAGCGGCGCACCAGCGGCGATGCGCTCGACCAGAGCCGCCTGCTCAATCTTGAATGACTCCAGGCGCTTCTGCGCAGTCAGGTCCCGCAGGTAGACCGCAAGTCCCGCGGTGGACGGATACGCCCGAACCTCCATCCAGCGCGCGGACGACGGATAAAAATCTTCAAAGACCACGGTTTCGCGATCGGCGAGGGCGTGCTGAAACTGCTGGCAGGCACGATCACCAATCACATTCCGCCCTTCTTCCCAGATCACTTTGTCCAGCAACTCGCCCCTTGGCCGCAGCCAGACGAGCTCGGTGGCTGGGTTGACGTAGGTAAGCCGTCCCTGGCTATCCAGGGTGAAGAAGGCGTCCGTCATGTTCTCCACCAGTGTCGTGAGCCGGGCCGCGAGTTCCCGCGCATCCGCCTCGGATCGACGCATGCGCTGGCTCGTCTCAATCAACCGCTCGGTGGTCCGCCAGCGTTCGACCGCCAGGCTGATCCATTTTCCCGCGGTTTCCACCACACGTCGATCCTCCTCGGAAGGCGCGCCGGAATGCGGCTGCACCACCACGAGTGATCCGAGCCGATGCCCCTCTGCCGCCATCACCACCTGCGACCAGCTTGCCGCCAACCCCCAGGTCTGAAGTTCGCTCACCGGCGTGATCCGGTCGACTGGACCCTTGGGCAGGGGCGGACTCCTCCGCAGCGCGGCCAGCAACGGAGGCTCCGGGCTCTCCTTCTCGAGCAACCGCAATCGCTCCGCCAACCCACGGGGAAAGAGTGGTCCCATCGACAGGCGAGCCTGCAGCCCTTCGTCCTCGCGGAGAAAGAGGACGCAATGGCTCCCTTCGGACAACAGGGAGTCGATCAGGCCTGCGAGTTGCGCGGAGAGCGTCCCCAATGCGAGCCGCTGAAGCAGCAGCTCCAACACCTCGGACTGCACGCGGGCAAAGCGCTCCAGCCGGCGTCGTTGTTTCCGATCGGATACCGACTGGATCGCATGCTCGACTGCGGGACCGAGGCGCGCCAGATTCTGCTTCAACACATAATCCGTCGCCCCAAGCTTGAGCGCCTCGATCGCGATCTCCTCGCCGATGGTCCCTGAGACGATGATGAGGGGGATCTCCAGCGCCGCCTCCCGAAAGATCTCCATCGCGGCCAGAGCATCAAAACCCGGCATGACATAGTCGCAGAGCACAATACTCCAGGGGGCGGCCCGAAGGGCCGAGCTGAATCCGGCCGCATCCATCACGCGACGATGCTCCACCACAAACCCATGCCGATGGAGCGCCTCAAGCACGAGGTGAGCATCGTGTTCCGAGTCTTCGGCCAAAAGTACCTGCAGCGGTCGAGGCGTCATGAGGCTTGATGCGGGATCCGGAGAAGTGGCCAGACGTTCGGTGACTCGTGACGCCGTTGGGGATTCGGACCGGAACGCGAGGCAGACCAGGCGCACCGGACTCTCAATATGCTTGGGGGTTACCTGGGCGGATCCATGGCAGGCCGCGCCCACGTGGCGACGGCGGTCGTGCCCTGTCCCGGCGTGCTTTCAAGCCGGAAACTACCCCCGTTGCGCTCGATCACATGCTGGGTCAGGGTCAGGCCGAGACCGAGGCCCTGCTGCTCATACTTGGTCCGGTCAAATTGACGAAACGCCCCGATCTGCTCGATCTGTTCAGCCGACATTCCGCGGCCGCGGTCCGACACCACCAGGGAATCGCCCCCCCCGTCCGCCATGAGCCTGACGCTGATCGGCGTGCCCGGCAACGAGTACTTGCAGGCGTTGTCGACCAATTCAGTGACGATCGCAGAAATGTTGCTTGGAGCCACGGGGAGACGGTCGATCGACCCTTGGACGATCACGTCGGCGCTGCGCTGGTACCGTGCGGCCACAATCGCCACCGCTTCCTGCACCGCTTTTTGGATTTCCGGTCCGGTCGCGCGCGCTGCGTCAGAGGGAGTCGGAGTCGCGGAGTCCAACACCTCCAAAATGCTGAAGTAGTTTCTCAGCGTGTGGTGCAGGCGGTCGGCACTGAGGTGAATGTCCGAAACCATCTCCTTCACTTCTGCCGGCGTAATCTGTCCCACTTCTTCCATCAGGACCTCGGAAAGTCCGAGGATGCCAGTCAGGGGAGTGAGCAATTCGTGGGGAAGTCGCCTCGAAATCGTACCCCTGAGCTTTTCAAGGGCATGGTCATCGGCCTTGCGATAGAGTTCGGTACGACGCACCCGAGCCCGTATGCAACGAACAAACTCCTCCATCGTAAACGGTTTCGCAAGATAGTCATCTGCACCCAGATTCATGCCCCGCCGCTGGGAGGTGTTGTCGGTGTCTCCGGTCATCAGAATGACCTGGGTCGATTCCATGCCTTCTTCTTCCCGCAGCGAAGCGAGCACGGACGTGCCGTCCCGCTGGGGCAAATGCACGTCGCACACCACGATATCGGGACGGTACTCCCGGGCCACACGCAGTCCTTCCATGCCATCACCAGCCGAACGCGACGAATACCCCGCCAGTTCCAAGGCTCGCAACAGGGCAAATCGAAGCTGCTCGTCGTCTTCGATCACAAGCACACGGTGGACGGTACTGGCCTTCATTGAGAATTCGATTCCCGCGAGGCGTTTCCGAAACGCTTGGCCCAGGCCTCCCATCCTCGCAGGCATGCAAGAAAGTCAGGGTTTTGCGGATGGGGCAAGACCGCGCTTTGCCAATCCCGCGTGGGGCCGAGAATCCCTACTTCACCTCCGGAGTCGGGGCTCAACCGGGGCGCGCCGCTTCCAGAATCCGATGACCCGGTCTTCCCACACCATGATCTCGCACCAGACATAGGCCCGGCCGATGCGCTGATCGAGGGTCTTCCACCGCGCTACGGTGTCGGTCACCCGATAAAAGAGGACGTAGTCAACGCCTTCGGACAGCAACCACTCAGCCGATCCGGTCAGAGTGCCCTCGTAGAAGTCAACGAGCGTCCGTCGACGTCGAGCCACATCCTCCGGAAAGCCCCGCCACAAACCTTCGTAACCATCCCAACCCAGCCAAAGCCGATGACCGGCGTAAAGCGGCAGACTGGCCAAACCTTCGGATCCGCTGTCGCGCGGGTCTTCAATCGCAAGTCCACGGGGTTCGCGCTCCAGGCGCTGGAGGAGCAAACGAGCGGGCGCCTCCTTGGTGATGAACCGGTGTCCCTCGAGGTAGCCGACCGACTGCCGGTCACCCCACCCCCAGTTTTCAACCAGGAACCCGAGGTACGCGCAGGGGGCAAGGCAGGCAAGCCAGGCCAGAGCACGCGTTCCCAACCGGCCTGGGGATCCCAGCGCCAGGGGTCCGGCCAGAAGCAGCGTGGCCGCCGAAATCCAGGGCCACCATTTGAGCGTCGTATTGAACCGGTTATCCAGGTCGGTGTAGGAATCGTCGACGAAAACGGCCTCCGAAACCGCGAGAAAGAGCAAGGCCGCCGCCGCCAGCCAGCGGGCCCGGGCGTCGCGCGCGGGCAATGCCGCCAGGACGAGGAGCAGCGTGGGTCCCAAGGCGATGAGAAAGAACAAAGGCGGAGTGTGTTCCCCAGGCAGCACCCAGGCAAAACGTACGCCCTGGCGCGCCGTCTCTGCCGTGAATGCCGAAAGATAGCCCCACGCCAGGGCCCAGACGCCTCCGGCTCCCGCCACCAGAGTCGGCAGGAGGTGCCGCGACTGCCGCCAATGCCATAAAGCCCAAAGCACCACCGCCGCGCCCTGAAGCGGCAGACTCCACAGGTTGGCCAGCACGGTCCAGGTCAGGCTGGCTCCCACCAGGACCGCATCGCGGCGCCGCCGGGTTTCCTGCCAGCGCAGGGCCGCCACCGCTGCCAGTCCCATCAGGGCATAGCTGGCCAGCGGGGCATGGTAGTCTCCGAGATAAATGGAATACGCCAGCGGCTCGACCGGCAGGTTCATCCGCTTGAAGCCGGAGGCGTAGGCCTCAAGCGCGGTGCCGAGCGGTGGCTTGTCCATGGTGACCTTGCCAAAGAGAAAGGTCGCCTCCCACGGCAGGCCGGCCTTGAGGACCAGGGGCGCCAGCAGGGACACTCCTGATCCACCGCCCATCAGGGCCACCCACACCACGACGCGGATCCAGACCGACTGGGACAACCGGACCAGCACCGCCCCGAATCCCGCCCCGATCCAGCCCACCAGAAGGCTGAAGCCGAGGTTGTAAGCCACCCCGGGGGCCACCCCGAGCAGACGGCCGGCCAACGCCGCCGCATAGTGCTGGAAACTGTAGTAGTGAACCGACCGGAACGGGGCGAGCCAGACATCCGGGGCCGGCAGTCGGTCTCCGGCCGCATACCCCGCCACATAGGCCAGGTCCGGGATCTTCTCGATCCAGGTATGGAGATCCGGATACACATAACGCCAGGCCAGTCCGTACGCGAAAGCAGCGAAGAAGACCGCGCCGCAGCCGGCGATCCGCCGGGGCGCAAATTCGCCGCGCCACTCCGACAGGAGGGCCCTCCCGCGCTCACCCAGCCAGCCAGGCACGCCCGTGCCCGCGCTGAGCAGGATGAGTGCAACGGAGACCAGGGTTCCCAGCGCGCCAAGCGCCTGCAGTCGCCCGAGGCCCACGTGGCATTCGACCGCAAAAAACACGGTGGTGAACACCCAGGGGGCCGCCACCAGCGCGACCCAGCGGCAGCGCCAGACCATCCCCACCGCCAGGGTCATTCCCCATACATTCGCCAGGAGGAGGGCGAGGGTGAACCCGAGGGAAAGCAGGGAGAGCATGGCGGAAGCGGGACGTCACCGGCCGGTGACCGATCACCGGATCGCCGAGACCCCGCCGTGGGATGGGACCTTCCAATAACCGAGTTTGCGGCCGTTTTCGAACTCGTGGGTGAAGAGCTCAACCCACGTATAGCCCGGCGCGAGTTTCTCGTTCAACTTGCGCCACAGCTCCGTGGAGTCTGCCTCCTGGTACCAAAGCACATAGTCAATGCCCTGCCCCTGGAGCCATGGGAGGGGATCCTGCATGTCTCCGTTGTAGAAATCGAACAACCGTTGTTGCCGCTGGGGGAGGTCCTCGCGGTATCCGCGCCAGAGCTGCTCGTGTCCCAGCCATCCCAGCCACATGCCATGTCCGGCGAACAGGGGCAGGCAGGCCGAATTGGTGAAGGCGTCCTTCGTCGGCCGCTCGATCACAACGCCAGCCGGTTCCTGCTTCAGGCGGCTGATCAGGACGCGGGGAAACATCTCCTTGGTCAGGAAATAGTGGCCCTCGATCTTGCCCATCGCCTCCTTGTTGCCGCCCCACCAGTTCAGGGCCAGATCATAGACGAAGCTGCAGGGATAGAGGCAGAGGACGAGCCCGAGGCTGCGCACCCAGCGGCGTCCGCTGCGATCCAGCACAATCGGTCCGAGGGTGAGCAGTGCTCCCGCCGCGATCAGCGGCCACCACTTCAACGAGGTGTTGAACCGGTTGTACATGCCGCTGTAGATGTCATCGACATACACGAACTCCGAGAAGGCCACCATCAGGAGCCAGAACTTTCCCAGCCACCGCCCCTCCGACTCTCCCGACATCCACCCAAGCACGGCCAGCCCAAGTGTCGGCAGGAGGAAAAGCAGCAGCAGGAGCGGCGGTGTATGCTCGTCCCAGGGAACAAGGCGCAACGCCGTGCCATAGCCGCTGGCCGCCGAGGTAAACGCGGAAAGGTAGACCCACGCCGCGAGCCAGACGGTCGCCGCACCCACCGCTAGCCAGGGCACCAGTGCCCGGTAGTCGCGGTGGTTTCGCAACGCCCACGCCGCGACACCGATCGCCTGCAGGGGGAGGCTCCAGGTGTTGGCAAGGAGCGTCCAGGTGAGCGTGGCGCCCACGATGGCCGCATAACGCCGGCGCTGGTCGCGCTGCCAGAGGAGCATCGCAATGACCGAGAGGCCGACCAGCAGGTAGCTCGACAAGGGGGCATGATAGTCCCCCAGGTAGATGGAATAGGAAAAGGGCTCACCGGGAAGTTCCATGCGCGGGTACTTCTCCTGGTAGGCTTTGAGCAGGGATCCGAGGGGTTCACGGTCAAGCGGCGCGCTGCCGATGAAACGCATGCTGCTCCAGGGGCTGGGATTGCGGTCAACCAGGTGCACCAGTCCGGACAGGCCGGATCCGCCCACCACGAACCCTGCCAGAATCGCCCAGCGTATCCAACGTCGGGTGCACGCCAGCCAGACGCCTCCCGCGAAAGTCGCACCCCCGAGCCCGATCAGGACGCAGAAGCCGAGGTTGTAGGCCGACCCCGGAGGGAGTCCGAGCGCCCGGCCCAGCAGCGCGGCGGCATAGTGCTGGAAACTGTAGTACTGCGTGGATAGATACGGATGCAGCCAGGCATCCGGTACGGGAATTGTCGCTCCGGAATAGTAGCTGCAGATGTACGAAAAGTCGGCCAGCTTCTCCGAGGAGCCGTCGATGTTCGGGTAGACAAAGCGCCAGACGAGCGCGTACCCCGTCACCAGGACGAAAACCAGACCGGGCTCAAGCAGCGTTCGGGGAGAAAATTCCGCCCGCCAGGAGGCCAGCCGGCCGGTCCAGCCCTCCGGCAGCCAGGCCGGAACACGATCCATGGCACTCAAAATCACCAGTCCAAGGGAGGTAATAGTCCCTAGAAGCCCGATACCACGGAGGTCACCGAGCCCATGATAGCTTTCCACCGCATAGAAGGCCGTTGTGGCCAGCCAGGGCCCTGCGGCCAGCGCCAGCCACCGGTTCTTCCACACCAGCCCGGTTACGAGTGTCACGCCCCAGAAATTGATCAGGATGAGGGCCAGCGTGAAAAGCAGTCCGAGGTGTTGCATGGGTGGTACAGATCGGCACGCGGCCTGCCGCGGTGCAGCGCGATCGTGCCTTCAGGCGCTCACAATTCCCGGTCGGACACAAGCCGTTTAAGTAGCGAATCACCCTAGGGTTGTACCTCCCACTCTTACAATGTTTTGACCGGGTTTGCCATTGTCAGCCTTTCAGCCGGGGCGCACAAAAACCGTAGAGAACACAGGTTCCCTGCGCGCTTGAAAACCATCTCCAAGTCCCACTTTGCGAAGACGACCGGCAACACTTCCGGCCGTTCGCGCTCCCGCCGTACCCCTGAACTGGCGGCTGCCGAGGGCGACGTCACCACGCGGATCGGCCGCTCCTGGAAGGGACACCGCTGGCAGCGACGCGACGCAGGGTTCACCATGATCGAGGCCATCGTGGCCACCGTGCTGCTGCTCTTTCTGGTCATTGGTATCTTCAGCGGACTGATGTACGCGTATCGCCTCTCCGCGCACACGCGGTACCGGGATCATGCCCGCTACATCATCAAATCGATCGGTGACGAGTTTCTCATCCAGAAGGCCGAGGCCTCCGACGGCTCGCTCAATCCGATGTTCCAGCCAACGACCGCCGCGACGGGCACCGGCCTCACCTGGCAGGGCGCCACAGGCGGAAGCACCGGCCTCAATGTGACACTGGGCACTTCGACCGGCTCGCTCATCACCAACGCGGTGGTGACGCGCAATGTCACCTACCTTTCGTCGAGCGGAACCGCGGCGTCATCACCGCCCGCCTCCACTGCCGGCCTCCTCCTTCGGGGTGATTTCCGCATCACCTACACGTACAACGGCAAACCGTTGGAACAGAATCTCAGCCTCGTCCGACGCGTCCCATGAGTCATCTACTCCACCGCTGGCGTCAGGTGCGGAGCCGCACTCGCAGGGCCTGGCAGGCCTTTACCCTCATCGAGGTCCTCATGACCTTGGGTGTAGGCGCACTGCTCCTGGTCGCTGTGACCATGTTCTTGGTCAGCGGCAACGTAGCCACCAAGAAGGTCACGAACCTCAACGCGGTCAATGTCAAGGGACGCTTCTCGTTCGACCATATCAGCAAGGAGATGTCGCTCTCCGGCGATCTCACCTCCACCAATTTCCAGGTTCCCAACGCGGACACCACGGCGTACTCCCGCATCACCTACCGGGTCAACCTCGGGCTGCCGGGAACCACTGCGTATACGCTCAACACCTCAGATGAAATCGAGGTCGATCTACCCATCGACACCAAACCCCAGGTCGGAGACTACCTTGTGCTCGGCACCCCGCGCCTCAACGACGGCGCGGGCGGCCGCATTGTCGGGGTCAGCGACACCCGCGGCGCCGTAAGCCACGGCACTGTCACGCTCACGCTCGAAGGCACCATCAACGCCCTCTCCGGCAAGACAGACGACGTCCAGGCCAATCAAATCGCCACCATCCTGCGCGAACGCGCCTACGCAACCGAAGTTGTCGACGGCGCGCCGGCATTCGTATGGTATGAGACATTCCCCGACGGTGCCGCCAAGGTCCTGGCTGCGCCCGTGGTGGCAAGCCAGTTCCCATTCAAGAAAGTGGCGACGGGCGCTGCCTTCTCGGACAAGTACTTTGTCGACTTCACCCTGCTTCTCGCCACCGCGGACACCAACAAGGTCCAGGTCCAGACTGGCCAGAAGGACTTCTACTCCAAGAATGCCGTGGCCGGGTTGCTCGTGAACAAGTCGGGCGTGTCGTACAGCCTTAACTACAGCCCGTCTCCGACTCCCACTCCGTCTCCGACCCCGCTGCCCACGCCGACTCCGACACCCACGCCGGAACCCACGCCTTCGCCGACTCCGACGCCGTCGCCGACGCCCACCCCGTCGCCCACGCCCACGCCCACGCCGTCTCCGACACCGACGCCCACCCCGACGTCGCCGCCGCCGCCGACGCCCACTCCGACCCCGACGCCGACCCCGACGCCGACGCCCACCCCGTCGCCGACTCCGACTCCGACGCCCACGCCTACGCCGCGTCCGACTCCGACGCCCACCCCTTCTCCGACGCCGACCCCGACGCCTTCGCCGACTCCGACGCCGTCGCCGACCCCCACGCCGCGTCCGACTCCCACGCCGACGCCTACACCGACGCCGACGCCCACACCGACTCCGACCGCGCGTCCGACGCCAACGCCGACTCCGACCACGCGGCCCACGCCGACACCCACGCCGACGCCCACGCCGACGCCGACTCCGACGCCCACGCCGCGTCCGACGCCCCTCCGACGCCGACGCCCGCACCGCGTCCGACCCGCCCGCCTATCCCCACGCCGCGCCCGACGCCGACTCCGACGCCCACGCCGACGCCCACCCCCACCCCAGGCCGTCGACGCCGACGCCGACTCCACGCCCACCGGACGTCAGCTTTCACGACTCCGACGCCCGCCGCGCCCACGCCGACGCCCACGCCGTCTCCGACGCCGACTCCGACCACGCCCACGCCACGTCCGACGCCGACGCCCACCCCGACGCCGCGCCCCACGCCGACGCCCACTCCTTCACCGACGCCGACTCCGACGCCGACGCCCGCCTCGCCCCGACGCCCACACGCCGACGCCCACACCGACGCCGTCTCCGACTCCGGCACCCACACCGCGTCCGACATCGACCCCGACGCCGTCTCCCACACCCACTCCGACGCCGACGCCTACGCCGTCCCCGACTCCGACGCCGACGCCCACGCCGTCTCCGACACCCACGCCCACGCCGCGCCCGACGCCCACGCCGACACCGACGCCCACGCCGACGCCGACGCCGTCCCCCACACCGACGCCCACGCCGACACCGTCTCCGACGCCGACACCTTCGCCGACTCCGACGCCGACGCCTACGCCGACGCCCACGCCGACACCGTCTCCGACGCCGACGCCGACGCCCACTCCTTCGCCGACGCCGACTCCGACGCCGACGCCCACTCCGACACCCACGCCGACGCCGCGTCCGACGCCGACGCCCACACCGCGCCCGACGCCGCGTCCTGATAGTTGAGATCTGCCTACCATGAACCCAACCCGTCTCCGGCAACACGATCACCGCGGTAGTGTATTGATCGCGGTGATCCTGGTGGTGGTGGTGCTCTCCGTCCTTTTGGAGAGCATCATGCGCTACAGTTCGAACACTCATCGCAATTCGGTGCGCCAGACGCGCATGGAAAAGGCCAAGCTGGTCGCCGAAAGTGAGATGGAGTACCTCTTCTATCGATGGATCGCGGAGGTCAACAACGGCACGCCGTCCACGTCCGTGGCCTCCGAGATGGTCACTGACGGCTACTGCGTCAGCAACCTTGCAACCGACCAAACCCCCTTCTCGTCGACGATCACTGACGACGGCTGGACAGTGTCACGCAACGTCGAGTTCTATTCCATTCCCGGCACCTCGGACGGCAGCGCCACGGGTCAAAAACCGGGCACCACCAAGACGGGACGCAACTACTACTTCACCGCCAGGGTCAAGGCGAAGAAGGTCGATCCCATCTTCGGCGTCATCGAATACCGGGCCGGACGCCGCTTCGTTCGTTCGGAAACGTCCATTCTCCAGTACAGCGTGTTCTATCAGGACGACCTCGAACTGGCATCGGGCAGCGACATGGTCATCAACGGACCGGTCTCAACCAATGGCAGTGCCTATATCGGAGCCCAAGCCGGCGTCGACATCATCATCACCGACCAGTTGAGTGTCTTCAATCAGTTCAATGGCGCGAGCGACACCACCAGTGGCACGACGATGCGCAAACCTGGTGCGCCCGGTACTTCGACTCTGCACGCCCCGATCTTCGACCCGAATCCCCACGACGCGGATGTGCCGGATCAAGTCGACGCGCGGGCGAGTCAGGTCGAGAAGCTCTCGTCCCCTGAGAATTTCGTCGGTGGCGTCAATATCGTCAAGGCCATGACGGACTATCCGAACGCGTACGAAAACGCAGCCGGTGATCCCGATGCCAACGAAGTCTACCGGTCGATCATCGCTCCGCCTCCGAAGGAATCGGACGGTACCGCAATTCCGGAAGATCCGACCGTGGCCTCGCGACGCATGTACAACCGCGCCGGCATCATCGTGACCATCGGCGAGGCCCCGGACGGCTCGGTCACCGTCAATGTCGGCAACCCCTCCAATCCCACGGCCTACAATGCCACGGTCGCGAGCAACATTGACGACATCATCCCGGTCGCCGAACGCCGCAAGGACCTTTACGACAAACGCGAAGGACGCTCGATCAAGACCACGACGCTGGATGTCGGCGCCCTCAAGACCGCCTTGGAGACACTCTCTACCCTCACCTCTGCTTACAACGGCGTGGTCTACATCCACGACGAGACGGCCGGCGCGCGCGGACCCGGGGACGGTTCCGGAATCCGACTGAAGAACGCCGAGACCACCCCGAACCTCTCCGACGTCTCGGGGCAACCCAAGGGCTTCGCGGTCGTTTCCAACAACGCTCTGTATGTCCAGGGTGACTACAATACGACGGAGATCTCCGACGACACCGGCACCCGGACGAATCCGGCCGCGTTGATGGGTGACGCCGTCACGCTCCTTTCCGAGGGCTGGAACGATGACAACGCAACCGGCACCATCGACGTCCGCCGCGCGACTCCCGCCGGCACGAGCACCTCGATGACCATCAATTCCGCGATCCTGACCGGCAATACCCCCTCCTCCGCCTCTCCGCCCGTCAACAGCGGCGGCGTGCAGAATCTGGTGCGCCTGATGGAGGATTGGAGCGGCTACCGCATCTCGATCAAGGGGTCGATGGGACAGCTGTTCACTTCCAAGTACATGAATTCGGTGTTCAAGAGCCCCAGTCAGCCCATTGGCGTCGATCCGGACGGAACCGTCACCAATGACGACCGTGTGTACTACGTGCCGGACGAGCGCGTGCTCGATTTTGACCAGGACCTCGCCCGCCGTCCCCCGGCCTGGACGCCGACCACGACCGAGTTCCACCGCGGCGACTTTTTCACGTGGTGACCGGCTGAGGCGCGTGAAGGGTCCACGCATTCAGCGTGGACCTTCCCGCCCGGTCTGCCTGACTTGCGCGATGCGTGTCATCGTGCAGCGAGTCTCCTCCGCCAGCGTCACGGTCGACCAGACGGTGGTCGGCCAGATCGAACGCGGTTTGCTGATCCTGGTCGCGGTCGCCCCGACCGACACACCGGCCGAGATCGACTGGCTGGTGAAGAAGCTGGCGTCCCTGCGCATTTTTCCCGACGACGCGGGCGCGATGAATCGCTCCGTGCTCGACGTCCGAGGCGCATTTCTGGTGATCAGTCAGTTCACCTTGTTCGCCAGCACGCGCAAAGGCACACGCCCATCCTTCAATGCTGCGGCCGATCCTGGTCTCGCCCGTGATCTCTACGACCAGTTTGTGCGCCACCTCGCTGCGACCACCGCTCTGCCCGTCGCGGAAGGACGGTTTGGGGCGCATATGCAGGTTGCCTCCGTCAATGACGGGCCGGTCACGTTGATCCTCGATACGTCGCTCCGGGAATAGCGCCCGGCGACAACGACCCGAACTCCGTTCTACTGCCGTTCACCCACCACGCTGCGGACGTCGCCGCGTGCCCGCGCCAGCTCCACCCGGCTCAGGTTATAGAGGTAGATCGCTTCGTTGAGGTTGTCGCTGGCCTGGGCCAGTCGATTTTGCGCGTCAATGATCTCCCGGTTGTCAGCCACACCCTGTTCAAACCGCCGCTGGGCCAGTTGCAGTTCCTCCTCGGACAACTGCAGGCTCTTTTCCGCGACCCCCACCTGGGCAAACCTCGAACGCGCGTCCTGGTGGGCCAGGCGCATTTCACTTGAGATCAGCAACTCGACCTGACGCAGCCGATACTCCTGGGATCGGATTTGCGACATCAGCTGGCGCTGGTTGGTCTTGATCCGCCCGCCATCGAACACCGGAACCGAGTAACCCAGGCCCGCCGACCAACCCACCTGATCGTCACCGTCGAAGAGTTCCGTATTGAGAAACCCATAGTCGCCGGAAAGGGAAAGCGACCCGTATTGCTCGGATTTCGCCGCCTTGTACTGCTCGTGAACCTGCTCCAGCGCCTTTTGTGTGCGCAGGTAGTCGGCGCGCCGCTCAAACAGGGACTTCTCGTCCGTCACTGCAAACTCGGACTCCTCCACCCGTCGCACCACAAAATCCTCCAGTGTCAGAGTCCCGCGAGCCTCAAGATCAAGCAGACGCTTGAGCAGCAATTCGCTTTGATAGACCACGGTGGCCTGCTGCAGCCGCGCCTGCTCCGCCAGAGAAAGCTGCGACTCGGCCCGAGTGATGTCGATCTGGGTCGCCACTCCCGCATCCACCTGGTTTCGGGCCAGCCGCACCAGCTCCCGAGCCCGCCCGATATTGGCATCGAGCACATCGATGCGCTTCACATTGCGCAGGTGCGTAAAAAACGTCTGGGCTACGCTCGCCAGCACACTCTGGACCGTCTGCTGCACATCCAGCTCGGCCACCGCCACTCCAACCTTGGCCGCCCGGTACTGCAGAATCTGCTGGGGACTGAGCAGCTGATACGATCCGGATAACCGGGCGGCCGAGCTGTCGGCAGGTTTACCGGCGGTCTTGGAGGTGGCGGAAACACCCGGCGAGACACTTCTCCGCTGCTGCACGGACGCCGAAACGGAAGGAATGAGGTCCGCCTTCTGCTGCAGGGCCGATTCCATCGCCTGGGCCAAGGCTTCCCGGCTGAGCAGAACATTGACGTTGACCCGATCCACGGTGGCCAGAGCCGACTCCAACGAAAGCCGCGAAGGGGACTGCGCCCGGGCGGCGACCACAGCGAGAAAGACCAGCGCAAGGGAAACTCGGGTCAGCATACCCTCCCACGCTCCGCAGGAGTTTGCCGCGGCGCAAGCCTCGGGAGTTGTCCTTTTCGTCAAACGTCTCATGGTAGTTCCTTCCACCACCTCCGCACGCCCACGAACCCAAGCCGTCATGCGAATCGGCCTCGCCCAACTCAACACCACCGTCGGAGATCTCGCCGGCAATCGGCAGCGAATTCTCCAAGCCTATGCAAAACTGGTGGCCGAAGGGGCCGAACTGGTGGTTTTTCCCGAACTGATCGTCTGCGGCTATCCACCGAGAGACCTCCTGTTCAAGCGACGCTTCGTGAGTGATGTCGCCGACTCGCTGCAGCTCATCGCCGCCAGTATCGGCCGCGTCCCGGCCTTGGTCGGCACCGTTGAAAACAACCCCGAACCGGACGGACGGCGCTTCTTCAACTCCGCCGCCCTCTGCCAGGACGGAAAGGTGATCTCCTACGCGCGAAAGTGCCTGCTGCCCACCTACGACGTCTTCGACGAGGACCGCTATTTCGAGCCTGCCTCCACCCCGGTCATTCTCACCTTCGGTTCGGTCCGAGTCGGGGTGACCATCTGCGAAGACATCTGGACTCAACCTCGGGTCGCACCGCGCCGCCTTTACCATTTCGATCCGGTGGAATGGCTCCGCGACCAGAAGGTCGACCTCATGGTCAACCTTTCGGCAAGTCCATGGCATTACGAAAAGAGTGGCGTCCGTCAGGCTTTGGTCACCGACGCCGCGAAAATCCTCGGCTGTCCGGTGGTCTATGTGAATGCCATCGGAGGAAATGACGAACTGGTGTTTGACGGCCGCAGTTTGGTGGCCGCAGCCAACGGAGACGTCATGGCCGGCCTCGCGGCGTTCAGGGAGGAAAACCGGGTGGTCTCAATACCGCTGAGGGGAAGTACGGACTCCCAGCTTCTTGCACCCAACTTGGCCCCGAGTTTTCACCAGGCGGAAATGGCCGACATCTACGACGCCTTGGTGCTGGGATTGCGCGATTACGCGCAAAAATGCGGCTTCAAGCGCGCCCTGATCGCTCTCTCCGGAGGGATCGATTCCGCGGTCGTCGCCGTGCTCGCCGCCGCCGCCTTCGGACCGGAGCATGTCATTGGAGTCTCCCTGCCGTCCTCGATCTCTTCGCAGCACTCCCGGGACGATGCCCGCCTGCTGGCCGTCAACCTGGGTATCCGTTTTGAGACCATCGCCATCGCCGACTGTGTCGCCGCCTGCGAAACCGCACTCAGCGGCGTTTTCGCCGGACGGCCACGCGACGTCACCGAGGAGAACATCCAGGCACGAGTGCGAGGTGTCATCATGATGGCGCTGTCCAACAAGTTTGGTTCACTCTTGCTCACGACCGGAAACAAGAGCGAGGTCGCGGTCGGCTACTGCACCCTCTATGGAGACATGTGTGGCGGTCTGGCCGTGATCAGCGACGTCTTCAAGACCCAGGTTTACGCCCTCTCCCGCTGGATCAATCGCGACCGCGAGATCATCCCGGACAACAGTATCTCCAAACCTCCCAGTGCCGAGCTGCGCCCGGGCCAGGTCGATCAGGACAGTCTTCCGCCCTACGATGTGCTCGATGCGATCCTGCGTGGCTACGTCGAGGAGGGTCTCTCTCGCCGGGACCTCGTTGCCCAGGGCTTCAGCAGCACGGTGGTGGACGATGTGGTCCGCAAAGTGGACCTGAATGAATACAAACGAAAGCAGGCCGCGCCCGGACTGAAGATCACCCCACTCGCTTTCGGAGTCGGGCGGCGCATTCCCATCGTGCAGAAGTACGTTTCCTGACCTGGCCTTTCGCCGAAATGAAACCACGAATGGACACGAACAGACACAAATTTGACGCAACACGGGGCGCGAATAAGGCGTGCTTTCAACCCGCGATACCGTGAGCAGCCGCCCGCGAATCCCACTTCAATTCTCTTCATTCGTGTCAATTCGTGTGCATTCGTGGTTCAACTAAATCGCTGCCGACGGTTCCCTTTTTCGACATGACTTCAGAACAACTCTTTGCCCGTGCCCGGGAGCTCATCCCGGGAGGCGTAAATTCTCCGGTCCGTGCCTTCCGCTCCGTCGGAGGGGCACCCTTCTTCGTCAAATCCGCCCAGGGCGCGACGATCACAACGGCCGACGACCGGCAGCTCATCGACTTCGTCTGTACCTGGGGGCCCGCGATCCACGGACACAACCATCCTCGCATCAAGGCCGCCATTGCCGCTGCCCTGGAAAACGGCACCTCGTTCGGCACCCCCAATCCTTACGAAGTGGAGATGGCCGAGTTGATCGTGCGGTTCGTGCCCTCAATCCAGAAGGTGCGCATGTGCAACAGCGGGACTGAGGCCACGATGTCCGCCATCCGGCTCGCGCGGGGATTCACCCGGCGCGACAAGATCATCAAGTTCTCCGGCTGCTATCACGGTCACTCCGACTCGCTTCTGATCAAGGCAGGTTCCGGAGCATTGACCCATGGGAATCCGGACAGTGCGGGGGTGCCCGCATCGTTTGCCCGTGAGACGCTGGTGCTTCCCTACAATGATTCAGCCGCGGTGGAGGCTGCGTTCGTGGCGAACCCGGGACAGATCGCCTGTATCATCGTCGAGCCCTACCCGGCCAACGTCGGTCTTATCCTCCCAGAGCCAGGTTACCTCGCGAGCCTGCGACGCCTCTGCACCGAGCATGGAGCACTCCTCATCTTCGACGAGGTCATGACCGGTTTCCGTCTCGCCAAAGGCGGCGTACAGGAGTTGGTGGGCGTGAAACCGGACCTCACGACCCTCGGCAAGATCATCGGTGGAGGACTACCGGTCGGGGCGTTCGGCGGACGCGCGGACGTGATGGACATGCTCGCACCCGTCGGTCCGGTCTATCAGGCCGGAACCCTGAGCGGAAATCCCCTGGCGATGGCGGCGGGGATTGCGGCCCTCAAGCTGTTGGAGGAGGAGAACCCCTACGAACGCCTCGCAACCATGGGTCGCCAGATTCGCGACACGCTGATCGCTGCCACCCGCGCCAAAGGACTGCCCGCCCAGGTTCCCCAGACAGGATCCATGTTCTGTCTCTATTTCGCGGCGAATCCGGTGCGCGACTACGCCACGGCTCTGAAGACGGATGCGGCACTGTTCGGTCGATATTTCCATGCCTGCCTCGCCAAGGGCGTCTATCTGCCGCCCAGCGCCTATGAGGCGTGCTTCCTCTCGACGGCCCATGCCGGCGCGTCCATTGATCAAGCCTGCACGCACATGAGTGACGCGATTCGTTCACTCTAGTCCATGGACCCACTGCCGCTCTTTACCCTGTCCGCGCCTGCAGCTCCGTGTTCAAACCGGCTCGCCCGCGCCAAGGCCTGCGCACTGGCGGCGTTGCTCGCCGTTGTTCCGCACGCCTGGAGCGCCAGCCAGCCCATGGACGCGTCTCCCCTCGCACTCGCGGACCTCGCGCCGGGCATGAAGGGTGAGGTGTGGACAGTGTTTCAGGGCGTCACTCCCGAACCGTTCGAAGTCGAGGTCACAGGCGTCGTCCGTAATGCCCTCGGGCCCGGCAAGGCATTGATCCTCTGCCGACTGACGGACCCGCGGGTCCAGGGGATGGGTGCCGTCGCCGGAATGAGCGGGAGCCCGCTTTACATCGGAGGTCGCATCGCGGGCGCGCTGAGCTACCAGGTCCAGCGGTTTGAGACGGTGCGCTACGCCGGCTTCACTCCAGTGGCCGATCTCGACGAGGTCACAGGGAAACTCTCCGGGGTGCCCATCGCCCCGGTGCCCTTGGAGCAGGCGGAGGCGTCTCCTCGGCCGCGCGCCGCAAGCGAAACCGATTTTCAAGCCCTGACCCCCGTGTTTGCCCTATCGGGACTCAGTCCGGGAGTCGCTGACCTCTTCGCCCCGCGACTGCGGGAACTGGGCCTGACGACGGTTGCGCTGGGCGGTTCCGGCGCTCCGAGTGCTTTGCAAGCCGGAGCCTCAGATCCCGGAGTAACGCCGGTGCCTGCGCCACTTCAGCCTGGCGGCGCAATCGCCGTCGCACTCGCCATCGGTGACATCACCATCGCCGGAACGGGCACCGTTTCCCGAGTCGATGGGCGACGGATCACTGCCTTCGGTCATCCCATGCTCGGAATCGGGGAGGTCGCACTGCCACTCTGCGCCGCGGAGATCGTCGCCATCCTGCCGTCAAATCTCAACTCAATGAAGGTTTCCAACACGGGACCCATTGTCGGAACGCTCCTGCAGGACCGGCTCTCCGCCGTCGCTGGAGAGCTTGGAGCCGGTCCGGCCATGATCCCGGTGGAAGTCACAACCCCGCGACGCACCCTGCGGTTTTCCATCGTCAAGCACGCTCAGCTCGCTCCCATGGTTACGGCGATGGGGGTCACGCAGGCGATTCAGGGATCAAACGATGCCGGATTCACCGAAGGATTCCGGGTCGCCACCCGCGTCGTGTATCCAAGCGAGCGCCCCTTCGAAACTGAAATGCTGTACGCCGGTCCCCAGGGATTTGCCGCCGGTCTCGAGGAGTTCCTCCAACGCCTCAACGCCTGCCTGCAAAATCCTTTCGAGAAGACTTTCCCCGAGTCGATCGAGGTGCGGATTTTGCCCCTCGCCCGCCGGCCCTGGGCCTACCTCGATCAGGTCCAGCCGTCGGCGACACGGGCCCGTGCCGGCGACCGGCTCACGGTCGATCTGAGCGGACGCGACCATCAGGGAGGTCCCTTGCGTCAGCAGGTCGAAGTCGTTGTACCCGCCGCGTGGATCGGCAAGAATCTGGAACTCGTGGTGCTGAATGGACGGGATCTCGACCGGTCCACCGGCCAGGCCGCCACGCTGTCGACGACCGACCTCCGCAGTTTCAGCACCTACCTCGACGCGCTGCGATCCTTTCGGCGGCCCGACGGGCTGTACATCGCCATCGTCGAACGCGCGAATGCCCTGATCGACCAGAACGAGCGCCTCATCGAGGCGCCGGGTTCGATCGAGCGCATCACCCAGGCAAGCATCAATACCCGCTATGGTCGCCAGGAGATCGCCGTTCCCCTTTGGGAGACGCGCGTCTTTCCCGACCGCCTCATCAATGTTCAGGTCAAACGCCCGTTCTCGGTGACCGAGTGAGGTTGTCCCTTCCCACTTCGCCGCATGCCCATCCTTCCTTCCAACCTTACCTCTCTCTTCCGGCGAAGCCTTCGCACCGGCGCACGAACCGCCGCACTCGCGCTGCTGACCTTCGCTGCGTCCGCCCGGGCCGACGCCTTGTCGAAGTCGGTCGAGATCGACTTTTACCGGGATAGCTCCAGCCGTCACCTCAAGGGAATTGCCACCCGCTCCGACGGACGGATCATCGCAGGTCCGGTATTCACGGACCTCAAGGGACCCATCCTGGCCGACCTGCTCTGGACCCTCGTTCCCCAAGGTGAAAATCGTTGGTTGGTCGGCACCGGCCCCGACGGCCGAATCCTTGAAGTCACCATCGACCCACGCGCGTCCACCTACCGAAGTGAGACCTTCGCCAAGGTGGACGACGGGCAGGTGTTCGCGCTCGCCACGCTGCCGGGAGGCAGGGTGCTGGCGGGAGTCTCCCCGAACGGGGGCATCTACCTTCTCGAAAAAGACAAGGCCCTCGCGCGGGTGGTTCTTCCCGCCGACACGGTGCTGGACATCTGCCTGCTGGATGAGCGCACAGCGCTCGTTGCCACCGGCAACCCCGGACGGATTTACCGCATTGACCTCGAGCGCTTCGCCGCTGGCGGGGTGAATCTCGAAAAAATCACCGACGCGCAAAAACTGGAGGAAAAGGGAATCCGCCTCTTTGGGGAGGTGCGAGACCGGAACATCCGCCGTCTGGTTCTCCATCCCGACGGTCGCGTGATCGCCGGTTCGTCGCCGAAGGGAAACCTCTATGCTTTTGCCCGCTCCGGTGGCGCGCCCCTCATCCTCCACGAGAACCGGGATGCGGAAGTCACCGACATCGTGGTCACCCCTGCAGGGGACCTCTTTGCCAGCTTCGTCTTCTCAACCACCGCGGGCACCTCGCGCATCAACCGCCCCGCAACCCCGACCACGGTCGGCATGACCGAAAAGGAACCACCGACCCCGCCGCCGGCAGAAACCGGCGTGCCGGAGCGTTTCGCCGGACGCAGCAGCCTGGTCTGGTTCCCGGCAGGCGGTGGTTTTCCCGAGACCCTGATCTCCCGGTCCGGCGTGGCATTCTATCGACTAGTCAAACGCGGCGATCAGCTTCTCATCGCCAGCGGCGAACAAGGCGACTTCCTTGGATACGACATCAAGGAGCGCCGCTCCCTGACCTTTCCCGGCAGCGCATCGACCCAGCTCAATGGCCTGGCGACCCTCGACGACCACCGCCTGATCGCCCTGCGCAACAACGCGTCCGGCCTCGCACTGGTCGATTTCTCGGCCGCAGAATCCCGCGAGTTGGAGAGTCGTCGGCTCGATATTGGAACCCTCGCCCAACTCGGCGCCTTTCGTTTCGGCAGGCTTCGGGACGTCAGCGACGCCGACCTCACCCTGTCGATCAAGACCAACCTTGGAAGCGATGAACTTGAAGGATGGACCGACTGGACACCCCTCGCCGCCCAGGACGGGGGATGGCAGACGCAACCCGGCCTGCGAGGTCGCTACCTGAAGTTCAAGCTGAGCATCCGGCCCGGCGTTCCCGCTCCGTTTGAAATCGACAAGGCCCAGTTGCATTACCTTTCCCAGAATCGCCGGCCCGTACTGACGGACTTCCGCTTGTTCTCGCCCAACTTCGCCATCATACCCGCGTCCGTGCCGGCGCCACCTGCCAGCACCACGCTTGGACAGATCCTGGGACAGGCCAAGGAGGCTTCCGAGGAGAAGCGACGCAGCGTCCTGCTAGGCTCGGCGGTGATTCCTGCACCCGGCAACCAAATCGCGTATTGGACACTCAACGACCCGGACGGCGACAGTTTGGCCGCCACGTTCTCACTCCGCCGACAGGGTGATGAGGCGTGGACGGATCTCGCGGTGGCCTCCGAGACACCCTTCGTTCAGTTCGACACCAGCAGTTTCAGCGATGGAGTCTACTTTACCCGTCTCGTCGTCACGGAGCAGGCTCCTCGGCCCGCCGCGGACCGCCTGACCGTACGTTTTGAGACCGA
Organism: Opitutaceae bacterium; assembly: GCA_046346755.1. Classification (GTDB taxonomy): domain Bacteria; phylum Verrucomicrobiota; class Verrucomicrobiia; order Opitutales; family Opitutaceae; genus UBA6669. The sequence goes on along the minus strand of JAXMHM010000001.1, from coordinate 123,866 downwards.
CGATCTCATCATTGACCGCACGCCACCGAAACTCACCCAGGCACAGGCCCAGGTCAGAGGGGACAAACTCGTCATCACGGTCACCGGAACGGATTCGGCGTCACTGTTGGAAGGCGCCGAGTTTCGCTTCAACCATGGACTGACCGAAACAGTCGAGCAGCCGCTCGATGGCATTCGGGACAGCCGGACGGAGACCTTCGTGCTTGAACTGCCGCTCTCACGCGTTGCCGGCGCCACCAGTGCCGAGGTGCTGCTCTATGACGACCACGCCAACAGCGTGAGTGTCCGACTCAGCTGGTAACCCGTCTCGTCCTACGCCCTGGGGTGCGCACGTCGATAGATCTCGCGCAGCCGGGCCGCACTGACGTGCGTGTAAATCTGGGTGGTTGCCAGCTGCGAGTGTCCCAGCAGCTCCTGCACGAGGCGCAAGTCGGCGCCTCCGTTCAGCAGGTGCGTCGCATAGCTGTGACGCAAGGTGTGCGGGGTCGCATCAGCCGGTAAATCGGCGAGCGCCAGATATCGCTTGAGCAGGAGCTGAACCGCGCGCACGCCGAGCCTCCGGCCCGTCGCGGACACCAGCACGGGCGCGCCGGGAGACCGATCAAACTCGAACGTGCGCTTCCCCTGCTCCAACACCGCCTGGGCCACGCGTCCGAGCGGACATAGCCGTTCTTTTCGACCCTTGCCCGTCACCCTGGCGACGGCAGAGTCCGGATCGATTTGCCCGTGATTGAGCGCTACCGCTTCGCTCACTCGCAATCCTCCGCCGTAGATGAGCTCCATGGCGAGTCGGTCGCGCCAGGCCGTGAACGCATCGACCTGTCCTTCAGTCTCGAGGCGTCGAGGTCCCTCCAAGAGACGGACCATCTGCTGTTCCGTCAGAAATCGCGGCAGCCGGCGTTCCAATCGGGGCAGTGGCACCCCAACCAAGGGATTGCGAACCAGGCGCCCTTCCCGCTGCCAGTATCGATAAAACGCGCGAAGGCCGGAAACGTGGCCGTGCACGGTCCTCCGATCCCAGCGTCGCTGCGACTCGATGACAAAGTCGCGCATGTTCCGCGTCGATAGGGACGCGAACCCTCCTTCCGGCAGTCCGCTGCCCCGCATCCAAGTCCATAGCACGTCGAACGCCCGTCGGTAGTTGCGCACGGTGTGAGCCGAGTAGCGCCGTTCGTGCGCGAGAAAGTCGCCAAAGGGCGACCACCACGTGGCGACCAGCTCCGGCGGCGGAACGTCAGGAACTGGGGTGGCCGTTGACACGCGATTCAACCACCCCCATGACCCGACGGGCCTCCAGACGCAGGGCACCTTCCGCATCCAGTCCACGGATGCGGGCCGCAGCCGCAAGCTCGAAGAGACGGCGCCCCAGGGTGGCGTCGTCAAGGTCTTCAGCCAAAGTCTGAACGCGTTCCCGGGATACGGCATCGTCCGCCGGCAGCGCCTGCTTTTCGATCTGTTTCCAGACCGCTTCGGCGTACATCAGGGAAGGAAGTGCCGGCGGGAGCGACTTGAAGGGTGATTTCTGATCGGGTGACTTTCCCGCCCGCTTCTCGGTCGCCTTGATCTTGTCCCACGTGACGATCACATCGGCGGCAGTTCCCAGCCGCGCCGCATCCCCAAAAACATGAGGGTGACGGCGCACGAGTTTCTCGTTCACCTCCCGCGCCACGTCCTCCAGCGTAAAGTGTCCCGCTTCGGCCGCGAGCTGGGCATGGAAAACCACTTGAATGAGCACATCCCCGAGTTCCTCGCGCATGTGGTCAAAATCGAGGTGATCAATGGTCTCGATCAGCTCGCTGACCTCGTCGATCAGGCAGCGCACCAGCGAGGCATGCGTTTGTTCCTGATCCCACGGGCAGCCGCCCGGTCCACGCAGTCGGGCGATCGTCTGACGGAGGTCCTCCATAGCGCTCATGGCCCTTGGCTAGCGCATACCCCGCGGTCTACGCACGAACATTCGTCTCGCCCAACTCCGAACTCGTTTTCCCCGGGCCAGTGTGTTTCATCCCCGACGTCTCATGTCCGACAAACTCACCGAGATCATGGCTTGGAAGCGCCAGGAGATCGCGCCGATCGTCCGGCCGGTTTCGCTGGAGGAGCTCCGTTCTCTCAACGCGGAACTCCCGAGACCACCGTCGTTTGCAGATGCGCTGGTTCGACCGGATGGCAAACTTGCGGTCATCGCGGAAATCAAGCGTCGCTCGCCGTCCGCGGGCACCATCGCGGCAAGCGTCTCCGCGACCGGGCAGGCGATCCGGTATCGCTCGGCCGGGGCCAGTGCGCTGTCCATCTTGACCGACGCTCGTTACTTTGGGGGTTCCCTGACCGACCTGGCCGACGTCACCGGGTTTTTCCAATCGCAAGGCCCCGCCCTTCCCTGTCTGCGCAAGGACTTCATGGTCCACCCGGTGCAGGTCCTTCAGGCCCGCGAGGCGGGGGCGAGCGCCATTTTGATCATCGTGCGAGCTCTCGACGATGCGGAGATTGAGGGACTATTTGCGGCGGCAGTGGCCGCCGGCCTCGATGCGCTGTTCGAAGTCCACACTGAAGCCGAAGTGGCCCGCGCGCAACGGCACGGCGCCCGGATCATTGGGGTCAACAACCGGGACCTGGCGATTTTCAAGACAGACCTGGGGTTGAGTGAACGGCTGCTTCCCCTGATCCGACCGGGCGCCATCGCCATCAGCGAAAGCGGTATCTTCAACGGGGCAGATGCTCATCGCGTGCACGCGGCAGGGGCGCAGGCGGTCCTTTGCGGCGAAGCACTCATGAAGGCTGAGGATCCAAATGGCTTGATCGCGTCCTTCCGAAGTTCCTGATGCCGCTCTCGCCGTCTGAAACACGCTCGCTGCTGGCGCGGCTCAACCACTTCCCGAAACGGGCGTTGGGACAGAACTTTTTGGTCGACGGCAATATCGTGCGAAAGTCCCTCGACCTCGCGCAGGTGATGGCGGGCGATTCGGTGGTCGAAATCGGTCCCGGGCTGGGCACCCTCACCCTCGCTCTGCTGGAGACCGGTGCTCATGTCTGGGCGGTGGAGCGGGACAAGTCCCTGTTCGACTACCTGCGCTCCACCCTGGTGGAGCGTTTTCCCCAAACCCTGCATCTGCTCCAGGGTGACGCCCTCGATCACCCTTTGGCCGGCTGCAACGAGCCTGATGCCCCGGGCCGGGTCAAGGTGGTGGCAAATCTCCCCTATGCCATCTCCACACCGTGGATGGATGCGGTCCTCTCCGGTCCACTCCCCAGCCGATTGGTCCTGATGCTGCAGCGGGAAGCAGCCGACCGCTATGCGGCCCGCCACGGGAACAAGACCTTTGGTGCCATCTCCATTTTTCTCCAGTCCGCCTACGACCTGGCTCCGGGTCATGCCGTTTCGGCGGCCTGTTTTCATCCTCGTCCGGACGTCGACTCCTTCCTCCTGCACCTCGTTCGCAAACCAGCCCCTTTCCTCTTCCCCGCTCCCGTCAAGGAATTGATCCGGACGATCTTCCAGCAGCGGCGCAAACAAATCGGTTCGCTGTTGCGCGGAAAGCTCCCGGACGAGGGTCAAGCATGGCTCCACACGCTGTCCGGGTACGAACTCGGACCGCAGGCCCGCCCGGAAGAGATTCCTGTGGGTGCCTGGCAGCAACTTGTACAACCGACTGCTTGAATTGCGCCCAGTCCGGTTCACACTTTCCCATTCAATCATGTCTTCGTTTCGCCTTCTTTTCCTCGCCTCGCTCGCCCTCGTCCCTGGCTGGGTTGCCACGACCCACGCGCAAACCAGACTAGCGGGACGAGTCGAGGGCACGCATTACGTTTCGCCCTCCGGTGCCTACAAGATCTCCATTCCCGTTTTGCCGGAGCTGGGAGGAAAGGTGGTGGATACACCCGATGTCGTGACCTTTGAGGACGACTTCAACGTCCACGCCAGCCTCGCCTGTTTCAAGATGGACGCCACGCAGCGGTGGGAGCACGAGACGCGCGGGCGTCGCGACTACCTGGTCTGGTTCTTCACCAATTTTGTCCAAGCCGACTTTCAAGGCCGCTTTGTCGGTGCGAAAGTGGAAAGCGCCAAATACATCCCCGCGATCGAGGAAGGTGCGTTGCTGTGCTACAATCTGCTTCCGGGCGGGACGATGTTTGCCGATCGACCCAGTTTCAGTGCCACTGAGGAGATCTTCGTGGCGAAACGGGGGAACCTCCTCTTCATGCGAGAAGGCTTTGTTTATGTGCTCAGCATCGAACTGGCCGAACGCGCCTTGGAGCGCCGCAGCTATAACAAGACCGTGGCCGAGGAGGATGAAATCCTGCGCAAGCGTCTTCTGGAGCTGCTGGGTCGGATCACCTTTCTGCCGCAAACGGCCGCCGCCAAATAGCGGGGCCGGCGATCCGTTCCCGGCGTGATTTCGATCTCGGAAATCCTCACTATCCTGATTGTCGGTCTCGTGGCCGGCTGGCTGGGCGGTGTCATCACCAAAGGCCGTGGATTCGGCTGGATGGGAAACCTGGTGGTCGGGGTGATCGGCGCACTTCTAGGGAGCGCGCTGTTTCGGATTGTCGGACTCGGCGCCTACAGCCTGGTCGGGCGCATCCTCTGCGCACTGGTGGGCTCACTCGTGTTCCTCTCGCTTCTTCGTTTTGTGCGGCGGTAGTGCCTGCGCCCGTCCGGCCCTCCGACTGCATCGGCCTCCTTGCGTGCGGCACGTTGGAACGAGCCCTGTCTCCGCCCCGTTTATCGCCGCGCCGGAGAAAAACGCGAAGCCCGGCCTTTTCTGACCACCGCGTAAGCAGCCAGGGACCCGTAGGGTTCGAACATGGCCAGGGAGCGGAGGTGAACGGGGATAGGTGAGTCGAGCGATTCACCCTTTACAGTCCGGACAGCCGAGGTACTGTACGGATGTCATGACCTCTTTTGTGTCGATTCTTGCCGTGTTTGGCCTCGGTGGTCCCGAGTTGTTGCTTATTCTCGCCGTGGTCTTGCTGCTCTTCGGTGCGAAGAAGCTGCCTGAATTGGCCAAAGGCCTCGGTCGCTCGGTCAAGGAATTCAAGAAAGCCTCGGTCGAAGACGACGAAGACTCGACTCCGAAGCCAGCCGCCACGGTGGCGACCGAGACCAAGAAGATCGAACCGGTTCGGACGCACGGCTCCAACTAACGAGCCCAACCGAAGCCACGTGAAACGCGCGCCCACCGGGCGCTGGAGGGTCGGAGCACCCCATTCCTTTGGGGTCAGGCGTTCGCCGATGGCGCGAAACATCGCTTGACGCTGCTCTGCCGCAGCCTTTACTCCCACCCTTTCACACGTATCGCAAGGCCCGGTTAGTCCAGGCCGCGTGACTCCTAACTCCTTCCGACCATGGCCAATCCGAAACGCAAGCAGTCCAAACGCCGCAGCGCCAACCGCCGCGCGGCCAACGCTTTCAAAGCTCCCGAGCTCGCCCGCGATCCCAGCGACGGCTCCGCCTGCCGCCCGCATCGCGTCAACCCGAAGAGCGGTACCTACCGTGGCCGCCAGGTGTTGAGCGTCGAAGTCTGATCGTTCCTTCCGACCCGATCGCGCCTTCCCAACCCTCTGCGATGGGTTCCCTATCCGGAGTTCCTGCACGGATCGCGGTCGACGCGATGGGAGGTGACCTTGGGCCGTCCGAAGTGGTGGCGGCCCTCAAACTCGCCCTGCACGAGTTTCCCACGCTCTGCCCTGTCACGTTGGTGGGTGACCAGTCCGTTCTGGCACCCCTGCTGGCGGAGCAAGGTCTCACTCACCACCCGAAGCTGACCGTCTTTCATGCGTCAGAAGTCATTCGTCCCGATGACGAAGTGATGAGCGCGCTCAAGCGCAAAAAAGATGCGTCCATGCTTCGGGCGATCGAGCTGGTCAAGGATGGCACCGCCTCTGCGGTGGTGAGCACGGGAAACACCAAGATTCTGGTCGCGGCCGGGACGCTGAAACTCCGTACCCTCAATGGGGTGGAACGTCCAGCACTCGCCCCCGTGATTCCGCGTGACCAGGGGCACTTCATTTTGATCGACGCCGGAGCCAACCCCGATTGCCGTCCGGAACATCTCGTTCACAACGCAATCCTTGGCAACCACTACTGTCAGCTGGAGCTGGGTGTGGCCTCCCCTCGGATAGGATTGCTGACCATCGGCACGGAAGAGGGCAAAGGCAACAGCCTCATCCAGGAGACGCATGAGGCCCTGAAGCGCCTCGGCTCGCTGGTGAACTACGTGGGGCCGATCGAGGGATTCCAGGTTTTTTCGGACCACGTTGATGTTGTTGTCTGCGATGGATTTACCGGTAATATTTGCCTGAAGAGCTGGGAGTCCCTCTCCAAATTCTTTCGCAATGAACTGCGGCGGGAGATCTCAAAGAATCTCCTGCGCAAAGCCGGAGCCCTACTCTCTCGTGGCGCCTTCATCGGTTTGAAACGACGGATTCAGCCCGAGCGTTACGGAGGAGCCCCACTGCTGGGCTTGCGGGGAGGCGTCATCAAAGCTCATGGCTCGGCCAATCGCTTCGCCCTGATGAATGCCATCCATGATGCCAGCGAATTTATCCGAGTTGAATTGAACCACCGCATCGAAGCCGACATCGCCCGCGCCAATGAGGTGGTTCGACCCGCTTCGACCGTCGCATGACCGGCGACACTCGCGGCCTTTCCTAGCGCACCCGCACGCATGGCCAACCCGCCTATCGCATTTCTCGGCACCGGCGCTTACGTTCCTTCACGCATCCTCGGCAACAACGAGATCGCCCAGCGCGTCGAAACCTCCGATGAGTGGATTGTCACGCGCACCGGTATTCGTGAACGCCGCATTGCCGGGCCGACCGAAACCGTGTCCGACATGGCCACCGCCGCTGCCCGGGCGGCGCTCGAAGATGCGCAAATCTCTGCCGATCAGATCGATCTGATCATTCTGGCGACCCTCACCCCAGAGCTGGCCATGCCAGCCACGGCGTGCCTGGTGCAGAAGAAGCTCGGGGTGTCCGAACGCGCCGCCTGTTTCGATCTCAACGCGGCCTGCACGGGTTTCCTGTACGCGCTCGACACCGCCTGGGCGTTGCTGGCGTCCGGCCGCTACCGCCACGCACTGGTGATCGGCGCCGAGAAACTCTCGACGGTGCTCGACTGGACCGACCGCTCCACCTGCGTCCTGTTTGGAGACGCCGCCGGCGCCGCGGTCCTCGGACCCGCCCGCACCCAAACCCAGGGGATCCTGGGGACCCGGCTGCACACGGTACCTGGCGCCGCCGAGCTGCTCTACATTCCGGGTCCAGAAGTATCCCCCAACCCACTTGATATGCGCAGGCTGTTGCGCATGAAGGGCCGCGAAGTCTTCAAGTTTGCGGTCCGCGCCATGGAGGATGTTGCGCGGGAATTATTGGAACAACATCAGATCGAGGCGCATCAAATCGACCGCGTCATTCCTCATCAGGCCAATTTGCGCATCATCGATGCCATCGCACATTACCTGAAACTTCCCTTGGACCGCTTTTACATCAATCTGGACCGCTACGGTAATACCTCCGCCGCGTCCATTCCCCTCGCTCTGCATGAGGCCCGCCAGCAAGGGAAAATTCGTCCGGGTGACCTGACCTTGCTCGTCGCGTTTGGGGCGGGCTTGACCTACGGTGGCGCCTTGGTTCGCTGGTAATCTTATTGTCATGACCAACTTGTTTGTCCGTACGTGCCGTGTGCTGTGCCTCGCGATCGTGATCGGTTCCGTCGTGGGCGTCGCCCGTGCCGAACTGGTGTGGTCGCCCGACTCGGGCTGGCGCATCGAAGGTGGCGTGCTCTCAGGTCTGGTAGGTGAGGAAGGTCGCAGGGCCATCGACCTGATGAACAAGGCGCGTAAAGACGAAGAACGTCAGGACTATGGCGATGCGGCCAAGAACTACGAAAAGGTCGGCAAGCGCTTCGGAAACTCAGTCTACGCCCCAGAGGCTTACTACCGCGCCGCCCGGATGCGGCTGCAGCGGAAGCAGTATTTCAAGGCTCACGAGGACTTCCAGCAGGTGGTGGGACGGTATCCAAACTTCCCACGCTTCAGCGAAATCATCGGGGAACAGTACCGCATCGCCAGTGCCTTGCTCGACGGGGCTCGCAACCGGATCTGGGGCAAGATTCCCGGTTTCGCCAACCGAGAGAAGGCCGTCGAGTACTTCGAGATCCTCCTGGCGACCGCGCCTTACAGCGACTACGCCCCCCTCTCGTTGATGAACATTGCCCGGGCCCACCAAAAGTTGGGCAATGACGAGGAAGCGATCGACGCCCTGGATCGCATGATCAACACCTATCCGCAGAGCCTGCTCGCCCCGGACGCCTACCTCAAACTCGCCCAAACCCACGCCTCGCTCGTCGAGGGCGCCTACTACGATCAGGGTTCGACCCGGGAGGCCATCACCTACTTTGAGGACTTCATGATTCTGTTCCCGAGCGACTCTAACGTGGGGGCGGCGGAAAAGGGACTCGGCGACATGAAGCGCATCTTGGCAGAGAGCAAAATGCGGATCGCAGATTTCTATTTCTACAAGCGCGACAACTACGCGGCTGCGCGCGTGTTCTACAATGAGGCCATCACCGTCTATCCCGACTCCACGGTCGCCCAGAAGGCGCGGGAGCAGCTCGCGAAGGTGGAGACCGCGGCAACGAACGCCGGTGCGCTGAGCGGCAAGTCCAAGAAGCGTTTCCTCTTTTTCTGATCGTCCAGCGGTCTCGACCTCTGCGGTCTCCTTCAACCGTGCGGTCCTTCTGCGCCGTTTCCGTCTCCCTGTTTGCGCTGATCGCCCTGTGCGGCTCGGGGTGCTCCCACTATCAGCTCGGCACGGGTTCCCAAACCGGCTTCCGCACGCTCTACGTGGAGCCGGTTGAGAATGCCGCCGGGCTTCCTCAGGCGGTGGCTCTCGTGACCACCCACATTCGCGAAGCCTTCCTTCGAGATGGTCGCGTCACCTTGGCCAGCTCGGCGGCCGAAGCCGACGCCACCCTTTCCATTCGGCTGACGCGCTACCAGCGCGATGTTGCCACCGTGCTTCCCAACGACACCGGACTGGCGAGAAAATTTGATCTGACGTTGCGAGCCACAGCGACGCTGAAGGACAATCGGACCGCGAGCACCCTGTTCACCGACCGACCGCTGGAAGCCCGGCGCCAGGCCTACACCGACGATGCGCGATCGCCGGGCAATTTCGGTCAGCAGCGGCAAAGTGAGTACCAGGCGATGCCCTTGCTTGCCGAGTCGATTGCCAAATCAGCTTTGGGCGCTGTACTCGATCGTTGGTAAGGCGTGCGGCGTGAAGCGCGCCTGTGACTGCGGGTCTTGCCTCTGATCGCTGAACGTATAACCTTCGGATCAGCGCCACGCAGCGAATTCGTCTGGCCTCACCGCCGCGAACGGCGTCAATCATGACTGTTGTGCCGCACCCGCCGATCCTCGCTCCCTCCATTCTCGCCGGCGACCACGCCAACCTGGCGCAAAGCGCACGCCTTGCCGCAGACACGGGGGTCTCATGGATCCACCTGGATATCATGGACGGGCACTTTGTCCCCAACCTCACCTTCGGCCCTCAAACCGTCGCTGCACTACGCCGGCAGTCCTCCCTGTTCTTCGACACTCACCTAATGCTCGATGAGCCGCAAAAGTACGTCGAAGCGTTCGCCAAGGCGGGTTCAGATCTCATCAGCGTGCACATCGAACCGGCGTTTGACCACGGAGCGACCCTGGCCCGGATCCGTGCCCTGGGGTGCCAAAACGGAATCGTACTCAATCCGGATACGCCGGCCGAGTCGGTCCGACACCTGCTGCCCGCCGTGGACTTGGTCCTGGTCATGACCGTTCAACCGGGATTCGGGGGTCAGGCATTCCGCCCCGGCATGCTCGACAAACTCTCGATCCTGAACGGCTGGCGCAAACGTGACGGCCTTGCCTTTCGACTTGAGGTGGACGGAGGCATTGACCTCGCGACAGGGGCGGCCTGCCGAAAGGCAGGTGCGGATACGTTCGTCGCCGGGACCTCGTTTTTCAACTCCACCGACCGTAACGGCTTCGCCCGCACCGCCGCGTCCTGGTAGCGCCCACTCACCATGACCCCGCTCGAAATCCTCGAAGCGCTCAGTTACCTGGTGACGATCGTGGCCCTGCCGTTCGCGATCTGGGTCTTCATCAAGGAGCAGCGCAAGGAACGCGCCAACGATGACGAGGAAGTTTACCTCAAGCTGGCGGACGACTATGAGGCCTTTCTCAAACTGGTGTTGCAGCACACCGACCTTCGGCTACTCGCGCCCTTGTCTGAACAACCGGTGCTCACGCCAGAGCAACTGGAGAAACGGCATGTGCTGTTTGAGATCCTCATCGCCCAGTTTGAACGCGCCTACATCCTGGTGTACGAGGAGGCCATGACACGCCAGGCCGCGCGACTCTGGCAGACATGGGAGGACTACATGCGTTCCTGGTGTCGACGAAGCGACTTCCGTGCCCAGCTTCCCATCCTCCTCGACGGTGAAGATGCCGGATTTCAGGCCTACATCCGCAGGGTCGCGGCGGAGGAGTCGGCTCGCGTCATCTCCTAGGTGGGACCCGACTAGGAGCCCCCGCCTTCAGCGATTACGGTCGCACGGAGATAGTTTCCGCGAAAGATCCGGCCCAGTTCGTTGGCGAGAGCGACCTCGTCGACTTTGTTGCGGGAGTTCAGAGCGCGCTTTATCCGGGTTCCGGTCTCGGCATAGGACACCACGGACAGATCCTGCAGGACTCGAAGCGCCTCGGCTCGCCGGGGTTCCGGGGCAGCTAGGATTGCCTTCCAGGCGCGCTTCAGCTCGCCGTGGGTATCCAGACACATCACACGAATGACAAAGGACATCTCACGGAATAGCCCCCCCGTCCATTGGGAGTGGTAGATCAGTTGGTCCTTTACATCGAAAGGCGCGTCCTCGGGATCGCTGCGCAAAGCCTTCCAGTCGACTTCACGATAGAAGTCTTTTCGGACCGGGAGCCGCCGCAAGGCGAACCGCTCGGGCCCGCCTTCGGTTCCGGGTTTGAAGTTCCAGAGTTTCTGCCCCTCCATGGACATGACGAAATCAATGAACGCCTCGGCCGCCGGCCGGTTGGGCGCGCCTCGCATGAGGGCGATCGGATCGACGGAGCTCACCGTTCCGCCGACGGGTGACAGATAGCCCAATCGATGGCTGTGGTCACGACGGACGACCGCCTCCTCCTGCTGGCGTCCATAGAAATCAATACACATCCCAACGGCACAGTTGCCGGTCGCGACATCAATGGGAGGCTTCTGGGATGTGTCGGTGAAATACCGGGCATTGGCGCCGGTGAGCTGAAGGAGCCGCAACCCATCGATCCAACCTTGCTCCACCGCCTGCTTCTCCAGCTCTGGCGCCGCGCCCGTTGGATTCGCCGAACGTAACGCCAGCAAGCGCCGTTGCATTTGTTGCTGGATCACATTCTCGAACGCCTTGGCTATGGAACCACTTTTGGTGGGATCGGCCAGCGCCACCTCACCAAAGAGCCTGGGGTGCTGCAAGTCCTCCCATTGCGCGGGCTCCCCGGGGAAACCCAAACGCTGCAACGAGTCTCGGTTGAACACCATGCCATAGGCGCTCAACACCGTGCCCACCCAGCGTCCCTGCGCATCCCAATAGTCTTCACCGGCGAAAGACTGGGGGATGACATCAGCGGCAAACCACTCCGGGTGACGCTTGAGCACCCCGCTGTCAACGAGGCGTCCCGCCTGAGCCTGGCGGACGAAGTCATAGGTGCCTCCGCCAAAAAAGAGATCGATCTTGCAGCTCACCTCCGAGGCGAGGAATACCTCCCGGGCTTCTCTGGCCGGGGCCGGAGCGTCAGCCGCAAGGCGGTGATTCGCAAAACCCGACTGCACATCGTTGCTCCAAGGTCGGTGCAGCGTGTTGGTCCAATAATTCTGGAAGGACGCAGTGTACTCGCCCTCAAGGAACCGCGCGATCTCGCTGGTGCCACCAATCACGCGCCAGTCGATGAACACAGTCCGTCCGGTCTTCTTCTTGTACCAGACCCTGAATCCCACGGCAAACTCGTGACGGATCGCCTCGTTGTGAGGTGTGATGATCACCAGCGTTTCGTCGGCCCGCTGGCTGCCGGCTTTCTCCGGACGCAAAAGAAACGGCAGGGCGACGGTCGCAATCAGAGCAACGACGATGAGAATCCGCTTCAGCATGGCCGCAGGAGGTTGGCAGTGCGCACCATCGACGTTGATCCCAACATCTAGGCGGTCAGGACGACCACGTCCTCGGGTTCGACCGAGGCATACAACTCACCTTTGGTGGCACCCATGTGCCGGGGATTGAGTTCGTAGATCTTCAAATCGACCTCGCCCACAAGAAAGTCATACTGGGCGATCTCTCCGAGGTAGACCGACTCACCAATCTTCCCCTTCACCGCATTGCGTTCGGTGCGGATCGAACCCAGCGACCAGCATTCGGGACGAATGGAGAGGGTGACGGTGGCGCCGGGCAACGGCGGGGACGTCGGATCACCCAAAATGCCTTCGAAACGGCCAATCGCGGTTTCGACCTCGGCCCGCTCGCCGACAATCCCCACCACTTTTCCGGACAGGAAGTCGGTATCCCCAATGAAGTTCGCCACGGTCTTTCTTCTCGGCCGGCGATACACATCGCGCGGGGTGCCTACCTGCAGGATATGCCCACTCTCCAGGATCGCCATCCGATCCGAGATCGAGAGCGCCTCCTTCTGATCATGTGTCACGTACACTGTTGTCAGCTTGAACTCCTTGCACACCCGCCGGATCTCGGTGCGCATTTCCAGACGCAGCTTGGCGTCAAGATTTGAAAGCGGCTCATCCAACAACAGGCATCGGGGACGAATGACCAAGGCCCTCGCCAGCGCCACCCGCTGCTGTTGTCCACCCGAAAGCTGATTGGGACGACGTTCAGCATAAGCGCTCATCCGGACAGATTCCAGCGCTTCACCCACCCGCTGCTTAATTTCCGGCGCCGGCACTTTCCGCTCTTCCAGACCAAAGGCAACGTTCTGCGCCACCGTCATATGCGGCCAAAGCGCATAGCTCTGGAACATCATGCCCGTGTTCCGCCGGTGAGGCTCCAGACGCGTAACATCCTCATTTCCAAAGAGAATACGGCCTTCTTCAGGAATGTAAAAACCCGCCATGCTGCGCAGGAGGGTGGTCTTGCCGCAACCGCTTGGCCCGAGAAGGAAAAAGAGCTCACCCGCCTCAATCGTCAGGTCGAGCCCATGCAGCGCTACGGTGGTGCCGAACCGTTTGGTAAGTTTCTCGATGCGAATCGCGATCATGCGGCGACCATGGTCGCGCCCGAAGCAACGTTTGGCCCGCGCCTGAGTCAAAAGAAATAACCGATTCGAAATGAGAGGCGAACCTTGCACCCTTGGCCGGGATTTTGCTTCTTCCGAGATCATGCCCGCGAACGCAACCAAGTCCCCCGCCCACGCCGACCTTGAGACAATCCTCGTTTCCGAACAGGCCATCAAGCGTCGGTTGAAGAAACTCGGGGCCGAAATCAAGGCGGTCTACGGGGACGAAGAGATCACGGTGATCGCCATCATCAATGGGGCCATCCTCTTCACTGCCGATCTCCTGCGAGAGATCCCGAATCCCGTCCGGCTCGACTGCATCCGCATCTCCAGCTACCGGAACGACACCAAGTCACACGGCAAACCGCAACTGCTCCACAGTCTTTCGCTCGACATTGCCAACCGCCACGTGCTGCTGATCGACGACATTCTGGATACGGGGAAGACGCTCTCCATGGTTGTGAATCTGATCCGCAAACAATCGCCCGCCAGCGTCAAGGTCTGCGTCCTCCTCGACAAGAAGGGACGGCGCGAGGTGCCCTTCGAGGGCGACTTTGTCGGCTTCGAGATTCCGGACAAATTCGTCGTGGGCTACGGGCTCGATTTTGCCGAACGCTACCGCAACCTGCCCTGCATCGGAGTGCTCAAGCCCCAGTTGCAGAATCCCCCGGAGTGGGCCTGAACACGGCACTCACCGAGACTAGCGCCGGCGCGCCCCGGGTCGTTTGCCACTGCGGGCGGATCGGGACGAAGGATCTGACGATGAGGGCTGCAGCGATTTCTTGCGGAAGTCACCGCTGCGCAGAGCATTGATCTGATCCCGCAGCAGGGCGGCCCGCTCAAACTCGAGCTTCGCCGCAGCCTCCGTCATGTCATTCTCCAGTTCGGCAATCACCGCCGCGACATCTTCCCCGGTCTCTTCCACGCCCGCCTCCACCTCGCGGTCAACCCCCGATCCATCATAGGTGTGCAGGCTCGCCTGGGCGGCCCGCTTCACCGAGCGGGGGACAATGCCATGTGCCAGGTTGTACTCGATCTGCTTCGCCCGACGGTACTGGGTCACTTCAATCGTCCGATTGATCGAGGCCGTCCGCTGGTCGGCGTAGAAGATCACCCGTCCGCACTCGTGACGCGCCGCACGTCCCGCCGTCTGGATCAGTGAGGTTTCGCTGCGCAAGAACCCCTCCTTGTCGGCATCGAGGATCGCGACCAGCGCCACCTCGGGCAGGTCCAATCCCTCGCGCAGCAGGTTGATCCCCACCAGGACGTCAAAGTTCCCCAGTCGCAGGTTGCGCAGGATTTCGACGCGCTCGATCGCGTCGATGTCGCTGTGCAGGTACTCGACCCGGATCTTGGCATCGCGCAGGTAGGTCGTGAGATCCTCGGACAGGCGTTTGGTCAAGGTGGTGACTAGCACACGCTCTCCGGCCGCCACGGCTTTGCGGATCTCGGAGATCAGGTCCTCGACCTGTCCCTTCGTCGGACGCACGGTGATCTCCGGATCGAGCAGCCCGGTGGGACGTATCAACTGTTCGGCGACAACGGTCGACCATTTCAGTTCGAGCGGCGCCGGAGTGGCCGAGACGAACAGTGTCTGTCCCGTGATCTGGCGAAACTCCTCGAAACTCTGAGGACGATTCTCGAGCGCCGAAGGCAGCCGGAAGCCAAAGTCGACCAGCACCTGTTTGCGCGCCTTGTCGCCATTGAACATGCCGCCGATCTGGGGAACCGTGGCATGGCTCTCGTCGATCATGAGGAGAAAATCCTTGGGAAAGAAATCGATCAGACAGAAAGGCCGCGAACCGGGACTGCGGCCCGCGAGATGCATCGAATAGTTTTCGATCCCGTTGCAGAATCCCATCTCCTGGAGCATCTCAAGGTCGTAGTTGGTGCGCATGCGGATCCGTTGCGCCTCCAGGTAGAGTCCCTTGGACTCAAACTGCCCCACCCGCTCGTCGAGCTCCCGCTTGATCGCTCCAATGGCGCCGTCGAGCTTGCCCTTCGTCGTGACATACTGGTTGGCCGGATAGAGATCGAACTGCTCGAGCGAACGCAGGACCGCTCCGCTCACGGGGTCGAACTCGCTGATCGCCTCGACGTCGTCCCCCCACAATTCGACCCGGAGCGCCTGCTCGCTGTAGGCGGGCATGATGTCAATGACGTCACCCCTGACCCGGAACCGGCCCCGCTTCAGTTCGTAATCATTGCGCTCATACAGATTGTCGACCAGTTGCTCCAGCAGGCGACCCCGTCCCAGGGTCGCACCCCGCCGGAGGGCAATCCTCAGGTCCTGGAAGTCCTCGGGAGAGCCCAGCCCGTAGATGCAGGAGACGCTGGCAATGACGACGACGTCACGTCGCGAGACCAGGGAACTGGTGGTCGCGATGCGGAGACGTTCGATCTCCTCGTTGATCGACGAGTCCTTTTCGATGTAGGTATCCGACGAGGCGACGTAGGCTTCCGGCTGGTAATAGTCGTAGTAGCTGACGAAGTACTCGACCGCGTTCTCCGGGAAGAAATTCTTGAACTCGGAGTACAACTGGGCCGCCAGCGTCTTGTTGTGTGAGATAATCAGGGTCGGCCGTTCGCATTGGGCGATCACATTCGCCATGGTGAACGTCTTGCCCGAGCCCGTGACGCCCAGCAGGGTTTGGTCACGATTCCCCTCCTTGATCGAACGGACCAGTTTTTCAATGGCCTGGGGCTGGTCACCGGTCGGCTGGTAGTCGGAGTGAAGTTTGAAGAGCATGCGTTCGCAGGTCCCTCAACCTTCCACCAGTCGCACCAGATCCGCAACCTCGACAGCGTCAAGCCGGTCGACCACCCGGTCCGCTCGACCAAGCAAGGCTGCACGTGGATGCGTTGTGGCGACCGCGATCGCCTTCATGCCCCCGGCCCGGGCCGCCTCAAGTCCGGCAAACGCATCCTCGAACACCACGCATCGATGCGGTGGCAAACCGATGATCCCAGCCGCCTTGAGAAACACTTCGGGATGCGGTTTCCCCTCGGTGACGTCTTCAGCGCACACCACGCCGCCGAACACCCGCTCCATGCCCAGCACACCCAGAAGCGTGACAATGTTCTGCCGGTGGGTGGAAGAACCAATGCAGGTGGGGACCCCGGCCTCCCTCAATCGATCCAGAAACACCCGCACTCCAGGAAGCGCCTCAAGGCCGCTCTCGACCACGCACTCACGATAGAGCGACTCTTTGCGCAGCGAGAGGCGGTGGATCTCAGAGGGACTCGTGGTCCAACCGAGCAGGTTGGGGATGATCCATTCGTTCTTTTTGCCAAATCCCTTCAGGAAGTGATCCACAGGCAAGGGCTTGCCCTCGAGACGGGCCAGTCGTTCCCAACTCGTCTCATGATGCTTCGACGAGTCGACGATGACCCCATCCCAGTCGAAAATGACCCCACATGCGCTTTCCATAGGAACTAAAGGTTTGAGAAAGCGGCGAGCGGACACCGCCAGCGCAGGCACGTCAAAGCGCAATCAGCCACCGGCTGGGATTTTCGCAGTTGTCGGCACGCAGCGGCCGGATTGACTGGCCCTGTGAAGGACCTCGACGCCTGTTTCCGTGCCCTGCGCGAACCGGGCACGCCGCTGCCCAGCGACCTGTTCACCGCAGACACCCTCTCGCGCAAAAACGCCTCGGGCACCACGGTGCTTCACATTGCCGCCAAACACGGTCGTCTGCGGGAGTTTCCGGTCGCGATGCTCACTGAGGCCCGCCTGCTGAGAAAGAACGATGCCGGCTATTGTGCCCTCCACCTGGCGGCCAGCGCCGGGCACCTATCACAACTTCCCGCCGTATTTCTGACCCCGGATTCCGTCCGCCTGCGCAGCAACTCCGGATTCACCGTCTTGCATTGCGCCGCAGCCGGAGGACACCTGGGTCACCTACCGACTCCGCTCCTCACACCCGAATTGCTTCGCCTGAAAAATGACCTGGGAGAGACCCTCTTCCATCTTGCCGCCGAACACGGGACCCTCGACCGACTACCTTCGGGCATGATCACCGCATCAACGCTGTCGGAACGCACCATCAGTGGAGAAACGGTGATCCACGTCGCCGCCATGAATGGCAATCTGATCCAGATTCCAGCCCACTTGCTTGATGATGAGGCGTTGAAGGCGACCACCACCGCTGGAGACACTGTACTTCACGCGGCCGCCATCGCAGGTCACCTCAACACAGTGCCCCAGTCTTTTCTCACCCCGGCGCGCCTCGCGCTTCGAAGCAAAGCAGGCTACTCGGTGATTCACGCCGCCGCAGAAACGGGCCAGCTCGGCTTCATCCCGCATGAAAACCTCTCGGCCGATCTCCTGGTGTCGAAAAACGACCATGGCGATACGCCCCTGCACGCCGCCGCATTCGAAGGCTATCTGGAACAGATTCCAGCCGAGCTACTTACGATTGAACTCTTGACCGTGCGCAACTATGATGGGGCCACGCCCTTGCAGACCGCCATTGATCGCGGTTATCAGCACCAACTGCCTGCGCATCTTCAACCGTCTATGCTGCAAAAGTTTAAGCAACTTTTCCGTCGCCGCACATAAGGATGGCGGAACCAATCGGCTGCCAGGGTTGAACCGGCGTCGATCAGCAACGGCTCAGCGGCAGTATTTGACTCTCGACCGAACCCAGCGGTCCCAGCCTTGGGCAAAGTCTGCGCAGTGATTCTGCTTTCCACCCATAACCCGGTTGGCTTCAGTGTCATCGTCCCGTGCCGCAAAACGGGCTTCCTTCCTCCCTCATGAGCAACACCAAGATCACAGCCATCACCGCGCGAGAAATCATCGATTCCCGGGGCAATCCCACGGTCGAAGTCGACGTACGCCTCGCCTCTGGCGCGCTCGGGCGCGCCGCCGTACCGTCGGGCGCCTCCACGGGCGAACACGAAGCCCACGAGCTTCGCGATTCCTCCGCTCCGCTTAAGTCCTTGCCCAAAGGCGTGGATGGCAAGAAACGCTATCTGGGCAAAGGCGTGCTCGCTGCGGTCAATAACGTCAAGGTGGCGATCGCACCCGCACTGGTGGGTCACGACGCGCTGGATCAGGCCGGGATCGACCGCGCGATGATCGCCCTCGACGGCACCAGCACCAAGTCGAAGCTCGGTGCCAACGCAATTCTGGGTGTGTCCCTCGCCACGGCCCATGCCGCGGCCGCCGCCCTCGGCCAGCCGCTCTACAAGTACCTCGGTGGACCCAATGCGAAGGTGCTCCCGGTTCCGATGATGAACATCATGAACGGCGGCGCGCATTCTGACGCTCCCATCGATTTCCAAGAGTTCATGATCATGCCTGTCGGCGCCGTTTCCTTCCGTGAAGGCCTGCGCATGGGCTGTGAAGTGTTTCACGCCCTGAAAAAGGTGCTGAAGGAAAAGGGTCTCTCGACGGCAGTGGGCGATGAGGGCGGTTTCGCTCCCAAGCTGGAATCGGCCGAGGCCGCTTTGGACGCCATCGCACTCGCGGTCAAAAACGCTGGCTACAAACTCGGCAAGGACATCGCCCTCGCCCTGGATGTCGCTTCGTCGGAATTCTACGTCGCCGACAAGAAGACGTATGTTTTCAAGAAATCGTCGGGCCGCGTACTGACCGGCGACGAAATGGTGGAATTTTACCGTCAACTGACTTCCAAGTACCCGATCGTCTCGATTGAAGACGGCTGCGCCGAGAACGACTGGGTCACCTGGAAGAAGCTGACCGACGCCATCGGCGATCGCGTGCAATTGGTCGGCGACGACCTCTTTGTCACCAACACCGCCTTCCTGAAGAAGGGGATCGACACGGGCACTGCCAATTCGATCCTGGTGAAGGTGAACCAGATCGGTTCATTGACGGAAACGCTCGATGCCGTGGAAATGGCCAAGGAGGCCAACTACACGGCGGTGATTTCGCATCGCTCCGGCGAGACTGAAGACGTCACCATCGCCGATATCGCGGTGGCGACGAATGCCGGTCAGATCAAGACGGGTTCCCTGTGCCGTACGGACCGCGTTGCGAAGTATAACCAGCTCCTCCGCATCGAGGAAGAGCTGGGTGCGAGTGCGATCTACGGCGGCAAAATGTAAGCCGCCAACAGACCAAATCCCTTACAGCCGGTCGGTTTCCGACCGGCTTTTTTGTCGTCACTCCTCGTCGTCGTCGGGGTCGGCAACGATTTCGAGCAGCTGGCGGACAATTTCCTTGGGCGAGGTATCCTTGCGGATGAAGCCATCGGCTCCGGCGTTCACCGCTGCCATCACCGCAGCCGATGAGGCTTCACAGGTGAAGATCACGGCATAGACCATATCGTCCTCACCGCGGATCTGCTTCAACACGTCCATTCCCGACAAGACCCCTGACAAGTTCAGGTCGATCAGAATGAGTTCGGGCTTCTGCTCGCGGATGACCTTGAGCCCCGTTTCCCCATCGGCGGCCTCTAGGCAGAGAGGGATCCCCGCATCCCGGAGAATCTGCACCGCGTACACCCTGACATGCGGCTCATCGTCGATGATCAGGGCGGAATTGGGTAGGGCCACGGGAGCAAACGGCTAAGGGCTTTCGCGTCAGGTACAAGCCTCGATTGTCAGCGCGACTCGCTCACCGGCTGATTCCCCACCCTTCGCAGTGAAAGGCGAGCGCGTCGCGTACGTGGAGATCCCAATAATCCCAGGTGTGTGCACCCGGAAACTCGTGGTAGCGGTGCGCCACACCTGACGCTTCAAAGGTGTGATGCAGCCGCCGATTGTCCCCGATGAGGAAGTCCTCGGTGCCGCAATCGAGCCACAACCGGGGCAGGTTTCCGGCGCGCATGGCGACCTGAGCCAGATGCACCACGTCATGGGGAGTTCCCGCCGGAGAGGGACCGAAGATGCGGAGCATTTCATCGACAAACGCATCCGTCCAACCGCGGTCCCGCGCCGCCGCCCGGTAGGCGTCCACCCCGTCATGACCTCCCCAACCGACCGCACCCGAATGGCAATGGATCGAACCAAACCGGTCGGCATAACCGAGGCCAATGCGCAGGGCGCCGTACCCGCCCATGGACAGGCCGCCGACCGCCCGCGACTCGCGCGTCCTGCCCGCCGGCAGGAGCCGCTCCACCAGGTCGGGCAGTTCCTCGCCATAGTGTCGGGCGAAGGGCGGTCCCTGAACGTGATCGGTATAAAAGCTACGGTATCCATCCGGCATGACCACGATGACGGGCAGGCCCAGCACGTAACTCTCGATCCGCGAACGACGCAGCCACAGGGTTGCGTCGTCCGACAGGCCGTGGAGCAGGTACAGCACGGGAAACGGGCCGGGGCCAGAGTCAGGCACCAGCACCTCGGCCGAGGTTTGTTTGCCCAGGAGGGCGCTTTTCCAGCGGAGGGTGATCCAGGCCATGGTGAAGGGTCAGTCGACCCGCAGGAGGTATCCGCGCAGGTATTCACTTTCCGGCATGGTGATCAGCACGGGGTGATCAGGCGGCTGGTGGCAGAACTCCACCACACGCACCCGCCGCTTGGCATCCGCCGCCGCCTCGGCCAGCACGGAGCGCAGGTCGGCATCCTGCATGTGGTGCGAGCAGGTATAGGTTGCGAGCAGGCCTCCCGGCGCCAGGCGCTGCATGGCCCGCAGGTTGATCTCCTTGTATCCTCTCAGCGCACCCTCGAGCGCACTCCTCGACTTTGCAAACGGGGGCGGATCGAGCACGACCACATCCCAAAGCGGCTCACCCTCCCGGGCCGTATCATTGAACCAGTCAAACACATTGGCCACCTCGAATCGGATCGACAGCCCGGCGCGCGCCGCATTGCGGCCGGCGAAAGCAATCGCATCCTCGGCGCTGTCCAGACCCAACACCTCCCCCGCGCCCGCGCGAGCGGCTTGCAGGGCGAACGCCCCCTGGTTGCAGAACGCGTCCAGCACCCGCTTTCCCCGGCAGTGGGAGGCGACCGCGGCATGCTGCCGGCGCTGGTCAAGGTAGAATCCCGTCTTCTGCCCGCCCTGCAGGTCCAACCAGTAGTCCATCCCGTCGATACCGACCCAGCGGGGCTCCCAAATCCGTCCTGAATGAGTGGATACCTCCATCGGCAGCCCCTCCAGCCGACGGATCGGCGCGTCATTGCGAAAGATGATCTCCGCCGGCTGAAACACCGATTGAAGCAGGGACGCGACCAGCGGGCGGCGCTTTTCCAGCGCCAAGGTCTGAATCTGGACCACCAGGGTATCCGCGAACTGGTCGACGACCAACCCGGGCAGGTCGTCGGCTTCCGACCACACGAGGCGGCGGTTCGTCTGCCAGAAGGGTCCCAAGGCATCCCGGCGGGACTTCGCCCGTTCCAGGGCCCCCCTGAGAAATGCCTCGTCGAGCAACACCCGCTCCCGCGCCAGGCGCCGCCAGATGATCTGCGAACGGGAATTGTAGATACCGCTGCCAAGAAATCGCCCAGTTCGATCCCGGCAGTCGACCACCTCGCCGTCAAAGGAGGCATCCAGCAGGGCCTCCACCTCGTTTGCAAAAACCCAGGGATGCCCGGTCATCGATCGGGCACGTACATTGGGCTTGAGCTTTAAACAGGCAGCAGGCGTAGGCATCACCTCACCTCATCGTGCCCACCCCAAAGGAAAAGCTCAAAACGTAGGGCGAACACGGCAGACAGTCCTCACCGGAGCCCGCCGACCAACCGAAACCTCAGTCCTTCGTTGAATGCGATTTCACCCAATGGTATCCATCGGCGTCCTGATAACCCGTCGGCGCTTCCCAGATCGCACTGGCCAATATCACCAAACCTGCGCAGTAGATCGCACCAAGGATGACGAGCAAGGTTATCATGGGGGGTACCAAACGGTGCCCCATCGCATTCTGCCTAGCAAGTGCTAATACGCATTTCTACCCATTACACATTCGAATGGGTGACAGCAAAGTCACAGGCTACGCCCACTCACTCGGTCACCTTGCGACCGTAGTGAAAGCCGGTTGCATCCTCGTACCCCTCGGGAACTTTGACCGAGTTGAGCGCCTTGACCAAGAAACCCATCGAGGTGACGAATCCGGCGGCAGCGAGAATATAAACGATGAACATGGCTTTGTGATTCTCGTGTCGTCACGGCCCTGAAGAAACTTTTGTCGATTTCCCGCAAATGAGGGATTCACCTCCCCGGCCTAGGGGTGTCCCCTCCACGCTTCGGGATACAATCCCCGCCGGTGGCTGGCCCGCGATGAGGTCTGAGGCCACTTTGCTCTTTCCCCCGGCTGCATCGCCCCCTTCCCTTCGCCCTTGCCTATGTCTCCTGCTGCCGAAATCGCCCGCCGCCGCACCTTCGCGATCATCTCGCACCCCGATGCCGGCAAGACCACGCTCACGGAGAAGTTCCTCCTTTACGGCAACGCCATCCACCTTGCAGGTACCGTCACCGCCCGCAAGAACCAGAGAGCCACCGCTTCAGACTGGATGGAATTGGAGAAACAACGCGGAATCTCCATCAGCTCCACCGTGCTGCAGTTCGATTACCGCGGCTTCGCGGTCAACCTCCTGGACACGCCCGGCCATAAGGACTTCTCCGAAGACACCTACCGGGTGCTGACGGCGGTGGATGCAGCCCTGATGGTGATTGACGCCGGCAAGGGCGTCCAAGCGCAAACCCGCAAACTATTTGAGGTTTGTCGGCGTCGCGGGGTTCCGATCTTCACGTTCATGAACAAGTGCGATCGGCCGACCCTGAACCCGATTGCGCTCATTGATGAACTCGAGAGTGTGCTGGGCCTTCAGGCCAGTCCCGTCATCTGGCCGTTGGGAAACGGTCCTTCGTTCAGAGGGGTGTTTGATCGGCGCACCCGCGAAGTCCACCTATTCGAGCGCGTCCCGGGAGGAGCCTACCAGGCGCCGGTCAATGTCACGTCACTTGAAGACGAGGTGGTGCGCGCCAAACTCGACGACTACACCTACGGGGAGGTGACCGAACAACTGGCGATGCTGGACGGCGCCGGCCATCCGTTCGATCTTGCCGCCATTCAAGCGGGCAAACAAACGCCGGTGTACTTCGGAAGCGCCGTCAACAACTTCGGCATTCAACTGTTGCTGGACGGATTCCTGCAGCATTCCGTTCCGCCCGCCTCCCGGAAGATCGCGGTCCCGGTGACCGCTGATACCGTGCGATCAGCCCAGGCAGAGCGGCCATCGGTCACGGTCCCTGTCACCCACCCCAAGTTTTCCGGCTTTGTTTTCAAGATCCAAGCCAACATGGATCCGAAGCACCGCGACCGGATTGCATTCCTGCGGGTGTGCTCCGGGCGATTCAGTCGTGACATGAGCGTGCTCCATCAACGAACCGGAAGGACGGTTCGTCTGTCGTCGTCGCACAAATTGTTTGGGCAGGAACGCGAAACCGTCGACGAAGCCTGGCCAGGGGACGTCATCGGTTTGGTCGGACATGATTCCTTCGGCATTGGCGATACACTGACCGAAGATCGAGGCATCGTTTTTGACGAGATTCCGCGCTTTCCTCCCGAAGTCTTCACCTACATCTCGAATCCAAATCCATCCGACTCCAAGAAGTTCAGAGCAGGTCTCGACCAATTGCTCCAGGAAGGGGTGGTCCAGTCCTTCACGGCACGCCATGCTCCGCCTGGCGCCACGCTGCTGGCGGCTGTCGGCCCGCTGCAGTTTGAGGTGGTCCAATACCGATTGCAGTCCGAGTACGGCGCCGAATCGCGCCTCGAAGTGGCACCCTGGACGCTCTTGAAGTGGCTGGAGCCTCATCCCAGCTTGAAAAACCCATCGTCGCTGATTGTCGCGACTGGAGTGAGCTTTGGAGCCGACAAATTCGAGCAACCGGTCGCGCTCTTTCCGAACGATTGGACGATGCGTTACTTCTTGGAAAAGAACCCGGAACTCAAGCTGCACGATCTTCCCTTGGAGCAGACGCGACTGTAGTTCCTGAACGGCCCCTCCCGCATGAACGCCTTCCGTTCCTTTCTCGTCACCCTTGGGTTCATCGTGCTGCCGTTGGCCGTCTCCGCGGCTCCGAAAGCCCTCCCGCCCCCTTACAAGAGTGCCATCGTCCTCGATGCCGCCTCGGGAAATATCCTGTTTGAGGACAAAGCCGATACTCTCGGGGCACCGGCCAGCGTCACCAAGTTGATGACGTTTCTAGTCGTCCACGATCAGATCGCCGCCGGAACACTCACCCTGCAAACGCCCGTGGCCATCACCCGGGAGGACGCTGCGGTGGGAGGGAGCCAAGTCTGGTTGGCGGAAGGTGAGACCTTCTCGGTCGAGGACCTGCTCTTTGCGCTCATGATTCAGTCCGCAAACGATGCGGCGCACGCCCTGGCCCGCGCAAGTCACGGTTCAAAGGAGATCTTCGTGGCAAAAATGAACGATCGTGCCCGCGCCCTCGGCATGAAACAAACGACCTTCCGGACTCCGCACGGCCTTCCGCCCACCAGTCGAAAGCTCATGGAAGGAGATGTCACCACTGCGCGGGACCTCGCCCTTCTGAGCCGAGAATTGCTCCTCCACACGGATGTCCTGCACTTCACGTCGGTCAAGGAACGGGTGTTCAGACCGGGCCAACCCGCGCCCAAAGAGGTGGTCATGCGCAATCACAACCACCTGCTCGCCCGCGTCCGCGGAGTGGACGGCCTCAAGACCGGCTTCACCGCGACCGCGGGATACTGCCTGGCGGCAACCGCGGAACGCGATCGTCGGCGGGTCATCGTGGTGGTGATGGGTGGACCGGACGCAAAGACCCGGGACATCAAGGTGGCGGAGCTGATTGAGACCGGCTTCTCGCTGGCGCCAGCCGCCTCCGCATTCATTTCGCCGTCAGAGAGTCCGTTTGTTTCCCCCACCCGACCGTCCGCCCCAGCCGCAAAGCCGACACCGACTCCCACACCCGCCGCACCAGCGCGGGGGGATGCCGCGCCCTCGGTGCGCTTTGTGCCACCCAAGTCCTGACTTCCTGCCATGGCCCCCGATCTCGCCGCCGTCGAGTCCTACCTGAAGCAGTTGCAGGACCGGATTTGCCGCGCCCTGGAGTCCGACGATGGCGGTGCCGGTTTTCACGAGGACGCTTGGAAACGCCCGGAAGGCGGCGGCGGCCGCACGCGCCTCCTCGCCGAGGGAACGGTGTTCGAAAAAGCCGGTGTCGCGTTTTCCCATGTCACCGGCAACCAGCTGCCGCCCTCCGCCACCGCGCACCGGCCCGAACTGGCCGGAAAGCCCTGGCAGGCGCTGGGCGTTTCACTCGTCATCCACCCCCGCAACCCGTACGTGCCGACGAGCCACGCCAACGTGAGGTTCTTCCTCGCGGACGCCCAAGGCCCGAATCCAGTCTGGTGGTTCGGGGGAGGCTACGACCTGACACCCTACTACGGCTTCGACGACGATGTCGTGCACTGGCATCGCACCGCCCGCGACGCCGTCTCCTCCGTCGCTCCGGACTTGTATCCGCGTTTCAAGCGCGCGTGCGACGAGTACTTCTACCTGAAGCACCGTCGCGAACCACGGGGGGTGGGCGGCCTCTTTTTCGACGACTTCAACGAACTGGGATTCGAGCGCTCATTCGAGCTCATGCGCCGCGTGGGTGACAGCTACCTCGATGCCTACCGACCCATCGTGGCGCGACGCAAGGACCTCGCCTTCGGGGAGCGGGAACGCCGGTTTCAGCTGTATCGAAGAGGTCGTTACGTGGAATTCAACCTCGTCTGGGACCGCGGCACGCTGTTCGGACTGCAGAGCGGTGGCCGCACCGAGTCGATTCTCATGAGTCTGCCCCCGTTGGTCCGTTGGGACTATGCCTGGACCCCCGAGGCCGGAAGTCCCGAAGCCCGCCTCTACGAACACTTCCTTCAGCCCCGTGACTGGACCGGGGCCCCCACGGCCTGAACCCCAATCCCCTATGACGTCACGCGAACGCTTTCTCGCCGCCTGTGCCTGCCAGCCCCTGGAAAGGCCCCCGATTTGGATCATGCGCCAGGCCGGGCGCTACCTGCCCGAGTACCGTGAGCTCAAGGCGCGATCTTCCTTTCTGGAAATGGTGAAGACGCCGGACCTGGCAGCGGAAGTGACCCTGCAGCCACTGCGCCGCTTCGCTGGAATCGATGCCGCGATTCTGTTCTCAGACATACTCGTGATCCCGGAAGCACTGGGCCAACCCTACAGTTTCCGCGACACGGGCGGAATCTCGATGCAATACCGGATCGAAACCCGGAGCCAGGTCGACCAACTGACCCGCCCGGAGGAGGTTCCGGGTCGCTTGTCCTATGTCTCCGACACGTTGGTTCGGCTCCGGAAAGAACTGGCCGGACAGCGCGCGCTGCTCGGATTTGGAGGATCGCCGTGGACATTGGCCACCTACATGGTGGAAGGCGGAAGCTCTGAGGATTTTGAGCGGATCAAGCTCCTGTTTTACACGGACCGCGGCTTGTTTGACGCGTTGCTCGAGAAACTCACCGCCGCCCTGATCGCCTATTTTCGCATGCAGATCGCCGCAGGGGCGGATGCGATTCAGATTTTTGATTCGTGGGGAGGAATTGTCGCAGGAAGTGACTATGAAGCCGCTTCGCTGCGTTGGATTCGCGAGATCATCTCACAGTTGCCCGCCCATTTCCCGATCATCCTTTACGCCAAGGGAACGGGATCACACCTGATCGATCTGACGTTCACCGGGGCCCGAGTCCTGAGTGTGGACTGGACCGTCGACCTGCGCGCGGCGCGTGCTCTGGTGCCAAAGACAATCGCCTTGCAGGGCAATCTCGATCCGGTGCTCATGCAGACTACGCCGGAAATCGTCGGCCGCGAAGCCACCCGTCTCCTCGATTCACTGCGGGGAGAGGCAGGTCATATCTTCAATCTCGGACACGGCATCACCCCTCAGGCCAAGATCGACTGCATGGAGTCGCTGATCCATACTGTCACGCAATGGCGTTAAGAGTGCGGAATTGGATCGAAAGTGACCAAGAAATGACCAGACGGTCGGTCTGAATTCGGCTAGACTTCCCGTGTGACAACGGACTCCTCCCACTCCCTCCCCATCGCCGTCATCGGTGGTGGTGTCACAGGACTTGCAACCGCCTACGCGTTGTCCCGCCAAGGCCACCGCGTTCGGCTCTTTGAAGCCTCGGACCGCATCGGAGGAGCGGTCCAGACCGAACTCACTCCCGATGGATGGCTCATCGAGGCCGGTCCGAACACCCTGCTTTTGGGAGATCCCAAAGTTCGCACCCTTTTCGACGAACTGGGACTGGCGTCGGAGTTGTGCACCGCACGACCCGAAGCCAAGAACCGATATTTGGTACGCAACGGCAAACTTTGGCCGCTTCCGACTTCACCCGGCTCATTCATTTCAACCGGGCTGTTCTCGGCCCGCGCCAAGTTTGGAATCGTCACCGAGCTGCTCAAACGCCCGCGCAGCCGCGCGAGCGACGTCAGCCTGTCCGCTTTGGTGGAATCTCACTTTGGACGCGAAATCGTCGACTACGCGCTTCAGCCGTTTGTCAGCGGCGTATTTGCCGGCAATCCGGCGAAGCTCTCGGCCAAGCTCGCCTTTCCGCAGCTGTGGGACGCGGAACTCCAGCATGGTTCATTGATCCGGGGACAAATTGCGTCCGCCAAGGCTCGAAAGGCCCGCGGAGAGCCCCGGGCCTCCATTATCTCGTTCAGGAAAGGGCTCGCTACGATCCCATCGACGCTGGCAGGGCGACTTCCATCCGGCACAATCGAGTGCGGAGCGAAAGTTGAGACACTGATTTCGGACGGAGCTTGGAAGCTGGTCTGGAGTCGGAACGGCCTGACCACAACGGAGTCCTTTGCCGCTGTGGCTTTGGCACTCCCTGCCCATGCCCTGGCGCGCCTCACGGTCGGTCCTTTGGGCGAGCGCCCCTTGGCCGCGCTCGACTCCATTGAATATCCCCCGGTGGCATCCCTCTTTCTTGGCTATCGCCGCGACCAGGTGGCTCACCCATTGGACGGATTCGGCCTCCTCATTCCGGCGGTCGAGAAACGTCAGCTCCTCGGTATCTTGTTCTCATCGAGTCTCTTCGCCGGTCGCGCACCCGAGGGCCACGTAGGCCTGACGCTCATGTTGGGAGGAGCTTCCGCCCCGGATCGAGCTCACCTCGATACCCCCGCCGCCCTGGAGATGGCCAAACGAGAATTGGCTTCGCTGCTCGGTGTCACGGGAGAGCCGACCCTCGTGAGACACCACCGCTGGACCCGGGCGATACCACAGTATAATATTGGCTACGAGCGCTTTATTGATGCAATGGTCCGCACCGAGACCCATCACCCGGGCCTGCTGGTGGGCGGACATGTCAGAGATGGAATCTCGCTGACTCAGTGCCTCGCATCGGGACTCCGACTGGCGGAGCGTGCGAGCGCGCTGGCCCGAACCTCCTCGCGGGGCTGATTCGGGGAACAGCCAAAGGAATCGGGACCCCGGCCCGAGATAACTCCGGCCCTGCCTTGACTAGGTCAGATGGCAACATACCCTCTGCCGCCTTTTCTTTGGCATGGCGCAAGATCTCAAGGACACTCTGCAACTCCCCAAAACGGATTTTCCCATGCGGGCGAATCTCGTACAGCGGGAGCCCGCGCGGCTCGCGCATTGGGAGACAACCCAACTGTACAAGGCTTTGCAGAACCGGCGCGCCGGCCGCCCGGCGTTTGTTCTGCACGATGGACCGCCCTTCACCAACGGCGACGTGCACATCGGAACCGCACTGAACAAGAGCCTCAAGGATATCACGCTCCGCTACAAGACGATGCGCGGCTTCCGTACGCCTTACGTGCCCGGATGGGACTGTCACGGACTTCCGATCGAACAAAAGGTGGCCCGCGAACTCCAAACCAAGAAGGAAACCGTTTCGGTTTCCGAATTGCGTGCCCGGTGCGACACCTTCTCCGAGTCTTGGATCGCACTACAGAAGAAGCAGTTCAAGCGACTCGGCGTCCTGGCCGACTGGGAAAACGAATACAAGACCAAGGCGCCCGCATTTGAGGCGGATATCGTGCGCACGTTTGCCACGTTCGTCGAAAAGAACCTGGTCTACCGCAGCAAGAAACCTGTTTACTGGTCGATTCCTTTTGAAACGGCCCTCGCCGAAGCCGAAATCGAGTACCGCGATCACGTTTCGCCTTCGATCTGGGTTCGATTCCCGGTCAGGCCGGATGCGGCCTCCGCGTTTGGACTTCCATCGGACAAGCCATTGTCCGTGGTCATTTGGACCACCACTCCGTGGACGATTCCGGCCAACCTGGCCATCGCGGTGCACCCCGAGGTCGACTACGTCGTGGCGGATCTCGGTGCGGAACGTATCATCGTTGCGGAAGCCCTGCTCACCTCGGTTTTAGCGGCCGCCAAGTTTGAAGGTGCCCCGGTGGTGGTGGAACGCAGGCCGGGAAAGTCCCTCGAACACCTCGCCCCGCGTCACCCGTTCATCGACCGGCCGTCACCGGTGGTGCTCGCGGACTATGTCACAACCGACAGCGGCACCGGCGCGGTGCACACGGCGCCTGGCCACGGCTCGGACGATTATTTGACCGGCCTGAAGTATGGATTGGCGATCTACTGCCCCGTCGGCGACGACGGTCGGTACGTGGCCGACGGCCAACTCCCGACCGACCTCGTCGGACTGACCACGCTTGAGTCCACGGAAGACCTCGAGGCGAAACGCACGTCGCCCGCCAACGTCGCCGTGCTCAAGAAACTGGCCGAGGTCGGTGCTTTGCTGGCCAAACAGCGCTATACCCACAGCTATCCCCACTGCTGGCGCTCGAAGACACCCATCATTTTCCGGGCAGTCGATCAGTGGTTTGTCAGTCTGGACGGGATTGCCCCCGATTCCACCGGGGCCCACAGTCCCCGTCAAACCGCGCTCCGTGCCATCAGCTCGGTCGCCTGGGTGCCAGTGTGGGGTGAAAACCGGATACGCGGCGCGGTCGAAGCCCGTCCCGACTGGTGCATCAGCCGCCAGCGCTCCTGGGGCGTTCCAATTGTCGCGTTTTACGACACGGCCAAGAAGCCCTTCCTCGACGCGTCGGTCGTCCGTGCAGTTGCGGCCAAGATCGCGGCCAAGGGCAGCAATTTCTGGTACGACGCCACCCCGGAGCAGATTCTCGAAGGGATTCCACTGCCGGCCAGCTGGCCGTCCGCCAAGGAGCTGGTCTGCGGCCGGGACACGCTCGATGTCTGGCTTGACTCCGGCTCGTCGCACGCCGCCGTTCTGGCGCGCCATCAAGGTGACACCCAATGGCCCGCGGATCTCTATCTGGAAGGCAGCGACCAACACCGCGGCTGGTTCCAATCCTCTCTTTGGACTTCGGTGATTGCGCAAGGCGCCGCGCCCTACAAGGCCGTGCTCACCCATGGCTTCATCGTCGGTGAAGACGGCAAGAAGATCTCCAAATCAGGGCAGTACGAGAAACCTCCTACTTCCGACAACTACATCGCGCAGTATGGCGCCGACGTGATCCGCCTGTGGATCGCTTCACAGAATTTCACCGAGGATATCACGCTCTCCGAGAAGATCCTGAATAACGCCGCGGAAGCTTACCGGCTGTTTAGAAACACTTTCCGGTACCAGCTCTCGACCCTGTTTGACTTCACCTACTCGGCCGACGCCTTGCCCTTGGATGCGCTCGACACCCTCGACCGCTGGGCGCTCCACCAGACCGCAACTCTCGTCCGCGAGTGCGGCGAGGCCTATGACGCGTACGAGTTTCATCGGGTTTACCAGCTCTGCAATCAGTTCTGCGCAGTGACCCTGTCATCCGTCTACCATGACGTGCTCAAGGATCGCCTGTACACGCTCCGTTCGGATCACCCCCTGCGGCGCTCGTCGCAGACCGCCATCTACCATATCTTTCATTCGCTGATCCGGGTGCTCGCTCCGGTATTGTCGCTCACCACGGACGAAGCATGGTGTCACGCGACGTTCAAGGCTGACTTTCCTGTCGCGGCCCAGTGCCAGGGCGAAAACTCGGCTCTCGCTTCCATCCACCTGCAGGATTGGCCGGACGTTCCCGCGGGCTGGATCCAACCGGAGGTCGAGAAAGAGGTCGCACTTCTGCTTGAGGTGCGTCGCCGCGTCAATGAAGCGATCGAACCCCTGCGGGCGGCCGGAAAACTGGGTAAATCCCTCGATGCCGCCATCGCCCTGTCCGCGCCGGACGCGGGGCTGCGCTCGGTGCTCGAAAAGCACCGCGACTTCCTGCCTGAACTTTTTATAGTCTCCCACGTTGATCTTGCCGCGCACGAGACGGCACCCGGCACTCCTGGCGTCTCGGTCCGTCATGCCCAGGAACTCGGTTTTGTCCGCTGCCCGCGTTGCTGGCGCTGGGTCCCCGCCTTACAATCCACCGCCCACGGCGACGTCTGCGCACGCTGCGCAGATGCTCTCTGAGGCACAACCCTCTCTTCTTTAGATCATGGCCCAAAACAAAAAGCCCACTCCCGCCAAGCCCGCTCCCGTCGCCCCCAAAAAGCCGGAGCCGCCGGAGAAGAAGGTCGCCGTAACGCCCGCGAAGCCGGCGGCACCCGTCGAGGCCCCGGCCAAGCCAGCCAAACCCGCGGACAAGGAAAAAGGGAAGGCACGAGATGCCCTGAGGAGTCGGATCCTTGGCAGCAAGAAACCCATCAAGCCGATCGCCTTTTCCCTCGAGGAGGTCCGGGAAATCGCGAAGACCGTCGCCGTCAAGACCCCGGAGTCCGAAGAAAAGGCGCACAAGGTGGCCAACGGACAGAAGGCCGCCAAGACCGACGCCCCCAAGGTGGAAGTCAAGCCGGCGCAGCCCAATCACGTGAAGGCGGCGTCGCTCGCGGACATTCTCGGTTTCAATCCCCGCAAGGCAAACAAGCCCGCCGCGGACGACGAGTCGGTCGTCCCCGAAAAGTTCCGGCGGTATTTCCGCCTGCTTATGGACCTGCGCAATCACGTGACCGGTCAGCTCGACCAACACACCGAGGACACCTTGAAGCGCTCGTCCAAGGACGACGCGGGTGATCTCTCCAGCTACGGCCAGCACATGGCGGACGCCGGGACGGATACATTCGACCGCGATTTCGCCCTCAGCCTGGTTTCAAGCGAACAGGAAGCGCTTTCCGAGATCGAGGCCGCCATCCAGCGTATCCGCGCGGGAACCTACGGCATCTGCGAAATCACCCAGAAGCCCATCGCCAAGGAGCGCCTTCTCGCCGTTCCTTTCACCCGCTATTCAGCCGAAGCCCAAAAGGAGATCGAACGGAATCGCTACCGCACCCGGACCGGTGCGGGCCTCTTCGGGGAAATCGGTGAAGAAGGCGCGAGCATCTCCGGTGGGGGCGATGACGGTGGCGGTGACGAGTAACCACGCGACTCATCGCATCCCCTCCGCTTGAATTCGGAACCCTCCCTTTCGCGCGACGTCCCGCCGGCAGCGGCGGACGCTCCCACAGCCGTTCGCCCAAATCCCGTCGGATGGACCGGGCGGTTGGGGACCTATCGGCTGCTCTGGATTCTCGCGGCTGTCACCTTCGCACTCGATCAGGCCTCCAAGATCTGGATCAATTCACACATGCCGTTGGGGACCTACGGCCCTCCCGGCGCGGTCACGGTCATCGAGGGTTTCTTTTACCTCGTTCACGTCGGCAATACTGGCGCGGCTTGGAGCATGTTGAGTGGCAAGAGCGTCTTCCTTGCCACCCTCGCCGTCTTCACCCTCGGCGCAATTTTCATCTGGCGCCATACTCTCGGCCTGCGCAACCAATTCGTTCAGACTGCGTTTGGCCTGCTCTGCGGCGGGATCGCCGGGAACCTTGTCGATCGCCTGGTGCACGGGCACGTCATCGATTTCCTCGATTTCCATTTCGGAAGCTACATCTACCCAACGTTTAACGTCGCAGATTCAGGCATTTGCGTTGGTGTCGTGCTGTACATGATCTGGTCTCTCAAGACCCCAGACCCCAAACCCTAGGGTCGTTGGGCGCCGGCATCCTCCACCGGAACTGAAAAAGCAATTGCGCTTCTGGCTGCCGGCTCTACTTCCTTCCCGGCAACCATGACACAGGTTGCCACTCCTTCCGGAACGGTGGATCTCGTCGACGACGAGTTCTACCTGTCGGCCGATGCGTTCTTCCGCGCCAATCTTCCCACGGCGCTGACGTTTGACGACGTTTCGCTCGCCACACTCTATTCGGACATCCTCCCGAAGGACTCCGACACCTCCACGGCGATCTCCGATTCGCTCCGGCTTTCCATCCCGATCATATCGTCCGATATGGACACGGTGACGGAGGCAAAGATGGCCATCACCATGGCGCTCAACGGGGGATTGGGCCTCATTCACTACAACATGCCGGCGAAGGAACAGGTCAAGGAGGTCGCCCGGGTGAAACGCCACATTCATGGGCTGATCCAGGATCCCATTACGGTCTCGCCCGACCAGTTGGTCGGCGATGTCCTCGCGTTGATCGAACAGAAGCGCTACGACTTCCGCACCTTCCCCGTCGTCGAGGCTTCCGGCAAACTCATGGGACTGCTTTCGGGCAGCACCGTACGGGATCGGTACAAGGCAAAACGTGTCGCAGACGCCATGGTACCCCGGCGTGACATCATCACGGTTCACGAACGGACACTGCAACCGGATCCCATTTCAGCCGCTGACTCCTTCTTCATGGAAAACGTCGGCATCCACAAGATGCTGGTGGTGGACGATGCCGACCGTCTGCGCGGCCTGGTGACGTTCTCGGATGTGGAACGCATCACAGCTGAAGCCAAGTCCCGCCGGAAGCCGGCCCGGGATTCAGACTTTCGGTTGGTGGTCGGCGCGGCCATCGCACCGGTGCGGAAACCTGACGGTACGCTGGATCGAGATCGAGTGATCAACCACGTGGGCAATCTCATCGACGAATCGATCGATGCGATCGCCATTTCGACCGCTCACGGACACACTTCAGGTGTGGGTGATATGGTGAAAATGCTGCGCGCCACGTTTCCCAGCCTGACCATCATCGCAGGCAATGTCACCAGTGGTGCGGGCGTGCGGTTTCTCGCCGAATGCGGAGCGAGCGCAATCAAGGTGGGTCAGGGGCCCGGCTCCATCTGCACGACGCGTATTGTCGCCGGAGTTGGCATTCCTCAGCTCACAGCGCTTTTTGTCGCCAGCCGGGAGGCGGCCAAACAAGGAGTCAGGACCATTGCCGACGGCGGCATCACGAAGAGCGGCGATATCGTCAAGGCATTGGCGCTAGCCGATGCGGTCATCCTGGGCGGCCTGCTGGCTGGTTGCCGTGAAGCCCCGGGCGAGATCATGGAGATCAACGGAAAACTGTATAAGCAGTACCGTGGCATGGGCTCGCTCTCGGCTATGAAGGCGGGGAGCGCCGCCCGATATGGTCACGACAAAAACGACACCACCCGGAAATTGACCGCGGAAGGAATCGAGGCACTGAAGGAAGTGTCGGGCTCCGCCGACGACGTGCTATCCGGGTTGGTCGGAGGCGTCCAAAGCGGCATGGGATACCTCGGTGCCTCCACGCTCGCGGATCTCAAGAACAAGGCGCGTTTCGTGCGCGTAAGCCCGGCGGGGCAGAAAGAGGCTGCTCCCCACGATGTGGTGGAAATCAAGACGCAGTCAAAGGGCTAGCCGGGCGCCCGATCGTTCCGCAACGGGTTTCGCACGGCATCGGTAAACCGGTGTCGGAAACGACCCGTTGCGCACGAGCGCGGCGAACCTCCTCCGGAGCGCTTTTTCATTTGCCCTGAGGGGTTCGGGTCCGTTTCAACTACCGGGCAACAGGGGTAGCGCCTCGGTTGCCTTCTCGGAACCATGTCCCTCCTGCCCTTCACCAGCCAGCTCATTGCGGATGTCGGTATCTCCCTCGGAGACGAGGGTAAAGGCCGTCTGATTCCCGAAATCACCCACGAACTCGCTTCGTCGCGAGCCCGCGTGAGTGTGGTTTTGAAGGTCAACGGCGGCGCCAACTCGGGCCACACCGCGGCAGGCATCAAGTTGAATCTCCTGCCCTCCGGCGTGGTCGAACGTGAGGTCAATCACCTGGCCATCGGCAGTGGGGTGGTCGCCGATCCGCGCAAAATTCACTGGGAGGCCAAGCCTCTCGAACGAAAAGGTTATTCTGTCTATTCTCGGCTCCTCGTCGACGAGCGCACCTTGGTCTCCGACCTCACTCACCGCCTGCTTGACCTCGCGTGGGAGGACTATCGGGTCAACGTACTGACGGAAGAGCCCCGGGGATCGACGGGACGGGGCATCACGCCTGCCTACCAGGACGAGGTGGGTCAGTGGCAGATTACCTTTTCTGATTTCCTCGCCGGAAAGAACTACTTCGCGCGCAAACTCGCGCAGCGGATCGACCGGGCACTGCGGACCATCGAGCACGTGTGCAGGGTCGCGCCTGCCACTTTCGCCAGCTTCTTCGACAAGCTCTCGGCCGCCGAGGCGCGGGCGAACGCGGAAGCGATCGAGCTGGGCGTCTTTCCCCCGGCTGAATTCGACTTTACGCGCTTTCGCGGCACGGGCCCGTTTTCGATCAACATCGAAGCGCTCACTGAAACCTATTGGGCCGCTGGTACGGCGCTGGCAGCCAACATTGGTGAGGTGCGTGAATTGATCCTGAGTGAGACAGCCGCCGGACGCACGGTCATTGGCGAATTCGGGCAAGCCTACTGGCTCGACAAGCGCCACGGTTACTCGCCAAACGTGACGGCCTCGCACACCTTCACGCCCGAGTTTTTTGAGAGCGCCGGCATCCCGGTTCAGGCGATCCATACGTTCGGCGTCGCCAAGGCCTACGACACCAAGGTCGGTACCCATACGTTCATCACCGAGATGGACCCGGCTCATCCGCTTGCCGCGAGGCTCAAGCAGTTGGAATTTGGCACCAGCACGGGCCGGCAGCGCATGGTCGGTTGGTTTGACGCGGTCGAGAAGGGTGACGCACTGCGCTACGGCGGATTCCAGGACCTGATGATCAACAAGGCCGACGCTCTAACCCACGGGGGCGAATGGCAGGGCGACCTGCTTATCGCCGCTGCTTACGAGGACGCTCAGGGCCGTCGCTATCACCACGTGCCGCGCAACGAGGCGATTCGCAAAACGCTTCGGCCGGTCTACACCCGTCACCCCGGTTGGAAAACGGACATCTCCAAGGTCCGCACCTTCGGAGAGCTGCCCCCGGAAGCCCGGCACTATGTCGCTTCCATGATGCGCGCCATTGTTGAGGTCGCTTACGGCGAAAAGGGATCGCTCTCCACGACGAGTCTCCCGAATTTGCGCTACCTCGGAGTGGGACCGGACCCTTCGCAGATCATCAAGGACGTCCCGGCGACGGCGGATCTTTTGCGCTTGGCCGGCCGGACCTAAAAATCCTGGAGTCGGCCTTCGCCTGCTCCCATCTCCGGCGAAATCCGCATGAGGACTTCGCCGAGCAAATAAATGGACCCCGTGACAACGAGGGGATCATCCCGATCGCCGGCGGTGCAGGTTCTGGCATCGGGGAAGAGCTCTTCCAGCGAGGCGCGGGCCACCTTGCCGGTGAATCGTGACGGGATCAGGGCCTCCAACTCGGCAAACGTGCACGCCCGCGCCTGATGCGGCACGACCAGGTGGATTTCCTTGGCGTAGTCGGCAATCGTACCGAGCAACGCACCGGCGCGTGCGGCCCCCAGCGCACCCGTGATCACCACCGGACGGC
Source organism: Opitutaceae bacterium (assembly GCA_046346755.1). Lineage (GTDB taxonomy): Bacteria > Verrucomicrobiota > Verrucomicrobiia > Opitutales > Opitutaceae > UBA6669. Next base: position 86,873 of record JAXMHM010000001.1, on the reverse strand, counting down.
GGCCGGTCGACTCCACCCAGCGTCGTAGATTCGCGCGGAGAACATCGGCCCCCTCCGGGTTGTGCGACGCGTCCAGAATGAGCGGCCTTCCGCCCAGGGTGACCCGCTGCCATCGGCCTGGCCAGCTGACCTGATGGAGAGCGGCGCTGATCTTCGTTTCTGAAAATCCCCAGGAGGATCCCATCGCCCGGGCGATCAACGTCGCCGTCGCTGCGTTCCAGCGCTGGTAGTCACCCTCAAGGCTCGTGGTCGGGTAGGAGGCGATGGCTTCGCCGAACTCCTCGCGTACCGAATAGACCCGACACCCTCGCTGGCCGGCGATGTCGCGAATCACCCGCTCGGCCCCGGGAGGTAGTCGTCCCAGCACGACAGGCTTGCCGGCTTTGATGATTCCCGCCTTTTCCGCGGCAATCTCCTCCGGGGTGTTTCCCAGCATTTCACAGTGATCCAGGCTGATGGAGGTGATGGCAGAAACCTCGGGTTGAACCACATTGGTGGCATCGAGTCGGCCACCAAGCCCCACTTCAATCACCGACAACTGGCAGGCCTTGCGTTGAAATTGCAGGAACGCCATCGCCGTCATGAGCTCGAAGAAACTGGGATGATCGTCCGGAGCATGCCTGGCCAGTTCCTCCGCCACGGGGCGAAGCTGCTGAGTGAAGGCGATGATCTCTTCGTTTGAAAGCGGGGTTCGATTTACCTGAACGCGTTCACCCAGTCGCACGAGGTGGGGTGAAGTGTAGAGCCCAACACGGAAACCCGCAGTCCGGCCGATCGCGTCGACCATGGCTGCGGTGGAGCCCTTGCCGTTGGTTCCGGTGATGTGCACCGTCGGCACCGCACGCTCGGGATGACCCAATGCCGCGACCAGCGAACGCATGCGATCGATCCCAAATTTGACGCCCCGCGCCTTGAGGGAGAACAGGTAGTCCTGAACCCCGATATACTCGGTGGAAAGTGACAACGGTATCATGAGCCAACACCGACCCCAGGGTCGGTCGTTTGCGGATGCAGAATCACCGACGCGAACTCGTCGGGGGCAGTTTCTTGAGGTACAGCGCGTTCAACAGCAGGCGCAGATGGCTCCTCATCTCCAGCCGGTTCACAATCTGGTCAATCAGTCCATGCTTGAGCAAAAACTCCGCGCTCTGAAAACCGGGCGGAAGGGTTTGTTTGGTCGTTTCCTTGATGACGCGCGCTCCGGCAAATCCGATGAGGGCTCCGGGTTCGGCCAGGTTGATATCGCCTAACGTGGCAAAACTGGCCGTCACTCCGCCCATCGTCGGATGCGTCAGCACCGAGATGTAGGGAAGACCCGCTGCGGCCAGGCGCCCCAAGGCAGCGCTGGTCTTCGCCATTTGCATCAACGAGAAAATGCCCTCCTGCATGCGCGCACCACCCGATGCACTAAAGATGACGCAGGGGATTTTCTGTTTCAGCGCGACCTCGATCGCCCGCGTGATCTTCTCGCCCGCGGCCGACCCCATGGCGCCACCGCAAAAACGAAAATCCATCACCGCAACCGAGATTTTCAGGCCCTCGATCAATCCGGTACCGCAGACCACCGCCTCGTTTAAGCCGCTTTCCCGTTCGTACTTCTTGATGCGGTCCGGGTAGGGCTGCGAATCGACAAACGACAGCGGGTCAGCGGAGCGCACCGTACCATCCGCTTCGACAAAAGTATCCGGATCAAAAAGCGCGGCAATGCGCTGCCGAGCTCCTATCGGAAAGTGATAACCGCTTTTCGGCACCACCATCTGGTTCGCCTCAAGCTCCTTATTGAACACAATTTCCCCCGAGATTGGACACTTGGTCCAAAGCCCCTTGGGGATGTCCTTCTTCTTGACGACGACGGTGGAGTACTTCGGCTTGCTGAAGAGCGACATAGCGCGAATTGAAGCGGAGGAAGGAACTGAGACCTTAGCCGTGACCAAACGTGACGACGTCGAGCGTCAGACAGCCCGCGTTTCGGAGCACGCGAGCGCAGCTGTTGAGCGTTGAACCCGTTGTGAAGACGTCATCGACAAGAATGTAATGCTGGTCGGGCAGAATGTGCGTGCCCGGGAGCAGTGCAAAGGCATTTTTCAGGTTCTCCATCCGGTGCCGCCGGTCAAACGCGGTCTGGGTGACGGTATCGACAACGCGTTGCAAACAGGGCTGCACTCGCGTCGTTCCCCCAGCCGCCCGCACAAACAGATCGGCGATCAGGGAACATTGATTGAATCCTCGTTCCCGCTCTTTGCGGGGATGTAAAGGGACCGGCACCAGCACCGCATCCCGCACGTGGTCGAGAACATGAGGCGACGAGCGCACGATGGCTTCCATATCAGGCAGGACATGCAGCCCGCGATGATATTTAAGCTCGATCACGATCGAACGGGCGGCCCCGCGAAACACGACCGCCGTACACCCGCGTCGGAACGCAGGCCTGAGTCCTTCGCAATGAGGGCAGGTTCTTTCACCGGCGACGTCTCCGAAAAACGGATGCCCACAGACCTCACAGGCCGGTGGCGAAACGCGCGGGAGTTGAGCGGTGCAGCGCGAACAGAGGTGCCGAAAGGGAGGGTTGCTTTCGACGAGTCCGTGGCAACCCACACACACAGGAGGAAAGACCACATCGGCGGCGCCGTTCAGGTCCCACCTCTCCCCCACTCCCAAACGACCGATCCGTTTCAGGAAGGCGCCAAGAATTTTCGCGCTCACGGTCCAATCTCCGCCTTGTCAGGATTAGTCGTAAAATACCCTGATCAAACAGAGGCCCTGGGGTGGTGCCGTTTCCACAGCAGGGGTGCGCCGGCCCGATTCCAAAAACTGGGTGATCTGCGTCGGAGTGAGTTTACCCCACCCCACACTGACCAACGCTCCCACCAGACTGCGCACCATTTTGTAGAGGAAGCCATCGGCTTCCGCGGTGACGGTGACATGGCGTCCGGTGCGTCGGACATCCAAGCGTCGAAGGGTTCGAACGGTATCTTCGTTTTCGGAGCCGTTGTAGGCAGAAAACGCGGCGAAATCGTGCCGGCCGCAAAGTGACCGAGCTGCCACTTGCATGGCTTCCACGTTCGGTGCCGTTGGCCGTTCAATCGCCCAAACGAATGGCCGAATGAATGGATCCGCGTCGCCCAAGTAAATCCGATACCGATAACGTTTCCCAGTGGCGCTGAAGCGCGCATGGAATGAACTTGAAACCGCCCGCACTGATTTGATTTGCAGCCCAGGCGGCAGGTTCACCCGCAGCGCCGCCTGCAGCCGAGCCGCCCCGTGTTTCCACGGGAGATCAAAATGGAACACCTGTGCCAAGGCATGCACCCCGGCATCGGTTCGTCCACTGGCATGAACACGCTCCAACTTCCCGGCCAGCTGGGTCAGGCGCGCTTCAATCGCATCCTGGATACTCCCACCCCCGGGTTGACTCTGCCAGCCCGCAAACGAAGTGCCATCGTAGGCGCAGACAACTTTCCACCGGGCGGGAGAAGGAGGCACTGAACTCATCAGTAATGCAAATTTAATACTTTAACTCCAGGGGTCGAGTGCAATTCTGCCCGGCATCCTGAACCCACTTCAGTACCCGCGTCATCCCTCGGACAACGGAGGCAACTTTACATGTTGGTTGAGATAATCTTGCAGGATCAGCGTCGCGGCCCTCGAGTCGACAATTCCGGATGAACGGAGGTCGCGCCGCCGGTGTTTGGGAATACTCTCTTCCGCTTCACTGGAGGTCAGCCGCTCATCCACCAAGTGAACCGGCAGGGAGAAAGTCTGTCGAAGCTGGTCCGCAAATTTTTGGACTTCAAGCGCTTTGGGTCCCACCGAATCATCCATGTTCAGGGGCAAACCCATCACCAGTTCCGTGACTCGGCGCTGCTTAATCAGCGCTTGGAGGGCATTCAGACGCTCGGTCGGAGTGAGTCCGATCAGGGCGGGCAGCGGAGTGGCGACACCAATGTCGTCACCATAACTCAAACCCATCCGCTTCGCACCATAGTCAATCCCCAGGCAGCGCATGGTATTCGAGACGCTAGAGCCACTTGGCTCCGCCCTTTGCTGCTTCGATCCGCTTGATCAGGAGTTTGATCTCCTGAGCCCGCGCTTTGGGTATGACCAAAGTCGCATCGCGCGTGTGCACCACCACGCAGTCATCGACGCCCAGCACCGCCACCAAATGACCGTCGTCACTGATCACAATATTATCCCGGCCTTGCTCGACCAGGACGTTCCCTAAACACACATTCCCTTGTAAATCAGAGGGATGATGTCGAGCAACCGCCGGCCACGATCCAACATCATCCCAATCAAACGAAGCCGGCAAAACCACGACGTGATTCGACTTTTCAAGCAATGCATAGTCGACGGAGATTTTCTCCAGTTGCGGATAGACCTTCTTGAGCACGGATCCGATCGGTCGTCCCTTGCCCAAAACGGTTCGTACGGGCTCCATTCCCGCGACCAATCCCGGGGCATGTTCCCGCAGCGCCGCCAGGACGGTGGGAAGGCTCCAGACAAACATGCCCGCATTCCAAACATAGTCCCCTGACTTGAGGTAGCGCTCGGCCAGTTCGAGCGGAGGCTTCTCCACAAATCGCTTCACATGGAAAAAGGAGCGCCGCTGAATCCGCTTCCATCCCTCGCCTTGCTGGATATAGCCAAATCCGGTGGCTGGTTCGTGTGGCTTGATGCCAATCGTAACGAGAACCTGGCTCGTTTCGGCCGCCTTGAACGCAGCTTCCAGATCGCGCTGGTAAGCTCCCTGATCGTGAATGACATGGTCCGACGGCAGTACCGCAAACGTACCTGTGGGATCCCGCGACTCGACCAGCAGCGCGGCGAGCATCACGGCCGGCGCCGTGTCACGTCCCATCGGCTCCGCCACCACGTGATCAGCCGGAAGACCAGGACAGCACGAGCGCACCGCCTTCACTTGGCTGGCGCTCGTGATGACAAACGTGTTCTTCGCCGGGACCAAGGATGCCACCCGCTCAAGCGTCTGTGTCAGCAAGGGATTCTTACCTACGATCGGAAGCAAGTGCTTTGGCCGACGGCTGCGACTTTGAGGCCAAAACCGTTCGCCCTTTCCCCCTGCAATGATCACAATAAATCGTTCAGGCATAGTGGGGCCCGATGAAAGCCTCGGTTCCTCGTCTAGCAATTTCCATTTGCAGGCCCGGAGAGATGGAGTCTCTTGCTCGGACGTGGACTCCCTTTCGCCTGACGAACTCGCCCGCTACAGCCGACACCTCCTTCTTGAGGAAGTCGGTCGGGAAGGCCAGCGACGGCTCAAAGCCTCCCGAATCCTCGTGGTGGGAGCAGGAGGGCTGGGCAGTCCAGCCGCGCTCTACCTGGCGGCGGCCGGTGTGGGGACGCTCGGAATCGCCGACTTCGATCGCGTCGAATCTCACAACCTCCAGCGCCAGCTTCTCCATTCGGACCAGAGCGTGGGCGCATCTAAAGTGAAGTCTGCGGGAGGACGCCTGCGAGCCACCAACCCCTATATTCAGGTCGTGGAACACGACACGGCCGTCACCGAGGAAAATGCGGTGACGCTCTTCTCTTCGTATGATGTGATTGTCGACGGTACCGACACCTTTGCGACCCGCTATTTGAACAACGACGCCGCGGTCCTGGCGCGACGTCCGCTGGTTTATGGCAGTGTCTACAAGTTTGAAGGTTCCGTTTCGGTGTTTTCACCCGCAACCGGTGGACCCTGTTACCGTTGCCTGTTTGCCGAACCTCCCGAAGCCGGGACGGTTCCCAACTGTGCGGAGGCCGGAGTGCTGGGCGCCCTTTGCGGTGTGATTGGCAGTTTGCAGGCTTTGGAAGCCATCAAATGGTGCACACAGGCTGGAAACACACTACAAGGCCAGTTTCTCACTTTTGATGGACTCCGTTCATCGTTTCGCTCGCTCAAAGTTCCCCGGGATCCCCAATGTCCGGCGTGCGGACTCCATCCCACGATTCGAACACTCGATCCGAAACGCTATCGGCCAGCCTGCGAACGTACCACCTCCATGAGTTCAGAACCCACCGCCGTCCCAATCGAATTATCAGCGACCGAGGCTTCCCGGCTATTGGGTGATGATACCGCAAAGGTCACTCTCATCGATGTGCGCGAGCCGTTTGAAACGGAAATCTGCAACATCGCCGGAGCCGAACTCATCCCCATGCGACAAATTCCCGCCAAACTTCCTGAGCTCCCCAAAGACCGACATCTCCTGATCCTCTGCCACCACGGTGGTCGCAGCATGCGTGTCACCGAGTTTCTCCGCCAGAATGGCTTTGACCAGGTCAGCAACGTCGCGGGTGGAATCGATGCATGGGCAGACCAAGTCGACCACAGTCTCCGTCGCTACTGAACAGAGTTCTAGGACATTGAACGTTGATGCGGGAGACCCTCCCCGAAAAGGTCGTCTCGCTTCCCGTTTCCATCTATAACGATCGGCGCCGATCACCCTCGGGCCTGCGAATTGACGCGTCCGGTTGGCCTTCCAAATAAAAAAGCCCCCGGCATAAGACCGGGGGCAAGTTTACGGGTGCCTGATCGACTCAGCTGCTGGCACCGGCCCTCGGCTTTACCAGTCCGAGCGCTTTTTTGATATTCTGCACACTCGGGAGCGAAATCCGCAATGCCTTCGCGATTTCAGCACCCGTCTTGCCTTCCTCCACCAGGGCTTTGACCTGGCTCTTCGTTTCATCGGTGATCTTGGCCCGCGTGCGTTTGGCACTCTTGGGCGCAACCTTGACCCGCGCCTTGCGACGCCCGCCGTCGCGCTGCGCCGACTTCAAAGCCTTGATGAAGCTGTTGAGGTCGGAATAACCATATTCAGAAGGGAGATTGGCCAGTGCGGTCATCCGCTCGGCCGAGATGGTCTGTTCCATTTCAGCGAGCTTTGCCTTGGCCGCTTCGAGTTGGTTGAGTTTATCAATGAATGGCATATCCGGTTATGCAATCAGGCGCCAAGGTAGTATCAAGCGTGAAGTGCGAATATAGAATACAATATATACGCCTGTTTTTTGCGATGACTTCGGCATGCATCCCGCTTTGCTGCTGTCACGCCCATGCACCACATCCTCGACGAGACTCCGACGGTTCATCGCTGGAACAACGCGACGCCGCCACGGCTGACCCTCACTCCAGGCGACACGGTCACCCTGCGTTGCGCCGATTCCAGCGGCCGGCAGGTTCAGCCCGATTGGACTGCCGCGGACTTCAAGCGAAGCTTTGATCCCCTGAAAGTCCATGCACTCACCGGTCCGGTCGCCGTCGCCGGCGCTGAACCGGGTGATGTCCTCGAAATACACATCGATGCGTATGCTCACAAGGGCTGGGCCTGGACGAGCCTCATCCCCGGGCTGGGTCTGCTGGCGGAGGATTTCCCTGAGAATCACCTCTTTATCTGGAAACTCGAAGAGACGGTGACGCGCTCGATCCCCGGGGTCACCCTGGACCTTCACCCCTTTGCGGGCATCATCGGCGTCCAGCGCGCTGAGCTCGGAGAATTCCGAACCCGGGCGCCCGGTGCTTTCGGCGGAAACATGGATGTACGCCACCTGACCGCCGGCACTACGCTCTATCTTCCGGTGTTCACTTCAGGTGCCAATCTCCTGGCTGGAGACTGCCATGCCGCGCAGGGCGATGGAGAAGTGTGCATCAACGGTATGGAGGCGCCGATGGATATCACCTTGACCATCGGTCTGCAAAAGCAACGTGCGCTGGCTGGTCCCTATGCGATTTGCCCCAATCCATTGGTCCCTCCGCGCTATACAACCAAACCCTGGCATCTGTTTGTGGAATCCGATGAGAACCCCCGTGAGGCCGCGAAACGGGTCGTTCGCCGTGCCATTCGGTTTCTAGTGGAACGACTCGGCATCAGCCGGGAAATGGCCTACACCCTTTGCAGCGTTGTCCTCGATCTCAAGGTAAGCCAGTTGGTCAATGTACCCACCACCACGTTGACGGGATACTTGCCCGAGGCGATCTTTGATTGATCGCCGCCGGCACGCTCAGATCGTCATGGCGTGGTAGCCACCGTCGATGACAATCTCGGAACCGGTGATAAACCCACCCGCAGTGTCGCTTGCCAGCAAGAGCGTGGCTCCGATCAGTTCGCGTGACTCACCAAAGCGCTTCATTGGGGTATGGCCAAGGATGCTGGCGACGCGCTCCGGAGAGAGGATCTTCCGGTTTTGTTCGGCTGGAAAGAAACCAGGAACCAGCGTATTGACGCGCACCTTTTTTGGCGCCCACTCCCGAGCGAGGTTCTTGGAGAGGTTGTGAACGGCCGCCTTGCTGGCGGAGTACGTGAACACACGCGACAAGGGCACCAGTCCCGACATTGAACCCAAGTTGATGATGGAACCTCCTTCACCCCGTTCCACCAGGTATTTTCCGAACACCTGACATCCGAGAAAGACGCTCTTCACATTGATCTTCATGATCCGTTCAAACTCGTCTTCCCCGATCTCAAGGAACGGCGTCGCTGAATTGGTTCCTGCTCCGTTGATGACAATATCAATGCGGCCCGACCGCTTCAAAACGGCATCAAGAATGCCCTCCACCTCCACCTTGCTGCTCGCCTCTGCAGCATGGAAATACCCCTTGCCGCCCGCCGCCGCTATGGTGTCGAGGCGTCCCTGCGCCTTCTCTGCGTTCCGACCGACCAGCACCACCTCGACCCCGGCCCCCGCCAATCCACCCGCCATGGCGCTGCAGAGTTCACCCGTCCCCCCGATGACGACGGCCACTTTACCCTGAAGCGCGAATAACGATTGGAGATAGGATGCAGTCGACATAGACCACGGTTGTCGGATGGGCCCAGACACGGCGCAACCGCGGGCTTGCTTAAAGTTAAACCTCCCCTTCCGTAGGAGCCTTCATGGCCAAGATACCGATCGAAGACACATTTGCGGACATCATCAACAAGGCCCAGCGCGGCCTGCAGATCAGTGATGCCGACCTCGCGGCCCGCGCCGATGTCAGCGCCGAGGACCTCGCCGCTATCAAGGCGGGAAAACCCCTGATTGCTGTGATCCGGCGCGTTGCGAGACACCTTCGCCTCGCTCCCAACCCGCTTGAGTCCATCGCCCGAAAGGAATGGTACCCGGAGCAACCCCTCTTCCCGCGGGGTTTCGCCATGTTCAATACGACCTACGGTGATATGACCGTGAACAATTATGTGGTGTGGGACACCAAAACCCAGATCGCAGCGGTTTTTGATACGGGTGCCGATTGCGATGAACTGCTCAACTTCATCAAGGCGACGCGGCTCGAGGTGCATTACTTATTCATCACGCACGCACACGAAGATCATATTGCCGCCCTTGACCCCCTCGTCGACGCAACCCGGGCCCAGGTGTGGACCCATCCGCTTGAACCTGTCGGTCGGGCCGGTGCCAAGACCTTCAAGGAGGGTTCATATTTCCATCTCGGCGAGGTGGCCATCAAGACCCTGACAACGAGCGGGCACTCCCCGGGCATGACGACGTTTTATATCACCGGCTTGAGCTGGCCCCTGGCAATTGTGGGCGACAGTGTATTCGCGGGTTCGATGGGCGGCAGTGCCACGGCCTTCAAGGAACAATACGAAAATGATATTCACAAAATCATGAACCTTCCGCGCGATACGGTCATCGCTCCGGGGCACGGCCCCCTTACGACCGTGGCTCAGGAAAAACAGCACAATCCGTTTTTCGCCTCGCGCACCGAAAAAAACAATTTGTCCGATATTCTCTCGAAACCCAATCCTACCTCTACCGATGTCTGATAAAATTGCATTTGTTGGTGTTGGCCGCATGGGAGCCAACATGGCACGTCGCCTCCACGAGTCCGGCTTTGTCGTCGCCGCGGTTTACGATTCCCACGCACCCGCCGCCGCAGCGCTGGCCCAGGAGCTCAAGACCACCCACGCCACGTCACTCGCGAGCGTTTCGGCCGCAGCCGACATCATCATCACGGTGGTGACCGACGACGCCGCCCAACTCAGTGTGTTCGCCGAATCCGGCGACTCGCTGCTGGTCGGTGCTCGCGGCAAGATCTTTATCAATTGCGCCACGCTTGCTCCCAAGACGCATATAGAAACCGAGCGCCGGGCTCGTGCGGCAGGAGCATCCTCCATGGAGGGTTGCATGGCCTCCTCGATTCCACAAGCTCGGGCGGGTACACTCTACCTTATGTGCAGTGGTGAGCGGGCAATATATGATCGGGTCAAGCCCGTCCTGGACAAGCTCTCCACGAGTCCCCGCTATATCGGCCACACCGGTCAGGCCGCCCAAGTGAAGGCCCTGGTCAACATGGTGATGAACATCAACACGGCCGCGCTCGCCGAAGGTTTGGGACTCGGTTCTGCCCTCGGGCTGGACCTGGACATGCTGCGCGAGGTCTTTGCTCAAACCGGCGCGGCGTCCCAGGTGCTAAAGACGGACGGCGAAGATATGCAGAACCGGGCCCACGATTGCTATTTCTCCGCAGCCCATGCCGCCAAGGACTCGGGAATCGCCTGGACGCTGGGTGTTGAGACGGGCCTCAACCTCCCGCTTTCCGCCGCCACCAAACTCCAATTCGAACGCATGAATGCGCTCGGTCTTGGTCAATTGGACAAGAGCGGAGTGGCCGAGCTGACTTTCAAAGGACGCAGGGGCTGATCGCCGCCAGCGTCACCTGCCCGTCCTGCCAAGGCTGGCGGGAGAACGCGAACAAACGGCTTGGGTCGCCTGCCTCCGCGGTGGGCGACCGGTCAGTTTCCTCTCCCGCTCAGGCACTGCTCAAACTCGTCCGGAAGCGGTGCTCGAGCGGAGAAGCTATAGTTGCGACCCGCCCATTCATAGTCGAAGCGGGTTTCCGCGGAGTGGAGAAACATTCGTTTCTGTCCGGTCTTCTTCGCGAATTCCCGGTTAGCCCGAAAATCACCGTAGGTCGCATCCCCAACAATGGGAAGGTGACGGGTCGCACATTGCACCCGAAGCTGGTGGCTCCGTCCCGTCCTCGGTTCGAGCTGTATCAAGGTCAACGGAGGAAACCCTGTCCGCCGTGCCAGCACCCGCATCTGGGCTTCAGCCGGTATGTTGCCTGCGCGCTCAGTTCTGACCATTCCGTCCCGCTTCTGAATCGCCAGTCGATCCCGCCAGACCTGCACCGGCGGTGTCGGCGCGCCAAACACCAAGGCCTGATAGATTTTTTTGACCCGCTGCGACTTGAATTGAGAACGCAGGGCCAGTGCCAGGGCTTCGTTTGTCGCGGCCAAAATTACACCCGAGGTACCCGAGTCCAATCGATTGAGAAGGTAGGCGCGATGGACCCCCAATTCGCTTTTCCACTCATAACACTCCTTCTCCAACTGATACGAAGCCACCAGCACAGATCGTTTCTCATCGGCCGGTGTGTTGGGGTGCGAGAGCACGCCGTCCGGTTTGCCCAACGCCACCACGCCATTCAGGTCTTTGAGCAACACATCCGTGCCCGGCCCAAGTGGCAGGGTCCGCCAATAGTCTTCCCCAGGTCCCGTCACGGATTGTAGTAAAACGTAAAGGTCATCTCCTGCTCACGCCCGAGCACGGCCACCATTTCGTCACTCCAAAGACCATAAGGAGCGCGCGCGGTGATCGCACTCACACAGGCGCGTTTGGCCTGCAAGGGAGCTTCGCCTTCTCCTGGTGCGATGTCCGTGATTTCACCTTTGTCGTTGATGATGAATTTGACCCGGACCGTGGTTCCGGACGGCGGATACACTGAACCCTGGGTGATGATCTTCTCCCACTGGACCTGAACCGTCTCGATCAACTTCTGCAGGTAGGCACCATACTCGCTCCACTTGGCATTGTATGCGACCGGCCCGATATTCTGCGTCCCCAATTGATTGTCGCGGAGAAACGCGGGGCGTGAGTTGCGCTGCTCGACGCGCTCGCGTTGCGCGGGACGGCGGGGATCGATGCGGACAACCTGCCCGTTGAACGACACGATTTCACGGACGTCGGCCTCGCCCTCCACCTCCTCCGCCGACCGTTTCGTTCCGGGCGGCGGGAGCTTGGCAATGTTGCTGCCCACGCTATCCGGGGACTCCCCTTCAAATTTCTCAAAGCCGGGCAAAGGTGCCTGGGCCAGCTTGGCAGCTTTCGCGGCAGCCTCTTCAGCCGCCTGCTGCTCTTCCGGTGTGGGCGGCGACGGCGGAACCGGGGGCTCGAGCTCTTTGAGGTGTCCGGTTACAATGGCTGTACTCTGCTTCTCTTTATCACCCGCAAGTGCAGGTGTATCGCTTTTACCATCGGGCGTGGGCTTTTCCTGGGCAACCTGCTGATTCTGGGCCCCAAAATTCTCAGTTTTGTCCGGGGGATTGTCCGGAGCGTCCGGATTGATTTCCACAAACTTGAAGGGCTTTGCGGGCGGCACGGGCGTGGCCGCAACTTTCGGCTCCTCCGGTTCAAGTTCGATGTTGAAGGTACGCTCCTGCTTCACCGGTACAAGCGGGTGATTCGACGGCTTGAGGAGGTAGGGAAGGCTGAGCAGCAACAGGATGTGGAAAAGTACCGTCGCCACGAACCCAATCTGGATGGACCGCGTGTCACCATCGCGCGACAAGCGCGGCCAGCCCAAACGCCGTCGGGGGCGTCGGGGTGTCGGAGGAGACGAAAGGGTCGACATGAAAAAAGGCCTGAGGTCAGGCAAGCAGACCTGCGCGCGTCAGCAATTGTTTCGTGAGACTGAGAGGCAACCCAACAATCGTCGACAATTCACCGGAAAACGAAGCGACGATCAAATCGCCGTGCTCCTGAATCGCATAACCACCTGCTTTGTCAAAAACATGCACTTTCGAGAGATACGTATCGATGGTTCGGTCGTCGAGCACGCGAAAGGTGACTTCGCTGACCGCTCCCGCATTCAAATGGAGATTCATCTCAAGGCAATTGACCGAAACTCCGGTAAAGACCTGGTGGGTTCGTCCGGAAAGCCGACGCAACATAGCCAGCGCCTCCAAAGGGGATCCCGGTTTGTTCAAGGCGTGGCCATCCAGAAACACGGTGGTATCGGCTCCGAGAACCACGGCTTCGGGCACCCGGTCACTCACCCATCGCGACTTGAGCGCCGCGTTGTGTGAGACCATTTCCCGAGGATCCGTCGCCGGATCTTCATTCTCAACGACCGCCGCGACCTGGACGTCGAAGGGATATCCGAGCTGGCTCAGCAACTCACGGCGGCGGGGAGAAGCCGAAGCGAGAATCAATCGACGAGGCACCGGATCAACTCCCCGCACCATCCACCGACACCGAGCGGCCATTGTCCTTCGGTCCGAGTGACAAAATGTACGGCGCGGCGCGTTTAACCCACTCGTCAGCCTTCGGGTAGGACGCTGCACCTTCATCCCAGGCCAGACGCAGCATATCGGTGTCAATCACACCTGGATTGAGTGGAACAGCGGCCATGCCCCGGGGCAACTCTGCCGCCAGCGCCTTGGTCAACCCCTCGATACCCCACTTGGACATGCAATAGGGTGCGACATCCGGTGAAACGCTTCTTCCCCAACCCGAGGAGAAATTCACAATCACTCCCCGTTTCGCCTCCACCATCGACGGAACGAAGTGACGAATGACGTTGGCGACTCCCCGCAGGTTGATGTCCACCAATCGCGTGAACGAAGCATCGTCCTGTTCCCAAAGGGGTGCCGGCGTGTTCATGATTGCCGCGTTGTTGATGAGAAGGTCCGGAGCACCGTGGGCCGCCAGAATGCCGGCCGCCCAAATGCTGACTTTCACATCCTGAGCGACGTCCACGACCGAAAACTCATGCGGAGGCGGGTGACTGAGTCGCAGGTCGAAAATGGCCTCGCCTCCCCGGCCACAGCCAAAAACGGTGTGACCCTGCGCAATAAAGGCCTCGGCCAACGCGCGCCCAAGCCCTCGAGTGACTCCGGTCAGAACAATCTTCATGCGACGATTCGTTCACAGGACACGGTTTGCGTGCCAAGATCAACTCCGAGCGCGTCAGAAAGAGCACGACCTGGACTAACGCGCCAGCTCGACAACTTTCAGACTTTTCCACCACAACACCCCCACTGCCAAGAGGTCGAGACCCAGCAGAAGCACGCTGCCGAGGGACAAAGATGCGATAAATCCGCTGCCAACCCCGGAATTGCGAGAGTCACGGTAGTCAATCGCTCCACACACGATCCATACCGCCGCCAGCAAACCCACCATCGTGGCCACGTTGATGCGGAACAAGAGCCACCACTTCGCGCCAGGAAAGAGAAAACACAGGAAGACTGCCGGTACAAAAACCAGGGGCAGCCACCACAGAAACTGCTCCAGAAACCGGCTTCCAGACTCGGTGGCCGGACTATTGCGCGTCCCGAAGAGGTACATCAAACCCGCCACCGCCAGCCAGTAGATCTCCGGCCCAATCATCAGATTGAACCAACGGTTCATGGGGATGGCACCTTCCAGAGGAGAAGGGACAGGATCGCAGCCAGTGACTTCACCCGCGGATCCTACAGGTGAGTCTGATCTGCTCCCATGGGCCATTCGGCCCGTCTTGCGTTCGCCAAGCGATTGGCCGCTGCGGAAACTACTGGCGAACCTGCATCACCACTTTGTTCAAACCGAGCTTGCGGCAGCTGTCCCACACCTCGGTCACCCGCTTGAACTGGGTCACTTCATCCGCCCGTACCAAGACCGGCGTGTCCTTGTTCACCTTCTTCACTTCTTCCAGCAATCCGGTCAATTCGCCCGGCTGCACCGCCTTGCCATTGAAGGTCAACCCACCGTCCTTATCGACGCCGATCGTGATCTTTCCCGAGAACTCATTGCGCCCGGCCGTTTCCACTTTCGGAACGCTGATATTCAGCGTCGAGGCCGAGCGGAACTGCATGGTGACAAACGCAAAGAAGATGAGCATGACCAGCACGTCGATCAGCGGAAGGAGATTCATCTCCGGCCGTCGCCGACGGCGTTGATAGAGTCCGCTCATGGTCAAATCGATCGGTCAGGGTTCAAACCAGTTCCTTGGCACCGGTCCGCGCCAGAATACGCTCGAGCAACACGTCCAGCTGGGCGGCGAAACTCTCAACTTTGCGCTGGAGGTATCCTCCTCCGACCAACGCGGGAATCGCGATGGAAAGACCTAGCAACGTGGCCGACAAGGCAAGGGCTACGCCACTCGTGAACTGGACCGGATCGGGCAGGCCGGTTTCGCCAGAAATGGCGGAAAACACGCGCAGGAGCGACCAAACCGTGCCCGTCAGCCCGATCAAGGGAGCCGCGGCATAAATGATGTCCAGATAAGGCAGACCACGCTCCATCCGATTCAACTCCAATCGGGCGAACGCTTTGACAGCTCCTTCATCGCCGGGATGGCGCTCGGCAAAGTCGATGATGCGAGCCAGCACCGAGTGCTGTCCACCCGTGATCGGCTTTCCTCCCACAATCGCGTCCACCAAGTCCTGAGGCATCACGGCCGCCCTCCGCAGCGCGTACGATCGCTCCCCCAGAATAAACACCATGACCACGGAGCACAGACCCAGCGGATAAATGAGAAAATCTGCGCCTTTAAAGACGTCGATGAGCGCGAAGAACATAGGAGAGGTTGCCTTGGGAGACGCCCGGAACGGGCGAAAGGTTCACAGAAAAACGTCCCTGCCGAAAAAAACTCAATAAAAAGCCGGCCCTTCCCGGAGCCGGCCCTTGGCTACACGCATGTCCTTTCGGCTCTCAATCTACTATCAAGCAGCAAGATAGGGGAGCTTTTGAGCGGTTTCCAGGACCGCGTTCCGACCTTCCAGGAGTTCGCCAATCGCATCCCAACGACCATTGATCAACGCATCACGATCCGTTTCGCGAATCGTCGCCTTGACGGTTTGACCACCAAAACGGATCTCCCGTGCGTTGAGATCCAGCTCGATTTCAAGGTCGGGACGAGCATTCACCGCTTCCGAAATCCGCGCGATGTCTTCGCGGCGAGCCACTAGGCAGGGAATGCCCAGGGTGGTGCAGTTGCCAAAAAAGATCTCGGCGAATCCTTCGGCAATGACGGCCTTGAAACCGTATTTCTGAATCGCCTGAGGCGCGTGCTCGCGCGACGAGCCGCATCCAAAGTTGGCTCCGGAGAGCAGCACGGACGCCCCTTTGAAACGGGCTTCGTTCAAGGGATGCGGCTTGTCGGTGCCATCGGCCTGCTTGCGGACGTCGTAGAACAGGAACTCGCCGAGACCATCAAACGTGACACACTTCATGAAGCGCGCCGGGATGATGCGGTCGGTGTCGATGTCATTGCCCGGGACATACACGCCGCGGCCTTTGACAGAGGTGATTTTTGCGAGGGACATGATGGAGGGTCAAAACGACCGAATAAATGGGTGCAGATTGAAAATCGAACGACGGAGGATCCGAATCGATTCGGCAGTGACTTAGGAGGAGGGAACGCTGAACACTTCCCGGGCATCCGCCACCGAGCCCGTGACGGCCGCAGCCGCGACCATGAGGGGACTCATGAGGATGGTCCGTCCAGTCGGTGATCCCTGCCGGCCCTTGAAATTGCGGTTCGATGAACTCGCGCACAACTGGTCGCCAATGAGCTTGTCCGGGTTCATCGCCAGGCACATGGAGCAACCGGCTTCCCGCCACTCGAATCCCGCATCCCTGAACACGCGATCAATGCCCAGCTCTGCACAGAGAATTCCGACGCCTTGCGAACCCGGAACCGCGATCGCTTTGACCCCGGGTGCGACACGACGCCCCTTCAGGTACTTGGCGACTTCTTGAAAATCGCTCAGGCGCCCATTCGTGCATGAACCCATAAAAGCCACGTCGATCCGGGTTCCTTTGATCGGGGAGCCGGGCTTCAGTTTCATGTAGGCGAGCGCCTCCTCGACGGACGACTTCTCGTCACCCGTCACATTGGCCGGATCAGGAACCTGCTCGGTGATGGCAATACCCTGCCCCGGATTGATTCCCCAGGTGACGGTCGGCGCAATCGTGGCCGCATCAATGGTCACAACATCATCGTAGGTGCAGCCCGCATCGCTGGCAAAACTGCGCCACCGCGTCACCGCTTGATCCCAGGCCGCACCCTTCGGAGAGTAAGGACGTCCCTTGAGGTAGGCGAAGGTCGTTTCGTCCGGATTGACATAGCCGGCACGAGCCCCGCCCTCGATCGACATGTTACAGACCGTCATCCGCTCTTCCATGGTGAAGCGATCGAACACCTCGCCGCCGTACTCGTAGGCAAACCCGGTTCCGCCATTCACGCCCAGCACGCGGATGATGTGAAGGATCACGTCCTTCGAATAGACACCGGGCCGGAGACGCCCGTTCACATTGATCCGGCGAACCTTCAGCTTACCGAGGGCCATCGTCTGCGTCGCCAGCACATCGCGAATTTGAGTCGTTCCGATGCCAAAGGCGATCGCTCCGAACGCACCGTGCGTGGACGTATGAGAATCACCACACGCAATGGTGGTGCCCGGCTGGGTGATCCCCTGCTCGGGACCCACGATATGCACGATGCCTTGTTTGCCCGTGGCGCGGTCGAAGAAAGTGATGCCGAACTCAGCACAGTTTCGGCGCAGCTCTTTGATCATCGCGTCCGCCAGGGGATCCGCAAACGGTTCTGCGAACTGGTCGGTCGGGACAATATGATCGACCGTGGCAAAGGTCCGGTGCGGCATCGCCACTTTCAGGCCGAGGTCTCGCAGCATGCCAAAGGCCTGCGGGCTGGTCACCTCATGGATCAGGTGTGTGCCAATCAGCAGCTGGGTCTGGCCATTGGCCAAGGTGCGGACGTGGTGAGCGTCCCAAACTTTTTGGAAGAGGGATTTTGCCATGGAAAAGAGAGGTTCTGAGCAACGCGCAATCACGTCAACTCGGCCCACAGTCTACCACAGTCTTGCGTTGCCGGGAAATACTTGTTTCGTCGTCTGTGATGCCTGCAGAGTATCAAATACCCTTCGAATTGCGGCATTTGACTTACTTCCGCGAGGTGGGAAGGCAGCTCCATTTTCGCCGGGCCGCTGAGACGCTTGCTATTGCTCAACCTGCTCTCAGTCGGGCAATTGCCCAGTTTGAGTCACTGCTGGCGACCCCACTGCTGACCCGGAGCCGTCGCGGGGTCGCGTTGACTCCGGCCGGGGCAACGCTGCTCGCTCGCATCGAACCTCTGCTCAAGCAGCTTTCCCACTTGCCGGAAGAAGCAAGGGCGGCGGCTTCCGGGGAACGGGGTCACGTGCGCATTGCGTTTACAGGCCTGGCCATGGCGACGGTCCTCCCTGGAATCCTGCGCGAATTTCACCGTCGTCACCCCGGTATCCGACTCGAGTTGAATGAGTCTCCCACCTCGTCGCAGGTGACCGCCCTTTCCGCCGGTGAATTGGGCTGCGGCTTCTTTCATCCTGACGCCGTCACGCCGGGCCTTTGCACACATCTCCTGCTACGCGAAAGAAACGGCGTTGTCCTTCCCGGGGAACACCCCCTCGCGGGCCAGGCGACACTCCGTCTCCGGGACCTGGCCACCACGCCTTTCGTGTTGTTTCCCCGCGTCAACAACCCTGGCTTCTATGACCGCACGCTGGCCGCCTTCGCCCGCGCCGGAGTCACCCCTCGTATTGCCGAGGAGGTGTGGCCGCGGGCCAATGCCATCGGTCTGGTCCGCGCCGGCCTGGGGGCCACCTTCATGTGTCCCTCCGAGGCCCGCCATCTGCCCGCCGAGGTCATGTTTCGGCCCCTGGAGGGTCCTGCACCGGAAAGCCGGCTGGTGGTCGGCTGGAAGAACGAGGAGCCAATCGAGCCCTCCCTGGCCGCTTTCCTGCAGCTGGCCACGGGTCCCGACGCAGGCTGAGCGACGACTCACTGCTCCGCACCGCCCTCAAGGCGACGTTCCCCCGAAGTAAGCGCCGTCTCGATCAGCCGGCGTACGGCCGCGACTTGATCCTCCAGCGCGAGGCTGGGCTCTCCGGGCCTGGTACGGACTTGTTCAGGCAGCCAGGGCAAATGCACGAAACCGGCGGACACCAGGTTCACCGACGAGCGGGTGCTAACGTGATGCATCAACGAATAAAATACATGATTGCAGACAAAAGTGCCTGCCGTCTGCGACACCGATGCCACCACACCAGCCTTCCGCAAATCCTCCACGATCGCCTTGATGGGCAGCGTGCTCCAATAGCCCACCGGGCCATCGGCTACAATGGGCTCGTCGATCGGACGCCCTCCACGATTGTCCGGCAGCCGTGCATCGTCGATATTGATGGCGACACGCTCCACGGTAATCCCGTTTCGTCCTCCCGCCTGGCCAAGACAGATGACCGCCCGCGGACGCAGCGTCTCAACCGAGTCGATCAGAACCGTGGACGCCTCGCGAAAAACACACGGCAGAACGCGCGCCACGATCCGCGTTCCCGCAATGATCGCTCCCTCCAGTGCCCGCGAAACCCCCTCTGAAGGATTGATCGCTTCACCCCCAAACGGCTCGAAGCCAGTCAAGAGCACGCATCCGCGGTCCTGGTTCATCATAGAGCGGGTGGATTTTGTACGGGACCGTGTTGAGGTTGATTTGATTCGCACCGGATCACGTCCGGTAAACGAATAAACCCATCGCTAGAACATTGAACACCCACAGGGCCAGCGCAAACGGCACCTGCGCCTTGATCACGGCGCGCCGGTCCTCCAGCTCGAGCAGCAACGCGGGGACCAGGTTAAAGTTGGCCGCCATGGGAGTCATCAATGTCCCACAGTAGCCCGAAAGCATTCCGAAAGCACTCATCACCGCCGGGTCGCCTCCATGCATGCGCACAATGAAGGGAAGGCCGATGCCGAGGGTCATGACCGGGAAAGCGGCAAATGCATTTCCCATCAGCAGCGTAAATAGCGCCATGCCTCCCCCATAGGCGACGACCGCCGCCCACGGCAGGTGCATCGGAAGGGTGGCGCCGATTCCCTGCGCGACCAGATCGCCCACGCCGGCGCGGGCGAAAACACCCCCCAAACCCGCGAGCAACTGTGGCAAAATCAGGGCCCATCCGATTGCGAGGAGGAGTCTCCCCCCCTCCTCCACCGCCACCCGGGGACCCGACCGGGTGACTCTCATCGCCACGAGCAGCCCGACCGCACAACCGGCTCCTAGCGCGATTTGCGTGGCCTGCTTTGTATCCACGAGGCTCCAACCGTCTCCCTTGATTCGAGGCAGCAGCAGTCCACCGACCACCACAACGGTCGGAATCAGGACCGCCGGGAGCAGCAGGCGGTTTCCCAGGCGAGACGCCGAGACCCGCCGCATCGCTTCGTCGCCGGACTTGCTCGGCTCGGGTGTCATGCGCCCCGCCACCACCAACACCACCATGGCCACCACCATCCCGCCCACCCATTCGGAAGGCAGCCGGGGTCCGACACAGAAGGTCAGGCCGAGCAGACCATAGAATCCGGCTGTGGCCCAGCCGCGCCGGCCCGACCGAGGCGCGCGAAGGGCGCACTGCACGGCGACGGCGATCAGCCCCACACCGGCGGCCCCATAGAAGAGTTCGGAGGAAAGCAACGTCACGGTGCCCCCTTGGTCTGCCCTGCCTTCGGCGTCTGCCGCCATTTGACCACGTCACGGTCCAACAACCGATAGCGCCAGGCTCCGAGGACAAGGGCCATGATCGCCGTCGGCACGCCCCAGAGCCCGAGCTCAACCACTCCCACTGGCACTCCGGCCGCGTCGAGCACGCCTTTCATGAGCAGGACGGGACCGATGGCGACGATGATGTCATCCGCGAAAAAATTCCCCCAGTTTTCTGACGCGGCCGCATGGGCCCGGATGCGCGAGGAGAGCGCGGGTGGCAGAGGAGGCCCGTCGCCTTTCGCCAGGGCCTCCGCCATCGGCGCAATCAACGGCCGCACCATCGCTGCATGTCCACCGATGGTCAGCCCCACAGTACTGGCCAGCTGGCGAATCGCCTGATAAACCCACATCACCCGGCCGGCGGTGGCATGCGACAGTCCCGCAATCAACCCAGCGGCCCTCTCCTGCAATCCGAACTTCTCCAGGAGTCCGATCGCAGGGAGCAGCAGGACCACCGGCAGGGACATAAACCGGTTTTCAACAAACAACGACCCCACCAGAGCGAGGATCTCCCGCACCGAGAACCCTGCCCCCAGCCCGGTAGCAAGGGCCGCCAGGAGGATGACACCGAGCGTGTTCCAACGCAGGACGAGGCCGACCACCACGACGAGGATCCCGACGAGCGCCATCATGACGGCACCGGGCGCAACTCGACTCCCGCCTTTCGGAGCGAAAGATGGAGCGCCTTCGCAAACTCAAGGGCGTGCGTACCGTCACCGTGAATACAAACCGTGTCGGCGCAAAGGGGCACGGTGGCGCCAGTCCGGCTGGTCACCGTCCCGAGGGTGACAAGCTGCATCACCTGCGCCACCGCCGCGGAGGTCTGCCGGTGCACCGCCCCGGGCACCGATCGCGGCGTCAATGTGCCGTCCGGCTCATAGGTGCGATCGGCGAAGGCCTCGTCCGCCACCTGCAATCCCACGCGGCGGCCGGCGGCCGTCAAGGCCCCGCCCGAAAGCCCGACCAGGACGAGGCGTGGGTCAAGTCGGAGGACCGCCGCGGCAATCGCCTCTGCAATCATCGGGTCACGCGCCGCTTGATTGTAGAGGGCACCGTGGGGCTTCACGTGGCGGACGGGTGAAATCTGCATCAGGCGCAACACCTGCTCCGTGACGAGTTGGACGATCTCCGCCGGCGTGAGTGCGAGTTCACGTCGGCCAAAATGGTCGCGATCCGCGTAACCGGGATGCGCTCCCACCACGACTCCACGCTCGTTCGCCCACGCCACCGTGCGCCGCATGGTCGCCTCGTCTCCGGCATGGCCCCCACAGGCAACATTGATCGACGTTACCCACTCCATCAACGCATGGTCGTTGTCGCCGCCTTCACCCAAATCGCAGTTGAGGTCGATCCGCGGCATGGGTTCAGTCAATCGCCGCCAGGCCGGTGCGCAGCGATGCCACCGCCGACTCCTGTCGCACCACGAGGTCCTGGGCAGTCTCGGCCGAAACGAGGACGAAACGAACATGCCCACCATGGCGGACCTGCGCGAGCACGGAACGGTCCGCACTGATGACATTCGCGATTTTCGGATAGCCACCCAAGGTCTGCCTGTCCGCGGACAGGACGATGGGCTGGCCGTCCGGCGGCACCTGGACGGACCCGAACGCGACCGCCTCCGACACGAGCTCGGGACCCGCGGTCCTCAGGATGGGTGGACCCTGCAAACGGACTCCCATGCGGTCGGAACGAAGGCTGACTTCATAGTCGTGGTCAAGGAACGCGCGATGAGCGTGGGGCGAAAACCACTCGGCCTGAGGACCGGGAACCACCCGCAGGATCGCGGGCTGGACCACCGGCGGAAAGAGTCGCGGCGAGACCGACCAGGACCGCCCGAGACGCGGTGGCGAAGGAGTACTTGCCCTCAGTTGGAGCCGGTCGCCCGTTCGAAGCGTTCGACCGATCAATCCTGGCCACCCGGATGAAATCAGCGTCGATGCACTGTTGAGAAGTCGCGGCACCTCCAAACCTCGCTGGAAACTGACGTAGAGTCGCGCGCCGCCCACCATTTCCTCCAAGTCGACTGATTCCCCTGCCTCCACCGCCCACGGTTTCAACCACGGCATTCCGGAAACGCGCGCTCCCGCGACGGCGATCCATCCTGGTTCGGAAAATCGCAGCACGGGCCCGCGCAAGGTGCACTCGAGTCCCACCGCGTCTTCGCTGTTTCCCAACATGAGGTTTGCCACACGCAGCGCGAGTCGATCCACCGCTCCACCTTCGGGCACACCTTGAGCCTGCCACCCGGGACGCCCCAGGTCCTGCAGCGTGGTGAAGATACCCGGCTTTAGGACTTCGATCATGTGCCAGATTCGGTGACCACCGGTTCAAAACGCACGCGATCTCCCACGCGCAGCAATGCCGGAGGCCGGCGGTCGGGATCGAAGAGGCGAAGCCCTGTCCGCCCCAGGATATTCCAGCCTCCGGGCGTCGCCTGCGGATAGATGCCAGCCTGGGATCCGGCAATGCCCACGCTGCCGGCCGGTACCTGAGTTCGAGGAGTCGCCCGTCGCGGGGTCCTAAGTGTCTCCGGCAAACCAGCCAGATAAGGGAATCCGGGCGAAAAGCCGATGGCCCGGACGGTATACGGCTGTGCAGCATGACGCTGGATCACTTCGGTTACGCTCAATCCCACGTGTTCGGCCACCCACGCCAAGTCCGGACCAAACTCACCCCCATACACCACCGGCACAATCCATTCGCGCGGTCCGCTCTGACTGACCGGGCGAATGTCCACGCAGCTCCGTTCAATCCAGCTCTGTACGGCAGCGAGCGGACTTCTCTGTCCCACCGCCACCGGATCGAAGTGCACCGCCACCGTGGTATAGGCCGGAACGATGTCCACCACACCGGGAAACGGATGCGTCAGGAGCGCCTCGGTCAGCGCGTGGACATTTTGAGCGGTCTCGTCATCGGCGCGGTTACCCACTTCAACCAAAACGGCAGAATCGCCCAGCGGCCGGCACAGCATGGGTTCGGAGCATGCTCAATTCGGCCGCAGGCTCAAGCCCGCGGCGCTTCCTGGTTCCCTTTTGCGACACGTCTGCCAAGATCGTCCTGGTTATGCGTTGGCTCACTGCGCTTCTCGTTTCCCTTTCAGTTCTCGCCGCAGGTCTTCCGGCGCATCCTGAGTCCGAAGTCGCCATTGCGGAACTGTCCCGCTTGATCGAACGCACTCCCCTTCAACCCAGTCTTTGGTTCGCGAGGAGTGCGCGCTTCATTGAGCACGGCCGCTGGTCGGAGGCCGAGGCGGACCTCGTCGAAACAGAACGCCTCTCGCCCGGCTTTCCCGGACTGAATCTGGCCTTTGCCCAGGTCCTGCTCGAGCGTGGGCGCTACTCCTCTGCTCGCGAGCGCGCCCACCTCGTCCTGTCTCAGGAATCCGAAAACGCCGCCGCGCACCTGCTCAGCGCCCGGGCCTCGGCCAAGCTCGGCGACGCCAAGGCCGCTGCGATGGGATTCTCCCGTGCGATCGCGCTTTTGGCTGAACCCGCTCCGGAGCTTTTTCTTGAACGAGCCAACCTCGACCTCCCCGTCAAAGTCCGGTTGGAAGGGCTGGAAGAGGGATTGTCCCGGATCGGGCCCGCCCACGTGCTGCTGGTCCGGGCCCTGGACCTCGAACTTTCCGCTGGCCGCACCGATGACGCGCTGCGCCGAATTGACCGGATCGTCGCACAAAGCGAACGAAATGCCACGTGGTTGAAGCGACGCGGCGATATTCTGGTCACAGCCGGAAGATTCAGCGAGGCACGCGCCGCCTACGAACAGGCCAAAGCGTCCCTCGCCGTTCTTCCGGACTGGCTGAAACGGTCCCCCGAAACCACACTCAGCCTGACCGACTTAACCCACGCCCTCAACCAACTCCCGCCCGCCCCTCCTCCATGACTCTGATCACTCGCACCCTGTGCCTGCTCCTCAGCACCCTTCTGGCCGGTTCTGCGCTGCACGGCGCCACGTCGCTCATCCGCGGGCCCTACCTGCAAAGCGCCACACCCACAAGCATGGTCGTCCGCTGGAGGACGGATGCCACGGAACCTTCGCAAATCCGGTTCGGAACGGAAAAGGACAACCTCACGCGCACCGCAAGCTCCCCCGGGATTCACTCCGAACACGTGGTCCAGTTGCCCAACCTCACGCCCGGAACTCGCTACTTCTACGCAATCGCCCTCCCAAGCAAGGGGGCCAATCAGGCGGGTCCACTGCTCGGGCCGATCAGCAGCTTCGTCACACCTCCCTTGGCGGGACCGGCCAAAGCCACCCGAATCTGGGTGCTGGGTGACCCCGGCACCAAGGATGAAGTGCAAATGGCGGTGCGCGATGTCTACACGCGGTTCACTGGGTCGCGTCCCACCGACCTCTGGCTCATGCTCGGCGACAATGCCTATCCGGACGGCACTGATGCCGACTATCAAAAGGCGGTGTTCGACATGTACCCGGATTACCTCCGGTCGGCACCGCTCTGGCCTGCTTTGGGCAACCACGATGCGCGGCATGCATCGTCCATCACTCAGTCCGGTGTCTACTACTCCATTTTCACCCTGCCCACCCGCGGGCAGGCCGGCGGGGTGGCCTCGGGAACCGAAGCCTACTATTCCTTCGACTACGCGAATATCCACTTTGTCTGTCTGGACTCACACGACAGCGATCGTTCCCGCTCGGGAGCGATGATGCAGTGGCTGCTCGCCGATCTGTCCTCCACCCAGCGGGAGTGGATTATCGCCTTCTTCCATCATCCCACCTACACCAAGGGGACGCATGACTCGGACTCCGACAAGGACAGCGATGGACGCATGAATGACATGCGCGCCATTTTCCTCCCGGTGCTCGAGGAAGCGGGCGTCGACCTGGTGCTCACCGGACACTCGCATGTGTACGAGCGGTCCTGGCTGCTCGATGGTCATTATGGAAAGAGCCAGACGTTCGACGCTTCCCGCCATGTCAAGCAACCCGGTGACGGACGGGAAACCGGGGGCGGCGTCTATCGCAAGCCGCGCAAACGGACTGCCAATGCCGGTGAAGTGTCCGTTGTCACCGGCAACGCAGGTCATGCCAGTTCCAAACCGGTTCCGCTCAACCATCCCGCCATGGTGGTATCATTGAATGAACCCGGTTCGTCCGTCGTGGACATCGATGGATTCAAACTCGATTTCACCTTCCTCAACGACAAAGGCGAAAAGCGCGACTGGTTCACCCTGATCAAAGAATGAAAAAAAGGGGGCCCCATGAAAGGCCCCCCTTTTCTTTGTCTCCACCTAACGCGACGCGGTGACGGTTCCTGTCATCGGTGCGCCGCAAATTTCCAGGACCAAGGGCGGACCTTTTCGCCGAACGTCCGCCGCTGCGGCGACGTTCGTTACCGGAGTGGAAGGCGAAGTTCCGGTGAGCGAGAGGACACGAGTCGAACCGGTCCGCTGTTCAAACGACTCAATCAAGGCAATCCCGGTCGCCCCCCCAGCACCTGAAACTACGATCGAGTATCCACCGGGAGGAAGAATGACGTCCAGCACGGCATCCTTCGCATCAAGCCCGGTCGGAGCGACCGATGGGGCAACCACGGCATGATTGTCGTTTGAAGCCATCAATCCCGCCGGGCCGTAGAGCGAAATCACCGGATCGGAAAGAGCTCCCTGTACGCCAAACGCAGCAAGCGAGGGACCGCGGCCGACGATCCGAATCGGAACAGGTTCCGTGCCCGTGACGCCCAGTCCGGCAATCAGCACCTGGTTGCCCGTGCCCACAAATCCCCGCGCCGAGGCATTGATCAAACGCGACGAAGCAACTTCTTCCGCCGCGACCACCTGGCCGCGGATTTCGCCACCCCCGTAGATGTTGCTGTGAAAATTCAGGTAGGCGCCCCCGGTCAGGAGTTTGATCGGGTCACCGGTATAGGCCAGATCAGCGAAGACCCGGGAAATATTGCCCCCATTGACCGTGTAGACCGCCGCACCCCCGAGATTCGTCACCACCGGACCATTCACGCCCACCGCTGCTTCATGATAGTGGGAGGCGGTCAGGGTGTTGCTGAAGTTGAACAAGGTGACCTCCAGGGTCACCCGATTCGTGCCCGAGTTGTAGCTCATCACCGCACCGCCAAAGGCCTGCGAGACAATCGGGTTGGCGGCCACCTCGTTCGCCGCGTTGATCACCGCGGACAACCGTTTCGGCTGGGCGATCAACTGTCCTCGCACCTCACCCGAGGGATTGGTGCTGGAGTGAAAATTCAAATAGGCACCATTTTGGAGTAGCTTCAGCTTGTCTCCACCATGGGTGATGTTGCGAAAGGTCCCCGTGATAGTGTTTCCCGTGCGCACGTACACCGACTCACTGCCCAGATTGGTCACCACCGGGCCATTGACTCCGACCGCCGCTTCATGGACGTGCGAGAGGGTGATGGTGTTGGTGAAACCCGTCAGGGTGACAAAGAGGTCGAACGTGTTGGCTCCCACGTCATAGAGCAAAACCGCGCTCCCGGTGGCGGTCGAGGCGGTGGCCGGATTCTCCTGGCCGGCGTTGATGGTGGCCCTGAACTCAATCACCTGGGCGTTCAGGGTCGCGAACAAAGCGGCAAAGCCGCTGCACAGCAGCAAACAACGGACAAAGGATCGTTTCATGGGAAAGCAGGGGGTGGGACCGGCGGAACGTTCGGTTCCGATCCGATTTCCTCACAAACTGTCGAGATGGGGAGAAAACCCCGAGCCCTGAAAGGTAACAGGATCGACAGAATTCACCTGCACCCGTCCCCAGATCCCCTAATCATGCCCGTGTTCATGCTGATAATTCGGAGGATTGAGTTGAACTTTTCCCATCCTCCAGTGCCCTCTCTTTTCTTATGCTCCGAACCGCCCCCACCGTTGCCCTGGCCTTGGCTATTCCACTCCTCTTCGGCGGTTGCCGCGAATCCAAGGTCGAATCCTACCGGGTGAAGAAAGACCCGGAACCGGCCGCAATCACGGCGAAAGCCGCGCCCGCGGCCGCCCCCTCGATGGCCTCCACCCCCGTGGCCACCGCCGAGGGCGCCGGCTTGAGCTGGACCGCGCCAGCCTCCTGGACCTCCAAGGCCGCCTCGTCCATGCGTCGCGGCACGTTTGTCATCAAGGGCGCCGATGGCACCGAGGCAGAGCTCGCCATCACCGCTTTTCCCGGCGATGTCGGCGGCGACTTGGCGAATGTGAACCGGTGGCGCGGCCAACTGAGCCTCCCGCCGATCCCGGCCGGCGAGTTGGAGGCTGCCCTGTCGCGTTTCATCGCTAACGGGCTGAACTTCGCGGTGGTTGACCTCTCGGCCGGTCCGCAACGCATCCTCGGAGCCATTGTTCCGCATGCTCAATCCACCTGGTTCTTCAAGTTGACCGGGCCCGATGCGCTCGTCACCCGGGAGAAACCGGCCTTCCTCGCCTTTCTCCAAACCGTCAGAGCCCAGTGACCATGCGCGACCTACGCCAAGCGTTCCTTTCGTTTTTTGTCTCGCTGAAGCTGACCGTCGCGCTGCTCGCGCTCTCGATCATCCTGGTGTTCTGGGCCACCCTGGCCCAAGTGAAACTGGGCGTGTGGGGCGTGCAGGAGCACTTCTTTCGGACGTTCTTCGTCCTCGACCGGATTCCGGGAACAGAGATCCCGATTCCGGTGTTTCCGGGAGGGTACTTCCTTGGCAGCCTGCTGCTCGCCAATCTGGTCGCTGCACACATCCAGCGGTTTCGCCTTTCGTGGAAGAAGTCCGGGATTCTGCTCACTCACGCCGGCCTGACCCTGCTTCTGGTCGGTGAATTGATGTCAGGCCTGTGGCAGGAAGATTTTCAGATGCGCCTCGATGAGGGCGAGACCAAGAACTATTCGGAGAGTTTTCGTCTGAATGAACTGGTGGTGATCGACTCCACCGATCCGCTCTGGGACGACGTCGTCGCCATTCCCGAGGCGGTGCTCGCGAAGAGCCAGGAACTGCAACACCCCAAACTGCCCTTCCGCCTGGCCGTTCGCGCCTACTTTCCGAATGCCCAGCTTCAGATGAAGGATCCGAAGGCTCCCGCCCCGGACACCGGGGTTCCCGCCCTCGCCACGCGCGACATCGGCACTCAGGTCAGCGTCACCCCCCTTCGCATCACCTATCGCGATAATGAACGCAACCTGCCGGCGGCGTTTGTGGAGCTGATCGGTCCCGAGGGTTCGCTCGGCGTCTGGCTGGCGTCGACCATGATCACCCAGTCACAGACCTTCGAATACGGCGGCAAGACGTGGCGCCTGCAGTTCCGCTTCGAGCGGGAGTACAAGCCCTTTTCCCTGACCCTGCTGGACTTCAGCCATGATCGCTATCCGGGGACGGAGATTCCCAAGAACTTCTCCAGCCGCATCCGGCTCAAGACCGAGGATGGCAAGGATGACCGTGAAGTCCTGATCTACATGAACAATCCGCTGCGCTATGCCGGGCTGACCTTCTACCAGGCCAGCTTCGACAACAACGACCGGACCACGGTCCTGCAGGTGGTGAAGAACCCCAGCTGGCTGCTCCCCTACATTTCCTGCGCCCTCATGACGCTCGGACTCCTGATTCAGTTTGGCATGCACCTGGTTGGCTTCGTCCGGAAGCGCACCAGCACACCCGCCACGGTCCGCGCCTGACCTCCCCCACCGATGAAACGCATTCTTCCACTCCTCGCTTTCGTACTGGCCGCCGTCTACCTCGCGTCCCCGCTTTTCCCGCGCAAGTCCAAGACTGATTTCGATCTGGAGGGCTTCGGTCAGCTGCCTGTGCTCGTCAATGGTCGCCTCAAGCCACTCGACACCGTGGGGCGTTCGAGTCTGCTCATGCTGCAAGGCCGGCAGCGGGTGAGTTCTCCCCTCGAGCGGAAACCGTACGTTTCAAGCCCGACCGAGTGGCTGCTGGACGTGCTTTTCCACCCGGCACGGGCTGACACTTACCCGGTGTTCGCCATCGACAATACCGATGTCCTTTCGCTGGTCGGCAAAACCGAAGAGTCGATCAAGATCAACTATCCCGATACAACCCGTCGGATCCTCGCCCTGTTTGGATTCGTTCCGAGCAACTTTCGCCGGTTCACGTACAACGACCTCGCGCCCAAGCTGGCCGAGATCGACAAGCAAGCTCAGCTGGCAGCGCAGACCGAGGCCGCGATCCAGTCTCCGTTCCAGAAGGCCATTGTCGATCTCCGCGACCACTTGATTCTCTACAGCCGGCTCAAACAGTCGCTCGTCCCACCCGAGAGCGTAAACGCACTCGACGACTACATGACATTCCAGAAAGGGCTGGAAGCCGGTATCGCCGCGATTCGCGCCCGCGAACAGAAGCAGCCCTTTGATGAAGCCGCGGCCAACGCCACGCTCGCGATGGGCCAGAAGTTTGAGTTCATGGCCAACATGGGTTACCTGCTGGCAGTCGCCCCCCCGGAAAACCATCCGGATCCGAACGCCTGGAAGCCCGTGGGAGCGGTCCTCTTGGAGACCATCCAGACTCGCCAGTTGAATGCCACCGCCATGGCCTACGCAGGCATGGCGCACGCCTGGCGCCTCAGTCAGCCCGAACATTTCAACACCATCGTCAAATTGTACCGAAAGACCCTGGAGAACCGGTATGGTGAACGACTGGAGAAGACCGACATTGAAACCTCGTTCAACGCCGCCGAACCGTTCTACCGCTCGACTGTCCTGTACATCATCGCATTTCTCGGCGCCATATTTTCATGGCTGGCTGGGCGCGAAGTGCTAGGGCGAAGCGCATTCCTGCTGATGACGCTGGCATGGATTGCAACCACGGTGGGCATCGGCATTCGCATGTGGCTCGAAGGTCGTCCACCCGTGACCAACCTTTACTCCTCAGCCCTCTTCGTCGGCTGGGGGGCCGTCGGTCTTTGCCTTATTCTCGAATTTGTCTACCGCAACGCCATCGGAAGCGCGGCGGGCGGAATGGTCGGTTTCTGCACCCTGTTCATCGCCCACTACCTCTCCCTTAGCGGCGACACCCTGGAGATGATGCGAGCCGTGCTCGACTCCAACTTCTGGCTCGCGACCCACGTGGTGGTCGTGACGATCGGCTACTCGGCCACTTATCTCGCCGGTTTCCTCGCCCTGATTTACGTCTTCCGAGGAGTCTTCACTCGCTCCCTCGACTCCCTGTCCGCCGATGCCCTCAACCGCATGGTCTACGGAATCATCTGTTTCGC
This sequence comes from Opitutaceae bacterium, assembly GCA_046346755.1. Classification (GTDB taxonomy): domain Bacteria; phylum Verrucomicrobiota; class Verrucomicrobiia; order Opitutales; family Opitutaceae; genus UBA6669. The sequence continues at coordinate 56,132 of JAXMHM010000001.1, read as the reverse complement.
GACGCTCTTCAGTCTGGTGGGTACCGTCCTGGGCGGAATCTGGGCCGACCAGTCCTGGGGACGGTTCTGGGGCTGGGACCCGAAGGAAAACGGAGCCTTGATCATTGTCCTTTGGAACGGACTTATCCTGCACGCCCGGTGGGGCGGCCTGGTCAAGGCCCGGGGGCTTATGGGCCTGGCGATCTTTGGCAACATTGTGACGTCCTGGAGCTGGTTCGGAACGAACATGCTGGGCGTCGGTTTGCACAGCTACGGTTTTATGGACTCGGCCTTCTATGCGCTGGTGCTCTTCGCCGCGAGTCAGCTGCTCGCGATCGGATTGTCGCGTATTCCGGAACACAAATGGCGGAGCCGTCTCGTGCGCGCCAAGGCCTCCGTTCCTGCTGAAAAGGCCTTGAGTTCAGCCTAATCAAGCCAGCGCATCACCCCTTCAGCAACTCTTCGGCATGGGCGAGCGCGCTCTTGGCCGAACGGTCGCCCAGCATGCGGGCGAGCTCGGTGACGCGTTGCTTCCGATCTCCGTGAATGGGGGCGATCGTGACGACCGCACGATCCTTCGACTGGTCTTTGTTCACCAGGAGGTGATTGTTGCCCTGGGCCGCAACCTGGGGCAGGTGGGTCACACACAGCACCTGGTGCGACTTGGCGATCCAGCCCATCTTCTCGCCCACGACACGCCCGATCTCACCTCCGACATTGGCATCCACTTCGTCAAAAACGAGGACCGGAATGTCGTCCAAATCGGCAAGCACCGTTTTCAGCGCAAGCATCACACGAGCCAACTCGCCACTGGAGGCAATGCGACTGAGCGGCAGCGGGGCCTCCCCGACATTGGGTGAGAAAAGGAACTCGGTCCGGCAGTCGCCATCGGGTCCCAGTTCTTCCAGCGGAACCAGACGCACCAAGAACTCGGCTTTCTTGAAGCCAAGCTGAACGATGCCCTTGGCCGCCGTCTTGGACAGTTCACGCGCCGCTTTTTCGCGTTGTTCTCGAAGCACGGTTGCCTGCTTGCGCGCGGCGCGATGAGCTTCTGCGATTTCCTGCTCGAGCCGCTCCAGCGTGCCTTCCACATCTCCCTGCGAGGAGAGTCGCCGGCGCAGTTCCTCCCTCGCGACCGCCACCGCCTGAACGTCGCCGCCGTGCTTTCGTTTCGCCTCCAGCCAGGCGTTCATCTTCGTGGTCAATTCCTCCGCCTGTTCCGGATCAAAGGTCAACGCCTGCCCCAGCGACTCAAACTCCGCCCCGAGGTCGGCCAGTTCAAAGGAAACGCTCGCCAGTCGATCGGCCAAAGCCTTGCTGTCCGGATCGATCGCTTCCAGAGCGCGTGCTTCCCGGACCAAGGCGGAGATGCGTCCCGTCACCCCCTCCTCCCCAGCGATGCCAGCCGCCAGTCCCGCCGCCAGTTCCATGAGCTCCTGGGCCCGGGTCATCCGCTGGAAGTCGCGCTCGAGGGTGGCGATCGCCTCTTCCGACAGCTCCAAGGCGTCCAGCTTGACCAGTTGGTTTTCCAGGAAACGCAGTTGCTCCGGTGAGAGCTGGGTCTGTGACATCAGCCGCTCACGGGCGGCGACCGCGCGTCTCCAGGCTTGGTAGGTGACGCGGTACGCGTCTCGCGAACTCGACGTCCGTCCGAACAGGTCGAGCAATTCCAACTGACACGACTCCTTCAGCAACCGGCGCGGCTCGCTGGGCCCATGAAAATCAATCCAATACTCGCCCAATCGCTGCAGCGCCGCGAGCGTGGCGAGACTGCCGTTCACGGTCAGTTTGGGAGCCTTCTCCCGTGGCACGGTGCGTTTAAGAATCAACTGGCCGTCTTCCGTCAACGGCAACTCCAACTCGGCCAACACCTCGTCGATCCGTTTCGAGTGGGCGAAGAACAGCGACGCCTCCACTTCGCAGGCCGGCGCACCCTGCCGAATAATGGTCTTGTCCGCACGTTCGCCGGCCAGGAGGCTCAACGCACCCAACAGGATGCTCTTGCCTGCCCCGGTTTCGCCGGTCACCACCGTGAATCCAGATTCAAAATCGAGCGCAACCTCTTCCAACAGGGCGAGATTCTTGATGTGGAGCGACTGCAGCATGATTCACTGGCGCAAAAAAACGGGAGACTTTCAAGCGAGGCGTGGATCCAAGTGGAGACGCTTCTGCCTTTCATTTTGGGGGCGATGCGCTTGAACGCAGCGAAGCAGGTCGCGGCGGGCTCCAGTAATTCCCCCCACCGTCGGTGCGAAGTCCGTGCGGTGTCACCCGTCGCTGAACTGAGAGCTGCGCAATGATCGGAAAGACGCCGTACTACGGAGAAGAGGTGATACCTGCGGAGCGAAGGCGTCGATTCCAGGCATCGCTCGTGTTCCATGGGGGTGCAGTGCTGGTGACCTGGTCGTTCGCGCTTCTCGCCTGGCATTCGCGCAGCGAGTCACTTTCGCTCCCAATCTACCTGGCAGGCATGGGAGGTGCCTGGATGGGAGCGGTGGCCGCCTGGCTCAGCGATCGCAACGGACGGCCGCAGCCGTGGTGGGTCCTCATCGTCTGTGCGCTGCTCATTCGTTGCCTTGCCTTCAGCTGCCTTCCGTTGCTCGAAGACGATCCCTGGCGATACCTTTGGGACGGCTACCAAACCGCAACCCACGGCACTCCGTATGGTCGTGCTCCTTCCGATTCCTTCGGAGACCCCCAAGTTCCGCTGAGCCTTCAGCGCGTCCTCGATCGGGTGAATCATCCGGACTTGCCTACGGTTTACGGGCCTTCGGCCCAGCTCGCGTTTTACTTCAGCTACGTGGTGTCTCCCGGCAGCCTGTGGCCGTGGAAAGTGATCCTTGGGGCTGCCGACATCGTGGTGCTGGTCATTCTCGCACGAAGCGGCGTGCGGGGTGCCTTCGCTTTCTGGACGTTTTGTCCCTTGCTGCTCCAATCGACGTGGGCTTCAGCTCACATCGACGGCCTGGCCGTCGCATTCACGGTCGCCGCACTGACCCGGAATCGGTCCGCGCGCGGTGCGCTCTCTGCAGCTTTGCTGTTGGCTCTGGCGGTGGGGGTCAGGCCCATCGCTTTGCTCGTTGCGCCGTGGACTCTCCGCCGAAATCTCCGAGCTTGGATATCGTTTCTCGCCATGGTGGTGGCGCTGCACCTTCCCGTAGTCCTGGGCGGAGGCTGGCCCCTCGCACCGGAGGTCGCGGAGCGATTGGCCGGGTGGGAGTTCAATCCGTCGGTGTACGCCCTCCTGGCAACGGCACTGGACCCCACCCTCGCCCGCTGGATCGTGGCGGGTGGCTTCGGCGTTCTCTGGTTGCTTATCCTCCAGCGGCACCCTCCGAGCACGCCCTCTTCCTCGCCACCCGGCATCGCGCAGGTACCAGGTGCGAGCATCTTCGGCTTTCTTTGGCTGCTCTCGCCGGTAGTGAATCCCTGGTACCTGGTGTGGCTGGCCCCATTTATTGCCGTGCGCCCGGCAGTTTGGTCCGTGACGGCGCTTGCGGTGGTCGGGTTGAGCTATGTGACGGGGCTACGCCTCGGTGACGCAACCCTCGGGACATTTGAACATCCGCCCTGGTTACGACCGGTGGAGTATGGCGCGATCGCCCTGGCGGGAATCGCGGATTGGGTCATCACCCGTTCTCGCTCCCGTCCACGGTGAAACACTCCGCCCCTGCGCGCGCGATCGACCGACCCGACGCAGTCGCGTGAACTGCCGGGCTCCTGGCCCCTTTCTGAGAAGGGCTAAAAGGAAAACGTGCCAGATCCGCCCAAGACGGTTTTGTCACCCGTGTTTTCGCCCGAGAGTGTCCAGGCTGCATAGGCTTGGAGGTAGAGTCGATCCGACACCGATCCGCCCAGCCCGATCTGCAGGGAAGCGTTACGTTCACGAACTTGAGGGAATCCGCCGACGGTTCCAAATCCAGGACCGAGGATCACCAAACCGGAAACGGCCCCGTCATAGCGCCACGCTGCCGAGAGAATGAACTGCCTCCAGCTCGCAGCAAGGCCGACGGAGCCGAAAATGTCCTCCGGCACACCGTGGCTGCGCCACCGGTAACCCAGATCGGCAAGTACACTGAACGTCCGGTTCAGGGAACGTCCCACTAACGCTGACACCTCGACCCCCGACGCACCATCCCCCGAGGAAAAGGGCAAGCCTTCGTCGTAGGAGCCGGCCAGAATGCCTCCCACACGAAGGGCGACCGTGGGCAGGGAGCGGTTGAATGATTCCGTCTCATCCATCACGAGGTATCGGATCCCGACCAGGCTATCGACCCAGCCGGAATCATCGGGAAACGAGCCCATCTTGACGCGACTGTATCCCACCGTCAGGTCCGCCGCCCAGCGTTCGGACAAACCGTATTCAAGCGAGAGCAGGCTCGTGTATTGGTCCTTTCCAGAACTGCCAAGAACCGCCTGCGTGCCCAATCGGGTCTTCCCCGCCCAGAAGGCATCAAATGTGACAAAGGTGTGGCTGACGGTCAGCTCGGTACGACCCGGACTGGGCAGGTAGGGAGAGAACTGCGCCCGAAGGCTGACTATTCCAATGACGGCAAAAAGGCTGCTGAGGCGAAGAAGGAAACGACAATGGTTCATGGCGCAGGGAAACGAACACTGAGGTAATAAGTCACGGCTTCCAACTCGGCGGCGGTCAAACGGCCGGCCAGCGCACCCAGCTGAGCTTTGTCGCGCACCTCCGCGGGAAGCGCCGCCTCCACTACGCGCAGCCTTTCGGCCTGCGGACCCTTCAGGTCCTCGTCGATCGTCGCGGGAAGGCGCACTTCTCCCGTTCGAAGCACCAGGGCCCGACCCAATCCATAGCGCTCGGGATCGATGGCAACACCGGTCCGATCCGCCTTCGCGAGTTTTCTCGGAGGTCGAGGCACGTAGCTTCCGGAAGCGCAAACGGACACAATCGAAAACAGCGTGACTGCGACAAGAAGAGCGATACGTCTCATGGATTTAGGCGGATTGCGCTCCAACATACCCAGATGACATTCGGCGCAAGTCGCCGGCTGAAATCGAGTCCCTTCGCGTGGCAGGGGACGCCGGGCGGGAAGACCTGGCCAGAGGGATGGCAGGTGTCATCGTTCAACACCGCGCGGGTAACACCAGTTTGAAGGTCGCTCCCCGGTCGCCGCCCGGAGCAAGCGTGAGATCGCCACCCGCGCTGCGGGCCAGCTTGTGGGCGATCGCCAGGCCCAGACCGATGCCTTCATAGGCGCGTGAGAGCGAGGCATCCCCTTGCACAAAGGGAAGGAAGAGTCGCGTGCGATTGGCCGGGGGGATGCCAATGCCCGTGTCAGTCACCACAACATGAAGATCGGCGTCGATTTCCGATGCCAGCGCTCCGGCTGCGCGCGGGAGGGGACAGGCGGCCCGTTCGGCAGTGATGGTGATCCCGACGGATCCTGTGACCGTAAATTTGACCGCGTTCGAAAGCAGCACGTCGACGACCCGCTGGAGTGCGGGACCATCGGCTCGGATGGTCGTTGGAATATCCGGTGCAATGGAGAAGGTGAACTCGAGCCCCTTGGTCAGTGCGGCATTGCGATGAGCGGCCGCGGCCGTGGACAACAGCGGGCGAAGCGTCACATTCCCCCACTCGCGCGGTCGCTTGCCGCGGTCCAACTGAGAGTACTCCAGGACAGCGGAGATGGTCTTCAGCAGCCGGTCCGCACTCTGTTGAATCGAGCCCACACATTCGACCTGCTCCTTCGACATCTCCGTGGTCTCCAAAACCTGGGCGAATCCAAAAATACCATTCAGCGGTGTACGCAGCTCATGGCTCATCGTGGCCAGGAATTCGGTCTTCGCCAATTCACCTGCCCGGGCTTCCTCCTCGAGACGCTGGGCTTCTTCGACGGCCCTTTCGAGATCGTGATTCGCCTCCGCAAGCTGGCGATTCACCGCTTCCGTGCGTCGATTCGCTTCCACCAATTCCTGTTTCTGGTAGTTCTCCCGCTCGCGACCCAAGGTCAGCTCGCACGCCATTCCGTTGAAGCTCCTGGCGAGGTCTCCCAGTTCATCCGTACGGCGTTCGGAGACGCGGTATCCAAAATTGCCGCGAGCGACCGCCTCCGTCGCCTTTGCCAAGCGACGGATCGGGCCGGTCAAACTGCGGGCGAAGAAGAAGGCCAACGCAGCGCCGATGGTCAAACTGGACGCAGCCCCGCCAAAAATCTTGAGCGCGACGCTCCGGGCTTCCGCATAGTAAAAGTCGATGGGGCGATCCGCCTGCACCACCCCGACCACGGTACCGGCCGCATTGCGAATCGGAGCGGCGGCCGAGATCCATACTCCTTCATCATCCGTGTAAACACCCGTTGATGAAGCCGTCCCCCCCAAGGCGGCCAGGAGATGGGGCTCCACATGATACCGCGCCCCGGTGAAATACTGCCCCGACTCATCGGGATCCGTCATCACGACAAATTCCAGTTCACCGCTGATAACAAAATCTTCCGGCTTTCGCATGGTGTAGAGCGGGCTCCCTCGACTGAGCAAAGCGTTGCCCGCCTTCACCTTCACCAATTGGTCGCGCAGCTTGAGAAAATCTTCCGACAATGAAGGGGATCCCGACTCACCCGGCCGCACGCGCTCGTGTACGTCACCATCGATCAAGGGCGCCACACTCTTGACAATCGCGAGAAGCTCGCGAGCCAGGCTCTCTTCAAGCGATTGTTTCTTAAGCCTATAGGCAATGAGTGAAGAAATGCCGACCGCGACCCCCATGAGGGCGAGAGCAAAGGCGATCAGTCGAAAGTGAAAACTCGTTCCCTTCCTCGCCGGCGACACGCCACCGATCCGTGCAACCGGCACGTCCGGCTCCGTCCCCATGATAGGGACAGCCTTGGGATCGTCGACGAGTGCAGACATCCACTCTTAATCGGCATGGTTGCCTCGACCCTTTAGAAGCCCCCACCCGGTTCAAAAAATCGTTCGGGATCCACCTTGGTCCAGCCAACATTGGTTCGAGGCATGTCGCGCCGCAAACCGATCGCTTCGTCGTCTCGCCGGCTCCCTTTTATTTTCTAAATCAACGCTTTGCGTAGATGGTGGACCTTACTGGACTCGAACCAGTGACCTTTTCCATGTCAAGGAAACGCTCTAACCAACTGAGCTAAAGGTCCAAAAAACGGGAGCCCGAGAGTAAGCAGGAACCGGGGCCTGGGGCGCAAGTAAAAATCTTAGCCTTCCTTTTGGGCAAAAAACGCCAGGGCTCGAGCGCGATCCTGTTCAATTTGGGACTTCAGCGCGTCGAGTCCGGCAAACTTCATCTCGGGTCGCAGGAAGGTCAGCCACTGCACTTCAATCTCGTCTCCATCCCCCAGCGTGCACGTACCCAACACATGCACTTCCAGGCGCGGTTCGAGGGTGGCCTCAACCGTCGGACGTACCCCGTAGTTCGCCACCGCCGGCAGCCAGCCACGCAAGCCTTTGCCCCGGATGCGGACCACATAAACCCCAAACCGGGGACGCAATTCGGGATCCCAAGACAGATTGAGTGTGGGAAAACCCAAGGTCCGGCCGAGTCGTTTTCCCGGCGTCACCACCCCTTCGGCGAAATAACTGTAGCCCAGCATGGAATTGGCCCGGGATATTTCCCCGGTTTCGAGATCGCGACGAATCCGCGTGCTGCTGACGGGTTCTCCATCAAAATTCACCCGGGGAGCGCTGAACACCGAGAGTCCCGCTTTGCGTCCTTCCTCAAGCAGGAGACTCACATCGCCCCGACGACCGCGCCCAAAGCGCCAGTTTTCGCCGACATAAATGGTCCGAAGCCCCGACAGGGCGCGGCGCAGGGAGGGAACGAACGCCTCGGCCTCCAGCGCGGCAAACTCCGCGGTGAAGGGCTCCGTGATCACCACATCGACGCCCAAAGAAAAGAGCTGCCTTGCTCTTACTTCCGGTCGCTGGATCTGTCTCACCGGATCCTCAGGACGAAAGAGCCGGCTGGGATGGGGCCAGAAGGTCAACACCGCCGACAGCCCCGAACCACGTTGCGCAGACTGGACGGCAGCGCTGATCACCGCGCGATGTCCGAGGTGCACCCCATCGAACATGCCAATGGCCAGGTAGAGCGGCTTGGCCGGAAGTGAGGCCGCCTCCGCCAACCCTCCCAGCGTGAAGGTCCGCTTCACAGGGCAAAGCCCGGGGGAACAGCCTCCCGAACCGGAATGAGTTTTGCCGCGATGTCCGCTCGCGGCATCGCCTCGAATTGGTCAATGGTCAGCGCCTGCTCGAGCCGGAACGCATGCGTGGCCGTCCGTCGTAGTGCCGACAAGTGGGCCCCGCAGCCCAGCTTGGCACCCAGGTCATGGGCCAGGGTTCGCACGTAGGTTCCCTTGCTGCATCGCAACCGAAAATCCAGCTCGGGCGGAGCACAACGCAGCAGATCCCAACTCATGACACGGATGAACCGCGGCTCGCGCTCCACGTCCTCGCCTTTTCGGGCTGACTTGTAGAGCGGAACGCCGTCGATCTTGATCGCGGAGAACATCGGAGGCGTTTGATACTGGTCGCCGAGAAAGGTCTGGATCGCGGCTTTCACCTCGTCTTCCGTCAACGGAGGCACCGGCCGGGTCTCGAGGATCTCGCCTTCGGCATCCTGCGAGTTGGTGACCACGCCCAACTTGATTGTCCCCTCGTATTCCTTGTCGAGACTGATGAGAAACTGGGAGGCACTCGTAGCCTTTCCGACCAGGATGATGAGCAATCCGGTCGCCATCGGATCCAAGGTCCCGGCATGGCCGATTCGCTTCATTCCCAGCTTGCGCCGGACGCGGGCGACCACGTCGTGTGACGTGTGGTCGCTCGGTTTATCGATGAGCAGGATGCCCTCTAGGTCTTTGGCAGGTCCAAGCATGGTCAATTTCGTTTCAAGCCGGCCTCGACTGCGGCGATCTGGGTGTGCAGCGCCGCCATCAGGCGCTCCCTGAATCCCTCGGCCGCTGTTCCCTTCAGGCTCAGGCCAGCCGCGCACGCGTGCCCGCCGCCTCCAAACTGGCCGGCCACCCGGTCAAGGCGGTACACCGGGTCTTTTGAGCGCAGACTCGCCTTCAACCCATCAGGTCGCACTTCTATCAATACACCAACCTCGACGCCGTCGATGCTGCGTGCGTAGTCGACCAGCCCCTCCGTATCCTCCCCCGAGGTTCCGGTTTCGGCAAAGACGCCGTTCGGTAGGGTCCCCACACACACTTTGCCCCCGCATTCCATTTCGAATGAGGCGAGAAAACGCTGCAGGAGCCGGAGTTTGCCCGACGACTCGCGCTCGTAAAGTTCAGCCCCGACCGCCGCGGGATTGGCCCCGCGCGCCACCAGTTCCGCCGCCAGCTCAAAGGTCTGCCGGGTGGTCGAGCTGAAGCGGAACTGTCCCGTGTCCGTAATGATCCCGGTGTAAAGCGCCGACGCCGTCAGCGCATCAATCGGATAGGCATTGTCGAGGAACAGTCCTGCGAGGATTTCGCAGGTCGCCGCGGCTGCGGTATCGACAAAATTATGCTCGGCGAAACCCGAGTTTGACAGGTGATGATCCACGCTGGCGAACGGCTTCGGAAAACGCTGACGCATCTTCTCGCCCGCGCGGGTGTGGTCGGCGCAGTCAACAAACACCGCGCCCACTTCACCCCGAATCTCATCGGCGGACAAAAACGCCACATCCGGCGCAAGGAACCGCAGTCGTCGTGGAACCGGGTCCGGGTTGGCACACACCACGGTCTTTCCAAGGGCGCCCAGCACGCGGGCGAGCGCCACCTGCGAGCCGATGCAGTCACCATCCGGTCGCGCATGCCCCACCACGGCAATCGGTGCAGTGCCCAGCGCCATCACGACCTGGTGGAATCGGGCCGAAAACGCAGGAAAATAGGACGCCATGGGAGCGACTCGGTTTGACCTGACCGCTCCGTTCACTGTCCAGACGACTCGGATTCCAGACCAGGTTTGGCCCGCGGACGCTCCCGCTCCTCAATCTCATTGAGGACGCGCTGGATCCGGGCTCCCCGCTCACCCGAATCATCCAGAACATAAACCCATCTTGGATTCCACTTCAGGACCACGCGGCGACCCAACTCCCGGCGAATCTCCTCCGCATGCTTTTTCAACCACCGCATGCGTTCCTCCGCGAATTCAGGAGTTCCGATCACGCCGACAAAGATACGCCCGGTCCGCAGATCATCATCCACCTCCACCGACGTGATGGTGATCGCCACCGTCTCGGACTGGTGGTGCGTGTGCAGGTAGTCGCTCATTTCGCGCTGCACCAGCTCATTGATGCGGATCGTTCGATTGGACAAGGCGTGGATACGGGTTGGAGGCGAAAGCCTGGGTGGAGAAACGCGGTCCCGGATGGATTCGTGGCGTGGCGAAGCGGCCGATCCGGCGTCTGTTTCAAGCCGCCCTGGCCGGAGGTTCCGTCCAGGGGGGCTGAGGAAGAGACTAGAGGGAGGCTCTCACTTTCTGGACCTCGAACACTTCAATCACGTCCCCGATCTCGTAGCCGTTGAAGTCGTCGAGCTTGATGCCGCATTCCAGGCCGGCGCGCACTTCGTTGGCATCGTCCTTGAAACGCTTGAGCGTATCGACGCGCCCCTCGTGCACGGTGTCCTTCTTGCGACGCAGACGCGCGCGCGAGTTGCGGGTGATCTTGCCTTCGGTGACGAGACAGCCGGCAACAAATCCCTTGGCCAGCGGGAAGGTGGCGCGCACTTCCGCCGCGCCGGTCCGCACTTCCTTGAGGTCCGGATCGAGCAGGTCCGCCATCATCTCCCGCACCTTGTCACCCAATTCGTAAATGATGCCGTAGGTTTCCACCCGCACCTTGTGATGCTTGGCCACCGCCGTCACACCGTTTTCGAGTTTGGTGTTGAAGCCGATGACCACCGCTCCGGCGGCACCCGCCATGAGCACGTCGTTCTTGGTCACAAGTCCGACGTCCGTAGAAACGATTTCGAGTGACACCTTGTTGCTCTTGATGCCCTCGAGCACGCTCCGAACCGCTTCGGAGGATCCGAACACATCGGTCTTGATGATGACCTTGAGCGTCTTAGCCTGGGTGGCAGCGATATCGGCAAACAATTGCTCCACCGATACGTTCTTGGGCACGGCGGCGAGCGTCGAAGCTTCCTTGCGCACCTCGTGCTGCACTTCCTCGGCCAGGCGTTCAGCCTCGCGGGGATTCTTCACCGAACGGAACTGCTGTCCGCTGTCCGGCGCGCCGGACCAGCCGATGATGCGGACAGGCGTCGAAGGAGGCGCCTCCTTCAGCGTGTTGCCCTGATCGTCAAACATGGCCCGCACCTTGGCCCAGTGGGAACCGCACACCAGGGCGTCGCCCACCTTGAGCGTGCCGCGCTGCACGATCACCGTGGCGAGCGGACCGCGACCGACGTCGATCTGGGATTCAATGATGATCCCGGCGACCTCGCCCTTCGGATTGGACCGCAGCTCCAGCACGTCGGCCTGAAGAAGCACGTAATCAAGGAGCTCGGTGATGCCGGTGCCCTTGATGGCGGAAACGGGGACCGTGATGGTCTCGCCACCCCAGTCTTCCGGTGCAATGCCGCGTTCCTGCATCTGCGACTTCACCCGGTCGAGGTTGGCACCCTTCACGTCCATCTTGTTGACCGCGACCATGAGCGCGACTTTCGCATTCTGCGCGTGCTTCAGGGCCTCGTCGGTCTGGAGCATGAAACCGTCGTCCGCCGCGACCACCAGTACAGCGATATCGGTGACGTTGGCCCCGCGGGCGCGCATCTTCGAAAAGGCCGCGTGACCCGGGGTATCCAGAAATGTGATCTTCTTGCCGTTGTGTTCGATCTGATACGCTCCGATGTGCTGCGTGATGCCACCGGCCTCGCCGGCTGCGACATTGGCCTTGCGGATTGCGTCGAGCAGCGAGGTCTTTCCGTGGTCAACGTGACCGAGGATGCAGACCACCGGAGGCCGGGGTGACAGATTGGCGGTCTCGTCAACAGTCGGTTTCAGCTGCTTGGCTTTCTCCTTCTCCTTGGCGGCCTGTTGCGACGCCACGTCGCCGCGGTGCTTGACCTCCAGGAGGAAGCCGTGCTTTTCCGCCACCTTGATCGCCACCGCCTCGTCGAGGCTCTGCGTCATCGAGGCGAAAATCCCCATCTCCATCAGCTCGGAAATGAGCTTGAACGGCTTCAGCCCCAGGGCCGTGGCGAAATCGCGCACGATCACCGGCGGCTTCATGTGGATGATCTTGACGTCGCCTTGCTGCGAGAAGGTCGCCACGGGAATCGCCGGCGCTACGGGAGCGGCCGGAGGATTCGCCGAAAGGAATGAAGGTGGCGGCTTGGGGCCTGTACTCGGGAGCGGCGGCGGCGCACTGGGGCGGACCGGGACCGGCGGCGGCGAAAACGACGAAGGGGGCGGAGTCGGAGCGGGCGCGGGGGCCACTGGGCGCAACACCGGAGGGGGCGCGGACGGGATGGATACCTGAGGCTGCGATACGGGCGGAGGCGTCACCTTCGCCGGCAAAACGGGCGGAGGAGCAAACCCGGTCGGGGCGGCGGGAGGGCGCGCCATCAACGGAGGCGATGTCATCGGAGCCGGACGAGCGACCGGAGGCAGGGTCGGCGGGCGAACCGGCAGCGCGGGCGGAGCAGAAACCGATGGGCGGAGAATGGGGGCTACCGGAGGCGGTGCGCTCACGGTCGCGGCAGGCGCAGCAATCGGTGCGGGAGGCGCCGGAGGGGGACTGACTTGGGGCGGAGTCGGTGGACGCGTAGCGGCCACCGCTGCGGCTTTGGCCTCTTCCCGTTCACGCACCACATCATCCTTCGTTTTGACGAACACGCCCGAGGGAATTTTGACACCCGAGGGCTCGATCGGGGTCGGAGCCGGGCTGGCCACAACCGCCGCCGGCACCGCGGGCGCGGCGATGGTCTTGGCCGCAAACTCCTTGTGCACCTCTTCCTCGTAAATCTTGCTGACGGTGCTTGAGACCGAACGGGTATCCGGTGACACGTAGCCGCGCTCCCTCAGCAAGGCCAGCATCTCCTTGCCTTCCATGTTATATCGCTTGGCTAATTCGTGAATGCGGATGCTCATCGTTCAGTACTGGGCGGAGGAAGGTAGGCTAAAGGAATTGAGAAGGGAAGCGGGAGATGGAATCGTTCTGCGGGAAGGAATCAAGCGGTCACCCGGGCCAAAATGGCTTCTGCCTCGTCTTGGGTAAAGTTTGCGCCGACCAAATCTTCCACTGACATGCCTTCAAAGGCAGCCGGCGAAGTGACACCTATCGCAAACAATCTGCCCGCCAGGGCGGGATCAAATCCGAACGTGGAGACCAGCGTGGCGATGCCCACGGCTCGAGGATCGGTGGCCTGGGTCTTGAATTCCTCGACCTCCAAACGCCAGCCGAGGAGTCGCGACGTCAACCGTACATTCTTGCCCCCCTTGCCGATGGCCACTGCAAGATCGTCAGCGACCACCCGCACGAGGATCCGGCGGTTCTTTTCGTCGAAATGCAGCTCACGGGGCACCGCCGGACGGAGCGCCTCGATCACCATCTGTTTGGGATCCGCGAAATAGTTAATGATGTCGATCTTCTCGCCATTGAGCTCACGGACGATCGTCTTGACGCGGGCACCCCGCGCTCCCACGCAGGCGCCGACCGGATCCACCTTCGGGTCCTTCGAAGTCACCGTCATCTTGGTCCGGTAGCCCGGCTCACGCGCGAACGTCTCGATCTTGACCGTGCCGTCGGCGATCTCGGTCACTTCCACCTCAAACAGCCGCCGGACAAATCGCGGCGAGGCGCGACTGAGCACGAGTTCAGGGCCGCGGGGACTGTTTTCAATATCGAGTAGCAGGCAGCGGATACGATCGCCCGGTTGATATTCCTCTCCGGGAACCTGCTCTTTTCCGGGCAGCACGGCTTCCGCTTTGCCAAGATCAATGAAGATGTCGCTCCGTTCCTTCCGGCGCACCGTCCCCGTGACGATGTTGCCGACCATGTCCTTGAAGTCGTCGTAAATCCGTTCCTTTTCAAACTGCCGGAGCCGTTGCATCACCGCTTGCCGTGCCGTTTGCGCAGCGATGCGTCCAAGGGTCGCCGGGTCGATTTCCTTCTCGAGCATTTCGCCCAGCATCGCACCCGGTTTGACCGCTTGTGCCTTTTCCACGTGGATTTCCGTACGTGGGTTGCTGACCGAATCGACCACCTTCAGAACCGACCAAGCCTTGAGTTGCCCGTTCTTGGGGTTGATCTCAATCTTAAGCTCCTGTCCGGAATTCACGCCTTTGAGGGCGGCCGCCTTGATGGCGTTCACGATCGCCGCGATCATATCCGCGCGACCGATCCCCTTTTCTTTCTCCATGTACTCGAGGACGGATAGAATTTCGCTGCTCATAGGGATTGATGTTAAAAGGGAAAAAAAAAGCGGGCCAGAGGCCCACTTCAACTGAAAGTGAACGGAATTACAAACGGCTGAACTAGCCTGCCGCGCAAACTCTTGTCAAGCCCCGCGCCCCGGCTCGGCTCGCTGGCCTAATCGACGGATGCCCCGCCTGCCCGTTCCTGACGGATCCACCATCCAAGCAGGCCTTGGGCAAGTCCATGACAGAGTGGCTGCGAATGTGAAATGACTCCCATTTGCCGCAATGCACGCCCCAAGTAGGGAGGAAGGTCTCCCGGAAACCAATGGTACCAAAGTTGCCCCCAACCCGTTCGCTGCGACTCGAGCAAGGGAATCCATCCATCGCAGATCAATGTATCCCACCTGGATCCGGTCACCCCACTACCAGTCAGCCGCTCCGCCCATTGCTGACGCAGGATGGCCCAACCACCCAGTTTTCGCAAGGCACGCGACTCTTCCACCTGAACCGCAGGGAGTTCCACGGTCCACGAACGAAGCACTTCAGGCCAGTCGGGACGTGACCGTGTCCACCGGGCGTAAAGCTGCAACCGCCGGAAGGGATGGTTCGCTGGTCGGGACCCCTGCAGACTCCACCGCTCTGCCTCGGAACGATAGAGGACTTCCGCCTCCACCGATCCGTCGCTCCACCGACTCAGGGGCCAGGCCGCTGCCAATCGCAACATGGGCACTCGATTGAAACGATAACCCAGGATTTCCAGCGCGGTGTGATGACAGGCCGCTTCCCAACCCAGCCGTTCCACGCGTTGCCCGGCAAATTTTACCTTTTCCCGCCACCTATGCTCCGCCTCCTCAGCCAGCACTGCGCGACGCTGCGGCAGTGGCAGACGTGCAAACTCATCGACGGTTCGCGACGACGCGCGGCTGGCCAGCCGTTCCACCACGTCCTCCTCGGCGTAATCCTCCAATCCGCGATTCAGAAGAGGCAGGAGTACCAGTATGGGAATACCCCTATCCGCAACTCCCACCGTCAGAGTTACTTCAGTCGGAAACAATACAACATGAAGCACCACATCGCGGTAAGCCGGGTCGGTGCTGTGGCGGTGGGCCTGCCAGCTCGCCTCGTCCAGGTGCACCTCCACGTCACCTACAACCTTCACTCCCTCGATCAAGAGCCGCGCCCGCTTGAAGTCCGGTCCACCAAGGCGGTTCCAAACCCCGGGGGATTCGATGCGAAGTCCTCTCCCATCACACAAACGGGCGCTCTCAAAGCAAAAGTCCCGACGAAGCCATATCTTCTGAAGAACCCGTTCGGGAAATACGAACGGCCCGTACAATCCCTGCAATTCTGCGACTCCTCCCGCATTGAGTGCGGGGCTGGCATACTCATCCGGCGAAAAGAGGGTCGAAGCAAAAGAAGTCAAAGCCTCGTAGTTGTATATAAATTGCCTTACCGAGCAAGCGATAATCGCTATCTTTTTGCTTTAAATCACGGCGCTCTCTCCTTACTCGGAAGCTTGAATCGGAACGCCGCCAAACCGCAGCGGAAGGCGTCGCGAATCAAGTTGGCTCAGCCGGTCGAGTGGAGGGTCGTTTTATGTCTGTCACCCGCTGCACTCACCGTCCCCTACTGATTCATCGATCGCAGGTTGTCGGAGCGGAAGGCAGCGCGGGCCGTGGAAAAATCGAGCGCCGTTCCTCTCCGTCCATGCTTGCGACGCCCCTAGGCGGATCGTTCTCTCCTCCGCATGAACCCTGGAAAACTGATTGGAATCGGCATCATCATCGTCGTGGTGGTCCTCGCCTTGGCACAATCCACCTACGTGGTGGATCCCGGATTTCGCGGAGTGCTCGTCACCTTGGGTAAGGTCAGCGACGAAGCGAAACCCGAGGGGTTTGGCACGAAAAGCCCGTTCATCTCCACTTTGATCCGCGTCCCGGTTCGTCAGTTGACGCAATCGCTGGATGCAGAGTGTTATTCGTCAGATCTCCAGCAGCTGACCGTGGTGCTGCGCGTGTTGTACCGCATTCCGGAGACGGGTGTCGTGAGAATCTACAAGGAGTTCGCCGGTGATCCCTTTGACACGCTGATCGCTCCCCGGGTTCAAGAGGCGCTCAAGGAAATGACCGCACTGCAGAGCGCCGAACAAATCGTGCGCCGGCGAGAAGAGATCAAAACCAAGACGCTGACGGCGGCGCGCGAGAAAATCGGCAATCTGCTCGTGATCGAGGATCTCGTGGTGGAGAACATCTCTCTCTCGAAGGAACTCGAGGCCGCCATCGAAGCCAAGATGGTGCAGGAGCAGGAAGCGGCCAAGTCGCGCTTCGTTCAGCAAAAGGCGCAGATCGAGGCGGATACCGCCATCATCAAAGCGAAGGGCGAAGCGGAAGCCATCCGCATACGCGGTGGCGCGCTTCGCGACACCCCCGGACTCATCCAGCTCCAAATTGTCGAGAAGTGGGACGGGAAATCGCCTCTGGTGGTTGGAGGGGTGGGCGGTGAGAACACCGGAACCAATCTCATTCTTCCGCTCACTGGGAACACCATTAGTCCTATTACCCGGTAGTGGAAAGTATGCGTCCATTGCGCAACGTCACGCCACAGCGGCGAAAGTGGGGGCTGGTGGCTGCCATCGTGGGCCTGGTCATCCTCGCCCTCACTTTTCCACGCATGCTGGCCTTTGCGGAGCTGGCCGCCCGCGAGCTCCGCGTCTTCTGGTGGTTGATCCTCCTCCTCGCGCTGGGACTCTGGCTCGCCTTCTTCAGCGGCAAAAAACGCGATTGAAACGCCCGGGCGACCCGCCAAGGTCGCTGTGCCTGTTCCGGAGAGGTGGCAGAGTGGTCTATCGCGACGGTCTTGAAAACCGTTGGGCCGCAAGGTCCCGGGGGTTCGAATCCCTCCCTCTCCGCCAGTGCGGCTCCGCGGCAGCGAAGTCAGTGCACTTTTCACCGTTTCGCGCCTGCGCCTTCGAAGGAACAGGGCGAAGCCCGTGTTTTCACGTTGCCCGTTGAACGGGCAAAACGGGCAGCGCAGGAACTGCCGGCCAAGGCTGGGGTCTAGGAGCCCTGCCGGAGCCGAAGCGAAGCGACCCGCCCACGTTCGCGGGGGACTGCGATTCCACCGGTGACCTTCCGCCCGGGTCGGGAGGTTTGAAAAGGTCGGAGCACAACACCCCATATCCTTCGCGGGGGTGCGGGAACATAGTTGAGCCCAAATGACATCGATCACTTCCGTCTAGATTGGTTTCTCTCAAGGACATTCACCGTATGAGGGAAACCCAGTTCCACCGCGGCGCCACGCCCGGAGGATGCTGCGCGGGTCGGCCAAGTGCGTGCTCGGAATGAGGCATCCGTCCGCCAGGCCGAAGCAATTCCACCCGGTGCGAGATCCGGTTGAACCACAAGCATAACATGCCGCCCTCTTCCCACGGATGGCAAACCTGGCTCGTCCGACCAGCGCGGACGGACGAACGGCCGCTGCGGGCCGAGTTGTTCGGCGTCGACCAGCTCGCACGTCACGCCCGGGCCCTGGCAGCAGACCATCACCTTGTCGCGCACCCCAGTGCCAACCGGCTGCTGGCACGGTTGGACGAGAACGAGCAGAAGCTCCGCGCCTTCAATCGCGCCACGCTCGCCGTCAATCCTAGCCGTCGGATCACGCCCGCGGCCGAGTGGCTGCTCGACAATTTCTATCTGATCGAAGAGCAGATCCAAATGGCGCGACGGCATCTGCCTCGCGGATACAGCCGGGTGCTGCCGCGCCTCCTGAACAGTCCGTCCGCCGGCCTGCCCCGCGTCTACGACATTGTGCTCGAGTTGATCTCGCACGTGGACGCCCAAGTCGACGCGGAGTCGCTCAGCGCCTTCATCGCCGCCTACCAGACAGTGACGCCCCTGCAACTGGGGGAACTCTGGGCCATCCCCATCATGCTGCGCCTGGGGCTGATTGAAAACCTCCAGCGCATCACCGCCCGGCTCACCCTGGCGCGCGAGGATCGCGACAAGGCCGACGAGTGGGTCGACTGCCTGCAGACCATGGCCGAAAAGAACCCGTCCCGGCTGGTGATCGTGGTCGCGGACATGGCGAAGTCCGATCTGCCTCTCTCCAGCGCATTCGTTGCGGAGTTCTGCCAGCGTTTGTCTCGCCAAAGCCCGGTCTTGCATCTCGCGCGAAGCTGGCTCGAGCAGCGTCTGGTCGAACAAGGCTCTTCCATCGAGGAACTCGTTCATCAGGATAGTCAGAACCAGGCCGCCGATCAGGTTTCAGTCAGCCACAGCATCGCGAGCCTTCGCTTCTTGAGCGCGACCGACTGGAAGGAATTTGTCGAAGCCTTGAGTCTGGTCGAGGCGACCTTGCGGAAAGATCCTGCCGCCATCTACCCCACGATGGACTTTGCCACGCGCGACCGCTACCGCCACGCGGTCGAGTTTTTTGCCCGACACAGCCAACACTCGGAAGCCGAGGTGGCGCAACGCGCGATTGAGCTCGCCGACGTCAGTGCCAAAACAATAAACCGCACGGATCGGACGGCCCATGTCGGCTACTATTTGATCGATAAGGGTCGGTCTGCCCTGGCGCGCCACCTCAAGGTACGATGGCCCTGGCCGACAATTGTCGAACGCACCATCCACCGGTTTCCCCTCGCCTTCTACGCTGGCGGCATCGGGATCATCACCCTGCTGACAACGCTCGGTGTGGCGCTGGGCGTCCAGAGGCTCGATCTGGCCGGGTGGAAACTCGCCGGCTTCTGTTTCGCCTTTCTGCTTTGTGCCAGCCAGCTCGGCGTGGCGCTGATGAACTGGCTGTCCACGCTCGTGGTGAAGCCCCAGCTTCTCCCGCGACTGGACTATTCCTCCGGGATTGCACCGGAATGCCGGACCCTGGTGATCGTGCCCACGATGCTCACGAGCCTCATGGGCGTGGACCGACTCATCGAAACGCTGGAGGTTCACTCCCTCGCGAACCGGGATCCGCTGCTGCACTTCGCCTTGCTGACGGATTTTCGCGACGCGGCGGAGGAAATCCTACCCGAAGATGATGCGCTGCTTCAGCGCGCACGTGAAGGGGTCGAGATGCTGAACGCCAAGTACCCTGGGGATCAGCCCGATCGTTTCTTCCTGTTCCATCGCCCGCGCCGGTGGAACGCCAGCGAGGGCGTCTGGATGGGCTATGAACGCAAGCGGGGGAAACTCGGGGAACTCAACGCGCTGCTCCGCGGCGGTCCGCGCGAGCGCTTTTCCGAAATCGTTGGCGACACCACGCTCCTGACGACCGTCAAGTATGTCATCACGCTCGATACGGATACGCAGCTGCCCCGCGACGCAGCCCGCCAGCTCGTCGGTACGATGGCCCATCCCTTGAACCGCCCGGTATTCGACGGAGTCCGCGGCGTCGTCGCCGAAGGTTATGGCATCCTGCAACCGCGGGTCGGAGTGAGCCTGCCGAGCGCCCGGCGCTCCTGGTTCGTACGGCTCTTTGCCGGCGATGCCGGCATCGATCCCTACACTCGGGAAGTATCCGACGTCTACCAGGATGTGTTCCAGGAGGGTTCGTTCATCGGCAAAGGCATCTACGACGTGGACGCCTTTCAGCGCGCCCTCGACGGTCGCTTCCCCGAAAACACCGTGCTCAGTCACGATTTGCTGGAGGCGTGTCACGCCCGCTCCGCCCTCGTGAGCGACGTGGAACTGTACGAGGAACATCCGTCGCGCTACAATGTGGACATGGACCGGCGACACCGCTGGATACGCGGCGACTGGCAGATCACCCAATGGCTCTTGCCGCGGGTGCCGGGTTCCGACGCCCGCCGCATCGCCAACCCCCTGTCGGTCCTTTCTCAGTGGAAGATCTTCGACAATCTGCGACGAAGCCTCGTCCCCGTGGCGCTCACGCTCCTGTTGTTGGGAGGCTGGTTGTTCCTGCCGGAACTCGGCGGCCTTGGAACACTGCTGGTCCTGGGGGTCATCACGCTTCCAGGACTCCTGGCGGCCCTGGTCGGAGTAGTTCGCAAGCCGGCCGATCTGCCTTGGCGGATGCACCTGCGCGGCGCAGCCGGCTCGTGCGGACGCCAGTTTGGTCAGGTCTTTCTCACGCTGGCCTTCCTGCCCTATGACAGCTTTATCAGCGTCGATGCGATTGGAAAAACGCTGCTGCGCCTGCTGGTGACCCGCAAGCGACTCCTCGAGTGGCGGACGTCGAGTGATTCCGAACGGACCGCCAAGGCCACGTTCACCGGATTCTACGCCACGATGTGGATTGCACCCATGACCGCGCTGGCGGGTGGGTTCTTGCTGGCGTGGTACCAGCCGTCCCAATTGTCCGTTGCGTTGCCCCTCCTCGGTCTCTGGCTGGTCGCGCCCGGGATCGCCTGGTGGATCAGCCAGCCCATCCCATCAGCCGTACCCGATCTGACTGACGGCCAGCGCGCCTTTCTGCGACGCGCGGCGCGCAAGACTTGGCACTACTTTGAGACCTTTGTGACGGCACAGGAAAACTGGCTGCCGCCGGACAACTTCCAGGAGGTGCCAGCGCCGGTGATCGCCTCCCGCACCTCGCCCACGAACATGGGGCTCGCCCTGCTCGCCAATCTCGCCGCCTGGGATTTCGGATACCTTTCACCGGGCGGATTTCTGCAACGCACACAAGACACTTTTGCCGCGATGCAACGACTCGATCGCTACCGCGGGCACTTCTACAACTGGTACGATACGCGGACGCTCGCCCCCCTGCTCCCTCTCTATGTTTCCTGCGTGGACAGCGGCAATCTCGCCGGACACCTGCTGACACTGGCCTCCGGGCTGAGGGAGCAAGCCGACGAGCACGTGGTTTCTTCGCAGGTCTTCGCCGGCTTGCGTGATACCGTGGGCGTGCTCCAGGACTTGGTGCGGGAAAACACCGCGCTGACCGAGCTTGGAGCCGAATTGGAGCAGACGCCATCCGGGCTGCGGGCATCGTTTGTCCTGTTGAGCCGGGCAACGGCACGCTCCACCGCCATCGCAGCCTCGCTCACGAGTGCGTCCGAAGAGATCAGGGACTGGGCGCACACGCTTCGGCAAAACTGCGAGGAACAGCGGGCGGATCTCCTCCACCTGGCACCCTGGCTGGGCCTGCCTGAGTCAAGTCGCAGCCGCCGATACAAGGAAACCCTCGACAAACTCGACCGGATTCCCACCCTGCGCGAGCTCTCAACGTGGGATCAGTCACTCGATTTCCCGATGGAACCCGACACTGACGAGACCGAACTCCTACGCGAAGTGCGCACGGCAAGCGCACGGGCCCGTCAACGCCTCGAGACGCTGGCAATCCTGGCGAAGCAAAGCGACGAATTCGCCGCCATGGACTTCGCGTTTCTGTTCAATGAGAAGAGGGACCTGTTTTGCACCGGCTTCAACGTCACCGAACGCCGCTGCGATTCCGGCTTCTACGATCTTCTGGCGTCGGAGGCGCGGCTTTGCAGCTATGTTGCCATCGCCCTGGGCCAGGTGCCCCAGGATCACTGGTTCTCGATGGGCAGGTTGCTCGTCGAGTCATGGAGCGGTCCCATCCTGATTTCGTGGAGCGGTTCGATGTTTGAATACTTGATGCCGCTGCTGGTCATGCCCAACTATGAGAACACGCTCCTCGCCCACACCTGCCACGCCGCGGTGCAGAAGCAGATCGAGTACGGCCGGTTGCGCGGCGTACCCTGGGGCATATCCGAGTCCGGATACAACCGGACTGACGTGCACCTGAATTACCAATACCGCGCCTTCGGCGTTCCGGGCCTGGGCCTGAAACGAGGATTGGCGGAGGACTTGGTGATCGCTCCCTATGCCACCGCCATGGCTCTGATGGTCGCGCCAAAGGAGGCGTGCGAAAACCTGCAGCGACTGGACCTCGAGGGACGCGCTGGCAGCTACGGTTTCTATGAAGCGGTGGACTATACGCCGGCACGTCAACGGCCGGACGAAACCAGCGCCACCATCCGATCCTTCATGGTGCATCATCAGGGGATGAGCCTGCTCGCATTCGCGAACGTCCTGCGGGATGGCCCCATGCCGCGGCGATTCATGGCATGCCCACTGCTCAAGGCTGCGGACCTGTTGTTGCAGGAACGCGTGCCAAAGACCGCCGCAAGCGTGTTCTCCGAAGACCTGAAGCTGGAGGATTCGCGAACAACTCCCGGACAAGGTGAAAGTGTGATGCGCATTTTCACGAACCCCAGTCCTCCGTCACCGGACGTGCACCTTTTGTCGAACGGCCGCTATCATGTCGTGATCAGCAGCGCCGGTGGCGGCTACAGCCGCTGGCGCGACCTCGCAGTCACGCGGTGGCGCGAAGATGCCACGCGCGATTGCTGGGGAACGTTCATCTATCTGCGCGATCTCGCGCTCGACGACGTCTGGTCCACGACTTTTCAACCGACGTTGCATGCGACCCAGGGTTATGAGGCCATCTTCACGCAGGCGCGGGCCGAATTCCGGCAGCGCCAGGCCGGACTCGAAATCCACACGGAGATCAGCGTGTCGCCCGAAGACGACGTGGAGTTGCGGCGCATCACCATCACCAATCGCACGCGTGTGGCCCGCGTCGTGGAACTGACCACTTACGCGGAAGTGGTCCTCGCACCCCCGGCCGCGGACGCGGCGCATCCCGCTTTCACCAATCTTTTTGTGCAGACGGAGTTCGCTCCCAAGCAATCCGCAATCCTCTGCACCCGCCGCGCCCGCTCCCAGGGTGAAAAGCAACCCTGGTTGCTTCACCTGCTGGTCGGCCAAGGTGGCGAACAGGGGAGCATTTCCTGCGAAACCGACCGTTCCCGATTCGTCGGCCGCGGCCGAACCCTCGCTCACCCGGCCGCAATGCAGGGGATGGCTCCCTTGTCCAACACCGTCGGCTCCGTCCTGGATCCGATCATTTCCCTGCGGCGTACGGTCTCCCTGCCGCCGCATGAGACCGCCATCGTTGACCTGGTGGTCGGTGTGACCGAAAGCCGGGAGGCTGCACTGGCTCTCGTGGAGAAGTACCAGAGTTCACGCATGGCCGACCGGGCCTTCGACCTAGCATGGACGCACAGTCAAGTGACCCTGCGCCACCTGAATGCCACGGAAGCGGAGGCCCAGCTCTACGGCCGGCTGGCAGGCGCGTTGATCTATGCGGACCCTGCCCGCCGTGCCAGTTCCAGCATTCTGTCCAACAACCGGCGCGGTCAAAGCGGCCTCTGGAGCTACGGCATCTCGGGTGACGCTCCGCTCGTCCTCCTTCGCATCGGCCACACGGAGCGGATCGAGATCGTGCGGCAGCTGATTCAGGCGCACGCCTACTGGCGGATGAAGGGACTGACGGTCGAGCTGGTCATACTCAATGAAGACGTTTCAGTGTATCGTCAGTCGTTGCACGACCAGATCACCAGCCTGATCTCATCCGGAATTGAAGCGCAAATGCTGGATCGGCCGGGTGGCATCTTTGTCCGCAGACTCGAGCAGATTCCACACGATGATCGCAACCTGCTGCAGGCCGCGGCCCGGGTGGTTCTCGACGATGAAAAGGGAACTCTGGCCGAACAACTGGAGCAGAGAACCGTGCTGGAGCCGGTGGTCCCCGCGTTTGCCATCACCCGCTCGGCGCGCCTTGACGTGCCTGCGCCGCTCCCTGAACGCGAGCTGATTTTTGCAAACGGCCACGGCGGTTTCACCCGTGACGGTCATGAGTATGTGATCACCCTGCAACCCGGACAGTCGACGCCGGCGCCCTGGGTGAATGTGCTGGCCAATCCGTCCTTCGGCACGGTCGTTTCGGAAAGCGGGTCGGCCTACACCTGGTTGGAGAACTCCCATGAATTCCGACTGACGCCGTGGAGCAACGATCCAGTCCAGGACACGACCGGCGAGGCTCTCTACATCCGGGACGAACAAACCGGCCGATTCTGGTCGCCTTCGCCCGCGCCTGCCCGCGGCGCGACGCCCTATGTTACCCGCCATGGTTTTGGTTACTCGGTCTTCGAACACACCGAGAACGGCATCGCCTCCGAACTTTGGGTCTATGTGGCAACGGACGCTCCGGTCAAGTTCACGGTCCTGAAGGTACGCAACGTCTCCGGCCGTCCGCGACGGTTGTCGGCAACCGGCTACTGGGAATGGGTGCTCGGGGACCTGCGGCAGAAGAACCTGCTTCACGTCCAAACCGAGTTGGACGTCAAGACCGGCGCCTTGCTGGCGTACAATCTCTACAACACGGAGTTTCCCGGCCGCATTGCGTTCGTCGATGTCAACGAGGCGACGCGCACCCTGAGTGGAGATCGCAAGGAGTTCATCGGGCGAAATGGAAGCCTGACACAACCTGCGGCAATGAAGCGTGCGCGACTTTCCGGCAAGGTGGGCGCCGGGCTGGACCCGTGCGGTGCGGTGCAGGTCGCCTTCGATTTATCCGAGGGGCAGGAACGGGAAATCTGCTTTCGTCTCGGCATCGGACGCAGCCCGGCCGACGTGCAAAACCTCATCCAGCGCTTTCGCCGGGGCGGCGCCAGCCGCGCCGCGCTCGATGGTGTCTGGGCCTACTGGAACCGGACACTCGGCGTGGTAAACGTCGCCACACCCGATCCGGCGGTGAACCTGATGGCGAACGGATGGCTCCTGTATCAGACGTTGAGCTGCCGGCTCTGGGGACGGACGGGCTTCTATCAGTCGGGCGGTGCCTTCGGATTCCGCGACCAGCTGCAGGATGGGATGGCACTCGTGCACGCCGAACCAGCCCTCACCCGTGAGCACCTGCTCCGCGCCGCCGCACATCAATTTCCGGAAGGCGATGTCCAGCATTGGTGGCACCCACCGTCGGGGCGCGGCGTGCGCACCCACTTTTCCGACGACTTCCTGTGGTTGCCCTACGCAACCTGTCGCTACGTTTCGTGCGTCGCCGACACCGGCGTGCTCGACGAAAAGATCGCTTTTCTGGACGGTCGCCCGGTCAAGCCCGAGGAGGAGGCCTACTATGACCTGCCCAATCGCTCCGAAGAATCGGCCACGCTCTACGAGCACTGCGTGCGTGCGATCGAACGGGGTCTGCGTTTCGGCGAACACGGCCTCCCGCTGATGGGATGCGGCGACTGGAACGATGGGATGAACCTTGTTGGCAACCAAGGCCGTGGCGAGAGCGTGTGGCTGGCGTTCTTTCTCTACGATGTGCTCTCCCAGTTCTCCGCACTGGCGCGAACGCGCGGCGATCTCGCTTTCGCCGAACGCTGCGTCAGTGAGGCACAGCTGCTGCAAAAGAACATTGAGCTCCACGCCTGGGACGGAGCATGGTATCGCCGCGCCTATTTCGACAACGGCGATCCGCTGGGCTCCCAGAGCAGTCCGGAGTGCAAGATCGACTCCCTGCCGCAGAGCTGGTCGGTGATCAGCGGCGCCGGTGATCAGGGACGCTCTCGGCTCGCAATGCAGGCCGTCAACAAGCACCTCGTCCAGCGTTCGGCCGGACTGATACAACTGTTTGATCCCCCTTTTGACGCTTCGCCCCTCAACCCTGGGTACATCAAGGGCTACATTCCCGGTGTACGGGAGAACGGTGGCCAATACACCCACGGTGCGATCTGGACCGTCATGGCCTCCGCACTCATGGGAGACATCGAGCGCGCCTGGGAGCTCTTCTCCCTGCTCAATCCCGTCAACCACGGGGCGACACCGTCACAGATCGCCACCTACAAAGTCGAACCGTACGTGGTTGCCGCCGACGTCTATGCCCTTCCACCACACACCGGCCGTGGGGGATGGACGTGGTACACCGGTTCGGCCGGCTGGATGTATCGCCTGCTGATCGAAACGCTGCTCGGCATAAACCTTGAGGGTGCTCACCTGCGACTCGTCCCCCGTTTGCCCAAAGCCTGGCCCTCCTGCAAGATCCACTACCGCTACCGGCAGACCGTCTATCACATCACTTTTACCCGGATCATCGCAGGGGTGATCGGAACGAATCAACTCACCGTCGATGGGCAAGCAATGTCCGAGACCGCCATCCCCCTTCGCGATGACCGACAGGAGCACTTCGCCGAAATGAAATTCGTCTGAGTGACTCCGTGGCCGCTGTAGCGAGGAGCGCGATGCCATTCTCCCACAATCCCAACCAGGGACTCGGCCCTTGAGTCCGGGGCGCACAGGCCTACGCTCAACACCCCATTCGAGTCACGGAGAAGGACGGGTATCTTCAGGCTCGCCCAACAACGCTTGCTAGCGCCGAAGTTGAATGCATCGGACGGGAAAGCGCCGAATTCCAACCCACGACCACCATGCGCACCTTCGAAGTGTCCAGTCACACCTCCCATCTGAAACGCCACGTGCAGCCTGTCGCGTCGGGCGGTGCGCGACCAGGCAGCGGACCGAACACCTTGGCGACGCCCGCCTGGTCCGATTCCCAAACACATGCGCGCGGCGAGAAACCTGGTGATGCCGGTCAAGCGGAAGCTAACATCCAGCAATCGCAGTCCCTTCAGACAATGGCTGAACGCTTCCCTGCGCAAGAGGAGCGGGAAGTCGCACTCACAGTCTACGCACCCGAAGCCAGGGTGGTGCAGGTAGCCGGCAGTTTCAATGGCTGGCAGCCGATGGCCAATCCGATGGAGCACACCAGATCTGGGGACTGGCGCATCCGATTGATGCTCAGGTCAGGACAGTATGAATACCGTTTCGTCATCGACGGAGTCTGGACTGACGATCCGCTTGCCTTGAAAAGCGCCATCAATCCCTTTGGAGGTCTTAACTCGGTCCTGAACGTGGCGCCTCACGACAGAACAGGCCTGTTGTGAACCAGAGTCCCACAGTCTGCCCCGCGGCCCGACAATCATGACCGATCCGAGCACCCTGCCCATGGGTCCATCCGCTGCGGCATCACCGGCCGATTTGGCGTGGGATGAGGCCTTCTTGCGCGTGGAGAGCTACCTGCGCGCCCATCACCTGGAGAGCCGCGTGCGCCTAAACCAGCTGACGACGGAGATCATCACTGAAGCCCGCTCCCTCGCCGTCGCGCACCCGTCGGCCGAACCAGTCGCGCTCGCCATGCAAGTCACCCACAGCTTTATCGGATCCTGGTTTGCCCAGGCCGGAGACGAAAGCGGCTGGGCGACCGAGCGGGATCGCGCGCATGGCCGGCTCGCACTCGTGATCGCCAACTTGCCCGGCCGTTGGTCGAATTGCTTTCTTTCGACGGAGCCGGTGCCACCCGAACTCATGGCAGCGATGGCGTCCTTCAAATTCTATCCAGGGCCGGAACTGCGCTTCAGCAACATGGCTCCTGCCGCACTTGAGTTCGGAACGAGCGAAGCACAGAGCCCCGCGTCGGAAAAGCACGGCACCTGGGTCGTGGCCCGCACGGCAGCGGTGTGGCTGGCGGTGGCAGGGCTCATTGGAGCGGCCTGGGCGGCCAGCCATTGAACCACCAGGGATGAAATTCATCCGCTTCGATCCCGCGGCCCTCGGCACCAGGGAAGCGAACCGACGACGCCACCGCGTGGTGGTGCTCGTGCTGCTTCTTGCCGCTCCCGCCGTGGTGACGATGGCAGACCTTCACTGGCGCACCGGCTTCGATGCGTGGAAAGTCGTTCACCTGTTCCTGTTCACCGCGCTGCTGGGCCAGGTTGCACTCGGTGCAGCCCAGGCTCTGATCGGATACTTCAAACGACGGCAGGGCGGCGATCCAGTGGAAATCACGCGCAGTCTTGATCCGGACGACAAGGCGGGAGTCGTGCTGGCGCGGACCGCGGTGGTCATGCCTATTTGCAACGAGGAGGTGGGCCGTGTCATCGAAGGACTGCGCGTCATGTATGAGTCGCTCACGCACACCGGAATGCTGCCCGACTGCGATTTTTTCCTTCTGAGCGACTCATCCGATCCGAATCGCTGGATCGAAGAGGAGGCCGCCTGGCTGCTCCTCACCCAGCAACTCGGCGCACACGGTCGAATATTCTATCGTAAGCGACGTCTCGGCACCAACAAGAAGGCCGGCAACCTTGCGGATTTTTGCCGACGTTGGGGCAAAGATTACCGCTACATGGTCGTCCTCGACGCAGACAGCATTCTGGCTGGCGACACCATTGTACAGCTCGTGCGCTTGATGGAGCGCAATCATCGGGTCGGCATCATTCAAGGGGTCCCGATGCTGGTGAACGGCGAGACGATGCTCGCACGCCTGTAGCAATTTGCCGGCCGACTCTACGGTCCTGTGTTCGCCGCGGGGTTGAACTACTGGCAGCTCGGGGAAGCGAACTACTGGGGTCACAACGCCATCGTCCGCCTCGCGCCATTCATCCGGCATTGCTCGTTGCCCGAGTTGCCGGGCGATGGTGCGTTCGGCGGCCGAATCCTGAGTCACGATTATGTCGAGGCGGCGCTCATGCGACGCGCGGGCTGGCAAGTCTGGCTGGCGACCGAGATGGGAGGTAACTTCGAGGAGGGCCCACCCACGGTCATTGGTCTCGCGCAACGGGACCGTCGCTGGTTGCAGGGCAATCTGCAGCATGCGCGACTGGTGGTCGCGCGTGGGTTCCATCCGGTGAACCGCGTGCACTTCGCCCTCGGTATCCTCTCGTTTGCGGCTTCGCCGCTGTGGCTGGCCTTCCTCGTGGTCACCACCGTCATCGCCAGCCGGATTGCGCCGACGGGTGTTCCCGTGCTTCCGGTCCACAGCTTCTCCGAGCAGGTGCCCTGGACCTTGAGCGGACAGGCGCTGGGACTTTTCGCCTTCACGCTCGGGCTGCTGTTCTTGCCAAAAGTGATCGCGCTGCTCGACCTCCGGACGCGACCGGACGAAGTCACAGCGTTTGGCGGCTGGGGAAGACTGATCGCCGGAGTTGGGCTCGAAACGGTGACCTTCACGTTGCTCGCGCCGGTGATGATGCTGTTTCACACCCGGTTCATGGCACTGACCCTGTGCCGGAGGAGCGTGGCTTGGGGCACGCAACGACGGGGTCGCGCCGGCGCATCCGCACTGGCGGAAACGGTGGCGGTCCATGGAAGCCAGACCCTGCTTGGGCTCGCGGCGGCCTTGCTGGTCTATCGCATTGATCCCGTGCTGGCGGCGTGGATGTCGCCAATTCTGGCGGGATTGCTTCTGTCCATTCCGCTTTCGTACTTCACGGGATCGTTGCCCCTGGGGCTCGCCCTGAGCCGACAACGGATCCTGCAAACGCCCGAGGAAAGTCGGCCTCCGCCGGAGTTGGAGCGGCTCGCCGCGGCGCTGGCCGTTCAACGCAAAACCACTCCACCCCTCCCGGAACTCGTGGCGAACTATGGATTGCTGCAGGCGGTGCTCGATCCCTACGTCAACGCCGTGCATGTGTCCTTCCTCCGCGTGAAGGACGATCCTCCGCCCGCAACCGAGACGCGGTTCGCCAACCTGCGCGACACGCTGCTGCGGGAAGGCCCTGCGGCGCTGGCACCCGCCGACCGGTTCGCGCTGCTCTTGGACGCCGACTCGATGTATACCCTGCATCACGAGGTGTGGGCGACGCCCGCGGCTCACCTCGCCTCCTGGTGGCAACTCGCGTTGCAACACTACACCGTGATCGCGCCTGCGCCACAGACGGTCTTCTCCCGCTAGGGAAGGGCTCGTAATCGTCCCGACACCAGACGAACCGCCTCGCCGGGAGGGCCGGTCCTGCGGGCGAGCGACCACGTTCGCCCGACGACAGCGGAAGGGCCCGGCCACGGATCAGGGCTGGCGTTCGATCCAAGCCATCGTCTTGCTCGCAAGACGGTCGAAGGCCACGACGCAAAGCTCGAGGTCCTCTTCCCGGGTATCCTCAATCTTATTGTGGCTGATGCCATGCAGGCTTTGGACGAACATCATCACGGTCGGAACCCCGGCCCCGCAGACTTCGGCCGCATCGTGGAGCGGACCCGACGGTAACCGGTGACTGGTTACACCGGTTTCATGGATCGCAGCCTCGCAAAGGTCGACCAGTTCGCGATGGAACGGTCGCGGCTCGATCTGCCAAAGTCGCTCCCACACCACTGTAACGCCGCCCTCTTCGGCAAAGCGAGTACTCGCCTCCCGGGCCTCCGCGAGCATCCGCGCCAAGGCCACGCCGTCGAGGTGACGCTGATCGAGCGTGATTCGACACTCCTCCACGACACTGGTGACGATACCCGGCTTCGTGACGCATTGGCCGATCGTACACACCCCTCCGCCGCTACGTTCGGCGATACGATAAATCTCCTCGCTCATCTTCGCGGCCGCGCGGAACGCGTCCTTGCGTCGATTCATGGGAGTGCTGCCCGAATGGGCGGCTTGCCCGCGAAAGGTCACCGCGTGACGCTCCACCCCGAATGTTCCCAGCACCGCTCCCAGAGGCAATCCGAGATCCAGCAAAACCGGCCCCTGCTCAATGTGGAGTTCGAGGTACGCGGCGGCCCGCTTGAGCTCCCCACCGCTCTCTTTCACGAGTTCCAGTTCGACTCCGATTGCTCTCAACGCTTCCGGAAGCGGGATGCCCTCCTTGTCCTTCAGGCGCCTCGCTTCTGCCAGATCAAGTGCGCCCGAGCAGGCAGAAGACCCAAAGAGGCTCTTGCCAAAACGTGCCCCTTCCTCGTCCGCCCAATCCACCAACCGCACCGTCACCGGCGGTCCGGCTGGGTACTGGTGGTGAATACGGCGGAGAATTTCCACTCCGGCCAGTACGTTCAGGCAGCCATCGAGCCATCCACCGTTCGGAACAGAGTCTAAGTGACCGCCAATCAACAACTCACGTTCAGACCGGCCGCGCAGTGTTGCCCAAAGATTGCCTGCCGCGTCGCGATGCAGCTCGACCGGCAGC
This sequence comes from Opitutaceae bacterium, assembly GCA_046346755.1. Classification (GTDB taxonomy): domain Bacteria; phylum Verrucomicrobiota; class Verrucomicrobiia; order Opitutales; family Opitutaceae; genus UBA6669. The sequence continues at coordinate 25,030 of JAXMHM010000001.1, read as the reverse complement.
CCGGCCAGTTTATTCGTCAACCAGTCACGCGCCGTCTGCCAGACCGGGGTGAACGCCACGCGCTGCGCTCCGTCGACGTCGCCCGTCAGGGCGCGCAGCTCCTTGAGCTCACGGATCGTACGCTTTGGATCAACAGGCATGCGGGAAGGAGTCGGGCCGGCCCAACTCTTGCTTGGAAAGTAGCAATCCCTCTCCAGCATTCAATCCACCATTCCTCCACCGGCTCTCATTGTCAGCCGAACCGGGGCCCTGAACCGCCTGCTTCGTTCCACCGACATCCGTCTGCCAGCGCCGGGTGTTGTTTCCCGCAACCTCCACTGCCCTCGCAACCCGTACACCCATGCCCACGCTCGCGACCACTGTTGACGGCTTAAAGCTGCCCAATCCCTTTGTCATCGGCTCCGGCCCGCCCGGAACAAACCTCAGCGTCATCAACCGCGCCTTCAAGGAAGGCTGGGGGGCCGTGATCGCCAAGACGGTCAGCCTCGACGCCTCCAAGGTGGTAAACGTATCCCCGCGCTACGCCAAACTTCACGGTTCGAACGGAGAAGTGATCGGCTGGGAGAACATCGAGTTGATCAGCGATCGCCCCTTGCGCATCTGGGAGGACGAGTTCAAGCGGTGCAAGGATGCCCATCCACCCGGCGCGCTCATCGCGTCCATCATGGAGGAGTACAACCGTGACGCCTGGATCGAACTCGTGCAGCGCTGCGAGGCCACGGGTGTCGACGGCTTCGAACTCAATTTCTCCTGTCCCCATGGCCTCCCGGAGCGAAAAATGGGGGCCGCCATGGGACAGGATCCCGACATCCTCGAGGAGGTCTGTGGCTGGGTGAAGGCGGTCGCGACAAAGCCGTTTTGGGCGAAGATGACCCCCAATATCACTCACATCGAGGAGCCTGGTCGCGCGGCCTTGCGCGGAGGCGCCACCGGTCTCAGCGCCATCAATACCATTCGCAGCGTCTGCAGCGTCAACCTCGACACCCTCCGTCCCGAGCCGACCGTCGAGGGGTACACGACCCCAGGCGGCTACTCCTCCAAGGCGGTCAAACCCATCGCCCTGCGCATGGTCATGGAGCTTGCCACCATGATCCGCGCCGAATTCCCGGACCGTTCCCTGTCGGGACTCGGCGGCATCGAGACCGGACGGGACGCCGCCGAGTTCATTCTCCTCGGCGCCGACACGGTCCAGGTGTGCACCGGGGTGATGAAGTTCGGTTATGAATGCGTGAAGCCCATGCAGGAGGAACTGCTCGCGTTCATGGCAAAACACGGGTTTGCGACCTTGGCCGACTTCAAGGGCAAGAGTCTTCCGTACTTCACCACCCATGCCGACCTCGTGAGACGCCAGGCCGAGCGCAAAGCGGCTCAGAAAGTCGCTGCTCCGACCAAGGGCGTAAAGTCCGACGCGGAATGGTCCGGCGACGAGTTCGTCAAACAATCCGACGCCCTCTCCCGCGGCTGAACAGCCCAAGGCCCACGACGACACGACCCGGGCCCATTGCGGCTCGGGAACCACACCCGCGCCATCTCCCCACCCCCCAATCCGCCGCGGTCCCCGGTCGACCGCCGGCAGGCCAACCTTCGGTTCCCCATGAGCTTACTGATCAAAAACGGAGAGATTGTGACACCTGATGCCCGCTACATCGCGGACATCTACTGTGAAGGCGAACAGATCACTCGGATCGACCGCAATCTCAACGCGCCCCCGGGGACGGAAGTCATCGACGCCACCGGGCACTTCGTCTTTCCCGGCTTCATCGATCCGCATGTGCACATCTACCTGCCCTTCATGGGCACGTATGCCAAGGACACCTACGAAACGGGATCCAGGGCCGCGCTCGTCGGCGGCACGACCACGCTGATCGAAATGTGCTGTCCGGCGCGCAAGGACGACAGCCTGGCCGCCTTCGAGCTCTGGAGGGCCCAGGCCGAAGGCAAGTCGGCCTGCGATTTCACCTTCCATATGGGGGTGACGAAATTCGACGAGAAAACAGAGTCACAACTCCGGGAAATCGTCCGGCGCGGCATCAGTTCCTTCAAGGTCTTCCTCGCCTACAAGGGCGCCTTTGGCGTCGATGACACCGAATTGTACCGAACCCTTCGGCTCGCGCGGGAACTCGGCGTCATCGTGACCGCGCACTGCGAAAACGAGACCCTCGTCTCCGAGCGCTGCCGGGAGCTCCTGGCCGAGGGCAAGACGGGCCCGGGGATGCACCATGAAAGCCGCCCGCCTTCCGTCGAAGCCGAGGGCGTGCATCACCTCATGACCTTTGCCGAGCTGACCGGCGCGGCCACCTACATTGTCCACTTGAGCTGCCGGGAAGCGCTTGAACAGGCCATCGCCGCCCGGCAACGCGGCGTCCGCGTCGCGGTGGAAACCCTCATCCAGTACCTGACCCTCGACAAGACTTACGCCGAGCGCCCGGACTTCGAGGGCGCCAAATATGTCATGTCCCCTCCACTACGGGATGCGAGCAACCAGCCCGTCCTATGGAACGGCCTGCGGGACGGATCAATCCAAACGGTGGCAACCGACCATGCCCCCTTTGATTTTCAGAGCCAGAAACCCATGGGCCGGGACGACTTCACCAAAATCCCCAACGGCATCCCGTCGCTGGAGGAGAGGATCCACCTGCTCTACACCCATGGAGTTAAAAAAGGGCGCATCGATCTCCACACCTTTGTCAATGTCGCTAGCACCCAAGTGGCAAAACTGTTCGACCTGTTTCCGCGCAAGGGCGCCATCCAACCGGGCGCGGATGCCGACCTGGTGATCTTCGACCCCAACCACCGGGGCATCATCACGGCAGGCCGTCAACTGATGAACGTGGACTACAGCGCGTTTGAAGGCTGGCCGATCGAGGGTCGTGCCCGTATCGTGACCATCCGCGGAGAGGTGGCCGCGCGCGACGGCAAATTTGTCGGAACTCTGGGACGCGGACAGTTTCTCGCTCGCTCACCGAGTCACTTCTAACCCAAGCACCCCGCGACGCGCCGTCTCACCGCGAGTCGACGCGAGGCCACGCGGGAGCAACGGAATCCTTCCCTGCAATGACCGATTCCCAATCCCCATTGGATACGACGAGCCCGCTGTACAACGCGGACCTCGCTCCGGTGGAGCCACACCGGCGCACCTGGTCGCGCTGGCATATAGCGGCCCTCTGGGTCGGCATGGCGGTGTGCGTCCCCACGTACACGCTCTCCAGCGGACTGATTGCGCAGGGCATGAACTGGTGGCAAGCCCTCCTCTGCGTCACGCTGGGGAACATCCTCGTGCTTATTCCCATGACGCTCAACGCCCACCCCGGCGCTGCGTACGGCATTCCATTCCCCGTGCTCCTGCGAGCGAGTTTCGGCACCCGTGGCGCCAACATCCCCGCCCTGCTCCGGGGTTTTGTCGCCTGCGGGTGGTTTGGCATCCAAACCTGGGTCGGTGGCGCGGCCATCTACAGCACGGCCGCAATCGTGTTCGGATTCGACCCCTCGGCGAAGACACCGTTGCCGGTGCTCGGCCTTTCGCCGGGGGAGTTTTCCTGCTTCATGCTGTTCTGGGCGGTGAATGTGTACTTCATCCTCAAAGGCATGGATTCGATCAAGTGGCTCGAGGTCCTCAGCGCCCCCTTTCTGCTGCTGATCGGCGGGGTCCTGATGGCCTGGGCCCACCAGGCAGCGCACGGATTCGGACCCATTTTTTCAAATCCCGGCACCCTGACGGCATCGGGCACGTTCTGGCCGGTCTTCGGGGCGGGCCTGACCGCCATGGTCGGTTTCTGGGCCACGCTCTCACTTAATATTCCCGACTTTTCCCGGTTCGCGCGCAGCCAGCGTGACCAGGTGATCGGTCAGGCCATCAGCCTGCCTCCCACCATGGCCCTGTACTCCTTCATCGGCACGGTCGTGACCAGCGCCACGGTGGTAGTCTTTGGCGAGGCCATTTGGGATCCCGTTGCCGTGATCGCGAAATTCGGCAGCAAACCGCTTTCAGTCATCGCCCTCTTCACGGTCGCCATCGCCACTTTGTCGACCAATATCGCAGCCAACGTGGTCTCACCCGCAAACGACTTTTCCAATCTTGCACCGCGCTGGATCAGTTTCCGCGCCGGAGGGTTGATCGCGGCAGTCCTCGGTGTGGTGGTGATGCCGTGGAAGCTCATGGCCGACCCAAGCGGCTACATCTATACCTGGCTCATCGGCTACAGTGCCCTGCTGGGTCCCATGGGTGGAATCATGATCGCCGACTACTTTCTCTGGCGCAAACGGGTGCTTGAGGTGGCCGACCTGTACCGCGTCAAGGGGCGCTACACGTACACAGGTGGCTTCAGTCTGGTGGCGATCGCCGCCCTGTTGGCCGGGGTACTGCCCAATCTGCCCGGCTTTCTCGTCACCGTGCACTGGATAGAGGCCGCGGCCGTGCCCTCGTTCTTTGTCAGTCTCTTCCACTACGCCTGGTTTGTCGGATTCGGACTCTCCTTCATCCTCTACCTGGGCCTGCGAAAGCGATTTCCATACTCATGATCCGCGGACAGCCTCATCTCACGCGGGGGGGCGCAAGGAAACGCGAACGAAGGCTGGCCCTCAAAGCCGTTGAAACCGACACTTTCCCCGCGCCCTTTCCTCCTGCCCCATGAAATCGATTCCACTCCCCTCCACCTCCTTCCAGCCGGCTCGCTATGACGGCCCGTCCGCCGAACAGGTGCAGGCCCTGCGCGCCCAGCACCTCAATCCGGGCATTCTGCTCTACTACAAGCAGCCCATCATGATCGTGGAGGGCAAGATGCAGTGGGTCTGGGATCACACCGGAAAACGGTACCTCGATGGACTCGGTGGAATTGTAACCGTCAGCGTCGGACACTGCCATCCGCACGTGGTGGCGGCGGCCCATCGGCAGAACGAAACCCTTCAGCACGCAACCACCCTCTATCTGCATCCCAATATCGCTCAGTTTGCGGAAAAGCTGGCTTCGAAGATGCCCGGGGAACTGAAGGTCGTCTACTTCGTCAACTCTGGGTCGGAAGCCAACGACCTCGCCCTGCTCATGGCACGGCTCTACACCGACAACTACGATGTGGTCGCCCTCCGCAACGCCTACCACGGCGGCAACGCCTCGGGCATGGGACTCACCGCCAACAGCAACTGGAAATTCAACGTGCCGCACAGCTTCGGTGTCCACCACGCCATGGCCCCCTATCCTTACCGCGGCATCTTCGGTTATGATGATCCGGAGGCCGGGAGGAAATACGCGGACGACGTAAAGCAGGTGATCGACTACACGACCTCGGGCAGGATCGCCGCCTTCATTGCCGAGTCGATTCAAGGGGTGGGCGGCTTCGTCGAGTTTCCGTCCGGCTACCTGGAGCACGCCTACCGCCACGCACGTGCGGCGGGAGGCGTTTGTATCGCAGATGAGGTTCAGACCGGCTTCGGGCGGACCGGCACGCACTTCTGGGGCTTCGAAACCCAGGGGGTGATCCCGGACATTGTGACCCTGGCGAAGGGGATCGGAAATGGCGCTCCGCTCGGCGCGGTCGTCACCACCCCAGCCATCGCGGCGGTGCTGGCAAAGAAGACCCATTTCAACACCTTCGGCGGCAATCCCGTCGTCTGCGCGATCGGCAAGGCGGTGCTGGAGGTCATCGAACGGGAGAATCTCCAGGCCAACTGCCTCAGGCTGGGAACCCATCTGCTCGCCGGACTGCGGGCGCTGAAGGCGAAGTATCCGGTGATCGGTGACATCCGCGGACGCGGTCTCATGCTGGGAATCGAGTTCGTCCAGGATCGAGCCACCAAACTGCCAGGCAAGGAGGCGTGCGCCCAGGTGGTGGAGAACGCCCGCGAGCTCGGCCTCCTCCTCGGCAAAGGCGGCCTGTGGGGCCAGACCATTCGCTTTGCTCCGCCCATGATCCTCACGCAGGCGGATGCCGACTTCGTCCTTTCCGTGCTCGACGAGGCCATTGGCGCCCTTTAACAGGTCGCCCCCCGCATATCCTGGTCCGGGGACACCCCAACGCCCAACGTGAATCCCGCACGCTTCAGACTCCCACGATTCCCCGTCCCCACGCACACTGCGCGCTCCGCGATCCTCCTCGCCTTCGGTCTGCTGGTGGCCGCCGTCCGCGCCACCCCGCCGTCGCCCGGGGAAAATGCGACGGCTGATCTCCAGTTTTGGGCGGTGGAACAACAACCCGGGGGGACCGTCACCACGCGGGATGGCGCCTTGGTGATCGAAGACGCGGGCGGGTGCACGGTCTGGCTGCGTGAGCGGCTCACCGCACCCGTCGAAATCAGCTATGAGGTCACGGTGGTGGCCAAGGGAGGTCCCCGCGACCGTGTGTCCGATCTCAATTGCTTCTGGATGGCCCGCGACACCCGCTCCGACGCCGCGCCCTTCGCAGCCGGCCAGTCGCGCAATGGCAAGTTCTCCGCCTATGACACGCTTCAAACCTATTACGTAGGCTACGGCGGTAACAATAATTCCACCACACGGTTTCGTCGTTACGATGGCACCGCTGACCGCCCCCTGCTGCCTGAGCACGACCTTCGTGCCCGTCAGTTCATGCTGGAAGGCAATCGCACCTACCACATCCGGCTCGTGGTCCGCGACGGAATCGCGGAATTCTGGCGGGATGGGGAACGCATTTTTGAGTTTAAGGACCCCGCACCGCTGAACCATGGCTGGTTTGCCCTGCGAACGGTGAAAAGTCACCTTGAGGTCAGGAATCTGAAGATCACGCGGCGCTGAATCGGTGGGGCCACTTTCGGGCAAATTGCAGTCAGGCAGCAATTAACCCGCCGTAACCCACCTTTGCCAGTCCCCTTGCCACCGGCATGCCTCAAGGCTTCGTCTGGAAACGGACCCTAGATTCACACCGGTTTCTCCGCGAAGTTGACGCCCTTTTTCTCCGGAGGTCTTTGATCGGTAAGAGTTTGTTCGTTTCTCTAAGCGATTGAGACAATACCGCTTGACCATTCGAGACTAGGTCTCATTACCAAAAGCCGTGTTTGTTTCACCTTGTTGTCTACGGTCTGCCTGCTGCGCCGCGCTTATCACGCTGGCAACAGTCGCAGGTCTAGCCCGGGTGGAGGCTTCCCCGACGCCGATTCCCGACCCCGGATCGCAACCGCCGATTGAACCCACCCTGCACCGCCGGCATGCGGATCAGGCTGACACTCAGGCCCTGTCAGCTTCGCCGTGGAACACCGGGCTTGAAGATTGGGACTCCGTAGTCGCCGAGATTTCGAAGTGCTTCACCGAGCCGTCCACCCCTGGCGGTGGCGCTCACGGTGGGGAATCCGACCTCGGATCAGCACTTCCCTTCGGTGAAGAGAGGGCCGGAAAGCCCATTCCCCGGCTCGTCCCCGCACCCAACCCCATTCGAGCACCCGAGGCAGTTTACCGGAGGTTTGGTCAACACCTGCTTCCCTTTCCGCACGGACCTCCGGCTCGATCCCTCGCCGATTCCCTGTTCGTGGCCGGCTTTGGCGTGCGTCGCACCTTGGCTGTCCAGGCATGGGAGGCTCCCCCGGTCGTTCCCCTCGCCGACGCTGAGTCCCTCGCAGATTCCTTTGGACCGCCGCTTCACCAGATGTGCGATGTCCCCACCCGCCAAGTTGAGCGGGTCTTCCCGTCACGTCCTGCCCTGCGCGGCGGCCGTGAGATTGAGGCCGATTCCCCCACCACCGTTTGTCGCACGCGACACGTCTGCCCCGCCGTGGGCGCGCCCGTCTCGCCTCCGGCGCTGAATCCATCCCTTTCCGTCCCCCTTTTTCTCCCATGAGCCGTATCCAGTCATCTCCCAATCCTTCCCTCTCCCGGACCACCGCTCCCGCGTTGACCGCGTTCATCATGGCGCACGGCCTTTCTGCCGCCACTCCCCCAAGATCCACCACCGTGGCGACGGAGCCAGGCAAGCCGGCTGACACCGAGTCCGTCGAGGCGCTCAGTGCGGTCGAAGTGCAGGGTCAGCGCATGCGGGCCGTGTCCTCACCCAAGTTCACCGCCCCGCTGGTCGATACACCGCAGACCATTTCAGTCATCCCCCAATCCGTCTACAGTCAGCAGGGGGCCGCCTCCCTGGCCGATGTACTCGGCAATACCCCGGGGATCACCTTTCTCGCTGGCGAAGGGGGCCACGTTTCCGGCTCGAACAGCCTTGTGATGCGGGGATTTGATGCCACCGGGAGTATCTTCATCGACGGTGTCCGAGACAACGGCAACTACAGCCGCGACGTCTACAATCTCGAGCAAGTCGAAGTCGTGAAGGGTCCCGCCGGCGACAATGGTCGGGGCACTGCCAGCGGCTACATCAATCTCTCCACCAAGTCACCCCAAGCCACCGACTTCACGCTGACAACGGCGACACTCGGCTTTGATGGTTATGCCTCGGCGGAACGTCGTCGGGCCACGCTCGACGTCAACCGTTCGCTCGACACCGTTGCCTCCGGCGCCGCATTCCGGATCAGCGCGCTGTGGCAGGACAGCGGGGTGGCCGGCCGCGACTACGCGGAAAAGAAGGCCGTGGGGATCGCGCCCTCGCTGGCGCTGGGACTTGGGACACCGACCCGCTTCTCCCTGGCTTACCAGCACGACGAGCAGGACGATCGCCCTGACTACGGCGCCCTCGGCGGTATCGTCGGCGGAACCGCCACCACGGTGCGACCACTCCATCCGGTGGACCGGAGTCGATTCTATGGGCACTCGTCCGACTTCGATCGCGTAAAGCTGGACGTATTGACCGCCCGCGTTGAACACGATCTGACCCCGACGTCGAGAATCAGCAATGTCACTCGCGCCAGTTCCAACGGCCGCGAGGCCATCTACACCGTGCCCGGAGCCCTGAACAGCCTGCCGGATATGAACACGGGGGGAATCGTGGAAATCGTCACCACCTCGCGCCAGGCTTTCTATCGCGAGACGGAGACACTCTCCAACCAGACCAACCTCGCCTCACAATTCTCCACCGGCAAAGTTATCCACTCGCTGGCCACGGGCTTGGAGCTGATCCGTGAAAAGGGCCACACCTTGCGCGACTGGACCGGGCTCGGGGTCGCCGCCGACTTGAGTAAACAAGTCAACCAGACTGCGACCGGAGCGCCCGCTGCCGTTGCCACAGTCGTCGGCACCAGTCCGTATCAACCCAATCCCGACCGCCCGATCTCGGGCTTTGCCCCGGCCTACGCCTTCGTCGACGACGTCCGGGTCGATACCGGTGCCCTCTACCTGTACGACACGGCCAAGCTGAACGAGCGCTGGCAGGCCACCGGCGGAGCACGACTGGAACGCTATCGCGCCACCTATGCCGTTCTCGCCACGGCCACCGGCGCCGTCTCGCCCTTTGAAGTCTCGGACACGCTGCTCACCGGCAAACTCGGCCTCGTCTTCAAGCCGGCACCGACGGGAAGCATCTATGCCTCCTGGGGCATCGCGGCCCTTCCTCCCGGCACAGGAAGCCTCTCCAACGACAATGGCTCACGCAACAACGGAACACCGGGAACGACTGGCCAGAACTCCCCTGGCGCCCATCCCCAGGAGTCGTACAACTACGAGGTGGGAACCAAGTGGGACCTCTTTCAACGCAAACTGACGACGTCCTTTGCCCTCTTCCGCAGCGAACGGACCAACCTTGTGACAGCGACGGACGCCGGCAGCGGCCTGCCGCTCGCTTACGGTGATCAGCGAGTGCAGGGCATCGAGCTGGGCGCGTCCGGACGTATCACCAACGACTGGATACTCTTCTGCGGACTCTCCTACCTGGACAGTGTCAACCGCAACCCCTCCAATGCCGCCGCGGACGGCGCCGAACTCAACTGGACGCCGGAGTGGTCCGGCAACGTCTGGACCACCTACCGGCTCCCGTTCGATCTGACCGTTGGTGGCGGACTGCAGTACACGGGAGCCTCCCGCGTGTCACTCAGCACCACCAGCGCGGCCACGCTACCCGCCCACACAGTCTTCAATCTGATGGCCTCCTATGCCGTTTCGAACCGAGTCAATCTCAGGATCAACGTGAACAATGTCACCGACGAGCTTTACGCACGATCGCTCAACAACAACTCGAACCGCACCTACCTCGGCGAACCTCGGAGTTTCCTGATCAGCGCCGAACTGAAGTACTGAACCCGACGGCACGCCACGCCACCGCACCCATGCTCCTCGAAATTCCCTCGGTCCTTACTTCCGCCCAGGTCGCCACCGCCCGCGCCGCACTCGAATCGGCGGAATGGGTCGACGGCCGCGCCACGGCCGGCCACCAAGGCGCCCGCGTGAAGGACAATATGCAGATTCCCGCGGATCACCCCATTGGTCGGCAGGTGGGCGAAACGATCCTCCAGGCGTTGGGCAGCAACGCGCTGTTCATGTCCGCCGCCCTGCCGCTGCACATCCTGCCTCCGTTGTTCAATCGCTACGCCTCGGGACAGACCTTCGGCACCCACGTCGATGGATCTGTACGGTCGGTCCCCGGCACCGGACATCGGTTGCGCACCGACTTGTCGTGCACCCTGTTCTTCAGCGGGCCCGACGAGTACGATGGCGGCGAACTGATCATCGAGGACACCTATGGCACCAAGACCGCCAAACTGCCGTCGGGACACATGATCCTCTATCCCTCCACCAGTCTGCACCGCGTTACCCCGGTCACTCGCGGCACACGGCTGTGTTCGTTCTTTTGGCTCCAGTCCATGATTCGTGACGACCAGCAGCGGTCCTTGCTCTTTCAGATGGATGTCGCCATCCAGCGATTCGGCGTGGAAAACGCCACCCATCCCTCTGTGGTTTCGCTGACCGGTATCTATCACAATCTGATTCGCCAATGGGCGGAAATGGGATGACGCGCGGACAGGTGATTCCAGCGTCCCTCATGCCTCACCTTCCGGGTGTAAGCGAACGGACTTGCCCCCACCACTGGACGCTCGCACGCCAATCCGAGTGACGACGATCAAATGGACCATGGATCCTGCGCCCCCGGCTGCGTTCATCGCGCTCCTCGAACAAGGCCAGGCGCTGGAAGCCCGCGGGCGGTTGCGCGATGCGCAGGCGGTCTACGCTCTCGCGCTTCAGGCGTCCCTGGGACTGCGATGCCAGTCACTGGCCCTCATGAACACGGGAAACGTGCTCCAGAAACGTGCCGCGGCAGAAGGGCACGGGCAGCGCCGTCAGGAGTTTCTGGATGACGCCGTGGCCGCCTACGACGAGTCCATTGCGAGGGCGCGAACCCTCGCACCCGACTTCGCGTTGTCGAACCAAGTGGGAGCAGCCTGGCTCAACCGGGGACACGCCCAACTTCTGCGCCCCGACCTGGTGTCTGCCGCCGGCTCATTTGAACATGCGATTTCGATTCTCGCCTCGCTCGATTCTCGGGACAGTCCTCACAGCGTCGTCAATCTCGCCGGTGCCCGAGCCAACCTCGCGCACACCCTGGCCGACTCGGACCCGGCACGTGCGATTCATGAGGCAGAGCTGGCGCTCCGGTCTGTGGAACCGCTGGAACGTCACCAGCTCGTTCATGCCGAAATGGGACTGCGGCTCCGGCGTACCTCGGTGATGGCCATCGGTCCGGCCGGTACGACGGATGCGCAGAGCCGTGCCACTGACTTGGTTGAGGAGGGACTCGCCCTCGCCTCCTACTGGGAGTCGCGCGGATGCAGTCACTTGCGGCCTCTCGCCCTTCGATTGTTTCGTCTCGGCGCACAACTTTATCGCATGCACCAGCCACAATTTCTGGCCGAGTTCGTTCTCGACCAGATTGGAGGCGGTCCCTTTGCGCTGGATCAGGACTTCATCATCGCGGCATGCGAAGCCCTCTCACAGGCTCTCGATGACTCGCACGCTCCACGCCTGCTGACCGTCAATTCCATCGAATCGCTGCTGCTCCTGGAAACGGCACACACCCTGCGGGCCGCCCGAGGTCGCCTTCAGGCATCCCACCCGTCTCTCTTTCCACCCACACCATGACCGTACGTCCTTTCTTCTTCTGGCTTCACCTGGCTTCCGGACTCATTGCCGGACTCTCGATTGGCATCATGTGCTTCACCGGAACCATGCTTGCCTTCGAAAAGGAGCTCGTTGCCTGGTCGGAGCGAGAACTGCGGCGGGTCGAACCTCCGTCCCCCGACGCAGCCCGACTGTCGCTGGATGGCATGCGCTCAAGCCTCCTCCGCGCCCATCCCGACGCGCGCCCCGCCTCCATGGTCGTCCAGCGGGATCCCGGCTCTGCCGTGGCCTTCACCAGCGGCCGCTCGGGAGCGTACTATGTCAATCCCTACACGGGAGAGGTGCGCCAAGCCGTTGCCGGTCGGATGAGTGCGTTCATGCGCACCATGACCGACCTGCACCGGACGCTCGGTTTCCACGGTGAAACGAGTCGACCTGTTGGAAAGTTGATCAATGGCGTCTGCAATCTCGCATACTGTGTGCTCGCCCTGACCGGACTCTATCTATGGCTACCGCGAAGCGGGTCCTGGCGCTCCATCCGGGCCGTGATCTGGTTCCGCCGGACCGGCAGTGGCAGGGCCCGGGATTTCAACTGGCACAACGCGATTGGCCTTTGGACGGCTCCCGTGGTTGTCGTGCTCACATTGACCGCGGTTCCCATTTCGTTCCGCTGGGGAGGTGAATTCATTTATTGGATCACGGGCACACCGGCCCCAACCGCCGAAGGCCGCGGTGCCGGCGGTGGCCCGGGCGGTCAAGCTGCACCGGTTGTCCTTTCCGCTCCCGCCGCGGGCGCTGTGCCGATGTCGAGCGACCAACTGATAGAGGCCGTGCAACAACTCGAGCCGAATTGGAAAACGGTGACACTCCGGCTCGCCAATGCCGGCCTTGGGGGCCCAGGCGTCCGCGGGGGTCGGGGTGGACGCGAAGAGCGGGGCAACTCCGAGCGTGAACCCGGCGAAGCCAAACCCTCATCGCCGCCCTCGCCACAGGCGGCGGTCTTTACAGTGCGAAGCTCAGTGTCCTGGCCCCGGACGGCCAATACCACGCTGCAGCTGGATCCCTTCACGGGAAAGGTGGTGCGCCGAACCGGTCACGAGGACCTCAACGCCGCCCAACGTGTCCGTAGCTGGACGCGCTTTCTCCACACCGGAGAAGCCCTTGGCGCTGTCGGTCAGGCGATCGCCGGAATCGCCTGTCTGGGAGGCGTCGTCCTCGTTTACACCGGATTCGCGTTGTCGTGGCGTCGCTTCTTTTCCCGCAAGACTGAGGTGGCGCCGGCTCCCGGTGATTCCTGAACTCACCGCATCCGCAACGCGGGTCCGTTCACCAGCGGGTTGTTCAGGTTCTCGAGACCGCGCAATCAACCAACACGAAGGGTTCCTTCGTCGTCCACTTTCTCATCAGTCGACCCGAGAGCACCGGTGCGTTTGCGCCTCCGATAGAGAGTGGCCTTGTCGATGCCGAGCACACGTGCGGCCTGGCCAAGGCTTTCAGTCCGGGCAATCACCCGCTGAATGTGCGCCTGCTCCAATGCCTCGAGCGTGACGAAATCGCCCACCTGCGGCAACGCGTCCGCGGTCGGCACCGCCAGTTCCGGAAGGTCGGCGGCGTCGATCCAGTCACGATCGCACAAGATGGCGGCACGCTCAATGGTGTTGCGCAGTTCGCGCAAATTTCCGGGCCACAGGTGACGCAACAGTGCTTCCCGCGCCGCCCGAGTGAATCCGCGGTGCTCCCGCCCGTGCGTCTTCCCCAGAAGCTTGAGGAAGTGCTCCGCCATGGGGATGATGTCTTCTGGCCGATGTCGCAGCGCGGGTACGACCAAGGAAATGACATTCAGTCGATAGTAGAGGTCTTCCCGAAAACGACCCATCGCCACCTCGGCCTTGAGGTCCCGATTGGTCGCCGCCACCACCCGGATGTTGGCTTCGCGGGATTTGGAATCACCCACCCGCTCATAGAGCCGCTCCTGCAGCAATCGAAGGAGCTTGGGCTGGAGGGAAAGCGGCAGTTCACCGATCTCATCGAGGAAAAGGGTCCCTCCCTCCGCAGCGGTGATTTTTCCGGGAACGTCGCTGACCGCCCCGGTGAACGCCCCGCGCACGTGGCCGAAGAGCTCGCTTTCAAGCAACTGCGGTTGCAGGCAGGGACAGTTGACCGTCAAGAAGGGTCGATCCCGACGCGGACTACGATCGTGCAGCAGCCGGGCAAGTCGCGACTTCCCTGTGCCGTTCTCTCCCAACACCAGAACGCTGGCGGCGGTTGGAGCGACACGCGCGACCACATTCATGAGTGCGCCATGCGTCGAGCTCAGCGAATCAAAGCTGTCCGCTGCAATCACCGTGGACTCCGTTGCGCCCACGGTGTTCCCCCCCTGCGTGGTGCCGGATCCCGGCAGGGCCCGCACATTGCGGGACAAAACGGTTCGAGCCGCACCTATATCCACGGGCTTGATCAGAACATCGACGGCACCCGCGGCCAATGCGTTGACGGCACGCTCCGGATTGGTGGTGCAAGCGACAACGGGAAGTCCAGGCGCGAGACGACGGAGCACGTCCAGCAGATGCACGGCCGGTTCCGTGCGCGATTCCCAATCCATCAGGACCACGTCAAACAGGCGCAGATCGGGTATGCGCATCAGATCCGACGCCGTCACCGCTGTCGCCGGCTCGTCATCCGCAAGGGCGAGCCCAAAGGCCAGGAGACGTCGGTTCTTCGCGTCATCACCGAGGAGCAATATTCGCATGGGCGTGGGATCAATAGTGAAAGAGCCGGCCCGCATCCGGCTCCAGACGAGTCAGACACGGAACGGCGCGCCAAGTATGGCTTCTCCCCTTCCCCGGGACAATGAGGGATACCACCACCAATGGATTAGTGTAAACCCCGGTGCAGACCGGGAGTCCACGGTTCCATCTTCCATTCAAACAAAATTTTCACTTTTGACCCACTGAATCGCGTGGCGCACCAGATCCGCGCCTTTTTCCAATCTCAACTTGAGCTTCAGGTGCTCACGGTAGGAATCGATGGTCTTCACACTCAGGTTGAGCTTTCCCGCGATCTGCCGCGTGCTGTATCCATTTCCTATCAGCTGGAAAACCTCCATTTCGCGGTCGCTGAGGGTGTCGATCGAAAACACGACTTCCTCCTTCCGGCTCTTCACCAGCCGGTGCAGCATCTTCTCCTTCATCCGGTCGCTGAGAAAGAGCTCACCCGCGAGCACCTGGCGGACCGCCGTGAGAATCCGGCCGCTCGCTTCATGCTTCATGATGTAACCCTTCGCACCCGCGCGGAGTGCGCGCTCCGCGTAGAGACTTTCATCATGCATCGACATGATGAGGACTGGCAGATCCGGCATCACTGCCTTCAGATTCTTCAGGAGCTCGATGCCGCTGGTGGTCTTCAGCGTGATATCCACCACCGCCAGATCCGGAGCGAGAGTTTGGATGAGTTGCAGCGCCTGAGGCGCGCTGTCCGCCTCGCCGCACACCTCGAGGTCAGCCTCCTGATTGATGAGGGCTGCGACGCCCTGGCGGGTCACCGGATGGTCATCGACCAGGAAAAGCCGTCGTTTCGTCGCCACGGCGGCGGCCGCAGTCGGGGATTCAGTGCGTTGATTCATGAGGGTTGCCATTTGAATTTGTCCAGGTGATTGCGACGCGCGTCCCGCGTCCGGGCTGCGAAGCCAGGGTCAGCGACGCGCCGATCACGGTCGCCCGTTGCTGCATCAGGCGAAGACCGCGGCTTTCACTCCGCGGGCCCTTTGAGCAATCGAATCCGGCGCCGTCATCTGCCACGACCAGCCGGTGCGCCTGTGCGTTGGAGAGGAGTGAAATCCGGATGAACCGGGCCCCTCCGTGCCTCACAGCGTTGTGGATCGCCTCCTGGGCCACGCGGTAGAGGTGCTTGTCAATGAGGGCATCCTGACGCGGCGTCGGCCCTCGCATCACAAATCGACAGTTGATTCGATGCAGTTGCTGGGCCTGGTAGGCCAGGTCTTCCATGGCGGAGCAAAAGCCAAACTGTTCGAGTTGCACGGGACAAAGCCCCCGCGCCAGGGCCCGCGACTGTTCAATCGAGTCGTTGGCCAGTTTGGAGATGAGCCCGGCCTGCTCCGCATCGGTGGGCGATACCCGGCGAAGTCGTTCCTGAAGCGCCGCGGCGAGGCAGGCCAGTCCGGTCAGCTGCTGACCAAGTCCATCATGCAGATCGGCGCCAATTCGTTGTTGTTCCTCGTCCGTGGCCGTGAGCAACTGCTGCTCGAGGAGGCGACGATCGGTGACATCCCGGCCAAAGAAGATCGCCCCGCGACGCGACTCCTCATCGAACGACAAGGCGACCTCCACCGACCACGGTTTTGCCGCGCGACTGCCGGTGACCGATACCTGGGTCGACCCACCCGCGAGCACCGACTCCATCCGGGGCCTGAGCGGAGGCAATACCTCCGCCAGCAGCCGTCCTTTCAGCGCCTCCGCCTTGAGGTGCGCGGGCGACAGCCCCGAGCCATGTGCCTCAGTCACCCGTCCCTGTTCGTCGACGCGTCCCGCCACCACTGGCATGTTCGTGAGGATGCTGCCAAGAAGCTGAGCCTGCCGTACCCGTTCCGATTCGGCCTGAATGCGAGCCGTGACATTCACGGCAAACCCGATCGCACCGCCTCCGCGCTCATGATCGAACTGAAAATAGTGGTCAAAGTGGTGCCGCTGACCCTCCCGCTCCACCGCACTGGTAAATGCCATCTCTCCACCCTTCAGCGCACGCTCAAGTCCCGCCCGAAGTTCCGGAATCTCTCGCTGCAGGGTGCGACCGACCAGGTCCCCATCATGATATCCCAGGCACTCCCATCCGCGGCCTCTCATTTCCAGGATGGTGCCGTCCGCATCCACGCGCACCGCCGTCACTGGCAGCCGAGTAACAATCGCATCGAGCAATCGATTCGTTTTCCTGAGCTCGGCCAGCGTCGTGGCCTGGACCCAGGCGTAGCGAATCGCGCGCTCCAACTGGGTGGGTGTGAGATCCGCCTTCGACAAATAATCCGCCGCTCCGGCCTTGAGTGCAGCCGCATCCAGAACGGTGCTGTCCATCCCGGTAAGAAGAATCACCGGCAGCTCGGAACCCATGCTTCGCAGCGCCTCGAGCAAGTCGAGTCCGGTACCATCGCCGAGATTCTGATCAAATATTCCCAGGTCAAATGGTTGTGCCAGGGCGACACTCAGTCCCTGCCCGTAAGACGAGGCGCGGACGAGGTCGAATCGGCCCGGGGGACCGGACTGTTTCAATACCAGCGCCACATAACAAAAATCTTCATCGCAATCCTCGACCAGCAAGATGCGCAAGGCGCGCTCCCTCACCAAAGGCTCGGTTTCGGTTGCCTGGAGCGGACGAACGGAAGGGAGAGAAGAGTGGAGACTGGGCACTGCCTAGGGCGTTGCTGGTGGTGATCAATGCACCCGCCCCGATGGCCGAAGCGGGAAATTTTCCGGTACGGACCCACTCCGGGGCAGAAAGCACCCGTACCCGAGGGCTTTTACGCTTTTTTGACAGTCGCCCCGGGGCGTGCTTCACCCCGATCAATCGGCAGGCGAAGCAGTTGCACCAGCCGGGCAGTCGTGTCACCGCCCGAGCTTCTTGATCGCTAGGCCATCACTCCAGCTACGGCAGCAGGAACAAACTGACGAATGCGCTGAACGAGCTCCGGTCCGGAAAAGGGTTTGGCCATCACCGCCCCGCATCCGATGACCGCACCAAGCGCCCCTTCTTCATCGAGCACTCCTCCCGAGACCAAGATGACCGGAAGCATGAAGCCCGCTTCCCGGAGTCGAACAATGAGATCCACGCCGCGAAGTTTCGGCATTTCGTTGTCAGTCAGGACCAGATCAAACGACTCGGACAGGATTGCCTTCCAACCTGCCTCGCCATCCGCCGCCGTGGAGACGCGAAATCCAGCGCGTACCAAAATAGCTGATGCGAGTTCCCGCACCGCCAGATCATCATCCACCACAAGAACGTGCGTCGGCACACGGCGCCAAACGTCAGTGGAGGATGGCGTGGTTCTCATCGGTGGAACCGGAATGGATGCGGTAATAAGCGTACGGTTCATGGCAAAGTGATGCGTGTCCGAAAACAAATCGGCGCACAGGTCCTTATGCTACGACCGTTCGTTTGCGGTTGGGTTCAAAAAACCTTTCAGGAGATCCGCCCAAGCTCCCATCAGGCCCATCCCTGATGTGAAGCGCGCGTCAAATCACTTCGCAGCCAAAGGCAGATCGGAGAATCGATCCGCCTGCCCACCCGGGTCACTCACGTACACGGTTGCGGCCCGCTATCCGGACCACGTGTTCAGCAACCCTCCGATTCCCCACCGGTCAGAGAGGCGGCTAGGGGCCGACCGCAAACTGATAGGAACCGGAGCCAATCGCGTACACCTCGCGATCTCCCTCGCGCCGTACCCAACGCACACCCGTCTGCGCCCCCGCCGGTCCGTCGCCTTCTCGCACCGCAGCACGATCTCGCGCAGGCAGATAAACCAACCCGTCGACATTGGCAGGAAGGGAGACGCTCACGCGGAGTTCCGCCCCGACCTTTTCCCAACGCACCGCCACCGGGCCCCGGACCGACTCATAATTCGCCTCAGCCCAGGTGAGCGAATCGACTACCTGCGGCCTGATCAGGACCCGCTTGAATCCCGGGTGCTCGGGGTCACTGCCAATGCCCACCAAGTCCTTGTAAAACCACTCGATGATCTGCCCGAGAAAAAAATGGTTTTGCGACGCTCCGGTTTGCGCGGGCCATGACTCGGCCAGGGTGGTGCCGCCATTCATCACCTGAAACGCGTAGCCAGGTTTCGACTGCTGTGTGGCCAACCGGTAGATCAGATCCGAACGTCCCTCCTGGACCAACGCCTGCAGCAAGGATCGAAACCCTGCCGCTCCGGACGTGGCGTGACCCCGCTCTTCCAAGTCACGCTCCAAGGCACGGAGGACCGTCGGTCGTTCCTCGGCGGTGAGAAGTCCCATCACGAGTGCAAGCGCCAGGGAGGTCTGGGAACCCGAGCCAATCCGGTCCGGCCCTCGCCCCTCAACAAACGCCCGGCGGAACGCCCGGCGCAGTTCACCGGTCCGGGCCTCGAAGCGCTGCCGGTCGTCGTCGCGCCCAAGCACGCCAGCGACTCGTGCGAGCACTTCGGCGTCCTGAATGAAGAACGCACTCGCGGTAACCGCGGGCGGGGTGAGATTCGCCCGACCCGGTTTTCCGAGGACATGGTCATACCAGTCGCCCAGGCCCTCGGAGAGGACGCCATCCGCCGCCTTGCTCTCCAGATAGGCAAAATAACGCTTCATCGCTTCGTAGTGCTCCTCCAACAACGCCCGATCTGCCGTGAACACATACTGCTGCCAGGGCACGTGAATGAAAGACGCTCCCCACTCCGCCGCCGCACGGAAGTTGCCCTTGAACACGGTGTATTCCGGCGCGATATTCGGAATCAGGCCCTCGGGTGTCTGCGCCTCGGCCATGTCGTGCACGTTCTTCGCCGCCAGCCGGGCGAGATCAAACTCGTAGCGCAGCGAGGGGCCATTCAGGTGATTCTGCTCAAGCCAGCCCAGCTTCTCCCGGTGCGGGCAATCGGTGAGGATGGACATCAGGTTGGACCGTTGCGCCCAACGCACCAGGTCACGGATCCGACCAAGCATGGGGTCTGATGCCGCAAAGTACCCCACCGGCCGGGCGCTGGAGTGGACAATCACCATCTCCAAGCCGTCGATCCGAGGTCTCGCGCCGTCGACTCCGGTCGACTCCGCAGACAAAAGGTCGGCAAGCACGTAGCGCGAGCCAATGTAATAGAACTGAGGGAACCAGCTCTCCGGGTCAGGGGTGGCCTTGGTGTACTGCCACCAGGCACTGCCGCGATCCGCTCCTCCCATGGTGCCGCGCTGGATGCTGCCATCGGGATTCACGACCTCGCCCGGGGTGAGGCGCACGGTCGCCCCAATCGGACCTGACACGGTCAACCGGGGCATGAACGAGGCGTTTTGCCCAAAATCGTAGAGAACACGGCCTGGTCCCAACTCTCGGATACGCACTGGAGCGCGCGTTTCTATCGGCCTCACGGGCTCCGCCGATCGGCCCTGCCCCCGAAGGGTTCCCAGGCTTGCGTCGCTCACGATGATCGCCGGTGACCAGGCGCGGTCGTCGAACCCGGGGAGATCCCAGCCCGGCGAGGCCCGCCGCGCATCGAAGTCCTCGCCACCGTAGATGCTGGAAAACTGGATGGGGCCGTCATGGGTGCGCCAGTCGGAGTTCGTGCCGATCGTCTCCACGGTTCCATCCTGGTACAGCAGACGCACCTGGGCCACCACACGCAGGGCGCCGTAACTTCCGACAAACTTGGCAAATCGTCCGGGCGGGCGCTCGACGTGGTACATGCCGTTGCCGAGCACAATCCCCACCACATTTTCGCCTTCCCGCAGCCAGCCGGTCACGTCGCGGGTTTCGTAGAGCGTCGTGCTGCGGTACTGCGTCCAGCCAGGGGACAGGACATCCTCTCCGACTTTACGCCCGTTGATCCGCAGTTCGTAGTGGCCCAGCCCACACACGTGGGCCCAGGCCCGCACCAGGCCGCTCCTCGCCCGGAGGCTGCGGCGAAACAGGGGATTGGGACCTGAGGACGGCGACCGGATCCAGTCCGCCTTCCAGTCGGCGGCGGAGAGCAGGCCCATGGTCCACTCTGCGGGATCGCTCCATGCCGTCGCCTCGTCCCGTTCATTCCAAACGCGGACCTGCCAATACACCGTCTGCGAACAGGTGAGAGCGGCTCCCTGATAGGGAATGTGCAAGGACTCGCTCCCCGAAACCTTGCCACTGTCCCACAGGTCCGGCCGCCCTTCCGACAGGCGCTCCCGGGAGTTGGCCGCTTGCACCTGCCAGGCACTCTGCCTTTCCGCCCGGCCCGTTCCAACCAGACTCCAGGAGAGTCGAGGCGCGGCCGAATCCACTCCGCGTGGATCGACTGCGGATTCGCAGAGCGTGTGAACCACGCGAAGGGAAGGCGCAGCCCACCCCCGCACCACCATCCCCGAACCCAGCAGCAGGCACGCCAGCCACGCGCGCATGGTCAGAACCGCGAAGGATCGAGCACCACGTGTTTGATCCGTTTGCGTCCCCAGGTGTAGGTGATGTGCACCCGTCCGTCCTTGCCTTGGATCACCGCCGGATACGAGTACCCACTGGTCATCGGTTCCGTTTCCAGCGTGACCACCCGCTTCCACACCAAACCGTCATCCGACACCGCCACATCCAATGGCCAGCGATTTCCCTTTCCGGGTTCATCCGGACGGTGGCCGCTGTGATTGTAGACGATCAACTGGCGGCCATCAGCGAGGGTCACCGCGTCGGTGCCCGAATTGGGATTGGGGAGTTCGGTCGCGACCAGCGGGCTCCACGTCTTGCCGGAGTCCCGGGACCAGCTCATGGCCACCACGCCCTGCTTGGTGCGACAGACGGCCTGCAACCCACCGTCCTTGTGCAACAACACGCTGGGCTGGATCGCATCGAGACCGGGTCCTTTGCCCAGGGCCTTGGTACGCTCCCAGGTGGCCCCGCGGTCGTGGGAGAGTTCAAAGTGGACCAGCCAACCCTCGGGGTTGCCCTCGGTGCTTGAAGGCGAAAGCCAGGTGCCATCCGCCAGAACGACGGGCTTGTTCTTGATGGGCCCGAGGATCCCTTCCGGGAGAAGTGAAGGTTCACTCCAGGACTTTCCGCCATCCTCGGAAACGAGCATGAGTCCCCACCATTTGCTGGGGGACGGTCCCACTTTGTAGAAAAGCACCAGCGGTCCGTCCGGTGACTGAAAGAGCACGGGATTCCAGGACGGCAGCCGCGTCCCGTCAGCCTGCCGACCATCCGCCACCTCGATCGCGTCACTCCAGCGGCCGTTCTCATGGTGGGCCACCCAGATGCCGACATCGGGCGCCCGCTCCTTGGTGCCGCCGAACCAGGCGGCCACCAGATGACCAGGGGCCACTTCCACCAGGGTCGACGCATGGCACTCCGGATACGGGGCCTGTTCGAAAATGAACTCGGAGACCCGCACCGAGCGATGGGCCCGCTTGGCCAGGAGCGCTGGCGCCAGCAAGACGCAGCTGAGAAGGACGAGGATCGATTTCATGGGAGTGATGGAGTGGGTGGGACGGGGGTTGTCGGTGCAGCGACGGCCGCAGCTTGCTCCAGTCTGGCGACCAGGGCGCGCGGCACGTGCAGGATGCAGCCGTGACGCGCATCTTTGGGAAAGGTCACTCGATCACTCACGTCCTCCCAGGAAACCAAATCCCGGGAGCGCACCATGCCGATGGCGTTGAGCATGTGCTTGTCGAAGTAAACCCGATACTCATCACCCACGCGGATGGCCGTCGGTCCCTCGGCCCAATAGTTGCCCGTCAGCGGTGGCGAGGGGGCGGACCAAGGACCGGCGAGGGAGGGCGCTCGAACCAGCCGGATGTTCTTCTGGGTGACCGGTGCCAAGGTCTCATCCTTGACGAACATGAGCCACCCTCCGTCGGGGCCGGGAATCAGATTGGCGTCGATCACGTTGTACCCTCCGTCATAAAAGAGGCGCGTGGGCGAAAAGGTGGAAAAATCCGGGGTGGTGACCGCGTAGATGCGGTGATTCCGCTCCGGACGCCGGTTCGACATCGCCGTTTCGGGGTAGCGCCCGAGGATGGTGGTGGACCAGACGATGACCGCCTGGCGCTCTTTCGAATCCCAGACAATCTCGGGCGCCCAGCAATTCTGCGCCTCGGCTTCATGGGCCATCACCGGCAGGGTTTTCTGTTCCGACCAGTGCAGCAGGTCAGCTGAGGACGCATAGCCAATCGTGCGTCCCGTCCAACCCGTCGTCCAAACTAGGTGAAAACGTCCGTCGGGAGCCCGATAGAGGCAGGGATCCCTCATAATCCGGGCCTCCCCCGCCTCGGGTTTGAGGTAGCTTCGCCCCCCGTTGAGGGCCGTGAAGGCGTAGCCGTCTTCGCTCCAGGCCAGACGAAAGCCCTCTCCTTCGCGATCGTGGTAAAAGTAGGCAAACAGGTAGCACATGGTCTCGGGCTCGGCGGAGCGAACGCGCGGACCACCCACGAAGAACAGACACGCAGCCACGAAGAACCCGAGACGGTGCCATCGCGCTTTCCCCATCCTCGGATTCACTGCAGCCGGTGCGCGTTTCATGGTTCCATGGGCGGTTTCGCCGTGCTCACCGGTGCTGCGCCGCCACTATAACGAAGCCGCACTGCCATGTACTTCCGGCCTGGCAGGGCGATCACCCGGCCTTCGCGATCGGTGAATTGATAGCGATCCGCCTTCTTGGTCACAATCACTCCGGGAACGGGCGTGACCGTCATATTCCACGTATCAATGACCTCCGCCTTGAACTCCATCCCCTCGGTCAGGCCGTTGCGGTAGAGCATCGGCGTCCACGACGTCGGCGTCTCAAGGCCAAAGTAAATGAGGTAATAGTGACCCGGCCGGCCGGCCATGCGTGGATCCTGCCATTGGTCGCTCGGATCGAGGCCGCCTGCGGGTGCCTCGTCCAGAATCCTCCGGAGAAACGCCAATCGGGAGGCACTTTCACCCTTGAGCGTGCCACCATGGGCCAGCCAGACCACGTCCTTCTCGTCGGCAAAGTACTCGCTGTGTCCGCCGTACGTCCCGGCCACCGTGCAGGCCCAGAAATGCTGGACCAGTTCCGGAGCGGTGAGTTGTGCCCAGCGGAGGTTGTGGTTGCCTTCGTATTTCAGTTCATCGAACACGATGGGCTTGCGGTACACGTCGCGGTACAGGGTGGCACGACCCGGCTCTTCCGCCGCCATCGCGTTCTGCAGGCTGACGTGGGTGACCCACGGCTTGTTATGGTCGTAGATGACCTTGCCATTGTGAATGGAGCGGAGGTGCTGATACGGATCCTGGGACTGCAGCAGTTTGAACACGCGATCGAAGTCCTCCTCGGTCTTGGTCCGAAGAAAGTCGTACTCGTTCGCCACGGACCACCAGAGATTGCGATACGCGGCGAAGCGGGCCACCACGTAGCGCACATAGTGGTCGTCCATCTCGGGTGCCATGGTCTCAAACCCCCACTCCTCGTCATCGTCATAGGGATGGAAAAGGATCAGGTCGCACTCCACTCCCAGGTCGCGCAGTTGTTCAATTCGGTGTTCGAAGTGACGGAAGTACTCGGGATTGAAACGGGTAAAATCCCAGCTCCGTGGAGCGGTGCCCTGGTAGGGCCACCGTGTCGGTGGCATGAACTTGCTGCCGTGCGCCTGAGGAAACACAGCCATCCGAACCTTGTTAAACGGCGCAGCGGCCAGCGTCTTGAGGGTCTGTTCCTGCATCGCCTCGGTGCGATGGATCCAAGAGTAGCACGTAGTGCCAATAGGACGAAAGGGAGTGCCATCGGCGTAGGCGAAGTGGAAGGTGTTTCGCACCCCCACCGGGCCATGGTTCCCCGGTTTCGCAGGCGTCACGGTGAACACGCCGCTCTTGTCGGTCAACGGCCACCGGTTGCTCTTCGTCTCATAGCGCCACTCTCCGGGAGTCGGCGGCATGAACCGGATACGGTAGGCGCCGTCGCCATCGTAGAAGCCGTTGACCTGAACACTCCGGACGCCGTCGGTGAACACAGCGGTGAGCCTGACGTCGACAAAGGGGTTGCCCTCCTGCGGTCCCTTGAGTGCCACTTCAAAGACATTCCACTGCTCCACTTGCGATGGCGTCGCTCGAACGACGCCCAGCAGACTCAGAGACACGACCCACAGGAGCGCGCGAAAGCGGTGACGCGAGGGGAGCAGAGGCCGGACAGGTTGTGAGTCCATTTCAGTCATGGCGAAAGGATGCAAGTGATCCAATACAGTCCGGGTTTGTCGAGTGAGAGCGCGTGATCACCCGGAAATTGACGGGGTTCGGCAATCTGTCCCGTCTCCGGATCGACGGTGTGGACCAGGTAGCCCGCGGTGGGACTTCCCAACTCAACCCGCACCGGACGCTCGCCCACCGCAAAAAATCCCTGGCGGCCCGGCTCCGCCAGTCCACCGTCCGGCAAGGGTCGCATTG